>NZ_JBKEUE010000001.1:0-1384423 GCF_056356435.1 Bifidobacterium sp. LH_512
CTTGCTGCCGCACGGTGCGGCCGGGGGTTCGGTCCCGTGGCCTGTTTCGTTGCGTGTGGTGGTGGTTTGAGAACTCAAGAGCGTGTCTGTACTACTTATGCTTTATGTAAGTCAATGATTGCCAGTCCGATTCCCGCTCCCGCGTTTCGTGGGGAGTCGCCGAGGGGCGTTCGATGGGGGTCGGGGTTTTTGTGTGCGCGTCCTTCCTTATAGGACGTGCTCGTCTTTTTTCTTATTGTTGGAGTCATCTATTCGGATGCTCTTCATGAAGGTTTTTTGTGGAGGGTTCGATTCTGGCTCAGGATGAACGCTGGCGGCGTGCTTAACACATGCAAGTCGAACGGGATCCGGCCAAGCTTGCTTGGCCGGTGAGAGTGGCGAACGGGTGAGTAATGCGTGACCAACCTGCCCCATGCACCGGAATAGCTCCTGGAAACGGGTGGTAATGCCGGATGCTCCCCAGGGATGCATGTCCCTGGGGGAAAGCGCTTAGCGGCATGGGATGGGGTCGCGTCCTATCAGCTTGACGGCGGGGTGACGGCCCACCGTGGCTTCGACGGGTAGCCGGCCTGAGAGGGCGACCGGCCACATTGGGACTGAGATACGGCCCAGACTCCTACGGGAGGCAGCAGTGGGGAATATTGCACAATGGGCGCAAGCCTGATGCAGCGACGCCGCGTGCGGGATGACGGCCTTCGGGTTGTAAACCGCTTTTGATCGGGAGCAAGGCCCTTTATGGGTTGAGTGTACCTTTCGAATAAGCACCGGCTAACTACGTGCCAGCAGCCGCGGTAATACGTAGGGTGCAAGCGTTATCCGGATTTATTGGGCGTAAAGGGCTCGTAGGCGGTTCGTCGCGTCCGGTGTGAAAGTCCATCGCTTAACGGTGGATCCGCGCCGGGTACGGGCGGGCTTGAGTGCGGTAGGGGAGACCGGAATTCCCGGTGTAACGGTGGAATGTGTAGATATCGGGAAGAACACCAATGGCGAAGGCAGGTCTCTGGGCCGTTACTGACGCTGAGGAGCGAAAGCGTGGGGAGCGAACAGGATTAGATACCCTGGTAGTCCACGCCGTAAACGGTGGATGCTGGATGTGGGGCCCATTTCCACGGGTTCCGTGTCGGAGCTAACGCGTTAAGCATCCCGCCTGGGGAGTACGGCCGCAAGGCTAAAACTCAAAGAAATTGACGGGGGCCCGCACAAGCGGCGGAGCATGCGGATTAATTCGATGCAACGCGAAGAACCTTACCTGGGCTTGACATGTTCCCGACGACCGCAGAGATGTGGTTTCCCTTCGGGGCGGGTTCACAGGTGGTGCATGGTCGTCGTCAGCTCGTGTCGTGAGATGTTGGGTTAAGTCCCGCAACGAGCGCAACCCTCGCCGCGTGTTGCCAGCACATCATGGTGGGAACTCACGTGGGACCGCCGGGGTCAACTCGGAGGAAGGTGGGGATGACGTCAGATCATCATGCCCCTTACGTCCAGGGCTTCACGCATGCTACAATGGCCGGTACAGCGGGATGCGACACGGCGACGTGGAGCGGATCCCTGAAAACCGGTCTCAGTTCGGATCGCAGTCTGCAACCCGACTGCGTGAAGGCGGAGTCGCTAGTAATCGCAGATCAGCAACGCTGCGGTGAATGCGTTCCCGGGCCTTGTACACACCGCCCGTCAAGTCATGAAAGTGGGCAGCACCCGAAGCCGGTGGCCTAACCCTTGTGGGGGGAGCCGTCTAAGGTGAGGCTCGTGATTGGGACTAAGTCGTAACAAGGTAGCCGTACCGGAAGGTGCGGCTGGATCACCTCCTTTCTACGGAGATTTCAGGCCGTCGTATGGCGGCCGTCGTGTGGCCTCCGGGCGTCGATGGCCGGCGTCGTGGGGGCGTGCTGGTGTGGAAGGGATCATGGCCGGAGGGGTTCCTCCGGGGTATGGGCATGCTTTTGGGCTCCCGGATCGCCACCGGCCCGCGTGTTCGCGTGGGTTGGCGTTCCCGGCCCGGTCGCGGCGTCCCTGGACGGTTGTCCTTGGGTGGTTTGCGTCCGGTGCGTGGTGGTTTGAGAACTGGATAGTGGACGCGAGCGGAGACATCCCCGTGTGGGGGTGGTCTCTGCTGTGATTTTGCCGGAAAGGAGGACGGGTTGGTCCCGTTCTGGTTTCCGGTTTCGTTTTTTGATCGTTTTGTGATCGTTAGTGTGATGATTTGTCGTCCAGGAATTTGCTGTGTCGATGCGGGCGGACGCTTCCGGCCCCTGAGGGGTCGGGTGGTGTTGCCTGCAAGGGCGTATGGTGGATGCCTTGGCGGACAGTGCCGATGAAGGACGTTGCGGGCAGCGATATGCCTCGGGGAGCCGCCGAGCGGGCTTCGATCCGAGGGTCTCCGAATGGGGGAACCCGGCCATCGTCATGGATGGCCACCGTGCCGTTGGGCGCGGGGGGTACGCAGGGAAGTGAAACATCTCAGTACCTGCAGGAAAGGATACTCCGTGAGTAGTGGCGAGCGAAAGCGGATCAGGCCAAACCTTGCGCGTGTGATACCCGTCGGGGGTTGCGCGCGGGGTGTTGTGGGACGGCCTGTCACGATGCCGACGCGTCGTGGCGGAGTTTTATAAAACCGTGTGGTAGGCGAGCAGGCTTGAAGGCCTGGCCGTAGAGGGTGCGAGCCCCGTAGCCGAAGGCGCACGGTCTCCGTATGGCTGTTTTCCCAAGTAGCGCGGGCCTCGTGGAATCCCGCGTGAATCCGCCCGGACCGTCGGGTAAGCCTAAGTATGTCTGTCCGACCGATAGCGAACTAGTACCGTGAGGGAAAGGTGAAAAGCACCCCGGGAGGGGAGTGAAAGAGTACCTGAAACCGTGCGCCTACGATCCGTCGGAGCCTCCCTGGTGGGGTGACGGCGTGCCTATCGAAAAATGAGTCTGCGAGTCAGTGGTGCGTGGCGAGGCTAACCCGGGTGGGGGAGCCGTAGCGAAGGCGAGTCTGCAATATGGCGTTGAGTCGCGTGCCCTGGACCCGAAGCGGGATGATCTAGCCCTGAGCAGGTTGAAGCGCGGGTAAGACCGCGTGGAGGACCGGACCCACCTGGGTTGAAAACCGGGGGGATGACTTGGGGTTAGGGGTGAAAGGCCAATCAAATTCCGTGATAGCTGGTTCTCTCCGAAATGCATTTAGGTGCAGCGTCGGGCGGATTGCGTCCGGGGGGTAGAGCTACTGGATGCCCGCGGGCCCGTATTGGGTACCAATGGCAGCCAAACTCCGAATACCCGTGACGTGTATCCCGGCAGTGAGTCGGCGGGGGATAAGCTCCGTCGTCGAGAGGGAGACAGCCCAGATCGTCGTCTAAGGTCCCCAAGCGCGTGCTAAGTGGGAAAGGATGTGGAGTCGCATAGACAGCCAGGAGGTTGGCTCAGAAGCAGCCATCCTTGAAAGAGTGCGTAACAGCTCACTGGTCTAGTGGTTCCGCGCCGACAATGTAGCGGGGCTCAAGCACGCCACCGAAGACGCGGCAGCAGGTTTTGCCTGTTGGGTAGGAGAGCGTCCTGCGAGGGGCGAAGCGGCCGCGGGAGCGTGTCGTGGACTTCGCGGGAGTGAGAATGCAGACATGAGTAGCGAGAGCGGGGTGAGGATCCCCGCCGCTGGATGACCAAGGGTTCCGGGGCCACGTTCGTCGTCCCCGGGTGAGTCGGGTCCTAAGGCGAGGCCGACAGGCGTAGTCGAATGGATGAACGGGTTGATATTCCCGTACCGGCGTGCAGCCGAAAGGAACCAAGGGGTTGAGGCCCTCCCTGCCTTGGCTTCGTTCCCGCTTTCGGGCGGGTTCGGGGTTTTGGCCTGGTGGGTGGATTCCCGGCGGTTAGCGCGTGGAGTGACGCAGGAGGGTAGCCGGCCGCGGCGGTGGTAGTCCGTGGTCAAGCGTGCGGCCCGCATCCCAGGCAAATCCGGGGTGCGTGAGGGCGAGGCGCGATGATGGGGGCCGTATGGCCCGATATCCGGTGATCCCATGCTGCCGAGAAAAGCTTCGGCGCGAGGATGCATGTCCGCCCGTACCCCAAACCGACACTGGTGGTCAGGTAGAGAATACCGAAGCGATCGGGCGAATCCTGGTCAAGGAACTCGGCAAATTGCTCCCGTGCCTTCGGCATAAGGGAGGCCCCCGCGGGTGAAGGGACTTGCTCCCGGAGCGTGTGGGGGCGGCACAGGCCAGGGGGTAGCGACTGTTTACCAAAAACACAGGAGCGTGCGAAGGCGCAAGCCGCTGTATACGCTCTGACGCCTGCCCGGTGCCGGAAGGTTAAGAGGATCCGTCAGCCCCTTGGGGTGAAGCGGTGAATTCAAGCCCCGGTAAACGGCGGTGGTAACTATAACCATCCTAAGGTAGCGAAATTCCTTGTCGGGTAAGTTCCGACCTGCACGAATGGCGTAACGACTTCCCCACTGTCTCGACCAGGAGCCCGGCGAAATTGCAGTACGAGTAAAGATGCTCGTTAAGCGCAGAAGGACGAAAAGACCCCGGGACCTTTACTATACCTTGGTATTGGCGTCAGTCGCGGATTGTGTAGCATAGGCGGGAGGCTGTGAAGCATGGGCGCCAGCTCGTGTGGAGCCGTAGGTGAAATACCGCTCTGTTCTCGTTTGACGTCTCACCTCGACGAGTGATCCTCGTCAGGGACAGTGCCTGGCGGGTAGTTTAACTGGGGCGGTTGCCTCCCAAAGAGTAACGGAGGCGCTCAAAGGTCCGCTCGGCCCGGTTGGCAATCGGGTGTCGAGTGTAATCGCACAAGCGGGCTTGACTGTGAGAACGACGGTTCGGGCAGGGACGAAAGTCGGAGATAGTGATCCGGTGCCGGCGCACGGGCGCGGCATCGCTCAACGGATAAAAGGTACCCCGGGGATAACAGGCTGATCATTCCCAAGAGTCCATATCGACGGGATGGTTTGGCACCTCGATGTCGGCTCGTCGCATCCTGGGGCTGGAGCAGGTCCCAAGGGTTCGGCTGTTCGCCGATTAAAGCGGCACGCGAGCTGGGTTCAGAACGTCGTGAGACAGTTTGGTCTCTATCCTCTGCGCTCGTTGGAATGTTGAGGAGGCCTGCCCATAGTACGAGAGGACCTGGGTGGACGGACCTCTGGTATGCCGGTCGTCACGCCAGTGGCGCGGCCGGTTGGCTACGTCCGGGAGGGATAACCGCTGAAAGCATCTAAGCGGGAAGCCTGCTCCAAGATAAGCATTCCGTAGGCCCTTTAGGGTCTTGTAGTCCCCATGGAGAACACGTGGTCGATAGGCCGGAGGTGGAAGCCCCGCGAGGGGTGGAGCCGACCGGTACTAACGGACGAACGGCAACATTATTCTTCTTGTCCTTGAGGCCCGCCTTTCGGGGTGGGTGCCTGTGTCGGCATGGCTGGTTCCGTGGTCGGCAGGGAGCATTGCGTTTCACGGAACGATTGTTTTTTCGCGTCCATTGTCCGGTTCCCGGACCGTCACGGTCCATGCCATGCCCCCTTTTTTTGCGGGGGTGTGTTCGTGAAGGTTTTGCGGTGGCCTTGGCCCAGGGGAGACGCCCGGTCCCATTCCGAACCCGGAAGCTAAGACCTGGCACGGCGATGGTACTGCACCCGGGAGGGTGTGGGAGAGTAGCACGCCGCCGCATTCATCGTTAGGGGGAGGCCCCGTGGCTCACGCCACGGGGCCTCCTTTTTTGTTTACGCGCGTGGGGCGTCCGATCGCGGGGTCCTTTCCATCCAGGGCTTGGGCGGGAGTCCCGGGCGACGGATTGATGGTGGGGCGTCCCCGGACGAACCGGTCCGGGGACGCTCTTTTTTTGCGTGTCGTCGTCCCGGGACGGTGTGGTCACAGGGAGAACGCCGCCCCGACCGCGTCGTATTCAGCCGCGGTGATCGGTAGGATTGAGCCGTGGCGTTTGGTCAGCTCGCCGAAATCGATGTCGTCGGCGACGGTCCAGTCTTTGAGGTCACGGCTGGACAGGTCGGCCGATCGGAACGGCAGATATCCTTTGCACTCCGCGAATTGGTCGCACATCAATCCGAAGCGCATCGGACGTCCGTTGATTATCCTGATATCGGCATCGTTGTAACGGAATAGCTCTGGACCTTCCAGATAATGCCAGGAGTATCGTCCATTGCCCAGCAGGTCGGTCAGCGTGCCGACGAAGCTCCACCGGTCCTCGTCATCCGTGCGCAGCGCCTCGTACGTGATGGCGTACGGGTTGCGCGTGCGTTCAATGGTGATCTCGGAGTCTTTCGAGGCGCGGTACCACCATCCGTCGTCGTCCCTGAGCATGGTGGTGTCGATGATGCAGTTCGCCCGGTCGATCCATTTGACCGGGTCGGAGAAGGTGACGAAATCGGTGGTCGTCGCATAGTAGATGTTGGTGGGGTCGCCCAGCTCGTTGGACAGCGGGTTGCCTTCCTCCCTGCGGTTCGCTGTGGTGGCCCAGTACACAAGCCACTGCTCGCGCTCCGGATCCCAGCACGACTCGGGCGCCCATGCCATACCGGCACCGGGGATTTTGGAGGCGACATCGACAAGACGCGGCTCGCTCCAATGCACAAGGTCCGGGGAATCCCAGATCACCAGACCGGTGGAGCCATTGGTCGTGGCACCGTCGCTCGGTCCCCATCCGCCGCGGTAGTGAATGCTCAGGTCGGTGGCGACGATATGGAATCCGCCGCGCGGATCGCGGACGATATGCGGGTCTCGGGTGCCGCGCTCCCCGCCGTTCCATGTCAGTGCCGGGGAACCTGCCGGACGAAGGTCCTTCCATGTGACGCCGTCACGGCTGAGTGCAAAATACAGCTGTTCATCAGTCGGAGCCTGTTCGACTCCAGTGAAGTGTATGAACAGGTACGCCTCGGTTTTCATGTAACTCCTTTGTGATTGATGATTATTGAGGACAACTTGGAATATGTGCGGGAACGTTGTACGCTCACGCCATTGAGGATTCCCGGACCGTTAGCCGGTATCCGATGGTGATGCGTGCCGGTGCGTCATCCGGCAATCCAGCGGCACGACGTTCGATGCGTCGTACGAGCAGATCGAGCGTACAGCGTGCGAGCTGAGCGAAGTCGACTTGCACGGTGCTCAGTGTCGGCGTGGCGTACGCGCCGGCGCTGACCCCGTCGAATCCGATGACCTTGACGTCATGCGGCGTTCTGATGCCGTTGTCGGCCAGCCCGCGTATGACGCCGAGCGCAACGTAGTCGTTGGCGCAGAACACGCCGTCAATCGGTTGGCGTCCGGATGCCTTGGCCGCATCGATGCGTGCCGCGATGGCATGGCCCACGTGGATGCCGTCTTCGCTTCCCCCGGCCTGAAACACCAGATCGGGACGGTACTCGCGTCCGGAATCCAGCAATGCGCTGCTGCCTCCGCGTAGGCGCAGCATATATGCGTCCTGCGCGTGGGCGAGGTTATCCCTTGAGACGAATTCATATCCGACCAGCGCAATGGAACGGCATTGTTGCCCGATGAGATGCTGTACCGCAGTCCGTGCGCCTTCTTCATTGGGGAAATTGACCTGGTCGGTTGTGGGGTGCTCTTCGCAGGAGTCGATGAGCACGAATGGGCGTCCGCGTATCATACTGTCGATGGGGGCGTCGGCGCTGAGCCCGGACGCGTGCAGTATCTCGCCGTCGAAAAGCTGGTCGGAAAAAGGAGCGGACTGCAATGCATGTTCAGCGGCATCGGGGGAATAGCTGGTCTGTTCGATGAACGGAGTCAGTCCCCGTGACGCGGTCTCTTCCGACAGCGTCTGCGCCAGTTTGGAATAGAACGGTGAATCGAATTCGTTGATGACGATGTGAATGATGTTGCTGCGGCCTGATTTCAGCATGCTGGCCGTACGGTTGATGCGATAATCGAGGCGTTTCGCGGCGAGAAGGACCTTATCGCGGGTTGACTCCTTGACACCGGATTTGCCGTGTAATGCATTGGACGCGGTCATGGGGGAGACGCCCGCCGCTTTGGCGACATCTCGCAACGTCGGTCTGCGATTGGGCATGAGCGGATCCTCCCATGTGATGCGATGCCTGCGTCTGGATACAAATATGTATCGATACATAAAACGATACTGGGGAAAAAAGAAGAATGCAAAATCGGTGTTTTCTTTCTAAAATCATTGAAATAACGGTGGACGCTCTGTGATTCGGCACATGTTGTGTTGTGTGTGATTCGTCATAATATATGTAACGATACATATATCGCGTGTAGTGTAATGCCAATGTCGCGTGATCGGCAGGGAGGGATACGATGACGAATCCGAGTGTTGAAACACCATTACCTCAGGCTTGGCGTCCGCCAATGGGGTGGAACAGCTGGGACTCCTATGGCACCACCGTAACCGAAACGGAGGTGCTGGCCAATGCCGAATTCATGGCCCGGCATCTGAAGGAGGCGGGTTGGGACACCCTGGTCATTGATATCGACTGGTATGATCCGACCGCCCGCGCGCACGGATACAATGCGGACGCGCCGCTGGTCCTTGACGAATACGGACGGCAGCTGCCCGATCCGCAACGATTCCCCAGCTCCGCCGATGGCAGGGGCTTCGCGCCGCTTGCCGAAAAAATACATGCCATGGGCCTGAAACTGGGCGTGCATATGATGCGTGGCATCCCGCGGCTCGCAGTGGAGTCGGATCTTCCGGTCAAAGGCACCGAATACACGGCACGCGACATTGTCGATTTCGACCATGTGTGCAAGTGGAATCCGGACAATTATGGTCTGAATCACAAGCATCCCGGTGCACAGGCTTGGTATGACGCGCAACTTGAGCTGTTTGCCTCGTGGGGACTTGATTTCCTGAAGGTCGATGATATGCAGACGCCTTTTCATAGCGAGGAAATCGCGGCCTACCATCGCGCCATCGAAAAGGCCGAGGCCGCATATGGGCGTGCCATCGATTTGTCATTATCCCCAGGAGGATGGGTATCGACCGGCTATACGGAATTTCTGCGTGACAACGCTCAGATGTGGCGCATCTCCGACGACCTGTGGGATCGGTGGGAGGACATCTACCAGCAGTTTGCACGGCTCGCCCGATGGGCTCCGTTCCAAACGACCGGCCATTGGGCTGATGCCGACATGCTGCCGTTCGGCCATATCGGTCTGCGCGCAGAGCGCGGTGACGATCGCCAATCACGCCTGAGCTTGGACGAGCGCAAGACCCTGCTCGCCCTGTGGTGCATGGGACGCAGTCCGTTGATGGTCGGTGGCGATCTGCCCACCAGCGATGACGCGACCATCAGGCTGCTTTCCAATCCCGTGCTGCGTGAAGTGACCGCAGGCTCGACCGGCAATCGTGAAACGGTCCGTGAACGCATCTTCGCCGATTGGAATGATGAACGTTCCTATCGAGGTGAACTCGTCGTATGGACCGCCGAAGCCGCCGACTGGGCAGACGGCACGGTCAGCGCCCACGCCGGTGGCCGTTATGCCGCATTGTTCTGGACCGGAGACGACGAATTCAGGCTTGGCGGCAACATCGAGCTGCAATCCATCGTCGGATTGGAACATCGCAACGACGCCTGGTTATTGACCGATTTGTTTGCGGACATGCCTGGCGCCCCATCCGACGTGCGCATCGAAGGCGAAGGCTCTGATCGCGTCATCGCCGGCACCATACCGGCTCATGGCGTGCTGTGGATCGCGCTGGACCGGCATTAGATGATGTTTGCGGAACATCGATCCACCGATGGGAGAATAGGAATCGCAGTATGAAGGACAAACTCGCCGTCGCTCTGGATGTTGCCGGATCGCGCCGGATCAGTCCCGACTTGTGGGGTGTGTTTTTCGAGGATATCAGCCATTCCGCGGACGGAGGGCTGAGCAGTGAACTCGTTCAGAACGGCGCATTCGAATACAGCCGTATGGATCGGCCGGACTGGAGCAAACTATACGGTATGGACGCGTGCGGATGCAACATTGCCCATCGATTTCGCGCTGATCGGTGATGATGGCAGCGTTTTGGCAAAAGCCGTGTGCAAACCGGCGCCGACGGCGCCGCGTACCGTCGACGTTGATTTATCCGACGGCGTCTATGAAGCTCCGGCTTGGTCATTCACTACGTTGGCCTTTCACGGATGACGGCGGCGTCGTGGAAACGACGCGCGGCGCAGGAATATGAAACATCGTACGAACAGTGAGGTTGGGAATCGAAGAATCATGGCATCGATGTCATCATCCAGCAAGGCGCTACGGGATGCGACCCAAACCGTAGACGCACGTAAGATCGGCCTGCGTGAAGCCGTGGGCTTCGGCATCGGGGATTTTTACGGCGGCGGGCAGTTGACGCTTGCCGCCACGTATCTGTCGTTGTTCTGGACGCGATTTTGCGGATTGGGCATCGGCGCCGCGCAAACCGTCATCGGTATGAGCGCCATCATCAGCGCCGTCGCCGCGCTGCTATTCGGGGTGTTCGACGATAACCTGTATCGTTTCCGCGTCGGGCGTCGTTTCGGACGGAGGCGTCTGCTGTTGCTGGTGACCTCGCCGTTGCTTCTCACCGGCATATTCCTATGGCTTCCTGGAATGCCTTTGGCCGTATATTTTCTCGCCTATACGATGTGGGTGGTATTGGTGCAGCTTTTCGCTACCGGATACAATCCGCTGCCGGGCGAGATGACGAAGGATTTCAATGGCCGTACCATGTTGTCCACGGTGCGTCTGTCTATCTCGACCGCTGCCGGAACGTTGATCCCCTTGGCCGGCAGTGCGGTTTTGGCGGTGTTCGGAGATACGAATCCCTCCGGTTATATGACGTTAGGCATCACGACGACGGTCCTGTTCTCATGCGCGGTGTTCATCTGCTGGCATTCCACGTGGGAGATGACGCCTGAACAGGCCGGGTTCGGTTCATATGTGCGAGACGAAGTCAGGACGTCGCAGGCGGGACTGGAGGAATGGATCCGTCGCGCGAAGAGGGTGCTCCGTGAATATTTGTCGACGCTGCGTATCGGCGAATTCCGCCGGCATCTGTCGATTTATCTGCTTGTGCAGATGTCGATGGATGTTTTTGGGCAGACGTTCATTTTCTACGTTGTGTATGACTGGAACAAGACCGCGGCGTTCGCGTCGCTGTTGATCGGCTGCACAGCGGTCTCGCTGCCGTTGATGCCGGTATTCGGCTGGGCGATGACAAAAATCGGCCCAAGACATCTGTATTCAATCAATTTTGCTGGATGCATCATCGGTGCGGGATGGCTGCTGTCCTCATGGCTGCTGGCTGATGCGATGCCGTCGCCGGCGTGGATCGCTTTCGCCGTAGCAGGCGCGCTGTGGTTCTTCGTGTTCAAGGCGCTATGCGGCTACATGCCGTGGGCGGTGTTTCCGTACATTGCCGATATCGATCAGATCGTGACCAAACGGTACCGTTCCGCCACGTTTTCCGGCATACAGGCATGCATGCGCCAGATCTGTTCCGGCGTCGCGACGATGGCCGTCGGCGTGGTGCTGGGGGCGGTCGGTTTCGATTCGACGCTGCGGCATCAGTCATCGGCGGCGCAGATCGGTTTGGCGGCCGTGCTGTTGGGGTGGTTCGCGTTCGCGATGAGCATATGCTGGCTTGTGTCCACACGGCTGACGATCAGCAAGGAGACCGACGCCATAGTGCTGAGGGAAATCACCCGTTTGCGCAACGGCGGTCCCAAAGCCGATATCGATCCGGCTGCCAGGACAGTGATCGAACGGTTGACGGGCGTTCCACATGAGCGGTGCTGGAGCTAGCCGTTTGCGGTTATGGCCGTTGGCTTGTGCGGCTGGACATCAACCTGAGACGTAGCCAAACCGATGAAGGCGCCCACGCTTCCTGATGCAGGGGATGCGTGGGCGCCTTGTGTATGGGCCGAAGCCAGCCAATGAACTGCCGACGCTGCGCCAATCAGACGTGCACGGTGGTCAGCGTCGGAGCCTCGGTGCTGCTCTTGATCTGTTTCAGGCCGATCAGCGCGATCGCCAACGAGACCAGCGCCAGGACGGTGACGACGATGAAACCGCCATGCGAGCCCATACGGTCGATGAATTGGCCGGCGATGGCAGAACCCATCGAGCTGCCGATGGAATTCATCGCGCCCATCCAGGCCATGCCCTCCGTGAAACGGCTTGGCGGCACCAAATGCAGCATCAGCTGATTGCCGTTCACCCAAGTCGGCGACTGGCATACGCCGATGAGCAGATAGATGATCATGATCACCCACAGGTGGTCGGCGAACAGGAACGATCCGATGCCGATGTTCACCACGGCCAGACAGAAATAGAAACGTTTCCACAGTGGAATCGTCCAGTTCTTCGCGCCATATACCAGAGCTCCCATCATCGAGCTGAACGAGAAGCAGGCGAATACAAAACCGGTGTACTGTTTCATGTTCGACTCCGTCGCAAAAGCGACGATGGAAATGCCTGCCGCTGACTGGAAGGCACCCAGACCGAACCAGGTCACGCATACGGCGATCAGGCCAGGGCCCCAGATCGACTCTTTCCTGCCTGCCCGTACATTGGCCGCAGCGGCGTCCATTGCGGCTTTCACTTCTTCGGGCGAAGCGCCGGATGCTTCGGCACGATCGCGGGCATATTCGATTTCGGCTTCGGCACGTAGCGCGTTGGCGCGCGCGGCCTCACGATCGCGATACTGCTTGCGCGTCATACCGGCCTCGCGGGCCAGCTGCGTTTGCGATTTCGGCTCGGTGCTCAGTTCCGTCAGGAACATCAGCGCACCGATCAGCACGCACATGCCGGTCACCGAAAACGCCATCACACCCGAAATCACGGCCAATGTCGACGCCAAAGGATTGCCGACGACCCACATGCATTCGTCGAACACGCCACACAGCGACAGTGCACGATTCGTGCGTGCCGAATCACCTTTCAATAGCGTTGTCCAACGCCGGCGGCTCATCGCACCCCACGGCGGAATCGCCGCCATAAAAGGCACAATGCAAAACAGGATCCATGGCGGCACGCGGTTCGTGATGCAGGTCACCAGCGAAGTCGCCGCGATCATCCATACGATGATCGTCGGAATCGAAACCTGCCGTTGGCCGAATTTATCGACCAATTTGCCCAGCAACGGGCTGGCGACGGCCAATGCAATCGCCTGCACGGCCGTCAGCGCGCCCGCCAACGAATAATTGCCGTAGTAATGCTGCACGGAAATCGTGATGGTCATGCCGACCATCGGGAACGGCATACAGGCAATCACCGCTCCTACTGCAAAACGTGTGGTGTGTGGAATACGTAATAGTTCGGCATAACCGCCGAAAAGACGATGGCCTAGGTCTTTTGCGCCAGAGACGAATTGATTGGCCATTGCGTACCGCTCCTTTCTGCTCACAGTTTCATGACGACTTCGCGGCTTTGCGTCGCTGCGGAGCCAATGATTATTGGGATTGCTGGAATTGTTGTGATATTGATAATGCTGCGCTATTGCCGTCGATCGGAGCCGCCTGGTGAGGACGACCTCATCTTCATGCAACGATGCCACTTCAAGTGTGCTTGAGCGCAAGGCCGAAGGTGATTTCGGCGTTGCGGATACGGCATATTGGCAACTTGTGCAACTCTAGACACAATCACAATGGAACACGCGGTAGATGAGAAAACTGGAAGTAAACATTTTTCGCGATATTTTTGCGTCGTCTTGCAACGCTCTCATAATGTTGGCGCGTGAACGTTATGCTGTTGACATAGACGCCAATAGGTAGCCGTATATATGCATCGGCATGCCGCCAAAGAGCATGCCAGCAGACCGTCGAATCATTTGACGGCGAAGCCGGAAAGGAGACTGTCAGTGCCGGCAACCACCATCCATTTCGTCCGCCATGGAAAAGTCTACAATCCTGATCATCTGCTCTACGAGCGTCTTCCCGGATTCCACCTGTCCGATCGCGGCCTGCGCATGGCACAGGCGACCGCACGCTATCTGGCTGCCAATCCGCAAACTAACACCATTTCCGCCATCTATTCGTCGCCGCTTGAACGCACCCGCGAAACCGCCGGCGCAATCCTTGACGCATTGAATGACGTGCGCGCCGCCCGCGGCGAAACCCCGTTGGAACTGACCTGCGACGAACGCATCATCGAAGCCGGCAACGAATTTCGCGGCAAGCGCATCGGCCACGGCGAAGGCGCATTGTGGAAAAACGGCAACTGGAAGCTCGTCACCAACCTGTGGAAGCCCAGCTGGGGCGAGACGTATAAGTCCATCGCGGCGCGCGTCCAAAATTTCGCGCTTGAACAGGTCGCGAATCATCCCGGCGAACAAATCGTCGTCGTCAGCCACGAATCACCAATCTGGTCATACCGGCACATGTTGGAAACCGGTCATCCCGAACACAACATGCTGTTGCGCCACACTGCGCTCGCCTCGGTCACGTCGATCACATACGACTGCGATACGCATAAAGTGATGTCAATCACGTATGTCGACCCGGCGGCGGACGTCGAATAGGCGCACAATAGAACGCGTAGCAAAGGAGCGAATATGGCGTTTTGTTTTAAGCGA
Organism: Bifidobacterium sp. LH_512; assembly: GCF_056356435.1. Lineage (NCBI taxonomy): Bacteria > Bacillati > Actinomycetota > Actinomycetes > Bifidobacteriales > Bifidobacteriaceae > Bifidobacterium > Bifidobacterium sp. LH_512. The sequence goes on from NZ_JBKEUE010000001.1 coordinate 14,506, forward strand.
TCCTCGATTGGCCGGATCGCGTCGATGGCTGCCGTGAGACAGGCGGCGCAGGCCGGTGTGGAATTGGTGGGTCTATGGCCGCTGACCGACGCGATGCGTTTGGACAATGACGCGAAATATGCGGAAAACCTGCAGGTGCGTGTCACCCGGGATGCGGCGGCCATTATGACCGGTGAGGACGTGACCATGCCGGACTCTGAATTCGTATACGAGGGTGCCGACGAGATTCCGGGCCGTCCGCAGAAAATCGTCGACGCGCTGCTTGCCGCGAACGACGCATACGACGCAATGCAGAGATGCGTCGATGCCGAAGATGTCGAGGAACGTGTCGCCTGTGCGAAAGGCGCCGCTGCCGAAATGGGCGTCGACTGGGAGGGCATCGATATCGAGGGCGTCCTCGAAGCGTTCTCTGCAGCATCGAACGAGGATGAACATGGCGATGCCGCGGATCGGATGGCGTGGCGGTTCGCGTTGGCCTTGTGCGCGTGCGACGGATTGCTGAATATGACTGCGGACGGCATCTCCGATGCGCGGTATGCGGCGCTGCAGGCGGTTCCGGTCGTCCTGCTTGTCAACGAACTCCGCGAATGCTGCGCCGTGCCGCGCATTTATATGACGGCCGACCAGCTGTGCGGATTGATGGAGGTTCGTTCGGCCGCCGAAGACACTTTGGCGGCGACGGCGGAATATGTCGCGCCGTTGGCCGACGCCGAATGGAGGCGCCACCGTGAAGACGTGCTGTGGGATCCGGACGAAGCCAAGAAACGCGCCAAGGAAGAGGACGAGCGCAAGAGCAAGGAGGCGCTCGCCGCGAAGTTCGCGCACGTCAAGGACGACCCCAACAAGCCGGCCGTGGAACTGTAGCCGAAAAGCTGCATGCGGATGCGTATCACAACGATGGCGGCGGCATCATCGAGAGGATGATGCCGCCGCCATTATGTGATTTTTGTCAATGCACGTTGCAGCGCCGCCTGGCGTCCGATACCGGGGCGGAATTCACTGTTCAGGTCGTGGATCGAACGGATTCGCCGGCTGCTGTGAATCCTTGCGGGGGTCAGCGGGATCGGTTGCGGCCGAACCGGCTGCGTCCGCGGCCTCGTCGGCTGGATTGGTGACGGGCTGCGCCGTGGACTGCTGGGAAGTCGTTTGCGGGAACGTCGGCTGCGAGTTCATGGGCGGTGCCGTCATCGGTTGCTGCGCGGCGGCGTGCCGATACTCAGTCTGCTCCTCATACGGATTGCCGTATTGCGGCTGGCTGTACTGAGGCTGCGCATACTGCTGTTGCGCATATGATGCCTGCCCGAAGGCGGTGCTCTGCATGTCTCCGGACGGATATGCCGTCGCGCCATTCATCGGCATGCCTGTCGCGGGCCTTCGTGCGTCGAAGCGTACGCCGGCCGGATTCGTGCGTCCCACCATCAACACGATTGCGGAAATCAGGAAGGCCAGCCCGAATACCGCGGACAGCAGCAGAGGCGTCGTGATGGCGTGCACGATCTGTATGCCCAGATATTCCAGCTGCTGCGAGGAGATGGACATGTATGAGCCCTCCAGTTGCGAGAACATGGCCATGATCTTGTTGAAGATCGGCATGAGCCATAGCAGGCTCACCAATTCCGCCACCGCATAGGAGACGGTCGGAAGCAGAATCCATACGCCTGGTCTGTTGGCGTCATGCAGCCGGCGGATGCCGACGGCGATGAATGGAACGATGCAGGCTAACAGCCAGATCGTGGATGCCGCAGTGGCGGCCGTGGTCGAGAAGAATGAGAAGATAATGCCGATTGCAATGCCGACGAGCTCATACATGAGCACGGCCCACCAGAACTCGCTCCGTGAGGCGCGGCCGGTGAAGGTCGCGTATTTGAAGAAGAAACGCTTGCAGGCTTCCGGGAACGGGCATCCATAATACGGCTGGTCCAATGTGGGTGCGATGGACGGATTGATGCCATAGCCGTAGGCGGCCGTGCCTTGGGGCAGGGGAGCGCCAGGCTGTGTGCTGTACTGCCATGAGCCATAGTGTTGGGACCCGTACTGAGACTGGGCGTATTGGGGAGTCCCGTATTGCGAGGTCTGATCGTATGGCGATGCGTTGGTGTATTGCGGCGCGGTGTGCTGTGGCGCGCCGTATGGCTGGGGACTGTCGTCGTATTGCCGGACGGTGTCCTGCGGCTGTTGGACGTTATCTTGCTGCGCGTCAAAACGCGTGTCGGAGGGTGATTGGTTCCGGTCTGCGGCAACGCCGCGGGAATCGCTCTGCTCGTTGGGTGTTTTGGGAAGATTCGGATCGCTCATGAGGATTTCTTTCTCGCTTTCTTGCGACGGTTCTGCACTTGTCATTGTCTCAAAGTCTGTGATGCTTTGCTGGGAATTTTCGCAATGCCAGGTGAATGGTCTCGTAAAGAATCGCACGTCCGGTTTGCGCGGCACAATGGACCCTATGACTGAAGCTGAAAACACCAAACCTGAACTTCCTGAAAATGTTCGCGTGCGCTTCTGCCCGTCCCCGACCGGCACGCCGCATGTGGGCATGGTCCGCACAGCCCTGTTCAACTGGGCCGAAGCCCGCGCCACCGGCGGCGCTTTTGTGTTCCGTATCGAAGACACCGACGCACAGCGCGACTCCGAAGAAAGCTACAACCAGATTCTCGACGCCCTGCGTTGGCTGGGCCTCAACTGGGATGAAGGCATCGACGTCGGCGGCCCGGACGGCCCATACCGCCAGTCCCAGCGTTCCGACATCTACAAGGATGTCGCCGCCAAGCTGCTCGAAGCCGGCTACGCTTATGAATCCTTTTCCACTCCGGCTGAAATCGAAGCGCGCAACATCGCCGCAGGCCGTCCGAAGGAATTCGGCTACGACGGCTACGACCGCGATCTGACCGAAGAACAGAAGGCCGCATTCCGTGCGGAAGGCCGCCAGCCGGCTCTGCGTATTCGCATGCCCGACGAAGACATCGCCTTCGACGATCTGATTCGCGGCCGTATTGAATTCAAGGCCGGTTCCGTTCCGGACTATGTGATCGTGCGCCCGAACGGCGACCCGCTGTACACGCTGACCAATCCGGTCGACGACGCGATGATGCGCGTGAACGTCGTACTGCGCGGCGAAGATCTCTTGAGCTCCACCCCGCGTCAGATCGTGCTGTATCGTTATCTGATGGAATTGGGCATCGCTGAGGAAATGCCGGTGTTCGGCCACATGCCGTATGTGATGGGCCAGGGCAACAAGAAGCTTTCCAAGCGTGATCCGGAATCCAATTTGTTCCTGCATCGCGAGAACGGTTTCATTCGTGAAGGCCTGCTCAACTATCTGGCGCTGCTTGGCTGGTCCATCGCGCCGGACCGCGACGTGTTCTCGATGGAAGAGATGGTCGAAAAGTTCGACGTGCGTGACGTGAAGGCCAACCCGGCCCGCTTCGACATCGACAAGGCCATCTCCATCAATGCCGAACACATTCGCATGCTCGAACCGCAGGACTTCCTGAACCGTTCTGTGCCGTACCTGCACCGTGACGGCGTGGTTTCCGCTGATTCCTGGGATGCACTGACCGACCGCGAACGCGAAGTGCTGAGCGCTTCCGCCGAACTGGTGCAGCCACGTGTGCGCCTGCTGGGCGAAGTGGCCGGCATGGTCGGCTCCCTGTTGAGCACGGCCGAATATATCGAGCCGGAAGATGATGCACGCAAGCAGCTGAAGGATTCCGCTGGCGAAGTGCTCGACAAGGCCATTGAAACTTTGGAAGGCGTCGCTGAATCCGATTGGAAGACCGACTTCCTGCATGAGACGCTGAACAAGGCACTCGTTGAGGAAGGCGGCTACAAGCCGCGTTTGGCTTTCGGCCCGGTGCGCGTGGCCATGTCCGGCCGTCGCGTTTCCCCGCCGCTGTTCGAATCGATGGAAATCGTCGGCAAGCAGATTTCCATGGCTCGTCTGAAAGGTCTGCGCGAACATCTGTGACGTGATGCGGCGTGATGGCGTCGCTGCAATGATGCTGCTGCACGTTGTGAGCAATATAGGACGTGAACAACGTGCAGTGCAGGCATGTACATTGTAATGATATGCAAATCGCAAATGACTCGGCACCGTGCGGTGCCTTCACTGCGACTTTATGGCAAAGGCGTGAAATCGTTGGAATTACAGCGATTTCACGCCTTTACTGTTGTTTTTTACACACGTGACACGCCGAGAGTTGCGTCATGTGGAATGGCCGCGTATATTAATTATCTGTTGCGCCAAGCGGTTCACTCCGGGAAGCGCAGCGGATAATTTAAGCCCCCATCGTCTAGCGGTCTAGGACTACGCCCTCTCACGGCGCCAACACCGGTTCAAATCCGGTTGGGGGTACGAAGACGCCGCAGCTGTTTTAGCTGCAACGCCTGCCAATTGGGATGTGGTGTAATTGGCAACACAGCTGATTCTGGTTCAGCCATTCTTGGTTCGAGTCCAGGCATCCCAGCCAATAACCCTCGCTGCGGCGAGGGTTTTTTGTTTTTCCGTCGCCAGTCTATCTGGTCCGGCGTCGCCTGTCCTGCTTTGCTCGGCCCCCTGCATATCGGCTTCGCATACTGACGAAAAACACAGACAATCACCTAGCCCGTACTTGAAAAGTTTCATTATCGGGCTTCAGAATGAAACTTTTCAAGTATGGGCTTCGTTGCTGTCTGTGTTTATGGTCGTTTTACGCGTTTTCTCCATTTTCCCCACTCGCCACAGTTGCGAAAAGGGTTAAGGCGAGGCGCGTGTCCGATTGCGTGTGAAGGCAGGTAAGGTAGGCGTATGACCGATTTACAGCATCAATCCAACACGGCCTGTCCCAGCACAGCGCAGCAGCCTGCTGTGGGCCACAGCAGCCGAGGCCTCGACGCCCGACCGCTTTCCGTCTCCGCGCGACTGGGCCGCCTGCAATTTCATAATTCCGGCAAATTCCGCGTGCTGCAATTCGCTGACATCCAAGACGGTCCGAAAGTCAGCGGCGACACCATCAAATTAATCGACGCGGCCCTCGACGCGGCCCGTCCCGACATCGTCGTTTTTACCGGCAATCAAATTGCAGGCTACGACCAAGCGTATGCCTCGACCTTCCGCAAGCGCCGCTGGTCGACGAAACCAAAATCAGCGACTGCCGCAACGCCGCAAGCCGCAGAGCGCGCAGCAATCGAACGTGATCGCACCCGCGAAAAAGTACGCGGCACAATCGCAAAATTCTTACAACCTCTTATTGATCGCGGCATTCCGTGGGCGGTGACTTACGGCAATCACGATTTCCAATGCGGCCTTGACAATGCTGAAATGGATGCGATTTATCGTGAATTCCCGGGCTGCTTGAATCCGGAATCGACAGCCGCGCAAATGGGAATGCCACGTACCATGCCGGCAAGCGGACTACCGGATCAGCAGGTGTTTCCGTGCGAGCCTGGAACGTTGGCGCTTCCTGTAATGGATGCCGAGCGTCGTCGTGTTGTGCTGGGCTTGGCCTTGCTGGATTCGGGCGATTACGCGCGTTTCGGCGGATATGGGGCGCCGTCGGTCCGCGGAATGCGTTTTTTGGAAATGCTGCCGGGATTGATGGGGAAGGGCGTGCAGTCGCTGGTGTTTCAGCATTTGCCGTTGCCGCAATATTACGATGTACTGAAGGAGGTGCCGTCGACGGCGGCGCGTGCGATCGAAGGATATCGCGAATTTGCAGGCCGTCATTTTGTGCTGAATGATGATCTGATTCAGCCGGGAAGCTATTTGGGAGAGGGCATCAGCTGTCCGGATGCGGATAGCGGTGAATTTGCGATTCTGCGAGATGGTGCTTTCCTTGGTGTCGTCGCCGCGCACGATCATCGCAATGCGTTTGTTGGCACGTTGGATGGCGTGATGTTGGCCGCGTCGCCGACTTGCGGTTTCGGATCGTACGGGCCTGTGCCGGAGAAACGTGCGGCGCGCCTGTTTGAATTTGACATTCGCCATCCGTTCGAGCCGCGTACGCAATTGTTGGAATACGGTGATTTGATTGGCAAGCCCAGCTCCCGCAAGGCGTACGCATACGGTATGACCAGCGAATCCCGCTTGGAAAGCGAAGGGATGGACTTGCTGCACAAGCCCAATTGGTGGCGGCGATTGCTGGCCGTTTTTCACTGATGTATAGGCGGGGCCAAGTGCCGGGGCGGACTGGTTGAGATGGGCGCTGCAGTATTGGATGGGCTGCGTGGCGCTGTGTTGGGTTGCGGTGCTGTATTGCTGTGTTAGGTTGAGCGTTTCCCGTAATCCACGCGCACATTGTGCATATGCCATACGCACAATGTGCGTTGGAGGCTGGTTGAGCGCACATTGTGCGTGTGGATGGCGCACACTGTGCGTTGCAACGGGGCACATTGTGTGTATGGAAGAGGTGCTGCGCACATTGTGTGGGTGGTGGTGGCACATTATGTATGTGACACTTACACATTGTGCGTTCCGCGAGGTGTGAGAGCGAAGCCTGAAGTGCGAGGTGTATTGGCCGGGCCTTGCTGAACACATTGTGTGTGCTGTGACGTGTACGGCGGAATGGCTGCTGGTGATTACAAAAAGGCTCCGCATACGATCTGTGGAGCCTGAAATATGTCTGTGCGCCGTTTGTTGCGTTGTCGGCCGATGCCGATCAGTGGCCGGCGGAGGCCTTGATCAGCGCGTCGGTCAAATACTTGCCGGCGGCCATGACGAGCGGAGCATAACGACGGCCTGGATTGGCGCCCATGCGGCCGTTCGGGCCGGAGATTGAAATCGCGGCGATAACCTGGCCGGAAGCGTTGCGGATAGGCGCGGAGATAGAACACACGCCCTCGTCGCGTTCGTTGATGGATTCAGACCAGCCGCGCTTGCGGACGGCGGCCAGCTTGGCGGCCGTGAACTTGGCGTGGCGCAGACCCTGATGCAGTCGCTCGGAATCTTCCCATGCGAGAAGAATCTGTGCGGCGGAGCCGGCCTCCATGGAAAGCATGGCGCCTACGGGAATGGAATCACGCAGACCGCTGGCGCGTTCGACGGCGGCAATGCACACGCGCTGATCGCCCTGACGGCGGTAAATCTGCGCGGATTCGCCGGTCCGATCAAGAAGGGTTTGCAGAATCGGGCCGGCCGCGGAAAGCAGACGGTCCTCGCCGGCTGCTGCGGCAAGTTCGGCGAAGCGAGAGCCAAGCACAAAGCGTCCGTGCTGGTCTCGAACAACAAAACGGTGACGTTCCAGTGCAATGGCGAGTCGGTGTGCAGTCGGTCGAGCCAGTCCGGTGGCGGCAACCAACTGGCCGAGCGTGGCCGGGCCGGATTCAAGGGCGTCGAGAATCTTGACGGTTTTGTCGAGCACACCGACGCCGGAATGGATTTCGTTGCTGGGGGTTGGCGTGTTTGCGGTTGACGGATTATCGTCGAGAACGTTGTCTACCGACTCTGGGATGTCGTTCGTGTTGGAAGTCATAAGTCGCATTATTGCATCTCATATAGTGAAATGCAAAATATGGCCGTCGTGCAAAAGGAGTATGGGCATCACGGCATATCTCATATACCGGCATGGTCGGCTTCATTATGCGAACGGGACCATAGTCTTATACCTCAGAAGAACACGCCGACGAGTATGAGCGCGTATGCACTGAAGACATCACAATAGGAGGTCCCGCATGGGAACGACATTGGCCGAGAAGGTCTGGGCCGATCATCTGGTACGCAAGGGTGGTGAAGGGGAGCCCGACCTGCTGTACATCGATCTGATGCTGATGCATGAAGTCACCAGCCCGCAGGCATTCGAAGGCCTGCGCTTGGCCGGCCGCAAACCGCGTCATCTCGACTGCCTGATCGCCACGGAAGACCATAACACCCCGACCGTCAACATCGATTGCGCGAATCCCGACGAGACCTCCGCACTGCAGCTGACCACATTGGAACGCAATTGCGCCGAATTCGGCGTGCGTCTGCACGCGCTTGGCGACGCCGATCAGGGCATCGTCCACGCATTCGCCCCCGTGCTAGGCCTGACCCAGCCCGGCATGACCATCGTCTGCGGCGACTCACACACGTCCACGCATGGCGCGTTCGGCGCGCTCGCCTTTGGCATCGGCACCTCCGAAGTCGAACATGTGATGGCCACGCAGACGCTGAGCCTGAAGCCGTTCAAGACGATGTCCGTCAACATCGAAGGCGAACTGCCGGCTGGCGTCACTGCAAAAGACATCATTCTGGCGATCATCGCGAAAATCGGCACCGGCGGTGGCCAGGGCCACGTCATTGAGTATCGTGGCGAGGCGATTCGCAGGCTTTCGATGGATGCGCGCATGACGATTTGCAATATGTCGATTGAAGCTGGTGCACGCGCCGGCATGATCGCACCCGATGAGACGACTTTCGAATACCTGAAGGGCCGTCCGCATGCGCCGGAAGGTGAAATGTGGGATAAGGCGGTCGAATATTGGAAGACGTTGAAGACCGATGATGATGCGGTCTTTGACAAGGAAGTGACGTTGAACGCCGCCGATTTGGAGCCGTACGTGACGTGGGGCACCAACCCTGGTCAGGGTGCTCCGATTTCCGCCTGCGTGCCCGATCCGGAAAGCTTCAACGATGAGACCCAGCGCGCCGCAGCCGCCCGCGCCCTTGAATACATGGACCTTGAAGCGGGCACTCCAATCAAGAGCATTCCTGTCGACACGGTGTTCATCGGCTCCTGTACGAACGGCCGCATCGAAGACTTGCGTACCGCCGCGGCGATCATGAAAGGTCATCACAAGGCCGAATCCATTCACCGCGTACTCGTCGTGCCGGCGTCCTCCCGCATCCGCCTGCAGGCGGAACGCGAAGGTCTTGACAAGATCTTCAAGGACTTCGGCGCGGAATGGCGCAACGCCGGATGCTCGATGTGCTTGGGCATGAATCCCGACAAACTCGTGCCGGGCGAACGCTCCATCTCCACGTCAAACCGTAATTTCGAAGGCCGCCAAGGCAAGGGATCCCGCACGCATCTGGCGTCGCCGGCCGTGGCCGCGGCGACGGCAATCCGCGGCACCATCAGCTCCCCGGCCGACCTGTAAGCACGAATACGCACGTCATTCATAAAGGATTTGCCCACAATGGAAAAACTCACCACACTCACCGGAACCGGCGTACCGCTTCGCCGTTCCAACGTTGATACGGACCAGATCATTCCCGCTGTTTTCCTGAAGCGCGTCACCAAAACGGGTTTCGAAGATGCATTGTTCTACGCGTGGCGCCGCAACCCTGACTTTGTGCTGAACCGTCCCGAATACGCGGACGGTAAGATTCTGGTCGCCGGTCCTGATTTCGGCATCGGCTCCTCCCGCGAGCACGCCGTGTGGGCACTGCGCGACTACGGTTTCCGCGTCGTCGTCGCGCCGCGTTTCGCTGACATCTTCTACGGTAACACCGCCAAGAACGGTGTATTGGCCGCAATCATGCCGCAGGAATCCGTCGAACTGCTGTGGAAGCTGCTCGAAGAGGAGCCGGGCGTCCAGATGACGGTCGATCTGGAATCGCGCACCGTCACCTGCGGTGACGTGACGCTGCCGTTCGAAGTCAATGATTATGTGCGTTGGCGCTTGAGGAACGGCTACGACGACATCGACCTGACGTTGCAGCACGAAGACGACATCGCCGCCTACGAGCGCATGCGCGCCGAACGATTCCCGTTCAAGCCGAAGACCATCCCGGCCAAGCATCTGCCGGAAGAAACGGTCGAATCAGCCCGCGAACCGGAAGAAGACGACTGGGCCGGTCCAATCGGCGCCCGCTGATTTCACGCCGATCAAACTCAGGTCAAGGCTTAATCAACAATCAAACAAAGAAGGCTGCCGGAGTGCTTTGCTCCGTCAGCCTTTCTTATTGATTTCTTTGTCGTATCCCTGAATTTACGGGACTTCTATTCCGTATTTTGCAGGACTTGTGTTCCTGAATTTGCATAAGGCCGCGGAGACGCGGTTCAGCGGGATTCGGCGAAATCGGTGGCCCAGCGTTCCAGCATTTCGGCATCGTCGCGGCGGGCGGCGTACAAGCCGATTGCATGGATGCCGTTCATGACGAACAGGGGCATGACGATGCGTTCGACACCGCGCTTTTCCCGCCATATCGTCGTACGCCGTTCGATGCTTTGCACACGTTGACGGCGCGTAAACATCGTGAAGAACGTCCATCCGTAAGCGCCGGTAACGGCAATGCGATGCGGCAGTACGCTAGTGGTCGCGGCAGGATCGGTGCCGTCGCTGTTTGGGGAATCCGCTGCACGGACAGATTTGATTACGTCGGATTTGATGGCGTCGGTCTCGCTGCCATCCAGGAATGCGAAACCTTCCGTACGCGACCTACATACGCGCAGCGCCGGCCAGAACGGTGCGACCATAATCTCGCCAAGCAGAACCCACCAAGGCATATCGGTCAACAGCACAACAACCAATGTGACCGCAATAACAATGCCTTGTGCAAGAATCGGCGCGAACAAAAAATAGCGCAGCAATCCGCGGCCCGTATGTTTCACGGAAGGTGCGTGCATATCCCACTCCGGCAGCGCATCATGCAAAAGCACATACACTTTTCGGTCACCAATCACCGGCATGATATTCGTCCTGCTGGCGTCCGTATTGGCCTCGCCGCCAGGCGCAGCGCCTAGCCCAACCTGAACCGAGCACAGGTGCAACGCGCGGCGCAGCATATTGCCGCGAATCGTCACGCTTTGGATGCGTCCGACAGGAATCGTCGTCGTGCGCCGCGTCAGCAGGCCGCGCGTCACCAGCAAATCATCGCTTTGACGGCGAATCTCAAAACCATAAAACCGCAGCAGCGACGTCACAATGCTAACCGCGGCCAAAACGATTACAGCAACCGCCAGCAATGCCGCAATCGCGAACACGCCATGCGCCACAAAGCCCCACAGCGAATCGCTTGCAGACTGCATCCACTGCTTCGGCAAGACTTCCTCCGCTTGCTGCACAACGCCATACACGGCAAAGCCGGCGGCGAATATGCCCAAATCGGTAAGCGCATACAGCAGAATATCGCTGAGGGAAGCGCGGAAAACCAGTCGCGATGGGGCGTTGGCGGGGTCTGCCGGCAGTATGCTTACGTCACTTTCCGCGTTTGTTTTCGCGGCGCTTGCACGTGTGGCGATTGCCGTATCCGCAGCCCGTGCGGATCCAGATGACGCGTCGGCAATTTTTGATGATTGATTGATGTGCGCGGTCTGTTGCGCCGCATGCCGCCGTGCCTCCAATTCATTCTGCATATCAGCCGGCACGGCATCCAACACGATATTCGCATCGGCAACACCTCCCGCGGACACCGTCAGCGACACCACATGAAAGGCCTGCAAATAGATTGGGCTTGTCGCGTCAATCGCATGCATATGCGCATAGCCAATCGTGCGATGCTTATGAAACAGCAGGCCCGTGGTAAACGTCAGGCCATCATCGTCAAGGCGATACCGCGTCGTCAACCACTTCACCACCGGCTGCACGATCACTGCGGCGACCACAAGGACGGCCAGCAACGCCAACACCCATGAAGGAGCGCCGGTCTTATCACGAACCACGGCGAACGCCACTGCCCATGGCACGACTATGCCAACCGTCGTTTTCACCGATGCAATCAAAGCGACAATCATGCCGGCAGGGTGCAGCCGCCGACATCCCATGCGGTCCGTGCCAGTCACAGATCCTCCTTCGATTGCGCGACGAGATCGGCGATCAACGCCACGACCCGCTCCGCCTCATCCGTTTCCAACGCTTCGATCTCATGCTCACCGACCGCAGTGTGCACGATAACGCCCGTCAGATTGAAATGCCGCAACACAGGGCCCTGCTTCGTGTCGACATGCTGCACACGATTGAACGGAATCGTCGTGCTTTTACGAAACAGCCAGCCTTTATGAATATGCAGGCAATGTCGATCTATCGCGAAACGGCTGAACGCATACGCATATTTCGTCTGTAACGGCTGTGTGGCACAGTCCACGACGGCCGCTGCTGTGACCAGCGCGATTACGAGCCCTTGCGCGAACCCCCACCAGTTGCAGGCCACGCAGATCAGTACGGCGGCGGCGCATCCGGCCAGCACGCAGGCGGTGATGATCGCCTGATTCACCATCCACACGCTGCGCACGTGTTCCGGCAATGGCCGCCACTGCAGATTTTCGTTGTAGGACATGGGCTTCCTTCCATAAGGCGTCATCGCCGTTCTGCCGCGCGACCTCGTTCATGTCATGCGTGCGTGCTGCATATCCGCGTCGCATCTGCCATGTATCCGCACGCTGCATGCATGGCTCCGAATGCATGGCTCCGATTGTAGCGTGTGAAGTCTTTTGGAAGACTGATTTCGGCAGCGGTCGTGTTCGGTGGGTGCTTTTTGTTTTCGGTGGGTGCCCGAATCGTGGCGCTTGTCGAGCAGCAGGACCGAAATTCCTTGTATTTCCTTATGTGCCGCTGGCGCGGTCTTGCGCATTGAGTACCCACCGAAGGCAAAAAGCACCCACTGAATTTGTCGGAGAAGCACCGGTTACGGCGAGGGCATCCGGTTGGGAGGCGATGTTGGTATCTTTCCGAACGGTATCGTTTCGGGCGGCGGCGTTGTTCGGGGTGTCGGGCGAACGGGCTATCTAGGTACTGACTGATAGGGTGGTAAACAACGCGTACTACCAATTGGGAGAGCAGATGAGCCAGGAATTCGAGCCGTTCTACGACGTCAACCGTACATATGAAGACAATTATTCGCAGGGGCCGTTCGGCGCATTCGCACAGGCGCTTGCAGTCGAGACCGGTGGCAATGCCGCCGAAACCGGAAGCAATATGGAGGGGGAGCGTTTTCTCGGTTTCGACGTGAACCTGCCCTTCGGCATTCCGGCAGGCCCGCTGCTCAACTCCAAATACACCACTGCGGCGTTCCGTATGGGCTTCGACCTGGCCGTGTACAAAACCGTGCGCTCACGCGCATGGGGCTGTAATGCTTTCCCGAATGTGCTCGCCGTACATCCGCGCAGCGCAGACGGCTCGTTGACCCCCGGCAGCGCTGAACTCGACGAAGGCGTGCTGGCCGACACCAACTACGAACAGCCCGTTTCCATCTCCAACTCCTTCGGCGTGCCTTCACGCGATCCCGACGAATGGCAGCCCGATATGCGCGATGCCATCGCACAGGCCGGTCCCGGCCAACTGCTTGTTCCCAGCTTCCAGGGATCCCGTGTGGAAGGCATGAGCGACGACGACTACATCGCCGACCATGTCACCACCGCGCGTCTGGTATGCGAGACCGGTGGGCGGCTCATGGAAATGAACACCAGCTGTCCCAACGAAGGCCACAATCGGCTGCTCTGCCACAATCCTCAGCTCGTCGGCCGCATCACCGAAGCGGTGAAAAACGAGATCGGTGACCGTCCACTCATCGTCAAACTTGCGTATATCCCATCCGACGAAGCGCTGGAAACCATGGTACGCGAAACCGCAGCACGCGGCACCGTGCAAGGCTTCGCCACCATCAACACCATTTCCGCGAAACTCGTCGACGCCAACGGCAATCAGGCGCTGCCGGACGCAGGCCGTGACCGCAGCGGAGTCTGCGGCGAAGCGATCCGCGGCGCAGGCCTCAACATGGTCGGACGCCTTGCGGCGGTACGCGACAAGCTTGGCCTTGATTTCGCCATCGTCGGCGTCGGCGGCGTCGTCAAACCCGCTGACTATCGCGCATACCGCGAAATCGGCGCGGATGCGGTGATGTCTGCAACCGGCGCAATGTGGGACGCCCATTTGGCGCAGCGCATTAAAGCGGAGCGCTAAAAGGCGCATATTTTCACGAGGCCGCTACAAGCCCTGTGGCACTATGATGCATAGTGTGTAATCCGCTGTAAGAATGAGACTTTGGGCGGCACGTTGTGAGAAGACGGGTGCCCCTGCAAGAGATGAAAGAGGTAAGTGTGGCAGAACACAACGAAGACGTGCTGCACGTCGTCGGAGGCAAGCCGCTCAATGGCATCATCAAGGTGCGCGGCGCAAAGAATTTCGTGAGCAAGGCCATGGTGGCGGCGCTGCTCGCCCCTGGTACCAGCGTGCTGAAGAACGTGCCGGAAATCCGCGACGTGCACGTCGTATCCGACCTGCTGCGCTTGCACGGCGTCGACGTTAACGTTGATGGCGACAAGGGCGTTGTGACGATTGACGCCGCCAACGTGCAGCTTGCCGACGTGGCTGATGTGGACACACTGTCCGGCTCGTCGCGTATTCCGATTCTGTTCTCCGGTCCGCTGCTGCATCGCCTTGGCGAAGCGTTCATTCCGGCGCTCGGCGGGTGCAACATCGGCGGCCGTCCGATCGACTTCCATCTGGAAACGCTGCGCAAGCTTGGCGCGAACGTCGACAAGGAGCACAAGGACGGCATCCATATCACCGCGCCGAACGGTCTGAAAGGCGCGAAGATCCATCTGCCGTATCCGTCCGTCGGCGCCACCGAACAGACGCTGCTGGCAGCCGTGCTGGCCGACGGAAAAACCGAACTTTCCGGTGCCGCGACCGAACCGGAAATCATGGATCTGGTCGCCGTCCTGCAGAAGATGGGTGCCATCATCTCCGTGGACGTCGACCGCACCTTCCGTATCGAAGGCGTCAAGGAGCTCAAAGGCTACACGCACACCTCCCTGACCGACCGCATCGAAGCCGCATCATGGGCGTCCGCAGCGCTCGCCACGCATGGCGACATCTTCGTCAAGGGCGCCACCCAGCCGGAAATGATGACGTTCCTCAATGTGTTCCGCAAGATCGGCGGCGAATTCGACATCACCGACAAGGGCATCCGATTCTGGCATCCGGGCGGGGACCTGAAGCCGGTCGCCATCGAGACCGACGTGCATCCGGGCTTCATGACCGACTGGCAGCAGCCGCTTGTCGTGGCGCTGACCCAGGCCAAAGGCCTATCCATCGTGCACGAAACCGTATATGAGAATCGTTTCGGCTTCACCAAGCCGTTGGTGCAGATGGGCGCGACCGTGCAGCTGTACCGCGAATGCCTGGGCTCGTTGCCCTGCCGCTTCCAGCAGCGCAACTACAAGCATTCGGCCGTCATATTCGGGCCGACCCCGCTGACTGGCCAGGATATCGATGTGCCGGATTTGCGCGGCGGCTTCAGCCATCTGATTGCAGCGCTGGCGGCCGAAGGCCCGTCCAACGTGCGCGGCATTTCGCTGATTGACCGTGGTTACGCCGACTTCCGCGGCAAGCTTGCCGCCCTCGGTGCCGACTTCGAGTAGTCGCACAGGCTCGCAAACACTGCCTATCTCGAGTGCCGCAACCGTGATTCGTTCGCCGGTTGCGGCACAATGGTGCGCATGGTATCCAAAGGAAAACCGTCGCCGCGTTCCGCCGTCAAGCCGCTGAGCGACGCACAGGTCGCACGTCTTGCGGCCAAACATAAGCTTGTTGATCCGATGCGCTATTACCCGACCGGCCCGCGCACGCCCAACACCGCCGAAATCAACGCGCAGAATCCGAAGGCCACCGAACGACTGCTGGCCGGCGTATCCATGGTGTTCCATGCAAGTTGCAAAACCAAGGCGTGGGGATTGGAAAACGTTCCCGAGACCGGCCCATTCATCACCGCCGCCACACATGTGACCATGTTCGACGTGTTCGTGCCTATGGCCGGCCTGTTCCATATGGGCCGCCGTCCGCGTTATATGGCCAAAGCGGAAATGGGCCACTGGCCGCTGATCGGCAAATGGTTCCAGTTGGTCGGCATGCAGCCGGTGGAACGACGTAGTGGCAAGGCGAAAGCCATTGAGGAGACCTCCATCAACATTCTCACCTCCGGCCGTCCGCTTACCGTCTGGCCGGAAGGCACGGTGACACGTGATCCACAAAAGTGGCCGATGAGTATGAAAAACGGCGTCGGCATCATCGCCTTGGAATCCTCACGTCGCCTCGGCCATCAGGTGCCGTTGTATTGCGCGGTGACGTGGGGTGCCGCCAGCATCAATCATTGGTGGCCGTGGCCGCGCAAGAACGTGGTCATGTGCTACGACACCCGTATGGATTACTCCGATCTGCTGGAAACCGCTGATACGTGGGGCGAGGAGCCGCCGGCGGAGCTGGCCAACGAGCTGACCCGTCGCATTCGCGTGCGCATGACGGAAATCATGGAAGAGATTCGCGGCGAACGCATGCCGGAAGGCGGGTATTGGGATTATCGCACAATGAGTCGCGTAAAAGACGATTCACGCATCGACGGCTGACATATTGCCGGTTGACGCATCGTCGAGTTGCAGGCGAATTGCATTTGAATTGCAGACAATACATTGATGATTGATCGGCGATTGATACACGCGTGAACAATGCGTTGATGATTTCGCCGGTGATTCATTCATGATTTGTTGGTGATTCGTTGATAATACGCAAGTTTTCGTTGATGATTCGCGGTAGCATAAGCTGTTAATGCCTGATGATGATTCAACGGCAGCGCAGGCGATGCGTAACGCGCAGGCGAGCAGCATGTATAAAGGAGACGCAGACAGCATGACGAACATTACGGTATTGGGTGCCGGAGCATGGGGAACGGCATTCGGCCAGGTGCTGGCCGACGCCGGTAACAATGTGACGATGTGGGCCATCGAGCCCGAAATCGTGGAAGGCATCCGCGACCATCACCACAACGCTGTGCGCCTGCCCAGTGTCGAACAGCTGCCCAGCAATATGACCGCAACAGGCGACCGCGCCGAAGCAGTGCGCAATGCCGACATCATCATCGTCGCGATTGCAGCACAGTTCGCCCGCGTCGCATTGCAGGAATTCAAGGGCCTCATTCCTGAAACCGCACTCGTCGCCAGTCTGATGAAAGGCATTGAACGCACCACTGGCAAGCGCATGGACGAAGTCGTCACCGAAACGCTCGGTCTTGACGCCGACCGCTTCGCCGCAATCTCCGGCCCGAATCTGAGCAAGGAAATCGCCGCCCGCGAACCCGCCGCAACCGTCGTCGCCTGCGAAAACATCGATAATGCGCGCATCATCGCCCACGCCTGCACCACCGACTACTTCAAAGCATTCGTCAGCACCGACGTCATCGGCCTGGAAATGTGCGGCTCACTGAAGAACGTCGTCGCGCTCGCCGTCGGTATGGCCCGCGGTGCCGGCTATGGCGAAAACACCGCCGCCATGATCGAAACGCGCGGCTTGGCGGAATTGACCGCACTGGGCGAAGCCGCCGGCGCAAACCCGAAGACCTTCTCGGGCCTTGCCGGTGTCGGCGATCTGATCGCCACCTGCGGCTCCCCGCTGAGCCGCAACTACACGTTCGGTGCGAATCTCGGCAAGGGCATGAGCGTCGAGGAGGCCACGAAGGTGAGCAACGGCGTGGCTGAAGGCGTGCCGACCACCGATGCCGTCGTGGCGCTCGGCAAGCAGTATGGCGTGCCCACGCCGCTGGCCACCGCGATGAGCCACGTGCTTTCCGATGGCATTTCGTGCGCACAGATGCTCGCCGAACTGTTCGACGACGGTGTGAGCGAAGAATAGCCGCACGATTCAGGTCGCCGTAGGCGCAAGCGCAATGCGCGCGATCGTGGGGTGCGTGAATCCGTGGAGGCGCATACTGCGTGAAAGTCTGTGACGGAATGATGCTCCGCGGCCGGTTCGCTCCGACCGCGGAGTATTGTGTGTCACGGCAACGAAGGGCTTACATACAGGAGCTATGAGGAAGAAATGACGAAGAAACGCATTGTGGTGATGTATGGCGGCAAGGCCGATGAGCATTCGATTTCCTGCATTTCCACTGCCGGCGTGCTGCGTGCGATGGATATGGATCGTTTCGATCCAATTCCGGTGGGCATCACCAAGGATGGCCAGTGGATTGTCGGTGGCGAGGATCCGCGCGGCTGGAATCTTTCCGACGGTCTGCCGATTGTTGAAAAAACGGTGGGGGCACGCGATGTCGTGCTCGACATCGCCAAAGGCGGTGATGGCTTCTTCGCCCGTGAGACCGATGGCACGCTGACCTCGCTCGGCCACATCGACGCCGTGCTGCCGGTGCTGCATGGCCCGTACGGTGAAGACGGCACGATTCAGGGCCTGTTTGAAATGATGGGCATTCCGTATGTGGGGTGCGGCGTGCTCGCTTCCGCAGCCTGCATGGACAAGCATTACACGAAGGTGCTGTTGGCCGCTGCCGGCATCGCGGTCGCTCCGGGCATCACCATTGATGCGCGTTCGTATGATAAGGCCAGCGAATTCGCGGCGAATGCCGACGAATTGGTGAAGCTGGTCTCCGATGCCGGATTGGAATATCCGCTGTTCGTCAAGCCGTCCCGAGCCGGATCCAGCTTCGGCGTGACGAAGGTGGAATCGAAGGATGCCGCCGCGCTGGTTGCTGCAGTGTTTGAAGCAAGCCAGCATGATTGGCGCATTCTGATTGAGCAGGGCATTGATGCACGTGAAGTCGAATGCGCAGTGCTGTGCCCGAAGGCCGGTGAAGAGCCGAAGGCCAGCTGGCCGGGTGAAATTGTGCTTGACCGCCGCGCCGAAGAAGACCAGTTCTATGATTTCGACAGCAAGTACATGGATTCCACGGCCAGTCATGTGGAAGTGCCGGCGAATCTGCCGGAAGAAACATTGCAACTGGTGCGCGAAACCGCGGTGAAGGCCTTCAAGGCGGTTGATGGCGCAGGGCTGAGTCGTGTTGACTCCTTCGTGACTCCTGACGGCCGCGTGATGATCAACGAAATCAACACGATGCCGGGATTCACGCCGATCTCGATGTATCCGAAGGCATGGGAGGCCACCGGTTTGAGCTATACCGATCTGATTACCACCTTGATTGAAGGCGTCTTCGCCTGACATCTATCGGCGATTGGCCTATGCCGGCTTGGTTTCACGTGAAACAAGCCGGCATACTAATATGCTTCTCGCAAAACCGCCGTATCAGTGTCGATATGACGGTTTGGTTGTTTTTTTTGGGGCCGCGTAACCGTCATATCAGTGCTGATATGACGGTTTTGCTGGGTCGTGGTTTCCCCTTTTCGTCGCAGCCATGTGATTTTGACGAGGGGGGGGATGGCAAAAACTACAAAATTACGTAGTGAGGATGATTGTTCATCGATTTTTTGCCGAACGCATTCAAAGTAAATGAGGAGTTCATACGGAGTCTGATAGGGCTTTAATTTCGGGGCTTACTTTTACTTCTTGGCAGCGGGATGAAGTCCCGCGCATGATGTGAAAGAGGAAAGGAAATTTCTGAAATGAAGTCTTTGCGTAAGATTGCGGTCGGCCTGCTTGCCGTGTCGACGTTGTTCTCCGTCGCCGCCTGTGGCTCTGGCAATGCTTCCGCGAATGATGCTTCCGGCAAGGCCGTCACCGTTGATTCCAAATCCGCTTCCGCGACCTCCCTTGAGGATTTCGGCACGATGGACGACCTGGTCGCCGCCGCTGAAAAGGAAGGTCAGCTGAACGTCATCGCTTTGCCGCACGACTGGTCCAACTGGGGCGAAGTCATCTCGACCTTTAAGGAAAAGTATCCGAATATTAAGATCAATGAAATCAATCCGAACGCTTCTTCCAAGGAAGAAATCGACGCCGCCAAGACGAACAAGGGCACTGACGCTGCTCCTGACGTCTTCGATACGGGTCTGGCTGTCGCTTCCACCAGCACGGATTATTTCGCTCCGTACAAGGTTCAGGCTTGGGATTCCATTCCGGACGAACTCAAGGATGCGGACGGTTTGTATTATGCCGATTACACCGGCATAATGTCCATCGGTTGGAACAAAGACAAGTATGGTGAAATCGACAGCATCGACGATCTGCTTGACCCGAAGTTCGCCGGCACCGTCGCTGTCAACGGCAAGCCCGCCGAAGCGGGCGCCGCATTCAACGGCTTCCTAATGGTCAACCAGCTCGCTGGCGGTGACATCAACGATCTGCAGCCTGGTCTTGACTTCTTCAAGAAGCTCAAGGATGCAGGTAACCTCACCCAGGTTGACGTGACCAATGGCACAATCGATTCCGGCCAGACCGGGGTCGTGTTCGACTGGACCTACAATCAGGCCTCCTACCAGTCCGAGCTGAAGGACAGGGGAGTCAACTGGGAATACAAGACCTTCAAAGACGCTCAGGTTGTGAGCTACTACAACCAGGCCATCAACAAGGACGCCCCTCATCCGGCGGCCGCTCGACTGTGGATGGAATACCTGTACACTCCGGAGGCCCAGAACCTGTGGCTCAAGGGCGGTTCCAACCCGGTGTTGCTTGACTCGATGATCGCGGACGGCACCGTCGATCAGGACATCCTGGCCGACGCCGACCGTCTCGATGGCGACCCTGTCACCTACGATAACGATGATTCCACCCGAATCACCGAATGGTTGCAGGAAAACTGGGACGCCACCATCGGCAACTGATTCCTGCGGTGCGCGTCGATACCGCTAGACCGCGGTTCCAATCGGGCTGGACGTGGCGAAAACCTGTCGCATCGATTCCCCCGATGGAACCCAGCGCAACAGGCGAGACGCTGCCGTGACATCGTTACACCAGGGCCGGAATCCGGAACACTGTCCGGATTCCGGCCCTAATCTCAAGAAAAGAATCGCATGACTGCTGCAATCACCCAAACCATGTCAGCGCGGCGCAGCGAGAATCCAATCGCCGAAACCTATGCGAAGCATCGTAAAACAATCGGTACGATCTCAATCACCATCCCATTCTTCGCATACAGCGCCTGCTTTCTGCTCGCTCCCACATTGATCGTCGTCATCGGCGCCTTCCAATCAGCGGACGGCACATTCACCATCGACAATTTCCGACGACTGTTCGAGCCCAACACCATCTCCGCATTCGTCACATCAATCCTCGTCTCACTGGCATCGGCCGCAATCGGCGCAATCGTCGGCGGCCTCGCCTCCTACTCACTCGTCATCGGCGCCAAGCCGAACGGTCTGTTGCGACGCATCATCTCCGCCGTATCATCGGTCCTCGCACAATTCGGCGGCGTCATGCTCGCCTTCGCCTTCATCGCAACCATCGGTATTAACGGCGTCGGCACCATGCTTATTCAGCAACTCACCGGATATGTCGTCAATCCGAATTGGCTCAGCTCTTTGCCCGGCCTTATCACCGTGTATTGCTATTTCCAGATTCCGCTGATGATCATCATCTTTCTGCCGGCCGTCGAATTGATTCGCCCGCAATGGCGTGAGGCCGCCGAAAGTCTCGGCTGCAATACGTGGCAATACTGGTCACGTGTGGCCGGGCCGATTCTCGCGCCACGCTTCATTTCCGCATTTCTGCTGCTGTTCGCCAGCGCCTTCTCCGCCTACGCGACCGCGGCGGCGCTGTTTTCGCAGCGGTCCATCCTGGTGCCGCTGATGATTCAAGGCGCGATGCGCAACGAAATGGATCCCAATCAGCAAGGATTCGCGCAAGTGCTGGCATTCGCCATGGTCGTGGTCGTGGCGATTGTGATGATGCTCAGTCACGCCGTGGAAAAGAGGGCAGGACGATGGCAGTGAATTCGTCTTCCGGAAAGGCTGCGATGGTGAGAGAGAAAGCTGACGTGCACGCCGGCGCGAAAACCGTCCCGCATGCCGGCCTGCAACCCGATAAGCAAGCTGGTGTGCAATTTGACGCGCAACCCGCCTCGCTTACCGGCTTCCAAGCCAAGCCGCCGCAGCTGCGTGCAATGCGCCTACGCCGCCAGCGCATCATCAAAACCATCGTGCTCGGCACCACGCTCGCATTCCTGTTCATTCCGCTGTTCGCCATGCTGCTGTTCACTGTGCGCCACCCTCTTTCAGGCCAGTGGAGCCTCGATGCGTGGAAAGCGATTTTCACCGGTGACGGCGAATCTCTCGGCGCTGACCTGACCGTATTATGGAGCGGCCTTGAATCCTCGCTTGGACTGTGCGTCGTCACCGTCATCATCATGCTGCTGTTGATGGTACCGACTATGACTATCGTGCATATCCGCTCCAAACAACTTGAACGTGCCATCGAATGGGTGGCGACCCTGCCCCTGACCATTCCCGCCATCGTACTCGTCGTCGGACTCGGACCAATCTACAGGTGGCTGAGCGCCGACGTGCTCAGTACCGACCCAATCTGGCTATGCTTCGCCTATGTGGTGCTGGTCATGCCGTTCGCCTTCCGTGCGCTTGCGGTAGGACTCAATTCCATCGACGTGAAGACGCTGTGCGAGGCCTCAAGGTCTCTCGGCGCTTCATGGCCGCGCGTATTTTTCCGCGTGCTCATCCCGAATTTGTGGCAGTCGATTTTGTCCGCATCATTCATCTCCATCGCCGTGGTCCTCGGCGAATACACCGTCGCCTCGCTGCTCGGTCGCATGAATCTGCAGGTCGCGCTGTACCAGCTCGGCCAATCGAACTCGCAGATCTCCACCGCAATGTCGTTGCTCGCATTGCTGTTCGGTGTCGTGTTGCTGGTCGGTCTCGATCTGATCTCAGGGGCGATGCGTAATCGTAGGAGCCAACATGAGGACCGATATGAAGGTCATAAAAGGGAAGGAAAATAAGCATGTCTATCGCCGATCGTAAAGCTGCCGTTGCACAGGCGGCGGATGCATTCCGAGGTGTTGGCGTAGTTGGTGCCGACGTCGCCGATACTGATATTGCCGACGCTGCTGTCGCAGGCGTTGACGTGAACAATGACGTCGTCACCGAAGCGGCGCAGGAGATCCTGCGCGACTCCGCCGTGCGCGGCGGCGGCGTGCAGATGATGAACGTCGACAAAATCTACCCCGGAAGCAACATCAAAGCATTGAACGACTTCAATCTTGACATCAAGCCAGGTGAAATGGTCGTACTATTGGGAGGCTCCGGCTGTGGCAAATCCACCGCACTGCGCGCGCTCGCAGGCCTCGAGGACATTCAGGCTGGACGCATTCTCGTCGGAGGGCAGGATGTGACCGGCGTGCCTGTCAACAAGCGCGACATGGCCATGGTGTTCCAAGCCTACTCGCTGTTCCCACATATGACCGCGCTGCAGAACGTGGAATTCGGCCTTGAAATTCGCGGCATGAATCGCGTTGAACGTCGCCGCACCGCCATGGAGAAACTGGAATTGGTAGGACTTGCCGACCAGGCTGGTAAATACACACAGCATATGTCAGGCGGACAACAGCAGCGCGTGGCGCTTGCCAGAGCATTGGCCGTCAACCCGCGCGTGCTGTTGCTCGACGAACCGCTTTCCGCATTGGACGCCAAAGTACGCGTGCAATTACGAGACGAAATTCGTCGCATCCAGCTTGAAGCCGGCACAACCACCGTGTTCGTGACGCACGATCAGGAAGAAGCACTGGCCATCGCCGACCGCATCGGCGTAATGAATCACGGGCGCGTCGAACAGATCGGCGTGCCGCGCGACCTGTATATGAGGCCCGCCACCGAATACGTGGCCACATTCATTGGCTTGACAAACCGCCTGCCTGGCGCTTCCAACGGCGACGAAGCAGTGGTTTTCGGCCAGCGCGTACCGCTGTTACCTGGCTCCAAACGAGGGGATTCCGTTGCGATTCTGGTGCGTCCGGAAAATATGATGCTGGCCATGGCCGCCGACAGCCAGTCGCATGTCGGCGAACACGCACGCGTATCGATGGTGCATTTCCTCGGTTCACTCGTGCGCGTGGATGCAACGATTTCCTCCGGCGAATATCAGCGTTGGAACGGCGGTGAACAGTTGGCCGTCACCGTGCAGCTGCCGGCCAACGAACTGCCCGCTGGCTTGGGCATCGGCTCGGAAATTGTGGTGACGCCGCGTGCAATCGACGCGCTTGCCGTATGACATGGCCCCTCGTCGTATCAGTACTGATATGACGAAAGGCTGGCTGTGTGAGCATTGTCACATGTGTACACATAGGGCTTGAATCCGCTTAATCTGGCGCTTTCAAGCCCTATTGTTTTACACTTGAATCAGCAGCGTCAAATGTGTTTCGGCGACGAAACGCGACGCACAAAAACACTGCGCAGCGCATTACGCAATGCAACGAAAAACGCAAAAACCGACATGATACGAGGGAATACAACAATGAACAACAACGATTTCCATCCTCCGTCCACGGACCCGCAATCCGCACAGACGCAGCCGATTGAACCTGCGAATTTCAATCAGGGCAATCAGTCCAACCAGCCAAATCACAATGCGCAGTCGCATGACGCCTCGTCATTCGACGGCACACAGACCGCGCGATATGCGACGCCGCACGATGGATCCGCACAATATGGCGCATTCCAATATGATTCCTCCCCATATGGCGCGCCTCAATATGGCGCTTCTCAATACGGAGCGTCTCAATATGGCGCCCCGCAAGGCGCAATGCTGCCCAGCGGATACCCCGCCAATTACGACCCCGCCTACCGCCCGTGGAACGGATGGGCGATCGCCGGCTTCGTCTCTTCATTCTTCGCCGGCATCATCGGTATTGTTCTGAGCATCATCGGCCTTGTACAAACTGGCAAACGCAATGAGCGTGGCCGCGGTCTCTCCATTGCCGGTATCGTTATCGGCGCGATTTCAACATTATTGTCGCTGCTGCTGATTATCGGCATCACCGCTGCGGTTATGCGATATGGCGTGGAAAATGGTGGCTGGAATGTCGGATACAGCTGGGATTTCGGTGATTCAAGCAATCCCGGAAGCAGCGGCCAACGCGATTCCAGCACACAAGACGGCAACGGGATGAACGGTGATCTCGATAATTTCACCGATTCAAATGTGCAAGGGGATTCCGGCACCAGCCTGTCACCGGGCGTCATTTTGAATCCTGAATATGTTGAAGATGTCGCTGACGACATCGAAGGCAGCGTCGACGATTCAATGGATGACATTCATGCGCGCAATACGTCGGTGAATACATTGGATGACCTGGTCTCTTCGGACGCCTTCATTGCAAGGGCGACGAAGGAAGCAGCCGAATTGTCTTTGTACGGCGTTGCGATGAAGTACAGCGTCGCCGGCGACACGATTACCTATCAGTACGCAGTGGATGATTCCTACACGGAATACACGTCTGTATTTGAGCGGGAATTGAGTGATTACGACAATGACATGCAGTCCACCATCAATCAGATCGGTCGCGTGTGCACAACAACGGAGAAACTGAATCTGCGATTGCATATCATTTCCGAATCAGGAACGACGATATTCGATAGGACATACACTGAACGGTAAAACAGCGCGTTGTACGGATGTGAGCGTTGATGGCAAAGGCGTTATGTAACAACAAGGCGATGCCATCGTAAGATGCTGCCGGCGCGAGATGACGCCAGCCTGAGATGGCATCGGCATGATGGCGTCCACACAAGGTGATGCCCGTGCAAGACGACGTCCGTGCAAGGAGCAGTCCATGAAAGTCAACGCTGGAACAATGGACATGTCGCGTGATGTGACGGCATATCACGCGACATGTCGTGTCGAAAGGGAATCCCATGAGCAATCCGCAAAACAATCCAAATGTCGGGCAGTCACAAGGGATGCCTCCGGCGCAAAATCCTGCGAATTTCAATCCTGCGAATTTCAATCCAATGCAGACGTTCCAGCAGGCGCTGCACACCGCCCGCAAACGTTACGCCGTTATCGGCTGGGCCTGCGTCGCGATGCTGACCATCTGGCTTGCGCTGAATATTATCATTTCCGCCTTGCTGACGGCTCTGCTCTATCAGCAAGGCAGTATGCCGACATGGGTGATGCTGTTGATATCAGGGCTGCCGCTGTATGCCGTGGCGATGCCAATCGCCGTGCTGCTCATGCGTGCCGCGCCGACGTTGCCGACGCGGGAATTCCCAATGAGTGGCGGGCGGTTCTTCACGATATTTTTGATGTGCCTGCCGATCATGTACGTCGGCAACATCATCGGGCAGGTGGTTGCAGCACTGCTGTTCGGCTCGAATGCGACGAATGCCATTGTGGATTTGGCGATGAATCCCGACTGGGCGACCGCATTGTACATGGTGGTGTTGGGACCGGTCATGGAAGAATGGCTGTTCCGCAAGCAGCTGATCTCACGCATGCGACGCTACGGCGAAAAACTGGCAATCGTAATGTCGTCACTGATTTTCGCGCTGTATCACATGAATCTGTTCCAATTTTTCTACGCGTTTGGCCTTGGCATGATGCTCGGCTACGTGTATATGCGCACCAGTCGGCTGCGCTATTCGATTGTGCTGCACATGCTGATTAATTTCAACGGTGCAGTGCTTGCGCCGTGGGTGCTGTCGCAGCTTGATTCGTCACTGGTGGACGCTTTGGCAAATGGAGATGTGGCTGCTGCCGAAGCGGCGATGACCTCTTCCGCGCCAGGCCTGATGATTATGATGACGTATTTCACGTTGTATTTCGCTGCGATGATCGCCGGCGTGGTTCTACTGATTGCCAAGCGTAAAAGCTTTGAATTTTATGAGACGCCTGAAGAGCTGCCGCGAGGATTGCGCGGCAACGTCGCTTTCGGCAACGCGGGCATCGTCGTCTACATCATTATCGCCTTGCTGATTACGCTGCTGACGCAGGCGACGATCTAAGCTGCGGGCCCGCCCGTTTGCTGGCTGCAGGTCTTGCCCGGTTGTTGATTATGGCGGTCACTTTTGCTGATGTAAACGAATACCGCCAACAAAAGTGACCGTTTCAGTCCCTGTTTCGGTCACTCTTGCTGGTGGGACTGGTATTTTTCAGCAAAGGTGACCGCTTCAGTCATGGTTTTCGGTCACATTTGCTGACGGTCAGGCTTGTGCGGCGCGCAGTTCAAGAAATTCCGCGTCGGCGATTGCGCGTGCCATGGCGTCGCGCATCGTGGACAGGATTACGCCGGCCTTTGCGCAGGCCATCGCTTCGCATTGAATGCCGTATGGCGAGAATCCGACGATTTTGACCAGCGGCTGCGTGCCTTCAAGCGCCAAATCGGCAGTGGCGTCGGCAATCGCGGCGACTACGGCCGTACTGATTTCTTCTGGATCGCTGCCGGCCTTCGCCGTAAACGGTACGGTCACAAAACCTTCATTGCCGGGAGTGAGGCGTTCAAGGGAAGCGGTGTTCAACACGGAATTCGGAATCACCATTTCGTTGCCATTGCGTTCCACGAGCACGGTCTGTCGCCAGTTAATGTCTTTGATTGTGCCCGTCGTGCCAGCAATGCTGACCAGATCGCCAGGCTGCACGACTTTGCCCAACATCAATCCGAAACCGCTGATCACATTGGCGATGGTGTCTTTCAGACCAAGCGACACCGCAAGACCGCCGATGCCAAGAGCGGTGAACAGTGTGGTCGGGCTGATGCCGAATACCGGTTGCAATACGACGCAGGCCGCCAGAACCCACACCACAACGCGCATGATATTGATGAAAATCGACGCATTCGGCATATTCGAACTATCCAGCACGCGTCGCAGCAGGCGGGCGAGCGCTTTCGCGATCAGCGCGGCCGCCACAACCGCGACGATCAGAAAAATAATGCGGTACATGTTGCTTTGCAGCCAAGTCGTTATCGTATCCACAGGTATGCCTTTCGTTGTGTGGCTTGCGTCTGCGTTTATTCGTTTTCGCGCCGTACTGCGCCATCGCGTTTACGGTGTGCGCGTTCCCCGCGATACTGCATAATGCGCCGCTTGCCTGCTTTGTAGTTTACAAGGCATGGCATAGACACAGCGTGGAAGTAGAGTGGAGATATGGGAAATATCCTCGATTATGCGTGCCAGGAATTCCGTACGTTCGCCGAGCTGCCGTTCAATGCCGTGGATTCGCTGGTGCTTTCGGAATTGTCGTATATTCGCCTGCCTCAGACGGCCCCGCGTTTTGACGCTGCGAAGTCGGTGGCGACGGCGCCGCTGACGCGCATGCTGCGTGCCGAGGATTATGCGACGATGTTCAACGCATTTTCGCAGTCGACGAACGATTTCCGCCGTGATCTGCTGCGAGCCGTTTGCGAATCGCCGCGTTTTCGTGGGTTGCGTGTCGGCGAATACTGTGAGCGTCTTGATTTTGAACGCGAGCAGCAGTTTGCCGCGATGACGTTTGATGTGAGTGATTGCGAGGGCATTTCGACATTGCTGTATGTGGCGTTCCGTGGCACGGACGACACGCTGGTCGGGTGGAAAGAGGATTTCAACATGGCGGTGCAATGCCCGGTGCCGTCGCAAAGCGCTGCCGCCGAATATTTGCATTCGGTGATTGTCCGTTCGGAAGGATTCCTTGGATCGGGAGCACCGTCGGTGATGGTTGGAGGCCATTCGAAAGGCGGCAATCTGGCCGTGTATGCGGCGATGCGCATTGCGCAGTCTGATATTGATGATGCTTGCGAGCATGCGCATGATTTTGGTCTGCTGCCTACGGTGATGACGGAAGCGGTGGGACGAAACAACAGGATTACGCGCATTTTCACGCATGATGGCCCCGGATTGCCCGCTGCGATGGTGGACACGGTGGCCTACCGTTCGGTGATGCATCGTATTGATAAAACAGTGCCGGAAAGCTCGATAGTCGGCATGCTGTTGGAAGCGGCTGAGGACTATAGGGTTGTTGCGGCGAAAGGGCCGGGTCTGTTGCAGCATGTCGGCGCATCTTGGCAGGTTGCCGACGGGGACTTCAATCATGTGGCCGGATTGTCTTCGACTGCAAAATTGGTGCAGCGCACCATGAGCTCGTGGATGGAATCCGTGCCGGAATCCGCACGTGCCGCGGCCTTCAATCAGATTTACGATATTTTTGCGGCAAGCGGCTACGGCGATTTCGCTGCGATCGGCGCGCATAAGCGTGAGGCCGTGCCGAAAATCATCGCGGCGGCACGCAACACTGACAAACATACTCGCGAACTGATTTTCGGCGTGCTCAAAGCGTTGCCCGCAAGCGTACGCAAAGCCGTCGGCAGTGATGCAGCCAACGATGTGGATATCGTCGAAAATACTGATATCGCAGACAGTATCGATACTGTGGATAACTCTGTTAGCGAATCATTCGGCATTACGGCGGCGGGCAAGAGAAGCGTTGAACAGTAGGGTAGCAGCCTCAATCAAATATTTGCGATCCTCATCAGAAAGTCCAACGAATGTGCCAATCATATTCGGCAAAGCCTTCCAGCCCATACTCATCAATTCCGTAATGCTGTCGGCATTGCTGGAATGCAAAATCTCAAACAGCGCGTCAACGGCACGTTCACGCTGTTCCGTGCTCATCGTCGCCAGCCAGTTGTTCAACGATTCGTTGAACAACTGCGACGACGGCGAAACAGACGGCAAATACACGAAATCATTGCCTTTCGTCTGCCAGGAAAACGCCAAATGCTGCATCGGGCCCGTCTCGTCCGACACCACCACGCGGCACGGCTCCGGCGTCTGCAACACCATGCCAAC
The DNA here is from genome assembly GCF_056356435.1 of Bifidobacterium sp. LH_512. Taxonomy (NCBI): domain Bacteria; kingdom Bacillati; phylum Actinomycetota; class Actinomycetes; order Bifidobacteriales; family Bifidobacteriaceae; genus Bifidobacterium; species Bifidobacterium sp. LH_512. Next base: position 43,839 of record NZ_JBKEUE010000001.1, read on the forward strand.
AATCGACGAATCCGGCACGATCTTTTCAATCAGCGGCATCACCGACCGATACTGCTCACTATTCACAACCGATGCCGGAAAGCCGGGGCCATCCAACGAATACACCTTCACAACGCGCTTACGCACATCATCCGGCGCGTTCAACGCGGCATACACGGCCAAATTACCGCCCTTCGAATGGCCCATCACCCGAATCGGTCCGCGCCATAATCCCGCGACGGCGCGCATATATTCCGACGCCTCATGCTGCGCCGGCACCGGATACTGGAAGGCCATATTGAAATCCTCCTTCCAGCCGACAAACGAATCATCAGTGCCACGAAACACAATCGCCAGCGAATCATCAGGAAGACGCATCGTCAACGCCGCAAACTGCGTCTGCTGTTCACTGCTGAACCGATCCTTATAACCATCCACACGAATCGTCGCAAAACGGGGATTATTGCGAATCGCCTCGTACAAGCCCTCCGTCAATTTCGGATCCAACAAGCCGGCGTGGCCCGTGCGCATATCAAAATCCTCAGGCTTCAATGCGTCAGCGACATCCGCCAACGTCACGCTGGAAAACGGAGCGCGAAACAGCGATTGCGCGGATTGCAGCGGCTTGCGGATGTCAAAAGCGCGAAGACGGCTTGCAAAGGAGCCATATGTCGTATGTGACGTTTCCAACGTTGGAACAATATCGGGCATCTTCTGATATGCCAACGACGACAACACCAGCGCGTCAACTGCATTAAACGGATCGCTGTCAAACGAATGACGATGCGCCAGCGTGTAATCCGTAATATTTGTCATCGCAGCCCCCTAGTCATCTCCTATATCAATGGTAAAGGGTTTGCGATGCGGGGCGTGTAATGCTGGGAGATGAATTGGGAGACGGTGACGGTACGGGCGTACTTGCGTGATGCGTCGCGGCTGTGCTGCGGTGGGGCGAGGCAGGATGTTGCGGGGTGGGATGCTGCGAGGTGAGGTGAGACACGGCGGAAGCGGCGATTCCGGCAATGCGCGCAAACCAGACGATGCAGACGCTTATGGCGGTATGATGCGACAAGGAGGTACCCATGATCAACGAAACATACAAGGCCATGCTCGGCGGCAAATCCGTCATCCGTGAACTTAGCGAATACGCAACCGCGCGCGGCGCGCAAATCGGATACGACAACGTTTTCGACTACTCCCTCGGCAATCCGAGTGTGCCCTGCCCGGCCGACTTCACCGAAACCATGATCGACCTGTATCGCAACGACGAACCCGTCGCGCTGCACGGCTACAGCCCGTCGCTCGGCATCACCTCCGTACGCGAAGACATTGCTACAAGCCTCAACCGACGCTTCGGCATGGACTACACCGCGGCCCACATCTTCCCTGCATCCGGCGCTGCTGGTGCGCTCGCGCACGCATTGCGCGCCGTCACCAAGCCCGGCGACGAAGTAATCACTTTCGCACCGTATTTCCCGGAATATCAGCTGTATGTAGGCGGTACCGGCGCTCATCTGACCGTCATCCCCGCCGACACCGACAGCTTCCAAATCAACTTCGCCGCATTCGAAGCGGCGATGAATCCGAACGTGCAGGCCGTGCTCATCAACACGCCGAACAATCCTTCGGGCGCCGTATATTCTGCGGAAACACTTGAGCGCATGGCCGGACTGCTGCGCGCGAAGCAGGCCGAATACGGTCACGACATTTTCCTGATCAGCGACGAACCGTATCGCGAAATCGTATTCGACGGCAAAGAGCAGCCGTATCCGAGTCGCTTCTACGACAACACCATCTCCTGCTACTCGTTCTCCAAGTCGCTGTCGCTGCCAGGCGAGCGAATCGGCTATCTTGCGGTGAACCCGCGCGCAACCGACGCCGACCTGATCGTGCCCATGTGCGGGCAGATCAGCCGCGGAACCGGCCACAACTGCCCGGCATCCAGCGTGCAGCTGGCCGTTGCGAAAATCATCGACGAAACCAGCGATCTGAGCGTATATGAAACGAATATGAACCTGCTGTACGACGCACTGACCTCGATTGGCTTCGACGTGGTACGCCCCGGCGGCACGTTCTACATTTTCCCGAAGGCGCTCGAAGAGGACGCGAACGCATTCTGCATGAAAGCCAAGGAATACGACCTGATCCTCGTGCCATCCGACAGCTTCGGCGTGCCCGGATACTTCCGCATGGCGTACTGCATCGACACCGAAAAGGTGAAGCGTTCCATCCCGGTGCTGGAGCGTTTCGCGCGTGAAGTGTATGGGATATAAGACCGTTACGCCAGGCATTGGCGTCGTATAGAAGCTGTTGGCCGGCCTTCCGCATGAGAGGCCGGCCAACGGTGTATTTGAAAGGGAAGCGGAAGTAGAAAGCCGGAAAACGGCGAATCATCAAATATTGAAATAACGAAATGGCAGATGACGCATGTCAGTATCAATGAATCATTTCTACTGATTCGTGATTTTCGGCCTATGATTGTGCCGGATTCCAGAATGGCGGAATACCGGTGCGTGGCGATGGCATCGGCACGTGTGACATGGCCGCCGGACTGTGCGCGCATGGTGGAGACGGCGCGTAGGATGCCGGCGCCGTCGCCGCGCGACGATTGGCGTGAATACAGCCGTAGCCGTTGCCGGCGTGGGTACGCCCAATTCCGGAATAGCTTCGATCATCCACTTGGCTTCGCCGGATTCATTGACGACCGGCGGCATCGAAGACACGTCGGGTCGTTGCGGAATGCGCGAGACAGCAGATCCAGCATCCACGACTGCACGACAGAGCCTTCGCGCCAACAATCCATTACTGCTGTCGGATTGTCGGATTGCGAAACGGTGAATAAGTTCATCCGGGAGCGTTCGCAGCAGGTCGCATATTTCCTCGTAGATAGTTTGCTGAAAGACTCTGTCATCGGCTGATGTGGTGAGCGCCGCAGATATTCGCAGCAAGGGCAGTCGCTGACTTATTTTGCGACTAAAAACACGGATGATTACGAAGCTCGTACTTGAAAAGTTTCATGAATCGCCTTCGAAATAACACTTTTCGAGTATGGGCTTTGTTGCTATCTGTGTTTTTAGTCGCACGTAGTCGAGATGGCAGCACTATGCCGTTGCGTGGCCGGTGAGGTGGCGATACAGCTCCGGATCAAGCGGTTGGGCCAGTCGCAGATTGGAAACGACCACTTTTACGGTTTTCTCCCCGGCCGCATCGGGCTTAGTGGTCTCTTGCAGCTGCGACACAGACGCAACATGGCCGACATAGTAGTAGCGCGCCTCTTTCGCCTCCTCTTTGCGCATCACAAACAGCGGCACGAAATGGGAGGTAGCCCAGTCGGCGGAGCCAAGCCCATCGGTCAGCCATAGGAATTCCGGCGACACCAAAGAACGGCCGTTCTTGCTGAAATATCGCATTTCCTGCGGGCCGAGGAACTGATCCTCATATTGACTGGTCGCATATTTCACGAAAATCGGCATCGTATGGGTATTCCGATGCATGAAATATCCGCCGACATTCTGGCCGTTCATCTCATCCTGCCAGCCAAGCAGTCGCATCACATCAGCCAGCGAATACTTCTGCTCATACAAGAAACCATGGTCGAAACCGCGCTGCCTGGCCTGCGTGGAAGCATACAGGTCGCGGCAATTGAGCAGGCCGGTGCGCACAGTATCCGCGAAGAACGCGCGGAAAGTCTGACTGCCGGCCAGCATCGCGGCAAAAACATCACTGAGTCGCACTGTCGAATCATTCACGGTAATCAGTGGCGTCCCACCGAAACGCTTTGCATTCGTCGCAGTGAAATACGAATAATCAAGCACGCGCAGCGCGGAGTCCAACTGCGCATCAGTCAGGTCGGCATTCGGAAACTGCGACGCAATCAAAGCGGCAATCTCATGCCTGCTCGCAGGCGCGGGCGCCACCCACGAAGACGCCGCATTCCACTGCATACCGGTGCGGCGATCCTCAGGAAGCACGCCGGTGACCGCTGGCAGGCCGCACAGTCGCTGCAAAATCAGCAGTTCGTGCGGGCGCAGTCCTGGTAGCAGCAGTTCGGTCGCCATTTTCAAAATGCTGTTTTCGACGTCGGTAATTGCGTCGAATGACTGCGATGACAATATGTGATTGCTGATATCAGTGCCGGAGGATGCTGCGATTGCAGGTTGTGTTTTGGAAGCCGCCACCTTAGAAGACGATTTTCTCAACATTTTGCGTTCACGGGATCGCACGAAGGAATAGTAGCTGCCGGATTTTGCGGCCATCGTATACGGTAGCGACGCGTCATGCGCATACACATCCATCAGAAGCGGAATGCGACCAAGCTGGTATTTCAATTGACGATACTGCTCGGTGAGACGATTCATATCAGACCAGTCGGCGGCATCCAATGACGCGAGCACGCGCTCGCGAGAAATGGCGTCGAAACTGATTGACGACAGGCCGATGGAACGGCGTTGCAGATTTTTGCGCGCGATATCGCGGTCGCCGGTATTGCCGTACAGCGCCACTGGAATCAGGAAATTATTGGCGTAGTTGCCGATGAAATCGATGACGATGACACTGTCTTTATGCGGGAATTTGCGTAGGCCTCGACCCAGCTGTTGCGTGAATACAATACTGGACTGCGTATTGCGCAGCATCACAATCTGATTCACTGACGGAATGTCAATGCCTTCATTGAACAAGTCCACCGTGAAAATGTAATCAAGCGAATCTTCATCATGCTCGTCCGCTTCGAGACGGCGAATCGCGGATTCGCGTATGGTTTCAGATGTTTTGCCGGTAACCGCCATCGTGCGATACAGCCGTTCCGCCTGCTGATTGTAATGCTGATTGAACAAGTCGGACAGCGCTTGCGCCTCTTCGATTGAACTGCAGAACACCAGGCCGGTGATTTGCTGATGATACGGCGCATATTGCTGCAAAATATCGATAATGTATTGCACGCGGTCGGCGGACGCCAACTGCTGAATCTCATAATTCAACTGTACGGACGCGTCGTCGCTCATATCCTGTGAAACGGTGATGCGCCGCGCGCTGATATCGTTGCCGTTATCGACAATATTACCGCTCACGGCCTCGCCATCATCCGGCGACCCCAAATATTCCGCGACCCCGTAATAGTGGAACGGGCACAGCATATCCTCGTCAAGCGCCTTCTGCAGGCGAATCTCGTACGCAATGTTATGGTCGAACCATTCAAAAATGTTTACGCCATCAGTGCGCTCCGGTGTTGCCGTCATGCCGAGCATGAAATCAGCGCCATCAAAATGATCGATAATGGACTTATAACTGGCGGCACCAACATGATGCGCCTCATCAATCAAAATGTAATCAAACTCGTCTGACGCGAACGTATTCAGCACTTCCGGACGGCTCAGCGACTGCGCGGTGGCGAACACGTATTTGCGGTCGGACTGCCTGCTGCCGCCGGAAAGCAGTCCAAGCTCGTCATCCGAACAATGCAACACCTTCTGATACGACTTCATTGCGTTGCGTAAAATCTCTTGGCGGCCCGCAACATACAGCATGCGGCGCGGCTTGACCGTCTGTACGTCAAAAGCGGAAAGATACGTTTTGCCTGTGCCGGTGGCGGAAATAATGATTGCGCGGCGTTCGCCGGCTTCGCGCAGTTCCGCAAGGTTCATCAATGCTTCGCGCTGCATCGCATTCGGCGTGATCGCGGTTATGTTGTATTCGCTTGATTTCAATATTTCCCTGCGCGGCGGCGCGTACTTTTTAAAATCCTCTTCGTATTGGCGGATCCAATCCTCGGTAAGCGGCACGGATTCGCTGATCTGCGCATCCAATTCACGTCGGAATTGGTCGATCAGATCGCCGTCGGCCAGCGACGATAACTTCAGATTCCACTCGCGTTGCCTTTCGAGCGCATATTGCGTCAGATTCGAACTGCCGACGTACACGTTGTAATACGGGCTGCCGTCATCCATATGACGCGTGAAGATATAGCCTTTCGGGTGGAATGGTTGACCCGCGGAGGTACTGGTGGCGTCGTTAGCGCCGACATTGGCGGCACCGTTGCGATTACAGGCATTTTCATTATTGGCGAAGCCGTTGATGTTGACGTTGCCGTTATTGCTATCGCGATTGCGGCCATCCCAAATGCGTACGTCGATATTGGTGACGTCCTTCAATCGCAGCAGATCCCAGAAGGCGGAAGGTCGGTTGAAATAGTTTTTGGTTGATGTGATAAGGCGGCTGGAACGTGTGACTGTTGCGTCGCTTTGTGCGGGAATGTTCTGTTGTGATGTGGTGTGGTTTTGTGCCGCGCCGTTTGACGCTGACGATATTCTGCTGGCTGCCTCACGGAAATCTTCAAACAAGCTTCGGACCGCTTCGGCCGACACGAATGCCACTGATATATCGAAAGCGTCGCTTTGGGAAAGTTCTTCGCTTAAAGCCTCACCCATAGTATTGCCAGGCCTGTTGGAAATCAGCTTCGGCCCGTAATGCCCGGAAGCGGTGTCTTTGGACTGGATGAGGCCGGATACCAGATCCTCCAAAACAGGCGACGTTTGGCTGACGGGGGAATCCTCAATCAGGGAGCTAGTCATGTAATCATCTGCAAAATCGTTCATGATATTTCTGTGTAATCAGATTCAGTAATCAAATTTCATGACGGAAATTCTGCGAACGGCTTCGGCATCAGCCGGCGCCCAATCCAATGACGGCATCTCATCCGACGCGACCCATTCCATACGACGATGCTCAGTGCGATGCGGCTCGCCCGCGACGAGGCGGCAAATGAAAATGGTGAGGCGTACCGTGCCGAAATCATATGTTTGTTCGGATGTGCAGATCTGCTTGAAAACGTCGATGTCGCAAAGCAGCTCTTCCTTGATTTCGCGGCGCAGCGCTTCCTGTGGGGTTTCGCCGGCTTCGATTTTGCCACCTGGGAATTCCCAGTATCCCGCCAATGTTTTGCCGTCGCCGCGTTGTGCACACAGTATGGTGTTATTGCGTACGATTGCTGCGCCTACAACATCAATGATTGGGGCACTGCTGTCACTGTTGCTTGCGGTGCCGTTACTGTTACCGTTGTTGTTGCTGTTGCCACTGCCGTTGTCGCTACTGATTGCGGCATTGCTGGCGGTGTTGCTGGCTGCGGCATCGTTGTCGGCATTCTCTGAAGTACGGCGTTCCATGGCTTCCCCTTTTTGCGAATAATCAGATCCAGGATACGCCGCGTGGCATGTTGATCAAATTCAACATGCCACGTTGATATGTGTGTGGGTTTTTGAATGCATTGCAGTCACATTTGCTGAAGTTGATGACTTCCGCCTGCAAATGTGACCGAAAATGGGGGCTGAAACGGTCACATCTACAGGAGGAAACGGTTTCTGCCAGCAAATGTGACCGGCTGCAGCAGTGCGGCGTCATTTTGGCGGCAGCACAGCGTCACTCTGAGACTCCTGGTGCCGCCTTAGCATCTCAGTGGTCTTTTGGCGACATCTCAGCGGCGCGTCCCGGCGGGGCGGTGCCTCAGCACCCCGCGGCCGGCAAACTGCCTTACTTTCGCGTCGGATCCTTCTGTGCTACAAGGAACACCAGCGCAACCGCCAGCAGCAGTGCGATCGACAGCACGCCGATGGACGCGTTGCCGGTCAGCGACGTGGTCGTGGCCACAAGGAAGGTACCGATGATCGACGCGGTTTTGCCGAAGATATCGTAGAAGCCGTAATACTCGTTGGCGTGATCCTTCGGAATGATCTTGCCGTAATACGAGCGGGACAGCGCCTGAATGCCGCCTTGGAACATGCCGACCAGAATGGCGAGAATCCAAAATCCCACAGCGTCATGCAGGAAGAACGCGGCGAAGAACACGATGCACAAATACGCCACGACGGCGATCACGATCATCGGCTTCGCGCCGTAACGCCCCGCCAGGCGGCCGTATAGAATCGCGCACGGGAACGCCACGAACTGCGTGACCAGCAGCGCGATCACCAGCTGCGTCGAATCAATGCCCAACTGCGTGCCGTACGATGTGCTCATCGAAATCACCGTATTGACGGCGTCGATATAGAAGAAGAACGCGACCATGAACATCCACAGCGGCTTATTGGCGCGGATTTCGCGGAAGGTCGACGCCAGTTCGCGGAATGTGCCGCGGATCGCTTCGCCCGCATGGTCGGCGGTGGTGCGGTAATGCACTTGCCGGTAGCTGCTAAGCAGCGGCACGGTAAACACCACCCACCAGACGGCGGTGATCAGGAAGGAAATGCGCGTGCAGGTCGCCGTATCCAATCCCAGCAGGGCGGGCCCGCCGAAAATCACGGCGATGCACACAATAAAAGGAATCGTCGATCCGACATATCCCCATCCATAGCCGTGTGACGACACCTTATCCATACGCTCATTCGACGTGGTGTCAATCAGCATTGAATCGTAAAAAGTCAACGATCCGTTCAGGCCGATCGTCGCAAGCACGCACAAAATCAAAAACGGCAGCCATGCCAACGGCAACGCCATCGCGCAGCATGCGACGACGCCAGTCAAAAAGAATCCGATGAAAAACTTGATTTTCATGCCCTGAATATCGGCGATGGATCCAAGAATCGGCATCAGCACGGCGATCACCAGCGATGCAATCGTTTGCGCATACCCCCATGTCGACACGATATTGTCTTCGCCGGCAGCGGTCAGCAGCGAATTCGCATAAATCGGGATGATTGCGGTCGACAGCAGCACAAACGCCGAATTGCCGACATCGTAGACGATCCACTTCTTTTCGCGGGGCGTCAGTTTGCCGACTGGTTCGATTGGAAAATTGCCGTCGGCGAGGGCTTCGGGTGCGTCCTGACCTTTGATGGCGGAAGCTGTGTTGAGCGCCTCGTTGGCAGTGTCAAGTCTTGCGCGCGAAGCGTTGTTGTGTTCAGACATGGAAACTCCTGACTATTTTTGTTCCCCTAATCCTATGCGCATTGATTGAAAAAGCCGCCTGACGAATATGAATGATGGGTGAATTGTGATGTGACGCGAAGGCGGTTTGGTCGAGGGCAATGATGATGTGATGGTCGGTGATGTGTGATGTTGCGATTGTGCTTGTGATTTTTACGAAGTGATGTCGTATTGGGACGCTGTGATATTGCGTCTGGCATGACAGCGGCGCCGCCATATGACATTGTCGCGTGACGATGACGTATGGCGGCGCCGACTTGGAAGATGCTGCGTGGCGTTGTTGATTGGCGGCCGAAGCTTGATCGTTGCTGAATCGTTGCGCTCCTTCGACGGCGATTACGCGTCGGCGGCGTTCACCAATTCCATGGCTTGTGCGTAGGACGGGCAATTCGGAACACCGTCGATATTGTTTTGAATCGCCAATGATGCGGCGGCGTTGGCGATGCGGACGGCGTCGACTAGCGACCATCCTTCAGCCAGCAGCGCGCACATCGCTCCTGTATGGCAGGTGCCGGCGGACCGTGTGTGTGTGGATTTGGTGGGGAAACCTTCCACATGGACGACTTCGCCGCCTGGCGTGCGCACCCATGCTCCGCGCGAGCCTGCACGAACGATCATCGGGGCTCTCAGTGTGGAGCCGAGTGCTTCGCACAATGCGGCCATGAAGTCGTCGAAACCACCGTTGACTTTGAGCGTTAAAGAGTCGTCGACGTAGACACCGAGACGATTCGCCAAGGTCATGGCTTCCTGCCGGTTGCATGACCAGATTGGGCGTGCCAAAACAAGATCTTCCAGCAGGTGGTCATTGACCAGTTGAAGCGTGTTCGTTGGATTGATGATGAGATGGTACGGTCGATTATCTGGGTTTGTGCCGGCACGACAGACGAATTCATCGACGCCAGCTGCCGTGTGATCCATCAACGAATTGCCGCTGATATGTACGACGTCGGCGTCTTCCAGAGGGATGCTTTTGAAAATCGAAGCGTTGCCTTGCGTCTCCGCACCATAGTTGGCGATGAAAGTTTTGTGATTGCCGTCGTTGAAAACCAGTCGGAACCCGGAATCCGCGTCGATGCGGTCAGGCCCGATATGTTCGATGTCGTCCTCTCGGAAAGCGTCGCGAATCACTTCGGCCCATAAACCGTTGCCGATGATGCCGGCATGCTGGGTATGCGCTCCCATACGGCTGGATGCTTGCAGAATACGATAACTGCCGCCGACGGCGGGGGAAGTCTTCTTGGCAACTGCGAATTGGCCAGAACTGGGAAAATCGTCCACTCCCATCATGATATCAACCCAGACTTGACCTAGTGAAATGACCGTTGGCTTGGTGGATTTCGCCTGTCGGTTGCTGAATCGTGAGCTGATCATCGTTGACGCCTCCTTGCTAGTCCAACATTTTTGTATTATTTACAATGATTTTATGAACGTTTGCTGGAGTCGGTTGTATGCCACTCGTGAAGATTTATGCGTGTTTTGCAAAATGTCAGACCAGGTTGTATATTAGTGAAGTTGTGTGTTCGCATGTGCGTTGATTGCATGCTTGATTCGTACAGGTGATACACAGACTTGCAAGTCAGTAGTAATTGTAGGGAGTCCATTATGGCAGCTCGTTGCGCAGTGTGCGGCAAGGGACCGCAGACCGGTTTCACCGTCTCGCACTCTCATATTCGCAATAAGCGCACCTTCCGCCCGAACCTGCAGCCGGTTCGCACCACGGTCGACGGTGAAAACGTCCGCGTCCGCGTGTGCGCCAAGTGCCTCAAGGCTGGCAAGGTTCAGCGCGTGGCCGCGTGAACAAATGCGAGATAGCAGCTTAAAGCCCCGGGTAGTCCGATGACTTCCGGGGTTTTGCTTTAGGCGGCTCCGGTTTTGCTTTAGGCGGCTGATTCTTGTCGTTGTTCCGGGCGGCTTTGCGGTCATTTGTGCTGACGGCCGCGCAGCCCATCAGCAAGTGTGGCCGAAAAGTAGGCCTAGAACGGTCACTTGTGCTGATACGAACGACCTTCACCAGCAGATGTGACCGTTTTGGGGCATTGTTTCGGTCACTTTTGCTGATGGGTTGTGTTTTCTCCAGCAATTGTGACCGCAAGATGGTGCAGAAGCAGGGCATCTGCGTGTGAAGTCCGGCAATTCGGCAACAATGGGGGATTATGAGCAGCGCCAATCTGAACACACCCATCGCGTCGGTGATGACGAACAAAAGACGTGTCAGCGCGCTCAAAAGTCTGGGAATCGTGTCCATCAACGATGCGTTGACATATTATCCTTTTCGCGTCACCGATCCCGTCCCGCTTCGTTCGTTGCATGAAGCGAAAATCGGCGAAAAAATGGCGTTCGCCGCACAAGTACGCGGTTTGCGCGTCTCTCCCATGGCCCGTCGCGGCTTTCGCCTGGAAGCTTTGGTGGATGATTCCGAATTCGCATCGTCGCACAGCATGCCCGGCTCCGTTGCCTCACTTGTGTTTTTCTCGTATAAGAAATCCTATATTGACTGGGTTGCGATGCGTTTGCATGAAGGCTCGCAAATTGTTGTTGCGGGCGAGCCAAGTGTGTACAACAATCGTCTGCAATTCACGCATCCCGATCTGCTGACGATCGCGCCAATGGTGAATGCCGACGCAACGTTTGCGATGTCATTTGACGATGCTGCGAACTCGGCGCAATCCCCGGCCTCACAATCACAATCGCAGCAAAGGCCGTATCGCGCGTCGCTGCAAACGTTGCACCCTACGGCGGCGACATCGCCAACCGGTCTCAAATATGACGCCGGCACTATGGCGGAAGCGCTGGCCTGCGTGTGCAGGCCGCGTCCCGTCTATCATGCGACATCGCGTATTTCCAGCGAGCATATTCATGATTCCATCCTGCAATGTATGGATATGCTGCGCGACAAAACTGGTAATAGTGCGGATGTCGCTGCGGCGAGCCCGCGTAAGCCTGAAAACAATCCTGCGAATAATCACATGACGCCATACGACGAATTCGCTGTCCCACAGCGCGATCGCGTTGCGTTGGCGGAATCGCTACGTGCTGCAATTCCTGATATTATTCCCGAAAAAATCCGCGCGCAAAACGGTCTGATACATCGCGCGGAAGCGTTCGCCAATATTCATGATCCGGCGAATCGCCGCGGTTTTGACGCCGCCATCCGCACGCTGCGTTACGAGGAGGCGCTGATCTGCCAGACATCGCTGTTGCAGTCGCGTCAGCATGCGCGCGAATCCGCGGCCGAGCCGTGCGCCGATATTGCATTGCGTGACGCGTTCATCGGATCGCTGCCATTCGAATTGACGCAGGGGCAGCATGATGTTATCACTGCCATCAGTGGTGATATGTCGCGTGACTACCCGATGCAACGATTGTTGCAAGGCGAGGTCGGTTCCGGTAAAACTGTGGTTGCGGTGGCCGCCATGCTGCAGGCGGTCAGTTCCGGGCGGCAGTCGGTGCTGGTCGCGCCGACACAAGTGCTGGCGGAACAGCATTATGAGATGATTCGCCGCATGGTCGACGGAGTTGACGGAGCCGCCGATATCCCCGTCGTTCTGCTGACGGGCGGCATGAAATTGGCGGCGCGACGTCGCGCACTGGCCACGGCGTCCAGTGGCGAGCCGTGTATCGTCGTCGCCACGCATGCAGCGTTTTCAAAGACGTTCCAAGCGCCGAACCTAGCGTTAGTGGTGATCGACGAACAGCATCGTTTCGGCGTGGAGCAACGCGAATCGTTGCAGAACAAGGCGCAGCAAACGCCGCATCTGCTGGTGATGACGGCGACCCCGATTCCGCGCACAGCTGCTATGACATGGTTCGGTGATCTGGACATTTCCTGGCTGACCGAGCTTCCGGGCGGGCGCAAGCCGATTCGCACGTTCGTCATTCCGGAGTCGAACGGCCATACGATGGGCAGCATGTTCGCACATATTCGCGCGCGCATCGACGCGGGGGAGCGTGCTTACGTGGTGTGCCCGCGCATCGACGCCGATGATGATACGCCGGCGGATGACGACGCGGCCGATGGCATCGTCGATGGCCATCATTTTGATGACGCCTACGATTTGGGTGAATCCGACGAGCAGCGCGCCCAACGGCCGCCTTTGCATTCGGTGAAGGAGATTGCGGAGCGTTTGGCCGCGCTGCCGCAATTCGCGGGTATCTCGTTCGCGACGTTGACGGGGCGTGATGATGATGAGACGAAGCGTAGTGTGATGGCGAGCTTTGCGGATGGCACGACGCCGATTCTGGTGGCGACGACAGTGATCGAGGTCGGCGTGGATGTGCCGCAGGCCAGTTGCATCGTGATTTTCGATGCGGACCGATATGGACTGTCGCAGCTGCACCAGTTGCGTGGCCGCGTTGGCCGCGGCGGCACACATTCGTGGGCGTTCCTGGTGTCGCGTGCGGCGGCGGGAACGCCGGCAGCGCAAAGGCTTGTTGTGATCGAGGGCACGTTGGACGGTGCACAGATCGCGCAGGCCGATTTGGAATTCCGTGGTGCCGGCGATGTGCTGGGCGACGCGCAGTCTGGCGGCAAATCAAGCTTGAAGCTCCTGCGCGTGGTCAAGGACGTGAAGCTGATCGAACAGGCGCGTTCCGACGCGCAGCGTTTGCTCGCCGATGACGTGGCGTTGTCAGGCGAGGTCCAGCTGGCAGGCGCGGTATTGGACTTCACGCGCGGCAATGAGACATTCCTGACCAGTAATTAGCGTGTATGTAACGCTGTGGACAGGCCCGGCTGGGATAGAGATCCCCCAAAGGAATACGCACAACGACTAGCCGGCTAAACACGATGCGCGGAAGTCGGGGTACGTATCAGAGAAGATGACCCGACCTGAATCGGCATCAGGCCCGGACCCCCGTTGCGGGCGGCCGTCCGGGCCGGGGTTGGTCGGCTCGCTTTCTATAGCGTTACCATGTCCCACATAGTGATGCGCGGGATGTCCTTGATTCTGGAGCATAGGGCGGTGAGAACGCCAAGGGCCGAGAAGACGACGGCCGATGCGATGACGAGCGTGAAGCCGTTGTCCAGCTGAAGCATCGGTCCGACGAAGGCCGGGGTCACCGCGCTTGCGAGACCGACCGATGTCTCGAACACCGCCGAGGCCCCTCCCTGCATGTCCTCCGGGGTCTTGCCGAACAGGAAGCCGTACAGCGCGGCGTTCAACGCCGGCACGGGCAGCCCGACCAACGACGTCATCGCCAATATGCACGGGAACGAGCCGCGGAACAGCAGCGGGACGAAGCACGCCGTTATGAACGCCAGGCAAAGAACGATCAGCAGTCCCGTGCGGACCCGGTTGACCAGCCGGATGGCCAGCAGCGAGCCGATCAGCGCGCTGACGCCCATGCCGGTGCTGATCAGGCCGATCAGCACCGAACTGGTTCCCGACGCCGCCAGCATGATTTGGGAGCCGGTCACCAGCATGACGAAGGAGACGTTCACGAACGCCCCGACCAGCATGGCCGCCAGGAAAGTCGGCCTGCGGGAGCACCAGCGCCAGCCTTCGTGCAGATGCCTCGCGAAGGCCGGCAGCGGGTTTGCGCGGGGTCCGTTCCGGTCGGATGCGTCGTCCGGGCGATGCGGGGAGGGGGCGCGGATGGACGTCGCGGCAACGGCGCTTGTCAGATACGAGAGGGAGGACGCCACGAAGATCGCGGCGCTCGACAGGCTGTACAGCAGACCGCTCACCAGTCCCCCGGAAAAGGTCGAGCGCCGCCTCGCGGCTTTCCCTCACCGCCTGGGCGCCCGGAAACAATGTTTCGGGGATCAGCGACTTGAGTATGGCATCGTTGGAGCCTCCGAGCAGGCCCGTGACCACTCCGAACAGGACGATCAGGACGCAGAGGGCCGCGATGTCCGGTCCCAGCCAAAGCATGAGGGCCGTCGCCAGCGACAGGGCGAAGCCCGCGAAGCCGAGCAGACGCATCATCTTCTTCCTGTCCAGCATATCGACGAGGCCGCCGCCTATCGGGGTGAGCGCCATGACCAGCGTGGATTCGATTGCGGTAAGAACGCCGGCGACGCTTTCCGACCGTGATATCTCGAATGCGATCAGGGGAATCGCGAAGGCCCTCATGCTTTTCGCAAGGGCCTCCGCGGTGTCGGAGACGAACCAGTTCCTGTAATTGCCGATACGCCACAACGAACCGTCCATTTGCGTCCTCCGTCTCTTGGAATCGGGCGGCGTATCCGTCCTCGGTCTTTGCCTGTCCGGCAGTCCGCCTGCGGCCTGGTTGACGGCCTCTCCGATCTTCGTCCCGCCATTGAAACGGTACCTCTTATCGGCCTTGGACCGGCATCCGTTTGGAATGTGATCAGGATCCGCCGGACGGGATGCATCCCGGTCCATGGCCGATGTCGTTGGATGTTCATAGGCCGATTAGCGGTTCCGCTCCCGGACTTGTGTCGCGTCCACGCGACCCGTCGAATCCCCGCCGCCCTTTCCTCATCGTACCCTATATGTGCGTATATGAGACGTGCATCGCCCCATGGCGGTAAGGGAAGGAACGATGGTGGCCATCCGGCAATGGTCGGTGAACCTTGACGAAACGCCGCGGGTAATGCTCGTGCGGGCCGGCGGGTTCCCCGTTCTGCGCGTGAGCGGCCGTCGCACGGCGGGCGCTGGTCTCCTATATGGATGCGTCCGTCCTTGCGGCATGCGCCATCCACATGGGTTTTGGATCATGCCGAAATCTCCGGCTCCGCGCTTTTCGGATCAGCTCCTATGGCATGCGCGCCTCCGGTGTGCAGGGCTGGCGTCCGGCGGTGTTCCTTTAGCCGGTCGACGTCGTCATCGGCCGGATCGGGTATCGCCGCGGCGCTGCGGCGAAAGCAATGCTGCGCGGGACATGGGCGCCCGCCAAATCGCGCATGACGGGAGTCGATTCACTCCCGTTCGTCATCCGGATCCGCGACGTCCGCGATTCCAAGCCGATCGCCACGTTGGCGGCGTCACGGAGCGAGAGCCTGCCGAAACGGCGGTACAGGTCCTCGCGCCTGAATTCGAAGCGCTGCGAGCATCGGACCAGGGAAGGCTTGAGCAGGCCGGCTTCGCGCCAGTCCAGCAACGGCACGTCGCCGGGCCGGTCATGTCACGTTGCCGGTGACCTTCAGCACGATGCCGTACACGCCGTCGCCGGACACCTCGGAGACCACGACCGGACGGGTCTTGCCGACGCCGGGGTGGTCCGGGAACTCGGCCTACGTCAGCCACACATCGAACACGTGCACGTCACGCATGGTCGTACACCTCGTCGGCTGGGTCGTCCCAATCCGAAGGAAGGATTAAGCGGCCCGAATTCGCACGGGGGAACCGACGCGCCGGATCCGGCTGCGCCCGCCGGCACAGGGATTTTTACCCGCAAGGTGCGGGGTATAAGCGATTGCGGTCGAAGATGGTCGGGAGAACAGGAATCTCATGGCATCCGCCGTAGCGGTAGCGCGTTCGAAAATGGTATGCGGATTGCTATCGTAAAGGCATGCGCGTTATTTCAGGACGATTCAAAGGTGTGGCACTGACCACGCCGAAATCCAGCACGAGACCGACGACCGACCGCACCAAGGAGGCGATTTTCTCGCGTCTCGACGCGTGGGGGGTGTTGGATGACGCGCGGGTGCTGGATCTGTTCGCCGGCACGGGAGCGCTTGGCATCGAAGCATTGAGCCGCGGCGCTCGCGAATTGGTTGCGGTGGAGGCTTCGGCACCGGCTGCAGCCTTGATCGCGAAAACATTGACGGCGTTAAAGCATCATCGTGCATGGGAAGTCGACATGTCGGCGCGCGTAGTGAAGGCGAAGGCGGAGAAGTTCGCCGCCGGTATCGCTGAAGCGCCGTTTGGCATGATTTTCATCGATCCTCCGTACGCATTCGAAACGGAGGCATGTAATCAGTTGCTTGCTGACTTGGCGGCGGGCGACATGACGGATGAGCGCACGATGATCATGCTGGAACGCTCCATTCGCTCGGAAGCTCCTACCGCGCCTTCCGGATGGTCCATCACTGAACATCGCGACTATGGCGAAACCGCTGTCTACTACATCGAGCCTGCCCTTTAAACGTCAATCCTCTGCACCTTCAGTCCACCCACGCCCCAGTCCGTCCTCAAAATCGTCATATCAGTACTGATATGACGATTCAGAGGACCTTGAGGCCTGTCCGGCTAATTTGTGGTACAGCCTTGTGGCTGTACCGAATCGATGGTGTGAGGATTACTTGAGCTTGCGAGGATGTTCGCCGGAAACTTCCCAGCCCAATGCCATCAGGGTTTTACGATCGGCCTTGTCGAGTTCGCGACAGTCCAATCGCTCGATCAGATCGGGACGTAGTCCGGCGGTTTTCGCCAAAGCCTCGTCGCGGCGGAAACGGTCGACTTTCGCGTGATCGCCGGACAGCAGAATGTCAGGAACACGAATGCCACGCCATTCAGCAGGCTTCGTGTATTGATAGTGTTCCAGCAGCGCGTTGCCGCCCGTATAGGATTCCTCGACAATCGAATCGGGATTGCCCATGAATCCCGGAATCAGACGCGTAATCGCTTCCAACATCACACTGGTGGCGACTTCACCGCCATTTAACACGTAATCGCCAATCGAATATTCGCGAACTTCCACACCTTGCGCACGGTAATACTGCGGAATACGCGCATCATAGCCCTCGTAGCGGCCGCAGCCGAACAGCAGATGGCCTGCGTGGCTCAGCTCCGTCGCATCCTGCTGGGTAAACAGCGGTGCGGAAGGATTCGGGAAAATCAGCACAGGACGGCCCGCCAAATCAGCGGCGTTCGAGGCGTTGACATCAGCCGACGAAGCAGAGCTATCCCGCGAATCATCATCGGCATCACACGCGGCAGCGTCATCTCGTGTGTCACAGGCAACGGTACTTTGCAAAGCGGAATCACCGGCAGCGGCATCATCCGCAGCATTGTCTGCCGGCATTGTCGCAGGCTGCAATCCCAGCAAATCATCAAGGCATTCCGCCCATACTTCCGGCTTCATCACCATGCCGGCGCCGCCGCCAACAGGGGTGTCATCCACCGAATGATGCACGTCATGCGTCCAATCGCGCAGATTGTGAGCATGCACTTCCACTAAGCCCTTGGCCTGCGCCTTGCCGAGCAGGCTCAGATTCAGCACTTCGAAGTATTCAGGGAATACGGAGACGATATCGATCTTCATACGGTCCACCTTACACAAACGTCCCAAGAATCAATCCGCCCACGTGGACAGTTGCGTGGCTTAACGGTGGCGTCGCCATTCGAATGTGTGCGATGGGGGATTGGCGGCGGAGAGGGGAAGGGCATGAAAAAGGGCGCTCTTGCGGGAAGAGCGCCCGATATAGGTGTTGATTACGATTTATAGGCCGGGGATAAGGCCGCCTGGCGGATTTATCGTCAGATAACCTTCCTCCAAGTTGATGTCCGGAACCAGTTCTTCGACGAAGGGAATCAGCGCGCTGTTCTCCAACACTTCGCCGTCCTCGCCGCGAACGGGCTCGGCAAGGCGGATCTTCAGCAGCCACTGGGCCACATCCATCACGTCCACGACCTTGCCAATCACACGGCCGGCCTCAAGGCCTAGGCCATTGCCTTCGGCAAGGCGTGCCTCAAGACCGATCAGGTCCTTCGGATACCATTCGTCAGCCTCAAGCATCTCTTCAGGATCATCCGCTTCGCCATACAACACCGTGCCGTTGGCGGCTTCGGAAGCATCCCTGTTATCAATTCCCTCGAACTTGATGATCCAACGATTCTTGAACGTGCGGGAATGCTCCACAACATATTCTTCGGAACCGTCTTTCGTGTACAACACAGCACCGGGAGCGAACCGATAATCCGGATCGTCCGTAAAGATCTGCACAGTCACCTCACCCTTGAGGCCCTGAGCGCGGCCGATACGACAGACCCTCAGCAGCTCACGCTGTTGAGGGTCGTCGGAATGCATTTCACGCACCACGCTAGGATCTCACCTGCGCACATCCATGATGTCGACGCGCACCTTGTGGTCGGCCAAAGCCTGCACCACGGTACGAATCGCATTCGCCGTGCGACCGCCGCGTCCGATGACACGGCCGATATCCTCAGGGTTCACGCGCACGCGAATCAATTCGCCGTGTGCGTTCTCATGGGATTTGACAGAGACATCATCAGGAAAATCGACGATGTTCCTGATCAGATGTTCCACAGCCTGGGCGAGCATGATCACTCAGCTTCCTCAGCAGCCGGCTCTTCAGCCGGAGCTTCTTCTTCGGCAGCGGCGGCGGCTTCGGCTTCAGCCTTGGCCTTGGCTTCAGCTTCGGACTTAGCGGCCTTCAGCTTCTGAGCCTGAGCTTCAGCGGCTTCCACGCGGGCAGCGGCATCCGGGCCAGCCTGAACGGTCTTCAGGGTGCCTTCAGCGCCTTCGATGCCCTTGAACTTCTGCCAATCGCCGGTGATCTTCAGCAGGTTCAGCACCTGCTCGGTCGGCTGAGCGCCAACGCCGAGCCAGTACTGAGCGCGCTCGGAATTGATTTCGATGGTCGAAGGCTGGGTGTTCGGGTTATAGATGCCGATTTCTTCGATGGCACGGCCGTCGCGCTTGGTGCGCGAATCCATGATGACCACGCGGTAGAACGCGTAGAACTTCTTACCCATGCGCTTCAGACGAATCTTGGTTGCCAAGATGGCTCTCCTTGTATAACTAGGGGTGTGGTTTTCATCTTCTGTGTGGGGCACGGAATCCGAAACCCACATGTTCCTCGCATCACACGGCAGTAGAGGGCTCCGTGCTCGCGAATAACTGAAAAATTGTAGCGCGCGGTGTGGATTATCAGACAGCTGATTTTTGCTTCGACACGCCCGCGGGATGCCTTCGATTATTGGCTGGAGCAGTGTCGACACCGCACTGGTCCACCGATCAGACATACCGTCATGGATAATGTGAAGCAGGAAATGTACATCTGTTCGACGATACGATGCCAAGGAGGGCGCGGTACATCATGTTCATTCCTCGTTACTATGAAGATCTTAATGCACTGCACGTAGGCTGCGAACCGAATCGTGCATACTACATTCCGGCATCGAAACCGACTGATACCAGCGTGAGCCGTCGCGTGCAATCAGATCGTTTCCAACTGCTCAACGGCGAATGGGATTTCAGATATTACGACAGCATCCATGATTTGGACGCCGAAGTCGCCGATGCGCAGGCCGCCAATGATCCTGTTTTCTTCGATGTCGCCTTCAGCCCCAATCCATTCAACGGCTACACCACCATTCCGGTGCCCAGTGTGTGGCAGAATCACGGTTTTGACGCGCATCAATACACGAATACGCGTTACCCGTTCCCCTTGGACCCGCCGTTCGTGCCGCAAAACAATCCCTGCGGCGTCTATCTGACCACGTTTGAATATACGGAAGATTCGGCGGCGCCGCGCGCATATTTGAATTTCGAAGGCGTTGACAGTTGTTTCTACGTGTGGCTGAACGGTGATTTCATTGGATACTCCCAGGTCTCGCACTCCACTTCCGAATTCGACGTCACCGACTATCTGGAAGAGGGCGAGAACACGCTTGCCGTGCTTGTGCTCAAGTGGTGCGACGGCAGCTATCTGGAAGATCAGGACAAGTTCCGTATGAGCGGCATTTTCCGTGACGTCTACCTGCTGAAGCGTCCGCAGACCGCCATCCGGGACTATTTCGTACATACCACCATCGCACAGGGACAGCAAAGCGCCGACCTCGACATCGATTTCGATTTCTACGGCGGCGTCGTCACCGATGTGTCTTGCACTCTGGCCGACGAAGACGGCAACACCATTGCCCGCGGCGGAACCCAGCCAATCGGAGGCGTCGGTGCGGCTCCGGCTGAAGAGGATTACGACGACACCGGATCCGGGGCGGCATTCACACCGCGCGCCCATGCGCATCTGACCATCGACAATCCGCAACTGTGGAACGCCGAACATCCATATTGCTATACCCTGGTACTCGAAACTGAGTATGAGGCCATCCAAAGCATCGTCGGCATCCGTGAAATCGCCATCGAAACCGGTGCGGACGGCAAGCATCAAATCATCACCGTCAACGGCCGACCCATCAAGATTCACGGGATGAATCGTCATGACAGCGATCCCGTCACCGGCTACACCATCAGCGAAGATCAGATCACCAAGGATCTGACGCTGATGAAACTGCACAATGTCAATGGCGTGCGCACAAGCCACTATCCGAACGCGCCGCAATACTACGACCTGTACGACCGCATGGGATTCTATGTGGTCGGTGAGGCCGACAACGAAAGCCACGGCACCGACGATTTCTACTACAAGGGCACCGGCGACGGCGAACGCGATTGGCAATACCGCTCGCAGCATTGGAATGAGCGCATCGCCAATAATCCGGCCTTCAACGAGGCCACTGTGGACCGTGCGCGCCGCTGCGTCGAACGCGACAAGAACCATGCCAGCATCATCTTCTGGTCCATGGGCAACGAATGCTCCTATGGATGCACCTTCGAGGAGGCGCTCGTTTGGACGAAGGCCTTCGACCCGAGTCGTCTGACGCATTATGAAAGCGCTCGCTACGTGGAGGAAAACGGTCATGACTCGCACGATTACAGCAACATCGACGTGCACAGCCGCATGTATCCGACCGTAGAGGAACTTGAGGCGTATTTCAGCGACGAAGGTCCGCAGGGCGACGGCGCAAACGGTGAGGACGGCACGCGGGACGACGGTCTGGTCAAGCCGTACCTGATGTGTGAATTCTGCCATGCCATGGGCAACGGCCCGGGCGATCTGGAGGATTATTTCGAGCGTATCGACCGTTTTGACGGTCTGGTTGGCGGCTATATCTGGGAATGGTGCGATCATGCCATCGACCGCGGCACCATGCCTGACGGTCGTCGTATCTACGCGTATGGCGGAGATACCGGCGAGTATCCGCATGACGGCAACTTCTGCATGGACGGCATGGTCTATCCGGACCGTACGCCGCATACCGGTCTGGAGGAATTCAAGAACGTGTACCGTCCGGCGCGCGTCGTCGCATTCGATTGCGCGTCGGCGACGGTGACGCTGCGCAACTACTACGATTTCACCACGTTGGGCGACGCCGTCAATGTGATGTGGGAGCTGTATGCGGACGGTGCGCTGCAGTCGTATTGCCTGTTTGGCGAAAGCGATGAGGACCTTGCACAGCTGGCGATCGCCCCGCATGCCGAAGGCCGTGTGACGCTGCCCGGCTTGCCGGATCTGGATGAGCTGTCCGCTGCCGGCGGCAAGGTCACGCTGGTGCTGCGCTATCTGGCACGCACTGCCACCGACTTCGCGCCGGAACTGTTCGAGCTCGGCTTTGACGAGATCGCGGTGTCGGATGGTGCGAATCAGTTTGTAGCGGCGCAGATCACTGATGTCGTGGAGGACGCTGAGGATGCTGCGGAGGACACAGAAGCCGCTGTCGCCGCTGTTGCGCAGAATGGCGTCGCTGCGAAGATCGCGGTGTCCGAGCGTGGTGCCGAGCTGATTTTCGAAGGCATGAATTGGCGTTATGTATTCGATACGCGCACCGGCCTGTTCGACCGCATGGCGTATGCGAATCGCAATTTGTTGGACCGCCCGATGGAAGTCGAGGCATGGCGCGCGCCGAACGACAACGACCGTAACATTCGTCATGAATGGGAACAGGCACAGTACGATCGAGCCTACACGCGCGCCTATGACGTGGAATTGCACGAGACCGTCGCAGGCGGAGTCGAGATCCGAGTGACCATGGCTTTGGTCGCACCGATTGTGCAACGCATCGCCGACCTTGCGACGGTGTGGGCGATCGCCCCGGATGGTGCGGTGACGCTGCATATGGATGTTCGCCGTGACATGACGATGCCCTTCCTGCCGCGCTTCGGCCTGCGTCTGTTCGTGCCGAAGACGATGTCCAATGTGACGTATTGCGGCCTCGGCCCGAACGAAAGCTATACCGATAAGCGTCGTTCCAGCTGGCACGGCGTGTTCGAAGGCACGGTCGATGGCCAGTTCGAGCCGTATATCAAGCCGCAGGAGAACGGCAATCATCATGATTGCGACTGGGCGAGCGTCGCCGGTGACGGCGTCGCATTGACCATGCTGACCGCCGGCTGCTCCTTTGACTACGATGGCGATGTCACGGCTGATTCGGTGCGTGGCTTCGACTTCCAAGCGCTGCCGTATACCGACGAAGAACTGACGGCCAAGGCCCACAACCATGAGCTGGAGCGTTGCGAATCGAATGTCATATTCGTCGGTCTGCAAAGCGGCATCGGGTCGAATAGTTGCGGACCTGCTCTGATTGACCGGTATCGTCTGGATGCGGCCCATTTCGGCTTGGATCTGACCTTCAAGCCGATGACGGCCTGACGACTATAGCCTGACGGTTATGCTCTGAAATATCAAAGTGGACCGGCACCCGTGGCGGCGCCGGTCCACTTTTCGTATGTTCAGGCTCGTATGCAAGAGCTGTGGCGGATTCCGGACCCAGCGTTGCGACGGTATGCGGAGGCCAAAACAGGGGTGGCCTCCCCAAAACGTCGTTAAAAGGGTGTTTTGCGACGGTACGCGGAGGGCATCCTTGTCCTGACCTCCCCAAACAGTCGCAAGCCTCAGCTATTCCAACGAAAGCGTGGCCATCAAGGCCAAATGGTCGCTGCCTTGCACCACAAAAGATCGCACATTCGACGCATGAAGTCCGTGCGTAAACAGAATATGGTCGAGAATAATGCGCGGCCAGTGCAGCCACGACGGGAATGTCGCCTGCTGTCCATTCGTCTGAAACAGTGCAGCATCCATAAAACCGGAACGCAGCAGCGCACGGAAGCTCGGATGCGCGATACCGGAATTCAAATCGCCCATCACCACGGTAATATCATGTGCCTTTTGCGTTGAAGCCAATTCACCAAGGCCGATAATGCCGGCAGACCAATCGCGGCAACCGCGCATCGGCGATTTTGGGTGTGCGGAAACAAACGTAATCGAGCGCGTCGCATTAATCGGGAAGCATACACCCGGCACATCCGCGGCGGGAATCATCGCCGTAATCGGAGACGCGTCAGAAGGCTCAACACGAATCCAAATCCCGTTGAAACCGCCGTTATCGGATGTGCGCGCCTCGCCAAGTTGACGATACGACAACAAATCATCCAATCCTGCAACATTCAAAGCGGAAACCAATTCGTCGGTCAATTCTTGTAATGCAAGAACGGCGATATCATGATTGCGCACAGCCTGCACAATGGCCGCAGCATCGGCGCGGCCATACCGACAATTCAACGTCATCACATTGAAAGCACCTTGTGATTGAGATGACGCCATCGAACGACGATGATAAATCAATTTCGGCAGTGACGATAGGCAGCAGGCCAGTGCAGCACACAATGCGAGCGTCCAATTGTGAAGCAACGCACCGCCAATAGCGATTGCGGTAAAAGGAATCCACAAAAAAGAAGTCAGCGCAATCAAATATGGCAGCGGCCCATGGCCGTCGGCGCCTGCTGGCAGCAGCGACAAGGCCAGCCAGAGCACGCCAACGACCAAAATGACCCACAGTAATGCGATCACGAATCCTCCTGTGTCACTGCACAGCGCGCCGGCAACGCGTCAGCCGTCGGAACAACTAAACACCTAAGTGTATTGCGCGAACGAAATGACACGACCGTGATTCGTCCAATCCACAGGAAACCTTCAGATTTTGTCTGTGCCGGTGTCTGTGCGGATACCTGCGCCAGTGTCGGCGCCCGTATAAGTGCCGCCTGCAGCCGCAACATCGCCGCAACCGCAGTCAGTCTTGGCCCCGGCATCACCAACAATCGCACCGGCTCCGATACCCGCGCGATCCTCCTGCGGCGCATCGGCAAATCCGACATACATATTGCCAGTCCACGTTACCGAAGACCCCGACGGATGCCAATCCGTGCACTTCACCAATGCCGTGTCATTAACGAACGTATTGCGTTCCACGCGCGCAATGCCGTCGGCGCGGTCAAGCCGCAACGGATCGCAACGCTCATCCATCACGAAAACATTGTCGTGAATGTATGCGTCAGGATTACGCGGAATATCAATGCAGCCCATCAAATCATGAACGGCCGTATTGTTATGGAAATTCGTGTTCACCGCCATCTCATTGCATACCATGATTGTGCCGCCGCTGTTGCCCGACGAATAGTTGTAACGGTATTCCGTGCCGTCGCCGAAATCAGCGTCCCACGCCTGTCCATCGCCATTGCCGTTGTCGGCATTCAACGTGTCGTAGGCCTCGTTGTATTCGAACAGCGCGTTCTTGCAGCGCCACGGCCAAATCGCAGCGGCTACGCGGCCATCATCGGTGGCCGTATACACGTCGTACGAAATCTGTGTTGCGGCGCGGCGCGAAATATTGCGGCGCACAATCGGCCTGTCGCAATACATGACGGTAATCGCATCGCCACCCACTTCCTCAACCGTGCAATGCTCGACAATCACATTCGTCGCGCCGTATTTGGCGATCACGTCATCATCGATCGTGCCATCGCCGTAATCAAACGTGTTGTTCCAATTGCCGGCCTCATCGCGGCCGCCGCGATCAATGTAATTCAAATAGGCGGTGTATCCGACGGCGATGCCCCATCGACTGGTGCGACGCACAGTGACGTCGTGAATCTGCACATCGTCGAAACGTGCGATATCGCTTTCCACGCGCGCGGCGTCTTCAGGGAAGTGCGCCATAACATAAATGCCGCCATTGGCCATATGCTTGTCGTACACGTTGCCGTCCACGTCGTGCACGTTGAGACGCTCCAACACGGTATGCGTAATCGTGCCGCGATTTTCCGCGATAACAGCGACACCCGTGCGATCCATCACGTCAAGATCGTTGTACTCTTTACCGTCGGCGTCGTCGATGCGACGATTGGTGATTTCCAAGTCACGCACTTCAATGTACGGCACGTCGCGAATGAGCAGCGCAGTGGACACGTCGCCTTTGTTGCGATGCGGCGAACCGCCGATGGGCGCGCGATAATCCTGATGCCAAATGCCGGTGCCATCCGCATGAATGGCCGGCGGCGGCTGCGTTGGATCGCCGTAAGCGCCGACGATGATGGGATTTCCTCCAGCGCCTGCGCCATGAAGATGCAGCGCTTGCCCTTGGAACACTGCGCCGCGTTCAAGATAGACCGCGTCGCCTGGCTGCAATTCGATGGCGTTGATTGCTGCAAGCGTTGCGAACGGTTGCAGCGGCGAAGTGCCGGCGTTGGCATCGTCGCCGTGGGTGGTGGACACATAATATGCGGACATCGCGTATCTCCTTCGATATGGAATGTGACTACGACCAGTGTAGAAGAAGCAGGCGTCAGCAAAGTGACGCGGGACGCCTTGAAATGTCGTGAGTTGCCATGAAAGCTGGGATGATTGCAGTATGATATTCGCTGATTAAAAAATGGGTTTGTTGTTGCGAATATTCACAACAACAAACCCATGTCGCATTACTTATGATGACAGCATGCTGATTACGTCAGCCGACAATCAGTGAGATTGCGTCAGCCCAGCAATCCAGCCAATCCGCCGCCGAAATTCGGTGGCAACTCGCCATTATTGCCGTCCATCAGCTCCTGCAGGCCGGCAGGCAGCGCAGGATTCTGCGGCTTCTTGGCAAACGCGGAACCGCTGCCCTTGCCGCCGTTGCCACCGGACGTCTTGCCGGCAAGCTTGTCGCGCAATGCCTTCTCCTCGGCCTCGCGCTTCATCGGATTGCCCGACTTGGAGCCACCCTTCTTCTTGCCCTTCTTGGCGTTCTTCTTCGCGCCAGGGCCACCGAAGCCCGGAATGCCGCCACCCAGGCCAGCCCTGTTGCTCATGCGCTTCATCATCTTCGCAGCCTGCTCGAAACGCTGCAGCAGCGCATTCACCTGCGAAACGGTAACGCCGGAACCATAAGCGATACGCGCGCGACGAGAACCGTCGATGATCTTCGGATTGCGGCGTTCCGCCGGCGTCATCGAACGGATGATCGCCTCGGTGCGGTCGATTTCACGCTCATCGAACTGCTCCAACGCCTGACGGTGCTGCGCCATACCCGGAATCATGCCGAGCAGACTCTTCATCGACCCCAGCTTGCGTACCTGCTGCAACTGGTCCAGGAAATCATCCAGGCCGAATTCGCCTTCGGCCATCTTCTGCGCGGCCTTACGAGCCTCCTCCTCATCGAACTGCTTCTGCGCCTGCTCGATCAGGGTGAGGATATCGCCCATGTCGAGAATGCGGGAAGCCATACGATCCGGGTGGAAAACCTCGAAATCCTTCAGACCTTCACCATTGGAAGCGAACAGAATCGGCTTGCCGGTCACCGAAGCAACCGACAGCGCGGCGCCGCCACGCGCATCGCCATCAAGCTTCGAGAGCACAACACCAGTAAAATCAACGCCCTCATCGAAAGCCTTCGCCGTTTTCACGGCGTCCTGGCCGATCATCGCATCAATAACGAAAAGAATCTCATCCGGCTGCACGGCGTCGCGAATGTTACGCGCCTGCAGCATCAGTTCTTCGTCAACGCCCAGACGGCCGGCGGTATCGATGATCACCGTGTCGTACAGCTTCTGCTTCGCCAACGCAACGGAATCGCGGGCAACCTTCACCGGGTCTCCAGTGGTCAGGCCCGGAACGGTGACGGCGTCGCCACCATCGGACTGCACGCCCTTTTCCGGCGCATACACGGGAACACCGGCGCGCTCGCCAACCACCTGCAGCTGTGTCACGGCGTTCGGACGCTGCAGGTCGGCTGCGACCAGCAGCGGCGTATGGCCGGATTCCTTCAGCCAGTAGCCCAGCTTGCCCGCAAGCGTGGTCTTACCAGCACCCTGAAGACCTGCCAGCATGATAATCGTCGGCGGATTCTTCGCGAAATTCAGCGGACGATCGACGCCCTGACCCAGGATGTCGGTGAGCTCGTCATTGACGATTTTCACAACCTGCTGGGCCGGATTAAGCGATTGCGACACCTCTTCGCCCAGCGCACGCTCGCGCACGCGGGCGGTGAAGGAACGCACCACTTCGAGTGCCACATCGGCGTCGAGCAGTGCGCGGCGGATTTCGCGGATCGTGCCGTCGATATCCGCTTCGGAAAGCTTGCCCTTGCTCTTCAGATGCTTGAACGCGCCGGAGAGCCTATCTGTCAAAGAACTAAATGCTGCCATAATGCCCACCAGTCTAGCTGCCACGCGGGAAAACCAGCATCCCGGTCGGTGACGGCCGGGGCTTCCTGCTGATCTCGTCTCACCTCCTACCGACGCGATGATTTGCGGCCATGCCTGTTCGGCGTTCTGCCCCGGGATGAAACCTCCAACCCGTCATTTACCATGGTCGGGTAAGCAGTGATATGTGAGCGTCGGAGGCTGTCACACCTGTGCCGCATCCGATGATTTGCGTGATTCAATCGATTCGAAGGATTCGAGATCCGATATATATCCCTGGACACCCCTATCGCGAGCCTTGACATGCGCCATCGCTGACGTAGGCATCGCCCCGCAATATGGAAGGACCATTTCATGCAGCAGAAGAAAACGGAGCGCAAGGCTCTGACGGTCGGCATCGTCATCAATGCGTTGATGGTACTGGCCGGTTTCATCGTGTTTTTCATGACCGGCATGCGAGCCATGTTCCTGGATGCGGCGTTTACGCTGATTTCCGTGGTCTCCGGCATGGTCGCAGTGTACCTGTCGTCGAAAACGGTACGTACGACCGAACGCTTTCCCAAAGGCATGTTCGCATTGGAGCCGATGTATGCGATCTGCAAATCGATCTTCACGTTGACGCTGCTGCTGTACTCATTCCTCGATGTGGCACGCGTCGCCTACGAGTATTTCGCATTCGGCGTGGGGGAGCGCGTCGTGGTCGGGCCGGTGATCTTCTATGAAGCGGCCATGGTGCTGATGTGCTTCGGTCTGGTGGCCTATTACCGTCGACGCAACCATGCGATCGGCAATGCCAGCATGATGCTGCGTGCCGAATCGAACGGCACGCTGATCGACGGCTTGATCTCCGCCGGTATCGGCGCGGTTGCGGTAGGTCTGTTTTTCCTGCCGGACGGCACACCGTTCGACTTCCTGCATTACACCGGAGATTTCTTCATTACGGCGGCGATCGTGCTGATTGCGGTGAAGGAACCGGTCGGTGTGCTCCGTGACGCGTTCGTCGAATTGGTGGGCGGCGTGCATGACGACGACGAAATCAATACGTTTGTGGAGGAGCGTGCGCAGCGTCATCTGCCGGACGGCACGCAGTACGAGCAGACGCGCATTTTCAAAACGGGTATGAGTTACCGGGTGGAAGTGTATGTCTCGGGAACCGGATCCACCGTCAGCGTCGCCGATCTGAAGCGTAGCCGTCGGGAACTGGAAGCCGACCTGAAGCATCGCCTGCATATCGTGGACGTCGATTTTGCGTTCGACTAAAGCGACATTGCCGGATGCCCGATAGCGGCACATGAAGGAGGCCCGCCGGAAACGTTTTCCGGCGGGCCTCCTTCATATCGTCATGCCATACGGATCATGGGCAAGGAATCATCTGATGGACCAAGTGGAGCCTTGCGGACCGTCCTCAATGACGATGCCGGCGGCGTTCAGCGCGTCGCGAATCGCATCCGCCTTGGCGAAATCCTTTGCCTTGCGTGCCGCTTGACGTTCCTCAAGCTGGCCGGAAATCAGCGCATCCAACGCCGTGTGCTCCGCGGAATCGCCGGCGCCTGCGGTGTCGGAGGCGGCGGACGCCCACGGTTCGGCCAGCGGATCCAATCCCAGCGTATCCAACATCGCGCGCACCGCCACCAATGTGGAACGCAGCTGAACGGCGGCGTCCGCAGTGGCGGAACCATCCGCAAACGCGGCAAGCAGCGTATTGCCGGAACGGATCGCCGTGAAAATCGCGGCAGTCGCGCCGGAAACATTCACATCATCATTCATCGCGGCAACAAAATCAGCGGGCAGCGCATCCGCCGAAATCGCAATGATCTCATCGCGAGAAGGCTGCCCGCCCAACGCGGCGCCTGCGCGCTCAATGAAATTGGACACGCGATCATACGCGGCCTGCGCTTCAGCCAGCGTCTGATCCGACCATTCCAGCATCGAACGATACTGCACGCCACCCAACGCATAGCGCACAACCCAAGCGGAATGTTCAGCCAGCACCGCCGGCACGGACAGGCCATTGCCCAGCGATTTGCTCATCTTTTCGCCCTTGGCGGTCACCCAAGCGGAATGCATCCACACTGCGGCCGAATCGAAGCCGGCTGCGCGCGTCTGCGCCATCTCGTTCTCGTGATGCGGGAAGCGCAGGTCCAAGCCGCCGCCATGAATGTCGAACATGCCGTCCAGATAGCGGTTGCTCATTGCCGAGCATTCGATATGCCATCCGGGGCGTCCGGCGCCGAATGGCGTATTCCAGCGTGCGTCCAGTGGATCGGTGTCTTTCGGCGCCTTCCACAGGGCGAAATCGCGCACGTCATGCTTGTCGGGGGACATGTCTGCCGGGTCAACCGGATTGTATTTGTCGTCTCCGGCGGCATCGACGCTCGGGCCCATGCGATTGGCGATTTCCGCGGCCTCATCAGTGGCCTCGCCAGCGCCAGCGGCCGTCTGCTTCTGATGCGTCAGCTCGCCGTAATGCGGCCACGACGCCACATCAAAATACACGTTGCCGGTCGGCTTGCCGCTCTCGTCACGCACCACATATGCGTGACCGTTGTCGATGATGCGCTGAATCATCGCGACCATATCCATCATGTGGCCGGTCGCTCGGGGTTCATATGTCGGCGGCAGCACGCCAAGCTCGTCGTACGCCTTCGTGAATTCACGCTCGTAGATGTACGCGCGCTCCCACCAATGCTGCCCTGCGGCAGCGGCCTTGTCAAGAATCTTGTCGTCAATATCGGTGACATTGCGCACGAATGTAACCTTGTAGCCTAGGCGCAGCATCCAACGGCGTACCACATCAAAAGCGACGGCGGCACGAATATGGCCGATATGCGGCGAGCTCTGCACGGTGGCACCGCACACATACATGCCGACCTGCCCCGGCTTGATCGGGCGGAAGGGGACTGCCGCGTGTGATGCGGTGTCGTACAAGTGAAGTCCGGCCGCCGCTTCGGCAAGCTGCGATGCTTCGGAAATGTTGGAATTCTGCGGTTCCTGGGTCATGCTCATAGTTCGAGCGTATTCGTATTCTGCGACAAAACATGTTGGTGATGATGCATTGACAGTGTTGTCGACAGTGTGTTGATGAGATGCTGCAGAGGGGCTGTAACGTCGCAAATATTATGTCGACAAAGTGTCGATATGATTTGACGTGACAACGGCAACACGTTGATAAAACGTTATCTGGCTAATTTTTACGTGCGTGGTGACACAATGGGGGCCATGCCCCAATCACAAGTGCTTATTCTGCAGCATGTCCCGTGGGAGAAACCGGGACGTATTTTGGCGAACTTGGAAGACCTAGGTCTTGAAACGTTGACGCTGAATGTTGCCGAAACAAAAAAGCCGGACCTGCCGAATTTTGATGAAATTTCCGGAGTCGTCATTATGGGCGGTCCAATGGGCGCGCTCGACTACAACAAATATCCAGGATTGAAAGCCGAAGCGAAACTCGCCAAAGCTGCGACCAGCGTCGGCAAGCCCGTGCTGGGAATCTGCTTGGGCCATCAGATTCTCGCCACCGCATTGGGCGGCAAACTCAGCTCGTCGGATACTCCGGAAATCGGCATCGGGCCAATCAAGCGCGTGGACCGTCACGACTGCTTCTCCATGTATGAAAAGCAGATGGACGTGCTGCATTGGCATGGCGACATCGTCACCTTGCCGGAAGGTGCGCAATTGCTTGCCAAGTCACCGTCTACCAAAGTACAGGCATTCCGTTTCGGGTCTGCGCTCGGACTGCAGTTCCATTTGGAAGTCACCCCCACACTGCTCGAAGAATGGCTTGCCGAACCGAGCATGGTGAAAGCGTTGAAGGCCGCCGGCGGATCCAAATCGCAGCTGCGTGAGTCTTTCGCCGAGCATAACGCGCAGATTCAGGCGCTTGCCGAACAGACCTTCTCCGGCTTCGCCGCCCGCTGCAACAGCTATGCGCAGACTTTGCGGCAGTAAAGCGCGATGCTGAAAAAGTCAGTGACGACAGCACGGCATCGTGCCATAAATGCCTACGCCGGGCGCTACATTGGTGCCTTATGCCGACTTATGACTTGGGACTTGAACATGTATCGCTCGTCTTTGCCACGAAGACCATCTTCACCGATGTGACACAAGGTGTTTTTGAAGGCGACCGCATCGGCATCGTCGGCCGCAACGGCGACGGCAAATCCACGCTGCTGCACCTGTTCAACGGTACGCAGACGCCGGATTCCGGTCGCGTCACCAAGCGTGGCGGTCTGACTTTCGGCATGCTTGACCAGCGTGATCCGCTCGACGACAACGCCACCGTGCGCGAAGCCGCATTGGAAGGTCGAGAGGATTACGAATGGGCCGCGGAAACCAAGTCTCGTGAAATCGTTGAAGCGCTGCTGGGCGGCATCAGTCTGGATGCGAAAATCGGTTCGCTTTCCGGCGGCCAGCGCCGCCGCGCTGATCTGGCGCGCCTGCTGCTCAAGGATTGGGATATTCTCGCCCTTGACGAGCCGACCAATCATTTGGACGTGGTGACAATCCACTGGCTGGCCGAACATTTGAAGAACCGTTGGTCAAAGGGACAGGGCGCATTGCTGCTTGTCACGCACGACCGCTGGTTCCTCGACGAGGTATGCGAGTCGATGTGGGAGGTGCACGACGGTGTGATCGACCCGTTCGAAGGCGGCTATTCCGCTTACATGCTGCAACGTGTGGAACGTGACCGTCAGGCCGACGTTCGTGAGACGAAGCGTCGTAATCTAGCCCGCAAGGAGCTTGCTTGGCTGAGCCGCGGCGCGCGTGCGCGTTCCACGAAGCAGAAATTCCATGTGAAGGCTGCGCGTGAGCTGATCGCCGACGTGCCGCCACTGCGTAACACGTTGGAGTTGAAGCAGATGGCGACCTCCCGTTTGGGCAAGCAGGTCGTCGATTTGATTGATGTGACGCAGATTTTCTCGCATGTGCAGGGCGAGGCCGATATCGATCCGGATGTTGCCGCGCTGGAAACTTCCGCGTCTCGCGTTGACGTGGTGCCGGCGATGTATGCGGAGCCGCAGGTGCATGGTTCGGTTGAAATCGCAGTCGATGACATGACCGATCCGCGCCTGCTGGATGCTGCCGTGACTTCTGCTGATATAACGTCTGGCAAGACGTCTGATGCTGTCTCAAACGCCGGCGATACCGTTGCTGGCGACGCCGCAGCAGAAAGCGACGCCGATGGTGGCAATGCAGAGGAAATAACGTCCGCCGCGCAGAAAATCACGGTGAGCGGCCGTAAAATTTTGGATGATGTGACCTGGCTGATAGGCCCAGGTGACCGCTTTGGTATTGTTGGCGCAAACGGTGCCGGCAAATCCACATTATTGAAAATTCTTGACGGCACGATTACCCCGACAGTGGGCCATGTGAATATCGGCAAGACCGTGAAATTCGCGGTGCTGTCGCAGCGTCTTGACGAGCTGGAAAAGCTTGGAAAATACAAGATCAAGGAAGTGCTGAGCCGTTATAAGCCGAGCTATATCGTTGAAGGCAAAGAGGTGACGCCGGGTCAGCTGATGGAGCGTCTCGGCTTTGAACCAGCGCAGTTGATGACGCCTATTCGTGACCTTTCCGGCGGTCAGAAGCGTCGTATGCAATTGTTGCTGATTCTTCTTGACGAGCCGAATGTGCTGATTATGGATGAGCCCGGTAACGATTTGGATACCGACATGCTGGCCGTCATGGAAGATTTGCTTGATACGTGGCCGGGCACGCTGATTGTGGTCAGCCATGATCGTTATCTGTTGGAACGTGTCACCGATCAACAGTTCGCTCTGATTGGCGGCAAAATTCGTCATCTGCCTGGCGGCGTGCAGGATTATCTGGATATGACCGAGGCCATCAAAGCCGGCCGTAATCCGTTCGGTGACGAATCAGCAAATCAGCGCGGCAACAGTGGCGGCAAAGCATCCGCCGACACTGTCGATAATGCTGCTAATGATGACGCGGCCGGTGCAAAAGCTGCCGTGGGCGAATCATCTGAATCCTCCGTGCAACCTGCTGTATCCCAACCGACCGCGCCGAAACTTACCGGCAAGGCCTTCCATGATGCGTCGAAGCGCGTGTCTGCAATCGAACGCAAGCTCGCCAAATTGGAAGAGCAGAAGTCTGATGTGGAAGCGCAAATGGCGGCGCATGATCCCAGCGACTACGCAGGTCTTAACGAATTGAATCAGAAGCTGCAGACCATCACCAGCGAATCCGAGGAACTCGAAATGGAGTGGATGGAGCTTTCCGAACAACTCGAATAGGAGCCCTCAGATTCGTTAAAACCACGTGGTTCTTACGGAACCGGGCTTGGGGAGCGCCTGGAAACGTAAAAACCACGTGGTTTTAACGAAAACGGGGAGGATGTTGCCAGGTAATTGCCTCATCCCCCTAAAGCAGCGGTCAGCGTCCAGTGACTTCGGAACCGAGTACCTTTTCGCTCAAGGCCTTTGGGCCGCGCGTGACGGCGACTGCGCCGGAACGCACCAGTTCGATAATGCCGTAATGCTCCAGCAGGCCAAGCAGCGCGTCAATCTTGCCTTCAGCGCCGGTGGCCTCAATCGTCATGGACTCCGTGTTCACATCAACCACGCGCACGCGGAACAGTCGCACGATCTCCAACACGTCGGAACGATTCGACTGCGTGGCGGCGACCTTGATCATCACCAATTCGCGCTCCACCGTAGTGGCCGGATCCAAGTCGACGATCTTCAGCACATGCAGCAGCTTGTTCAGCTGCTTGATGATCTGCTCAAGCGGCAGCTCCTCCACGTCGGCGGTCACGGTGATACGCGAAATATCCGGACGCTCGGTAGGGGAGACGGACAACGAGTTGATGTTGAACGCACGGCGGGCGAACAGGCCGGCGACACGCGCCAGCACGCCCGGACGATTCTCTACGAGCACGGACAGCGTGTGACGCTGCGAACCCGGCTTGGATGCAGGATAGTTAGCCATGATATTGCGCCTTCCTCACTCGTTTCACTCGTTGCCTGCGGTGTCGTTATTCGCTGCACGCTTCAACGGGTAGACACCTGGCTTGTACATGACTTCATCATTGGATGCGCCAGCCGGAACCATCGGGAAGACCATGGCATCCTTCCATACGCGGAAATCAATCAGCACCGGACGGTCGTTGATTTCGTTTGCCTTGGCAATCGCATCCAGCGCCTCTTCCTTGGTGAATGCGCGCATGCCGACGCAGCCGTATGCTTCGGCAAGTTTGACGAAATCAGGCACGTCGAAGAATTCCTCGGCGGCCTTGCTGTCGCCGTCCTTCAGATTCGTGGCTGAGTAATGCTGCTTATAGAACAGCGTCTGCCACTGGCGAACCATGCCGTATACGGAATTGTTCAGCAGTGCGATTTTCACCGGAGCATGCTCGTGGAATGCGGCCGCCAGCTCTTCGGAGAGCATCTGGAATGAACCATCGCCGTCAATCAGCCACACTGGGCGCTTTGAACCAATCACCGCACCGATGGAGGCCGGCAGGCCGAATCCCATCGTTCCCAGGCCGCCGGAAGAAATCCAGGAATGTGGCTTTTCGAAGTCGATCAGCTGAGTCGCCCACATCTGATGCTGCCCGACGCCGGAAACCCACACGGTATCCGGCGTCGCCGCCTTTGACAGTTGCTCGACAACCCACTGTGGGGCCAACGTGCCGTCGGTCGGCTCAGCATACGTGGTCGGGTACTTGGTGCGCCATTCCTCGATCGTATCCCACCAAGGCTGCAGATCCGGGCGGCCATGCTCGGCCTGATGGCGTTCGATTTCCGGAATCAAATCGGCGAGTACGGTGGCAACGTCGCCGACAATCGGCACATCCGCCACACGATTCTTGCTGATTTCCGCCGGATCGATATCAATATGGACAACGTTCGCGGTCGGTGCGAAAGCGTCCAGCTTGCCGGTAACGCGATCGTCGAAGCGCGCGCCGATGGCGACCAGCAGATCGCAGCGCTGTACGGCACCGGTCGCCGCGATGGTACCATGCATGCCCAACATGCCCAGCACCTTCGGATCGGAATCAGGAACAATACCGCGAGCCGGCAGCGTCATCACAATCGGAGCGCCGGTCACATCGGCAAGCTTCTTCACCAGATCGCCGGCGTCGGAGCGCATTGCACCGCCACCCACATACAGTACCGGACGGTACGACTGGCCGAACAGTTTTGCCGCGTCAGACAGTACACGGCCATGCGCCTTCGTCGTCGGGTTATACCCGGGCAAAATCATGCGCTGCGGCCACGAATACTGCATGGTGCCAACCTGCGCGGTCTTCGTCACGTCGACCAGCACCGGGCCGGGGCGGCCGGAACGCGCGATATACATGGCTTCGGTCAGCACGCGCGGAATATCCTGAGCACGTGTGACCAGATATGAATGCTTGACTACCGGGTAGGTGGCGCCGACGATGTCGGCTTCCTGAAATGCGTCGGTGCCGATGGAATCAACACCGACCTGACCGGTGATAACCACCATCGGCACGGAATCCATATTCGCATCGGCGATCGCCGTAATCATATTCGTGGCGCCCGGGCCGGAAGTGACGATGCACACGCCCACCTTGCCAGTGGATACCGCGTAGCCTTCGGCGGCGTGGCCGGCGGCCTGCTCATGACGCATCAGAACAAAGCGGAATTTCGTATCGTCTTTGATCGCGTCGTATACGGGCAGGATCGCGCCGCCTGGAATGCCGAAAACCTCTTCAACACCCAGATCTTCCAGCGAACGAACCAGCGCTTCGGCGCCGGTCAGCTGTTCGCCGTCGGCAACGGTCTGTTTTTCCGTGGTCGCAGTGGCCCGCGGCACGCTGCTGAATGCCTGCAAAGGAGTAGGTAACACCGTAATCCCCCTCAAGATACGTTTTTCAAGGTCGTTCGCTGTGGTCCGGCGCAGGTTTTGCTGCGTTCCGGCGTATCGAAAGGGGAAACGGCATGCGTTGTGGGCATAATCTCATCCCTCTCGATTACCGCCTATCGTAACGACCATGTAACGAATGAGAGGGGAGCGGGCCACATTTTGAGTTAGTGCGTGTTTTTTGAAGGCGAGGCGTGGGAGGCCTCACATCACGCTTCGCGCGTATCCAACGTATGCCAAGCGTTCTCCGCGGCCGCCAGCTGCGCCTTGCGCTTGCTGGAACCTTTGCCGATGCCGATCACTTCGTTTGAATCTTCCAAAATCGCCTCAGCGGTGAAAATCTGCGCATATTCCGGGCCACTCACCGACATGCGATAGCGAGGTTCGCTCAATCCCATGCCGTGTGCCTTGACGGTAAGCGATGTTTTCCAATCAAGCGCGGGCCCTTCGGTGGCGACTTCAGCCAACGTGTCGTCAATAAGATGATGTACGACTTCACGTGCGCCATCAATGCCATGTTCCAGGAAAGTGGCTCCGATCAGCGCTTCGACGATATCGCATAGAATCGAGCTTTTTTCAGCGCCATGCTGGTCTTTTTCGCCGTTGCCAAGCAGAATATACGGGCCGACATGCAGCTTGTCGCGTGCAATGCGGCTCAACGACTCTTCCGAAACGGCCTTGGCACGCATTTTCGCAAGCTGGCCTTCGGTCATGTCAGGGTGCGCTGCGAACAGGGTTTCGGTCGACACCAGTTCGAGTACGGCGTCGCCGAGGAATTCGAGACGCTCATAATTGCGGGCACCGGGATGCTCATGTGAAAACGAGCGGTGGGTGAGCGCTTCGACCAGGATTTCAGGACTAAGCGTCGTGCCGAGCGCGTCAAGCAGTACATTGCTGGGATTCATGCTGCGTTCGGAGACAAGGGAAGTGTGCGAGTGTTTTTTGGAAGTCATGGGGAGGTCTTTCGGTCGTTCACATGCAAGAACCCTGCCACCCGTCGATGGCAGGGTTCTTATTCATAATGCCTTGATTGCTTCCGGCTGCTCACTTGGTGTGAGCGGAGCGGATGGCTTCGCGGTAAATGCGGCCACGGAAAGCGCCGCAGCTCGGGCAAGCCATGTGAGGCAGAGCGGGAGCGCCGCAGTTCGGGCAAGTTACGGTCTGGGAAGCCTTGGCCTTCCAGTTCGCGCGGCGGGAATGGGTATTCGCGCGCGAGGTCTTGTACTTAGGCAGTGCCATTGTTGTTCCTCTATTTCGTTCGAACGATTGAGCTTAAGCGTTCGGTATCCTAGCACATACGTCGTACAAAGTCCATTTTGGACGTGCCAAAGATGCGCTGTCAGCGTGTAATTCCTTGGCAACTGCGTGTAATCCCCTGCAATTACGCGATTACTGCCGACTTTCGCTGCTTACTGTTTACTGTCCCTGCTCACGTTCCAGCTGGGCCTTCAATCCTTCCAACGCCGCAAAACGAATATCGGCAACATCATGATGATGATCAGGATTCTCATTCAAATCAACACCGCACTGCGAACACAGTCCCAGACAATCATCCTTGCACAGCGGCTGCATCGGCAACTCCTCAACCAAAGTGTCGCGCAGCAACGCTTCCAAATCAGCGAAAGCGCCGTTGTCAAGCAGCGGGTAGATGTCTTCCGACTCGTCCTCGCCGGCGATAATGTCAACGTCATCATTACCGGTATTCTTCGAATCCTGCGCCTCATAAGGGAAGAACGCGGTGACCGCAATGCCCCAATCGCGGCGAATCGGTTTCAGGCATCGTGTGCATTCGGCATGAACGGGCGCATTGATGTGGCCGGTGAAAATCAGGCCGTCAACGATGGAATCGAACGAACCCGTCACCTGGACGTCGGCGCCTTCCCCAACGCCGATGATCTCGTCGCCAATGCCACTGGGTGCGGGGAACGTCGTGTCAATCTCTTTGCTCTGACCGGGGCGTGCCGCGACCTGTGCCACGGAAACAGCCCACGGGGAATCTTCGGTACGTGCCATGAAATCAGTCCTCCGGATAATCGTTGGAATCGAGATGCGGCATATTGTCGCCGGCGGCGCGCTGACGTTCGCTCAGCACATTCAAACCGGCCTGCACGTCATGCTCAAGCTTGCCCAGCTGCTGCTGCAGACTTTCCATAACGGTGGTGCAATAGCGGTCAGCGCCCTGCGTCAAATGGTCCGCCTTCGTTTGCGCCTGATCGAGAATAGCACGCGCCTTCTGACGCGCGATCGAGGTGACGTTTTCCTGTCCGGCAAGGAACTGCGCCTGTTCGTTGGCTTCTCGAATCATGTCGGCGGAGCGGCTTTGTGCCGCGGCCACAATCGCATTGGACTGTGTCTGCGCGCTTTCCAAGCGGCGTTCGGCCTCGCGCATCAAAGCGGACGCGCGCTCCAACTGTACAGGCAGCATTTTCTTCAGCTGCTCCAGGCGGTCGATGAAATCCTCACGATCCACGCGTACCATATTCGGCGAGAATAGCGTTGCCTTCGCTTCATTCAACGTGTCTTCCAAGTCGTCGATGA
Source organism: Bifidobacterium sp. LH_512 (assembly GCF_056356435.1). Taxonomy (NCBI): domain Bacteria; kingdom Bacillati; phylum Actinomycetota; class Actinomycetes; order Bifidobacteriales; family Bifidobacteriaceae; genus Bifidobacterium; species Bifidobacterium sp. LH_512. The sequence goes on from NZ_JBKEUE010000001.1 coordinate 83,289, forward strand.
TGTCGTACACTGTGGTGAATTCCTCACGGCTTTTGTCGACTTCGCCATCGGGGTCAAGTGTTTCGCGCAAATCCGGCAGGCTTGGGATGGTGTGCTTGGGGACGGCATGCGTAGAAGCGGGTTTGGGCGTAGCCGGAGTTTCAGGGGCGGGTGCTGTCGGGGCAGGCGAAGTCGCCGTGGTCTCGGTTGCCGCCGGATTCGGTGTAGTCGTGGAAGTCTCGTCGGTCATCATGCTTCCTTCCCCGTAGTCGGCGTGATATCCGGTTCTTTATTCGGTTCCTTTTTCAGCGTTTCGGCGAGCAACGGAATGACGCAGTCAGGCACCATGCCTGTTACATCGCCGCCGTGGCGCGCGACATCCTTGACGATGGAGCTGGAAATGTGTTCGCGTATCGGGTCGGCGGGAAGAAACAGCGTCTCCACGCCCGACAGCTTGCGATTGACCAGTGCCATACCCAATTCGGCTTCATAATCGCCGTTCTGGCGCAGGCCTTTGACGATAACCGTCGCGCCTATCTTTTTGCAGTAGTCGGTAATCAGTCCGTCCGTGGACGCGACCTGCACGTTACGGCATCCGTCCTTATCAAGCGCCTGACGAATGATGTTGACGCGAGTTTGTTCGGAAAACATCGGTGTTTTCGCGGAATTTACAGCGACTACCACGTGCACTTTGTCGAAGAAGCGCGCGCAGCGTTCGATAACGTCCAAATGCCCGGAGGTGACCGGGTCATAGGATCCAGGGCATACAGCAATGGTCATAGCCATAAGACTACCGCGCATTATGGCGTTGACACGGCAGCGCACACGGTAATAGGCGGCGCGACCATGATGCAGTGGGGCTGGCACGACGGCTTGCAACGTTGAACGCGATGCGGTGTGAAGGCGAGGTGACAGGTTGCAGCATTGAACACGGTGCCGGGGAAAATCGTTCTTATGATTGCTGTGGCTATGATGTATGCGGATGGTCGCGTCGCCGTCGATGCGGCGAATGAAATGAATACATGAACTATAGGAGAGTCTGTGATGCAGAATTTGCAGGATGATGCCGCGGTGATGGAACTTCACGGCGTCCGCGTCGGCGGCGCCCGCATTGTAGGTGGCGTTTGTGCCAGTGGCTCTTATGCTGGTGACGTTCGCATGGAGGCCGAGCCGGATTCCTCTTCCGGCACCGCCGTATTGGAACGCCCAGAGGTTGAAGAGCGCACGGAAATGTCGGATAACGGCGATGCCGACCGTTTTGCGCATTACGTGTCGCGCGATCGTATCGCCGAGTCGCGTTTGACCGGCCGTCCGGTTGTGGCGCTGTGCGGCAAAGTGTGGGTGCCAAAGCATGACCCTTCGCAGTTTCCGGTCTGCCCCGACTGCAAGCGCATCTACGAAGAGATGATGCGCTGACCGTTGCTTCGCCCGGTCACATGTGCTGATGCTGACGACGCCCCTCAGCAGATGTGACCGTTTTTGGTCCGGTTTCCGGTCACACTTGCTGATGTAGAACGTATTCCTTCAGCAGGTGTGACCGTTTTAACCCTCTTTTTCGGTCACGCTTGCTGATGAGGTTTGTTCGCGTCAGCACATGTGACCGTTTTGTGGTTGTTCGAAGTCGGCTTGGGTCATGCATGCCGGGCGTCGGGGGTGTCTTGCCCGGAAAAATCCTTGCCATCGTAGTCGGCCCAATCGGGATGCGGCGTACCGTCTTCTATGCTGCGTTTGATGTCGCCGTAAAAACGCAGTTTTCGCAGCACATGCAAATAGGCCTCCTCCAATGCGCGTCGCTGCTCGACAATCGCATCGCGGCGTGCTTCCAATAATTCGACCATCTGCGAAATGTGGGCGTTTTCATCGCTTTCATATTCAAAGAATCGTTTCAATTCATCAATGCTCATGCCGGCATGCTTAAAGCATTGAATCGCTTCTAGTCGCGCAACATGCGACTCGTCATATATACGTTGTCCGGCTTCGGTGCGTGCGACTTCAGGCAGCAGTCCGCATTCTTCGTAATATCGCAGCGTTGACGGCTGCATTGCAAATCGATTCGCCAAATCTCGAATCGTATATGTTTTGCCCATAATCAGCCCCTTTTTGCAGCCTGCATGCTTTTCGCGTCGCCGCCGATGCGCTTCGCGCCATTTGCCTTTAAGTTTACTTGAAGTGAGACGATGGTAACGATATTTCATAAACGAACATATTCGAAGGAGCATCTTTGTTCGAAGCAACCGCCGTCTACACACCGGCTCCAAGCCGCTACGATTCCATGGCCTACAACCGCTGCGGTGCGAGCGGTCTGAAATTGCCGGCAGTCTCGCTCGGATTCTGGCATAATTTCGGCGAGCACACGCCGTACGAGACGATGAAGCAGCTGGTGTTCACCGCTTTCGACAACGGCATCACGCATTTCGACCTGGCCAATAATTACGGCCCGGAGCCGGGCAGCGCCGAAAAGAATTGCGGCCGCCTGCTGCGCGAATATTTCAGCCATCATCGCGATGAGCTGATCATCAGCACAAAGGCAGGCTATGAAATGTGGCCTGGCCCGTACGGCGATTTGGGCAGCCGCAAATATCTGCTGGCCTCGCTTGATCGAAGCCTTGAACGTCTCGGCTTGGAATATGTGGACATTTTCTACCATCACCGCATGGATCCGAACACTCCGCTGGAGGAGACGATGGGCGCGTTGGCGCAGGCGGTTTCTAGCGGCAAGGCGCTGTATGTGGGTCTTTCAAATTATGACGGCCCGACGCTGGAGAAGGCCACGGCGATTCTTTATGAGCTGCATGTGCCGTTCATCATCAACCAGAATCGTTACAACATTTTCGACCGAACGGTTGAAAGCAATGGCCTGAAAGAAACGTCGAAGCACTTGGGCAAAGGCATTATCACCTTCTCGCCGCTCGATCAGGGCCTGCTGACGAACCGTTATTTGCATGGCGTGCCCGCAGACAGCCGCATCGCTGCCGACGGTCGTTTCCTGCAGGAAAGCGCGCTGACGCCGGAACGCCTGCAGCAGATTCGCGAGCTGAATGATTTGGCCGCCGAACGAGGCCAGACTTTGGCTGAGATGGCGCTGGCCTGGCTGCTGCATGACGGCGTCGTCACGTCGGTGCTGATCGGCGCTTCCAAGCCGCAGCAGATTCTCGATAATATCGGCGCGCTGAAAAATACGACATTTGCTGATGAAGAGTTGCGTCGCATTGATGAGATTTCACTGCGATAAATCGCTTTCGATGTGACCGATGTTCGTGGATCATGCCGCCGCCGTCGGTTGAGTTGCATCGCTTCTTCGGCCTTTTCGGGCGGCATGCATTTTCGGGTGGTGCGCAACGATTGTCGCGGAAGATAATTGCGGCTGATAGGCGCCCCTGACGCGCCTTTTTGTGAGGTAATGAAATGCTTTGGGCCAATGTTCGAAAACATCGGCCCAAAGCATTTCATAGGTCTGATTGCGTCACAGCGCACCACAGTCTTACAGCACGGTGACTTCCGTCGGAATCGCCGGGTCGCCCTTCATTAGCGACTGTGCGGTAACCGGCAACTCGGCCAGCGCCTTCGCACGATATTCATGTGCTCTCACAATCGCATCGTGACCCTGATACTGCGCATCAATCTGCCCGTCGACCACGTAGTCGACCAGCAGACCCTTCCAGCCATCAGCCGGCTGGAACGCATCCAGCGCGGCCTCCGAGCCGGAAATCACATGCTCGCAATCAGCCAGGTTGTATTCGTATGAGCGATAGGCCAACTTTCGTCCCGGCACAGTGGCCTTATCTTTCGACTTCTTCGCGACCGGCTGCATCACGCCATCTGAATTCTCGCGCTCGGCCAGCTTGTACACCATCGCGCAGGTCGGCGCGCCCGAACCGGTCACCAGCATCGTGCCGACACCATACGAATCAACAGGCGCGGTCTGCAAGGCAGCCAGCGCATACTCGTCCAAATCATTGGTCACCGTGATCTTCGTATTCGTCGCGCCCAACGCATCCAACTGATTGCGTACACGCTGCGCCAACGACGCCAAGTCACCCGAATCGATTCGAACACCGCCCAATTCGGGGCCAGCCACTTCAATCGCGGTTTTCACGGCCTCTTCAATGTTGTACGTGTCAACAAGCAGCGTCGTATTGCGGCCCAGCGCGGCGATCTGCGATTCAAACGCGGAACGCTCATCGTCATGCACCAGCGTGAAGCAGTGCGCCGCCGTGCCGATCGCCTTCAAACCGTACATTTGCGCCGCCAGCAGGTTCGCCGTTCCCTTGAAGCCGCCGATCACCGCGGCGCGGGAGGCGGCCACGGCAGCCCACTCGTTCGTGCGGCGGCCACCCATATCCATGCACGGGCGATCCTTCGCGGCCGAAACCATGCGGGAGGCGGCCGACGCGACGGCGGAATCATAATTCAGAATGCTCAGCAGCAGCGTTTCCAGCAGCGTGCATTCGCCGAACGTGCCTTCAACTTGCAGAATCGGCGAATTCGGGAAGAACATTTCGCCTTCGCGGTAGCCTTTGATCGATCCGGAGAAATGGAAGTTTTCCAGCCACTGCAGCGTTTCCTTGCTCACGATATGGCGGTCGGCGAGGAAGCGCAGGTCTTCGTCGCGTAGGTGGAAGTTTTCCAGCGCATCCAGAATGCGCCCCGTTCCGGCGACCACGCCGTAACGGCGGCCTTCCGGTAGATGGCGCGTGAAAATCTCGAAAACACATTTGCGATTGGCGGTGCCGTCCCTCAGGCAGGCGTCGAGCATGGTGTATTCATACATATCGGTCATCATTGTCGGTGAAAAGTCCATGATTCCTCCCAGCGGCCTCGCTTTTACATATTCGCGTGGTATGCACGAAACAGTACTGATCAAGCCAATAGTCATGATAACTATATGTATGATTTGCGACGATTTTCGCTTGCCCGCCGTCGGTGTGTCCGCTGCTCGAACACTGCCGGCCTTGTGTGATCGCTGATTCGTCAGAAGATGTGAGGAATGATGTTCTTCATGATTGGCGGATGATGGGCGAGTGCTACGCTCGGCAGAGGCGAAAAATGATTGAAGAAAACGGCAGAAGGATATTCATGGCTGAGATCAAGGATTTGTTGGCAGGACATGTGGTATTGCGCGCGGATGGCCGCGCTGTGGACGAGTTGCGTCCGGTAAAGATCACCCGCAATTTCACTGACGTTCCGGAAGGCTCTGTGCTGATCGAATGCGGTAATACGCGTGTGATGTGCACGGCGACCTTCACTGCGGGCGTGCCGCGCTGGCGTAAGGATTCCGGCCTTGGCTGGGTTACCGCGGAATATGCGATGCTGCCGCGCGCCACGGCAGAGCGTACCGATCGTGAGTCCGTGCGCGGCAAAATCGGCGGCCGCACGCATGAGATCAGCCGTCTGATCGGCCGCTGTCTGCGCGGCGTCGTCGATATGAAGGCGCTGGGCGAAAATCAGATCCAAATCGATTGCGACGTGCTGCAGGCCGACGGCGGTACGCGTACTGCATCCATCACCGGTGCATACGTGGCGCTTGCGGATGCGCTGCGTTGGGCTGAAAAGAAGAAGCTCATCAAGCGTGCCGACCATGTGCTGAAAGACAGTGTGTCCGCCGTGTCCGTCGGCGTTATCAACGGTACGCCGATGCTGGATCTGCCGTATATCGAAGACAGCCAGGCCATGACCGATATGAATGTGGCCATGACCGGCTCCGGCGAATTCATTGAAATTCAGGGCACCGCCGAACACCGCCCGTTCAGTCGTGAGGAGCTCAACGCGCTGCTCGACTTGGCGCAGAAGGGCAATAAGGAACTGCAGGCCGCCCAACGTGCTGCCCTCGATCAGGCCTGAGGCAAGCCCACTTGGAAAGGATATAAGCCATGAACATCATCGTTGCCACGCATAACGAAGGCAAACTGGTGGAAATCCGCCGCATTCTGGAAGAACGCCTCGGTAAGGCCGCCGCCGGTGTGAATCTTATCTCCGCCGGCTCGCTGAATCTGCCTGATCCGGTGGAAGACGGCGTCACTTTCGAAGAGAATGCGCTTTTGAAAGCCCGCGACGTCGCAAGGCGCACCGGTTTTCCCGCAATCGCCGATGATTCCGGCCTGATCGTGGACGTTATGGGCAATGCGCCTGGAATTCTGTCCGCACGCTGGGCCGGCCGTCACGGTGATGACGCCGCCAACAATGCGCTGCTGCTCGCGCAGATCGCCGATATTCCGGATGCCAAGCGCTCGGCCCGATTCCGCTGCGCTGCGGCCCTTGTCGTGCCGAAGGCTGATTGGAATCGTGACATCACGGCAGCCGAAGTGTCTGCGGAGACCGGTGAAGTCGAAGGCGCTCCTTACGAAATCGTCAGCGAAACCGTGCAGTTAGGCGAAATGCCAGGCCGTATGCTGCGCGAAGCCCGCGGCGAAAACGGTTTCGGCTACGATCCGCTGTTTGTCCCGGACGACCAGCCCACCCGTGCCGCCAACGCTGTAGACGGCAGCGAAGGATTGACTTCCGCTGAAATGACGCCGGAAGAAAAGAACGCCATCTCCCACCGCGGCAAGGCCTTGCGCGCAATCGCCCCCGCCGTCGAAGAGCTGCTGCATTAAAAGCTGGCCGAAAGACCGCTCCAAAACCGCCTTTTTCTACCAACTGTGACAAGAGACAATATGCGATCGTTTACTGTGGTCAATCTGACGGAACAGGAATTCGACGAATTCTCCGCCAAACATCCGAACGGCAATTTCCAGCAAACCTCTGCCGCTGGCCGCCTGCGCGCCATGCAAGGCGTTCACGTCGAATATGTGGCGGTAAAAGAGCACGACGTCATCAAGGCCGCTGCGTTGCTGGAAGTGCATCACAGCCGCTTGTCGACTTTCGCCGTCGTACATGATGGTCCGCTATGCGATTTCACCGATACGGAATTGACGCGATATTTCCTTGAACGGTTGCGCGCTCGCGCCAAAAAGCTGAAGGCTTCCCAGCTGGAGATCACGCCGGAAGCCCCATACCGTCTGCGTGACTCATTCGGCGAGCCGCTGCCGGGAAAGGAAGGCGCGCCGCACAACGCCGAAATCGCCACCTTGCAGGCCTGCGGCATGGAACATGCCGGCCTCACCGTTGGCTACACGGCAGTGCCGCGTTGGCGCTATGTCAAGGATCTTGCCGGCGTCAGCAATGAATCCGAGCTGCTGAAAACTTACGATAAGCGCACGCAGTGGAGCGTGAAGCGCGCCGCCTCCATGGGCGTGCACGTGCGCGAACTTGAGGAATCCGAGCTGCAAACATTCGCGGACATCGAACAGGCGACTGCGGAACGTCGCAGTTTCGAATATCGCGGCGCCGAATATTTCCGTCGTTTCAAACAGACGTACGGAAACAAAGCGCATTTTATGGTCGCTGAAATCCATGTCGGCGAATACACGGCCGATATGGAACGCAAATGTGCGGCGCTCGTCGATAAGGTGTCCCAATTGCAAGCCCGCTATGAGCAGCGCGCCACTACGAAATTGCAGCGTCAGCTTGGCGAGGAGCAGCGCAATCTTGAAGCTGCACGCAAACGTTTGGACGAGGCGCAGCGTTTGGCTCGGCGCGGCGATGTGCTTCCGGCTGCGGCGTCGCTGTTCGTTGAGCATCCTCGCGAGGTGATTTACCTGTTTTCGGGTAGCGTTGAAGAATACAAGCCGTTCTATGCGTCGGCGCTGATCCAGCATGATACGATGTTGCATTTATGCGTGGAACGTGGCGTGAAACGTTATAATTTCTATGGCATTGACGGTGTGTTCGACGATCCGAATTCGCAAGGTCGCGGCGTGCTCGAGTTCAAGCAGGGGTTCAACGGCTATGTTGAAGAGCTGATGGGTGAATTCACCATGGTGTGCCGCCCTCTTTCCTATGTGGCGAAGCGTTTCGTGCATCGTGTGTTGAACAGGTGAACTTCTTCGCTTCGGTCGATCAGACCAAGGCGTATCGGCTACCATGCTGCGACGGCGACGAATACGAATGGATGATGATAGATGAGCAATGATTCTTGGTGTGCACGCGAATTGAGCGATGACGAGTTTGACGCATTGTCTGCGTCTCATGTGGATGGCGGATTCCAGCAGACGTCGGCGATGCGTCGCATGGTCGCCGTCCGCGGTTTGCAGTCTGCGCTGATTGGTTTGACGGATGAATCCGGCAAGCCTGTTGCCGGTGCGATGATTGCGTATACGCCGAGTCGTCTCGGCTTTGAAGGATCGATCTGGCTGGGTCCGCTGTGTGATCCGCATAATACGGCGATGCTGCAGGCGATGACGAAGGCGATTGCCGATGATGCGCGTAGCCGTCACGCCATCAGCGTGTCCTGTTGGCCGGATGATGTGTATCGTTTGCATGATTCCGATGGTGGGCCGTCTGCCGCCGCGGACGACGCGATGATGACCTCCTATGCCGCTGCCGGTTGGAAGCATGGAGGTTTTACGCGCGGTTATGATTCTGTGATTAATCGTTGGGTGTATGTGAAGGATTTGACCGGTTTCGCCGATGCTGACGCATTGTTGGCCTCATATTCCAAGAACACGCGTCGCAATGTGAAAATCGCACGCAATAGTGGTGTGGAAGTGCGCAAGATGACGCGTGATGAGTTGGGAACGTTCCATGATATTTGTGAAATGAGCAGTGTGAAGCAGCATTTTGCGAATCGTTCGTTGGAGTATTTCCAGCGTGTATTCGATATGTTCGGCGACGACGCCGAATTCATTATTGCCGAAGTGCATTTGGATCGTTATTTGGCGTCGTGGCAAGACAAGGTCGCCAAAGGGGAGAAGGATGTGGCGCGTCTGACCAAGTCGTTGCAAACGACGAAGTATCCGGATGATGTTCGTAAGAAGTTGGATACGGCGAATAAGAATCTGGAGGCTTCCCGTAAACGCGTCGTCGATGCGAATGAGCGCATCGCCCGCGATGGCCGAGTGGTTCCGGTTGCGGCCGGCCTGTTCATGTGGCATAAGCGTGAACTGGTGTATTTCTCCAGCGGTTCCGACGAGCGCTATGCGAAGTTCTATGCGCCGACGGCCATTCAGCATGAGATGATGTCTCGCTGTCTGGAACGTGGCATCACTCGTTACAACTTCTATGGCATCGATGGCGTGTTCGATGATCCGAATTCGGCCGGCCGTGGCGTTTTGGAGTTCAAGCAGGGCTTCAACGGTTATATTGAGGAGTTGGCCGGCGAATTCACCTTGCCGGTGAATAAGCTGCTGTTCTTTTTGAAAGAAACCGCTGCGAAGCTGCTGAAGCGTTAGCCGACAATCAGGTGCAATCCCGTCATCATCAACATGCCGATGATGGCGGTGATCGACAGGTTGAATCCTGCCAGTTTCGCATTGCCCAACACCTTGTCCGTGAACAGCGTGGAGAACACGGCGACCGGTGCGAGCGTACACATCATGATCGTTTCGCGCGTCAAAGCGTCAAACGGTAGCAGGAACCATGCGGCGGCGGCGAAAAGAATGCCGAACGGCAGCCGCCATGCAAGCACTTCCGCCATGGATTTCAGATCGTTCTTCGATGATGGCAGGTCCGTCAGCATGCCGACCATCAGCATTGCGCAGAAGGCGTTGGCGTTTGAGAACGGTTCCGATACGGTGACCACCCATTGTGGAAACTGTACGTTGGCCAACATCAGAATGATCATCAGCAGATATGTGTCGAATGACACTGAGCCGAAGAATCCCTTCATCACGTTGCGCAGTAAGGCGTGGTGCGCCAGCCGTTTTGCGTCTTTGTCGGTCGGCTTGGTGTAGGGCAGCGTCGGTGCGGAGCCAGCGCCTTGTTCGGCGAGGGTTTTGCCTGGTTCGATGTGCAGTAGTGTCTGTGTCATTACATTCGTGCCGGCGGCGACCATAACGCAGTTGCCGACGTCGAACATGGCGGCCGGCACGATGGCTGAAGTGCCGAGGAACGCTTGTACGACGGGAAAACAGAAGCAGCCGATATTGAAGCCTGCGCCGTTGAGCATAAGAAAAGCACGCTGTGTGACCGGTCGTTTCGACGTCGCAAAGTAGATCAGCACTGGAGGAAGCGCGGCGACACAGAATCCGAATACGGAAATCCACAGCAGACTGATGTCATGTGGATTGGTCGCGAACGAGTGAATGATTGCGCCGGGCAGCGCCAAATTGAATAATGCGACTTGGATGATGCGATAGTCGCGTTGCCCGAAAAGGCCGAGGCGTTTGAACAGGTATCCGACGATGACGATAAGCAGCAGTGTGATTGGTTGGATGATTGCTGACATGATGCCTTCTTCAGATTATTGCTTCGCTGATTTGACTAAGTAAAAGTTATCATTTTTCGCCATCATGATGCCTCGTATGCTGCATTGCAATGCTGGCAACGTGTAGAAAACGGCGATATAAAGCCATTGTCATGAGGTGAAGATTGGGTGCGCGAGATGGGACTCGAACCCACACGTCAAAGACACAGGAACCTAAATCCTGCGCGGCTACCAATTACGCCACTCGCGCGGAGCATGCCGACGGTATTCGGCGGCAGCATCATAATCGTTGATATTGCCTAAATCCTGCCGATATGCAAAACCCTAGACGGAACAAATCCAATCTAGGGCGACAGAGCCACTTGACAGAATCGAACTGTCGACCTGCTCATTACGAGTGAGCCGCTCTACCGACTGAGCTAAAGTGGCATGATGCCCGGGAGGCATTCGCCAGCCGCGCACAAGATATTTAGTATAACTGGATATTTCGACTTGTCCAATTCAAGCGGTGTAGACAGTGTTCCGGCGTGTCGTTTATACGCGTAAGTCATGTTACGACGCGTTATTCTGTGCACATGACTACGCCCACGAAAACGCCCGCGCGCGGCAGCATCGGCAATCATGTCAGCAATAATGCCGGCATCAGTGTCGCCTGCAGCATTACTGGCGACAATCATGCCGTCGACAATTGCGCAATGCAGAATCACGCAGATCGAAATTGCGCATCCGACGATTGCGCATCAGCCAAAGCCGATCGCGCTCCCGCCAGACGCATGCTGTCAGTCGAAATACTGCGTCTGGCCGCAATCTGCAGCATCGCCATATTCCACACGTTTTCGCCGTTCTTCGACCAATCCGTGATGTTGGGGCCGCTGCAGGGGGCGGAAGCGGTGTCGCAATCCGGTTTGATCGCTGCAATCGCATCATCGCGCATCGCGATGTGGGCGCTGTCGATGATGATGTTTTTGGGCTCGTGGGGCAATCATGTGTTTTTCATGATTTCCGGCTTTTTCCTGATTCCCCGCATGGCGCAGCACTCCTATGAGCCTGCATATTGGCGCTCTGAAGGCAAATCGACGCTGCGCCGCTGCATGTATGCCGCGGCGACGGTGGCGTTTTATCTGCTGGTCGCGCTTGCGGTGAATCGTTGGATCGTTCCGATTCCGGGCGTCGGTTCGGTTTCGTCGCTGACGGTCGGCTTGGAATTCATTTGGCTGTATGTGGCGTTCGTTGTTGTCTCGCCGCTCGTGGCATGGATTTTGGCGCGTCTGCGGCCTCGCATAACGGTTGCGCTTGCGGCGTTGGCTTTGATCGCGGTGTATGCGTTGAATATGTCGATCGCATCGGGTGTGGGCGTTTCCGGCGTGAGCTTCGAGCTTTCGGATTGGCGAAAATTGATGAGTGCGGTGACATACGCGGTGTCGTTCGCGCTGGCTGGCGCGCTTGGTATGACTTTGCGTCGTGCGCAGGATGATTCGCTGCCGAAGACTCATTGGCGCGCGGCGTTGCGGTCGCGCGCGTTCTGGCTGCGTGTTGTCGTCGCCATCGAACTGGCGATGGTCGTGTGCTGCGTCATCGCCGTAAGCGGCCCGACATATGCGATGGCGCGCATGCTGTCGTTCAAATCGACGTCGGTGCTGTCGTTTGCGCTTGCCGTTGCCATGGTGATGGCGGCGGTGTGCGGCGACGCCGCTTCGAAAAATTCGGATGACGCCGCCTCTTCACACACCAAGCGTTGCGCTCGTCGCCTGGTTGTGGCGTTGGCATCGGGGATTTTGGGATTTTATATTGTGCAGTCGCTGATGTATCCGCTGTGGTCGGCGGCGCGGCAGTTTCTGATGACGCCGTTGCTGCGGTATGCGGCTTCAGCGCAGGGCGCCGCATATGTTGGATGGATGCTGGGTTGGTTTGCCGCCGGTATCGCTTTTTCGTGTTGTTTTGTACTGGTGGTGTGCGTGGCTGATCGTGTGGTACGGCGTCCTGTTCTGCGCGCTGTGCATATGTCGAAATAATTGTTTGTTTGATTGATTGATGTTGTCGGGAGAATTTCGGCTGAATCGTGCCTTTGTGAGCGATAACGTTCGACTGTATGCAGGTTTTGTGTTGTTCTGTCGGCTTTTGTGGGTATCTTGTGAGGTGAAGGAATACGGCGTGAAACGTTGGTTTTCAGCGAATTGCGTCGCTTCGTGTGATGATGAAAGGACCTAATCACTATGGCCATCAATCCTCCTGTTGACGCCACTAAGACCCCGGAGTGGGCTGCGCTGCAGAAGCATTACGATGAAATGCAGGCCGAAGGCATCAGCCTCAAGGAATGGTTCGCCGAAGACGAGAACCGTGTCGAGAAGCTGAGCTTCGATGCCGGCGATCTGCACTTCGATTTCTCCAAGAACCTGATCAAGCCGGAAACCCTGCAGCTGTTCGCCGACCTTGCCAAGGCCGTCAAGTTGGAAGAGCGCACCAAGGCCATGTACTCCGGCGAGCACATCAACAACACCGAAGACCGCGCCGTGCTGCACACCGCGCTGCGTCGTCCGGCCGAGGATGAAGGCAAGTTCATCGTCGATGGTCAGGACACCGTCAAGGATGTCCATGAGGTTCTGAATCGCATCTACGCCTTCGCCGAGAAGGTTCGTTCCGGCGAATGGACCGGCGTCTCCGGCAAGAAGATTGAAACCGTGGTCAATATCGGCATCGGCGGCTCCGACCTCGGCCCCGTCATGGTGTACGAAGCACTGAAGCCGTACGCTGACGCCGGCATCTCCGCCCGCTACGTCTCCAACATCGACCCGAACGACATCGCTGAGAAGACCAAGGGCCTCGATCCGGAAACCACTCTGTTCATCGTTGTTTCCAAGACCTTCACCACCCTGGAAACCCTGACTAACGCTCGTGAAGCCCGCACCTGGCTGCTCGAAACCCTGAAGGCCGCTGGTGCCATCGACGGCTCCGACGCTCAGAACGCCGACGCCATCCGCAAGCACTTCGTCGCAGTCTCCACCAACCTGGAGAAGGTCGCCGAGTTCGGCATCGACCCGGAGAACGCCTTCGGCTTCTGGAACTGGGTCGGCGGCCGTTACTCCGTCGATTCCGCCGTCGGCACCTCCCTGGCCGTCGTGTTCGGTCCGGAACGCTTCGAAGAGTTCCTCAAGGGCTTCCACGCCATCGACGAATATTTCGCCACCGTGCCGTTCGAGAAGAACGCCGTCGTGCTCATGGGCATGCTGAACGTGTGGTACCGCAACTTCTTCAAGGCCGCTTCCCACGCCGTGCTGCCGTACAACCAGTACCTGCACCGCTTCCCGGCCTACCTGCAGCAGCTGACCATGGAATCCAACGGCAAGTCCGTGCGTTGGGACGGCACTCCGGTCACCTCCGAGACCGGCGAAATCTTCTGGGGCGAGCCGGGCACCAACGGCCAACACGCCTTCTACCAGCTGATCCACCAGGGCACCCAGCTGATCCCGGCCGACTTCATCGCCTTCGTGAACACCGCCAACCCGGCCAAGGATTCCGGCCAGGACGTGCACGAGCTGTTCCTGGGCAACTACCTGGCTCAGACCAAGGCCCTGGCCTTCGGCAAGACCGCTGACGAAGTACGCGCTGAGGGCACTCCGGAAGAAATCGTTCCGGCCCGCGTGTTCACCGGCAACCGTCCGACCACATCCATCCTCGGCGTGGCCCTGACCCCGTTCGCAGTCGGCGAACTCATCGCCCTCTACGAGCACATCACCTTCGTTGAAGGCACCGTGTGGGGCCTGGACTCCTACGATCAGTGGGGCGTCGAACTGGGCAAGCAGCTGGCCAAGGAAATCACCCCGGCCATCTCCCAGGATGACGAAGCCCTGGCCGCTCAGGACGCTTCCACCCAGAGCCTGATCAGGTTCTACCGCGCACATCGCGAGTTCTGATTCGGTTTAGGACAGCAGCCTGGTCCGTCGCCTGTTTGCCTCCGATTCGTCAAAGCGTGTGACATCATGTGAAACATGATCGAACATGATATGACTGATTGGAACAAGGCGAAGGAACAGCTGTTTTCCGACGATACGCTTGGCGCCGTGGCATGTTCCGGCAGCAGTATGCTGACCGGGGCAGGCCGCGGCGTCAAGCCGTTATTGAGCTGGTTGGCCCAAGGCATATCGCTACAAGGCTACAGCGCCGCCGATCGAGTGGTCGGCAAGGCCGCGGCACTGCTGTACACCAAACTCGGCGTCTGCGCGGTGTACGCGCAGACGATGAGCGAAGGCGGGCTTGCGACGTTGCGGGCCCACGGCATCGAGTCCGCATACGGCGAACTGGTGCCGATGATTCTCAATCGCACCAAATCCGGCATGTGCCCGATCGAATCCTCCGTGCTGAACGTCAGCGATGTCGACGAAGCGGAACAAGCCATTCGTACCGCCGTCGCCAAGTTAATGGCCGCGCGATCGGCGCAGTAATCGGCGTAATAATCAGCGCGGACTCGTACCCCCCCCAAAAAAAAACCGTTAAAACCACGTGGTTCTAACGGTTTGGGGTCTTGGCGGGCCTGTGAAATCGTTAAAACCGCGTGGTTTTAACGATTTAGTGTGGGGATGATGATTCGTCACTGATCTCGTGTACAATTCTTGGTTGCTGTGTCGAGGGATCGGCCGCCGCATAAGCGGGTCTCTCCGAAGGGTCCAGCCGGACTGGTTTTCGGCGGATTGACAGGCTTCCTGAAGGCAAACCTGAAGGAATACGAGTTAGGCGTTTCCGTGTTTTTCAAGGAACGCCCCGACACGCGCACTGATATGCGGCAGTGACAGGAGATAGCAATGGTTAACGCTATTGACGCTTTCGACGCCAAGCACATGAAACCGGCCGAGGAAATTCCGGCCTTCCGTCCGGGCGACACCGTCGACGTGAACGTGAAGATCAAGGAAGGCAACAACTCCCGTATCCAGACCTTCACCGGCGTGGTCATCGCCCGTCAGGGCGGCGGCGTCCGTGAAACCTTCGTCGTTCGTAAGATTAGCTTCGGCACCGGTGTGGAGCGCCGCTTCCCGCTGCACTCCCCGTCCATCGACTCCATCAAGCTGGTCCGCAAGGGCCGTGTGCGTCGCGCCAAGCTGTACTACCTGCGCGCTCTGCGCGGTAAGGCCGCTCGTATCGCCGAGCGTCGCGACAACAGCGCCAAGTGAGCTGTATCCGGCACGATTAGTGTGGAATAACAACCCGGCAGTCCATCGCAGGCTGCCGGGTTTTTGCATGAGGCCTCGCTATGATTGGGCCTCATGGCGTATGCCAGCCAGAGAACACATGGGCAAGGGGGGAGCGATGCCGGCGGAAACAGATGAGAACCTTCAGGCGCGACGAGACCTGCACACCGTCATGATCGCCGATCACGGAGTCAATCCGGCGCCTGTCCCTGAAATGCCCAAGCAGACGGAACGTCCGGCGCATGAGACGCGCAAACGCGGGAGCGAAAGCTTCGGCATTCGTGATTTTCTTATCTGGTGCGGCATCCCGGTCATCGTGATGCTGCTGATCCGTATCTTCCTGCTCGGTTTCTATGTCATCCCATCCGGCTCAATGATGGATACGATCCAGATCGGCGATCGTGTTATCGGTACGAAACTCACCCCGTCGGTATTCGATCTTGAACGCGGCGACATCGTCGTGTTCCGGGATCCCGATAATTGGCTGGCGGAAAACCAGACGTCTTCCGGCGGCGAGGAATATCTCATCAAACGCCTCATCGGGCTTCCCGGCGACACCGTCGCCTGCAAGGGGCCAGGCCAGCCGGTGACCGTCAACGGCGAAGCCATTGATGAAAGCGCGTATCTGCGTGAAGGCGTCAATCCCAGCGATTTCGCATTTAGCGCCACCGTCGAGGAGGGGCATATTTTCGTTATGGGAGACAACCGTTCGAATTCCGCCGATTCACGGTATCATCTGGACGAATCCACACATGGCATGGTGCCGATTGACAATGTGGCCAGCGTGGCGGTCGCCACATATTGGCCGGCCGACCACATGGGGTTGCTTGACTCGCATCGCGAAGTCTTCGAGAAGATCCCCGATGCGCAAAGCGCGCAATAAGCCACTCGAATCGTGCAATTCACGACGCGCCCATGCGCACGCGGCAAAGGAGTCTGACATGGCTGTATCCGTCACGCCAACATTGGATATGGAGCGTGAACTGGCGAGTCAAGGGTATGACCTGATCGTGGGATTCGACGAAGTCGGCCGCGGTTCGCTTGCCGGACCGGTTATGGTGGGCGCCGCCGCGATCTGGACGCGTGATTTGCCGGCCTTGGCCGTACCGCAAGGCGTTGCCGATTCGAAAATGCTCACCGAGCACCGCCGTGAGGCCATAGTCGACGAGCTCAAACAATGGTGTGCGCTCTGGGCTGTGGGGTCGGCCACCAATACCGAAATCGACGAATGGGGTATCAGTCACGCGCTCGGCATCGCCGCATTGCGTGCCCTCGACCAAGCGGAACGCCAACTGAAATTGGATGGCGCCAGCGAGTCCCCAATTCGCGTTGGTGTAATCCTCGACGGTCCCAATGATTACATCAGCAAAGCCATGGACACTTTCGACGCGCCAGCCGTACCAATCCCAGCGCATGTCGTCACCAAAGTCAAAGGCGACCAGCATTGCGCATCAGTCGCCGCGGCGGCCGTCATCGCCAAAGTCGCGCGAGATCATCTGATGATGCATTTGGCACGCAGCAAGCCCGAATACGCCGTCTACGAATGGGAGCGCAACAAAGGCTATGGATCGGCCGCACACCGCGCAGCCATCGCCGAGTACGGTCCCAGCACGCTGCATCGTCTTAGTTGGCACCTGTGTTGAACGCGCCAGGCATATCCCATCTATGGCCTAGGTCACACTTACCCTCTCGCGCCTTTCTCGTCTCGTGCGCCGTCCCGCAGGACGTCATCCAAACGGATGACGTCGCTTCCACGTCATGCGCATGATTCATCCCGCTGCCCGATGGTCCCATCGTCGGAGCCTCGGTAACGTCGAAACCATGACAACAACAGTGAATCCCGTATTCGGCGGCGCAAACGCGCAGCCCCCGGACACGACTGCCCCCGAACGGCAGACCGGCCAGACCAGTCGAACCAATACCGGCATCCCGTTGATCCTCACTGCACGGGACCTGGTCGTGGACTACACGGTAACCGCCCGCACGGCGGACGCCCACGCGGTCACCGGCATCATCTCGGCCACCGGATACGCGCCGGCGCTCAACCACGTCGACTTCATCCTGCACAAAGGCGAAAGCGTCGCCGTCATGGGCCCGTCCGGTTCAGGAAAATCGACGCTTCTACACGCCATCGCAGGCATCATCCGCCCCACGTCGGGAAGCGTCATCTTCCACGGAGCGGACCTGAGCGCCATGCCGGACGCGGCACGAACCGCGCTGCGCCGCACCGCATTCGGATTCGTCTTCCAATCCGGACAGCTCCTGCCCGAACTACCGGCCATCGAAAACATCGCATTGCCGATGATGCTGGCAGGAATCGGATACCGACAGGCCACCGACACCGCGATGCTCTGGCTGGAACGGCTGGGCCTACGCCAACTCGCAGCACAGCGTCCAGGCGAAATGAGCGGCGGACAGATGCAGCGCGTCGCCATCGCACGCGCGCTCGCCATCCGCCCCGCCATCGTCTTCGCCGACGAACCGACCGGCGCACTCGACCAAAACACGGGCCGCGACGTCATGGCCATCCTTATGGAGGCGTCACGGGCCAACGGTGCCTCGGTCGTCGTCGTCACCCACGATCCGAACGTCGCCGCGTTCTGCGACCGCGCCATACTGTTGCGCGACGGCCGGATCGTCAGTTTCGGAAACGAGGCCGTCCAATGAACACCTTCTCCCTCTGGAGGCTGTTCCACAGGCCCGGAATGCATGGCAGCGGGCACACGTCCATACTCGCCGTCATCGCCTTCGCCTCGGCCACCGCGATCTTCCTCACCGTATTGGGCGGACTGCACGGCTTCCTCTGGCGGGCCTCACCCGACCACACTCTCAAGTGCATGCTCGGCACGCGGCGCTGCGCTCCGGGCACACTGGACGAATGGGCGGCGCGAATCGGCGACCCCAACGCCCCAGCGATCTTCGCCGGCACCTACGTGATTTTCGCGGTATTCGCATGTCTGCTGCTCATCGTGCCCTTCGTCGCGCTCGCAGGCTCCGCTGCGCGACTGGCCGCGGCACGCCGCGACAGCCGGCTCGCGGCCCTGCGACTGGCCGGCGCGACGACCATGCAAGTCACCAAGCTCACCGCATTGGACGCGGCAGGCCAGGCCCTGACCGGCGCGGTCATCGGTATCGCAGGCTACTTTGCGCTGATGCCGGCCATCATGCTGCTCAACTTCCAAAACCAGCGTTTCACCTTCGAACAGCTGTGGGTCGGCCCATGGGCGCTGCTCGCCGTACTTGTTTGCGTCGCCGTGCTGGCGCTCGTCTCATCGCTGATCACATTGCGCCGCGTGGCCATCACCCCGCTGGGCGTCAGCGCCCGTACCGGCGAGCCGCTGCCGGCGCGATGGCGCATCGCCGTCTTCATCATCGTCATGGCGGCCGCGGTCATCGTATTCAAGAATCCCGACATGCTCACCGACTTCAGCGATATGGTCGTCTACGCGGTGATCTTCGGTTTCTTCTTCATCTGCTTCGCCCTCGTCAACCTCATCGGCTCATGGATCGTGACCGTACGGGCCAAAACGAAGGCGCGCCACCCGAAGGACGCGGCCACCATGATCGCCATGCGCCGCATTCTTGACAATCCCAAGCGCGCATGGCGCAATGTGTCGGGCATCGCGCTGGCGGTGTTTATCGCAGGCATCACTTCGGTATGCGGCTATCTGGCGAGCGGCGCGTCGGCCTCGGGGACTTCGCCGGACGATCCCGCCCTGGTGATGATGCGCGACATCGGCACCGGGGGCCTGCTGACGCTGGGTTTCGCCGCCGTCCTCGCCGCAGTCAGCTCGGGCGTCATGCAGGCCGGCAGCGTGTATGACCAGGTCGACGAATACCGCATGCTCGTGCTCGAAGGCACCGACCTGCGCACGTTGAATCGGGCGCGATTCGTGGAGGTGATGACGCCGCTCAACACGGTCGTCGTGGTGGCGGGCGGCTGCTCGATGTTGCTGATGCTGCCGCTGTTCGCCATGATGATGTCCAAGCCCGCGACATTACTGAGCTTCGCCGGCGGCGTGGCGTCATGCTACGCGCTGGTCGCAGTCGGCGCCTTCGCATCCAATCGTGTGGCCGCCTCGTTGAACCTGACCGATTGGCGCGCCGACGACTGACGGCACGGCGGCGCGGCATGGCGTACGCGGCATGGCATGACATGGACGCCGTCTCACGCCTGGGCCGCGCCCAAGGAGACGTGCTGAGGCGGGCTGAGGCATGCCGTACGCCTCGCCTCAGCCCAGCAGCACGGCAATCAAAGCGATGAAAATCGGCGATGTCATCGTGCTCATCAGAATGCTGTCGCGCGCGAACGTCATGCCGACCTCGTATCGGGCCGCATAATTGTAGACGTTCTGTCCGGTCGGCAGCGCCGCCAACACCACGCAGGCATACAAGGTCGCGCCGCGGAATCCCATCACGAAATATGCCAGCAGGAACGCGAAAATCGGCATCACGATATTCTTCAATGTCGCGACCGTGAAGATCGCGGGCCTGTCTGACGCATTCTGCAGCGGCTTCGTGCCGTGCAGCGACATGCCGAACGCCATCAGAATCATCGGTACCGCGGAATCGCCGATCATGTCGATCGGGTCGAAAATGAAATTCGGCACGATGAACACGCCGGTCGACGCGTCGATTGCGGAAACGACGATGCCGAGCAGCGATCCGATCAGCAGTGGCTGGTGCAGGGGCTGCTTCAGAATCTCCTTTGCCGACACCTTACCTTTGGTGGTCACATCCAGTACGGTCAGGCCGATCGGCGTGAACAGCGCCTGCTGCATCACTAGAATCGGCGCCACCAGCGCGCCGTTGCCGAGAATATAGGTGGCGATCGGCAGACCGATGTTATTCGAATTCAGATACAGCGATCCCAGCGCGCCGATCGCGGCGTCGGCGGCCTTCATATGGAAGAACAGGCGATTCAGGATCAGAAAGGCGACGCCCACCAGCATCGCCGAAAGAAATGCGACGATGATCGACGAATGGAAGATGTCGAAAATCGGCTCCTTCGCAAGAATCGCGAACATCAGGCAGGGACTGGATACGAAGAAGCTGAAACGATTGAGCACCATCTGCGCGCTAGGGCCGCCGATGCGCATACGCGCGGCGACATAGCCGGCCGCAATGACGATGCCGATAACGCAGAATCCCTGCAAGGCGTTGATCAGACCCAGCATGCGATGTCCTTTCGTGATGTCCGTGATGGGCGCGGCATGGTCATGTTGCCGCGTTGTCGTCGCGTTGGCATGGTGCGGTTCCACTGTGTGTAGCGTCGTCGTATTGCGATGCCGTCGAAAACAGCCGCATTCTAGTGTCCGTCATCGTTGTCGTTACAGCACGATGTGTCTCACGTGATGATGCTGCGGCCGCAGTGTTGGCGCGCCTATGCCTGATAATGGGACGCATGAACGAACAGGATTTTGGTGATTTGAAAGAAATCGAATGTGATGTTGCCTCCGGCCCTGCCGGCATGCAGCAGGCGTTGAACGATCTGATGGAACAGATTATGGGCGTCTATTCGGTCAGCGACGACGAAGGGCCGCTGACGGATTTGGTTGAGCGCTTTCTGAAGAAACAGTCGCATTTGACGGTGCGCCGACATGGCGACACGTTGGTGGCGTCGACATCGTTGAGACGTGAGCGGCGTGTGATTTTGTGCGGTCATCTTGACACAGTGCCGGTGATTGATAATTTCCCGCCTCGCTGGCTGGAAGCAGGAGACCCCGCGATTCGTGAGGAGATCGCCTCCGCGCATCCTGGCGAACGCGTGATGTGGGGGCGTGGCGCCACCGATATGAAGGGCTCCGATGCGGTGATGCTGTATCTGGCGGCTGCATTGACCGAGCCTCGCTATGACTTGACCTACGTGTTTTACGATCATGAAGAAGTCGTTGCGGAAAAGAACGGTCTGCGCAAGGTCGTACAGGCTCATCCCGACTGGATCGCCGGCGATTTCGCCATTATCGGAGAACCTACCGATTGCGGCATTGAAGGCGGGTGTAACGGTACGATGCGCTTCGATGTGATCGCGCACGGCGTCGCCGCGCATTCGGCACGTGCCTGGATGGGGGAGAACGCCATTCATAAGGCGGGGGAAATCCTTTCACGCTTGAACGCGTACGAAAATCGCACGATCGAAGTGGACGGACTCGCTTATCGCGAAGGCCTGAACGCGACGATGATCTCAGGCGGCAAAGGCACGAATGTGATTCCTGACGAGTGCCGCGTGCATGTGAATTATCGTTTTGCGCCCGATAAGACGCTGCCTGAAGCGAAGGCCCTGATGATGGGCGCCGATGCCGGCGCCGAAATGGGCAATGGCGAGCATGTGGCCACCGGCGGCGTGTTCGAAGGATTCGGCATTGAGATGAAGGATGAATCACCGTGTGCGCGCCCCGGTCTGTCTGCGCCGTTGGCGCAATCGCTGGCCGGCCTGGTGAAGGAACGCACGGGGTACGATCCCAAGCCAAAGCTCGGGTGGACGGATGTGGCGCGTTTCGCTCAGCTCGGCATTCCAGCCGTGAATCTCGGTGCGGGCAGTCCGCTGTTGGCGCACAAGCAGGACGAGCAGCTGCCGGAAAGCGATCTGACGCTGATGGCGGGAATTCTGATCGACTGGCTGGGCTGATCAAGGGCGGATTACCGAGGTGCACCCCGTCCCCACTCCACTCCCGAACGCCGCAAATCGTCATATCAGTACGGATATGACGGCTTGGGGCTGATTTGTGCGTGATGGCACGCCCTATGGCGCATTGTGCGTTATATTGCAAGGGTTTGTCTGAACAGAGAGCAAACCGTCGGAAAAGTGTGCCATACTTAAGGGTGGTGATTCTGCAAATCACCACAGCAGTCGATGGCGTTGATCCCCTCGCGTGAGTTTTTCCGCGAGCGTCGGTGTCCGCCGTCGCAGGAGCTAGGACTTTTGACGGAATTGCCTCCTACGGGCGCCATGAAGCGCGGTCACGGTGAGAGCGTGATGTGACAAACGTATGGGGTGTTGAGATATAAGGCTATGCGATTGCAGCGCATCGCCAAGGAGCATTGTGCCCAGAATGACTACTGAGGTGCTCAGCGAAGCTGAAGCCACCGTTGAAGCTGTGTCTAATTCGGCCGCGGCATCCGATGCTGCGCAGGCTACGCCTCGCCGCCGTCGCGGCGGACGTCGCGTTGTGCGTGATTCCGGCGCTGCCGGAGCCGCGCTCGCATTGAAGGTCGAAGACCATTCCATGCCGCTGTTCGAAGAGCCGGTATTGCCGTCGAAGAAAACGGAATCCGAAGAGCAGGCGCGCCCGTCCCGTGTCCGTTCCTCGCGTACCGCTTCCACTGGTGCCGCCGAAGATAACGAAACCGAAATTCGCGCCCGTCAAACCCGCGCCCGCCGTCGTACCGTTTCCGCGTCGCAGGAGAATGAGTCTGGCGTCGAGCGCGTGGCGGATGACGTCGATACGCTGCCTGAAGCGCATGATCTGCCGCGTAGCGCCGCTCCGCGTCCGATGACGTCGCTGTTGTTCCAGGAACCGGTGTTGCCGGTGTCTCGTCCGCGTGTGGAAGACGCGCGTGACGAGGACGAATCGGAACCTCGCGACGACGAGAATACCGCGTCCGAGCGTTCGTCTCGCCGTACGCGTACTCGTCGTCGTTCCCGCGACAATGCCGAAACTACCGAAAGCCGCGAGCGTTCTTCTCGTGACGAACGCGATAATCGCAAGAATCGCAAGAATCGCAGTGAATCTGACGATACTCGCGACATCACCCGCGATATCGAAGAAATCGTCGACGAACTGGACGACACCGCGCGCTCCCGTCGTTCTCGCCGTCTGAATGCGCAAGAGCGTCGTGCCGCCGCCGAAGTGGAGCAGATTGAAGAGGATCTTGTCCTTGACGACATCACCTATGCTCCGATCGACGACGAAACCCACACCAACGACGATCAAAATTCCGACGATGAACAGCCGACGCGCACCCGTCGCCGCCGTCGCTCCCGCGTGAGCCGCGATGAATCCGCCGCAGCTTCCGAAGAGGAAGAGAGCTCGCGTCGTCGCGTTCGTGATGATGAAGACGACGAAGAAACCACGGTAACCCGTCGGCGTCGTCGCCGCCGCGGCGCGACGAAGAGCGTCGAAGAAGAAGAGCAGTCGCTGGTGCGTCGTTCGCGCAAGCAGCAGTACATCGATGAAATCACCGACGTTGAAGGCTCCACCCGACTGGAAGCCAAGAAGCAGCGTCGTCGCGACAATCGCCGCGAACGCAGCCGCCAGAATCAGTTGATGGAACAGGATTTCCTGGCACGTCGTGAAAACGTCGAACGTCTTATGGTGGTGCGCGAACGCGAACGCCATACGCAGATTTCCGTGATCGAAGACAACGTGCTGGTTGAGCATTACGTTTCCGATATTCAGGAAGTCGCCACGGTCGGCAACGTGTATTTGGGCCGCGTGCAGAACGTGCTTCCGAGCATGGAGGCCGCTTTCGTCGACATCGGTCAGGCCCGTAACGGCGTGCTGTATGCCGGCGAAGTCAATTGGGATGCCGCACGACTGGAAGGTCAGCCACGACGTATCGAACTGGCTTTCAAATCAGGCGATCCGGTGTTGGTGCAGGTGACCAAGGATCCGATCGGTCACAAGGGCGCGCGACTGACCTCGCAGGTCACCCTTGCAGGACGTTTCCTCGTGTTGGTGCCGTCCGGCGGAATGACCGGTGTCAGTCGTAAACTGTCGGAGCGCGAACGTAGCAGGCTGAAGTCGATCGTGTCGAAGATCGCGCCGAAGGATATGGGCGTGATTATTCGCACGGCCGCCGAAGGCGCTTCCGAAGACGCAATCGTCAAAGATCTGGAAAGCCTTGTGCGCCAGTGGGAGCATATCAACGCCAAACGTGAGGAATTCTGGCATGGTAAGCGTCCGAAGCTGCTGCAGGGTGAGCCGGATGTTGCGATTCGCGTCGTGCGAGACATCTTCAACGACGACTTCAGCAAGATGATTGTTGAAGGCGACCGTGTGTACAGCCGTATCGAGGAATACCTCGATACGATGGCACCGGATTTGAAGGAAAAGCTGGAGAAGTGGGATCCTGCTGAACACGAAGGCAAGGACGTGTTCGACAAGTGGCAGATTGATGCTCAGCTGCGCAAGGGCATGGAACGTCAGGTCTACCTGCCGTCCGGTGGCTCGATCGTTATCGACCGTACCGAAGCGATGACGACGATCGATGTAAACACCGGCCGCTTCATCGGCAAGGGCAAGAGCCTTGAAGAGACAGTGACGCGATGCAACCTTGAGGCGAGTGAGGAAATCGCACGCCAGCTGCGTCTGCGTGACATCGGCGGCATGGTCATGATCGACTTCGTCGACATGGTAATGCCCGCCAATCGTGATTTGGTGTTGCGTCGTTTGGTGGAATGCCTAGCGCGAGACCGCACGAAGCATCAGGTGGCTGAAGTCACCAGCCTGGGCCTGGTCCAGATGACGCGCAAGCGCATCGGTCAGGGTCTGGTCGAAGCGTTCTCCGAAGAATGCCCGACCTGCAAGGGCCGCGGCTTCATTCTCCATGACGAACCGACTGTGTCCGCGGATTTTGACGATCCGTACGCTCTCAAGGGCGGCGATCCGTTCGTCAAAACCAATAAGCATGGTCATGGCACTGACGTGCAGGCGCCGCAAGGCTCCTCGCCGGACGTGAAGGCCAAACTCGCGCAAATCGCGGCAGCTGCAGTAGCTGCGAACAACGCTGATTCGGGCGAAGAATAAAAGAACGATTGGGACGGCAGCGTGTCGAACTTGACACGCTGCCGTCGGACTTGCGTTTGTACGCAGGGCAGTGTAGATTAGATTGTCGGTGTCTGGCCGCGAGGCTCGAACGTGCCGGGCAGTAAGCTTTCCAAGTTAATAAAGGAATAGATATGTACGCTATTGTGAAGGCCGGCGGCCATCAGGAAAAGGTCGAGGTCGGTGACGTGATCTACGTCAACCGTCTCGCAGCCAAGCAGGGCGAAACCGTGGAATTCCCGGTCGCTCTCGTTGTCGACGGTTCCAAGGTTACCTTGGGCGCCAAGGATCTTGCCAGCATCAGCGTGAAGGCTGAAGTTGTCAACGATGAGGCCAAGGGTCCGAAGATCAACATCATGAAGTATAAGAACAAGACCGGCGTTGCTCGTCGCAAGGGCCATCGCCAGCAGCTCACCGCTGTTAAGATCACGGCTATTGCCTGATCGTAGCGGTAGCGAAGTCAAGTACCGAAAGGAACAGACATGGCACATAAGAAGGGCGCTTCCAGCTCGCGCAACGGTCGCGATTCAAACGCGCAATACCTCGGTGTGAAGAAGTTCGGTGGCGAAGCCGTTGTGGCCGGTAACATCATCGTTCGCCAGCGTGGAACCAAGTTCCACCCAGGCCAGAACGTCGGCATGGGCAAGGACCACACCCTGTTCGCTCTGACGGACGGCAGCGTGAAGTTCGGTGTTCGTCGTGACCGCAAGGTCGTCGACGTGATTGCCGCCTGAGCACACGCATCATAGCTTTAAGCCGCGCCCCCACTGGGACGCGGCTTTTCTTGTATCATGCATTTTCCCAAAGCTGTATATCGATTCCCCCTCGTAAGGTGAATACATGAGTGATTTTGTGGATAGAGTAACCGTCCACGTCAAGGGCGGTGATGGCGGCAATGGCTCTGCCGGTGTCCGTCGTGAAAAGTACAAGCCGTTGGCTGGTCCGAATGGTGGCAACGGAGGTGATGGCGGTTCGGTGATTTTCGTCGCCGACGTCAACGCCAATAGTCTTCTTGATTATCGTTTTATGCCGCATCGCACAGCCGGCAGCGGAACCATGGGTTTGGGCGACACCAAAGACGGTTCCAAAGGCGACGATTTGATTCTGCCGGTTCCGGTCGGCACCATCATTTTCGAAGCCAAGGGCGAGCAGGGCAAACAGAAGCATCCTGGCGAGCAGCTTGCCGATCTGCGTCATGCCGGTGACCGTTATGTTGTCGCAGCCGGTGGCGCCGGCGGTTTGGGCAACGCTGCATTGGCGAACCGTACCCGTCGTGCCCCGGGCTTCGCGCTGCTCGGCGAGCCGGGTGAAGAACGCGATGTGATTTTGGAGTTGAAGTCCATCGCCGACGTCGCACTGGTCGGTTTCCCTTCGGCCGGCAAGTCAAGCCTTATCGCTGCGATGAGCGCCGCCAAACCGAAGATCGCGGACTACCCGTTCACCACACTGGTGCCGAACTTGGGCGTTGTGATGGCCGGCGATAGCCGTTACACCATTGCTGACGTGCCGGGTCTGATTCCTGGCGCCTCCGAAGGCAAAGGCCTTGGTCTTGAATTCCTGCGTCACATCGAACGCACCGAAATCATCGCGCATGTCATCGATTGCGCCACGCTTGAACCGGACCGTGATCCCATCAGTGACTACCATGCGCTGGAACACGAGCTGGGCGAATACGCCGCCAAACTGGAACTGCCGCTGGGCGCCATCCCGATTCCGGAACGCCCGCGCATCATCATCCTCAACAAGGTTGATGTGCCGGAGGCGAAGGAACTGGCCGAATTCGTGAAGCCGGAATTCGAAGCGATGGGTTTCAAAGTGTTCATCGTTTCCACCGCTTCTCACGAAGGCCTGAGGGAACTGACCTTCGCGCTGGCTTCCCTGGTCGCCGACATGCGCAAGGAAGTCACCAAGCGTGAGCAGGCCGAAGACGAAGAACGCGTGCTGATCAAGCCTTTGGAACAGCCGCAGTCTCGTCGTCGCAGCAACGTTCCTAATTTCACCGTTGAACGCAAGGAAGACGGCAACGGCGACTTCTGGTACGAAGTCACCGGCGCCAAGCCCGAACGTTGGGTTATGCAAACCAACTTCGACAATGACGAAGCCGTCGGCTATCTGGCCGATCGTCTCGCCAAGCTGGGCGTCGAAGATGAACTGCGCCGAAAAGGGGCACGCCCGGGAGACGAAGTGCGTATTGGCCGAGGAAACCGTGCAGTCGAATTCGATTGGGATCCGACCATTGCCGCAGGCGCGGAAATGCTGGACGGCACGCAGCTGGGCGCCCGAGGCGTCGATCTGCGCCTGGAAGGGCAATCCGGACGTTCGCAGCGTCGTACCAATGCGGAACGTCGCCGTCAGTACCACGAAATGATGGACGCCCGACAGGCCGTTCGCGAAGCGATGTCCGCCGAACGCAAGGCCGGCCACTGGGCCGACCCGAGCATCGACGACGATCGTCACGACGAAACCAGCCTGTTCGGTCGCGGCGAAGACATGAACGAGTAAAACTCGTTATGGTGCATCAGGCGGGGCGCTTTTAAAAAAAGTCGCCCCGCCAATCATCAATCGCAATAATCATTGCAAGATCACGCTGTATCATCGCGATATCAAGCATTCGTGGTTATCACACGCATACCGCACGTCGCATCACATATCAGGAGACGTCAACATGAGCACACCGTCACAAACGGAAGTGCGCGCTGCCATTGCACAGGCGCATACCGTCGTCGTCAAAGTCGGCTCCAGCTCGCTCACCCAACCATCCGGGCGTCTTGATGTCGGCAAACTGAATGCATTGGTCGCAGCATTATCACAAGTGCGACTGATGGGCGGGCGCGTCGTACTCGTCTCTTCCGGCGCGATCGCAGCAGGATTCGGGCCGCTTGGATTCGACGCTCGTCCCCGCGACGTCGTTACGCAGCAGGCCACCGCGTCGGTTGGGCAGGGGCTGCTGATGGCGCAATATGAGTCGGCGTTTTCCCGATACGGCGTGCGCGTCGGCCAGATTCTGATCACAGCAGAAGACACGATTCGTGCCACGCAATACCGCAACGCGCAACGCACGCTGCTGCGCCTGCTGGATTTGGGCGTGGTACCAATCGTCAACGAAAACGATGCGCTGGCTAGCAACGAAATTCGTTTCGGGGACAATGACCGATTAAGCGCACTCGTGGCAAATTTGGTGCGCGCGGACGCGCTGGTGCTGCTTACCGATGTGGAAGCGCTGTATACGGCGCCGCCGTCGCAGCCTGGTTCGAAACGCATCGAATTTGTGGCGAATGTTGTGGACGCGATGGACAGCGTCGAAGTGGGCGGCAGCACATCCGGCGTGGGCACAGGCGGCATGGTCACCAAACTGGAGGCGGCGCGCGTGGCGGCGATTTCCGGCATCCCGACTGTGCTGACGTGCGCGTCGAATGCCGGTCCGGCGTTGATGGGAGACCCCGTCGGCACCGCATTCGCGCCGGTGAATGGGCGAGATTCGTCGCGTCGTTTGTGGATTGGATTCGCTGCTAATCCGCGCGGCACTCTTGTTGTGGATGCCGGTGCGGCCGAAGCCGTGCGCGGCGGATTGGCGAGCCTGCTGGCAGCCGGCGTGCTGGAAACATGCGGCGAGTTCTCTGCAGGCGATCCGGTGTGGATCGACGATGAAAACGGCACGCATATCGCGCGTGGCCTCGCCGGCTTCGATTCCGAGGAAATCCCGCAAATGACAGGCCTTACTTCGGCACAGCTCAAGAGCCTTCTCGGCGAAGAATACGCCCACCCTGTGGTTCACCGTGATAATCTCGTCCTCGTCTAGCCTCGTCTTGGTCTAGTGCATCTCACCTCGCCTCATCCCACTCTTCCCAGCCTTCATCCCGCCTCCACCCCCATTCTTCCCAGCCGCGAAAATCGTTAAAACCACGTGGTTTTAACGAAATGGGCAGGTTTCGGCTCCCTAAACCGTTAAAACCACGTGGTTTTAACGGTTTTGCGCCCTTTCAGACCCCGAACCGTAATTTTCCTAGGGAAATCACGATTCGGGGCGGTTGGTTGAAAGCGGAATGTGTTGGGACTGCCTGGGGATAGCATGAGAGCCATGACTATGGCACAATGGCAAACTCTTTCCGATCGTGTTCAGCAAGTGGCTCCCAGCGCAACGTTGGCTGTCGATTCCAAGGCAAAGGCGATGAAGGCCGCCGGCATCGACGTCGTCGGATTCGGCGCAGGCGAGCCGAATTTCCCGACTCCGGCTCCGATTGTCGCAGCTGCCGCCGAAGCAGTGCAGGATCCGAAGAACTATCGTTACACGCCGACTCCCGGTCTGCCGGAACTTCGTGAAGCCATCGCACAAAAAGTGAAGCGCGATTCCGGCTATGACGCCGCTGCCGACCAGGTCGTCGTCACCAATGGCGGCAAACAGGCCGTATACGAGGCTTTCCAGCTGCTGCTCAACGATGGCGATGAAGTCATTATTCCGACGCCGTATTGGACGAGCTACCCGGAAGCCGTGAAGCTGGCCGGAGGTGTTCCCGTCACCGTGTTCGCCGGTGCGGATCGTGCATTCGAACCGGATATCAACGCCATCGAAGCCGCTCGCACCGAGCGCACGAAGGTCATTATCGTGACTTCTCCGAATAATCCGACCGGTGCCGTGTGGAGCGAAGAAACCATCAAGGCCATCGGTGAATGGGCCGTCGAACATCATATTTGGGTTATTTCCGATGAAATCTACGAGCATCTCAACTATGACGGCGCGAAGACCACGTATATTGGCGCTGTCGTGCCTCAAGTGCGCGACCAGCTGCTGGTGTTGAACGGCGTTGCGAAAACGTATGCGATGCCCGGCTGGCGTGTTGGCTGGATGGTCGCTCCGGTGGAAGTGGCGAAGGCCGCATCCAAGCTGCAGGGCCACATGACGTCGAATGTCGCGAATGTGTCGCAGCGCGCCGCTTTGCAGGCCGTTTCCGGCTCGTTGGATGCCGTGTATGAAATGCGTGAAGCGTTTGACGTTCGCCGCAAGGCCATTGTCGCTGCGTTGAATGCGATCGAAGGTGTGCACTGCCCGACCCCGACAGGCGCTTTCTACGCATTTGCTGATGTGACTGGTCTGCTTAATCGTCCGCTGGGCGACAAGGGCACAGTGTGCGCGTCGTCGTCTGAATTGGC
The DNA here is from genome assembly GCF_056356435.1 of Bifidobacterium sp. LH_512. Classification (NCBI taxonomy): domain Bacteria; kingdom Bacillati; phylum Actinomycetota; class Actinomycetes; order Bifidobacteriales; family Bifidobacteriaceae; genus Bifidobacterium; species Bifidobacterium sp. LH_512. The sequence goes on from NZ_JBKEUE010000001.1 coordinate 113,606, forward strand.
CGCGGCTTTGCTGGATGAAGCGCATGTTGCCGCTGTGCCGGGCGAAGCGTTCGGTGCGCCCGGATATTTGCGCTTCTCATATGCGGTCGCCGATGATCAGATCGAGGAAGGAATGCGCCGCTTCGCTGAATGGGCGGAATAAAAATGATATTCACATGGTGATTGTTCCGATGTGATTCTCGCGATGTGATATGACGATACGATATGGCGATGCGACTCGGTGACATGCCGAGAAGCATCGCCATTTTTTGTTGGAATTCCGGCATTTTTGCAATTTTTATGACAAAGTGATTGGACGGAATGAAAAAATGTCGCTATTATTTCCACTTGGCAGTTTTGCCGCATGTTCGAGCCGTGGCTTGCAAAGTTCCACGCCTCCATGTAGCATGGGCAAAGTTCACCTAGGGATGTGGCGCAATTGGTAGCGCAACGGTCTCCAAAACCGTAGGTTGTGGGTTCGAGTCCCGCCGTCCCTGCCAAGTTTTTTTATCTTCAAAAAAGCCAGCGGAGGGTATGATGGCGAAGACAAGCGCTAAGGAAAAGGTCGTTAAGCCGAATATCTTCGTGCGAATTGGCCTGTTCATCAAGCAGATTATCGACGAACTGCGCAAGGTTGTTACTCCGACCGGCAAGGAATTGTTCTTCTGGTCTCTGGCTGTTCTTATTTTCGTGATGTTCTTGATGGTTCTCGTTACCGTCATGGATTTCGGCCTGGGCAAGGCCACGCTGTTCATGTTCGGCTGATACAGACATATAAGGTGATTGTGAATGACTGACGAAGTGAATTTCGAAAACCTCGACGCTTTGCCGGACGTTGAAACTGATGACGTCGAAGAGCGGGACGTTCAGGCTGTCGATATCGATTCCGCGGTGGAATCTGCGGAAAACGTTGAATCCGAATCTTCTGAAGTCAGCGAAGAAAACGAAGATGCTGAAGCATCCGAGGAAACCGCTGAACCTGATTCCGACGATGATGACGATAATCTTGACGCCGGCGCGAAGGCTGTTGCCGAATTCTCCAAGAGCTTGCGCACGCTGGAAGGCAAGTGGTACGTGCTGCATACCTACTCCGGCTATGAGAAGCGCGTGAAGACCAACGTCGAGTCCCGTGTTGCCAGCTTCGGTCTTGAAGACAAGATTTTCCAGATTGAAGTTCCGATGGAAGAAGTGGAAAAGCACACCGACAAGGGCAAGAAGGTCATCACCCGCGTCCGCGTTCCGGGCTATGTGCTGATTCGTATGTATCCGGACGAGAATGCCCGCCGTATTGTGCGTGAAACCGAAGGCGTTACCGGTTTCGTTGGTCCGACCAAGGATCCGGCTCCGCTCAGCCGCAAGGAAGTCGTCGCCATGATGGCCCCGATGATTGCTTCTGAAGCGCTGAAGAAGGCCGGTGACAAGCCTGCCGCGGCCAAGAAGCGCACTGTTGAGGTTTCCTACGCTGTTGGCGATCAGGTTACCGTCACCGATGGCCCGTTCGCAACGATGGCTGCCGTCGTCTCCGATGTGGAGCCGACCACGCAGAAGCTCACCGTTCTGGTGTCCATCTTCGGCCGTGATACGCCGGTCGAACTGGGCTTCAACCAGGTTGAGAAGTTGCAGTAGCCCAACTTATAAATCGTCAAGGCGATTCCATCCTCCGATGGAGTCGCCTTTTTCGTATCTTTCCTCCCTCCTCCCCTCCTCTTGTCTTCCCACCGTCTTCTCATCAGCAGATGTGACCGTTTTGAGGCCTGAAAACGGTCAGACTTGCTGATGGGGGCGCTTTTCTTCTGCAGGAGTGATCGTTTTAGGCCATCAAAACGGTCACACCTTCTGGTGAGGAGTGGGGCGAAAGGGTTGGGTGACATGTTGTGGTGATGTCGCGGCGTGTCGGCATAATGAGAAAGCTTGTGTCTGGAGGGTAAACCCGCTAGCACAGCACAGCAATATACGTTGCGGGAGGAGCGCGCCGCGGGGAACCAAAGTGCGCGCCGCCATCACCGCTTCATAGAAAGAAGAACCATAACATGGCTCCTAAGAAGAAAGTCTCGGCGCTGATCAAGCTCCAGATCGAAGCTGGCAAGGCCAACCCGGCCCCGCCGCTGGGCCCGGCTCTGGGTTCCCACGGCGTGAACATCATGGACTTCTGCAAGGCCTACAACGCGGCCACGCAGGACAAGATGGGCCAGGTCGTTCCGGTCGAGATCACCGTCTACGAGGATCGTTCCTTCACCTTCATCCTGAAGACCCCGCCGGCAGCAGCTCTGCTGAAGAAGGCCGCTGGCATCCAGAAGGGTACCGAAAACCCGCTGACCCACAAGGTCGGCTCCGTCACCAAGGCTCAGGTTCGCGAAATCGCCGAAATCAAGATGCCTGACCTTTCCGCACGTGACGTCGAAGCCGGCATGAAGATCATCGCGGGCACCGCTCGCTCCATGGGCATCACGGTTACCGACTGAGAGGGGAGAAGGAAACATGGCTAAGCATTCCAAGAAGTATCTCGAAGCGGCTGAGAAGGTCGATCGCAACAACCTTTACACCGCCAACGAAGCCATCGCTCTTCTCAAGAGCATGCCGTCCTACAACTTCGACCAGTCCGTCGAAGCTGTGCTGCGTCTGAACGTCGACCCGCGCAAGGCCGACCAGCTGGTCCGCGGCACCGTGAACCTGCCTCACGGCACTGGTAAGACCGCCAAGGTCCTCGTCTTCGCTCGTGGCCCGAAGGCCACCGAAGCCACCGAGGCTGGCGCTGACATCGTCGGTGATGACGAGCTCGTCGAGAAGGTCGCTGGCGGCTTCCTCGATTTCGACGCCGTCGTTGCCACCCCGGACATGATGGGCAAGGTCGGCCGTCTGGGCCGCGTGCTCGGTCCGCGTGGCCTGATGCCGAACCCGAAGGTCGGCACCGTGACCATGGATGTCGCCAAGGCTGTCACCGAAATCAAGGGCGGTAAGATCGAGTTCCGTGTCGACAAGAACGGCAACCTGAGCTTCATGATCGGCAAGCTGTCCTTCGACGAGGTTGCTCTGGACGAAAACTTCAAGGCTGTCGCCGACGAAGTCAAGCGTCTGAAGCCGTCCACCGTCAAGGGCCGTTACATCACCAAGGCCACCATCACCTCCACCATGAACCCGGGCGTGCCGGTTGACACCGCCACCCTCATGTGAGTTGATGCCTGACCAAGGCATGTAGCTATAAAGCTTCAAGAGTCCCCGATACCAATGGTATCGGGGACTCTTCATATGTCATATTCCAAATTCACACTATTGAATTTGTCATATTGCGCGCTGCGCTATCGCACCAATCGCAATTCACTGATCGTCGCCATCACCGTTTCCCGGCATCGCGCATACGTCCAATCGCAATCGCCGTGTTCAACACATACGCATCACGCGGATCCGTCGCATCCCATCCCGTCGTCTCAGCGGCGCGCTTCAAACGATACCTCACCGTATTAGGATGTACGTTTAATTCTTTCGCCGTATTTTCAAGCGAACCGCCGAATCCAAGAAAAGTGGTCACCGTAATATATGTGGGATCATCGGGATTGTCGCCGTGCAGCACTTGATACACATTCGCATACAGCTCATCGCGCGCATAATCATCACCCAGCAAAGCGCGCTCCGGCAGTAGTTCGTCAGCGCGAAGCGGGCGCGGGAAATTGGCCAGAGAAGGCGCCGCCTGCAGTGAAAACAGCGTTTCAAGGATCACATGCGAAGCGCCCGCGACACCTTGCCTTACAGGGCTCACGTACAGCGGAGAAGTGCCATCAAACGCGCCATCCACATTCGTGCACGTCACCGCGGGCGTCGCCGCCCCCGAAGGGCGTGCCAACATAATCAGAAAATCACCGTATGTGCCGACGATAATGCTGTCGCCGCCCAAATCACGTACGACTTTGCGCACAGCCAGCGATGTGGCCATCGGATTGTCAATCGGCACGCCTCCAATCGCGAAGCAGCCGAAAACACCGCGCCAGCCCAGCACATTCATCAGCGACGTCACACGTTCATCGGTCAAGCCGGTGATCAGACATTCGAATGCGAGCCGCTCGATGGTGGTATCGTCGGTGCGGCCTGCCAAAAGGTCAAGAATGTCACTGGAATCGGATGTGCTGTTCATACTGTTCAGTGTAGCCGCGCAGCCCATGTGTGACGCGCGCTATTCCTCGCGGGATTCCGCAACGCGCTTCCTGCGGGTCGTCCACGATTCGCGCGTGAACTGCAGACACAGGAATCCGAACACGAATGCCACTGGCAGCATGTGGCGTTCGAAATTATTGGCCGGAGCGGTTATCATCACGCCCATCAGCAACAGCAGTGGCAAATGCCAGGCGAGGGCGCGCCAGCGGCGCAGAATCACTTCGGCGGCGCCAATCAGCAGCGTCAACGTCACATACAGGTTGCCGTGTGTCACCCAGCCGAGCACAGGAACGGCGCCCCAAGCCTTCGCGAATTTAGCAACGGCGTCACGCCAATCGTGGCTGTAATACTGGATCATGTCGCTGTTTTTCTGCACATAATCGCTGTTGACGTAATAGTCCATCGACACATATGGCAAATCCGTCACATTGAAGTAACCGAAATATTCCGCAAACAGCGCGTCGGCGGCAACCAGCGGGCTGGCTTCTACGATTTCAAGCCATGCCGAATTGAAATTTTTGAGATCTTTTTCAGTGACTGAGCGCCACTTGTAACTGACTTTTTTCGATTGAATGCCGGAGGACTTCACCGGATCGGCGTCCTGCCGGGAATACGCGGCCGCCATCTGATCAAGATTGAATATTGGCGCCAGCTTGTCTTTGGCGCTTTGCGGAATGCTGTCGGGATCATATTTGGCGACGCGCGCGATCTGCTGTAATTGAATGGACTTGCTTTCGATCGGATCGCCCGAAATAATGATGCCCGTATTGATTGCCAGCATCGTGCCGCCATGAATCAGCAGCGCCGGCAGCAGCAGCGCCGACACGTACACGCACCAACGTTTTCGATCGGAAAGCAGCATCAACACGAATGCGAACAGAATGACGTACCACGCGTATTTCGCCGAAATCAGCATGACGCAGACGGAAACGACGAACGCCATCCACGAGCGTTTGCGCAAACGGTGCGGCTTGCCGTTGATGGTGGGCTCCACCGCGATATGCGTCGCATGAAGCTCGTAGAAAATGCCGAACCACCAGACGAAGGCGAACGCGAACAGCGGCGATTTGGTCAGCGAAATCGTCGAAAAAATCGCCAGCGGGCAGAACATGAAAAACATTAAAATCAGCAGGCGTGAAACAGGGCCTGCACGATGACGCGAAGGGCGTGCGACAACTCCGCATTCAGGATGCTGCAGATCGCGCTGTAGCCAGCAGTCATGACATTCTGGATGTGAAAAATCGAAAGCGCCTTCGCCAAGACGGCGCCATGGCAGATTGAAAAAACGATTGGCGGTTGCCGCGCAGCAGAATGCGGCGAACAGCCATTGGCAGGCGGCAAGCACGACAATACCCGGATCGTTGGATTGCGTGAAATAGCGGGAGATTGCCGCGACCGCGCCGTAGACGATGGTGAGCACGATATTGTGCTGGTCGGTTAAATATGTGGGATTGTCGGGCCACAGATAATGCGCGGTGGGGTAGATGTCCATCGGAACAAAAGAGAAGAAGCCGATATAGGCCTGTTCAAGTCCCGTCCATTGGTTGAGCGCCCATGCGAATTCGCGGATTTGCGAGCGGATGTCGGCGCCGAATGCGGCGAGCAGTGTGGTGGGGATCCATAGCCAACCGACGATGAATACAAGGAACAGCTTCCACCAGCGATCGGTGATGCTGACGAGACCTCGCCCAAGCCATGCCGCGGCGGCGGCGATCGCGCGACCCGGACGTGAGGCGGCAATGCGTGCGCAACGCTGTTTCCATGCTTTCGGCATGCGCATGATTGTCGGAAGCACGCGTTGGCTGCGGCCGAATCGTACCAGTGTTACAAGCAGAGCGAAACAGATCAGGAATGCGATGATGAGATATGCGGCGTTCGCCCATCCGAAGCCGGCCAAGCCGATGTCCTGCCAATACAGCGGGCCGATGGCGATGCACCATGCGATCCACAGACATGCCAGCGCGCCCAACGTCCATCCGAAGACGTTGAGGACGCGTATGTGCTTTGCTCTGGTTGTTGCGATGGTGGGGGATGGAGAAATGCCAATCATGGCAGTGATTGTATCGTGCCGCGCAAACCTCAGCTGGGTTTCGGTGCTTCTCGTCATCCGTGCTTCGCAATACGGTTTGACGATTTAATGCCTTCATGTCTAAGGTGGAAACATGATGTTGTCGCTAAAGGCCGCACCGCCGCGGTTGGCTAGGACGGAGCAGGTGGCCGATAAAGTAGTCGCACGAGCGCAGATGGACTCCACCCATGAGCAGGCGCATCGTCTGGTCGACGCAGGATTGATTGCTTGGAATGGCAACGATGATGTTGCCGTCACCGTGGTTGCCGCTGATGTGCAAACCGATGCCCATATGCGTTTTGGCCGTAGTTGGATGAGCGTGCCGGGCGGTTCGTTTACGGTGTCGTTTATTGCGACGATGCCGAATGCCGTGGTGAGGGATTCGACGATGAATGGCTGGCTGTCGATGATCGCCGGCCTTGCCACGCTGGACGCCATTGAAGGCTCGTTGGACGATTGCGGTGCTCGTCCGTTGGATTTTGATTACGGCTTTATGCTCAAGTGGCCGAATGACATCTACTGCCACGGTTTGAAGCTGGGCAGTACGTATTCGGAGATCGCTCCGTTGCCGGAGGGCGCACGGAATGCGGACAAAGCCGCGGTGATTTTCAGTGTCGGCGTGAATCTTACGGTGCCGGCGGATCGTCTGCCGACACCGCAATCCACATCGCTGAGCATGCATGTCAAGTCACTGCCGATGGGGTCGGTGCTGCGTGACATGATTGCCGCCCGCCTGGTGGTGTCGCTGCGTGAACGGTTGAGGGCGTTCATTGCCGATCCGGCGAAGCAAAGCAGCCGGCTGCGTTCCGAAACCCGTCATGTGTGCTGGATGATGGGCCGGACGATTTCGGAGAGGCTGACTGACAGCACGGTTTGCAATGGCGAGGTTGTGTCGTTGAATGACGATGCGTCGGTGACGGTGCGCTCTCCCAGCGGCGAGGTGCGTGTGTTGCATGTCAGTGACGTCGGCCTGTTGGTTTAGGCGTTACGCGGCGTGTGACGTGTAGCGGCGCATGGCGTGTTGACGTGTGACGCTGCGCGGCGTTGCGTCGTGCGTCGCATGCCGTGGGTGCGCGTTGTGACTATTGCGACAATTGGTCTGACGCTGGTTTGACATAGCGTGGGATGAACGTAAATGAATTAGATCATTTCGGGCCTGCCGTTAGAACGTAGTGTGCCCGATGGAGGGGAGAGCCACGATGCTGTTATCGGACACTTCTTTTTTCCGTACCGAGGCTATTGCCGATGCGTTGGTGACGGTGAAGGAAACCGAGTCGACGAATACGCTGGCCGCTGAGCTGGTCGCCTCCGGGCGTCTGCCGGTGCTGGGTAATCGCAAGGATGCCGTCGCCGCTGTCGCCGCTGACGATCAGACGGCTGGGCGTGGCCGTTTGGATCACACGTGGGTGAGTGTTCCGGGGGCGTCGTTCACGATTTCGTTTGTGGTGGCGGTGCCGAAAAGCCTTGTCGTCGACGAGTCGGTGAACGGCTGGCTGCAGATGATTGCCGGTCTGAGCGCGTTGGATGCGATCAATGACGCCGTTCGAGATGCGGAAGGGCGTTGGATCGATTTGAAAACCGCTCCGAGCTTGAAGTGGCCGAATGACATTTATTATGGCGGCCGTAAATTGGGCGGCATTTTGGCGCAGATGCTGCCGCTTCCTGCCGATCAGCAGAAAGCCGGCGAGGATGAGCGGTATGCGGTGATTTTTGGTGTGGGATTGAATTTGGCTGTGCCTGCCGATGATTTGCCCGATAATGCCACGTCGTTGGAGCTGATTGCCGAGGAGCTGCCGTCCGCTGGAAAAATGCGCGATTTGATTGCGGCGTATTTGATTCCTTCACTGCGCACACGCATCGTAGCGTTTGCTGATGATCCCGGTGGGGCGGCGTCGGGCCTGCGCGACGAAATGCTGCATTGCTGTTGGACGCTGGGGCGTCGTGCGCAGGCGCATTTCGTTGATGGCGGTACGTTGGAAGGTGAGGCGACGACGTTGAACGAGGATGCGTCGCTGACGCTGACGCTGGGTGATGGCAGCACGCGGATTGTGCGCACCGCTGATGTCGGCGTGCTGTGATGCCGCTGTTGCGATACGAAAAAAGCCCGCTGGCTGCGGGCTTTTTCATTATTTTCCAGTCATACTGGCACTGTTATGACGTTTTGCGGGCTCTTCGACTCTTGAATCTGTCACAGCAGTACTGTTATGACAGATTTTGAAGGCGGGGTCAGCGCAGGGAGCGGGCGCCGGCGATGGTGAGGGAGGCGATGACGGCCTTGACGAGATCGCCTGCGATGAAGCCGGTGGAGGCGAGGGTCACGGTGAACGGATCGACGCCGGTGATGATGCTTTGCACGCCGATGCCGAGGACATAGTCAAGGACGATGCATCCGGCGATGCAGGCGGCGAAGTAGCGGGCGAAGCGCAGGGCTGCACGCACGGCGAAGCCCTTGTCGGACTTGGCGTTTTCTTCGGCGATGCGGCGAGCGTCACCCTTCAGCCAAGCGGTGACGATGGCGGCCGGCAGGAAGCCGATGAGGAAGCCGGCGCTCGGGCCGAAGAATGCGGCGGTGGAAGTGCCACCTGCGAATACCGGCAGTCCGACTGCGCCGGCGGCCAGATACAGTGCGATGGCGGCGGCGGTCTGACGCCAGCTCATGGCCAGAGCGGCGACCATAACAACGAAAGTCTGCAACGTAATCGGCACAGGGGTGCCCGGAATCGGAACGGCGCCGGCGGCGGAGGCGGCCCACAGCAGCAGGGCGAAAACGATGGGCTTGCCGATGGTGATGATGGCGCGGCGGTCGATGGCAGAGCACAGCAGCGCGATGGCGTTGGCCATGGTGAAAGCTCCTTGTATGAGATTGACGATGTTTCACGAAGTGTTCTTTATGCTAGCCGCACCGGGGCTTGGGTTGCGTTTGTGCGCTTGTACAAAAACTTGATTCCAGTTTTGTTGGAAAACGAGTTCATACGTGTGTGGAACATGTGACATGCTTGACGGCATGTCTTTTAATGTCAAGAAATTGCTGGTGGCGAATCGAGGCGAAATCGCGCTTCGCGTCGTTCGTGCCGCACAAGAGATGGGCATCCCCACGGTTGTCGTCTATGCCGAACAGGACCGCCATGCGCAGTATGTGAGCATGGCGGACGAAGCGTACCTGCTGTCCGGCGACACCTACAAGGACACGTATCTCAACGAGGATCTGATGCTCGACATCCTCGAGCGAAGCGGCGCGAACGCGGTGCATCCCGGATATGGATTCCTGTCTGAAGTTTCTTCCTTCGCGCAGCGCGTGCTCGACGCCGGTGCGATTTGGGTCGGCCCTTCCCCGCAGGCGTTGACCGATTTGGGCGATAAGATCACCGCCCGTCGTGTGGCCACGCGCGCCAAGGTGCCGCCGGTTCCCGGCATCTCGCAGTCCATTGATGACATTCGCCCGCTGTTGGATTTCGCCCATACGCACGGCTATCCGCTGATGTTCAAGCGCACCGATGGCGGTGGCGGCCGCGGCATCACCCTGGTACATGACGATGATGAGCTTCGCGGTTTCTACATGAACCATGATGCGTTGCAGGGCGGCGATCTGAACGCATACTTCGTCGAACGATTCATCGACAAGGGCCGTCACGTCGAAACACAGTGCGGCCGTGACAGCCACGGCAATTTCACCGTGTATTCGACGCGTGATTGCTCCGTGCAGCGCCGCAATCAGAAGCTTATCGAAGAGGCTCCGGCCCCGTTCCTCACCGACGAAGTCGCCGAACAGCTGTATCGCTACTCGCGCAATCTTTTTGAAGCGGTCGACTATGTGGGTCTCGGCACCTGCGAATTCATGGTCACCGACTTGGGCAAGGTCTACTTCCTCGAAGTCAATCCGCGCTTGCAAGTCGAACACACCGTCAGCGAAGAGGTCAGCGGCATCGACCTGGTGCGTGAACAGCTCGCCATCGCATCCGGCGGCGAACTGATCGCCGACGCCCCCGTCCGTGGACACAGCTTTGAATTGCGCATCACCTGCGAAGATCCGGCAACGAATCTGGCACCGAGCTCCGGTACGCTGACCGAAGTGCGTTGGCCCGCCGGTCCCGGCATCCGTGTTGATTCCGGTGTCGTCGCCGGAGACACCGTGTCTCCGAAATTCGATTCGATGATGGGCAAGCTCATCGTCACCGCGCAGGATCGCGAAACCGCCATCGCGCGCGTACGCCGCGCATTGGGCGAGCTGCATATCGAAGGCGTGCCGACCCCGGCCAGCCTGTTCGAGCAGATTTTCAACGATGATGAGTTCACTGCAGAACACGGCCATGATTTCGACGTAAGCACCAAATGGCTGGAACGCAAGTATCTTAACCGTGATCCTCAGGCCACAAGCGGCGGCCAGCCGGCCTCCCTGAGTGGTGGCAATGCCGAAGCTGCTGTGGCCGAACGCCCATCCAGCGAAAGCTTCTTCATCGAAGTCAACGGCAAGCGCGTCGAACTGACCGTTCCTGTTGACATCGTCGAGAATCTCACCGGTTCGGCCCGCGCCCGCGGCGCCAAGCGCCCGACACAGCCGCTGCGTGGCCAAGGTCTGCATCATGTGCAGAAAGACAATACGGAAACCGAAGGCCAGCCGGGCGTCATCGCCTCGCCGATGCAGGCCGTCATCACCCGCATCAACGTCGCCGAAGGACAGGACGTCGCCAAGGGCGACCTGCTGGTCGTACTCGAATCCATGAAGATGGAAAACTACGTGTATGCTCCGGCCGGCGGCATCGTCACCAAGATCTTCGTCTCTCCGGCAGTCGGCGTCGAAGCCGGCGAAACGCTGATGACCATTGACGTGACCCAGGCAAAGAAGGGATGAGGATGACGGATATCATGCAATCGCCGGCCGTCATGGCCGCATCCGGACAGGGCAATGCCGCAGACGGCGAGCGTCAGCCGATTCGCGCATCCGTACTGCGTGCCGCCGAACTGGCGCGTGACGCCGAAGCGCATGCACGCGACCGTCAGCACGTCAAAGGCAAGCTCACTGCTCGCGAACGCCTCGACCTGCTGCTCGACACCGGCTCCTTCGAAGAAGTCGGCCGATTCCGCGGCGGCGACATCAACGCAGGCGTCGCCGGCTCCGCCGTCATTACCGGCTTCGGTGAAATCCACGGTCGCAAGGTCGCCGTCTATGCGCAGGACTTCTCCGTCAAAGGCGGCACATTGGGCGTGGCCGAAGGCCAGAAGATCTGCCGGCTCATGGACCAGGCCATCAGCCTGAAAGTGCCGATCATCGCCGTCATCGACTCCGGCGGAGCGCGTATTCAGGAAGGTGTCGCCGCATTGACGCAATACGGTCGCATCTTCACCAAAACCTGCGACGCCAGCGGCTTCGTCCCGCAAATCTCACTGATTCTCGGCCCCTGCGCAGGCGGCGCCGTCTACTGCCCGGCGTTGACCGATCTGATCATCATGACGCGTGAAAATTCCAACATGTTCGTCACCGGTCCGGACGTCGTCAAAGCGGCAACCGGAGAGACCATCAGCATGGCGGATCTGGGCGGCGGCTATGTGCACAACGCCGTATCCGGCGTCGCGCATTACCTGGGCGAAGACGAATCCGACGCCATCGACTACGCGCGCACCGTACTGGCATACCTGCCGTCGAACTGCGAAAGCAATCCGCCGACCTATGCGTATGCCGCAACCCGCGCCGACCACGATGTGGCGCGACGACTGGCCAGCATCGTCCCCGACAACGACCGCCAGCCGTACGACGTGCTCGACGTGATCCGCTGCATCGTCGACTACGGCGAATTCGTGCAAGTGCACGAACTGTTCGCCTGCTCCGCGGTCGTCGGATTCGCCTGCATCGACGGACATCCGGTCGGCATCGTCGCAAACCAGCCAAATGTCAACGCTGGCATCCTCGACGTCGACTCCTCTGAAAAAGTCGCACGATTCGTGCGCCTATGCGACGCATTCAACCTGCCCGTCATCACGCTGGTGGACACCCCAGGCTACAAGCCCGGTTCCGAACAGGAGCACGCCGGCATCATCCGACGCGGCGCCAAAGTCATCTACGCCTACTCCAACGCGCAAGTCCCGCTCATCACCGTGATCCTGCGCAAGGCGTTCGGCGGCGCCTACATCGTCATGGGATCCAAATCCATCGGCGCAGACCTCAACTACGCCTGGCCCAGCAGCCAGATCGCAGTGCTCGGCGCGGCCGGTGCGGTCAACATCATCCACCGCAAAGACCTCGCCAAAGCCAAAGACATGGGCAAAGACGTCGACGCATTGCGCGCCAAACTCATCGCCGAATACGAGCAGACCACCGTCAACGCGAATCTCTCGCTCGAAACCGGCGAAATCGACGCGATGATCGACCCCGAACAAACTCGCGAGACCATCATCCAAGGTTTGTCGCTGCTCGCCAGCAAACGCCGCGTCCGCGCAACCAGCAGGCATCACGGCAACCAGCCGCTGTAAACATCGCCTGCAGCAATCAAAGATTTCAAACAAAGAACGAAGGACCAACATGAACGAATTCTTCCTGAACCGACTGGCCAACGAGCCTCATGCGCTCGCCTTCGCCGGCCAGTCCACCCCGTGGCCGGTCGCGCTCGCCGACGCGCTTAACGACCCCGCACTCGCCGACGCGCTGCGCAAGCACACCGACGTCGCACAGAACATGCTGTATCCGGTATCCGCCGAACTGCTCGCCACCACCGGACGCCCAGTCGACCTGTACGGCTACGAGCCGAATCCGGCACGCCTGGGAGCCGCCGCCGAAGCGGCAGCCAGCGTTCCCGGCATCGCTCTCGCCCAGCTGGCCGCACTGCTTGACGCAGCCCAGCTCGGCTATAATCCGGCCGTGGCTAAGCCCGTCGCAGTGCTCGGCCACTCCCAGGGCGTGCTCGCCGTGCATATGGTCCAGGCTATTGAAAAGGCAGGCTCCATTGAAGCCGCAGCCGGTGCAATCGACGAGATTCTCGCCATCGCGACGCTGATCGGCGTCGCCGGCACCCGACAGGCCCGCCAGCTCGGCCTGGCCGCACGTCACGGCGAAGCCACCCCGATGCTGTCCGTCAAAGACATCACCCGCGCGCAGGTCGACGCGCTGATCGAACGCATGTCCGGCGCTCGCGGTCCGATCGCAGTGGCCGTCGCCAATTCGGCCACACATTACGTGCTGTCCGGATACCCGGAAGACCTTGCCGCATTCGGCGTTGAAGTCGCCAAGGAACACAAGCATCAGGCCAAGCTGCGCGAAGAAAAGGTGCGCGGTGGCCGCGTATTCGATCCGACGCTCGAATACCTCGACGTGACTCTGCCGTTCCACAGCCCGCTGATGGAAGACGCTGTTTCACAGGCTGTTTCTTGGGCTGAAGTCTGTGGCATTGACGGCGAGCACGCCCGCGAACTCGCCGCTGAAGTGCTGTTCAACCATGTCGACTGGTCCGCACGCGTCAAGGCGATGATGGAATCCGTTGATACCGCCTCCTTGTGGGTGTTGGACTTCGGTCCCGGCAGCACGGTCGGCAAACTGTTCTCCACCGTCGCCCAAGGCACTGGCGTCGGCGTGGTGGAAGCCTCCACCGCAGCCGATCGCGCCGCGCTCGCCACCATGGACGGCGAGCCGGAGCGCATGCAGAATTGGAAGCGTTTCGCGCCGCGCGTCATCGACACTCCGGCTGGTCGCAAGATGCGCACCGCCTTCAGTGAGCTGACCGGCAAGCCGCCGGTTCTGCTGGCGGGCATGACCCCGACCACCGTCGACCCTGAAATCGTGGCCGCGGCAGCCAACGCCGGCTACTGGGCCGAACTTGCAGGCGGCGGACAGGTGACCGCCGACGTGTTCGACCGTCATGTGGCCACGCTGGAAGAAGAGCTCGAAGAAGGCCGCACCATCGAATTCAACGCGATGTTCATGGACCGTTATCTGTGGAATCTGCAGTTCGGCTCCCAGCGTATCGTACCGAAGAAGCGCGCCAGCGGCACCCCGATCGACGGCGTCGTCGTTTCCGCCGGCATTCCGGAATTGGATGAAGCCGTTGAACTGATCAGGACCCTGAACGCGGACGGCTTCCCGTATGTGAGCTTCAAGCCGGGCACCGTCGACCAGATTCGCCAGGTCGTGCGCATCGCCAAGGCCGTCGCTCCGACGAAGGTGCTGATCGAAGTCGAAGGCGGTTCCGCAGGCGGCCACCACTCCTGGGAATCCCTCGACGATTTGCTGCTGACCACCTATGCCGAAGTGCGCGAGCAGGATAACCTTGTGCTCGTCGCCGGCGGCGGCATCGGCACTCCGGAACGTGCGGCCGACTACATTACCGGCGAATGGGCATGCGAATACGGCCGTCCGCTGATGCCGGTCGACGGCGTGCTCGTCGGCACCGCCGTGATGACCGCCAAGGAAGCCCACACCAGCCCGGACGTCAAGCGCATGCTGGTCGAGACCCCCGGCATCGAAGCCAAGCCGGGCAATGCCGACCCGTTCGCGCCTCTGGGTGAGCAGTGGGTGCCGAGCGGCAAGGCCCTCGGCGGCGTGACCTCCGGCCTGAGCCATCTGCATGCCGATATCTACGAGCTGGAAAACTCTTCCGCACGTTGCGGCCGTCTGCTGGTTCGAGTGATGAAGCATCCGGAAGAGCTGGAAAGCCGTCGCGAGGAAATCATCGAGGCTTTGAACTCCACCGCCAAGCCGTATTTCGGCGATTTGAAGGCGATGACCTATATCGAGTGGGCCGAACGCTTCGCCACGCTTGCCTTCCCGTGGGTCGACGAAACCTATGCCGACCGTTTCCTGCACTTGCTGCAGCGCATCGAAGCCCGTGTCGTCGAGCAGGAAAGCGGCGAATTCACTTCGCTGTTCGCATCCCGCGCCGACGTCGAATCCGATCCGTTCGCCGCGATCGCCAAGTTGCGCGAAACATATCCGCAGGCCTCCGAACTGCATGTCGTGCCGATGGATGAAGCCTGGTTCCCGACCCTCGTGCGCGAATACCCCAAGCCGATGCCGTTCGTTCCGGTCATCGACAACGATCTGCTGCGTTGGTGGGGCCAGGATCAGCTGTGGCAGTCCGAAGACCCGCGTTATTCCGCTGATTCCGTGCGCATCATCCCCGGCCCGATTTCCGTGGCCGGTATCACCACGATGGATGAGCCGGTCGCCGATATTCTCGGCCGTTTCGAACAGGCGATGATCGAGCGCACCGCAGCCGACAATGCTGAAACGACTTCGGCCTTCGCCCAGCTCAACGCCGCCGTCGACGCGGAAGCGTTCATCCGCTCCTGCCCGAACATCTCCTGGGTCGGTCATCTGATGGCCAACCCGGCCTACGGTACCGCCAACGGCGACGCCGCATACGAAATCACCAAGGTCGGTGAACACGGCAATGTTGAACAGTACGATCTCAACATTCACCTCGACACCTTCTGGGACAATGATCCGGACTGCGGTGCATCCAAGCACGCCGTGCGCAGCATCGTCATCCCGCTGAACGTCGACGGCACCGAACCGGGCCTGTTCCCGGTAGTCGACCGTGAACGCCTGCCGAAGCACGTCTATCGCATGCTGGCCGACACCGCTGGCATCGGCAACACCGCCATCACCGGCGACAAGCTGACCGCAATGCCTCAGATCGAAGAGGACGACGACAAGGCCGCCCATCCGTTCGGCCTTGCCCACGCTTCGTACACGCTGTCCGCCAACCTCGGCTTCGACCATGAAGCCGCAACCGGTGGCGCGCTGCCGCACGACCTCGTACCGTCCCGCATCGCGCCGGACGCCTTGGTCGGACCGGCATGGCCGGCGATCTATGCCGCACTCGGTTCCGTGTACGTGCATGGCTTCCCGGTGATCGAAGGTCTGCTCAACGCCGTCCACCTCGACCACCTGATCGAGCTGGAAGTCACGGAAGACGAACTGCTCTCCCACATCGGCGAGGCAATCACGCTGACCAGCTGGGCCGAAGACTATTTCGAATCCGCATCCGGCCGCGTCGTCACCATCCATGTCGAGCATGCCGCCTCCGACGGCACGCTGCTCGCCCGCGAAACCGAACGCTTCGCTATCCGCGGTCGCGCGTATTCCGACGCATTGCCGCCGGAAGCGCCTGACTATGGTGGAATCGAAGCCGACATCGCAAGCACGCCGCGCCGCATGCTGCGCCGCGTCACCGTCACCGCGCCTCACGAAATGACCGCCTTCGCGCGCACTTCGGGCGACTTCAACCCGATCCACACGTCGCATCGCGGCGCCGCAGTCAGCGGCCTGAAGGCCCCGCTGGTTCACGGCATGTGGCTGTCCGCAACCGCCCAGCATGCCGTGCAGGCTCTGGACGATAAGGGTGCCCACTATGAAATCGCCGGTTGGACCTACAACATGTACGGCATGGTGCAGCTTGACGACGAAGTGGAAATCTCCGTCGAACGCGTCGGCCGCGTGCGCCACGCCGGCATGGTGCTCGAAGTGACCAGCCGTATCGACGGCCAGATCGTTTCCCGCGCCACCGCCATCGTGCGCGCTCCGAAGTCCGCATTCGTCTACCCGGGCCAGGGCATCCAGGCCCAGGGCATGGTGCTCGACGAGCGTGCCAAGTCCCCGGCGGCCCGCGACGTGTGGGAGCGTGCGGACAATCTCACCCGTGAACGTCTGGGCTTCTCCATCCTCGCCGTCGTGCGTGATAATCCGAAGGAACTGACCGCCAACGGCGTTATCTACCGTCATCCGGACGGCCTGCTCAACCTCACCCAGTTCACGCAGGTGGCGCTGGCCACCGTGGCGTTCGCTCAGACCGCTCGTATGCGCGAAGCCGGCGCCGACATCTGGCCGTCCTACTTCGCCGGCCACTCGTTGGGCGAATACAATGCGCTGAGCTCCTTCGCGGACGTGATCCCGCTGGAAACCGTGCTCGAACTTGTGTTCCACCGCGGTTCCACCATGCATCACCTGATCGATCGCGACGCTCAGGGCCGCTCCAACTACCGTATGGGTGCGCTGCGTCCGAACCAGTTCGGCGTGGACGATGCTCACGTGCGTGATTATGTGGAATCCGTGGCCCAGGCTTCCGGCGAATTCCTGGAAATCGTCAACTACAACCTGGCTGGCCAGCAGTACGCCATCGCCGGCACCATTGCAGGTTTGAAGGCTCTGGCCGCCGACTCCGCCAAGCGCGTGGCCGAATATGGTGGCAAGCGTGCGTTCATGCTCATTCCGGGCATCGACGTGCCGTTCCACTCCACGCTACTGCGCAAGGGCGTTCCGGAATTCCGCGACAAGCTCGACGCGTTGCTGCCGGCATACATCGACTATCGCGGACGCCTGGTCGGCCGCTATATTCCGAACCTGGTGGCCTGCCCGTTCGAAATGACGAAGGAATTCGCCGCGAAAATCCTCGAAGTCGTGCCGTCCGAACGCATCAAGGCCGCTTTGGACGATCCGTCCGTGTGGGATTCCTACGCAGAAGACGATCAGAAGCTCGGCCGCCTGCTGTTGACCGAACTGCTCTCCTGGCAGTTCGCGTCCCCGGTGCGTTGGATCGAAACGCAGGCCCTGCTGTTCGGTTCCGCCGAACAGGGCGGCCTCGGCGTGGAGGAATACGTGGAAGTCGGCTTGGGCAATTCCCCGACGCTGGCCAACCTCGGTTCCAAGACGTTGCGTCTGCCCGATTTCTCCGGCCGCGACGTGACCGTCTACAACGTAGGCCGCGATGAAGGCCGCGTGTACATGACCGACTCCGATTCGCTCGTGCCTGAAATCGAAGACGACGAGCCGGTCGCTGCCGAGACCGCAGCCGCTGCTCCGGCTGCCGCTCCGGCCGTGCCTGCTGCTGCGCCTGTCGCCGCCGCTCCGGCCGCGCCCGCCGCTTCGGTCGCCGGCGCTGTTTCCGGCTCGTCCGTCGCAGACATCGCATTCAAGGCATCCGACGCAATCGCAATGCTCCTGGCCTACTCCGCCAAGGTGCGCCCCGACCAGATCGGCGACAACGACACCACCGACACCCTGACCAACGGCGTCTCCTCTCGCCGTAATCAGTTGCTGATGGACATCAGCTCCGAATTGGGTGTGGCCAGCGTCGACGGCGCCGCCGAAGCGACGATCAGCGCCTTGAGCGCACTCGTCAACAAGGTCGCGCCGAATTACAAGGCCTTCGGTCCGGTGTTGTCCGACATCGTGCGTGACCGCGTGCGTGGCATGTTCGGCGCCGTCGGCGTGAAACTGCCGCAGATCGAAAAGCGCGTCACCGAAACCTGGCAGCTCGGCGAAGGCTGGGCCAGCCATGTCGTGGCCGCCATCGTGCTGGAAACCCGCGAAGGTGCAAGCTCCCGCGGCGGCGACCTTGCGTCGCTGACCACCGACGCGGCATCCAATGCCGCAGCGGCCAACGCCATCATCGACGCAGCCGTGCAGAAGGTCGCAGCCGACAACGACGTATCCGTCGCACTGCCGAGCGCGGGCGGCGCCGCCGGCGGCGCGGTCGTCGACTCCGCAGCCCTCGACGCATTCGCAGCCAAGGTCACTGGTGCTGACGGCGTGCTCGCATCCACCGCGCGCTTCGTGCTCAACCAGTTGGGCGTCACCGCTCCGGCCGCCGACGGCGAAGCCGACGACAACGCCGCTGTCGTGGCAGCCGTCGAAGCCGAACTCGGATCCGACTGGCCCAAGCAGGTCGAGCCTCGCTTCGACGCCAACAAGGCCATTCTCTTCGACGACCGCTGGGCTTCTGCGCGCGAAGACCTTGCCCGCGCCTTCTACGGCGCCGGTGTCGCCGCCCTGAACGGCAACTTCATCGGCTTGGGCAAGGCCGTCGCCGACGAAGCCTCCTGGTATGCAGAACACACCGATGACGCCGAACTCGCCGCCGCATTCAAGACCGTCGCCGAGCAGGCGCTCGCCCCGGCCTCTTCGAACGTGGACGCGTCCCGCTTCGCCGGCGATATCGCCGTCGTCACCGGCGTCGCCCCGAACTCCATCGCGGCGCAGGTCGTCAACGGCCTGCTCGCAGGCGGCGCAACCGTTATCGCTACCTCGCACAGCTTCCGCCCGTCCGTCAAAGCATGGGCCAAGCAGACCTACCGCGAGCATGCGACCGGCAACGCGAAGCTGTGGCTCGTTCCGGCGAACCTCTCCAGCTACCGTGACGTCGACGCGCTCGTCGAGTGGGTCGGCAACGTGCAGAAGAAGACCTCCGGCGCGACCACCACGATTCTGAAGGAAGCGTACGAGCCGAGCCTGTTCTTCCCGTTCGCGGCGCCGCCGGTGCGCGGTACGCTGGCCGATTCGGGCGAACTGTTCGAATCCCAGGCTCGCCTGATGCTGTGGGGCGTGGAACGCGCCATCGCAGGACTGGCCGCCATCGGCGCCGAAACCGACGTGCAGCACAAGCTGCACGTCATCTTGCCGGGCTCCCCGAACCGCGGCATCTTCGGCGGCGACGGCGCCTACGGCGAAGTCAAGAGCGCATTCGACGCCATCGTCAACCGCGCCCGCGCCGAAAAGGTGTGGTCCGGTCGCGTCACCTTCGCCCATCCGAAGATTGGTTGGGTGCGCGGCACCGGACTGATGGGCGGCAACGACCCGCTGGTCGAGGTCGTGGAACGTCACGGCCTGAAGACCTACTCCACCGAACAGATCTCCGTCAAGCTGCTCGAATTGGCCACCCGTGAAGCTCGCGAGGAAGCCAAGAGCCATCCGCTCGACGTCGACCTGACCGGCGGTCTGGGCTCCGAGCCGATCGACATCAAGGCGTTGCGCGCCGAAGCCATGGCCGATGCCGCCGCAGCCGCCGAAGCTGAGGGGGCTGGCGTTGACGGCTGCGGCGTTGGAGCCGCCAAGGGTGCAAGCCTCAAGGCGCTGCCCAGCCCGCAGGTGCCGCGTCAGGCTTCTGTGAACCTCGCCGATTGGAAGGGCGTCACCGCACGCCCGGAAGATCAGATCGTCATTGTCTCCGTTGGCGAACTCGGCCCATGGGGTTCCGGTCGTACCCGTTTCGAAGCCGAACTCGGCATCCACTCCGACGGCACCGTCGACCTGTCCGCAGGCGCAGTGCTCGAACTCGCCTGGAACATGGGCCTGCTCACTTGGGCGGACAGCCCGAAGCCGGGTTGGTATGACGTCGACGGCAACCTTGTGCCGGAGGAAGACATCGCCGAGCGCTATCACGACGAAGTCGTGGCACGCTCCGGTGTACGCCCCTTCGAAGAAGGCATGGGCAACGATTACAAGGACGGCGCCGACGAAGAGGAAGCCGAAATCTACCTCGACCACGACGTCACCTTCGGTGTGCCCACCCGTGGAATCGCCGAAGAATACGTCAAGCTGGACGAAGCGCACACCACCATCGCGGAAGACGCCGAAACCGGCGAATGGGCGGTCACGCGCCATGCTGGCTCCATGGTCCGCGTTCCGCGCCGCGCCACCATGACCCGCACCGTCGGCGGCCAGTTCCCGAAGGGCTTCGACCCGGTCAAGTGGGGCATTCCGGCATCGATGGTCGGCGACGTCGACAAGATCGCGCTGTGGAACATCGTCACCACCGTGGACGCCTACCTGTCCGCAGGCTTTACCCCGGCGGAAATCCTGCAGGCAATCCATCCTTCGATGGTCGCCTCCACGCAGGGCACCGGATTCGGCGGCATGTCCTCCATGCGCAAGCTGTATCTCGATCGATTCCTCAACCATGAGATCCCGACCGACATCCTGCAGGAGGCGCTGCCGAACGTCGTCGCCGCACACGTGATGCAGTCCTACATCGGCGGCTACGGCAACATGATCCAGCCCGTCTCCGCCTGCGCCACCGCCGCGGTCTCCCTCGAAGAAGGCGCCGACAAGATCGCACTCGGCAAGGCCGACTTCGTGGTCACCGGTGCAATCGACGACATCGGCGTGGAATCGGTGATTGGCTTCGGCAACATGAACGCCACCGCCAATTCCGAGGAAATGTACGCCAAGGGCATCGACGCGCGCTTCTTCTCCCGCGCGAACGACCGTCGCCGTGGCGGTTTCGTCGAATCGCAGGGCGGCGGCACGATCCTGCTGACGCGCGGCGATATCGCGTTGAAGCTCGGCCTGCCGGTCGCCGGTGTCGTCGGTTTCGTCCACTCCTACGCGGACGGCGCACACACCTCCATCCCGGCTCCGGGCCTGGGCGCGCTCGCCGCAGGCCGTGGCGGACGCGAATCGAGGCTGGTGCACGATCTGGCCGCGCTCGGTGTCGCACCGGACGAAATCGCCGTCGTCTCCAAGCACGACACGTCCACCAACGCGAACGACCCGAACGAATCCGAACTGCATAACACGCTGGCTCACGCCATCGGCCGCACCGACGGCAACCCGCTGTTCGTGATCTCCCAGAAGACGCTCACCGGCCACGCCAAGGGCGGTGCCTGCATCTTCCAGGTCAACGGTCTGACGCAGCTGTTCAAGTCCGGCATCATTCCGGCCAACGCGGCACTCGACTGCGTCGACCCGAAGCTGGAACGCGACGACCACATGGTCTGGCTGCGCCAGCCGCTGAACATCGGCGCCACCGGCCGCACCATCAAGGCTGGTCTGGCCACGTCGCTGGGCTTTGGCCACGTCTCCGGATTCGCGGCAATCGTCAACCCGGGCGCTTTCGAAGCGGCCGTGGCGAACACCGCTGGTACGGAAGCGCTCGAAGCATGGCGCGACCGCGCTAACGAGCGTCTGGCTGCAGGTCGTCGTCACTTCGAAGAAGGCATGATGGGTCACGCCGCGCTGTACGACCCGATCGACAACCGTCGCTTCCATGAAGACGGTCGCGGCTACAACGCGCATGAGGTCGAAAAGGCCATGCTGCTCGACCCGCAGGCTCGCCTGGCCGCCTCCGGCTACTTCGAAGCCTGAGCGTCATACCGATGTTGACCGTGTGGACATAACGTTCATGTGGTCGACACTAGGTCGTCTAAGGCCGGCCTCGCATTAGCGTGAACGTGCAATCGCGAGGCCGGCCCTCGTCTTTTCGGCGTCCGATGGTTGTTATCTGCAGCCAGTACGGTCACAATTGCTGACGGGAGCGAATCCATTCAGCAATTGTGACCGTTTTGCCGGAGACTTTCGGTCACTTTTGCTGAAATAAACCGTTAGGTTCAGCAATTGTGACCGTTTTGGTGGACTTTTTCGGTCACAATTGTTGATGGACTTCGTTTTCATCAGCAGATGTGACCGTTTTACGCCCAATTTTCGGTCACATTTGCTAGTGGAGGTATGTGATGCGTGGTTTGGGACATGACGTCGTCGACATTGAGTCGTTTGCGGCGCAGTTGGGTGAGTCGGGAACCCGC
The DNA here is from genome assembly GCF_056356435.1 of Bifidobacterium sp. LH_512. Taxonomy (NCBI): domain Bacteria; kingdom Bacillati; phylum Actinomycetota; class Actinomycetes; order Bifidobacteriales; family Bifidobacteriaceae; genus Bifidobacterium; species Bifidobacterium sp. LH_512. The sequence goes on from NZ_JBKEUE010000001.1 coordinate 136,083, forward strand.
ATGAGAAACCTGTTTTCGCCGCGAGAACTTCGGCAGGCTGCAATGCGTGGCCAAATCAAAAGCGACGGTGAAACCGTGCATTTGGCGGCGCGATGGGCAGGAAAAGAAGCTGTCATAAAAGCATGGTGTGAAGCAATCAGTCGCCATGTGCAGGGTCATAGCGTGCAAGATTGCAATGTGCAAGGCGGTAATGCACAAGGTCATAGCGTGCAAGGCTGCAGCATCACCACAAATGCAGCAGCATCGCATCACGTGGCAACCGAATCAATCACCTATCCGTATTCTTTGGACGACACTCCATGGAATCGCATTGAAATCATCGACGACGTCCATGGATGCCCCCACGTCATACTCGCCGCTGACGTCGCGCAGCGGCTGTTTGCCTCCACGCAAGCGTCGCCATCCGATTTTCATATCTCCATCAGCCATGACGCAGGCATTGCATCAGCCGTCGTCTTCTTGGAATGATTGCAAAATAGTCGCAGAGGTGGTATAAAAATGCGTCCCCGTGCTGGCGGGACGCCATCAAACGCGATCGCCGCTTGCATTTGTAGCGGCCATGTGTATAATTGCACAAGTCGTCTTGCTTGCAAGGCGATACGCGGATGTAGCTCAATGGTAGAGCCTCAGTCTTCCAAACTGATTACGCGGGTTCGATTCCCGTCATCCGCTCCATGCGAAAACGTCGAAAGCCATTCGTGACTTTCGACGTTTTTGTTTCGGTGCGGATTGATTGTGACGTTTCCAATTTCAACATCGAGCATTTCCGTGGCGTCGGCAAATCCGCGCAAGGCTTGTAGAATACCTTGGTAGACAGAGGCGGTTTGCAATGTGGGCGGCCGTGTGTGAATCGTGAACAGTGTGATCGTGAGGTGCGGTGGAGGTGCAGCAGATGGCGGAGGAGCCTGGAGTGAAGGAGCGTCCGGCCGATCAGCAAGATGGTGTGAGTCGAATGGATAAAAGCGTGAAGGCCGCCAACGAAGTCTCTAGGCATCCGGTGGCGTCCATTCCCGAATCGACGCTGTCGCTGGCTGATATTGAACGCAGCCGATCGCATCCGGTTTTGTGGCTGGCGTATGCGGTGTTGGTGATTGCGGCCATCGTCGTGCCGTATTGGTGGGGGCGCACAATCGCGGTGAACGATACGCAGTGGCTGCTTGATAATTTGAGTGCGCTTGAGCCGCGCGGCGCCGCGTTTGTTGCGTGGACGGTGACGCTGATTGCCGTTTCCGGCCTTGGTCTGCTGGTTGTGGACGCCCATCGGCGCCTGTGGGGCGCGGTTTTTGTGATTGGCCTGGCGGCGGAGCAGTTTATAGCCGGCCTGTGCATTTTGAAAATTGATTTTTGGTATGCGACATATGTGGTGTACGGCGATTCGTCGGCATTGGCGAATGCCGCAAATTTAGGCATTATTTCAGTCGGTGTTGGCGTTGCCGTTTTTGCAGTGCTGTGGGTGGGGTTATTGGTGACGATTAAAAAAGAGTCTCCGTTGAATGTGTTGACGCGCAGTTGGGCGTCGTTCATTCTGTTTTTTGTGATTGAGACCATTGCTTTGCTGATTGTGATGTTCGGCGGCCTGTTGACGATGGTCTGATTCGTGGTGTCGGGTGTTCCTGTATAATTGACCTTTGGCGTATTTCGCCCGCGGATAGAGAGCGCGCCGGCATCGGGCCGGTAGCACCGCGCAGCAACACAAGGAGGATGCCGTGGCACTGACGGCTGAAGAAAAGCAGGAAATCATCGCTACCTACGCGACCCATGAAGGTGACACCGGCTCTCCGGAGGTTCAGGTTGCTCTGCTGAGCAAGCGTATCGCTGATCTGACCGAGCACCTCAAGGAGCACAAGCACGATCACCACTCCCGTCGTGGTCTGCTGCTGATGGTCGGTGACCGTCGTCGTCTGCTTGATTACCTCAAGCGCGTTGACATTAACCGTTATCGCTCCCTGATCGAGCGCCTGGGTCTGCGCCGATAAGACTTTCCGCCCGGACACTTCTGTGTCCGGGCGCTTTTGGTTGTCAGCTTTCTGACGAGGGATGAAATGCAAGCGCCCGAGGAATGGGCGTGAGAAGTCTGGAATCTGGAACTACGAGGAGCACGCGGCCAGGTACGCCGCACAGCTGGCAGGCAAGAGCAGCTGCCGGACGCCGGTTCGGCATTTTGGAATGTGGATTGATAGCAAGGAAATAGCAGATAAAAGGAGGAACCCTATGGAGGGTCCCGAAATCAAGGCCGTTGAGGCCGTTATTGACAATGGTTCATTTGGTAAGCGCACGCTGCGCTTTGAGACGGGTCGTCTCGCCCAGCAGGCGGATGGTGCAGTAGCCGCCTATCTTGATGATGATTCGATGGTCCTTTCGACCACTACCGCCGGTTCTAGCCCGAAGGAAAACTACGACTTCTTCCCGCTGACCGTTGATGTTGAAGAGAAGATGTACGCCGCAGGCAAGATTCCGGGCTCGTTCTTCCGTCGTGAAGGCCGTCCGAGCTCTGAAGCTATTCTGGCCTGCCGCATTATCGACCGTCCGCTGCGTCCGCTGTTTCCGCACACGCTGCGCAACGAAGTGCAGGTTGTGGAAACAGTGCTCGCCGTCAACCCGGATGACGCTTATGACGTTATCGCGTTGAACGCCGCTTCCGCTTCCACCATGATCTCCGGCCTGCCGTTCTCCGGCCCGGTTTCCGGCGTACGCCTGGCCCTGATCGATGGCCAGTGGGTCGCTTTCCCGCGTTGGAGCGAACGTGAACGCGCCGTGTTTGAAATCGTGGTCGCCGGCCGTGTGGTCGAAAACGGCGACGTCGCCATCGCAATGATCGAAGCCGGCGCCGGCAAGAACGCCTGGACGCTGATCTACGATGAGGGCCAGATCAAGCCGGACGAGGAAGTCGTCGCCGGTGGTCTGGAAGCCGCGAAGCCGTTCATCAAGGTGATTTGCGAAGCCCAGAACGAGCTGAAGACCTTGGCCGCTAAGGAAACCAAGGAATTCCAGTTGTTCCCGGAGTACACCGACGAACTGTACGCTCGCATCGACGAAATCGCCCACGCCGACCTGAACGAAGCCCTGTCCATCGCGGAGAAGCTGCCGCGTCAGGATCGCATCGCCCAGATCAAGACGGTTGTCAAGGAAACCCTTGCCAACGAGTTCGAAGACATGGACGAAGCCGAAAAGGAAAAGGAGATCGGCAACGCCTTCAAGGAACTGCAGCGTCAGATTGTCCGTCGCCGCATCCTGACCGAGGACTACCGCATCGACGGCCGTGGCTTGCGTGATATCCGTACACTGAGCGCCGAAGTCGACATCGTTCCTCGCGTGCATGGCTCCGCCCTGTTCCAGCGCGGCGAAACCCAGATTCTGGGCGTTACCACGCTGAACATGCTCAAGATGGAGCAGCAGATCGACGCGCTGAGCGGTCCTCAGACCAAGCGCTACATGCACAACTACGAGATGCCGCCGTACTCCACCGGTGAAACCGGCCGCGTCGGTTCTCCGAAGCGCCGCGAAATCGGCCACGGTGCTCTCGCCGAGAAGGCTCTGGTGCCGGTGCTGCCGAGCCGCGAAGAGTTCCCGTACGCCATCCGCCAAGTCTCCGAAGCCATCGGCTCCAACGGTTCCACTTCCATGGGCTCCGTGTGTGCCTCCACGCTGTCCCTGCTGGCAGCAGGCGTTCCGTTGAAGGCCCCTGTCGCCGGCATCGCCATGGGACTTGTCTCCGGTGACGTCGACGGTAAGCACATCTTCAAGACCCTGACCGACATCCTCGGCGCCGAAGACGCTTTCGGCGACATGGACTTCAAGGTTGCCGGCACCTCCGAATTCATCACCGCCCTGCAGCTCGACACCAAGCTGGACGGCATTCCGGCTGACATCCTGGCTTCCGCCCTGCAGCAGGCTCACGAGGCTCGCACCACGATCCTCGAAGTCATCAACGAATGCATCGACGGTCCGGCTGAGATGAGCGAGTATGCTCCGCGTATCATCACCACCGTCATCCCGGTTGATAAGATCGGCGAAGTCATCGGCCCGAAGGGCAAGATGATCAACCAAATCCAGGAAGAGACCGGCGCCGAAATCGCCATCGAAGATGACGGTACCGTCTACATCTCTTCCGAAGGTGGCGAAGCCGCCGAAAAGGCGAGGTCCATCATCGACCAGATCGCCAACCCGCATGTGCCGGAAGCCGGCGAAACCTACAACGGCAAGGTCGTCAAGACCACCAGCTTCGGCGCCTTCGTGAACCTGACCCCGGGCACTGACGGCCTGCTGCATATTTCGCAGATCCGCAACCTGGCCAATGGTGAGCGTATCGACGCTGTCGAAGACGTGCTGAAGGAAGGCGACAATGTCGAGGTCGTCGTCCAGGGCGTCGACGATCGCGGCAAGATCAGCCTCGCCATTCCGGGCTTCGAAAACGAAGAATCCGCCGCTCCGACGCGTCGTGATGATCGTCGTTCCGACCGTGACGACCGTCGTGGTGGCCGTGGTCGTCGTGATGACCGTCGTTCCGATCGTGATGATCGTGATTATGATGATCGTCCGCGTCGTCGCCGTATGGATCGCGACGATCGTGATGATCGTGATTATGACGATCGTCCGCGTCGTCGCCGTGCCGAGCGCGACTATGATGATCGTGATGATCGCCGTCCGGTCCGCGATGATCGTGATGATCGTGATTATGATGATCGTCCGCGTCGTCGCCGCATTGACCGTGACGATCGCGATTTCGATCGTGATGATCGCCGTCCGGCCCGTGATGACCGTGATGATCGCCGCGGTGGCCGTGGCGGTCGTCGTTTCGACCGTAACCCGCGTTATGTCGCTGACGAAAACTATGACGAGTACCGTTCCGAACGCGAAGAGCGTTCCGAGCGTCCTCGCCGCCGCGTGCGTCGTGACTTTGATCCGTTCGAGGACTGATTCTCGGTTTTCTCACGGTTCCTTTGCCGCAAGCTGTTCATTTCACCCAAGGAAAGCCCACGGGGCTTTCCTTTGAGCGGCTCAGCATCGAAGGCTGAGCCAGTCGGCATCTGAACGAATCGCCCCCTCATCGGAATCCTCCGGTGAGGGGGCGATCTTTTTCCCAAGCCCGTTTATCGGCCTGTCTATGACTGTTTACGGAGGCTATCTTGCCTGTGTCCTTCCCAAACAGTCGCAAAGAGCCGGTTTCGTGACGGAATGCGGAGGACATCCTCGTTTTGTCCTCCTCAAACAGTCGCTAGTCTGAGGGGATCGTTGTTGGAAAGCTGAGATGATGCGCGTGCGGTCAAGCGTCAAACTTACGCTGGAAGCAGCAAAACCAATCAATTCCGCAAGGAATATAAAGGAGACATAATGGCACTGTTCCGCAATCTCGGCCCGTATAGCACAACCGCCATCGGTCACGGCGAAATGCCGTTGACCATCGAAAATAATTTCGGCCACGATAAGGGCATCGAAACGCTGCACGCGTCGCTGGACGCAGGCTGCCGTCACATCGACACCGCATGGGCGTATTACACGCCGGGCGAGGAGGAACAGACCGGCGAAAAGTTGGTGCGCGAGGCGCTGGAAACGTGGGACGGTCCGCGCGATGAAGTGACGGTCGCCACGAAGGTCGGCCTGCGTCGTGCCTGGGAAGGCGACAAGCCGGTGTGGCCTCGCGACGGCAAACCGGAGCACCTGATCGAATACGGCAAGCAGTCGGCGATGGCACTCGGCGTTGACGCGATTGACCTGCTGTACCTGCATCGCCATGATCCCGAAGTGCCGTACAACGAGTCCTGCGAAGGCATCAAGGCACTGCTGGATCAGGGCGTTGCCAAGTGGGCTGGCGTGTCCAATGTGACGATTGAGCAGCTTGATATTGCGCGCGGCGTTCTTGGCGACAAGCTGGTCGCCGTGCAGAATCAGTATTCGCCGATTCATTTGGACACTCAGGATACGTTGGACTACTGCCGTGAGCTCGGTCTGGCATTCGTCTGCTGGAGTCCGTTGGGCGGCTACCGTCACCCGTACGACGAGTCGAAGTTCGATCCTTTCCGTGAGGTCGCCGCTGCTCACGGCGTCAGCTACCAGCAGGTCGTCCTGGCATGGGAGCTGGCGAAGGGTGATCACATGTTCGTGATTCCGGGGGCGCATCGTCCGGAGACGATTCTTGACAGCCTCAAGGCCGACCAGCTGGAGCTGAGCCCGGAGGAATTGGCGAAGCTCGGCTGATGCGCGTGGTTTCGGCATGGTCGCATCCGATTTCGATTGATCGCATTGGTGCATACAGTGTTCGTAGCGTGACTGCAAGATGACTGCGTCGTAATCGCATCGTCGTATTGCAGTCGCATCGCGGCCATATCGCATAACAAGACATAACAAGGCGCCCGAACGGCATTCAATCCGTTTGGGCGCCTTCACATAGTCAGTTGGGCCGCTTAATCCTGCGTTCAATCCTCCAATTCGCGCACCACGCCCGCCAATGTCTCAACAGCGCGGCGGAATTCTTCCGGCGTCGTATACGAATAGCTCAATCGCAGCGAATTGTTGGCCTCAAAATCGTAAATGTCGCCCGGATTCAGCAGCACACCGCGCTCGGCAGCCAATTGGAACACGCGCGACATGCGCATCTGGTGCTTGAACGTCAGCCAAATGTAGAAGCCTCCGATCGGCTTCGTCCATTGCGCACGGTCGGCCAGCGTATCCTGCAGGGTCGTCAGCGCGCAGTCGCGGCGGCGTCGCAATTCCAGCTTCAGCGACGCCAGATATTCGTCATACAAACCGGATGTGAGGAATCGCGTGAACGCCCACTGGCTTAAGACGCTCGCGCCGTAATCCATTTGCATTTTCACATCGGCGAGACGCTGCACGATTGGCTCGCTTGCAACGATCCAGCCGATACGCAGACCTGGTGCAAGCGCTTTCGACGCGCTGCCCAGCGTGATCACCATGCCGGTTTCGTCCAATGTCTTCAACGGCAACGGCGCTTCGCCGTCGAAGCACAGATCGCGGTAAGCGCAGTCTTCGATGATGGGCAATCGGTTGGCGACGCAGCAGTCGATAAGGTCACGTCGTCTTTCGGCGGTCATGGTGATGCCGGTGGGATTGTGATTGGTGGGAATCGTGTACAGGATTGCGCCGCCTGCTGATTGGCGCAGTCCGCCACGCGGCAGTATTGCAGTGGATGCGGCCGTTTCGTTTGACGGTGTGCCGTTCTGTGTTGCACCGCTGTGCGGTGCGTTATTCGATGGTGCGCCGCCTGGTGTTATGCCGTCTAATGACGCTCCGCCTAGTGATGTGCTGCCTAGTGGTGCGCTGTTTGACGGCATGTCGTTGAATGGCGCGCCATTGTGCAGCGTGCCATTCAACGGCATTTCATTCAGTAGCGTCGCATCGCCGCTCAGCATCCGATGCAACGCGGCAACGCTGATGCCTTCATGATCCATCGGCACGCCTTGCAGTTTCATGCCTGCCGACTGAAACACTTGCAACGATTTGATATAGCTTGGTGCTTCCGCATATACGGTGGAGCCGTCCGGCAGCAGGCTGACGGAGATCATTTGCAATGCCTGCAACGCGCCGCTGGTGATCAGCACTTGAGCCGGCGTGCATTGGATGCCGGTTGCGCACATGTGCGCGGCGATTGCTTCGCGCAATGCGGGCTCGCCTTCGGGCGGCGGGTAGCCGAGCGCGTCGATTTCGTTGGCCGCCTCCGTGAGCACGCGATGCCACATCGCTTTTGGGAAGAGGCGCGGGTCGAGTTCGCCGGTGCCGATGCGTGTGATGTTGGGCGCGAATTCGAGATGATTGATGGATTGAATGGTTGCATTGTTGGCTTTGAAGAAGCCGGATGACACGTAGTCTGCCCATTGCGGCGCGCCGGGCAGCATGAGCGACCATGTATTGCTGACGATGGTGGTGCCGGCGCCGTGGCGGCCTTCAACGATGCCGTAGTCGGTGAGCTCGTTGATTGCGGCGATGATGGTGGAGCGGTTGACGTCGAATGCGTCGGCCAGCGCGCGTTGCGATGGCAGACGTGATCCGATGGGCCAGGCGCCGTCGGAGACTTGCCGGCACATGTAGTCGACGATTTGTTCGGTGACGGGAACGCCGGATTCGCGGTCCGGCTTCCAGTCGATGTCCAATGCTGCTATGCGTGCCATATTCACTCGTTTCCGTGGATTGGTTGAGGGTCGTTGGTTGGGGCGGGCTGTAGGTTGCTGGGATTGCATGACCTGGCCGCAGGCCACGTGCACAATGTGTCCTGTTCAAACGCACATTGTGCTAGTGCTACTTACACATTGTGCGTGTGCCACTGGCACATTGTGTGGCGGGTGGCTCCGCTGCACACATTGTGTGCTGTTTGGGCGCACATTGTGCGTGGCTTTGATGCATATTGTGCGTTGGTTGGGTGTGCGATGCACATTGTGTTAGTGCTACCCACACATTGTGTATGTGTTACCTACACATTGTGCGTGTGGAATGATGCGTGACATTTTGGATGGTTGATTGATTGCTGGCTGATTGGTTGGTGGGGCAGCCGGTCGGCTGACTTGCTGGTTTGCTGTTTGGTTGGCTTTTAGCTTGGTTGATTGGTTGGGTGGGAAATGTGACTTTGGCTGGTTGTCCATTATATCTGAATCTCTACAATTGGATTATAGGTAAAGAAGTCGCGCGGAATGACGCGACTTTTTGTTGTGTGTGTAGATGTGTTTTGGCTGGTTTGGCTGGGTGATTATGAGCCAGCCAAATTGCATTTGGTTGAGTGAAGGACGTGGAGCATGGGCTTTTACTTGCAAGGGCTGACCATGGGATTGGCATATGTCGCCCCGATTGGCATGCAGAATCTGTTCGTGATCAATTCCGCTTTGACGAAAACGCGTCGTCGTGCGCTGCTGACTGCGCTCGCAGTCAGCGTTTTTGATGTGATTCTGTCGTTGGCTTGTTTCTTCGGCATCGGTACGTTGATGCAGAACAATGAATGGCTGCGTTTGGCGGTGCTCGCAATCGGTGGCGCCGTCGTTATCCGTATCGGATTGGGTCTGCTGCTGCCGAAGCGCAAAGCCTCCGAGCGGCAGCCCGACGATGCCGCAATCGCCAACGCCGATCACAATCAGCCGTCCGGTCACCAAGGCGTGCTGCGCACCATCGGCACGGCCTGCGTGGTCACATGGTTCAATCCGCAGGCCATCGTCGACGGCACGCTGATGCTCGGCGCGTTCAGCGCCACACTGAGCGCGTCCCAGTCCACCCCGTTCATCACAGGTGTGGAAACCGCGTCGCTGCTGTGGTTCTTTGGCATCACACTGCTGGCCTCCGCCTTCCGTCACAAGTTCAGCCCGAAGATTCTGGAAATACTGAACAAGGTGTGCGGCGTTGTCATCATCGCCTACGGCGCGAAGCTTCTCTTCGACTTCGCCGCCACCATTTTTTAGTTGTTTTCGCGCAGGTGAGCTCCTCATTTCGTCAGAACCACGTGGTTTTAACGTTTTGGGTGTTTGTCGGGACCTTGTTTCGTCAGAACCACGTGGTTTTAACGTTTTGGGTGTCTGTCAGGACCTTGTTTCGTCAAAACCACGTGGTTGTAACAGTTGGCGCAGTTCAGAACGCCGAACCACCCCCTCTTTTACACTGGTGGGGTGATGAATGCGAAGATCGAAACCCATATGCGTCGTAAGCCGGAAGTGTTGGCCCCCGCCGGCAATTTAAGAGGCCTGAAAACCGCCGTCGACTACGGTGCGGACGCCGTGTATTGCGGCGGCAAGGCCTTCGGCATGCGTAGCGCGCCGAAAAACTTAAGCCTTGAGGATTTCGAAGAGGGCGCCCGTTACGCGCATGAGCACGGCGCCCGCGTGTACGTGACCTGCAATATTCTGCCGCGTAATAATGAGGTCGAGCCGATTCGTGAATACATCGGCCAGCTGAAAGACACCGGCATCGACGCGCTGATCGTCACCGATATTGGCGTGCTCATGGCAGCCCGCCGTATCGCGCCCGAATTGGAATTGCATGTTTCCACGCAGGCCGGAGTCACGAATTACATGGCCGCGAACGCTCTGTACGAGTTGGGTGCCCGTCGCGTGGTGCTGGCGCGTGAAATGGATTTGCAGGCCGTCCGCGATATTCGCGCGAATATCCCCGCCGACATGGATATCGAAACCTTCGTGCATGGTTCGATGTGTATGGCGTTTTCCGGCCGCTGCCTGATTTCGAATTATCTGACTGGCCGCGACGGCAATCACGGTGAATGCGCACAGCCATGCCGCTGGAAGTATTCGCTGGTCGAAGAGAAACGTCCCGGCCAGGTCTTTCCGTTGGAGGAGACGCAGGAGGGCACGTACATCTTCAACTCGCAGGATATGTGCATGATGGAGCACATCGACGATTTGATTGATTCGGGTTCGACGAGCCTGAAGATCGAAGGCCGGTCGAAGAGCGCCTATTACATCGCAGCGATGACGAATGCCTACAAGACGGCTGTGAACGAATATATGGTGCAGCGCGGTTTTGAAGACGCGGACGGCAACGTGTTGAAACCGTTCCGCGACCGCGTGCTGCGCGGTGACGATTCGGATGCTGTTTTACTGGCGGAATATGCGGATTTGAGCGCCGCAAATGCAGGCCCTGATTCGATCACGATTCACGCCGATGACGCTTTCGCTGGCGTGCCTGATTTCGATACCGCGATTAATACGGATGATGATTGCCAGTGTGACGGCAGCTGTAAGCACGACACAGCTTCCGCTGCTGACAAGGCTGGTGATAAGGCCGAATGCTGCGGCAAATGCCAGTCTGATGGTCAGAATGATGTCGCCTCCTGGCGGCATGCCCGCATCGCGCCCGCGCCGAAGGTCCGATTCCCCGAATGGCTGCATGAGGAGCCATATAAGGTCGCACACCGCGATTACAGCACGGGCTTCTACTATCCGGAGCAGAAGGTCAAGCAGAACACTGACCGTTCCGCATACTTCCGCGAGTGGCTGGTCGTCGGCGAAGCATTGGGCTGGAGCGAGGAAGACGGCGGCCGCCTGACCATTATGAGCCGCAACAAAATCGAAGCCGGTCAGGAAATCGAATTCCTGTTGCCCGGCCAGGCTCCGCTGGCCTATACTGTGCCGGCGGGCGGCTTCCGCGATGAGAACGGCGAATCGGTTGAATTGATCAACAATCCGGCCCACGTCTTCTCCTTCCCGTGCCCGCACAATGTGCCCGCCAACGCCGCCATCAGGTCGCGCACGAAAAAGCCGACCTTGAAAGCGGCCTGATCGAAGATTCTTCGCGCAACATTTCACAAGATCCCTTGCGAACATCGCTGAATACCGCTGGGATTGTCGAATACCGCAGGAATGTTCAGCGGTTTCAACAGTCACGGTGATTCCAGCAATCGTAAATTAAGAAAGACAAGCAATGAGCAATCCGCAATACGACGACGCCATTCTCGACAGTACCGCCATCGACCCCACCGACAAAGCCGGCAACCCGATTCCCGTCACCATTCCGATCGCGCTCGCGCCGGGTATCAAAGTCGTCTATACCACGCGGCTCGGCGGCACCAGCGAAGGCGAATTCGCGCATTTCAATCTGGGCGGCAAAATGGGTGATCGACCGGCGCACGTCGCCGCCAACCGCACGGCGCTCGCCAACGAAATCGGTGCACGCCTGTCTCTGATCAGCCAAGTGCATTCCGGCGACGCCATTGATATCGACGACGTTTACGCTGACAATGCCGATTTCGGTTTCGACGCATCCGGCACGCATACGGAAAGCGAGCCGTCCGATGAAGCGGTCGCGGCAGCAGTAGAGGCCGAGACCCGCATCGTTATCGCAGCCGACGGCCAGGTCACCTCTCGCTCGGGCATCGCATTGGGTATGTTTGCCGCCGACTGCCTGCCGGTGCTTATGGCCGACCCGGAATCCGGTGTCATCGGCGCGGCGCACTGCGGCCGCAAAGGCCTGCAATCAGGCGTCATCGGATCCACTGTTGATCTGATGGTCAGCAAAGGCGCCACCCGCGAACGCATCGTCGCCACGCTCGGCCCCTGCATCTGCGGCGACTGCTATGAAGTCGGCGGCGACATGGCCGACGAATTCGACGCGCAATTCCCCGGAACCTTCACACTGAGCCGCTTCGGCCAGCCCGGCATCGATATCGCACAGGCTGCCCTGCAGGAGCTCGCCAAGGCCGGAATTCCGCAGGATAACGTGATTTCCTCCCGTCCGCGAGTCAACGCCGCAACCCAGTACTTGTCTCAAGATGAGGAATTGGCGCAGCTATGCCAGGAAGACGGCGAAGGTGAAGCCAAGCTGTCCGAACGTCTCAGCAAGATTCGACGCAGCATGTGCACGCTGGAGAATCCGCTGTGGTTCTCGCATCGTCGTGCCGCGCTTGCGGGCAAAGAACGTGAAGGTCGTATGCTTGCGCTGATTGTGCGCGAATAAGACGAGTAGCGTTGCGGGTAACGCAGACAAGTTAAGCAATTAGATAACGCAAGCGAGTACCGTACGCATACGGTACTCGTAAGCGTACGTTTGTGCGGCCTATGCGGTATTGCAGGGCTGCGCAAACACATGAGCATTGACGATTGCATTGACATTGTGCTGATGATTGCTGCAAAACAGCAGCGAGCGGCGAGAGATAAGAGACGAGGGAATCAGATGAGCGTGCCAGTTGTGGCAGTGGTGTTGGCGGCCGGATTCGGCACACGTTTCGATCCGAAGAATCCCAAACAACTGGTGTCGGTGGGCGGCAAACCCATCGTATGCTGGAGCATCGAGGCGTTTGAATCCAATCCGCGCGTCACCGATATCGTTGTTGTCGTCAACCCGCTGGTGCGCGACGAGGTGGATCGTCTGGCCAATGAGCATGGGTATCCGAAAGTGCGTGCCATCATCGACGGCGGCGTCGAGCGTGTCGACAGTACGATGGCGGCGCTGCATATGTTGGCTGAATCGGGCATTCCAGGAGATGCGAAAATCCTGATTCATGATGCGGTGCGTCCATTCGTTGAGCGTCATTCCATCGATGGCTGCATTGATGCGCTTGATGATTTCACCGCTGCGACGGTGGCCTACGCGTCAACCGATACGATTCTGTTGACTGAGGATTATGTTGGTGCTGTCAATAATGATGATGTCAGCAATGTCGGCGTTGCCAATAACGCCAACGCCGTCGTCGACAGCGCCGTGCGCAAGGTGGTGCGTCGCGTACCGGAGCGAGCCGACACCTATCGCGCGCAAACACCGCAGGCCTTCCGTTTTGACACCATCCGACACGCCTACGAATTGGCTTCGGCCGATCCTGATTTTCATCCCACTGACGATACCCGCGTCGTCGTCGACTACCTGCCAAACGAACCGGTTGCAATCGTGCAAGGCTCAGAAACCAATCTGAAAGTCACCACGCAATCCGATATGCCGACTGCGGAACGCATCGCTGAAGCCATCCAGCGTGAACGCATCCAAAAGGATGCCCGCAACCGCGTCCATGCCATGTTCGGCGAGGCTTCCAACGGCATTGCTAACAATTAAGGCCGCGGTTGGCGTTGTCCATGGCATCGCCAACAGCATCGCAAAACACTGGGGGGGGGGGAGTCCGGTGATGCCATCAGCTGCTGTCGTCAAGCGGCATCGGGCGGCATCGGGCAACGTCAAACATCGAATCAATCGACTGCCAATCCTGCACCTGCCGTGACGCTGCAATACACTTGGAATCATGCAGCATGTGAACATCGTCATTTCCGGCTTCGCCCCATACGACGGAGTGGACGTCAATCCTGCCGTGGAAGTGCCTAAAGCTCTGTCAGAGAGAGGTCTGCTGAGCGACGACGTTGATTTTGACGATCCTCTGCACAATGTGGAGCTGTCAATCAATGTGGTAACGCTGCCAATCAGTTTTGCCAACGCCTGGCCGACCTTGCGGAAAGCTGTTGAACAGCATCATCCTGATATCGTTATCGCCACAGGATTGAAGCGCGCCGCCCGTGGCATCCTGTTGGAGCGTTGCGCCACCAATGTCATGGATGCCTCCAAACCAGATGCAGACAACGCGCTGCCTCGTCGCGAGCCCATCGACGTCAACGGCCCGGCCGCATATTGGACGCGTCTGCCGTTGCGTTCCATTCTGCGCGATTTCGCTGCGCACGGCGTGCCGGCAACGTTAAGTTCCGACGCCGGCACCTTTGTGTGCAATTCACTGTTTTACAGCCTGCTTAATTGGGCATCGACGCAGGAACATGTGCTGGCCGGCTTCGTCAGTTTCCCCAAGGTCAATGAGACGCCGCATGCGCAATCGCATGCGCAGCACGGCCTGCCGTTGGAACAGCAGATCATCGCCGGACGTGACGTGGTGCGAGAGGCGGTTCGCTATTATGTGCAGCCGTCGTCGGGCGATATTCTGCTGGGCTGAGGCGCCGCCGCCTTTTCCGCTAGCCTTCTATCGGTCTTTCACCAGTCTTCTGCCAGTTTTCCGTCAGTCTTCCATCCAGCTTGGTCCCAATCTTCCGCCAACCCACACTGTTGTGAGCTGTGTGTGAATGCCTGTTTCCCTCGCGGTTTTGCCGCGTTGATGCGCTAAAGTTGCGCTAGGCCGCAAAGCGGTGGGGCCATGCCGATGAATGCCGACAATACTTTGTCGGCGGGGCAGTATTGGCGGGGCGTTGCCGTCGGGCAGTGTTGTCGGTGAGATGTTGTCGTAAGACATAGGGGTGTTGAAAGGAAAAGCCATGGTGGATCAGTTCCCGGTCGTGCTGCGTGGATACGACAAGGACAAGGTGGATGAGGCGTTTGCCGCCGCGCAGGAAACGCTTGAGCGTCTGCGTGATCAGGTGGCGAAGGGGGACGCGAATATTCTGCAGCTGCAGGCTGAATTGCGTGAGGAGAAGGCGCGCAAGATCGAAGAAAAGACACCGTTTGCCACGTTGGGCGCGAACGCGCAGCAGATGCTGGTTTCCGCCGAGCAGACGAGCACAGAATTGCTCGACCGCGCGAAGAAGGATGCGCAAGCTGTATTGGATGACGCTCGCCTGCAGGCTGAAACGCTGCTGAATAATGCGAAGTTGGACGCCGAGCACATCGTTGATGACGCCAAGGGCAAGGGCGATGTGATTTTGCGTGACGCGAACGCTCAGGCCGCTTCGGTGACGCAGCATGCGGAGGACGATGCGCGTCAGCTGCGAGAAAAGGCTTCCCGTGACGTCGCCGCGCAACGTCAGAGCGTTGAACTGGAGCTGACGAATGCACGCGAGGAGCAGAGCAAGCGTCTGGCCTCTGAAAAAGCCACGCAGGAGCGTGAGATTTCGCAGTGGCGTGCCGAGGCCACGGAGCAGATCGCGCAGCAGCGCAAGGCCACGAATGAGGAGCTCTCCCGTCTGAAGAGCGAATCCGCCGATCAGATCGAAAAGGCGTTGGAGGATGCTAACCGCAAACTGGCCGACGTGCGCGAGCAGGTGTCCAAGATGATGACCGACGCGCAGCGTCAGGCCGGTGAAATCACGGATGCCGCGAGGTCAAAGGCACAGGAGATCACCGATGAGGCCGACGTGTATCGCACGAAGACGACGAGCCAGGTGAACGCCGAAGTCGAGCAGATTCGTGCCGATATCGCCGAGCAGCAGGACGAGGCCACGAAGAAGGTGAACGAGCTGCTTGCTCAGTTGGCGGCCAGCCGTGAAAACGCGAAGCATGAATATGATGAGCTGATTGCCGAAGCGAATCAGGTTCGTGCCGAGGCGGATGCGTACGCTGAGGCGAAGCGTGCTGAGGCGGATGATCAGGCCTCTGAAGTGTTGCGTAAAGCTACAGAAGAGGCTGATGCGCAGGTGGAGAAGCGCCGCGCTGCAGCGAAAAGTGAATTGGACGGCCTGGAGGCGCGTATCGCTGAATTGCAGACGCGTGAAGCGCAGATTACACAGCGTGTTGCGGAGTTGCGTGAGATGTTCTCACGTGCATTCGCCGGTTTTGGCGCGCCCGCTGGCCTGCCGGTGATGAATGCCGTTGATGAGTCGCATCAGTCGGTTGCCGCTCCGGTCGAAGCGTTGCTGCCGGAGTCTGATGTCGCTGCTGATTTGTTTGCCGCCGCCGACGATGCGCCTGCTGTTGGCGTGGCTGCCGATGATGCCTCTTCTGGTGTCGCCGCGCCGGAAAACGCGGAATTCGCGGCACCTGATGACGCGCAGAATGATGTCGCCGATTCCGCTGATAATGCTGATTCCGCCGACAGCACTGATGTCGTTGTTGAAGACGCCTCCGACAGTGATGCAGCCGATGATGTCGCTGCTGATACTGCCGATGATACGACCGGCGACTTCGCTGAGGTGAGCGAGCAGACTGAAGGCAACGAAACGGAACAGAGCGCTGATTCCGAGTCTTCCGATGAGCTCTCCGATGATGATCGAGACAATCAATAAGTCGGAACGCGCTAAGTCTGCACACTGACTAGACTCGTATCTGTTTGAACGATGCACGGCGCCCCGTCATTGGCGGGGCGCCGTCATTATGGCCGGCGCACAACGCCCGACCAACAGATTGATTGCAATCAAAGGAGCACCATGACTGAAATCACGCCGCTGGGCGCGCAGGATCTGGAAAAGCTGTGCGCTGATTTCGATGCCAGCGACACCAACCGCATGGCGATGAACGCCGTCACCGCCGCCGGCATTGACAAGGTCGCCCGCAACTACGATCGCGCTCGCCTGCTGCAGCGTCGATTCTCCACCACCGTGGACAACGGCGAAGTGACCAATCAGAATCGTTCCGGCCGCTGCTGGCTGTTCAGCTCCCTGAACGTGGCTCGTTTCGTGGCCAAGAAGAACATGGGTTTGAAGGAATTCGAGTTCTCACAGAACTATGCGATGTACTTCGACAAGCTGGAACGCGTCAACTACTTCCTGAAGGATATGGCTTCCCTGATCGAAGCCGGTGAGCCGTCCGATTCTCGCCTTGTACAGCACCTGCTGAACGATGTGATGGGCGACGGCGGCCAGTGGACCATGGCTATGAACGTCTATAAGAAGTATGGTGCCGTTCCGAAGGACCTGTTCCCGGAAACCGAATCCTCCAAGAACACTGGTGAAATGAACGTGCAGCTGCGTCGTATGCTACACACCGCCGTGGCTCACATGTATGCCGATCCGTCCAAGATCGGCGAAATCATCGCCGATGCCACTGCAGCCGGCCACCGCATCCTGACCATTCACTTGGGCGAGCCGCCGAAGAGCTTCGATTGGGAGTGGACCGGCAAGGACGGCGTATTCCACCGCGATGGTGAAATCACGCCGGTTGAATTCTGGAACAAGTACGTTGGCTCCGCCGATCTGGAGAGCTACGTCTGCCTGGTCGACGATCCGCGTACCGAGCATGCCAAGGGCAAGAAGATCGGCATCGAGCATCTGGGCAACGTTGCCGGCGGCGACCCGACCGAGTACCTGAATGTGCCGAACCAGTTCATGAAGGATTGCGTGCGCCGGATTCTCGAAGAGCAGGGCATCCCGGTTTGGTTCGGTGCCGACTGCCATCCGATGATGGATCGCGTGAACGGTGCTTGGGCGACCGATCTGTTCGAATACGGCAAGGTCTACGACGTCGACTTCGATCTGGACAAGGAGCAGCGTGTTCGTTTCGCTGATTCCGCTATGAACCATGCCATGGCTTTCGTTGGCGTGGATACCGTCGAAGACGGCACCACCACCCGCCGTTGGCGTGTCGAAAACTCTTGGGGTGACCAGATTGCCGACAAGGGCTATTTCACCATGAGCGACGACTGGTTCACCGAGTACGTGTACGAGGTCGCCGTGCCGAAGACGATGCTGCCGGCCGAATATCAGGCCGCTCTGGATGAGCCGGCCATCATGCTGCCGGCTTGGGACCCGATGGGCGCTCTCGCCTGATCGTCACGCCGCGCACAATGCGTCGGTGACGTGTCGACGGGGGAGAACGGTCCGCCGCCGCGCCGTTCCATTTTCCGGATATGGGGAATGGAACGGCTGCGCGCGGCGGGGCGTTCTCCTTTTTTCATTGTGTGAAACAACGCGCTCCACGGTACAGTGGAATCGCATATAGTCGGAAAGTCCGCCGAAAGCGGCGGCATAGCCGACGATACGTGAGAGGAAGAGGAATATCATGGCAGGTCTGCGCGGTCCGGACAGCTCGAATGACGCACGTCTTTTGGATGAGCGCGCCGTGTTTCCGGAAACCGTCGACGTGAACATTCGGCAGCTCGATCCGATTCCGGCCCCTCGATATTTCCTCAAGGAACTGCCTCTCACCGACGAGATGAGCGACCTCGTGCTGCGCTCGCGCCAGGAGATCCGCGATATTCTGCACGGTCGCGACGACCGTCTGTTGGCCATCGTCGGCCCTTGTTCGATTCATGATCCGAAGGCGGCGCACGAATATGCCGAACGTTTGGCCGCGGTGAAGCGTGAGCTGGAAGACCGTCTGATGATTGTGATGCGCGTCTATTTTGAAAAGCCGCGCACGACGATTGGTTGGAAGGGTCTGATTAATGATCCTGATTTGGACGGTCGCTTCAATATTCGAAAAGGCATGTGGCTGGCCAGAAAAGTGTTGACGGACGTGCTGTCTTGCGGTCTGCCGACGGCGACGGAATGGCTTGATCCGATTACGCCGCAGTATATTTGCGATTTGATCAGCTGGGGCGCGATCGGCGCTCGCAATACGGAAAGCCAGGTGCATCGTGAGCTGGCCTCCGGCCTGTCGATGCCGGTCGGATTTAAAAATGCGACTGACGGCTCGGTAAAGCCGGCTGCCGATTCCTGTTTTGCCGCCGCTTTCGAACATCATTTCCTGTCGATTAATTTGGACGGCCGCGTGATCTCTGCGGAGACCAAAGGCAATCCGGATTGCCATTTGGTGCTGCGCGGCTCCAGCGCGGGCCCGAATTATGATGCTGAATCCGTGGCCGCGGCATTGCGTGATCTGAAGGCGTCGAAGGCCTCCGGCCCGAGCGAGCATGGTTTGGTGATTGATGCCGCGCATGGCAATTGCGGTAAGGATGAAGTGCGCGAAGCTGAAGTCGTTGAGGAGATCGCCGCACGTATTGCCGGCGGCGAACCTGGCATTCTCGGCGTGATGATGGAAAGCTTCCTCAAGGGCGGTCATCAGAAGCCGGCTCCACTGGAGCAGCTCGAATACGGCAAGTCGATTACGGATGCCTGCGTGCCGTGGGAGCGCACCGAACAGCTGCTGCGCACGCTTGCCGACGCCGTCGCCGCCCGCCGTGCGCTGTAGTGGGCTGTGGCAAACTGTGGCGTTGGCACATTGTGTGTGAGCAGAGGAAAGCGTCGGGTATCGGCAAAAGATATCCTTGCCTCTCCATGCCTTCTGGGTATTCTTGGGAAAGTAAAGCCAAGGAGAGGGACATGAACGAGCAGGATGTACGTTGCGCTGAACCGAAGCCGCTGAATACGCCGGAAGATCTTGCGACGATTCGCAAGGCGATGAGCGAAGGCCTCAATCCGCTGCTGGCCACTGATGTGCCACGTTGGGAGGACCAGGTCGGCGTCGACCGTATCATCAACCGCCGAATCGTTGAATTGGAGCCGCTGCCCACGCCGGCACAGGTGTTGCAGCAGCAGCCCCTCACACCGGCCATGCAGGATCTCGTCGCCGGTTCGCGTGACTCCATTCGCGCATGCTTGTACGGTCAGAATGACCGCCTGCTTGTTATCGTCGGTCCCTGTTCCGTGCATGATCCCGACGCGGCGCTCGACTATGCGCATCGCCTTGCGGCAATCGCAAAGGAAACCGTCGACGAACTGCTTATCGTCATGCGCGTCTATTTCGAAAAACCGCGCACTACTGTCGGTTGGAAAGGTCTTATCAATGATCCAGACATCGACGGAAGCCACAATATTCGAAAAGGCCTGTTGATGGCACGCCGCACATTGCTAGGCGTTTTGGAGCAGGGGCTGCCCGCGGCCACCGAATTCCTGGAACCGACCAGTCCGCAATTCATTTCTGACGCCGTCAGCTGGGGGGCGATTGGCGCACGCAATACCGAAAGCCAAGTCCACAGGCAGCTGGCGTCCGGCATGTCCATGCCGATCGGATTCAAAAACGCGACTGATGGTTCAGTCAAAGCCGCGGTCAACAGTTGTGTTGCGGCCGCACAACGTCACACCTTCTTCGGCATCGACCATTTGGGGCGTGCCTGTGCTGTCGAAACTTTAGGCAATCCCGACTGCCATGTCGTGTTGCGCGGATCCTCGCACGGGCCCAACTATGATGCGGCCTCCGTGCATGCGGCGATGAGTGACGTCAATGCTGCCATGCCTTCCGATTCCGCAGCGGCGCACGGTCTGATCGTCGACTGTTCGCATGGTAATTCCGGCAAGGATGAACGCCGTCAGATTGAAGTCGTGCGCGATATTGCGCGACGTATCGCCGCGGGGGAGCAGGGCATTACGGGCATCATGATGGAAAGCTTTATCGAAAGCGGCAATCAGCCCGAAGGGCCGCTGGCAGAGCTGACCTACGGTCAGTCCATCACTGATCGTTGCATCGGCTGGAACGACACCGCCGTCCTGCTGCGCGAACTCGCTGCCTCCGTCGCCGCTCGTCGTCGCCTCCGTAACTAGGCTGGCTGATCTTCATCCTTTTGCGGCGTTTCGTGGAGAATATGCTTTCTGGATTCTCTTCGAAGCGTCGCAATCCACCTCAATTCCATATAAAACGCCGATGCGACGCCATATTTCATTTCGCGATATATCGTGTTACACTCGACCATAACGCGATATATCGCGAAATTGCCGCGGTTGGGGCGGCACGATGTGTCGGAAAGGCGGAGTGAACATGTTTGGCATGCGTCGCAACATCAAGGTCAGTTTTTCGGACAAAGGTTCGCATTTCGCGAATATGTGGGCTCGTGACGACGATGCTTTTCTCGGTGAAAACGAAAACAGGTGGCTGATCCTCCCGGGGGAACGAAAAACCGTTGATATTGATTCGCTGAATGGCCTGTCCGTAAAATTGCTGGCCGGCCGCGTGGATGTGATCGCCCATGATGGCAATGAAGCGCGTCTGGAAGTGGCAAACGTTCGTGGCGAAAAGGTTCGTGCAATGTTGGAAGGCGGCACATTGTATGTCGGCCATCCGCAGACCGATGGCCGCACCCATATGGTCGGGCCGACTTCGTTGTTCTCCATGCTGTTCTGCGGGCGCACAAAGAAGAAGCCGTTTGAAGAATACAGCGCGGATGTCAGCATTCTGGTGCCGCGCGGAACGCGGGTGAAAGTCGAGTGCATTTACGGCGACACGCTGGTCAGTGGTGTTGAAGGCAAAACTTCGCTTGATACGGTTTCCGGCTCACTGTTGGCGGACGGCGTGTACGGCAATCTGAAAGTGGACACCGTCAGCGGCGATGTCATCGCCCGCAATCAGCATGGCGATGTCAAAGTGGACACTGTAGACGGCCATGTGACTCTTGACGGCGACTGTGCGAAAGTGAAAATGTCGTCGGTGAACGCGGCCATGTTCCTCGATTTGTACGGCAATCCGGAATCGGTCACATTGAATGCGGTGAACGGTTCGCTGAAACTTCGTCTTGGATCCGAAGTGAATGCCGAATACAGGTTGGATGCGGTGTCTGATACGGCGTTGATCAATGGTCGCCGCGTGAAAATGAATCGCAGCGGAAGCACATATCATGATGGCCCGCAAGGGGAGCCCGTGACGAAAATTCGCGTTGACGCAGTGCGGGCTCGCCTGGAGGTCATTCGTCGCAACGACGAGGCGTGCGGCGATGCCTGTGACGAGGCTCGCGGCGACGCGTCTTGCGGTGCGTCTTACGATACGGCCTGCGGCGGGGCTCGCAGTAAGTCCCATGCGGACGCGTTTTCCGGAGAAACGGCATGATCATGAACACTCCGAAATTCGCCCACGGGCAGATGCGCCTCTATTTGTTGGCGCTGCTGGGTGAATCGCCTAAGCACGGCTACGAGTTGATGCAGGCGATTGAGCAGCGCTTCCAAGGATCGTATGTGCCAAGTGCGGGAACCATATACCCGCGCCTTGCAAAATTGACGGAAGAAGGCCTCGTCGTTAAGCGTACGGAAGGTCGCAAAACGATATATGCGATCACACCAGCAGGACGCGCGGAATTGCAGGCCCGTTCTTCCGATATGGCACAGCTTGAACAGGATATCGAATCCGCGGTCGGCTCCGCAGTGCATTCCGCCGCCGACGATTTACGCGCGGAATTGCAATCCTCCATGCGCGGCATGCGTCGCAATTTGAAAGCGTCGATGCGCGCTGAATCATCGCGAAATATATCGGCACATGATAATACGCAGCATATTTTCAGTCGCAAGGAAACGAAAAACGGTGAGATTGCATTGGCGGCCGCTGCCGAGCGTAGTCTGCAGCGTTGCCGCGATGATATTCACGCCGCCATATTGACCGCCGATGCGTCCGGCATGTTGAATACTGATGCCGTGCGCGCGTTGGAAACTTTGTTGGCGTCCACCGTCCGACATGCGCGTCGCATTCTTGATGCGTCTGACGCGCATGATGCGACCGACATGCATGATGCAGTTGATACACATGATGTGACTGATGCGCCTGCCGAGATTGCCGTACCGGCAGTGCAGTCTGACGCAAATCAGACCAACGCTTAGAAGAAGGCGAAAATGACTGAATCAATTCGGCAATCAGCAGTACGCCTGCATCAAAAAAGCGCTGCAGTCGGCGAGAGTGCCAACATTTGGCGTAGTACGGACTATCCCTGCTGGTTCGGCGCCGATACTGCCGACGCGTTGGCTGCAGGCATCACCAGTTTCGCGCTATCGCTGATTGTTTTCGACATAACGGGATCGGCCGCCGAAGCCACAATGGTCGAGTCCTTATATGTCGTGATGCAGGCATTGACCAGCATTCCGGGCGGCCTCCTGCAAGATCGCTTCGATCGCAGACGCTTGCTGCTGATATACGGTGCCAGTGGCCTCCTGTTGACTGGCATTGCGGCGTTGGCTGGAATGGTCGGAACATTGACGGTCGGATTGCTGATTGTTCTTGCGGCGTCGCTTGGAGTGCGCGCCGGCCTGTTGGCGAACACGTCGAATGCGATGTTGCGAGGCATCGTCTCCGATTCGGATTTGCCTAAAGCGTTGGCCGCCAACAATGGCCGCGATGCCGTCGTGAATATTTTGGGCTCGCCGCTGTCCGGTTTTCTGATGCGCGCCGGCAATGCGATACCGTTTGCGGCATCCGCTGTGATGAATGTGATCGGCGTGATTTTTACGTTGCGAATCCGCCATTATTGGCATCATGATGATGCCTGTAATACGGATGATGAGACGACGCAGCAGACGGCGCAGCATGCGATGACATGCCGCGCGCTATGCCGTGACGCTTTCGCCGGATTCGCTTGGATGCTGTCGCATGATATGCAGCGTCGCCTGCTGACAATTTCCATTTTGTTCAACGGTGCGGTGAATGCGCTGCTTTTGTTGATGCAGCTTGACATCATGCGACGTACCGGCAGTCCTGTGACGGCGGCGGCTGTTATTACAGTCGGATCTGTCGGTATGTTGTTGGGCGCGGCATTGTCTGGCCTGCTGATGAAACGCTTTGACGGTGGCATGCTGATTTGTGCCGCTTTTGCTTTGATGGCTTGCGGATCCTTCGGCATGGTTGTATTGCCGGGAATTGTTGAACAAGGATTCGCATTGTTCTCCGGATTGCTGTTCGTGCCTGTTGGCAATGCCATTCTTGGTGGATTCCAGACGCTGCTGATCGGGAAACGCAATCAAGGCCGCGTTTCGGCGGTAGGAACGCTGTGCAATCTCGGATCCTATGCGGCGATGTCCGCCATTGCAGGTCCGCTGATGGAAATGATGGGCTTTGTGCGAGCCGGGCTGGTGTTCGCTGCGATTCTGGCGATCGCGACGATTCTGCTCATTCAGACGTCCACGCTGCGTGACTTGCCCAAGCCTGACCGATGGCAGTCGTATATTGACGACCGTTCAATCGATTGCTGGATGTAGGTGTCTGCAGGCAATCCGTTTTGCTCCGCAAAGTGCCGCAGATCACCCTTTTTGCGGTACGCTGTGGAGCACGAATCCGTATTTTGCTCCACAAAAGGTCGCAACCTCGAATCAGTCGTCGGGAAAACAACCGCAACACCGTCGTCGTCAGCCATGCCGTCTGCCGTCGTCGCTTTACCTGAAATGGGGCGCCTTTCGTACAATGGCAGCATCATCAGCCATCGAAAGGAACACCAGTCATGTCAACAATCGCAATCATCGGCGCACTCGATGAGGAAATCGCCCACATCGTCACCGCACTCGACGACGTCACCGTCAGCAAAGCGGCCAGCCTCACCGTCAGCCGCGGCACGCTGACTACACAAAACGGCGACGCCATCACCGTCGTCGCCACCGTCGGCGGCATGGGCCTGGTCAATGCCGCCGCAACAACGCAGCACCTCATCGACACGTACCAGCCCGATGCCGTCATCTTCTCCGGCATCGCCGGCAACCTAAATAAAAACCTGCACATCAACGACGTCGTACTTGGCGGCACCCTGCGCTATCTCGACACCGATATGCGACTGGTCGGCCAGTGGAAGCCGTGCACCGAGGAATTCCATTCCGACCCGCGCCTGATTGCGTTCGCTGACGAAACACTGAACGAGATGGGCATTACGCATATCACCGGCGTCATCGCATCCGGCAATTATTTCGTCGACGGTGCCGAAAAGGTGGCGCAGGTCATTGCGGAAACGCAGGCGGATGCCGTCGAGATGGAAGGCGCCGCCGTCGCGCACGTCGCCGCACGCAACGATGTGCCCGCGCTGGTGATTCGTGCGATGAGCGACAACGCCGACACCGATTATGAGGAATTCAAGGATTTCGACATTTCCGAATACGCCGACACCGCCGCGAAGATCACCGTCGGCATCGTCGCACGTATGTGAGGCCGTGAGTAATTTCCGGTGGGGTGCACAGGCTGGAACTGATCGTCGCTCGTATGTGAGGCTGTAGGGCCGCAGGGCTGCGAGACTTCGCCCGCCCCGCGAAAGGCATAATCCTGTATGGTCCCTGTACGGCTCCCGCGCTCGTCTTGCATGTTGTACGCACGGTAAACGACGAACGAATATGCGGTGACCAACCGTGATATACGGCCATTTGTGCGCTCGCCATCGGTTATGTTGGTATGTGATCGGCGGATTATCGGAAGGTGAACATATGACTTGGTGGCAGACCGTGTTGCTGACGATTGCGGCGATTGCAGTGATTATCGCATTGCTGGCCATCTCATATCGTCGTGGCCTGAACGCGGCGCGGCGCGGCGTGGCCTCCGACCAGCCGCTGCCGGAGGAATGTCGTTCCATTTTCGGCGATGATGTGCCGGTGCGCATGGTGGAGCGTCAATTGGTGGCCGTTATGCCGGATTCGCTGATTGTTTGCGACGCCAATGGCGAGGTCAGTTATATCAGCCCGGGCGCCATGCATCTTGGCCTGGCTAATGGCGGCACGGTAACATTGCGTGATCTGACTGACACGTTGACGCTGGTTGCCGCCGACAGTGTCGCCCGTGAACGTGAAATTACGATGCCTGTCGACCGCAGCAAGCGTGTTCCCGCCGTGCACAGCAATGGAAAAGGCGTGGAAGCAGGGCAGCAGGCCCCCTCGTCGACGCTGTATCTGCGTGTGCGCGTCGGCCAGATCGCGGACGACTTGTATGCGATTTTCATCAAGGACATGAGCGAACAGCGTCGTTTCGAAGTGGTGCGTCGCGATTTCGTCACGAATGTGTCACATGAGTTGAAAACGCCGGCCGGTGCTATCTCGCTGCTGGCCGAAACCATTGGCGATGCTGCTGATGATCCTGATGCAGTGCGCTATTTTTCGGGTCGTATCGTTAAGGAAAGTTCGCGCCTGACTGAATTGCTGCATCGTCTGATTGATTTGCAGAAGGCGCAGAGCACAATCGCAACCTTGAATGCACGCAAATTGTCGGTGATGAGCGTTGTACGTGAGGCGATCGCCGAAAACACGGTGCAGGCGAAGGATAGCGATATCATGATTAAATTGTCGTTCAACGGGGCGGGTGTGCCGTTGGAAATCGCGTCGGATGATGCCGTCGAAATCAGTGATGCTGCTGGCAAGGATGCGGCGATTATGGCTGATGAAGACGCCCTGAAAACCGCTGTCAAGAATCTGGTCGAAAATGCCATTCATTATTCGCCGAAACATACGACGGTTGTGGTCGGCGTTGTTGCATCCGACGATAACGTAATCATTCGCGTCGTCGACCAGGGTATCGGCATTCCTGCGGCGTCGCTCGACCGCATTTTCGAACGTTTTTATCGTGTCGATCCGGCGCGCTCGCGCGCGACGGGCGGCACGGGCTTGGGCCTGGCCATTACGAAGCATTGCGTGCAGGATTGCGGTGGCACTATTTCCGTGTGGTCGCGTGAAGGGGAAGGGTCGACGTTTACGATTGAGCTTCCGGCATATCATGATGTCCAAATGCAGAGTGACGATAACGCGAACGCTGCCATTGGTGCTGCGGAGAATGTCGCTGCGCATGCGGATGCCGACGATGACGTATCCGACGATGACGTATCCGACGATGGCCGCTGATGATGTCACCGTTGGTGATGGCACCGCTGATGACGAGGGTGCTGTGGCATGACGCTACCACTTCCACGGTGTGACGCTATCACTGTCGCGGCGTGATTTCCGTAGTGCGATGGCAAATGGCAGACGATTATGATTGGTTATTCGAAAGTAGAGACGCATGAAGTCGCTGGCTTGATGCAAGGAAGGCTGAAATGACACGCATTCTGATTGTGGAGGATGAAGAATCGTATCGCGAGCCGCTGGTGTACCAGTTGACGCGTGAAGGATACGACGTGTCCGCTGCCGCCACGGGTGAGGACGGTTTGGAGCTGTTCACCAAGGGCGGTATTGATTTGGTGCTATTGGATTTGATGCTGCCGGGCATTGACGGCATAGCCTTGTGCCGGCGCATTCGTGAGCAGAGCCGCGTGCCGATTATCATGTTGACGGCGAAAAGCGCTGAAATCGATAAGGTTGTCGGTTTGGAGATTGGCGCTGACGATTATGTGACGAAGCCGTATTCCTTCCGCGAATTGCTGGCGCGTATTCGTGCGGTGCTGCGCCGCAATCAGGGGATGGGCGATGCCGTTGCCGGATCCGATGATGATGTTCCGCTGGTGTGCGGCGATATTTCGATGAAGGTCGGTCAGCATCAGGTTGTTGTACGTGGTGAGGATGTGTTCTTCCCGCTGAAGGAATTCGAACTGCTGGAATACCTGATGCAGAACAAGGGACGTGTGATGACGCGTCATCAGCTGATCGATCGCATTTGGGGCTCGGATTATGTCGGTGACACGAAGACGCTGGACGTGCATGTCAAGCGCGTGCGTTCCAAGATCGAAGAGGACCCGGCTCACCCGAAGTACCTGACCACCGTGCGCGGCCTCGGCTACAAAATCGACGTTCCCGTAGCCGAATAATTTTCACCGCCCTCGCTTGAGGCGTGTACCTTATCATCGTTGCGCCTCACCCATGTCCTTTTGAAACCGTTACAACCACGTGGTTTTAACGGTTTCATGTGTTTTTTGCGCCCAAGACCGTTACAACCACGTGGTTTTTACGGTTTCGGAGTTGCGGGGGTGGTGATTTCGTTATAACCACGTGGTTTTAACGGTCTTTGTTGTTGCGGGGAAGGCTGGGATTTCGCCAAAACCTTGCGCTCGCGATGGTTTTTGGATTGGTGGGATGGCGTGTGTTTTATGTAGTCGGATTGATTAGCAACTGTTCATCTTCTGTTCACCATATTTGGCGAATACCATGCGCAAATGCCAATACGCTTGGAGATGTCATGAAAAACGACGGTTACACATTCCACGCCGTCGGGTTGATAAGAGGGAAAAGAATCAATCATGAATAAGAGCATTTTCGTTCGCTCGCTGGCTGCCGCTTCCGGCATTGTGATGCTGGCTTCCGTCGCTGCTTGTGGCGATAACACCGCTACCACCGATACTACTTCCGACGCTTCCACCGATACCGCCGCCGCCATCTCCGGCGATTTCGCCGGTGCCGGCGCGTCCTCTCAGCAGGCTGCCGTCGAGGCTTGGATCGCGGGCTTCCAGGAGAGCAATCCGGACGCCGACATTTCCTACGATCCGTCTGGCTCCGGCGCTGGCGTGAGCACCTTCCTGACCGGTGCCACCGCTTGGGCTGGCTCCGATAAGATCCTGAGCGATGACGAAGTGTCCCAGTCCGAAAGCGTCTGCGCCTCCGGCACCGCCTTCGACATCCCGGTCTACATTTCCCCGATCGCCGTCATCTTCAACCTCGAAGGCATCTCCGATGCCGGCAAGCATGTGAATATGGACGCTTCCACCTTGGCCAAGATCTTCGACGGCAAGATCACCAAGTGGAACGATCCGGCCATCCAGGATCAGAACCCGGACCTCGAACTGCCGGATCTCGCCATCACCGTGGTGCACCGTTCCGATAAGTCCGGCACTACCCAGAACTTCGTGAGCTACTTCAAGGATGCCGCCCCGGAAGACTGGACCTACGATCTGTCCGAGAACTGGCCGAACGAAGTCGGACAGGGCGCCAAGGGCACCTCCGGCGTGGTCTCCACTGTGCAGCAGGCCAACGGCACCATCGGCTACGCCGATTTCTCCCAGGCCGGCGATTTGGGCACCGTGGCCATCAAGGTCGGTGATTCCTATAACGAGATCTCCGCAGAAGCCGGTTCTGAAGTCATCGACGATTCCGAGGTCACCACCGACGGCAACCGCGTGAATGTCACCATCAACCACAACTCTGAAGCCGAAGGCGCCTACCCGATCGTTCTGGTTTCCTACGACATCGCCTGCCCGGCCTACAAGGACGCCGATACCGCCAAATTCGTCAAGTCCTGGCTGACCTACGTCACCAGCGACGCCGGCCAGCAGGTCGCCCAGTCCGCAGCCGGCACCGCTCCGCTGCCGAGCAGCCTGGTCGAGAAGGTCACCGCTTCCATCGACGCCATCAAGGCCGAGTGACCGATCGATGCGGTTACGGATGTGACCCCGAGTTGATGAATAAGTCATGATTGCAAGCCGCAGATTTCGCTTCAACGTGGTCTGCGGCTTGAATCGGGTCTGAACCTGCTACCGTTGAATGATCGGTATGTCAACCACACGCAACTTCCAAGGAGAACCTGTGAGTTCGCAAGAAAAAACGGCTGCTCAGCCGGTCGGCGGCAAAAGCGCCGACAAGGTGTTCAAGGGCATAGCCTACGGCTGCGGCATCCTGATCCTTGTCGTGCTTGCCGCGGTCACGCTCTTCCTGCTGTTCCGCGCATGGCCGCTGATTGGTGGGGATCAGGCCGCAAACGCTGAAACCATCTCCAGCTTCACCGGCGGCAAGACCGATACGTTCTGGGGTTATGTCGGCCCGATGCTGTTCGGCACCATTCTGGTCGCCGCACTCGCGCTGCTGATTTCCTTCTTCGTATCCGTCGGCATCGCACTGTTCATTTCGCACTACGCGCCGAAGAAGCTTTCCACCGCTTTGAGCTACGTCATCGATTTGCTCGCCGCCATCCCGTCCGTGGTCTACGGCCTGTGGGGCGGTCTGATTCTGGTTCCGGCCATCTACCCGTTCTGGAATTGGGTGTCCACCTATCTCGGTTGGATTCCGCTGTTTGCCGGCCCCGCCGCCAACCCGTCTCGTACTGTCGCCACTGTCGCAGTGGTGCTGGCCGTCATGATTCTGCCGATTATCACCTCCATGTCGCGCGATATCTTCATGCAGACCCCGCGTCTGCAGGAGGAAGCCGCCTTGGCATTGGGTGCCACCAAGTGGGAAATGATCAAGCTGGCCGTGCTGCCGTTCGGTCGTTCCGGTGTGGTCTCCGCCTCCATGCTGGGCCTGGGCCGCGCACTCGGCGAGACGATGGCCGTGTTGATGATCCTGTCTCCGGGCCTGAACTACTCCATCAAGCTGCTGCAAGCCTCGCAGAACCAGACGATTGCGGCCAATATCGCCGCACAGTATCCGGAAGCCAACGACCTTGGCGTAAGCGTGCTGATCGCCACCGGTCTGGTGCTGTTCCTCATCACCTTCGTGGTGAACTTCATTGCACGTAAGATCACCGAGAAAGTGGCCGCATGATGACTAGTACAGAACAAAGCCCCATGGATCAGGCCCCTGTCATCGATTTCGACAAGTTCAAGCCGACACGTTCATTCATCGCCGCGCGTAAGCGCAAGGATCTGACGATGCGCGTCCTCGTCGGCGCCGCTTTCATCGTAGCCTTGATTCCGCTGATTTCCGTGCTGTGGACCGTTATCTCCAACGGCATCAAGCGTTTGAATCTCAACTTCCTGAGCTACAACATGACCGGTGTCGTCGGCGGCAGCCAGACCCCATCCGGCGGCTATGGCGGTATTCTGCACGCCATCATCGGCACGCTGGAAATCACGTTCGGCGCCATGGTTATCTCCATCCCGATCGGCCTGATGTGCGCCGTCTATCTGGTGGAATATTCCAACCGCGGCAAACTGGCACGAAGCATCACCCTGCTAGTCGACGTGATGAGCGGCATCCCGTCCATCGTCGCAGGCCTGTTCGCATATTCGATGTTCACCATCGCGTTCGGTCCCGGCACCATCAGCGGCATCGAAGGCTCCGTGGCATTGTCCCTGCTGATGCTGCCGACCGTGGTCAAATCCTCCGAGGAAATGCTCAAGATCGTGCCTCACGATCTGCGCGAAGCCTCCTACGCCCTTGGCGTCACCAAGCAGCGCACCATCACCAAAATCGTGCTGCGCACGGCCCTGCCGGGCATCGTTTCCGGCTGCATCCTGGCCATCGCCCGCGTTATCGGCGAAACCGCGCCGCTGCTGATGACCGCCGGCTACATCGCGTCGACGAACTTCAATCTGTTCTCCGGACGCATGACCACCTTGCCGGTGTACGTGTATCAGGAATACTCAAAGCTGCGCGCCAACTGCCCGACGAACGCCGACGCCACCTGCGTGACCACCATTCCGATGGAACGCTCCTGGGCCGCCGCTTTGATGCTTATCCTCATCGTGCTTATCCTCAACCTCATCGGACGTCTTGTGGCGAAGGTCTTCGCCGTTAAGACGGAACGCTGACAAGACACAAGACGATCATCCGAAAACTGTAAGGAAAACAAATGGGACAGCGTATTGACGTCAACCATCTGAACATCTACTACGGCGATTTCCTTGCCGTGGAAGATGTGAACATCAACATCGAGGCCAACAAGGTCACCGCCTTCATCGGCCCGTCCGGCTGCGGCAAGTCCACCGTGCTGCGCACGCTCGACCGCATGCACGAGATCATCCCCGGCGCCCACTGTGAAGGCGAAGTGCTGCTTGAAGGTCGTAACCTGTATGCCAAAGACATCGACCCCGTGGCCGTGCGTCGTGACGTCGGCATGGTGTTCCAGCGTCCGAACCCGTTCCCGACGATGTCCATTCGTGAGAACGTGCTCGCCGGCGTGCGTCTGAACAACCGCAGGATCAGCAAGTCCGACGCCGATGACCTGGTCGAATGGGCCCTGCGCGGCGCCAACCTGTGGAACGAAGTCAAGGATCGTCTTGATAACCCGGGCATCGGCCTGTCCGGCGGCCAGCAGCAGCGTCTGTGCATCGCTCGCGCCGTCGCCGTGCACCCGCAGGTGCTGCTGATGGACGAACCGTGCTCCGCCCTCGACCCGATCTCCACGCTGGCCGTCGAAGATCTGATCAACGAGCTGAAGAACGAGTACACGATCGTCATCGTGACCCACAACATGCAGCAGGCGGCCCGTATCGCCGACTACACCGCCTTCTTCAACCTGAAGGCCGTTGGACAGCCCGGCCACCTCGAATACTTCGCAGACACGACGACCATGTTCAACAATCCGCAGAACGAAGAAGCCGAACGCTACATCTCTGGCCGCTTCGGCTGATCGACGCGAAAGCCCCGCCCTACGGCGGGGCTTTTTGTTATAGAGACTGCCATAATACAAGTGCAATCATGATTGGATCAGCGACGATTGAATCAGCCAAAGACAGAGGCGTCAAAAGACAGGCCTTCCGGCAATGTGACGTACGAATGATATGGTGTCAATCGTCCGAACAAGCAGTTTCGGCAGCGAGTCGCAATTCTCGCTGGAATCTGCGCGTGAATACCATGCGCGCGATTTCACAAAACCCAAGGAAAGAAGAGCATGGAGAAGTTTTTCCACTTGAAGGAGAACGGTACCACCGTCTCCACTGAAATCCTCGCCGGTTTGACGACGTTCTTCGCGATGTCCTACATCATCATCGTCAACCCGCAGATTCTGTCTTCCACCGGCATGCCGTGGGGCGGCGTCTTCCTTGCCACCATCATCGCAGCGGTTATCGGCACCCTGATCATGGGCCTGTTCGCCAACGTGCCGTACGCTCAGGCCGCCGGCATGGGCCTGAACGCGTTCTTCACCTACACGGTGTGCTTCGGTCTGGGATTCACATGGCAGGAAACGCTGTGCATGGTGTTCCTGTGCGGTCTGATCAACATCCTCATCACCGTCACCAAGATCCGCAAGATGATTATCAAGGCGATTCCGGAAATGCTGCAGCACGCCATCGGTGGCGGCATCGGCCTGTTCGTCGCCTACGTCGGCATGCTGAACGTCGACCTGATCACCTTCACCCCGGACAAGGAGACAACCGCCGCCGTCGGCGCCACCCCAGGCCTGGCCACGCTGAACACCCCGACCCTGTGGCTGTTCCTGATCGGCCTGGTGCTCGCCATCGTCTTCACCGTGCTGAAGGTCAAGGGCGGCATGCTGCTGGCCATTGCCATCACCACCGTAATCGGCATTCCCATGGGCCAGACCACTATGGCCAACTCGGTTTCCATTTCCGAAACCTTTGCCCAGCTCCCGCAGACCTTCGGCGCCATCTTCACCGCCGAAGGCTTCCCGTCGCTGTTCTCCGACGCGACCCGCATCCCGCTGGTTCTGGTGACCATCTTCGCTTTCTCGATGTCCGATACCTTCGACACCATCGGCACGTTCATTGGTACCGGTCGTCGTACTGGCATCTTCTCCGAAGAGGATGAGAAGAGCCTCGAAAGCGGCTCCGGCTTCAGCTCGAAGATGGACCGCGCTCTGTTCGCCGACTCCGTCGCCACTTCCATCGGCGCCATCTGCGGCACTTCGAACACCACCACGTACGTTGAATCTTCCGCCGGTATCGCAGCCGGTGGTCGCACCGGCCTGACTTCCGTCGTCGTGGCGGTCTGTTTCGCGCTGTCCGCATTCCTGTCTCCGATCATCTCCGCCGTGCCGTCCGCCGCGACCGCTGGCGTGCTGGTGATCGTCGGCTGCATGATGGTCGCCTCCCTGAAGGAAATCGACTGGAGCAGCATCGAAGACGCCATCCCGGCGTTCTTCGCCGCCGTTTTCATGGCGTTCTCCTACTCCATTTCCTACGGCATCGCCGGCGGCTTCATCATGTACTGCGTGGTGAAGACCTGCAAGGGCAAGGCCAAGGAAGTGCATCCGGTCATCTGGGTTGTGGCCGTCCTGTTCATTCTGGACTTCATCCTCAACGCAGTGCTGTGACGCATGCGCCGCGCCCTCAGCCATGCTGTGAGGCCGGCATCACCGATTCCCCCGAAGGCCGTCCGATGAGATCATCGGACGGCCTTTTTCGTGACTTGCGTATGGCGATTCCGTTTTTTAAGAAAAGATTGAGACGGTTTTGGGTGAAATTGTTAAGAAAAATGCACTGTCGGCGCAAACCCTATCCGAAAAGCCTTCGTTTCAGTAAACTACGCGTTGACCTATGACGACATCGCGCGGCGATGCCGTGCACTCGATGTCGACATTCCAGCACTGCGGGCATATGCCTTGCAGCGAAACGAAGGAGAGATACCAGTGCAACACCGAGGACGACTGACGCGGGCCATTATGTGGTGCGTCGCTCTCGCCTTCCTTGTGGCACCGTGTACGACGGCAACGGCGTTGACCGTCGATGATCGGACCGTCAAATACATGACGGAACAAGTACAGGAGAGCCAGACCGATTCGAACATGAACAATGCGGAGGACGATGTGACGTCGGACCAATCCGCTTCGGAATCGGATGACCCTATCGATACACCGGAAACAGGGCAGGGCGGAGAGTCGTCCGATGACCTTTCCGGCAGTGAAGATGAAACCGCTGACGGCGGTGATGCTGCGGATGAAGGCGATGCGGATGAAGGCGATGCCGACGACGACGCCAAGGACACTGTCGATTCCGGCGATATCAGCGTCACTGTGAAACTGACGACGACCGCCGCGCGGTCGAACAACGCCGACTTGTCCGTCTTGCTGGACGGTGAGGAGCCGGTGGCTATGACGTCGGAAGATGACGGCCGCACGTGGCAGGCCGTTGTCACATCGCAGTATGTGGCTGACCGTGACCGTCGTACGATCACCGTGTCAGGCAAGCATTATGAAACGTATACGCAGTCGTTGAGCCTGCCGGCGTCTTCGTCGGCGACAATTCGCTTGGCTGACGCCGCTTCCGGCGCTCCGGCGGGCGGCGTCAATGGTTTGATGCCGTATGGCGATTTCAACGGCAACAAGGTGATGGATGACGATGACGCGGCGGAGCTGGCGAGGGCTCTGTCTGAAGAGGGCGTTGCTGATGATGGGCGTGCTCTATATGACATGCATTCTGATGGTGTCGTTGACGCGTACGATGTGCAGCTGTTTGCGACGACGGCTGCTGCCGAACGTGTGAAAGCGAAGGTGGATGTCGTGTTGCCGGTGGCGACTTCCGATATGCTGGCTTCGTTGTCGGACGGCACCGGCCTTGACGGTGGATCTGTCGAAGGCATGCTGGAGAACGGCGAGATCGTCACCTTGAAGCCGTTGTCGTCGGATACGATCTCCGAAGAGACGCCTGTGGAAATCAGCATCGATACCAGTGCGGACGGTGCCGCCGTGGAACTCAGCGACATGGTGATCGCGGTGCCTGCCAACTCCCCAAATAAGCTGACTTCCGGCGAAATCGAAATTGAATTGTCCGACGGAAGTATGCAGACGATTCCATTTTCGAATAAGGAATCCCGTAAAGCGCGCACATTGAATAACGCATATGCCACGATTAAAGCCGACGGTACGGTGAAGGTCGATTTCGGCGGCCAGATTGCAGTAAAGAAGATTGTGATTCGTGTGACAGGCACGGAATCCAATAAGCTTGCCGATATCGCTTCGGTGAAGTTCCTGAATAATATGGGCGACCGTATTCCGGAGCCTGAACTCAATGTGCCGGAGAATCTTTCCGCTGTTGCGGGCGATAAGGAATTCACGGTGAAGTGGAAAGCTCAGACGAATGTCACCGGATATGAGGTGCGCATTGCCAGCGGCTCCTCTGAACAGGTGGTCGCTTCCTTGTTGCCGACACTTGCTGTCTCCACATTCAATGACAAGAAGTTGGTGAATGGCACTGATTACACCGTGTCGGTGCGTTCTGTCAATGGCGAATGGTCCAGTCCGTACAGCGAAACAATCACGGTAACCCCGAAGGCCACTAAGGCTCCGGCGGCACCGGAAAATGTGACCGTTTCCGGTAAGTATCGTGCGCTGGCCATCAGCTGGAAGAAGATGGAAGACACCGATTTCTACACGCTGCACTATCGCATGCAGGGTGAAAAGGAATTCCAAAAAGTTGACGCGAAGATCACCGGCACATCGTACACTCTGGAAGATCTGCAGGATGCCGTCACGTACGACGTCTACCTGACCGGCACCAACGAAGTCGGCACTTCGCCGAATTCTGTGGTGTATCAGGGCACTACCGTTACGAAGGACGTGAAAGTGCCGTGGTACAAGCTGATCAACCGTACGGTGCAGGCCAAGGCGCAATCCAAGAATTTTGAATCCCATATCGTCAACGTTTCCGTTGATAATTGGCAGACCAGTGCATACCCGGATGGCGTTATGGATCCGTGGTGGGTTGTGGACGGTGACTACAACACGGTGTGGCGTTCCGCATCGCAGGCCCAGTTCCGCGGAGCCGCCGTGGAATTCGATCAGGAATATCTGATGGACGGCGTAGCCATCACCACGTATTTGGGCGACGGCTGGTCCAGCCGGTCCGGCGTGCAGATCACCACATGGGATGCTGAAGGCGCCGAACGCTTCTTCGATTCACGTGCCGGCACAGCCAACGTTGCCAACGTTTCCGGAGCAACCAATACGTTCAAGGCCACATTCGAAGCGACCAAGGTCAAGAAGATCAAGGTCACCTTCGCCCGCTACTACTCCGACACCGTCAGCATTTCCGAACTCGCCTTCTACGAGCATGATCCGTTGGAAGACGACGTTGAAGCGCTGTGGACTGACGACATGCATGTCACACTGGCTGACGGCGTGAAGCAGAGCGATATCAACGATTTGCGTACGGCGGTGAACACGCCGGAAGCAATCTCGGGTGAAATCACGCCGAAAAGCTCGTTGCTGCTCGCCGAACTCGACAATGCCGAAAAGGTGTTGAACCAGCAGGGCCTGCGTGCGCAGCTGGAGGTCGACACCGCGGTATCTTCCGCCTACGATTCCCATGTCGGTTCGCAAGGCCTGAACGCCTGGCAGCCGCTGGGTGTCGTCGCCCGCGCCGGCGAACAGCTGAAGGTGTATGTCGGTGGCTCCGGCAAAACAGCCGGAAACGATTCAGACCTGCGTCTGATCGCCACGCAGTATCATGCCGAATCCTCGTCGTGGAGCAAGACCGTGGTGGAGACGCTCAAGGTCGGCGCGAACGAAGTGACGATTCCGCAGCTGACCTCGCTTGACGTCGAGCGCGGCGGCGCGCTGTATGTGGAATACAAGGGCGGCAACGCCAATCAGCAGTACGCGGTCCGCGTGGTTGGCGGCACCGACGTGCCTGTGCTTGATCTGCACGACGCCGCTGATGATGCCGAAAAGCTCGCCTTGGCCACGGCCTACGTGGAACGGTTGGACGAATACGTCGCCGGACTAATGGCGGCCCACACCGAAACCCACGGCGTACAGCGCGGCATCTACGACGAAAAGAACTGCATCCTGAATTCCACCGACATCGTCACCCGCTACGTGATGCATTCGGTGCCGGCCTCGCAGGTGCTGTCGGGCCTGGGCGGCGGTTCCGTCGCGGAACGCGCCCGCAGGCTGGTCGCTTCGTCGGATTCCGCCGACGACATGATGACGCTGTTCTACCAGCACAAGGGTTTGGGCTCGAACATGACCGCTGCGGACGTTGCGGCCTACGGTTCGAAGAATGCCCTGCCGACGTCCCGCCAGAACATCCGGTACATGCGTATGTTCGCCGGTGCGTTCATGTATGCCGGCGGCAAGCATATCGGCGTCGAATGGGACCAGACCAAGGCCGTCGTCACCTCGCCCGGCGTGGTTGCGGACGCGAACGGCAAATATGAGTCCGGATCCTATTTCGGTTGGGGCATCGCCCATGAGGTCGGCCATGAGATCAATCAGGGCCAGTATGCGGTGGCGGAGGTGACGAACAACTACTTCTCCCAGCTTGCCCTGGCCCAAGACAGCGATGATTCCGTGCGTTGGAGTTATCCGGCCGTATACAACAAGGTGACCAGTGGCACGAAGGGCGCTTCATCTGACGTGTTCACCCAGCTGGCGATGTACTGGCAGTTGCACCTGGCATACGACAACGGTTACAACTACAAGACGTACGATACGTACGCCGAGCAGATGGAGAACTTGGTGTTCGCCCGCGTCGACGCCTATGCCCGCAACACGGATAAGGCACCCGCACCGAATGGCGTCAAGCTGACGCTGGACGGCAATACGGACAACAACCTGATGCGTCTGGTCGCCGCCGCCACGCAGAAGGACCTGACAGCGTTCTTCGAAGCATGGGGCATGACGCCGGATGAAACCACCAAGGCGTATATCGCGCAGTTCGAAGCGGAAAACCGCCCGATTCAGTACATCACCGACAATGCTCGCGTGTACCGCATCGAAGGCGGCGCCTCCGTCGCCTCCAACGCTGGCGTTCAGGCGGAACTGTCTCATAAGGGCAATTCCGCTCAGGTCGATATCACGATTACCAACGACGCTTCCGTACAGCAGGGCATGCTCGGCTACGAAGTGAGCCGTAACGGCAAGGTTGTGGGCTTTGTGCCCGTCGACGAATCCGGTACCACCGTGTTCACCGATACCATTGCCACCATCAACAACCGTGTGTTCACCTACTCGGTGAGCGCTGTTGATAAGACGCTTGCCCGTGCTGAAACGGTAATGCTGGATCCGGTGAAGATCTCCACTGACGGTTCGATGGATAAAAGCGCGTGGACCGCCAGCACGAATATGACGTCCGATGGAGACGCCACTGTGGGCGACGAGCAGGATCCGTGCGAACCGGCACCGTCCGAGGCCGTGTCGAAGATCATCGACGGCGACTACGAGTCCATGTATGAAGGCGCGCTGGCCTCCGGTTCCAAGGAGCGGGCTCAGGTGACATTGTCCTTCAACGAAGTGCTGGCTGTAACCGCATTGAAATATCGCGCTGCGGGCGAGCATGCGATCAGCGATTACGAAATCCAGATCAGCGCGGACGGTTCGCAGTGGGAAACCGTGAAAACCGGTACCTTCACGCTGGACGACGACAACAGTGCCACCGTGTACTTCAGCAAGGACGGCGACGATTGGCTGTACACCTACGATGCCGGCTATCTGCGTCTGATCGCCACCGCGCAAAGCGAAGTGTCGATCGCCGAACTGGATGTGCTTGGTGCTACTGGCGACGATATTGAACTCATCGGCAATGGCATCGGCTACCTGCAGAACGACGTGATGCTTGACGAATCGACGCAGGACAAGATTCCTGCCGGCTCACTGGTATTCACCGGCGTCTACAAGGGCAACCCGGCCTATAACGCCATCAAGCTCTACGATCAGGACGGCCATCTCATCGAAGGCGCGCAGGTGATTTTCGCCAAGGTCCCCGAACATGGCGAATTGGGCGAAACCGCCGACGGACGCTGGGTGTATTACATCGAGCCGAGCCAGTTGGAAGGCTTCACCTTGCCGATTTCGGTGCGTGCGGAACTGTATCGCGTCGATGATGCGGAAACGTTGAAGGGCGAACGTCTGGTGGCTGACACGCTGCCGGTTGCGCTGCCTGAATCGCTGCCGCAGATCGATATCGCAACGAAATGAATCACGCAATGAAAACAGACAACGGAAACGTTAAGACCATGAAAGGAGCTCCTATGAATATAAAGGAGCGTTTTGGCCGAATCGCACGCCGCTGCCTGGCGCTGCTGGCCGCATCCGTATTGCCTTTGTCGGTCATGGCAATGACCGGCGAAAGGGCTTCCGCCGCGGAAGAAGGCCCCGAATTGCAGGTTGCTGCGGTATCCGCGTCCTCCATGTCGCTGAAACTCGCCAATATCGGAGACGCGCATACCGTGCACGCGCGCATTACGGTGGCGCTTGCGGATAAGGATGGGGACAACAGTCTTTCTGATCCCGTCGTGGAATTCTCCAATATCAAGAACGCGACCTTTAAGCAAGCGGTGCCTACGGTAAGCGAGTCCGGCGATGCTGTAACCGTGGATGTTATCGTTTCTGGCGGCGATAAGCAGATTGCCGATAAAGGCCCTGTCAATATTGGCACGCTGAGCTTCTCCGGTACGGCTTCTGGCACGAAGGTGAGGGTCAGTGTGGATGCGCTGCAGGTCACTAACGGTAGCTATGACTTCAATGTCAAGCTGCCTCAAAATGATGCGGGCCTACCCGCTGCGAAGGAGATCCGTTTAACCGATCGAGCTTCTGGGGATACAAGCGGTGGCTCTTCCAGCGGTTCTTCCGGTGATTCCTCTGACGGTTCGGGAGATGGTTCTTCCGATGGCTCGTCTGACGGTTCGAATGACGGCTCGAATGGTGACGGCTCTGGCAATGGTTCCTCCGATGGAACGAATAACGGCGGTACATCGGATGGTGGTGCCAGTGGCGATTCGGCCGGTGGAACGAACGGTGGTCCGGGCAGCGGTTCGTCCGGCAGTGCGAGCGGCAACGATTCCAATGGCGGCTCGGCTGGCGGAGGAGCGTCCGGACAGGGCGCTGGTTCCGCGTCGGGAAACAATGGCGCTTCGGGAAGTGCTGCAGGCAGCGCTTCCGGTGTCGCTGGCGTTCTCTCTAATACCGGTGTTGCCGTAGGTGGTGCAGTCATCATCTTCGTGGCTCTGGCCGCGGCCGGCATCATCCTGCTTGAGGTTCGCCGTCGCCGCTCGCTTCGCTGACCTAACCAGCAACTACCAGCTCTAATCAGCTAATCCATTGTGGGGTGCAGTCAAAAAACTGCACCCCACAATGATCATGTGTTCAAACACCTCGAATCTGCCTAGTTGCGTCCTTTTGAGTCATGTATGCGGCCTCTCATGTGCCCAAAAGGACGCTACGGGCCTGTTTTGCGGGTGTTTGTGCACATGTCTTCCGTGTAATCCGGTCCAAAAGGACGCAGTCAAGCCTGCTGGCTGGATTTGGCTGCGCGCACATTCGCAATCTACGCCTTCGCGCCGCTGACAAACTCCTCCACCAGCGCGCTCATCCATTCGGCCAGATTGTTGTATTCCTGCGGCATTTGTTCGGTGAACGCCACGGTCCTTACGCCTGCAGCCTCCGCCGAATCCGTGATGGTGTGCGTCAGTTCGCTGTGCGCCTGCTCGTTGTAGACCAGTATGCTGATGCCGCCGTTGTTTAACGCTTCGGTGAATTGCGTCACATCTTTAGGCGTTGGTTCGCTTTCATTGGCCGCGGCCTGTTTGTATCCGGTCGGGGTGGCGTCATCGAGCCCGAGGTCACGTGCCAGATATTCGGCCACGGATTCGGTCGCTGCGTAGGATGTGCCGTTAAGCGTGGCCTTGGCGTCGGCGATGTTGGCGTTCAGTTCGTTTTCCTGGGCTTTCCATGCGTTGAAGCCCCGCTCGAAATCGGCGGCGTTGTCGGGATCCAACTGTTGATATGCGCCGATAAGGGCGTCGGCGGCAGCCTTTCGCGAGTCGGAGGAGAACCAGATGTGCGGATTGTCGCCATGTTCCACGCCGCTGAGTTCAGCAACGTTGATCAATGATGCGCGTGAGGATTCCGCGGCTTTGACGGCCCATTCGTCGTAGCCTGCGCCGTTGACGATGACGATGTCGGCCGTTTGGATTTTTGCGATGTCGGCGCTGGTCGGCTCGTAATCATGCGCCTCTGTGCTGGTCGAGGTGATGATGCTGGACGTATCGGCGACATCCCCGCCGATCTGTTCGGCCAAGGTGCCCCATTGGTTGATGGATGCGACGACGGTGATGCCGTCGGATGACATTTCGTTTTCGGTTGATGCGTTGCTCGGCGCGCAGGCGCTCAGTGCGGCGACTGCTGTCAGGACGGTTGTGGCGCGGAGGGCGGTGAGGCGCATGGTGACGCGTTCTCCTTGTCTATAGGTTGTTATTTGCGGGCTGTCGGACGTGGTCGTCGGCCATGGGCCGCTGGTTTGTGCGGCCGACAATTACTGATAATGATTATCAATAACATATATCAGGGATGAGGTCAATAGTGCGACACGCCCGGGTTGTTGTAGTCCACCACATCGCGTAGATTGTTCATCCGTAAACCACAGACCGTTGGTTGAAGCCGAAAGGTTTCCGAAGTTTGGTTCGCCAAGCCAGCGCAGGTTGAAGAACATACGCCCGTCAAGGGCTTGCCGCTTAGCGGTCGAATGTTGCTCTGC
Organism: Bifidobacterium sp. LH_512; assembly: GCF_056356435.1. Taxonomy (NCBI): domain Bacteria; kingdom Bacillati; phylum Actinomycetota; class Actinomycetes; order Bifidobacteriales; family Bifidobacteriaceae; genus Bifidobacterium; species Bifidobacterium sp. LH_512. Next base: position 177,823 of record NZ_JBKEUE010000001.1, read on the forward strand.
CTGTGCGCAGGGCTTTTTTATTGCCCTAATGCTTGTCCTTACTGAATTTCTCAACGGCCCAGTAAGGAAGGAACGCCATGAAGAGGCCCGAAAAGGAAGTGGTGGTCGCCCAGCTTACGGAGCAGTTCCGTAACGCTGACGCTGTCTACCTGACCGAGTACCGCGGGCTTACCGTTCCGCAGATTTCCGATCTGCGTGAAAAGCTAGGCCGCGATACTTCCTACACCGTGGCGAAGAACACGCTGACTCGCATTGCCGCCAAGGAAGCGGGCATCGAAGGTCTCGATGAGATCCTCGCCGGCCCGACCGCCGTCACTTTTGTGAAGGGCGACTTCATTGAGGCCGCCAAGGTCCTGCGTGAGTTCGCTAAGACCAACAAGGCCCTCGTCATCAAGGGTGGTTTCGCTGATGGAACCGTCTACGACGCCGCGGGTGCTCAGCAGCTGGCAGACCTCAAGTCTCGTCCGGAACTGCTCTCCGAAATGGCTGGCGCCCTCAAGGGCACCATGTCCAAGGCTGCTTACCTGTTCAACGCTCTGCCTACCAAGACGGTGCGTACCATCGACGCTCTGCGCGAGAAGCAGGAAAAGGCCGCCTGATTGCCGTGCGGCTTGCCGCATGAAATCAATTCGGAACAATAAAGAAAACATGTTAGGTAGCGGGAACAACAGAATGTCCGCCGCCACAAAAGAAAGGAAGCCATCATGGCTAAGTTCACCAACGAAGAGCTGCTGGAAGCTTTCGGTGAAATGACCCTCGTCGAGCTCTCCGAGTTCGTCAAGGCCTTCGAAGAGAAGTTCGACGTCGAAGCTGCTGCTCCGGTTGCTGCCGTTGCCGCTGCTCCGGCCGCCGCTGCCGCCGCTGAGGAAGAGAAGGATGAGTTCGACGTCATCCTGTCCGCCGTCGGCGACAAGAAGATCCAGGTCATCAAGGCCGTCCGTGGCATCACCTCCCTGGGTCTGGCTGAAGCCAAGGCTCTGGTTGACGGTGCTCCGAAGCCGGTTCTCGAGCACGCCAAGAAGGAAGATGCCGAGAAGGCCAAGGCTCAGCTGGAAGAAGCTGGTGCTACCGTCGAGCTCAAGTGATTTGCGCGGCATAAGCCGCATCGCTGAACTTAATTCGGAGACCCCGTCACTCCTCGAGTGGCGGGGTCTCCGTCATATTGGGCAGATTGGCATATCCTCTATGCGGATTCTTCTTTTGCAAGGCATCATCTCCTGAATCGTGCTATGGTGCACGATAGGCTGAAATTGAGGACAAGATTGGTGAATGGCCGGCCATAATCCGCTGATTGTGTGGAAAGCATGACACAATGGCAGATAGCGCGTATCCAGTCATGAAAGGAAGGCTGAGACGGTGAACGAGGGGCAGCACATCGCACCGCAGTGGGTTCTGAAAGTCGATGGATCCAGTATCGCAAGCATCGATTCCGGGCAAGTGGTGGAAATTGGACGCAAGCCGCTCCGACCTTTAAACGATGACGGTTACGAACGTTTGGATATCGTGGATCCTCAGCGCTCCATGTCAAAGCGTCACGCGCTGGTCAGTGTGAATGGACACGGCGAAGCGATTGTACGCGATTTGAATTCAACGAATGGCACGTACGTTGTTCGCCCGAACGGTGATTTGATGCGTTTGCCGGCAGATGTCGATTTTACGTTGCCAGGCACTGCGATTCGTATGCAGTTCGGCGATGTTCCGGTTGATTTTATTCGCGTTGAGCACGAGCCGGAACCGCAAATGCCTGTTGCGGACCTGTTTGACTATGCCATCAATGAGGCGAAGCAGGAGCCGGATGCTGCCGATATGTCGGTTGATGACATTCTTGATTTGCGCGCCGGTGAGCCGACGGCATTGTTCAGCGCAGGTAATGTGGCCAATCGTGTGAACACGTTGCGCGCTGCGGAAGCGCAGACATTTGAGCCGATGCATGAAGAAGCGCATGAGGAAGATCAACATTCCGTACCGTTGAATTTTGCTCAGGAGACCGTTCCCGAAGAGCCTTCTCCGCGTGATCTGTTCGCTGACGCCCAAGCTCATACGGATGCTCAGGCCGATGTTGACCTTACCGCTGCTGTGGCTCAGGCTGATGCCATGGCTGCCCATCATGGTGCTGGCGATGGCGAATACTCGCAGCCCATGGAATCCGACGAGGGCGTGTCTGCTGAAGAGACGGAAAAACCGAAGGATAACGTTATTCCGGTTTCCGCCTTGTTCGGCGGCAGTGTGTACCGCCAGCCGGGACAGAACGGACCTCTGACCGACGGACAACCGGCGGAGGAACCTGCGGAAGTCAAGCCGGTGGCAGACGATGAATGGCCTGTGGTAGAAGCACAGCCGGCTGTCGAACAGCCTGTGACGGGAACGACTGACCAGTGGTCATTCCCGGTTATGCAGAGTGAGTCTGCCGTGCAATCCGTGGAAAACGCCCAGCCTGTGTCGGAAAACGCTGGCGATGAGCAGACGTCATATACTCCGGCCTTTGAACCCGGTTCCGTATTCGAGCGTGTTTCCAAAGGCGGCTTCATTCAGCCTGAACCGGTGATTGAGGTGGATGGATTCACATCGGATGATGCGAAGAGGACCAATGATTTCACGGTGCAGTTTGAAATGGCTCGACATCCGCAGTTGCTGCCGTTCTTGGCGATGAACCCGTCACTGTACGATGACTTGTACGCGTGGCTGGCAGCACAGGGCAATCATGATGTCGATGCGGCACTCGCGAATAATGAGGGATATAAGGAATACCGTAAAGCGGTAGGGAAGTGAGCCTACAGATGAGCGAAAGCACCCAGCGTGTCTCTGGTTCGTTGGATCGCGTTCGGAATTGGCGTGAGCAGTATCGTGCAGGACTGGCACCTTCTCCATTGGAGGATGTGACGCAGCTCGCCGCAGAGCTTGATCTTACTCATTCGCACCCTTCCGGTATCGCCCAATTGTTTGCCAGCGGCCATGTGACGTTGAATTCACTGTTCCGAGACAATGGCATGCTGCGTGCTGCCGGGCGTCGTCTGGAACGTGTTATTGAAGACAAGTCCAGCAAGGGGCGCGTCAGTGGCGTGGCGGAACTGTCGTTGGTTGTCGGCGTTGCCACGTGGACAGGTAATCAGGTGCCGGTGCTGCTGTACCCCGTGGAAGTGCGTAACGACACCCCATCGATTGATGGCAACACGGTTATCGCATTCACCGGCCATGTGCGTTTGAATGCGGCCTTTGCCAGCGCGATGCGTGAACATGGCGTGTTCCTGCACGAAGACGATTTGTTCGACGGCTCTCACTATGCCAGCGGTGTACCGGATACTTCCGCGGTATTCCATGCGATTACCGAACAGGCGTCGCACGAGCTCACGGATTTTGATATCGAGCGCCATATTGTGCTCGGCTGTTTTATGGACCCCGCATCGCAGATGTTAGTGGAAAGCCGTCAGATCATCGACCAGCTGGAGAACGGTCCTACCGGCAATACGGTGTTGGACGCGCTGGTTGGCGATGAAGCTGCGATGAACATGCTGAAGGGCACGAATGTGGAGCAGTTCAGCCCGTTCGACAGCGACCCGCATAGTGAATATGAAATCGGCGATGTGGATAACACCGTGCGTTATGCGGCGAGCATCGCCGCAGCCGGCCACTCTCTGTTCGTTGATAGCGAGGCCTGTAACGATACGGCCGAACAGGCTGCCGCGATTGCGTCGCGTTGCGTGATGAGTGGTCGATCCGTACTGTATGTGCCGTGCGTAACCGATCAGAAGCGCCGCTTTGTTCAGAACATCAACGCCAATGAGCTGAACGGTCAGTTGCTGGATATTTCCGACGACAATATCAATGAGGCGATTGATCGCCAGCTGATTGCCGCGGTCGGTTTCCAATCTGGTGTGGCCACCTCCCGTTTCGACCAGTTGGCTGATGAGCTGGTTGGTGTCCGTTCTCGTCTGACCCGGTATCTGGGTGACCTGCACGGTGTAAGCCAGCAGTGGGGTGTTTCTGCATATCAGACCATCCAGAATCTGGCGCAGATTACGGTGATGCCGACGCATCCTGCAACACGCGTGCGTCTGAGCAATGATGCCGCTCACAATATTGCCGGCCATCTTGAACAGTGGGCTGAGAAACTGCATCGTGCCGGCGAATTGGGCGAATACACAATCGGTCCTGAAGACACCGCCTGGTTCAAGGCCTCCATTTTCACTGAGGAAGAAGCGGTCAGTTCCTACCAGCATGTGGTTGACATGCTGCGCAAGCTGCTGCCAACCACTCGCGAACAGGTGGCCAATACGGTGCAGACATGCGGTTTCCCCGTGCCGAACACCGCTCAGGAATGGTCTCGTCAGGTGACGGTGCTGAAGAACCTGCGTCGCGTGCTTGACGTGTTCCAGCCGGAGATTTTCGAACGCGACATCGCTTCGATGATCGAGGCGACCAAGCCGAAGTCCGAACGTAAGGCCGAAGGTTCGTCGATGGGCTTCTGGGAACGTCGCCGTCACGTTAAGGAAGCCAAGAGTCTGTTGCGCGTCGGCGCGCAGGTCGAAAGCCTGCATGAGGCGTTGAAGGTTGTGGCGAAGCAGGCCGATCAGTGGCATATGTTTGTACCTCACGGTGGTTGGCCTGTGCTTCCTGCGAAGCTGGATGACATTCTGGAAACCCAGGAGGCCATGACCCAGAGCATTACCGCTTTGGACGTTGTTCTGGCCACGACTCCGCAAGGCGGCAATTTGGAATCGGTTGATTTCAACCGTTTTGAAGAACGTCTTAAGGCGCTGTATGACGATCATAAGGCGCTGGACACGCTGCCGGAACGCAGCCGTTTGGAACGTGATTTCGCAACAGCTGGCCTGTCTGAGCTGATTGATGACCTGCGTAACCGTTGTATTGACGCCGACGCCGTGTCCGGGGAATTGCAACTGGCTTGGTGGACTACGGTATTCGAAGACATCGTGCGCTCCTCGGCGATTATCTCCAACCAGGACGGTTCGGCCATGCAGGCTGCAGCCGACCGTTTCGCACAGGTCGATATCGAACATGTGCGCTCCATCGGACCGATGGTCGCACAGGAATCCATGCGCCGACTGTGCGATATGCTGTTCTCCCGCACACAGGAAGCGAACCTGCTGCACACCACCCTTGCCGGCGGCGGCAATGTGACGCTGGATAAGCTTCGTCGCGAGCATGGCCAGATTCTGGCCGCAGCCAAGCCGATTCTGATCGCAACCCCGGCCACGCTGGCTTCCGTAACGAATCCGGCTCCGCTTGCGGATGTCGCCATTATCGATGCGGGCGCCCATATGCCGGCAATCCAGCTGTTGAGCATTATCTGCCGTGCCAAGCAGGTTGTGGTGATTGCACATCGCGAAACGGTGACCTGCGAAAGCCTGCAACTGCTGATTGACCTGCTGCCGAGCGTCCGTATTACGGATCGTCCGATTCGCCGCGCACCTCAGCTGGTTGCACTGCTGAACGAGCAGGGTTACGGCGAAGTGCCATGCGATGTCGCTCGGGCGAACGCACAAGGCGAAGTACGCTATCACCATGTCGATGAAGCCACCGGAGTGCCGGTAATGGCCACAGGACTGGTGGAAAGCAGCCAGCAGGAAATCGATATGATTGTGAACCTGATTATGCAGCGTGCCGCCACGTTCACGATTGTGCCGCCTTCCTATACGCTGACCGTAGTGACGCTGACCTCCAGCTTCCGCACACGCTTAGGCGCCGAATTGAAGTCGCTGTCGCTCAAGAGCAAGTCGATGAGCCAGTTCCTGCGTCATGTTCGACTGGTCGACATCACTGACGTAGCCGGCGCACAAGCCACGGACGCCATAATCGCCACCTGCTATGCGAAGACCATGCATGGTCGCCTGCTGCAGCAGTTCGGCGCTTTGGAAAGCGAAGGCGGACGAGGCATGCTGTTGGACGCCTTGGCTCTGCCTGATCGACATCTTGATATCGTCTCCTCGTTCATGTCGTCGGATATGGATGATGAGCGACTGCACCAGTCCGGCCCGAAGCTGCTGAAGAAGGTTTTGGCTTGGGCGGAAGGCTTGTCTGACGAAGTGGTCCGTCCTGAGCCGCGCGATGCGTCGGATAACGTTCTGTTCAGCGATCTGGCAGAGCGTATTCGCGCTCGCGGTTTGAACGTTGCGGTTGATTACGGTTTCGACAATGGCATGCGTCTTCCTCTGGTGGTTGGAGTCAACGACCGTCCGTTCACTTTGGCGGTGCTTACGGACGACGCCCGTTTCATGAGCATGCAGTCCACGCGTAGCCGTCACCGTATGCTGATGCAGGATTTGGAATCGCTCGGCTGGTCGGTGATGACCGTTTGGAGCGTGGGTGCGTTCGTCAATCCTGATAAGGAAGTGGACCGTATCGTGGCCCGCCTCGGTGAGTTGTACCAGGAGGGCAAGTGAGCGAGTATTCGTCGAAGAGACGCACGCCCCGTCAGCATAAGCGCGTAGTCCGTCAGGGCACGGAGCGTTTTGATGCCGACGGCGTCAAGCTCGAGCCGAGTGATGTGCTTACCGAACAGCAGCGTCGGGCTGATGACGATAAGCGCATTCTCGGCGAGCTGCCGCCCCACTGGGCTGTGTTCAACGAAAAGCGTTGAACGGCTGAGCCGGCAAACAGGCTTTGCTACGGTTCGGCAGCTTTAGTTTTATGCCAAGAACTCGCCTAACCTGAACTGGCAGCCAGCCGACGGTTTACGGTGGCTGCTTTACCGCAATGATCGCACCGGCATCCTGTATGGACAGGATGCCGGCCGCTTCGTCAGCGGGCATCGCACAGGGCAGCGTCACTATTCCGGAATCGTTGCTGCGTGCAATGTCCATGGCCATACTGTTGTCGCTTACTGTGCAGGCCGCTTCATCAGCGGAACAGCCAATCGACGACAATAACGACAGCATGTCTCCAGGCTCAATATCATCGCCGTCACTGGCAATACGCACATTCAACACGGTATATCCGGCGGGCACGGCCGGCATGTCCGCGGTCATCGATGGATATATGGCGTTTCCCTTGCCAATATCAACACGCGCCATCGACCCGACGGCTTGCTTTTTACTGTTGAGAACCGACTGCAACGCTGCATGCGCCGGAATCTGAACGATGAGTACATCCGAAGCTTCAATGGCGTCGCCTCGTGAAATGTCAACCGCCGCAATCAACATCGGCTGGGTTTTCGATGCGACGATAACGCATTGACATATCGCAAATACCATGAAAAACGCGCACAGCGACGCTGCAATGCGCATCATGCGATTTCTGCGTCTACGCTCCTCCAGAGTCGGAGGCCTTGCCCGATGCTTCGCTGCAGTATGAAAAAAGGTCATCATGCAAGCATGATGACCTATAACGTACGCTGACACAAGCGAAACCGGGGGATGTGGACGCAGAGAACGAGTTATCCACATTTCAGCGTGTTACTGGTGGATAGCTGTGGATTACTTAGATGACTTAGCCCCGTCCGTGCGGTAGAAGCCGCTGCCCTTGAACTCAATCGACGGAGCGGAATACACTTTATGAACCTGCTTTTCGGAGCATTCCGGACAAACCGTGATCGGTTCGTCGGCAAACGACTGCATCATGGTGAAATCGTAATTGCAATTCTTGCAGCGGTAATGATAGGTAGGCAACGTTCTTCCTTTTATATATCTACTGTGCGTCACACTGATAACCGCCACACAATATATGCAGCATCTGCAATATGTGCGGCACGAGCGCAACGCAATTCTCACGCTTACTTCATCTCGACTATCCTAGCCCGCCCCGTGACTAGCGAAACCGGCATATTACATACAGCGAATCTCGACAATAACCCCAATCATCAATCCAATAACGAATCCGATCGCCAATCTGATCGTCAAACCGATTGCCAATCCACGAATGAAAGTAATGTAATCCGCCAACGCATTGCCGCATTAATCAGATCTCAATCGCTCCCGACTCCAATCGTGTTTCAATTTCAATCGCATCCCGATCTCAAAGCATCACGTGTTGCAACCCCTCACTCCTTATCGATTGACGCACAATGGAACCATGCTGTTGGAAAAACTGCGCGACCTGCTTACAGGCGCGTCGCCTGGTGCGAATGAAATCCGTATGCCGGACGCCTTGTACTGCCCGGACCGGTCCATGGATCTCATGCTGCGTCCGCTGACCATGCAGGACGAATCCGAATGGAATGACGTCCGATGGCATAACGATGCGTGGCTGGCCCCGTGGGAATCCAGCGATCCGATGCGTGAAGGCGGACTGACCTACCCCCAGTGGATTCATTATTTGCGTGACAATGAGCGTGAAGGCGTCGGTGCGGTGTTTGTAATGGAACACGCTGGGCGCATCGTCGGGCAGATTTCATTGGGTGCCATCTGCTACGGCGCGATGCGTACAGGCGTCGTCGGCTATTGGGTGGACCATGCGCAGGCCGGCAACGGTTTCGCGCCCATGGCGGTATGCATGCTGGCTGATTGGGCGCTTACAAGCCCGATCGGCCCCATGCTGCATCGCTTGGAAATCGCGATCATGCCGCATAACAAGCGCTCGTTGCGTGTTGCGGAAAAAATCGGCGCGGTGCATGAAGGGTTGCGTCGCAGATACATGTATGTGGACGGTCGCTGGCATGATCATGAAACATTCTCGCTGATCGCCGAAGACGTCGGAGAAGGCTTCGCCCTGCGCTACGCCCGTTCTCGCGCCAGTGCCAGCTCCGGCCATACCTCCCAATCTGTCCCAGTCGCATCGTAATGCCGGCATGGTTATGGCGATTTTCAAAGTCGGAAAATATAACGACAAATCTAAGGCCAATTTCAACATCAATTTTTGGTACCAACGCCAAATCCAAAAGCTCAACGCAAAATTACAAATCCGAATCCCATGCCCGAGCGGAATCGCGAAATTCCCATACAAAATTTGATTGCCGACACGCCTAATCCCAATAGACAATGATTGTCAAAGTGTCTTTTATGCTTGTTGATTATGGGTTACGAGTCACTCAGCGCAATCGTCGTTTTGGTGATTGTTGCCATTCTTATGGTCTGTTGGTTGCCGAGAAAGACGATCAACAGCATGAAACGAGTGGCTGAACACCGAGAGGATCGTCTTTCGTCATCGCTGCATCTGGTGGATGCGGATAGTGGAACTCGGTTCTCCGATACGCATACTATGCAGGCGAAAGGGGCAGTTATGCCGGTTAACGAGACGCGCAAGGGCGGGCTGTCTTCGGAACATATCGCTCAGGTGCGTGCGGAGCGTCATGCGGCGGTGCAGCGTCGTCGTCGTATTGTTGCATTGCTGCTGGTTGCCACGATTGTCGTATTGTCGCTGTCTTTCGCGTTGAAGTTCAGTGCGCTGTTTGCGTTGATTCCCGCGCTTGCCGCCCTGTGCGCGGTGCTTTTGGGCGTTCGTGCCGCACAGCAGGCCCGTCAGTGGGAGGCGCGTGTGGCGCGTATTCGTGCTGTGCGTCGTAAGCGTGCCGCCGAAATCGCCTTCGAAAGCGCGAAGCGTCGTCCGCGTTTCGAGAATGATCATGCCGCTCAGGATGCTGAGAAGGCGCTCCTTGAAGCACAGTCGAATAATAATCCGACCGATGTTATGGCACAGAATGAGATTCGCCGTGCGATTGAGCTGAGCCGTTTGGAGAAGGCGGAGGCGCTGGCTCGTCGCGAACAGCAGTCCCATGACGTGGAACAAGCTGTGGAACAATTGGTTGAGGATTCTGAAGGCTCTGGAATCATTGATTCCGAGCTTGCTCAGTCTGATGCGAATGCGATGCGTTATACGTCTGTTGAACCGGGATTGTCGGTGCATGACGAACGCGATGAGCATTCTTCGTCGGAAGATGCCGGCGATTTGACGGCGGAAATGAGCCAGCTCACGCTGTCTCGCGTGCATGGCGTGCTCGACGGCTCGAATTCGCAGGATTTGATCTCCTTCTCGCTCGGCGCTTCGCGCAGCGGCCATGAGCCGACGATTGCCGAGCCGCAGAGCATGGAAATCAAGTCGTCTCGACAGGTGGCGAAGGCTGTGCCGGTGAAGCCGCTGATTGATGGCGAGCAGATTGAGGATGATGCGCTGGAAGCGCCCTCTGCGCAGTCTGAAAGCGTGGACGCTGCCGCCGATGCCGCTCGCAATACCGAACGTGAGGCTTTCCACGAGTCCGAAATCGAGGCTGATGTTGAGGCCCCTGCCATTACGGAGGAGTCGCTTGGCACTGGTTTGGAGGCTATTTTGGCCCGCCGCGTCGCCTGATGACGTCACTTGCGCCGCCTGATGACGTTGCGATGTTTGGCGGCGTCCGCGTTTGTGCGCGATGCCACGAAATGTGATGTGAGATTATCTGATTGTGATCCAGTCATGACATGATCGCGACTGCCTCGCAACCAGATTTTTTTATTTGTGTGTCGCGTTTTTGTGGCCTTGAATCGCCGATTTTACGATTTTTCTCTCAAAGCGTTAGCACTCAAGTTGGCAGAGTGCTAATAATCGCGCTACGATATGTTTCAGCGCGAAAGGACGACGCCGTAAGTGATCGTCAGCCTCTTGCAAGCGGGTCCCGGCGCGGTAAGTATTGATTTCTCTGTAGAAAGAGGAGGTCCACAGTGTCGATCTCACTCACACCGTTGGAAGATAAGATCATCGTCAAGCAGGCCGAGGCCGAAACCCAGACCGCATCCGGTCTGTTCATTCCGGACAATGCCAAGGAGAAGCCGCAGCAGGGCGAAGTCCTGGCCGTTGGCCCGGGCCGTCGCAATGACGCCGGTGAGCGCATCCCGATGGATGTCAAGGTTGGCGACAAGGTCCTGTACTCCAAGTATGGCGGCACCGAAGTGCATTACCAGGGTGAAGATTACCTGATCGTCGCCGCTCGCGACATCCTGGCCATCATCGGCTGAAATTTTTTAAGCCAATCCAATCTTCGATATAGGGGATTGTGAATACTGTTAAGTCGCCCGTCAGCATATGTGCTGACGGACGACTTTTTGTTTGTAGAAATCCTGCTGGCAGCAAATCCGCCCGCGTTGTTCCTCCCTCGAAATCCGCTCTTTTTGGCCTACAATGGTCATGAGGGGAGCGGTCGGAGGTCTGATGAGATTCGTTGATACGCATTGGATGAATGGCGATATGCGTTGATCGAGTTGGATGATTCGGAGGAGCGATGGAGCCTTATCCGCTGATGAATGTCATGGTTGACGCGCTGTCGCGTCGATTGGTGTGCTCTCGTTCTGTGCTTGAGACCGTTGTGATGACGCTGGCTTCCGGCGGCCATATTCTGCTTGACGATGTGCCGGGCGTTGGTAAAACGACGTTGGCGCGTGCGGTGGGTATGAGTGTTGACGGTGTCACCCGTCGTATTCAGTTCACGCCGGATCTGCTGCCTGGCGACGTCACTGGCATGTCCGTATATAACAGGGCTACGGGCACGTTCGCTTTCCATGCCGGTCCGCTGTTCGCCAATGTGGTGTTGGCTGATGAAATCAATCGCGCGAATCCGAAAACGCAATCCGCGATGTTGGAGGCGATGGGGGAGGGCTCTGTCAGCGTCGACGGCGTTACGCATGAGCTGCCCGACCCCGTGCTTGTGATTGCGACGCAGAATCCGATTGAAACGGAAGGAACGTATCCGCTTCCGGAAGCGCAGTTGGATCGTTTTATGACCTGTATTTCCATGGGGTATCCGACGGCGGGCGATGAGGCGTCCATCATTATGGACGCGCAATGGCGAGATCCGCTGCTGGGCATGAAACCGGTATGTTCCCCGCAGGATGTCGTCGTACTGCGCGCCGCAGTCGATGCGATCACCATTGCGCGGCCGGTTGCCGAATATATTGTTGCGATTGCTGCGGCCACACGGAATCATGACGATTTCATATATGGCGCCTCTCCGCGCGCCAGCCTGCATATTGCGACGATGGCGCGCGCCCACGCCGCGTTACGACAGCGTGATTATGTGCTGCCGGATGATGTTCGCGCGGTCGCCACAGCGGTGCTGTCGCATCGTATTATTCTGCGCAACCGTTACGTGACGTCAAATTCTCGCGCGCAAGTCAGCGCCATTCTTGAAGACATTATGCGCACACTTCCCGTGCCGCGCGCCGCAGACCGGTAGCGGGATGCCAAAGGCGACAATCAGGCAAGGCAGACGCATATGAAGTGGCATCACGAAAGACGACGCGGGCGCAGCGGAAATAATGCTGACGGTGCGCCGCGCGCCGAATGCACAACGAGGCGCCCCATTGCGGCTTGGCCGCTGATTGCGCCCACGGGGCAAGGATTATGCGCCGTCGCTTTCGCAGTCGCCCTATGGTATGCCGCTTTGCTGATGGACGAGCAGACCTTGGTCGCTGCGGCATTGGCGGTAAGCGTTGCGATAATCGTTGATATTGTGATGATTGTCGCGCAATGGTGCGGATGTCGGATTTGGGCTGAACAAGTCGTATCGTCGCGAGGATCGCATCGCTTCGTCTGGCGCGGCGTATGGTGGCCTCGTCGCGCACGATCCGCATTGTTGTACCGCGCCTACGATGTTGACGATCGGCCGATCGGGCCGACTCTGCGCGCCGTTCCCGACAAGCGCGGCTATTATCGGTGCGAATATGCCGTTATCCGATGGCGTGGCCCGTTGGGATTATGCAAGGCGCGGCGGGCGTTGGCGGGCGGCGTCGTGACATATGTGGTGCCGAAGGCCAGCGAAGCCGCAGGCTCCACACAGGCCGGCGCTCGCAGTCGGCGTAATGCGTTGCAGTTCAACGATGAGCAGTCCGGTATGGTCCGCCCATACATGTCTGGCGATTCCATGCAGCGTATCGTGTGGCATCACACCGCCCGCTACGACGATCTGATGGTTCGTGATTCGCATGCGCCGCGGCAAGGGAACATCATCATTTGGCTGGATGCCAGTTCCGCAGCATCATCGGATGGAGAGAATGACGGCAATCTTCTTGACGCACTGGTGTCACGCGCCGAAATGTGGACGCAGCGCATCCCTTCGCATGCGACGATCGTCACTGACGGCGTTGTCACCGCGCAGACGGACGAAGAACGTATTCGACTATTCGCTTGCGCTGGAAACAATAAGGTCACTGATTCGGCCAATTCCGCGGATTCCAGCAAATCTGCCAAGGATGCCCAGATTCCTGAAAGCCTGTGGGCCGTTCTTGCCGATCCGCAAACAACAGTGGTCGCAATCAGTGTCAATCCTGAAGCCGCCTCGCATGTGGCCGAACAATGCCGTATCGCACAATCCAGAATTTCTGCGGATATTATCGACATGCCGACATCACTGGTGCCGCTGGAACATATTTCAATCTCACAACATCAACAATCGGCGCAACCACAATATTCGTCATCGCACAAGGCATCTTCTGAACAAACTCGCACAGAATCAGCGTATGCTGGCGCCCTCATGCCAGAAGAGACGCGGATGCATGACATTCTCGCGGCGATTTCGACTTCATGCGTCGCCGCCGTCGCACTGTACGCATTATTCGCATTGACGATTGCCGCGGCATTCACTCTGATCCAGCCGGGAACGTGGACGCCATTCGCGTACGGCATATTCGCGTTTGTCGCAATCGAATCCGCAATTCCGATAGGTCGTGGTCGTGATGAAAGACGTGGTTGCGGTAGGGGCCGCGTCTCCGTCGGCGGCAAACGCGGCAGTACGCGCAATCGCCGCCGTCTGCGTGTCGTGCTTATCGCGTGCGCTCGCTGCCTGGTGGTTGCGCTGATCACACTGATCGCAGCGATTACGCTTATCAACAGTCTGACAATGCAGCATACCGGCATGTGGCTGGTATGGCCCACCGACGAACAGCAGCAGAACGCCCAGATTGCGCAGGACACGCAAACCAGCCAGAATCCACAGGACGCACAAGACACGCAAGCCGCACAAGCCCCTCAATCCCCGCAATCCATGAACTGGCTCCAACAAGCCTCCTCCACCTTGACCCTCGGCTTCGAAGACCTCTATCGCCAGCTGCCCCCAGTCCAAGTCTCATGGCGTGCCGACATCGTCTGTATTCTCGTCGTGACTTGTGCGGCGATTATGATGCGTCTGCTTCTGCTATGCCGCGCATGCATGCCGCTTATGGGCCTGCTGCCGGTCATCTCAATCTCCGCGAGTGCGCTTCTGGCCGGCGCCAGTCCGCAGTGGTGGTGGCTTGCCGTCATGATCGCGGCTTGGATTGTGCTGCTGGAAGCCGTTCGCCCGTGCGATGCCGGCGTCGTATTGCGTGGTACGGCCGTCATTGCGGTGACGGCGCTGAGCCTGTATGCCGTGCCTCCAATGCTGCAGGTCGCGTATGGTGTGCCATTGTCTTTCGGTGATTCGAACGGATTGCTGTCGTCGAATATGGTGAATCCGGTCGTTGATCTGAAACGTTCGCTGGTGCGTGGCTCTTCACAGATCGCGCTGCGGTATAACGCGGATGCGCCGCAATGTCTTCGTTTGAGTACGTTGGGGAATTTTGACGGGGACACGTGGCGTTATGACGAGCCTTTGACGGATGCCGCGAATCTGTATGGTTCCGGCATCCGATTGGGGGCGGGCGGCGATTCCGGCATGGTGGTGAGCCGTGATTCGGCGACGGTGTTCAGCAATCCGTGGTCGATGTATTACGGGCTCGAGGTCGCGAATAGCGGCGCAATAAATGACGGTGAGCCCATTCCGTTTGACGCGCAGGTGCAGGGCGATGTGGAAATCGCCAGTCTCGTTTCGCGTTTTCTCCCCACATTCGGCCTATCGAACAGCGTGAGCAATCTGAATGATCAGGCTTCACGTTGGAACTCGTATGAGGACGGTAGCGAATACAGTCGCACATCCACCACGTTCGACGGCATGTCATATAGCGTGGAAAGCCTGTATATGCAGCCGATTTCCGACGAAGCCGGATTCAGTCGAATAGATGCCGTCAAGCAGATATATCAGCGGCTTTTGCCACAGCAGCAAAGCATCTACAAAGCTTGGAACGAACGCGTTACGCAACGTCAACAGCTTATTGCGGATAGTTTGGCCGAACAGTGGGACACGGTTCTTGCGATTCCAGTGAACTTGGATGAATCGGCCGGCGTGATACGTCTGCGGGACGGCACTGTTGCGGCGACGTTGGAAGCCGAAAGCTACTCGGTGAAGTCCGCCGGTGGCGTGACACGCACAACATATCAATATGAATTTGCTGATGATTTCCTGCAGCGCGCGTACGTCGGCGATGACGAATGGTCGGTGATGGTGTACGCATCTGACGGGAATGACGTACTGCTGTTGTCGATGGAGGAGCCGCAGCCGTCGAATCCTGTAGGCGTGGGAACATCGTTCGGCGGGAGCGGGAATGAGAGCAGCGGTGCCGGCGCTCAACCGGATGCAATATCGGATGGTGAAAACAAAGAACGCATATACGACATCATTCAACAGCATGTTCCCGCTTCCATCGGAGTCGCGTGGACGCCGGGAAATCCCATCACCAGCCACAGCGCGTTCTTCAGCCGCATCGTTACCAGCTCCAACGAATATGTGCGCGACAATTATTCGAATCTGCCAAGCGAATTGCCTGATCATATTCAATCATTCGTCAATCAGGCGGCCAAGAATGGAATACGTATCAAACAAGCGTCGTCGTCCGACGAAGAAACATCGCGTCAAATCGCAGCGATGCAATATTTGGTACGCTTTTTCACTGATCCTGAGAACGGTTTTGCATACACGCTGCACGCGCCCGACGGCAACGGCCGCAACAATATGGAAGTTATCAACGATTTCCTCATCTCCCGTCGCGGATATTGCACGCATTATGCGACCGCGCTCGCCATTCTGGGGCGCGCCATGAATATTCCAACGCGTATTGTGCTGGGATACAGTCCGAACGTCACAAAGGATTCGGATGGCTGGTATCAGGTGTCTGCGAATCGTTTGCATGCGTGGACGGAAGCCTATATTGAAAACATTGGCTGGGTGCCGTTCGATGTGACACCCGCTTCGTCGGATGACACGTCGAACAATACGACGTCGCAGGATTCCGGCGACGCTGTGCAAACGCCGGCGACACCCGATCGGAATATGCAGGATGATTCGTCGGATGACGGCACGGACGTGGACATGACGATTACGTCTGATCCGAACGCGCCTGACACAACGCAGGATGATGCGTCGCCGAACGCCGCTGATGCCGATGAGCCTGAGGAAGACGCGCAGTCGCTTGCTGACGCTTCGGCAGTATCGCGATGGCGTGTTGCACGTATTGCGACAGCGGTGTCATGTGCGGTGTTTGCTGCGTTGGCATGCGCGCTGACGCCTGTGATAGTGCGAAATTGGAGACGCCGCCGCCGTCATGATGTGATTGTCGGTGCGTCCTCTTCAGAAGGCGGTGAAGGTGATGCAGGGAAGGCGTGGCGCGCTGCCTGGCATGAAGTGACGGATAGTGCGTGGGATGCTGGAATTCGCTGGCAGGCAAGCGATAGCGACACGGATATCGCATATGCGATAACGCAATATTGTGTGCAGCGCAATGCGGATGTGTGGCATTCGCAATATGGGGATGATATTTGTGTGATCAGTGCCGCAGCCGCAAGCGCCGCCTTTGGTAGCGCTCCGAAGGTGGATGACGGGTTATGGGACCGTGTGGAACGTGTGCGGGAGGCTTTGCATATATCAAGAATCCGTCAACTTTTTCCGGCGTCATGGAGAAAATCGCGTAAACCTCTTTCCTATTGATGCTGCGTGCTGGCATAGCGGAGGATGCTCTAAAAACGTTGGAAAATAGCCGTTTTTAGTGCTTATGACGTGTGCGACACGCCGAAGTTGCGCGGCTCCTTCGTTTCGTGCATACTATCACCTGTTGCCGGTTGCGGGGTTCAACCAAGAACTGGTAGCATGGCGGATTTCCCAAGCGGTCAAAGGGAACTGACTGTAAATCAGTCGCTTCGTGCTTCAGTGGTTCGAATCCACTATCCGCCACGCCTCGATAGCTCAGTGGTAGAGCACTTCCTTGGTAAGGAAGAGGTCGTGAGTCCGATTCTCACTCGAGGCTCTCATGGCGGGATAGCTCAGCTGGCTAGAGCGTACGACTCATAATCGTAAGGTCAAGAGTTCGAGTCTCTTTCTCGCTACTAAAGGCCGGCAAACGTCGGTAGACAACGAACCACAAGAGGTGAATCCAATGGCAAGCAAGAGCGCCGACATTCGTCCGGGCATCACGCTGGCATGCACCGAGTGCAAGGAACGCAACTACATCACGACGAAGAACCGCCGTAACACGCCGGATCGTCTTGAGCTGAAGAAGTTCTGCTCTCGTTGCGGCAAGCAGACTGTGCACCGCGAGACCCGCTGAACAAGCTTTCAAAACCCGACCAATCGGTCGGGTTTTTTGTTTTCCGCCTTTTTGTTTTTCTGTTTTTTCGTCGTCCTGTTGTTCCGTCTTTCCATCTTGCTACCTTTCTGCCTCTTCCGGTCACATTTGCTGATGTTGACGTATCTCTTCAGCAATTGTGACCGTTTTTCCCTTGTTTTTCGGTCACATTTGCTGATGGGGTTCGCTTACACCAGCAGGTGTGACCGCAAGGCAGTGCGTTAGTGTGTATGCTGAGGCGTATGACACGTTTTGCCGACATCACCACCATCGCCGTAGGCGGCGAAATCGCCCGTTTTCTTGAGCCGACCACACGCGTCGGCGTTATCGAAGCCGTTGAAGAGGCCGATTCCAAAGGCCTGCCGTTATGCGTCATCGGCGGCGGATCCAACATGCTGGTCGCCGACACGCCGTTCAACGGCATCGTCGTTCGCGACGCCCGTCGTGCGATCACCGTTCCTGATGAGGCCGCTCCGGTCGAAAACGGCGAGCGTATTGTGCACGTGAATGCTGAAGCGGGCTGCAATTGGGATGATTTCGTCGCTTACTGCGTTGAACTTGGCTTGGAAGGTGTTGAGGGGCTTTCCGGTATTCCCGGCACGGTCGGCGCGTCGGTGGTGCAGAATATCGGCGCATATGGTCAGGAAGTCGCTACCAGCGTGGAATCGGTGGAGGTGTGGGATCGTGCCGCCAAACAGACTCGCGAGATGCCTTGTGAAGAATTGCAGTTCGGCTATCGTTCGAGCGCGCTGAAATCAAGCATGTACGCGGCTCCCGGTGTGCCGGCGGAGGAGTTTTTCCCGACGCCGCGTTACGTGGTGCTGTCGGTGACGTTCGCTTTGCGCCACAGTGCGACCGGCGTGGTCGGCTATGGTCAGCTCGCCAATGCGCTTGGCGTTGAAATCGGCGATCGAATGAGCACGCGCGATATTCGCAATGCGGTGTTGCAGGTGCGCGCGTCCAAGGGAATGTTGGAAGATGCGACGCGCTACAAGCATCCGGCAATGGCCGGCACGAAGCGCGAGGATCAGGTTGCGATCGCATTGAACGCGCAGCAGCGTAATGCTGATGAGCATGATGCGGATGCGCACAATGCCGAACGCAATACGGGCGATGCCATCGATTACAACCGTCACAGCTGCGGCAGTTTCTTCATGAATCCGATTCTGAGCATTGACCAGGCTGCGAAACTTCCCGATGACGCGCCGCGTTTTAACGCGATTCTGCCGGACGGCACGCCGGGCGTGAAAACATCCGCTGCCTGGCTGATCGATCGCGCCGGATTCCATAAAGGCTACGCAGTCAATGCCGAGGCCGCCGCCGGATTATCCGCGCTGCACACGCTCGCATTGACGAATCGCGGCAACGCCACCGCCGAAGATATTGCGGCATTGGCCCGTAAAGTGCAGGATGGCGTCGAAGAATCGTTCGGTGTGCGCCTGATTCCCGAGCCTGTTGTTATCGGCATGACTTTGTAGCATCGAACGCTGCGATGCTTCACATATTGTGATGCACATCTCGTCCATATGGCAAGCAATTTTGACCCGCGCATGCCCACATTGCTTACTCTGAGCGGCAGAAGCTTTAAGCCGTGAGAGAGCAACGAGAAGAAGCGAGGCATGTGATGCAGTTGTTTCGTACGAAATCAGCAGAGCAATCGCTCGCTGAAACAGGAGAACAGGGCCACGCGCTCAAGCGTGAGCTTACATGGTGGGATTTGGCCATTATGGGCGTCGCAGTTGCGGTCGGCGCCGGCATTTTCTCGGTCGGCGCGCAGGCTGCGGCCTTTCATGCCGGTCCGGCGGTGATTGTCAGCTTTGTGATCGCGGGCATTGCGTGCGGCGCCGCGGTGTTGTGTTATGCGGAATTCGCGTCGATGATTCCGGTGACAGGCTCCGCCTATTCGTTC
Source organism: Bifidobacterium sp. LH_512 (assembly GCF_056356435.1). Taxonomy (NCBI): domain Bacteria; kingdom Bacillati; phylum Actinomycetota; class Actinomycetes; order Bifidobacteriales; family Bifidobacteriaceae; genus Bifidobacterium; species Bifidobacterium sp. LH_512. The sequence goes on from NZ_JBKEUE010000001.1 coordinate 197,062, forward strand.
ACCTATACGACGGTCGGCGAGATCGTCGCCTGGATCATCGGCTGGGATCTGATTTTGGAAATGCTGATGGCGGGATCGGTGATTTCCAAATATTGGGGCGTGTATTTGAATGTTTTCTTCAGCCTGATGGGTTGGGGATTCAACACGAATATTCAAGTCGGGCCGCTGGCCATTGATCTGGCGCCGGTTGTGGTGGTCGCGTTCTTTACGACGCTGCTGGTGTTCGGCACCAAGCTTGGCGCGCGCGTTGACGGCGCGATGACGGTGTTGAAGATCGCGATTGTGCTGTTTGTGGTGATTGTCGGCTTCTTCTATGTGAAGGCGGAGAATTTCACGCCATTCATTCCTCCGAGCGAGCCGGCCACGTCGAGTGAAGCGGTGATGAATCAGCCGTTGTGGCAGTGGGCTACCGGCACGACGCCAAGCATTTACGGCATTCCCGGCATTATTTCCGGCGCAGCTCTCGTGTTCTTCGCGTTTATTGGTTTTGACGTGGTCGCTACGGCGTCTGAAGAGACGAAGAATCCGAAGCGTAACGTTCCTTTGGGTATCGTGGTCGGCATGGCGTTGGTGATTGTGCTGTACATTCTCGTTGCCATTGTGACGACCGGCATGGTGTCGTATAAGGATTTGGCGGCTCAGTCGGATCCGTCGTTGGCTACGGCGTTCGAACTGGTGGGTGCCACTTGGGCGGCGAAGCTTATCAGTTTCGGCATCGTTCTGGGCTTGGCCACGGTGATTATGGTGCTGTTGCTCGGCGTGACGCGCGTCGTGTTCGCGATGAGCCGTGACGGCCTGCTGCCTCGTGGTCTGAGCCACACCGGCAGGCATGGTACGCCTGCACGCCTGCAGATTGTCATGGGCGTGATCACTGCAGTGGTGGCTGCCTGTTTTGATATTTCCGTGCTGTCCGACATGGTGAATATCGGCACGCTGTCGGCGTTCACCTTGGTGGCCATTTCGGTTCCTGTCATGCGCAAGCGTCGTCCTGACCTGCCTCGCACGTTCAAGCTGCCCGGCAATCCTTGGATTCCGATTCTGATTGCGGTGGCGAATCTGTGGCTGATGCTGAATCTGTCGGTGCTGACGTGGATTCGTTTTGTGGTGTGGCTGATCATCGGTTTTGCGATTTATTTCGGATACGGCTACCGTCATGCGCTGCTCGGCCAGTTGACCCGCGACAAGCAGGCCAAGCAGTAAAAGCTGGCAAAGTAGGCAAAGCAGTAAACAGCGCAGCCTCATCGGCAGGGTCGATGCATTTTCAAGGCTTTTTGATTATGCAACGGCCCTGCCGAAACCGTATTCGACAAGACTTTGCAGTACCCTTATACGTGATATAAGGAGGTAACCATGCCATACGTGATCGCTGAACCATGCGTTGACGTCAAGGACAAGGCTTGCGTGGACGAATGCCCTGTCGACTGCATTTACGAGGGCGCGCGCTCGCTGTACATCAATCCGAACGAATGCGTTGATTGCGGCGCATGTGAACCGGTCTGTCCCACCGAGGCGATTTTCTACGAGGATGATTTGCCGGAGGAGTGGGCATGGTACAAGGATGCCGCCGTCAGCTTCTTCGCTGAAGTCGGCGATCTGGGTGGCGCTTCCGCCGTCGGCCCGCTCGGCAAGGATCCGGAGCAGGTCGCCGCGCTGGCTCCGCACAACGCCTGATTTTCGTTTGTTCCTGCGCCACACGCTACATGCTAACCGCCATTCGCGCTACGTGCGCTGACCTGCGCACCGCGCGCTGATTGCGACACATCCCGGCCTCCCGCACCCGTCGGGAGGCCTTTCGCCTTATTTTGTCAAAACCACGGGGTTTTGACGGTTTGGCGGTTTGTTGGGCCTCGATTTCGTTAAAACCACGGGGTTTTAACGAAACTGAGGAGGGGAGTGGCAAGGGTGGGGAGTTTTGTTACGTTATTGTGACTACTGTTTGAAAGGTCGACATTATGGGATTCCATGCTTTTTCGTCCCCGTACGACTGGTCTCGCATTGCGGGCTACAAGCGTACCGCCAATGCCGCGTTCGGCGGTATGATCGACCTTTCGGTCGGCTCGCCGGTGGATCCGGTGCCCGATTCGGTGCGTAAAGCCTTGGCTGTTGCTTCCAATGATGCGAACGCGTACGGTTACCCCGCCACAATCGGCACGCAGGATTTGCGTGACGCGATCGACGCATGGTTTGCGAATACACGTGGTGTTGACTTGCAGGGCGTTGGCGCCAGTGTTGTGCCGACGGTCGGCTCGAAGGAGGCCGTCGCGTTGATGGCGTCCCTGCTGCACTTGGGTGAAGGGGATGTTGTTGTGCAGCCGCGCATCTCTTACCCGACGTATGAGATTGGCACGCAGTTGGCTGGCGCCCGCGTTTTGAAAGTCGATGACATCGCCGATACGGCGTCCTGGGAGCATGTGTCCGGTGTAAAGGCCGTGTGGGTGAATTCGCCGTGCAATCCGACCGGTGACATGCTGACCGCCCAGCAGATGGCTGGTATTGTCGCCGCCGCACGCCGCATTGGTGCGGTTGTATTGTCGGATGAATGCTATGCGCTGATGCGCTGGAGCAGGGGTGTTGCGGACGAAACGCCCGCCGCATCAGGTTTGCTTGACGCGCCTTGCATGCTGCGCGCCGACGTGTGTGATGGCAGTGCGGATGGTGTACTGACATTGTATTCGCTGAGCAAACAGTCCAATATGGCCGGGTATCGTACGGCATTCATTGCTGGCGATGCCACGCTGATCGCGGAAATGATCGATTACCGTAAACAGATTGGCGAGATTATTCCAGGCCCCGTGCAGGCTGCCATGGCTGCAGGATTACGTGATATTGAATCCGTGAAAGCGCAGCATGCCCGCTATCGTGAACGTCTCGCCACACTGGTCAGCGGCCTTCGCGCATACGGTTATTGCACGGATATGCCGGATGGCGCCCTGTACGTGTGGGTGAAAGCCAAGTCCGGCGATTGCTGGAAGGATATGGCCGCGCTCGCTGAAATCGGCATTATCGCAAGCCCCGGCGAGTTTTACGGCGCACCGGAATACCTGCGTTTCTCCGCCACCGCCAGTGACGAAGCCATCGCCGACGCGGCCGAACGTCTCGTGCGCTAAACCCAAAGCCGCAACATACGGCCCTGTTAGGCGCCGAATCCGGCGGCTGATTTGCCGAATCGCTGCCGAACCGCATCCAAAGCCTGCTCGGCGTTACGCATCTTTTCGGAATGCGTAATGCCCTGCGGTGTGGAGGCCTCTTCCAACACGTCATCAATCGACGGCTGCACGACGGCAGTCTCCGTCTCACACAGGCCGCTCGCACTCACGCCAGCAAGACGAATCAGCTGCGGCAACGGCGTTGCATCGGACGCGTCTTCGGCAATCATCAGCATCTGCCGCAACAGCGAAACCGCCTGCGGATACAGCACGCTCGCCGCATCCGTCGGCCGTTGCATCGTATGTGCCTTTGTTCGGTAGCTCAGATCGGCGAACCGCAGCTTCACCGTCAGCGTGCGTGCCATCAGACCACGCCGCCGCAACGACGACGCCGTCTCATCACAGCAGCGCCGCAGCAGATCGCACACTTGGCGCATGTCGCGCGTATCAGTCTTGAACGTACGTTCCGCCCCGATCGACTTTTCCGGCGTATACGGTGTCACCACACGCGAATCCACGCCATGCGCCGCCAACAGCAAATCATGCGCGACGGAAGCGGAGCCGACCGCACGGGCCAGCGTCGACTCATCCATCTGCGCCAAATCAGCCACGGAATCCACGCCCCACGCGTTCAGACGACGTTCCAAAGAAGGCCCGAGCCCGGGAAGACCACGCAACGGCATCATCTGCACGAACTCGGCGTGCCTATCAAGAGGAATCAGCAGCATGCCATTCGGCTTCGCATTCGTCGAAGCCATCTTCGCCACCAATTTATTGCCCGCAATGCCAACCGAACACGTCACATGAAACCGCGTCTCAACCTCACGGCGAATCCACCGTGCAATCGCGGTCGCCGAACCCCAGCGCAGCAGTGCGCCGGACACATCCATATAGCATTCATCCACTGACACCTGCTCGATGCGACCCGTCACCTGCGACAGCACCCCGCTGAAAATCGCATGCGACATCGACCGGTAATACGCCATGTCCACAGGAAGAAACACGCCATTCGGGCACAAGCGGCGGGCGTGGGCGCTCGCCATCGCCGAATTGATGCCGTATTTGCGCGCCTCATAGTTCGCCGCCGATACCACCGAACGCGGCCCGGTACCGATGATCACAGGCTTGCCCTGCAGTTCAGGATGCCGTGCGATCTCCAACGACGCATAGAACGCATCCATATCGATATGCAGCACGATGCAGCCGGTCTCATCATGACCCCAATCCCGTTTGGCCGCTTCGACGCGTGGTGCTGTACTCATGGCACCATCCTACGCGCGAGAGCGGCCATGTTGGAAGCGTTCGGGTGCGGGACGCTTGGTGGAGAGATAGGATTGGGTATTGTCCGAGAGCGTGGGCGAGGCCGTCGCCTCGGCGGTCGAAAGGATGATGAACATTGCCGTTTTCCAACAAGGAGGACCGGACGGACGAATCCGATCTTGAGGAGCTTCGTGAGCAGGTCCGCTCCCTGTCCTGCGCAATAGCCGATATCAAAGATCTGCTGGTCAATCTCTGCGTCTCAGTCCAATACCGTGAGGACAGGCCGTATGGTGCAGTACTTGCGGAATACATGATCTATGGAGAGCAGCGCACAAATCTTGAATTGGTCATCGACGCGGTTCTGCGTCGGGCGGAAGGCGTCGAGATACCGCAAGGTTTGAAGAGATTCGCCAAACAATCCGGTAATCCCTTCCTGATTGACGCGTGCCAGGACGCTCCCATTGATCAGGACGAGGCCATTCGCCTGGTTCAGGGAATCGTCGATAGCCGTGGGCCAAGGATTGCGATCGACATCCTTAAGGCGCACGCACGGAACGGGTTCGGCACCGAAGGACATGCAAAACTTGGTATCTGAATAAGACCGTTACAGGCGTCCATACCTGAGCAGGCCATGACCGTTATAACGAACACAATCACGGACCCGCAGGATTACGACTGGGTGGCGCCCGTTGAGATTGAAGGTAGATTGGTGGGAAGGATCACGATCTGGGACAACAACGGAAGTCTGGAGGTGGGGAATTTTTCTCCCGATATAGAAGAGGCGTCCCTGCTCGATGACGGTGACAGCACCACTCTCGTCAGCGATGGATTCTCCCGTGCGTATTATTCGATGGAAAACAGCAGGATCTCACCGCTCAACGAAGCTGCACGCGCTATTGTCCCCGAGTCTGTACAAGTGGAGCAGGGGGACATCGCGATCCGCAAGAACGCGCCATCTGGGTTTGACGATTCAGCTGGCGGCGGATCCATCGGCGTCGTGTCTTCCGATACCGCATCGGGCGCGGATTCTTCCATGAACATATTCATGCTGATGGCTGTGTTCATTGTCGTGACAACAGTCTTGCCCTTATGTGCGGGATTCTGAGGCGCGGTCCGAACAGGAGGAACGATCGATGAGGAAAAAGCAACCATTGTTTTCCGGCCTGTGCCTGGCGGCGTTTGCACTCATGTCTGGTTGCGCCGGGGCATCGGTTCAAAGCGACGATGCCGGCGCTCATCTCGAATTTCGCGCCTATGCGGAGTCGGGGACCGTCAGGATTGAGTCGCAGAGCGAGACGGTTCTCGAAACCCGAATCAAAGGGGACTGGTTGAAAGTTGCTCCGGACGATTGGCTTGAGAACGACGGACTGCTCACCTTGATGGTTGAACGTGATTCCGGCGGACTGGAGGACAACGTCTCCTGCGAAATCATATTCAGCGGCCACACGATTGACGAACGACGGGTCACCGGATCCGAAACATCGGTTACATGCCGGTATGACACATGGCGGGATGCGATTGACTACTGAAAAGTAGCCGAAACCTAGCGTGCTCGGCCCGTCCGTGCATGAACGCACGTACGGGCCGGGTACCGTTGCTGGCTTTCGGGTGTCGCCCAGGTGGCGATTGCCATCACGACGATGCCGCCCGAGGTAGGATGTATCGCGGGCATAAGGCAGATGACGATGACCGCCATCAGCCACATGTACAGGCCGCCGCGCGGCCCATTGTTTCGGTTGAGCATGGTTTCTCCTCGCACGCTGCCGCGCCGGAGACAGGCCCGGAACAATCTTCGCCGACGACGGCCTGCCCGCCTCGCTCATCGGCGGCAAACGCATAGAACGCGCCATCGTCCATTGGGAGGAAGCCGAGGCCAAGGACCGCCCGGCCGGGTTCTACAGAAGTCGGCCCTTTCGTATTCCCGGTTGCGCCCAGGAATTCGGAATTTTGCCCTTTGCGAGGGGATTTTCAATCGTCAGATGACGATGCGTGCTTCAGTGGGCACTTTTTGCGTTCAGTGGGCACCGAATTAAGGATGCGTTCTTGGAAGCGTGTGAGGAAATACGCGGAATTCCAAGGTCGGCATTTGATGGGTGCTCTGATTTGAGTGCCCACTGAACGCAAAAAGTGCCCACTGAATTTTTCGTTCCGTTTTTGTCCTGCCGTTTATCTTGTCTTTGTTCACTTTTTGCCCTGCCATTTGGTTTGTTTCCTCGTCCTGTTGTTTGTCTTGTCGTTTGTGTTGCCATTTGCTTCGCCGTTTGGTCTGTCTCCCCTGTCACCGTTCATAGCGACATTCCGTTCCGCCTCGGCAACACTCGGCCGCACTCGGAGTAATGTGTCCGCTGTGAAGAAGGCGATTTTGGGAATCCTGGACCGCATGCCGGTGTTTGCGATTGTGGCATGCGAAGCGTTGATCATCTATTTGGCGACGGCATTCGCGAAAGTGGCGTTCGAACAGCTCGACCCGTTGTATGCGGTGTGGTATCGCGTGGGATTCATGACTGTGCTGATGCTGCTATGGCGTCGTCCATGGCGCGCGTCGCGTAGACCGGGGCTCCCTCATGATTCACGCGGATGGCTGACTGTCGCCGGCTGCGGTGTCGCCGTCGTGCTGATGAACACGATGTTCTATGTGGCCATCAGCAACATGAACATGGGTATGGCGGTCGCCATTGAATTCGTGGGGCCTTTGACGGTCGCCATGCTGACGGGCCGCAGTTGGCGTGAGCGTTTGGGCGTCGCGATTGCCGCGTGCGGTGTGGTGCTGTTGGCTGGAGTGTCGTTGAATGGCGATGCCGGCGGACGTTTCCTGATTGGTTTAATCGCTATTCTGATCGGCGGTTCGATGTGGGGCGTGTATATCGTGTTGGGGCGCCGCGTTGCATCGGGCGGCAATTCGTTGGATAACCTGTGCATCGGCATCACGGTCGGATGGATATTGCAGTCTCTGATATTGGCTCCGGGCGCAGTGTCTCATGTGATTCATCCGAAGGCTGATGCTACGTGGGCGGCGCAGCCGGGAGGTGCGCTCAAATTGCTGGCATTGCTGTTTGTGATTTCGCTGTGCGCCTCGTTTGCGCCGTATCTGATTGACCAGGTGGTGATGCGCCGTACCACGTCCGGCGCGTTCTCGGTGATGCAATCCATCAATCCCGCAGTGGCCACGGCGATCGGATTGGCGTTCGGCGAGATTCCGACGGTTTTGGAATGCGTTGGTGTGGCATTGGTGATTGTGGCGGTCGTCGTGACGTTCTCGGGGGATAAGAATCCGGTGTAGCGCTGTGATACGTGCGGGGCGTGAGGGAAAATTCCAGTTTTTGGTGTTTTCGGTGTTTCGTCCACGGGTAGGTGCTATAGTCACATGCTGTTGCGTCGATTGGTCGACAAAACATGGAGTCATGCCTGAGTGGCCGATAGGGGCACCCTGCTAAGGTGTTAGTCGTGTTTAGCGGCTCGAGGGTTCGAATCCCTCTGACTCCGCTTCTAAGGGTTTTGATTGTTTGCTCAAAACCCTTTTTTCATACTCAAACCGTTGGAATTCCAACGGTTTCGCTGTTCCTCACCAAAAGAGGCAAAGTTGCGTTTTCATACGCAATACGGTGTGTTTTGGCATAGCTAGTAGGGGAAATGGCCGGGTATGGATTTTTAAGGGGTATCCATGGAACGGCGTAATTCGGTGAAAGCAAGAAACATGGGATAGGGGTGCGATGGGTAGGCGGAGGCGGGGTACGCCATTGTCTCCGTCTCCTTGCGTTTCATTTTACTGGTAGAACGCTGAAAATCAGAAGAAGCCCGTCCGGATTTCGGTTGTTTTCATGCACGATGATGCTCGGTGGTGTCTCAATGCGCCGCTGTCAAGCCGGGTAAACGATTGTTGTGCGAATGTCGAATTTTTTGCCGCGGCAACGCGCGCGGGGTATGCGCAGCCTGCGGGGTTTTGCGGTAATGTCGATGTTGTATTCCCGGCGTTTTTACAGGCTTTTGTCGGCATTCGTTACGGATGAAGCGTTTGACCGCGCGTTGGGGGAACGGCGTACGAGCAAGGAGGCATTATGGCACGCCCACGTTATGCGACACGACACGCCCGGCGTGTCTCATCTGCGTCCCCTTCGCATGTTGCGATTGCCGCCGGAATGACCGCAATCATCCTTATCGCGACGTTATGCGCCACAATATGGTTAATGATCGGCAGAAGCGGCGTTTCATCGGCCGATTCCACCGGTGCGGCGCAACGGTCGGGGACTCTCGACAAAACGACGTCCGTGCCCGATCCCGTCGTCGAGCATCATGGCAACTCTCCGGACTGCCCGGACACCGATTGCATCGCCGTCCTTGTCAATGGCGACCTGCTCTTTCATGAAGGCCTGTGGAATCAGTATGCCGTCAATCCAACGGCCACCGATGGCACGGCCTTCGATTTTACGGGCCTGTTCGAGCCGATGCGCCAATATATCGACGCGTCCGACATCGCCATCTGCGAATTCGAAACGCCGATCGCGCAACGCGGCGGCCCATATTCCGCCTATCCGATTTTCAATATTCCCGCCGAAGTCGCGGACGCCGCAGCTGATATCGGCTACGACGCCTGCACGCATGCGTCCAATCATTCCTGGGATCAGGGCGCGGAAGGCGTCACCCGCTTGTGGGATACGTTGGAAGCGAACGGCATTGCACAAACAGGTTCGTATAAAACCGAGGAGGATTCATGGAAGCCGCTTGTCATCGATTCGCCGACCGGAGGCGGCAAACTTGGCCTGATAGCAGGAACGGTGTCGCTGAACGGCATGCAGGCCGACACGGAATGGCGCGTCGACCGTTTGCGCGAACAGAGCGACCCCAATCATCAAAGTGATATCGACAAGGCGGTGGCCAAGGCGAAGGCAGCACGCGAACAGGGCGCCGACGTTGTAGCAATCGCCATGCATTCCGTGCAGGAATATATTGATTACGCTGACTCCTGGCAGGTTTCCGAAGCGCATGAATTGGCCGATACCGGCGCGTTCGATTTGATTTACGGCGCCGGATGCCATTGCGCGCAGCCGATTGAGCATTACAACAATACGTGGATTATCTATGGCCTTGGCAATGCTGTAACCGAGTCGGCGAACACGCCGCAGACCATGGTCAATAATCAGGGCGTTACCGCTCGCGTGCAATTCGCCGGTAAGAAAGGCGTGGAAGGCTCCTGGCGCGTGACTCGTATCGATTGGCTGGCCACGGCGAACGAACATCAGGGCTCGTATCAATGGTGTCCGTTGACGGATGACGCCGACGTGTGCTGGTCTGAAAGCTACGATCAACAGGTGCGCGAGCGCGTGCGCAGCGTAATCTATTCGCTTGGCGCGGATTCGACGATTGTACGCGAATGGAATATTGCGGCAGAATGATGAAGGCGCATCGCGTACATAAAGGAGGCCTCGCGTGTCCGAATCGTCCAACAACGCAACATACCCGCATATTATCGAAACGCAGCCGGAACGCACCGACCTGCCGCTGGTGGTTATGCCGGCCGTGTTCGAGGCGATGCTCGAACCGTTCCGGCGCTGGGCGAGCCTGCTGGAAAACGTCGCCCGCCTGCGCATGTTCACGGATTACACGTTGGATGAGGATGAGATCATCCGTCGCTGCGAAGATGCGGACGCGATCATTGTGATCGGCATCCATTGCAGCGACCGTGTTCTGAGCACGCTCGGCATACATGCGAAATGCTTCGCATTCGGCGGCACAGGCGTCGCCAGCTACATCAATCTTGACCTTGCCCGTGAAATGGGCGTTCGCGTATGCAATGTCGTGCATTACGGCGACCATGCCGTCGCCGAGCATACGATGGCGCTGCTGATGGAATTGACGCGCCGCGTCGGGCGTTTGGACGCACAGGTGCGGGCCGGTAACTGGGATGGCGAAGACGGCTTCGACTTGTACGGCAAAAAGCTTGCCATTATTGGTCTTGGCGGCATCGGCCAGACGGTCGCTCGCATCGCGAACGCTTACGGCATGCAGGTTTTCGCATGGAGCAGCAATGTTCCGCCGGAAGCGTTCGCCGCATGCGGCGCCACACCTGTCGACGATATGCGCGAACTGATCGCAAACGCTGATGTCGTCTCCGTACACATGCCGCTTTTGGAAGCCACGCGCGGCATCATCACCGCCGCTGACCTTGATGCAATGCGCTCCGGAACGCTGTTCATCAACACGGCCCGCGCCGAAGTCATCGAACCGGGTGCTTTGCTGAAGCGTCTGCAGCGCGGCGACATTCCTGCGGCGCTTGACGTGTACGAGCATGAGCCGCTTGCCGCCGACGATCCGCTCTGCGCCATCGACGGGCTTGTACTGACGCCACACGTCGCATGGCGCTCCGACGGTGCTTACGCTAATCTGACCAAGCAGGTCATTGAAGCTGTCGCCTCGTTCTTCCAAGGCGGCAACTACAACGCCGTCGTCTGAAAGGTGACCCCAACCCATGCGCACCATCATGAACGCCGCCGACCGGCCGGCGCACGACGCATTCGTCGAGAAGAAATCGGAATTCATCGGCGACGCCTGCCATATCGATTCCTTGGACGAGGCGCTCGCATTCGTTGAAACGATTCGCGAGCAGCATCCGAAGTCGCGTCATGTCGCCTATGCGGCGGTATGCGGCGGCGCCGACGGACGTCTGAGCGAGCGCATGAGCGATGATGGTGAGCCTTCCGGCACTGCTGGAAAGCCGATTCTTGATGTGATACGTGCCAATGATCTGACGGATTGCGTGGTTGCCGTCACTCGATATTTCGGTGGCATTTTGTTGGGGTCGGGCGGTTTGATTCGCGCATATTCGACTGGTGCGTCGATTGCGGTGAAAGCGGCTGAGATTGCGGCGATTGTGCCATGCCGACGGTATCGTGTGCGATTGGAATACACGCAGCTGGGCATGTTCCAGCAGATTCTGTCACGATGCGACGGCGAGCAGGCTGATGAACAGTACACTGATCGCATTGTGATGAGCGCGATTGTGCCGCAGGATGAATGCGATGATTTTGAGATGCGCGTGCGTGAAGCATTTAATGCATCTGTGACGCCGGACCCGCTCGACATGCTGAGCCGTCCGGTGAGGCTGTAGGGGATAAGGTGATGGTATGAGCGATACCAGCGAAATCAGTGAAAACGTGGCGGACGAGGTCGCAGTGAATGCGGCTGCTGCTGAGTCTGTCGAAAATGTTGCGGCTGTTGAGAATGCCGACAATGCCGCGCAATCGTCTGAGGAATCCGGACTGCCAAAGGCTTTCGAACCGCTGACTGTCACGTATGAGCGTCTCCGCCATTCGACCGATTCGGCTGAGCTTAGCGAATTCGCGCGTAGATCGTTGCCGGACCGCTCCGACCAGGCGGGATTCTCGCGTGCCACCGCATTGTTGGAGGCTGTCGCGGGCAACCCTCATACGCCGCTGGAAGATCGTATTTTCCTGGCGCAGACCATGCCGTTCCCGAATGTGCTGGTCAAACTGTCGGTCGACGAATCACCGGAAGTCCGCCGCGCGGTGGCTGCCAATACGGATGACAAAAACTGGCTGGTGGGGCGTCTGACGAAGGACGCTGATCACGAAACGCGCACCATTGCCTTGCATAACAAGCGCACATCGTGGAAAATGCGTCTGGAAGGCGCACAAAGTACGGAAACCGACGTTGAAACGCTTGATTTTCTGTCGAAATTGGGCGTCGAATTGGAGCCGGATGCTCCGGCGGTGTTGTCGTCGATGGTCCGTCGCGCGGTCGCGTTGAATCCGAACACTTCCGAGGAAACGCTTGCACGTTTGAAGGATGATGCGTCGGCCGAGGTTGCGAAGGCCGCGAACAGTCGTTGACGCGGAAGATTTCCGAATGAGTCGTCGACGTGTGTCTTAGGCGTGTGTTGCAGGCCGGGAACCGGTGACGTTTTGGCATACACTGTTTGTATGACAGAGAAGACCGAAAGTGAACGGCGTCTTGCCCGGCCATTGATTCGCCTTGCAAAGATGGCCGGTATTGCGACCAGCTATGTCGGCATGAGCCATGATTACCATGAAATCGAAGATGATGTTCTGGTGTCTGTCCTCGCGGCCTTGGGAATCGACGCCTCTGACGACAAGGAAATCGAAGATTCGTTGCAGTCGCTGTGTGACGAGCGTCATCAACGATTGGTCGCTCCCACCGTGCTGCATATCGTCGGCCATGACGATACCGTTTTGGTGAACACCGCCATCATGGAAGTGCCTTCGGCCACAATCACGTTGGAAAACGGCGAAGAGTATGAGGGCGATATCATCATCGGCCCAGGCGGCGGTGCTCAGGCTTTCGAAGTAAACGGCACGTTCATGGCTACGGCGGCCGTGCATCTTCCATCGGATTTGCCGGTCGGCTACCATACGCTGCACGTGCGTTCCGGATGGCGTACGCAGGATGCGACGTTGATCAGCGCTCCCGAAAAGGTCGACCTGCTCGATCCGATGAGGGAAGGGTCACTGTGGGGATGGATGAGCCAGCTGTATTCGATTCGCTCCGATAAGTCGTGGGGCGTGGGCGATTATCACGATTTGAAGGATCTGCTGGTTGAATCCAAGCGTAAGACCGGCGCTGATTTCATGTTGGTCAATCCGCTGCATGCCGCCGAGCCGGTCTCTCCTCTGACTCCGTCGCCATATTTGCCGGTATCTCGTCGTTTTGTGAATTTCACATATATTCGTCCTGAAGACGTCGACGAGTATGCGACGTTACCGGCTGAAGACAAAGCAGCGGTCGATGCGTTGCATAGTGATGTTGAACCGTTGAACGGCGATGCGCAGATTATTGATCGTGACGCGATGTGGCGTACGAAGATGCGTGCATTGTGGATGATTTACAAGGCCGGTCGCAGCCAGGCTCGTCAGGATGCGTTTGATGCTTACAAGCATTCGTGCGGTGACGAATTGGAAGCGTATGCCACATGGTGCTTGTGCTATGACAAGTTGGGCGCTCCGGATGGCGATGGCGAAAACGCCGGTTGGACGCAGAGTTTGACGAAGGATTCGCCTGAAGTCGCGCGTTTGCGTGAACAGTATCCGGATACGCTTGATTTTTATCGTTGGATGGAATGGATTGCCGTCGAACAGTTGAGCGATGCGCAGCAGGCCGCACGTGATGCCGGCATGCATATCGGCATTATGGCTGATATGGCGGTTGGCGTTCACCCGAGCGGCGCCGACGCATGGTGGTATCCGGAACGGTTCGCTCGTGGCGCCACTGTTGGCGCTCCGCCGGATATGTTCAACCAGCAAGGTCAGGATTGGAGCCAGCCTCCGCTGAATCCAATCGAATTGGAGCGTACTGGCTACAAGGTGTATCGCGATATGGTGCACGGCATGTTCGCCAGCGCCGGCGCAGTGCGCATCGACCATATTCTGGGCCTGTTCCGCCTGTGGTGGATTCCGTCCGGAAAGCCTGCAACCGAAGGTGCGTACGTGCACTACGATTCCGACATCATGCTCGGTATCCTTGCCATTGAATCCAGCCGTGCGAATGGCGTCGTCGTTGGCGAAGACCTTGGCGTCGTGCCGTCGTATGTCGCTCAATCCTTGTCGTCTCACGGCATCCTCGGGTGCGCTGTCGAATGGTTCGAACAGTGCGATGGCGTATTCCGCGCTCCGAAGGATTGGCGTCCATACGCGTTGGCTTCCGTCAACACGCATGATCTGCCGCCGGCAGCCGGATATTTGGAATACGAGCATGTCAAACTGCGTGAACGTCTAGGCCTGCTGACCGGTCCGGTTGAGGAATTCCAAGCATCTGCGACGGCGGAACATAATGCGATGCTCAATATGCTCGTCGAAAACGGCTATCTCGACAGGTCGATGCTTGACGACGAAATCGCCAACGAAGATGAGATTGTGGATGCGTTGTATCGCGGTCTGAAGGGATCGCCGTGCAAGCTGATGGCCGCTTCGATCGTTGACGCCGTAGGGGAGAAGCGTGCGCAGAACCAGCCGGGCACCAACAACGAATATCCGAATTGGCGTATTCCTTTGGCTGACGCCCATGGCGATGTCGTGCCGCTGGAGACGCTGTTCGATAATCCGCGTTTGCAGCGTATCGCAGGAATCATGCGCGGCTGATTGCCCCGCCCAACGCAATCCATTGTGCTGGAGATTTGTCCGCGTCGCGTGTGACGTCGCGGCTTGCCGAATGTCAAGGCAGGCGATACACTAATAGATTGTTGTGTTTCCCTACGGGGTCCTTCAAAGCGCTTTCCCACTCGCCATCGAGGACTTTCAGGGAGCCCACGGATAATGAGGCTTTACGATTCGCCTGAGCGAAGCTTCAACGCGAAGGCCATGTTGTTAAGCCCGGAACACAATGAATAGAAAAGGTACATCGTGAAAACTTTCACACCGAAGCCAGCTGATCTGACTCACGACTGGTACATTATCGACGCCTCTGACGTTGTGCTCGGCCGTCTCGCCAGCCAGGCTGCCATTCTGCTGCGCGGCAAGAACAAGCCGACCTTCGCTCCGCACGCTGATTCTGGCAACCACGTGATCATCATCAACGCCGACAAGATCGCTCTGACCGGCAACAAGATGGGCAAGGAACTGTACATGCACTCCGGTCGTCCGGGTGGCCTGCGTCGTGATACCTACGCCGAGCTGCTGAAGAACAAGCCGGAACGCATCATCACTGCTGCTATCAAGGGCATGATGCCGAAGAACCGTCTGTCCAAGGTGCAGCTGGGTCGTCTGCGCGTCTTCCGTGGCGCCGAACACCCGCACACTGCCCAGCAGCCGCAGGTCTTCGAGATCGCCCAGGTCTCGCAGCAGGGTAAGTGAACCGAAGGGAGATAGAGAAACATGGCTGAAAACACCAACAACTCCGCGGTTCTCGAAACCGAAGAGGAGCTCACCTCGTACACCACCGAAACCAACTCCGGTGCAGGCACCGGCACCTCCGCGATTGCTCCGGGCTACGGCACCGGCCGTCGCAAGGAAGCCGTCGCCCGCGTCCGTCTGGTTCCGGGCACCGGTAAGTGGAGCATCAATGGCCGTACCCTGGAAGAGTACTTCCCGGCCAAGCTGCTGCAGCGTGAAGTGAACTCCCCGATCGTGCTGCTCAAGCTCGAAGGCAAGTTCGACGCTATCGTCCTCGTTGACGGTGGCGGCACCACCGGCCAGGCCGGCGCCATCCGCTTGGGTGTTGCCCGCGCTTTGAACGCCATCGATCGTGATGCGAACCGCGCCGCCCTGAAGAAGGCCGGCTTCCTGACCCGCGACGCTCGCGTCGTGGAACGCAAGAAGGCTGGTCTGCACAAGGCACGTCGCGCTCCGCAGTTCTCGAAGCGCTAAAGCTTTACTGCTTATACGAAAAACCCTCGGATTCCCACCCGAGGGTTTTTCTTTACCCTTCCTTCCCTTCCCCTCGCCTTCCTAATCCGTCATACCGGTACCGATATGACGGATTAGGAAGCCTGGAAGCGCTACTGATCCGTTAAAACCACGGGGTTTTAACGGAATGCGGGGTTCTGGGGTGTTCAAACCGTTAAAACCACGTGGTTTTAACGAAATTGGATTGTGGGGTGCGGGTTGCGTCAGTATGTCATCTGACGCATGAGGTTGATGCTTAACGCAGGAATGGGGAATGTCTGCGCGGTGAATCCTGGGAATACATCGTTCGGCACCTTCGCCACTTCGTCATCAGTGTCTTTATCGTCATTACCCGCATCCTCATCGGCGTAATCACTATGCGTCACATAGTCGTCGCCATCGGCATTCGCCGTAGTCTTGCGGAGCTTTCCGGCTTTGCCGAGCTTGCCGAATTCGCCGGTTTCACCAGACTTTCCGCCCGTGCCAGCGTCGTTGCAAACCGTAGCGTCGCCGCCGGTGGCCGTGCCGTCATCGGAATCGCCTCCGTCCTCCTGCGGCAGCGGCGACACAATAATCGTGCCGTCCGCATCCGAAACCGGGCCAGCGGAAGACCACAAACACTCCCACAAACTATCCGAAGGCAAATGGAACGTCATATCCTGACGGGCGCCATTGACGACAATCAAAATATCGGCGTCCTCATTCGACACCAGTCGCATCACAAAACTGCGAATATTCGCATCGAACCAATCCTGCTCCATAGGCGTCGTCCCATCCGGCAAAAACCATTGCACACGACTCGACGGCTTCAACAATCCTAGCTGCGTCAAACGCGTGAAAAAATCCTCATGATGGAACTGGTCAAGCGATTTACGAATGGCAATCAGCTCGGCAGTCGTATCAGCACGGCGGCGCTGTGGCGAATCAGCAGGACCCAACAGCCACGACCAATCCAGCCAACTCGTGTCATTATCCTGGCAATAGGCATTGTTGTTGCCCTGCTGCGAATTGCCGAATTCGTCACCGGCCAACAGCATCGGCGTCCCCAACGACAACACCAGCATGCCGATCAGATTCATTGCGGCCCGTTCACGTTTCGCGTTGATCGCCGGATTATCGCTGGGGCCTTCCGCGCCAAAATTCGTCGAATAATTGATATTGCTGCCATCATTATTGTTTTCGCCATTCGGCATATTGTGTTTGCTTGCATACTGCGTTAAATCGGCAAGCGTGAAACCATCATGACAGGCTACATAATTGATGGATGCCGTCGCTCCACGCCCCGGATCGCTGGCGAACATATCGGCCGAACCGCACAGGCGCGTGGCGATTTCCTGCATGGTCACCGTGCCGCCGTCCGTAGGCGAATCCACATTGGTCAGCCAGAACGTGCGCGCCGTATCGCGGAAACGATCGTTCCATTCGCCGAACGGCAAGCCGAATTGGCCGGTACGCCAGCCTCGATCGCCCAAATCCCACGGTTCCATAATCAGTTTGAGATTGCCCAGCAGCAAATCGCTGCGCAGCGCGTATAAAAACGGATGATGCTTCGTGAACTCGCCATCAAGACGCGCCAACGTCGTCGCCAAATCAAAACGGAAACCGTCAATGCCGATACGTTTGGCCCAATATCGCAGCGAATCAACCGCAAACGTCACAACATGCGTATTCGTGAAATCCAAGGAATTGCCGCAACCCGTCGTATCTTGCAGCAATCCCTCATTACCTGGCTGCGAACGGTAATACGACAGCGAATCAAGCCCACGCCAGCAAACGGTCGGACCTTCAACGCCGCCTTCGCAGGTGTGGTTGTACACCACATCCATAATCACTTCAAAACCGGCCTCATGCAGCGCACGAACCATATCGATCACTTCACGTCGCACCGCGACGGCGCCGGCGGTCTGTGCGGCCTTCGTCGCATACGAGGGTTCGGGGGAGAAGTAATTCAACGTCGAATAACCCCAATAATTGGGGCGATTATGCTCCAACAGCATCGGCTCATCCTGCTTCGCCTGAATCGGCAGCAGTTCGATCGACGTCACGCCCAATTTCTGCAAATAGGCCAGCGTCCGCGGATGCGCGAGCCCCGCATACGTGCCGCGCAGCTCTTCCGGCAACCACGGAGCGTTCGCAGTGAACCCCTTCACATGCAGTTCGTAGATAACGGTTTTACTCCACGGAATATGCGGATGCGAAGGATCGTTATCATGCTTGGTGCTGTCACGATCATCTATCGCCACGGAAAGCGGCACGCAGCCCAGCGAATCCAATGTGCTTTTCGGTCCGAACGCCGAACCGCGAATCTTACGGTCGATGATGTCGCATTCATACGAAAATGCCGCCGGCACATAGTCGAGACGGCCTTCAATGCCTTTGCCGTACGGGTCAAGCAGGATTTTATACGGGTTGAAGCGCACGCCATGCTTCGGATCCCACGCCCCATCGACGCGGTAGCCGTATTGCATGCCGTCCCAGGCTTTCGGCAGATGCACATACCACAAGCCATAATTCGGCCCCTGCATGCGAAACAGCGTCTCGCGCAAGCCCAATGATTCAATAACGCGCGTCGCCACATGGTATTCGCGCAGATCACGCTCCCAATTATCGAAGGAATCATTTCGCAGACGAATCGCATCATTGTAGAAGGCCGTGGGCTTATCCAGCGGCTCGATGACGCTGAGCCAAACCTGATCGGCGGTTTCCGATCGGACCACGGCGTCCGCGCCGCCATCATCAGTGAAATAAAAGCCAGGGCGAGTGGCATAACGATGCAGCGATGGATTCTTCATAAACCCATTGTAGTTGCGGGCGCTTGGATTGCTTTGATTTGAAATGCTCCGATTTGAATTGCTTTATTTTGGAAT
The DNA here is from genome assembly GCF_056356435.1 of Bifidobacterium sp. LH_512. Taxonomy (NCBI): domain Bacteria; kingdom Bacillati; phylum Actinomycetota; class Actinomycetes; order Bifidobacteriales; family Bifidobacteriaceae; genus Bifidobacterium; species Bifidobacterium sp. LH_512. The sequence continues at coordinate 215,683 of NZ_JBKEUE010000001.1, forward strand.
ATTTCAATTTGGATTGTTTCGGTTCGGAATACGGGAAATCGGCGAATCGACGCCGCCGCAATGTCGATCTGCGTCGATCTGCGTCGCAAACAATCCCAAAATCCGGCAAACATGCGCGCAGCCATATATTGCACTGCTGCATATCACACAGCTACACATTGTATGGTTGCATATTGTGCGGTCGCATGTTGCGTTGCGCAGTTACATATCGCACAACTCCTTCATATAATCGCCCAAACAATGCAATGCTGCGCCGATTGCATTCTGATCGTCGTCGCAGCGCCCGCGTCGCACCGCAAAATCTTCATCAAACATGCAATGCTCGCCAATACGTGCCTTCAACGTCGATAAATCCCCGTCGTCCAAAAATTGTGCCGCCTCGCCGCCGATAATCACGTCGCCTGCGATCACGGTACGCGTGTTGGCGATGGCCTGTCCCAAATATCGCATCCATTCGTCCATGCGTTCACGATGGTGCAATTCGCCCTGTTCAAGCACGCTGAAGAATCCCGGCAGGCTTTCACCGTCTTCCATCAGCACCTCGGGAGAACAGTAGGCGTCCATACAGCCGTGTTTGCCGCAGAAACAGGGGCGTCCTTGCGGCACGAGCGGCATATGACCGATAGCGCCATTGCGGCGCGTGTCGCCGGGGTACAGCGCGCCGTTGACGATAACCGCCGCGGTCGGCCGGCGATCAAGATATATGCAAAGCGCGTCGCGCAGTGTGCGGTCATGCCATAATTCCGCCGTCGCACACGCCTGTGCACTGCTGATAAGCGAGGCCGGAATCCTTACGGATTGCGCGATGGCACTAAGTTCGTGTGTCGCTTGCTGCCTGGTTTGCTGCGTGGCGTCAAGGTCGATTGCTGCCTCGCCGTTGGGCGTGACGATGCCGTCGACGGCGAATGCGACCGCGCTTACCGCGTTGCCCTGTTTTGTCAGTTCGGCTGCGAATTCGTTGATGATGCCACCAAGTCGCTGGTAGTAGGCGTTGTCGTTGCGGCATTGCATGGTGCGGCGGCGCTGCGCGATGACATTGCCGTTGAGATCGGGCGCGTACATCACGACGTCGGTTGCATGCATGGCCACGCCGATTGCGGTGTGATGCTTCGCGTTGAACGTATAGGCGCGCGCTTTGCGGCCTCCCGTCGACTCTTGCAATTCGCCTTCGTTGATGATGCCGACGTGCAGCAGTTCCTGCAGGTTCTGCGTAACCGTCGGCAGGCTCAGTCCAAGCCGATGGGCGATGACTTGTTTGGTTGCCGCGCCTTCAAGGGCGAGCAGCTTGATGACGGCGGCACGGTTATGGCGTTTGATTGATGGTGTTGTTGTCGGCATGGACGCTCCGTCGTTGTACGGACTCGTATAAGCAATATGTTGTTGCCTTCACTTAATTAAAGCAGCTTTATAAAAGTTGTCAAATATTTTTACTTTTACAAAATACTTTTATTTAAGTTTGATTGTCGATGTTCTTTTTATGTGTGAATAACGCTGAAAAAGTGAACAAAAGGTGTCAAATCGAGTAAAAATTATAATTTTTATGTCGAAAAGAACATAAAACGCACTTAAATCAAACAGAAAATAACATAAAACGCTGTATAAAATGACGTGATGCAAAAGATGGCGGTTTTCGCTAGATTGTGATTCAGGTCACACGTTGTGTGTCGCAAAGTCAGGCCGATAGGCGTGACATGCGTTTGATGCTTTGCAAAACCGCAAGATCGAGGAGGACTGCAAGTGGCAGAAGCAAAGAAGAACGTAGAGCCGGCAAAGCCGACCCCGGAAGAAAAGCTCGCGGCGGCTGAAGCCGAAGTCGACGCCCTGGTGCAGAAGGGCTTGAAGGCTCTCAAGGAATTTGAAAAGCTGGATCAGAAGCAGGTCGACCACATCGTCGCCAAGGCTTCCATCGCAGCGCTGAACAAGCATCTGGTTCTCGCCAAGATGGCCGTCGACGAAACCGGTCGTGGTCTGGTCGAAGATAAGGCCACTAAGAACATCTTCGCCTGCGAGCACGTCACCAACTATCTGGCAGGTCAGCGCACCGTCGGTGTCATCCGTGAAGACGACGTGATGGGCATCGACGAAATCGCCGAACCGGTCGGCGTCGTCGCCGGCGTCACCCCGGTCACCAACCCGACCTCCACCGCGATCTTCAAGTCCTTGATCGCGCTGAAGACCCGCTGCCCGATCATCTTCGGCTTCCACCCGTTCGCACAGAAGTGCTCTTCCGAAGCCGCTCGCATCGTTCGTGACGCCGCCATCGAAGCAGGCGCTCCGGCCGACTGCATCCAGTGGATCGAGCACCCGAGCATCGAAGCCACCGGCGCTCTTATGAAGCACCCCGGCATCGCCACCATCCTTGCGACCGGTGGTCCGGGCATGGTCAAGGCCGCGTACTCCTCCGGCAAGCCGGCTCTTGGCGTGGGCGCAGGCAACGCCCCGGCATATGTCGACAAGAACGTCGACATCGTGCGTGCCGCCAACGACCTGATTCTTTCGAAGCACTTCGACTACGGCATGATCTGCGCCACCGAGCAGGCCATCATCGCCCACAAGGACATCTACAACCAGCTGATTGCCGAGATGAAGCGCCGCAAGGCGTATTTCGTCAACGACGAAGAGAAGGCCAAGCTGGAACGGTACATGTTCGGCTGCACCGCTTACTCCGGCGGCACCCCGAAGCTCAATTCCATCGTCCCGGGCAAGTCCCCGCAGTACATCGCCAAGGCCGCGGGCTTCGAGGTCCCGGAAGACGCCACCATTCTTGCCGCGGAATGCAAGGAAGTCGGCGAAAACGAACCGCTGACCATGGAGAAGCTCGCTCCGGTCCAGGCCGTGTTGAAGGCCGACGACAAGGAAAGCGCCTTCGAAATGTGCGAGAAGATGCTCGTGCACGGCGCCGGCCACACCGCAGCCATCCACACCAACGATCAGGATCTCGTACGCGAATACGGTCTGCGCATGCACGCCTGCCGCATCATCTGGAACTCCCCGAGCTCCCTGGGTGGCGTGGGCGACATCTACAACGCCATCGCCCCGTCCCTCACCCTGGGTTGCGGCTCCTATGGCGGCAACTCCGTCTCCGGCAACGTTCAGGCTGTGAACCTCATCAACGTCAAGCGCATCGCGCGGAGGAACAACAATATGCAGTGGTTCAAGATTCCGGCCAAGACCTACTTCGAGCCGAACGCCATCAAGTACCTGCGTGACATGTACGGCATCGAAAGGGCCGTCATCGTGTGCGACAAGGTCATGGAACAGCTCGGCGTCATCGACAAGGTCATCGATCAGCTGCGTGCACGCGCCAACAACGTCACCTTCCGTATCATCGACTACGTCGAGCCGGAGCCGAGCGTCGAAACCGTCGAGCGCGGCGCCGAAATGATGCGCGAGGAGTTCGAGCCGGATACCATCATCGCCGTCGGTGGCGGTTCCCCGATGGATGCGGCCAAGATCATGTGGCTGCTCTACGAGCACCCGGAAATCTCCTTCTCCGACGTGCGCGAGAAGTTCTTCGATATCCGTAAGCGCGCCTTCAAGATCCCGCCGCTGGGCAAGAAGGCCAAGCTCGTGTGCATCCCGACCTCGTCCGGCACCGGCTCCGAAGTCACGCCGTTCGCTGTGATCACCGACCACAAAACCGGCTACAAGTACCCGATTACCGACTACGCGCTGACCCCGTCCGTGGCCATCGTCGATCCGGTTCTGGCCCGCACCCAGCCGCGTCGTCTCGCCAGTGACGCCGGCTTCGACGCCCTGACCCACTCCTTTGAAGCGTACGTTTCCGTGTATGCCAACGACTTCACCGACGGCATGGCGCTGCATGCAGCCAAGCTGATCTGGGACAACCTGGCCGAGGCGGTCAACGCCGAACCGGGCGAAGACAAGACCCGCGCCCAGGAGAAGATGCACAATGCCGCCACCATGGCGGGCATGGCCTTCGGCTCCGCCTTCCTCGGTATGTGCCACGGCATGGCCCACACCATCGGCGCGCTGTGCCACGTGGCTCATGGCCGTACCAACTCCATCCTGCTGCCGTATGTGATCCGCTACAACGGTTCCATCCCGGAAGAACCGACCAGCTGGCCGAAGTACAACAAGTACATCGCTCCGGAACGCTATCAGGAGCTCGCCAAGAACCTTGGCGTCGACCCGGGCAAGACCCCGGAGGATGGCGTCGAGAACCTGGCGAAGGCCGTCGAGGACTACCGCGACAACAAGCTCGGCATGAACAAGAGCTTCCAGGATTGCGGTGTGGACGAGGATTACTTCTGGTCCATCCTCGATCAGATCGGCATGCGCGCCTACGAAGATCAGTGCGCCCCGGCAAATCCGCGTATCCCGCAGATCGAGGATATGAAGGATATCGCCATCGCCGCCTACTACGGCGTTTCCCAGGCTGAAGGCCACCGCCTGCGCGTCGAGCGTCAGGGGGAAGCCGCAACCGAAGAGGCTTCCGAGCGCGTCTGAACAAGTCGCCAGCCGCTATCGTAGGTAGCCAATAAGAAGGCTGCGGGAATCCACCGGATTCCCGCAGCCTTCTTGTATCTCCGCACTCCCATTCTCTCCGCATCCCAAATCGTTAAAACCACGTGGTTATGACGTTTTTGTGGTGTTGTGGGTGTGGTTTTCGTTAAAACCACGTGGTTATGACGTTTTTGTGGTGTTGTGGGTGTGGTTTTCGTTAAAACCACGTGGTTATGACGTTTTTGTGGTGTTGTGGGTGTGGTTTTCATTAGAACCACGTGGTTTTAACGATTTGGACGGGGCGGGCCGAATAATCTTGCCCTTACCCATGCATCAAGCCCAGCCAAGGCGACACTGCAGCAATCGCAACGAACATCGCAATGCTGCTGACCACTTCAATCAATCCTGTAATCATCGGGCGAATTGTGCGATGCCTCGCAATCAGCGGCAATGCAATCGCACGAAGCAGCAGCCAGCATGACACGAGAATCCACAGCCGAGCAACATTCGCATACAGCACCGTCACTGTGCACGAAATCGCCAGCAATGCGACATGCCATCCAATGGACGCATATAAATAGAGGAGTTTGCCGCGCTCACGAATCATCGTTTTTACAAAAAGCACCGATCCGAATTGCGCCAGCGCAAACGCAATCGCAGCAATCCAAGCGTCGGGCGAAATGACGACAGCCATGCACGATGATGCCGATACGGCGACGGCATTTGCCCAAAGCGACCGCTCTTTGCGCAACCATGCCGCGGCGAATGACACCGCGGCGAACGCCATATATAAAGGAATCCAGTAGAGGATGCTTGGATTAAGGACGATGCTCGGGATGCCTGCAGCGACGAAAAGCGCGGAAAATGTGATAACAGGTGCCAAATATCGGCGGGCGCAATGTGATGCAATCCAGCGTGACGCAGTGAATTGGACGCAGTAACATAGCGCCCATGCTACAAGCAGCAGCAATGATTGCATTGTGCGGTTATATATAAGGATTGCCGCCAATGATGGAAACAGCGCCATCACCCACGCGCCAGGCTGAGACGGGATCCATTTTTTGATAGAAAAGCGTCGTTGTGTCATGGATACAGCGTACGAATTTTGTCATCGACATTCCAACGATTTTTGGCTATTTTTGCGCCTTATAGTGCGACACGCCCGAACTGATTAAGACCACCCCTGATGCTTTAATAAACAAGTTGCCTGATTCTAGGGCTCGCAAATTGGAATTAAAAAAGCGAGCGTGGCATGTGCTTCACGTGAGTGAACAACGCATGGCTGCGCACTGATGTGGTGTGACCACGAGTATGCCTCTGAAGGGGTGCATCTCGTCGGGTCGTCTCCGCCGGTGCCCTTTTTCAAGAAACAGGCTGGTAAACAGTAAATCGAATCGCTAGAAAGGGCGGAAGGCAATGGCGGGACAGAAAATCCGCATCAGGCTTAAGTCCTATGACCATGAGGTCATCGACCAATCGGCGAAGAAGATCGTCGAAACGGTGACGAACGCGGGCGCAACTGTGGTTGGCCCGGTTCCGCTCCCGACGGAGAAGAACGTCTTCTGTGTTATCCGTTCTCCTCACAAGTACAAGGATTCTCGCGAGCACTTCGAGATGCGCACCCACAAGCGCCTCATCGACATCGTGGACCCGACCCCGAAGGCCGTGGACTCCCTGATGCACATTGATCTGCCCGCAGATGTCAACATCGAGATCAAGCTGTAAGGGAGGAGGGAACCGCAATGTCGCACAATGCTAATCGCACCGCACTGCTGGGCAAGAAGCTCGGTATGTCGCAGGTTTGGGACGAGAACGGCTTCTTCGTGCCCGTCACTCTCGTTGAGGTGTCCACCAATGTGATCACCGCCGTCAAGACCGAAGAGACCGATGGCTACAAGGCCATCCAGCTCGGCTACGGTGTCGTTGATCCGACCAAGGTCACCAAGCCGCTCGCTGGCCACTTCGCCAAGGCTGGTGTCACCCCTCGTCGTCACCTCGCCGAGGTCCGCACCGAAAACGCTGAAGAGTACACTCCGGGGCAGGAACTGACCGCTGAACTCTTCCCGGAAGGCACCCTGGTCGACGTGACCGGTACCACCAAGGGTAAGGGCTTCGCCGGTACCATCAAGCGCTGGGGCTTCAAGTCCTACCGTCGTTCTCACGGTTCTCACAAGAACGAACGTCGTCCGGGTTCTGTCGGCGCATGCGCCACCCCGAGCCGTATTCTCAAGGGCAAGCGCATGGCTGGTCGCATGGGCCACGTCACCAACACTGCTCTGAACCTCGCCATCGTCTCGTCGGATGTCGAGAACGGCATTCTCGCCATCAAGGGCGCTATTCCGGGCCCGAAGGGTGGCATCGTTCTCGTTCGTTCGGCAGTGAAGGGAGCCTGATAAATCATGGCAAACGTTACTCTGAACGTCACCGACGCCAAGGGCCAGGCCGCGGGCTCCGTTGAAGCCCCCGCCGAGATCTTCGGCTTCTCCGCTGAAGAAGTTCAGGCTCATGTCCCGCTGATCCACCAGGTTGTCGTGGCTCAGCTCGCCGCTGCTCGCGCCGGCACCCACGCCACCAAGACCCGTGGCATGGTTTCCGGTGGCGGCAAGAAGCCGTGGAAGCAGAAGGGCACCGGTCGTGCTCGCCAAGGCTCCATCCGCGCTCCGCAGTGGTACCACGGCGGTGTCGTGCACGGCCCGCAGCCGCGCGATTACACCCAGCGCACCCCGAAGAAGATGAAGGCCGCCGCTCTCAAGTACGTGCTGTCTGATCGCTTCAACAACGGCCGCGTCGCCGTCGTGGACTTCGGCATCACCGAACCGTCCACCAAGGCTGCTGTCGCTGCGCTGAACCCGATCACCGCTGACAAGTTCACCACCGTCGTGCTTTCTCGCGACAACGTGAACGAATGGCTGTCCGTTCGCAACATCCCGACCGTTCACGTGCTGTTCGCTGATCAGCTGAACACCTACGATGTGGTCACCGCTCAGTATGTCGTCTTCTCCAAGGAAGGCTTCGAAGCTTTCCTCGAGGCGAAGGCCGAGCGCACGGCTAAGGAGGCCTGATTTTAATGGTCGCTATTCATAAGCCCGCATACGACGTTATCCTCAAGCCGGTTGTCTCCGAGAAGAGCTACGCCCTGTCCGATCGTGGCCAGTACACCTTCGTGGTGGCCCCGAACGCCAACAAGGTGCAGATCAAGCAGGCAATCGAAGAGATCTTCAAGGTCAAGGTGACGAACGTCAACACTCTCAACCGCCAGGGCAAGCGCGTGCGCACCCGCACCGGTTACGGCCAGCGTGTGAATCAGAAGCGCGCTATCGTGACCGTGGCTGAGGGCCAGACGATTGACATCTTCGGTAACTGAAGGTTAGCCGAGAAAAGTTAAAGGAAGACTAGATTATGGCTATCCGCGTTTATAAGCCGACGACTGCAGGCCGCCGTAACGCGTCCGTTTCGGACTTCTCCGATCTGACGCGCTCCACGCCTGAAAAGTCGCTGGTTCGCAAGCTCAGCAAGACTGGCGGTCGTAACTCTTACGGCCGCATGACTTCCCGCCACCGCGGCGGCGGTCACAAGCGCCAGTACCGTCTCATCGATTTCAAGCGTTGGGACAAGGACGGCGTGCCGGCAACGGTCGCTCACATCGAGTACGACCCAAACCGTTCCGCTCGCATCGCACTGCTGCACTACGCCGATGGTGAGAAGCGTTACATCATCGCTCCGGAAGGCATCAAGCAGGGCGACAAGATCGAAACCGGCGCCCAGGCCGATATCAAGCCGGGCAACAACCTGCCGCTGAAGAACATCCCGACCGGTACCGTGGTGCACGCCATCGAGCTGCGCCCGCTGGGCGGCGCCAAGATCGCCCGCTCCGCCGGTGCCGCTGTTCAGCTCGTGGCTAAGGATGGCGCTTACGCTCAGCTGCGTATGCCGTCCGGCGAAATCCGCAACGTGGACGCTCGCTGCCGCGCAACCGTCGGTGAGGTCGGCAACGCCGATCATGCCAACATCCAGCTCGGTAAGGCCGGTCGTGCACGTTGGATGGGCAAGCGCCCGATCACCCGTGGTGAATCCATGAACCCTGTCGATCACCCGCACGGCGGTCGTACCCGCGGTGGCAAGCCGCCGGTTTCTCCGTGGGGCAAGGGCGAGGTTCGTACCCGCCGTCCGAAGAAGGCTTCGAACAAGATGATTGTTCGTCGTCGTCCGAATGGTAAGAACCGTAAGTAAGGGAGTGTCGAGTAGATGACTCGTAGCATCAAGAAGGGCCCCTTCGTCGACGCCCACCTGCAGAAGAAAGTCGACGAGCAGAACGAGAAGGGCACGCACGACGTCATTAAGACGTGGTCCCGTCGTTCGATGATCACCCCGGATTTCATCGGACACACCTTCGCCGTTCACGATGGTCGCAAGCATGTGCCGGTGTTCGTCACCGAGTCCATGGTTGGACACAAGCTCGGTGAGTTCGCCCCCACGAAGACCTTTAAGGGTCACGTGAAGGACGACAAGAAGGCACGCCGCTAAAGGAGAGTAAAGACACATGGAAGCTAAAGCAATCGCTCGTCACGTCCGCGTGACGCCGCGCAAGGCTCGCCGTATGGTCGACCTCATCCGAGGCAAGAAGGCAGCCGACGCTATCACCATCCTCAAGTTCGCTCCGCAGGATGCGTCCGTTCCGGTCCTCAAAGTTCTTGAGAGCGCCATTGCGAACGCCCGCGTCAAGGCCGACAAGGCCGGCGAACCGTTCCGCGAGAACGACCTGGTCATCAAGGAAACCTATGTGGACGAAGGCGTGACGCTCAAGCGTTTCCGCGCTCGTGCACAGGGCCGCGCTGCTCGTATCAACAAGCGTACGAGCCACATCACGGTCGTGGTCGCTAGCAAGGAAGGAGCCCGCTAAAGATGGGTCAGAAGATTAATCCCTTTGGCTATCGCCTGGGCATCACTGAGAACCATCGTTCCAAGTGGTTCTCCGATTCCAACAAGGCTGGCGAACGCTACCGCGACTTCGTTCTCGAAGACGATGCGATTCGCAAGGCCATGAGCAAGGACCTCGAGCGTGCAGGCGTGTCCCGCATCGTTATCGAGCGTACCCGTGACCGTGTGCGTGTGGATATTCACACCGCTCGTCCGGGCATTGTGATCGGTCGCCGTGGCGCCGAAGCTGAGCGTGTTCGCGCCAAGCTCGAGAAGCTCACCGGCAAGCAGGTCCAGCTCAACATCTTCGAAGTGAAGAACGCCGCGCTGGACGCCCAGCTCGTCGCTCAGGGCATCGCCGAGCAGCTGACGAACCGCGTGACCTTCCGTCGTGCGATGCGTAAGGCTCAGCAGGATGCTATGCGCGCTGGCGCCAAGGGTATCCGTATCAAGCTCTCCGGCCGCCTCGGTGGCGCGGAAATGAGCCGTTCTGAGTTCTACCGCGAGGGTCGCGTTCCGCTGCAGACCCTGCGCGCCCTGATTGATTACGGCTTCTTCGAGGCCAAGACCACCTATGGCCGTATCGGCGTCAAGGTGTGGATCTACAAGGGCGATATGACCGAGCGTGAGTTCGAAGAGCAGCAGGCACAGCAGGGCAACAACCGCCAGGGCCGTCGCGGCGATCGTCGTCCGCGCCGTGGCCAGCGCAATGCCCAGCAGCAGAACGCCGCAACTGAGGCCACTGAGGCCAAGGCTCCGGCCGATGAGGCTCCTGCCGCAACGGAAACGAAGGAGTGAGCTGAACAATGCTTATCCCAAAGAGAACTAAGTATCGTAAGCAGCACCGTCCGGTCCGCCGTGGTATGTCCAAGGGCGGCAACGAGATCGCATTCGGCGATTTCGGTATCCAGGCCCTCGCCCCGGCTTACGTGACCAACCGTCAGATCGAGGCCGCTCGTATCGCCATGACTCGTTACATCAAGCGTGGCGGTCGTGTGTGGATTACGATCTTCCCGGATCGTCCGCTGACCAAGAAGCCGCTCGGCACCCGAATGGGTTCCGGCAAGGGTGCTCCGGAATTCTGGATCGCCAACGTTCGCCCCGGCCGTGTGATGTTCGAAATCAGCGGCGTGTCTGAGGAAGTCGCTCGCGAGGCTCTGCGCCGCGCAATCGACAAGCTCCCCATGAAGTGCCGTGTTATTGCTCGTGAAGGCGGTGACATCTGATGCCAGTCGGATCTGCAGAATACACCATGAAGAATCTGAACGAGAAGACCAACGCTGAAATCGAAGGCTTCCTCAAGAAGTCCAAGGAAGAGCTGTTCAACCTGCGCTTCCAGGCAGCGACCGGTCAGCTCGAAAACACCGCCCGCCTCAAGGCGGTCAAGCGCGACATCGCCAGGATGTACACCGTCCTGCGCGAGCGTGAGCTCGGCATCAGCCAGGCCCCCGAGGCGACCGAAACGAAAGCTGAGGAGAAGTAATGGCTGAAGAGCGTAACTTCCGCAAGGTTCGTCGCGGTTACGTCGTGTCCGACAAGATGGACAAGACGATTTCCGTCGAGCTCGAGCAGCGTTCGACCCACCCGCTGTACGGCAAGGTCGTTCGTTCCACCCGCACGGTCAAGGTCCATGATGAACACAACGAGGCACGAATTGGCGACCTCGTGAGTATTATGGAGACTCGGCCCTTGAGCAAGACCAAGCGTTGGCGTCTCGATAGCATCATCGAGCGCGCCAAGTAAACAAGTTCGGCAAGGCTCCGTGAGTAACCCCGTCCGCTCAAAACGGGTGGACGGGGTGCTTGGGGAGAACCAGCTCGGCTAAGGAGAATCAATGATTCAGCAGGAAACGCGGCTTCATGTCGCCGACAACACGGGTGCGAAGGAAATCCTCGCCATCCGAGTGCTCGGTGGATCGAAGCGACGCTATGCCGGCATCGGCGACGTGATCGTCGCCTCCGTCAAGGACGCAATCCCTGGCGGGTCGGTCAAGAAGGGCGACGTGGTCAAGGCCGTCGTCGTCCGCACCGTTAAGGAACACCGTCGTGCTGACGGCTCCTACATCAAGTTCGACGAGAACGCTGCCGTGATCCTCGGCTCTGGCCGTGATCCGAAGGGCACTCGTATCTTCGGACCGGTTGGTCGTGAACTGCGCGACAAGCGCTTCATGAAGATCGTGTCCCTCGCCCCGGAGGTGATCTGAGAATGGTAGCCAAGATCAAGAGCGGCGACCTGGTCAAGGTCATCCGTGGCAAGGACCGCGGCAAGGAAGGCACCGTTGTTCGTGTGCTGCCGAACGATCGACTGATCGTCGAAGGTGTCCAGATTGTTAAGAAGCACGTGCGCGCCACCCAGCAGGGCGAGCAGGCCGGCATCGTCGCCACCGAGGCTCCGATCCATCGCTCCAACGTGATGCTGATCGACCCGGAGACCAAGCAGCCGACCCGCGTTGGCGTGATCGTGAAGCAGGAAGTGCGTGACGGCAAGGTGAAGACCGTGCGCGTGCGCGTTGCCAAGAAGTCCGGAAAGGAGCTGGCATGACCGATACCACTATCGAAGCGCCGGCAACTCCGCGCTTGAAGACGAAGTACAACGAGCAGATCGTGCCGGAGCTGGAGAAGGAATTCAACTACTCCAACCCGATGCAGGTCGCTCGCATCCAGAAGGTCGTCGTTTCCATGGGTGTTGGTGCCGCCGCGCGCGACTCCAAGCTCATCGAAGGCGCCGTCAAGGACCTCACCCTGATCACCGGTCAGAAGCCGAAGATCACCAAGGCCAAGAAGTCCGTCGCACAGTTCCACCTGCGTGAAGGCCAGGCCATCGGCGCGTACGTCACCCTGCGTGGCGATCGCATGTGGGAGTTCCTGGATCGTCTGCTGACCCTGGCTCTGCCGCGTATCCGCGATTTCCGTGGCATCAACGGCAACCAGTTCGACGGCCAGGGCAACTACAACTTTGGTCTCACCGAGCAGTCCATGTTCCACGAGATCGATCCGGATTCGATCGATCACCAGCGCGGTATGGATATCACCGTGGTGACCAGCACCAAGGACGACAAGGAAGCCAGCGTGCTGCTGAAGCACCTCGGTTTCCCCTTCAAGGAGAACTGATATGGCAAAAACTGCTCTTAAGAACAAGGCAGCCGCTAAGCCGAAGTTCAAGGTGCGTGCTTACACGCGCTGCCAGGTGTGCGGTCGTCCCCACTCCGTCTACCGCAAGTTCGGCCTGTGCCGCATCTGCCTTCGTGAGAAGGCCCATCGCGGCGAGCTGCCCGGCGTTACGAAGTCCAGTTGGTAAATATCGACGCTGAAGGTCCGCGGCCCAATCACTTGTAGTGTGTGAGGGCGGCGGAAACCACGGCGAGAAAGGGCGTTAGCCCAAATGACAATGACAGATCCGATCGCAGACATGCTTACGCGTCTGCGTAATGCGAGCGCGGCAAAGCACGAAACCGTGGATATGCCGTACTCCAAGTTCAAGGCGAACATCGCTGAGATTCTGAAGCGTGAAGGCTACATCAAGGACTTCACCGCCAAGGAAGCCAAGGTCGGCCAGACCCTCGAGGTCACCCTCAAGTACGGCCCGAACGGCGAGCGTTCCATCCAGGGCATCAAGCGCATCTCCAAGCCGGGCCTGCGTCGCTACGCAAAGTCCGATGCTCTGCCGATGCCGCTCGGTGGCCTCGGTATCGCCATTATCTCGACGAGCTCGGGATTGTTGACCCAGAAGGAATGCCTCGACCGAGGCATCGGCGGCGAAATCGTCGCTTACGTGTGGTGAGAAAGGAGAGCTGAAACATGGCATCGCATATTGGTAAGCTCCCCGTCACCATTCCGGCTGGCGTGGAAGTCACGATTGAAGGCCAGAATTTCTCGGCCAAGGGCCCGAAGGGCACCGACTCCTACGTTATTCCGCAGGGCATCACCGCCGCTGTCGAGGGCAATGAAATCGTCCTCACTCCGGCTGACGACCTGCGTCCGACCCGCGCTATGCATGGCCTGAGCCGCTCGCTCATCGCCGGCATCGTCAAGGGCGTGCACGAAGGCTATGCCAAGAACCTGGAAATCGTCGGCACCGGTTACCGCGCCGTGATGAAGGGCAAGGGCATTGAGTTCTTCCTCGGCTACTCCCACACCATCACCGTGGAACCGCCGGCAGGCATCGAGTTCGAAGTTCCGAACCCGAACCAGGTGATCGTTAAGGGCACCGACAAGCAGATTGTCGGCCAGGTTGCTGCGAACATCCGCAAGCTGCGTGCTCCGGAACCGTACAAGGGCAAGGGCATCAAGTATTCGGACGAACGCATCCTGCGCAAGGCTGGAAAGGCTGGTAAGTAGTATGAGCGTCAAGATTCTCGGTAAGGGTAAGAAGGTCGCTCTCAAGCGCCGTCACGCTCGTATTCGCAAGCGCATCTCCGGCACCCCGGAAATGCCGCGTCTGGTGGTCACCCGTTCCAACCGTCACATGGTTGCTCAGGTCATCGACGATACCAAGGGCATCACTCTGGTGAGCGAATCCACTCTGATGAGCGACTTCGCTGATTTCCAGGGCACCAAGGTCGAAGCTGCCAAGAAGGTCGGCGAGCTGATTGCTAAGAAGGCTCTGGAAGCCGGCATCACCGCAGTCGTGTTCGACCGCGGCGGCAACAAGTATCATGGTCGCGTTGCAGCTGTGGCTGAAGGCGCCCGCGAGGGAGGTCTGGCACTGTGAGCGACATCGAGAAGGAAACCCCAGTGGCTGAAGAAACTCAGAACACTCAGGCACCTGCTGAGGCCGCTAACGACGAGCGCAAGTCCCGTCGCGGCCAGCGTGGCGAAGGCCGTCGTGGCGAGCGTCGCAACCGCCGTGAAGAAAATCACGAGAACGAGCTGCTCGACCGCGTTGTGACCATCAACCGCGTGTCCAAGACCCACAAAGGTGGCCGTACGTTCAGCTTCGCTGCCCTCGTGGTGGTCGGCGACGGCAACGGCACCGTTGGCGTCGGCTACGGCAAGTCCCGTGAAGTCCCGGCCGCTATCGCCAAGGGCCAGCTGGATGCCAAGAAGCACATGTTCAACGTCCCGCGCGTGCGTGGCACCGTCACCCACCCGGTGATCGGTCACGACGCTGCCGGTACCGTTCTCCTGCGCCCGGCCGCTCCGGGTACCGGCGTTATCGCCGGTGGCGCTGTCCGCGCCGTCATGGAGTGCGCTGGCATCACCGACGTGCTGACGAAGTCCATGGGTTCCGCCACCGCAGTCAACGTGGTGCGCGCTACCGTCGACGCCCTCAAGAAGCTTGAGGAGCCGGAGGAGATCGCCGCCCGTCGTGGCCTGTCCCTCGAAGAAGTGGCTCCGGACGCGCTGCTGCGTGCCCGCGCCGCTGGCATCGCCGAGGCTCGCAAGGCTCGTGAAGAAGCCCAGGCCAAGGCTGCTCAGAAGGATGGTGAGTGATGGCTAAGCTGAAGATTACTCTGCACCACGGTTTGGTGAATTCCACCCCGAAGCAGCGTGCAAATGCCAAGACCCTGGGTCTTAACAAGATCGGCAAGACCGTCGTGCGCGAGGACAACCCGGCCGTTCGCGGTTCGGTGAACGTCCTGCGTCACCTGGTCACCGTTGAGGAGGCAGACTGATTATGGCTACTGAAGAAGAAACCACAATCCTGCAGATGCATGACCTCAAGCCGGCTCCGGGTGCCAACAAGGATCGCATCCGTGTCGGTCGCGGTGAAGGCTCCAAGGGCAAGACCTCGGGCCGTGGCGACAAGGGCACCAAGAAGCGTTATCAGGTTCGCCCTGGCTTTGAAGGTGGCCAGCTGCCGCTGTACATGCGCCTGCCGAAGCTCCGCGGCTTCAAGAACCCCTTCAAGAAGGAGTTCCAGGTCGTCAACATTGCCGCTCTTGCGGAACTGTTCCCGCAGGGTGGCGAAATCACTGTTCAGGATCTGATCGCCAAGGGTGCCGTCCGTGACGGTTACCCGGTCAAGGTCCTGGGTGATGGCGAAATCACGGCTGCCTACACCATCAAGGGTGTTAAGGCTTCCGCTTCCGCCAAGGCCAAGATCGAAGCCGCCGGCGGTTCCATCTCCGAGGACTGATTATTCCGTCCACGGATTGAATCATCGCCGTGAGGTTTTAAGCCTTTCCCCGTCTGATTGACGGGGAAAGGCTTTTTTTGTAAAAACCGTCATGTAATCAAGCGGACACGCCAAGACGTATTTTGAGCATATGTCGATGCTGGTTTATGCCCTGCGCTAGACTCGACGCCTAGAGTCTGTTCGCATGGGTGCGCCGTCGCGCGAGACAATGGAAGGAAATCCCCTTGAGGACTTTAATTCAAGCCTTTCGTACCAAAGAGTTGAGGAATAAGATCCTCTTCGTCTTTGCGATGATCATTATTTATCGAATTGGTTCGTTCATCCCAGTTCCGGGCGTGGACTATACCGTCGTTCAGGACTGCCTGAGCACGATGACCGGTTCTTCCGAAAACTTCATCGGACTGGTGAACCTCTTCTCCGGCGGCGCAATGTTGCAGCTGTCGATTTTTGCATTGGGCGTTATGCCGTACATCACGGCTTCAATCGTTATTCAGCTGCTGCGCGTCGTGATTCCTCGCTTCGAAGCTTTGCATAAGGAAGGTCAGTCCGGCGAAGCCAAGCTGACCCAGTACACTCGTTACCTGACCATCGGCCTGGCTGTGCTGCAGTCCACCACCATTCTGGTAACCGCACACTCCGGCGCACTGTTCAACTATCAGTGCTCTCAGGTCATTCCCGACAACTCCATCTGGAGCCTGCTCGTCATGGTATTTGTTATGACCGGCGGTACTGGCCTGATCATGTGGATGGCTGAATTGATCACCGAAAAGGGCATCGGCCAGGGTATGTCCATCCTTATCTTCATGTCCATCTGCTCCGGCTTCCTGCCGCAGTTGTGGGAAATCGGTTGGGGCACCGACGGCACCGACGGTGATTGGCTGAAGTTCGGCATCGTCGTCGGCGTTCTGCTGGTCATCCTGATTTTCGTCGACTTCGTCGAACTGTCTCAGCGTCGTCTTCCGGTCCAGTACACCCGTCGTATGATCGGGCGCAAGATGTATGGCGGTTCTTCGACCTATCTGCCGCTGAAGATCAATATGAGCGGCGTCATCCCGCCGATCTTCGCATCCTCCATTCTGGCTGTTCCGACCCTGATCGCACAGTTTGGCGATTCCGAAGCCAGCTGGGTCACGTGGATCAACAACAACCTGGCCAACACTACCTCCGTGTGGTACATCGCCCTGTACGCGCTCATGATCGTGTTCTTCTGCTTCTTCTATACGGAAATCACGTTCAACCCGGACGAAACCGCTGACAACATGAAGCAGTACGGTGGATTCATCCCGGGCATCCGTGCAGGCAGCGCCACCAGTCGTTACCTGAAGTACGTGATGAATCGTCTGAACACCGTGGGCGCTGTTTACCTGCTGTTCGTCGCTTTGATTCCGACTGTCCTGATCATGGCGCTGCAGCTCAACACCCAGCTGCCGTTCGGTGGTACGACCATCCTGATCATCGCCGGCGTCGGCCTCGATACGTTGCGTCAGGCCAAGGCCCAGACCGAACAGTTCCAGTACACTGGCTTCCTGTTCGAAAACACGGACCACAAGGAAGGCAAGTAAGCCTTGCAATAACCTTGCGGCATGAAACCGTCGTGCATCTCATCAAACGAATCGAGCATGCACGACGGTTTCCTGTTGCCTCATGCCTTTACGGCATACCCGTCCATCAGATAAACACAACTGCGGAGAGAAGAACCCGGCATAGACCGAGAATCCTCCAAAGCGTAAAACCAGTACAGGAGACAACAATGCGACTGCTGATCATGGGCCCCCAGGGCGTTGGCAAGGGTACTCAGGCCGCTCTGCTGAGCGAACATTATGGCATCCCGGCCATTTCCACCGGTGACATTTTCCGTTACAACATCAAGAACAAGACTGAACTCGGCGTTGAAGCGCTGAAGTACATCGACAAGGGCGAACTCGTTCCGGATGAGCTGACCAACAAGATCGTCAAGGATCGCCTGGCCATGGGCGACGCCAAGAACGGCTGGATTCTCGACGGCTATCCGCGTAACGCCTCCCAGGTCGAAGCCCTGGACGCCATGCTTGAAGAACTCGGCACCCCGCTCGACCACGTTGTGGCATTGGACGCCGACCGTGATGTGCTGCTGGAACGCATGGCCAAGCGCGCCGCTGAACAGGGCCGTTCCGACGACACTCCGGAAGCCATTGCCAAGCGTCTGGAAACCTACGAGAAGGAAACCGCTCCGCTGCTCGACATCTACGGCGGTCGTGACCTGCTCGTCACCATCAACGGCGTTGGTGAAATCGCCGACATTCAGGCCGATATCGTCGCAAAGCTCGGCTGAACACTTGGCTGATTATTCGTGATGATATTCAGCCGGATAATACTCAACTGAATATCAGCGTCAATCCGTATTCGGGAGCGTTGTCGCATAGTGATGACGCTCCTTTTCCTATATCACGACACGCCAAAAGTTTTTTTCCTACCCTATGTGTATTCTTGCAATTTGGCGTGTCTTCGGACATGCATAGTAATCGCCAAGGAACGGAACGAGGCTCATGGCAAAAGACGGTGTGATTGAAGTCGAAGGACAGGTAGTCGAAGCACTGCCAAACGCGATGTTCCGCGTTGAACTCGAGAACAAGCATATCGTGCTTGCGACCATCTCAGGCAAGATGCGTAAGAACTATATTCGTATCCTGCCGCAGGATCGTGTTGTGCTGGAAATGAGCCCCTACGATCTGAACCGAGGCCGTATTACGTACCGTTACAAGTAAAGGTACAACAAAGAAGGATAACCATGAAGGTCAGCCCTAGTGTGAAGAGGATCTGCGAAAACTGCCGCGTGATCCGTCGTCACGGCCGCGTCATGGTGATCTGCATCAACCCGCGCCACAAGCAGCGCCAGGGCTGAGCAGATCCAGCGGCATAATGAAGTAAAGGCGCTGAGTCACGATTCGGCTGAACCAGTCGAACGCACCCCGGGTACGCAGGCCCGGGCCGGGAAACCGGACGACTCGGTGCAAGACCTGCGGAAATGAAAAGGAATCGCAATGGCACGTCTTGCCGGAGTCGACATCCCCAATGAGAAGCGCATCGAGATCGCCCTCACCTACATCTTCGGTGTCGGCCGCACTCGCGCTAAGGAAACGCTTGCCGCGACCGGTATCAATCCGGACATCCGCGTCAAGGATTTGACGGATGAGCAGCTGATCACGCTGCGTGACTACCTCGAAGCCAACTACAAGATCGAGGGTGATCTGCGTCGTGAAATCGACGCTGATATCCGTCGTAAGATTCAGATCAACTGCTATCAAGGCCTGCGTCACCGTAAGGGACTTCCTGTGCGCGGCCAGCGCACCAAGACCAACGCTCGTACACGCAAGGGCCCGAAGCGCACGGTCGCCGGAAAGAAGAAGGCCACCAAGTAGTGGGTGGCAAGTTCGAGCCACGAGATACCACATCTCATCGTTCGAACGATTACAATAGTTCGTTACTAGGAAACGAGGGTCAATGGCAGCTCAAAAGCAAGCCGCGCGCAAGCCGCGTCGCCGCGACCGCAAGTCGGTCCCGGTTGGGCAGGCGCATATCAAGTCCACTTTCAATAACACCATCATCTCCATCACCGATCCGTCCGGCGCTGTTGTGTCCTGGGCCTCCGGTGGCGAAGTCGGCTTCAAGGGCTCCCGTAAGTCCACGCCGTACGCCGCTGGCATGGCTGCTGAAGCCGCCGCTCGCAAGGCGATGGAACACGGCCTGAAGAAGGTCGACGTGTTCGTCAAGGGCCCGGGTTCCGGTCGTGAAACCGCTATCCGTTCCCTGCAGTCCGCTGGTCTCGAAGTCGGCTCCATCACCGACGTCACCCCGCAGGCACACAACGGCGTTCGTCCTCCGAAGCGCCGTCGCGTCTGAGCACTAAGAAAACCATCCATCCAAAGCCGCTTAAGGCCGGCGAGTGCACCACCGGTCAGAAGCTGAAAGGATAACCACAGTGCTTATCGCACAGCGTCCGACACTTACCGAGGAAGTTATTAATCCTCAGCGTTCCCGCTTCGTCATCGAGCCTCTTGAGCCGGGCTTCGGCTACACACTTGGCAACTCGCTGCGCCGCACCCTGCTGAGCTCGATTCCTGGAGCGGCTGTGACTTCGGTGCGTATTTCCGGTGCGCTGCATGAGTTCACCACTCTGCAGGGCGTTCGTGAGGACGTTACCGAAATCCTGCTGAACATCAAGGGCATCGTGCTCACCAGCGAATACGATGAGCCGGTTGTCATGTATCTGCGCAAGAGCGGCAAGGGCGAAGCAGTCGCGGGCGACATCACCCCGCCGGCCGGCGTCACCATCGCCAATCCGGACATGCATATCGCCACGCTCGCCGAAGACGGCGAACTTGAAATCGAGTTCACTGTCGAACGCGGCCGCGGTTACGTGCCCGCCCAGATGAATAAGCAGGATAATGCCGAGATTGGCCGTATTCCGGTTGACTCCATTTACTCCCCGGTGCTCAAGGTGAGCTACAAGGTCGAGGCTACCCGTGTGGAACAGCGCACGGACTTCGACAGGCTCATTCTAGACGTGGAAACCAAGCCCGCCATCACCCCGCGTGATGCTGTTGCATCCGCTGGCTCCACCTTGGTTGAGCTCTTCGGTCTGTGCCGTGAACTCAACACCCAGGCGGAAGGCGTTGAAGTCGGACCGGCCCCTGTGGTCGAAGAGACCAACCCTGAGATGGCTGTTCCGATCGAGGACCTGAACCTCACCCAGCGCAGCTACAACTGCCTGAAGCGTGAAGGAATCCACACGGTCGGTGAGCTGGTTGCCCACACCGAGCAGGATCTGCTCGACATCCGCAATTTCGGTATGAAGTCCATCGATGAGGTCAAGGAAAAGCTGCAGACCCTCGGTCTGGCTCTGAAGGCCTCCCCGCTTGGCTTCGACACCACTAACCTCGAAGGCGGCACGTTCTTCTCGCCGGAAGACGAGTAATCGCGTCGTTTTTGATTCAACCGCTTCATCGAATTCGGATGTTCGGGCAGTTGCCCACCTGGATTCGATGAGGCATTCAAGGAGACAATAATGCCTACACCTAAGAAGGGCCCGCGCCTGGCGTCCAGCCCGGCTCATGAGCGCCTGATGCTCGCGAACATGGCCACCAGCCTGTTCATGCACGGCCGCATCGTCACCACGCTGCCGAAGGCCAAGCGCCTTCGTCCGCTGGCCGAGCGCCTGATCACCTTCGCCAAGCGTGGTGATCTGCACTCCCGCCGTCGCGTGATGCGCGTCATCCGCAACAAGTCTGTCGTACACAAGCTGTTCACCGAAATCGCTGAGCAGATGGAGCAGCGCGAAGGCGGCTACACCCGCATCGTCAAGATCGCTCCGCGTAAGGGCGATTCCGCTCCGGCGGCTATCATCGAGCTCGTCACCGAGCCGGTGAGCCCGAAGAAGGCCGTCGTCAAGGAAGCCGAAGCCGCAACCAAGGTTGCCGCTGAAGCCGCTCCGGTCGTCGAAGAGGCCACCGTCGAAGCTCCGGCCGAGCAGGCTGAGTGAGTCAGATAGTCTGACATAGACGAATAAAGGCTGGGAATCACTGATTCCCAGCCTTTTTCATGTCCAAGTCCACTATCACCCATTCAAAACCGTTACAACCATGTGGTCGCAACGGTTTGTTGCTGTCCCAGCACCCCATTCCGTCACAACCCTGCGGTTGCAACGGTTTCCATCTTGTCGGGAACATGTTTCGCGTAGCGGCGTATTGGTATGCTCAACCAAGTGAGACTACGTATTGATTTGGCATATGATGGTGGCGCGTTCTTCGGCTGGGCGAAGCAGCCCAATATCCGTACCGTGCAAGGGGAAATCGAGCAGGCGATGCGTCGCATCCTGCGCATCCCTGAAGACGACGTCGGCAATCAGCCGCGCCTGACCGTTGCGGGCCGTACGGATACCGGTGTTCACGCTTTACATCAGGTCTGTCATGTTGACGTCACCGAAGAATCATTGCAACGCTGTGTCGGTCATATGCAAGTCCCGCCAATCATTGCGTTGCAGCATCGCCTGCAACGCATGCTGCCCAATGATATCGCCATTCATCGCATCAGCGAAGCCCCAGTTGGATTTGATGCGCGTTTTTCCGCGCTTGAACGCACTTATGTGTATCGCATCGCCGATCGGAACAGTCTCATTGATCCGCGCATGCGCAATTTTGTGCTGCATATCGACGACACGCTGAATATTGACGTGATGAACGAGGCGGCGGCGTTGACTCTGGGATTGCACGATTTCGGCTCCTTCGCGACGCCGAATCCTGGAGGCACGACGATTCGCGACGTGAAAACCGCTTATTGGCGGCGCATTCCTGCTTCGCCGTTGATGCCGTCGCCGATGGGGGAGTCATATAGTACGCCATCGGCTGAGTCGGGATTATTGTGTTTCACGATTGTCGCCGACGCGTTCGCACGCAATATGGTGCGTTCGTTGGTGAATGGATGTGTGCAGGTCGGCGTTGGCAAGCGTTCGGTTGATTGGTTTGAGAAAAAGATGGCGACGCCGCTGCGTGAAGGATCGACGGGGCCGATTGCGCCGCAAGGATTGACGCTGGAATACATTGCCTACCCTCCGGACGACCAGCTGGCGATTCGTGCGGAAGCGATTCGCGCAAAACGCGAATTGCCTGCATAGTCAGCTACGTATGGCGCTGCAATCCGCAAGGCCATGCACATAGCCGCAGTCCATGCATCAGTGCGCCCCATTTCCATGTGTGACCGTTGCATCACCTGAAAACGGTCACACATGCAGATGGAGCACGACCGCGTCAGCATATGTGACCGAAAAGTAGGGCTAAAACGGTCACTTTTGCAGACGGGACACGTTTGTATCAGCAAGTGTGACCGGAAAACCGTGTTGAAACGGTCACATGTGCTGACGGGATATGTTCACATCAGCACAAGTGACCGTGTGGGCAGTGCATTATCGAATCATCAGTCGCAGCGCTTGGTCAGAGGCTCCCACGGCTCAAGCACAACCGGTTCGGAAGCGGTCAGCGCCAATGTGTCCGCATCCAGATAATTCTCGTGGATAATGATTTCGGTGACATACTGGTCGAACCAGCTATCGGAGGCAACATAGTAGCCGTCCTTGCCATTGTCCTTGCCCCAGCTGTTTTCAACCTTCCAACGATCCGGTGTGCCGTTCGCATCCAGATTCACGCCGGTCAGCGTCATCGCATGATTGCTCGGACGGTCGCCATATTCCAGGCCGTCGGCCTTGTCGAAGGTGAATTCAGTGCCGAACAGCTGGTCGACGCGCACGGTATCGCAGTCGAAAACGCCATCGCCACGAAGCGAGAACTGCATGCAATCGCAGGCGAACCAGATCGGATGACCTGCGGAAAGCTGATCGACGGCCGCCTTCTTGAACACGTCCAACGGTACGTTGACGAATTCCATATCGGGAGCTTCCGCCACATTCGTGGAATAGCGGATGCTGTAACGTTTGCCGAACGGCGTGCGCTGCATCGGCGAATTGCATACCGTCACGAAATCGTTGACATCAACCGGCACATATTTGCGGTAGAACTCCATCGGCGTAATGCCGAATTCGCGAATCTGGCGTCGCTCATCCTTGCCGGTTTCCTTCTTGGCATCAGCCGCGGCTTCCGTAGTGGCATCAGCAGCCTTATCGTCGGTTTTATTCTTGTCATCATCATTGACGCGAGCAAAGAAATCGAAATGTTCCGGCGGCTCGCCCAAGCTGATCGCGCAAATACGATAGACCACGCCCATGGCTTTATCCTTTGCTGCACGCAACTCCTCAATGGCGGCGCCATCGTGATGACGGGCACGCAAATCGGCGGCGATCTCACGCAGCTTCGTATTCAGATACTGCTTGAAAGCGTCGGAATTACGGGAATTCGCGGATTCCGGATACGCCGACTTCGGCACAAGACCATACTTGTTGACCAAGGCGGCGAACATCTGCCACCAGCCGCCATCATCCGCCGGGCCTTCATTGATGGCCTGGAATACGCGGCTGTCCGTCGGCTCATCCAACGTGTCCAACACGTTTTCCAGATAGGCGTTCGACTTTTCGATCGCATCCCAGAAGAACAGGTAGGTTTCGGAGAATTCAAAATCCTCGAGATGCCACTTGTGCATCAGTTCGTAGCGCAGCACGTTCAGCGACGCGAACATCCAGCAGCGGCCGGAATGCTCCTGGTTGGTGATGGAACCCTGCTTCAAGTCGATGGAGAAGTCGCGGGGGAGCGCACGTACGCCTTGATATGCGGTGGCGGCTTTCAACACACCGGCCGACACCGCGGCGTTGGCGGCGACCAGGTTGGCGCGGTCGGCATTGAAATCGGTGGAATATTGACGCATTTGCTCGGCGGTCATTGCCTTGGGTGACGCGGTTTGAGTCATACTCATGATTCTCCTTGCGGTTGACGAATTCGCATGAACGTTTGCATTCTAACGCTTAACCGAATACGTGTTACCGCCATGGCTGGTCGTATAGCGCATGTGACGTGTCTCCGACGTTCACGGCTTGAAGGGAACGAAAAAAGAAAAGCCCCTACCGATTTTCTCGATAAGGGCGATGGCGGATGAAGCGAGATTCGAACTCGCGGAGGTTTTGGCCTCACACGCTTTCGAGGCGTGCTCCTTAGACCGCTCGGACATTCATCCATAATGCTGCAACTAAGCAGCTTGTTTATTCTGCCATAGATTTTGGACTTGTCAAATTCGGCGGCGGGTCACCGGCTGAACCGCCGCAGGATTGGTTTAAAGATGTGGTCAGTCTGATTGCACGATTAGTTTGATTGGGCCATCGTTTGGCTATGAAATTGTTTGATTTACGCAGTCAGTCTGATCGTGTGGCCATACAGCGGCGTCATCCGCTATTTTTCAGCAGCGCCTCGTCAAAAGAAGGATATCCGTTTTGGAAAGCGCGATACGCATGATTCGACACCAATTGTGCAAGTACGTGCAGGGAATCCGCGCGGTTTTGCTTGGCCGAAGAAGTGGGCTGCGCAGAATCATCGGAATCATCAGCAGCGTCAGCACCATCGGCAGCGGCATTGGAGATCGCCGTCATCTCCTCACGCGCGCAATTCATGCGCGCAACCGCCATCAACGGCGCATTCAAGCCATTCGCGGGGTCGATAATCGTTTCCGCGCCATCCAATAATCCTGAATCGGTAATGTCGTAGACTTTCAGACGTGGATCGTCAATATCGTCGGCCAAATCAATCAAGCGTTCGCCGGTCGAGTGATAGGAATCGGCGTCCGCAAGCGTAACGTCATCGATATTGCGCGCCGCGGCGACTTCGGCGATGAATCCCAAACGATCCTCCGCAAGTGCCATCGCCGCAAGCGTGGCATCGTCCAAATCCAAATCGTCGACGTTGTCAAGAGGACGCGTGGATTGCTGAAGCGTGGGCATATCGAATTGTGCGGCAATCGTATTGGCCTGCTGTCGCGATTGCGCGCTGCGAATAACGCCTTCGTCGAAGCGGCCCGTGCAATATGAGGCGACGTCAAGCCATTGCGATGCCGCTTGCAAAGCCGCAAAATATTTCGACAGCCGGGGAATCGCGGACTGCAGAACATCGCGCAGATCGGAAGCCGCATAATATGCGGTTTCGCAGGGGCTGAATCGCTGTTCGGATTGTGCGCGGCCTTCGATGTTTGGTGCTGCGCAGGCAGTGCAGAACAGTGCTGATGCCACCATGATTGACGTCGTGATGATGCGATGACGACGTGACATGGAGGAGGATAGACGTGTCTGCATGAAACATTACACTAATGGTTGACTGTGACCATTGGGCCAAGCGCTCGGATAATAACTTCATAGGAGGTCTGAAATGGAACTGGACCTGGCAGGAATGCATCGTCTTGCCGCGGAGCAAGGCATCGAACCCGAGGCGCTCGACGAGGCTCTCGCAGAGGCGCTGCGATTGGCGTATCTGAAGACGCCGCACGCCGCCAAGCATGCACGTATTGAACTGGACGAACGTGCTGGCACGTTCACCGTTTGGGCTCAGGATGAGATTCCGGCGGAACCGACCGAGGAAGATCCTCACCCATATCCGACGCTTGGCGAAGAATATGACGACACCCCGCGCGATTTCGGCCGTCTTGCCGCCTCCACCGCACGTCAGGTGATTTCCCTTCTGTTCCGCAAGGCTGAAGACGATAAGATCTTCGGTGCATTCTCCGGTCAGAAGGGCAAGCTTATCACTGGCGTTGTGCAGCAGGATGCGAAGGACACCGCAAACGTGCACGTCGCCGTGGGCGATGTGGAAGCCATCCTTCCCCGTCGTGAGCAGGTTCCGGGCGAACGCTATCGCCACGGCGAACGCATCCGCGTGTATGTCGTGAATGTTGCGCGTGGTCTGCGCGGACCGGAAATTGTGGTGTCCCGCTCCCATCCGGAACTGGTGCGTCGCCTGTTCGAACGTGAAGTGCCGGAATTGGTGTCCGGTGCCGTGTCGATCATGGCCATCGCCCGTGAAGCCGGAGCCCGCACGAAGATTGCCGTGCGCGCCAACACTGAAGGCATCAATCCGAAGGGTGCCCTGATTGGTCCTGGCGGCGCTCGCGTTCGCGCTGTTATGGAAAATCTTGGACCGGAGAAGATCGACATTGTCGATTGGTCTGCCGATCCGGCGGAATTCATCGCTGCCGCGCTGTCTCCGGCTGTCGCGACCGGCGTGCAGGTGATTAGCGAAAAGAACCAGACCGCCATCGCCTACATTCACGATGACCAGTTGTCACTGGCCATCGGCAGGGAAGGTCAGAATGCTCGTCTGGCCGCTAAGTTGACCGGCTGGAAGATCGGCATCGAATCCGCCGAAACGCATGCCCGCAAGCAGGAGGAGGCCGCCAAGGCCGCCGAAGCTGCCGATGTGAACGCGGAAGCGGCTGATGCTCAAGCATCTGAAAACACCGCGGAATAACAGGATTTGGTGCGTATTCACGGTGCTGGTTGTACATGGGATTCACATCCAGCGCCGTGAGTATGCTGAACTCGACAATCCAAGCATGCAGGCAATTGCTGGCATGCCATGGCAAAGACGAGGTATTACGAACATGGTTGCACGATGAGACAGAGCAGGCTCGCCGTGAATCACTAGAGGCCGCGCTCATATGCGCGCGGTCCAGGATAGGAGAAATTGAGTGCCGAAAGCACGCGTATATGAACTCGCCAAGGAATTTGGCGTAGATAGCAAAACTGTCCTTGAAAAGCTCAAGGACATGGGAGAATTCGTCAAGTCCGCGTCGTCGACCGTAGAAGCACCGGTCGTGCGTAGACTCAAAGAGTCGTTCTCTTCAAGCGCGGCAGCCCCCGCTCCGAAGAAGACTCAGTCGGCTCCGGCCGCTGCAAAGCCGGTCGCCACCAAGCCTGTTGCCGCGAAACCGGCAGCCCCCAAGCCCGCCTCGCCAGCTCCGACGTCGGCGCATTCGGCACCGGCCGCTGCAAAGCCGGCAGCGCCGACCCCAGCTCAGGCCGCAGGTCATTCCAACTCTTCAAAGCCGTCCGCACCGCAGGCAAAGCCCGGTGCACGTTCCGGCCAGCCCGCAGGCAATAAGCCCGGATTCGCCGCGAAGCCGTCCGCGGTTCCTGGCCCACGCGGTCCGCGTGGCGGCCAGAATGGCGCTGCCAATGGCAATGCCGGAAAGCCTGAAGGCAACGGCGATTCTCGTCAGCGTACGTCCGGACCTCGCCCGGGCAATAATCCATTCAGCCGTAAGCAGGGTATGCGTACTCCTACGCCCGGCGATATTCCTCGTCCGCACCCGATGGCCCGTCCGAACGCCAACAACAATGCCGAAGGTGGTCGTGGCCGTGGTCCGCGTCCGGGCCAGGGCAATGGTCAGGGCGGTGCCCGCGGCGGTTTCCGCGGTCGTCCGGGCCAGGGCGCTCAGGGTGCCAAGCCGGGCCAGTGGGGCCAGCATCGTCCGGGACAGGGTGGTGCCTCCAATAATGGTCGTCCGGGTGGTAATCGTTTCGGCGCCGGCGCCGGCAATTCGAACGGCGGCTATCAGGGCGGTTCCAATAATGGGCCGGCACGTGGCGGCCGTGGCGGTGGCCGTGGTGGCGCCGCAGGCGCGTTCGGTCGTCAGGGCGGTAAGTCCTCGAAGGCACGTAAGAACAGGCTTGCGAAACGTCAGGAGTTCCAGGAGCTGAAGGCTCCGGTCATCGGCGGTGTGCGCATCCCGACCGGTAACGGTCAGACCGTCCGTCTGCGTCAGGGCGCTTCCCTGGCCGACTTGGCCGAGAAGATCAACGTCAACCAGGCCGCACTGGTCACCGTGCTGTTCCACTTGGGAGAAATGGCCACCGCGACCCAGTCTCTGGACGAATCCACGTTCCAGATTCTCGGCGAGGAGATTGGCTGGAACATCAAGATCGTTTCCGCCGAAGAGGAAGACAAGGAGCTGTTGCAGCAGTTCGACATCAACCTCGATGAGGAAGAGCTGCAGGAGGATGAAGACCTCAAGCCGCGTCCGCCGGTCGTCACCGTCATGGGCCACGTCGATCACGGTAAGACCCGACTGCTTGACACCATCCGCTCCACCAACGTCATCGCACGCGAAGCCGGCGGCATCACGCAGCGCATCGGTGCATACCAGGTGACTGTGGATATGGAAGGCGAAGCGCGCAAGATCACGTTCCTCGACACCCCAGGCCACGAAGCCTTCACCGCTATGCGTGCCCGTGGTGCCGAACTCACCGATGTCGCCATCCTTGTGGTGGCCGCCGATGACGGTGTCATGCCGCAGACCGTTGAAGCCATCAACCACGCTCAAGCGGCTCACGTTCCGATTGTCGTGGCTGTGAACAAGATCGATAAGCCGGGCGCGAACCCCGACAAGGTTCGAGGCCAGCTCACTGAATTCGGCTTGGTTCCGGAAGAGTATGGCGGCAACACCATGTTTGTCGACATCTCCGCAAAGCAGGGCACGAACGTCGACAAGCTGCTGGAAGCCGTGCTGCTGACCGCCGACGCCGAGCTCGACCTGCGTGCGAATCCGGATATGGACGCCCGCGGCGCCACCGTCGAAGCCCGACTCGACAAGGGCCGTGGTGCCGTCGCCACTGTGCTGGTGCAGTCCGGTACGCTGCATATCGGCGACGCCATCGTAGCCGGCACGTCCTATGGCCGTGTCCGTGCGATGCTCGACGAAAACGGCAATCAGATGAAGGAAGCCGGCCCGTCTACGCCGGTGCAGGTCTTGGGCCTTACCTCCGTGCCGACTGCAGGCGACTTGTTCCTCGTTGCCGGTGACGATCGTACCGCACGCCAGATTGCCGAAAAGCGTCAGGCCACCGAGCGTGCCGCCCAGCTGGCCAAGCGCCGCAAGATCGTCTCCTTGGAAAGCCTCAAAGAGCAGTTCGCCAAGTCCGAAGTGGATATGCTCAACATCGTTATCAAGGGCGACTCCTCCGGCTCTGTCGAAGCTCTGGAAGATTCCTTGATGAAGATCGAGGTTTCCGACGAAGTCGGCATCCAGGTCATCCACCGCGGTGTTGGCGCAATCACCCAGAACGACGTCAACCTGGCCACGGTCGACAAGGCCGTCATCATCGGCTTCAACGTGCGCCCGAACCGTCAGGTCGCCGATCTGGCCGAACGTGAAGGCGTCGAAGTCAAGTACTATTCGATCATCTACAAGGCGATCGAAGACATCGAAGCATCCCTCAAGGGCATGCTCAAGCCGGAATACGAAGAGGTCGTCACCTCCCACTCGGAGATCCGCGAAATCTTCCGCTCCTCGAAGTTCGGCAATATCGCCGGCGTCCTCGTGCAGGACGGCGAAGTCAAGCGAGGCACCAAGTGCCGTATCCTGCGCAATGGCGTGGCCACGGTCAACGACTTGGAGATTTCCTCGCTGCGTCGTTTCAAGGACGACGTCACCTCCGTCAAGGAAGGCTACGAGGCGGGTATCAACCTCGGCACCTTCAACGACATCGAGATCGGCGATATCATCGAAACCTTCGAGATGCAGGAAGTCGAACGCAAGTAGTGTCGACGATTTGTGCGGCGTAATCGGCTTGGTTATGAAGCCGGCCGCGCAACGTTATGATGACGATGCGCCCACGTCGGGAAACACCGGCGCGGGCGCATCGCGCGTCTTCAAGCATCAATTACAGGCAGACCCGCGCATGTCTTAAGCATGTAGTGGGGGCTGTGCGACAATGATGCCAACATGATTTGTTAGGCGTGTGATTTCATGCACGCATGAAGAAAAAAAGGAACCTGATAATGGCAGGCACCAATCCTCGCGCCGCGCGTATCGCGGCTTTGATTCAGCGCGTGATTGCCTCTTCGATGGAGGCTCAGCTTCACGACAAGCGTCTGCATAATGTGACGATTACGGAAGTGCGCGTCACCAACGATTTGCAGATCGCGAAGATTTATTGGACCCAGCTTGGCCACGAAGGCCACGAGCAGGGCGAACGCAAACGCGCACAGCAGGCGTTGAACCAGGCGAAGGGCCGTCTGCGCTCTTTGGTTGGTGCGAAGGCCGGCCTGCGCTTGACGCCGCAGCTGGAATTCATTTTCGATGAGGTGCCGGGTGAGGCCCACGGCATCGAAGACATTCTGATGATGGCGCGCAAGCGTGACGAGGAGTTGGCGAAGACGCGCGAAAACGCGCAGTATGCCGGTGATGCCGATCCGTATAGGCATCCGGAAGAGCGTGATGACGACGATTCCGAAGATGATGATTTCGACGATGATTTTGATGACGATGTCGTCGTTGAAGATTTTGATGATGATTCGTTGGATGACGGCACTTCCGATGATGACGCCGTGACCGAGGCATGACGCGTACCGTGAGCACAGGCGCACAGCAGCAATCCTCCGGATTGCTTATTATCGACAAGCCGCAAGGCGTTACCAGCCATGACATTGTGGCCGCCGTTCGCAGCACGCTGCATATGAAGCGTGTCGGCCATGCGGGCACCCTCGATCCGATGGCCACCGGCGTGCTGGTCGTCGGATTTGGCAATGCCACGAGGCTGCTGAATTACATCGTCGACCATAGCAAAACCTATGAGGCGACGATTCGTCTTGGACAGCGCACCACCACTGATGACGCCGACGGTGACATGTTGGAAGACGATGAAACCGCAGTCAAAGCAGCTCTGAAACAAGTCACGCGAGAACGTCTCGAATCGGTGATTGCCGAACACTACACCGGCGGAATCGAGCAGGTGCCGAACACGTTTTCCGCCATTAAAATCAACGGCCAGCATGCTTATGATTTGGCGCGTGAGGGCAAGGACGTGCAATTGCAGGCTCGCAACGTCACCATCGAGGAATTCGTGGTGTCGGATATGCGCAATGCGACCGCGCCGAATGGCCGTGCCGTGATTGACGTCGACGTGCGTGTATCCTGCTCTGCTGGCACGTATATTCGCGCTTTGGCCCGCGATTTGGGTGCCGAATTGGGTGTGGGCGGCCATCTGACGCGTCTTCGTCGTACTCGTGTCGGTGATTTCCGTGCGGATGATCCTCGTATCGTCACCGCGCATACGGAAAGTCGCACCTTCACCAATCGCGAAGGCGGGGAGATAACGCGCAATCGCGCCGTATTGGACGCAACCGACAGCACTATTGCCGAACACATGATCGGCATGCTGGAAAGTGCGACATCCACCATGCCGGCATTGCCGATTGCCGAACAGGAAGCCGCGGATCTGCGTTTTGGACGCCGTATCGCCCGCGACATGCATGGCATCGCCGTCGCATATGTGCCGCACAGTGAAGACGTGGTCGCAATTGTGGAACGCGCGAAACGCGGGGAAGCCAAGCCAATCGTCGTGTTTGCGCAGTGAATGAATGATGCGCACGGCTTCGCTGATACTCATGGCCACGCGCATTCGCATGACTTTTGAAAGGATTTTTGGATGGAAATCACTCGGCTTGTTCCTGATGAAACCGGCGCGGTCGCTTGGCCGACGCCTAGTGTGGACAGGAAATCCATTGTCACGGTCGGCGTGTTCGACGGCATGCATAAGGGCCATCAGGCGGTGATCGGACGCACTGTTGAATTGGCTCAAGCAAATGATTCCTTCTCCGTTGTGGTGATGTTCGACCGTCGTCCGGCAGCAGTGCATGGCTGGGCGAAAACGCATAACGGGGAAGACATGCCTGAGAACATGATCGATTCTGAGACTTTGTGCGGTGTGGACGAGCGTCTGCGCATATGCGAACAGTTGGGCGTCGATTATGTGATGGTCGTGCATTACACGCTGCCGTTCGCGGCGAAATCCTACCGTTTCTTCCTCGGCCAGATGGTCGGCAAACTGGGCATGCGTGGGCTGGTATTGGGCAAGGACGCGCAGATGGGCGCGAATCGTGAAGGCGATGTGCAGGCCATTGCGAATCTTGCCGCCGCAACCGGCGTGTTTGAACTGGAAATCGTCGACGATCGCGGGCCCGGCGAAACCCGTGTTCCGGCTGTGATCGTGCCGCAGGCTCCAAGCGGGGAGGGCGAGCCTTCCGATCCGCTGGCTGGCTTGAATAAGGCGGAACGTCGTGCATGGAGCAAGCGTAATCAAGCCAAGGCCGCACGCGTGTGGAGCTCCACGAATGTGCGCTACATGCTTTCGCAGGGGCGCATCAAGGATGCCAATGATGTGCTGGGCCACCCGCATAGCGTGGAAGGCGTCGTCGTGCACGGTGAAGAGCGTGGCCGGACCATCGGTTTCCCGACCGCCAATCTGGGCGATGCGATTGAAGGCTACCTGCCGGTTGACGGCGTGTATGCCGGCTGGCTGACCGATTTGGCAGTGGACGATAATGACGGGCTGAATCGTTGGCCAGCCGCGATTTCCATCGGCACCAAGCCGACCTTCAGCGAAGAAACCGACCTGCGGGATCGTGTGGTCGAAGCCTATGCCATCACCGATGAATGGCTGGACTTGTACGATCACAAGGTGCGCGTGGAATTCGTCGGATTCCTCCGTCCGCAAATCCGCTTTGACACGTTGGATGCGTTGACCGACACGTTGCGCGCCAACGTCGAACAAACCAAACGCCTCACTGCCGAACACTAATAATCACTTGTGCCCCTCCACCTGTCCCATCTCCGTCTCCCCGCCCCACAGCCGTCCTTTCCCTCCTGCAAGCATGACCGTTTTCAGGCCTTAAAACGGTCACATTTGCTGATGTGGGCGCACTCCTGCAGCAGATGTGACCGTTTTGAGGTCCTAAAACGGTCACTCTTGCTGATGGAGTGTGTTGTGGACTGCAGATGTGACCGTTTTCAGTGGGGGGATAGACGGTCACATGTACTAGAGGGATAGCGATTCCAAAGCGTCACGCAGGGAATTGACCTGGATGATGCGCAGGCCCGGAATCACGATATGCTTACGTAGCGGGGGAGTGACGGCGACGGTGAAGCCCAGACGGGTCGCTTCCCGCAGACGATATTCCAAACGCGGCACAGGGCGCACCTGACCGGTCAGCGAAATCTCGCCAATCGCGCACGTCGTACGCGCAATCGGCTTCGACTTGGCCGCGCTCGCCAGCGCAGCGACAATCGCGAGATCGCAGGCCGGCTCCTTCGCCAGTCCTCCGGCAATCGTCGAAACATACAAGTCGTTCGCCAACAAATTGACTTTGCCATGCCGGTACAGCACAGCCGTCAACATCGCAATGCGACTCGCGTCAACACCATTGACGGCGCGTCGCGGCGTCGGCAGTACCGACTTGGTTACCAACGCCTGCACTTCAATTGGCAGACTGCGATGTCCATCCAATGTGAATGTCACACATGTGCCCTCAACCTGCGGGTCACCGCCCGAAAGGAACAATCCCGACGGGTCGGTCACCTCTTCGATGCCTTCGCCGCTTATATCAAAGCAGCCGACCTCATCGGTCGGCCCGAAACGATTCTTCACCGCGCGCAATATACGCAACGCAGTCTGACCGTCACCTTCGAACTGGCACACCACATCAACCAGATGCTCCAACGTACGTGGGCCGGCGATTGAACCATCCTTTGTGACATGGCCAACCAACAGCACTGGAACATCAAGCGTTTTCGCCACATCGATTAGCGCGCTCGCCACTTCGCGCACCTGCGTGGAACCGCCAGAAATGCCATCAACATCTTGGGAGACAATCGTCTGCGCCGAATCCACAATGGCCAACGCTGGCTTATGCCGTTCGATCAGACCCAACACCGTAGCCAAATCAGTGGTGGAAGCCAGCAGCAGGTTCGGTTCCATCGCATCGATGCGAGAAGCGCGCATACGCACCTGCGCCTGCGATTCCTCTCCTGACAAATACAGCACGGTATTGCGTTCAAGCGCGCCCGCCTGTAAGCGCGCCACATTGCCGGCCGTTTCCAACAGCAGCGTCGACTTGCCGATACCAGGCTCGCCTGCGATAAGCGTCACCGATCCAGGGACGATACCGCCGCCAAGAATACGGTCGAATTCGTTGAACCCGGTCGGAATGCGGCGTACCGATTCCGCGCCGATATTCGTAATCGGCTGTGCGGCATCGCTTGCAAGCATCGCGGATTGCGCGCGCGTGCGGCCGGACGCAGCGACGCCTGCGCGCCCGCCTGCACGTGAACCGGTCCGAGATCCGGAGGACAGCATCGACGACGAACGAGCCTCATGAAATTCGTCGATAGAACCCCACTGCCCGCATTCAGGGCATTTTCCATACCATTTCGAGCCTGTCCATCCGCATTCCGAACACAGGTATTGCACGGGATTCTTTGTCATACATTCGAGCGTACGGGGGTTGACAGACATCATGTAGGGCGTCGCATGTGTGTGAAACAATCGGAGGCATGTCGAACACGCAAACTTCTTCTTCGCATGGCAAATTAATCGCTGTTGTCGTAACGGCTGCGGTCGTTGTGCTTCTTGCATTGGCGTCGGCCTTCGTGTGGCCGGGGTGGGCGTTGCATCAAGGATCTTCGAATGCGTCGACGCAGCAGACTTCCCAGCAGAAGGCCGAGAAGAAAGAGGCGACCACGCCGTCGATCGATGCCGTCGCATTGCCGGATGATGCCACTGCATTGCTGTCGTCGACGCCTGACAGCGTGTTGAATTTCGCACGTACTGATGCTCAGGCCACCACGTCGTGGCAGAGCGCGTCGCCGCTGGAAGAGTATACGGTTACGTATTCCACCGGTAAAGACGGTGAAGATGTGACGATGATTATGGCGCAGTGGTCGGATTCTGATTCCGCAAAGAAGCAGTACGATGCGCTTGCCGGCATGATGTCAGGTGACGCGTTGGCCGCTGGCAGCGTGAAGGTGTCGGGCAAGACGACGGGCAGCTACACCGTGCAGGAAGACGCGTCGGACGCCAATAAGGCTATCGCTTTGTGGCAGAACGATACGGTGGTGTTCCAGGTTACTGGTGCCAAGGATTCGGTGGAACGCTTCTACCAGAAATTCCCGCTGTAAATGTTGCTGGATTACGACATGTGATTGCGTACGATTTTGCATTTGCGGTGTCGTTCGTCCTCAAATGAGTGTAATATTAGGCAAGTTGCAAACTTTTCCCTTATATCAAGGATTGGAGGCTTCAGATGGGTTCCGTCATCAAGAAGCGTCGCAAGCGTATGAGCAAGAAGAAGCATCGCAAACTTCTGCGTAAGACTCGCCATCAGCGCAAGTAGTCTTCAAGCGCGTACGAAGCGCAGAAAAGCCCTGGAATCTGTGAGGATTTCAGGGCTTTTGTGTTTTCTGCTCGGGGTGTTGTTCCGACTGTCGCGTGGTCTGCCGTTTTATCTGCCATGCAGGTTGCCGTGTCGGTCGTCGGTCGCCGATTCTTGCCGTACAACAATGGTGGGCTGTCCGATTTTGGGCGGCCCACCATTGAAAACATGAAAAAATCACTTGTTGCCGTTGGTCATAACGCGCGGGCCGTTCGGGTCGCCGACGATGACCTTGTCGACCATGTTGAGGAACAGGCCGTGCTCGACAACACCGACGGTGTTGATCAGATCTTCGGCCAGCGCCTCCGGGTGGTCGATGCGCTCAAGATGCAGGTCGACGACATAGTTGTTTTCGTCGGTGCGCACCGGCTGTCCTTCGGCGTCGAGACGCAGGACCGGCTTGTAGCCCTTGGCTTCGAACTTGCGAACAACCTGGCCTGCGCCGAACGGAATGACTTCGACCGGCAGCGGGAACGCACCGATGGTGTCGACGATCTTGGATTCGTCGACGATCCATACGATCTTGTCGGAGTTGGTGGCCACGATCTTCTCCCACAGCAGGGCGGCGCCGCCACCCTTGATGCCGTTGAAGTTCTTGTCGACTTCGTCGGCGCCGTCGATTGTGATGTCGATGTGGTCAACATCATCGATGTCGACAATCTTGATGCCGTAGCCTTCGGCCTGTTCCTGAGTACGGCGGGACGTGGTGACGCCTGTGAACTGCAGTCCTTCCTCCTGCACGCGGCGGCCGAGTTCATCTACCAGGAAGCGCACGGTCGAGCCAGTGCCCAAGCCTGCGATCATGCCGTTTTGAATCAGCTTGGCGGCTTCGATGCCGGCCGCCTTCTTCAGCTCATCCTGCTGTGCCTTGTCCATAATGCTCCTTCAATGGGGAATTCTTTCGGGCTTACGCCGCGAAGACTGTTTCCTATCTTATCCGACGTGATGATTTGATGTGCAATCCAGAAGGGAAAATGTTCTTCCATGTTTGAAAATGTTTGTTTTTCACATATGTCGCACAGCAAACGGCGCATCGGTAATCACAATGGTGCCGTCGCCGTCCACATGGCCTTCAACCTGCACATATCCGCGAATAAGACGCGGACGTCCGTTATATGTCGGGCTTGATGATGGGGGAGGAGAGAATCGCAATGTGCCGGAAACCGTCAGCCCGGAATGCTTGGAGGCTGGTTTTGCCGCAGTTTCGGGGTGTTCGGATGCCATTGGCTGTGCAGCTTGCGCAGAGCGTGCAGCCGGTTCCGCGGATTGCTCTGACGATTCTGATTGTTCGCCTGATTTAACCAGTTGAGTGGCTTCTTCGGGTTCAATCGGTATCGTGCTGATTTCTGCGTCATCATTACTGGTGACATCATTCGATTCGGCATTGTCGATATTGGCGGCGTCATTATCGGCGGCATCATCAATCGTGACGGTGTCGGCAATCGTGTCGTCATCAATGCCGTCTTCGCTATTCTCTTCGAGGTCATCAGCTGGATATCCTTCCGGCTCAGCCAACATGTCGGCGATGTTGCGAGGCTTTACAGCGGCCATCGCGGCAGGCATCACCCTCGTTTCGCCGTCATGCGGCGAAAAACCGGCATCGTCATTGCCTCGCGCAAGATGATAGTCGGCATTGCTGATGCTGCCATCAAGCAGCATTTGCGCATCGGAAGGAATGTCAACGCCTGCGGCGTATTCGCTTGCCAGCAGTGACTGCCAGCCTTCCGGCGGCAGGTAGCCATCACGGGCCTTGGAACGGCAGCCAGATGCGTACGTACGGGCCAATTCGTCGACCTTCTCATTGCCGGCATTCCCTGCGTGGCCTTTCACCCATACGAATTTTACGCTGCCCTTGCGATTCGACAGCTCCGTATCAATCGCTTTGATCAGAGCCGCGTTCTTCACCGGTTTCTTCTGTGAATTCTTCCAGCCGTTCTTCTTCCAACCGTGCACCCATGTGGTCGAACAATTGATGGCGTACTGTGAATCGGTTTCGATAATAAGCGGCTCATTGCCGGGATGCGCTCGCAAAGCCTCCAAAACCGCGCACAATTCGCCGATTTGATTCGTGCCGTTGGTGGCGCCGCCCGCGTCGCAGTCGCCGGGATGCTGATGCTCATCAGACGAAGCCGTTGGAGAGCCGTGGTCCGCCCAAGCCCAGCCCATCGGGCCGTTCGGATTGCCCAGCGCGCTGCCGTCCGTAGATACCGTAATAGTCATGCTTCAACCCTAACGCACGGGGTGGCATCTTGTCTGATGGCGCCAAACGGCTTCATGATATGCGAAACCCCGCCGGGCGCTGGGCCGGGCGGGGTTTCATACGCATCCAGTCGATTGACTGGGATTGCGGAATCATTGGAGATTCATCGAATCATTCGCCAAGAGCCTTGTCGACGACTTCGGCGGCCTCTTCAAGTACCTTGTCGAGGGCTTCGGGGGATTCGAAGGACTCGGCGTACACCTTGTAGATGTTCTCGGTGCCGGACGGGCGCGCCGCGAACCAGTTGTTCTTGGTCGTCACCTTCAGTCCACCGATTTTCGCACCGTTGCCCGGGGCTTCGGTCAGCTTGGCTTCGATGTCTTCGCCGGCCAGTGTGGAGGCGGTCACGTCGTCGCCGGTCA
This sequence comes from Bifidobacterium sp. LH_512, assembly GCF_056356435.1. Taxonomy (NCBI): domain Bacteria; kingdom Bacillati; phylum Actinomycetota; class Actinomycetes; order Bifidobacteriales; family Bifidobacteriaceae; genus Bifidobacterium; species Bifidobacterium sp. LH_512. The sequence goes on from NZ_JBKEUE010000001.1 coordinate 253,434, forward strand.
GGGCGGCGAACTTGGCCTTCTGCTCCAGTGTGGTCGGCGTGTCGACGCGCTTGTACCAGCTTTCGCCGAAACGCTCGACCTGCTCGAGGTGCAGCTGGGCCGGGTTCTTGCCGGTCTTCGCGGTGATTTCCGCGGCCAGCAGATCAGGAATCAGACCGTCCTTGTCGGTGGTCCACACGCGGCCGTCACGGCGCAGGAAGCTCATGCCGGAGCTCTCTTCGCCGCCGAAGGCGACTTCGCCCTTGAACAGCGGGTCGACGAACCACTTGAAGCCGACCGGCACTTCGACCAGTTTGGCTCCGATGGATGCAGCGACGCGGTCGATCAGTGAGGAGGAGACCAGTGTCTTGCCGATGCCGGCGCCTTCCGGCCAGCTAGGACGGTTGCCGCCGAACAGGTATTCGACGCAGACGGCGATGTAGTGGTTCGGGTTCATCACGCCCCAGTTCGGGCAGACGATGCCGTGGCGGTCGGCGTCCGGATCGGTGCCGCCTACCAAGTCGTACTTGTCCCAAGCGCCGGCGTTGAGTTCATCCACGAGACCCTTCATCGCATAGGTGGAGGAGGGGTCCATGCGGATCTTGCCGTCATGGTCGATGGTCATGAAGCGCCAGGTCGGGTCGACTTCCGGGCGGACCACGTCGATGGACAGGCCGAACTTTTCGTTCATCAGCGGCCAGTAGTTGACGGAGGCGCCGCCGAGTGGGTCGATGCCCAGACGTACCCCGGAGGTGCGGATCAGGTCCATGTCGATGACATCGGCCAGGTCGGAGACGTAGTGGTCGCGATAGTCGAAGCCTTCGACGAGGTCGGACTTGATTGCTTCCTCGTATGGAATACGCTTGACGGATTTGAAGTCGCCGAGCAGTTCGTTGGCGCGTTCCGCGATGGCGTTGGTGACTTCGGCCGGCGCCGGGCCTCCGGTGACCGGGTCGTACTTGAAGCCGCCATCGGTGGGCGGGTTATGGGACGGGGTGACGACGATGCCGTCGGCCAGCCCCTCGCCGGTGAAGCGCTGGGAGCCGTCGGCTGCGCGGTTGTGGGTGAGGATGGCATGGGAGACCACCGGGGTCGGCACATAGTCGCCGCGGGAATCGATACGAACGTGCACGCCGTTGGCGACGAGCACCTCGATCGCGGTCTTCTGGGCCGGTTCGCTCAGCGCATGCGTATCGCGGCCGATATACAGCGGGCCGGTGACTCCGGCCTTCTTGCGGTATTCGGCGATGGCCTGTGTGATGGCGACGATATGGGCTTCGTTGAAGGAGATCTTCAGGGACGATCCGCGATGGCCGGAGGTGCCGAACGACACTCGCTGTGCCGGGATGGACGGATCGGGGACGATGTCGTAGTACTTGCCGATGACTTCGTCGACGTTGATCAAATCAGCTGGGGTGGCGGGCATACCCGCATTGTTTGCTACCATGACTCCATTCTGCCACGAAAACGGAATTTTTGTGCGTAAATGTTCGAAAATGTCATATATTCGCTATTGATGTTACGTAAATTCACCGTATGGTTTGTGTTGCGACAAGCCGGAGTTGTGTCCGGCGCGTCATCGGTGTATCTTTCATTCATCCGACTATTGCAGGGTTGCAAGTCTACAAGACGCAAGACCTGAGGAACGGCTCTTTTGCCGTACCTCAGGTCTTTTTTGTTGCCCGAATACCTTGCGATGACGAAGGAAATCAGGAGAGTAACTTTTACGGAAGGATTTTCGATGGCAGAATCAACCGCATCGCAAATCATCGACGCAATCGGAGGTGCACAGAACGTCCGTAGCCTGACGCACTGTGCGACGCGACTGCGTTTCGAGCTTGCCGACGCCGGTAAGGTCGATCAGAACCGGCTTGAGCACATGAAGGGCGTCCTCGGCGCGGTTCCGCAGAGCGGCGACCGTTACCAGGTCGTCATCGGCGGCGCCGTGGCCAGCATGTATGAGGAGATCATGCATCTGCCCGAAATGACGAATGCAGGCACGGCCGGTGCCTCCAAGAAGAGCGACGAGGGAATGTCCAACGCAGACGTGAAGGCCGCGGCCCGTGCCAAGGCCCGTGGCAAGGTCGCATGGCTGGATTCCTTCTTCGAGTACCTGTCCGACTCGTTCCGTCCGGTGCTGGGTGTGCTGTTGGGCGCATCCATCATCATCGCGATCGTCAACCTGCTCATCTCCCTCGGCGTGATCCCCAATGATGAGGCCTCCGCGTCCTGGGTGTTCATTAAGGCCATCTGGAAGGGCGTGTTCTACTTCCTGCCGATCATGGTCGCATACAACGCCTCCAAGAAGCTCAAGGTCGATCCGTGGCTGGGCGGCTCCATCATGGCAATGCTGCTCACCCCGCAGTTCCTGGGGCTGATGAATCAGGAGACCTATCCGGGCGTGACCACTTGCACCGTGAACGACGCCCTCGGCACCACCTCCTGCACCGCGAAGATCTTCGGTCTGCCGATGCTGCTGAGCGATTACAGCGGCAACGTGTTCGTGCCGTTGCTGATGGCCGCCGTGCTGGCGCTGGTCTACCACGGACTGAAGAAGATCATCCCGGACAGCGTGCAGCTCGTGTTCGTGCCGTTCTTCTCCATGATCATCGTCGGCTGCCTGACCGCCTTCCTGATCGGCCCGGTCGGCGTGTGGGTTGCCAACGGCCTCGGCATCGGTCTCGCATGGCTCAACACCAACGCCCCGTTCATCTTCGCCATCCTCATCCCGATGCTGTATCCGTTCCTGGTCCCGCTGGGCCTGCATTGGCCGTTGAACGCCCTGATGCTCATGAACATCCAGACGCTCGGCTACGACTTCATCCAAGGGCCGATGGGCGTGTGGAACTTCGCTTGCTTCGGCGCCACCGCCGGTGTGCTGGTGCTTTCCATACGCGACAAGGACAAGCTGATGCGTGAAACCTCGTTTGGCGCTTTGGCCGCGGGTCTGCTCGGCGGCGTGTCCGAACCGTCCCTGTATGGCATCCACCTGCGTTACAAGCTTGTCTACAAGCGCATGCTGATCGGCTGCGCCGTCGGCGGCGTCACCATCGCCGTGCTTGGCTGGCTGTTCCCGTCCGTCACCGAGAACGGCCTGACCGTGCATGGCGTGGCCACCTCCGCTTTCGCTTTCACCTCGCTGCTGACCATCCCGGTGTTCAACCAGATGTGGGTGTACGGCGTCTCCATCGCGGTCGCGTTCATCGTGTCCATGATGCTGATCATCACCTTCGACTACCGCACGCCTGAGCAGAAGGCCGAAGTGAAGGCTCGCGTTGCCGCTGAAGCCGCTGAGGCGGCGGCCGCCAAGGGCAAAGGCGAAACCGTTGCCGAAACCGCTCCGGCTGCCGCTGAAACCGTTGCTCCCGCATCCGCAGACGACGCTGCCGGTAAGCCGGCAGGAAAGTCCGTGGTCTGTGCCCCTGTTGCCGGCCATGTCATTTCTCTGGATGAAACCGGCGACCCGGTATTCGCCTCCCGCGCTCTCGGCGAGGGTGTCGGCGTCCAGCCATCCGAATCCACCGTTGTGGCCCCGGTTTCCGGTGTGCTGCAGACCGTGGCTGAAACCGGACACGCCTTCGGCATCAAAACCGATGACGGCGTGGAGGTCCTTGTGCATGTCGGCATCGACACCGTTAAGATGAACGGTGAAGGCTTCACTGTCGCCGTGTCCGCAAACCAGCGCGTCAATGCAGGCGATACACTGGTGCATGTCGACTTCGATAAGGTCAAGGCGGCAGGCTACAGCACCACTACGCTGATGACGGTGCTGAACACCGTGGCGTTCGCTTCGGTTGCTCCTCGCACTGACGTCGATGTGAAGGCCGGCGACCCGGTGCTCGAAGTGGAGCGCTGACGATGATGAAAGGTCCGGGTGCGCAACGTGGAAGTGTTACGCGTATTCAACAATAATGTCGTTCTTGCAAAAGACGGTGGCCAGGAAGTGATTCTGACCGGCCGCGGGCTCGGCTTCCAAGCCAAGCCGGGGCAGCATGTTGATGAAGAGAAAGTCATGAGGAAATTCGTTCCCTCCGACGGGCGTGACCCGGACCATATGGCGGAATTGCTTGCCTCGATTCCGCCGGAAATCGTACGTCTGGTATCTGATGCCATGGCGCGCGCGGGGCTCGCCGAACAGGCCGAGCACACTCCCTCGCTCGTCATGGCATTGGCCGACCACATGTGCAGCGCCATTAAACGCGCGCATGACGGCATCACCATCGAATACCCGTTGGAGGCGGAAGTACGCTTGTTGTATGCGGACGAATACGCCAAAGGCGAGGCCATCGTCGCGGGAATGAACACCTATCTGCAAGGCCTTCTCCCGCACAGCGAGGCCGTGGCAGTCGCCATGCATCTGGTCAATGCCGGCTTCGCAACAGGCGATCTTTCCAACACGTATGTCATGACGGGAATCATCCAGCAGATCCTCGTCGTAATCGAATCCGCATACAACGTCGAATTGAATCAGCATAGCGTCAATGTGGGGCGTTTCATCACGCATCTGCGCTATCTGTTCGTGCGCATTCACCAGCATCGTCAGCTCGCCGCCGAACCTGAGCTGATCGTCGATTCAATCCGGCAATCCTATCCGGAGGCGACGGATTGTGCGCGGCGCATCGCGTCAATTATTAATGTGAGACTTGGCGCCGCCCTTACCGAAGACGAAACCGCATATCTGACGTTGCACGTTGCGCGCGTCGTCGCCGACGCACGGCGCAACGCCGCACAATAAAATCGCATAATACAAAATGCGTCAATGCAAATCGTGTAATGCAATCACACAACATCAATCGCAAAAGGACGCAATGCATTGCAGTATTGCGGCCTTGAATATTGAGGTGTGTAATCATTGTCATGCAGATTCAGTGATTGCTGATCATCGCTGATTACCGCAGACTACTGCTGCTTGTTATTTGCGATGTCGCTGATGACGTCGTCGGTAAGCGGTGGCATCACACCAGTCATATAGCCGTTTTCGGCGGAAGCGGGAACGCCTTCGGGAATGCGCACGCACAAAGCCTCACGTTCCACCGAAAAACGCAAGTGCCGAGACTGAGGCAGCATATCGCCATCCACCTCAACCGGATACGGCTTCTCCGACACGATTTCCGCGCTGATGCCAGGAATCTGATCAATCGTGGAATTCGTCGACAGCGGACTTTGCTGCGCCTTGCCGGTAACGGTCTGGTGCACGACGTCGCCGAAAAGATTCGCCCAGCCAATAATGCCGCCGGAAGTGTCGATGATTTCGAAATCCAGCACGCCGTCGTTGTAGGAAGCTTCGGGCATCAGCGAAAACACCGGAATCTCGCCGCAATTGCCGGCCATAAACGTGCGGAAAGCCAAACCCTTAATCGTGCGCGAATCGCCATTCGGCGCGGTAATCGTCACATCGCCGCGATACTTGGGGGCGAACAAATGCTTGACGGCGCCGAAGAAATACGCCATCCAACTGATGTTCTTCTTCAATTCAGGGTCGGTGTTATCGATCATTGCCGCATCAAAACCGACGCCGGCAATAATAAGAAACGCGTGGCCGTGATCGGAATCCTCATCCAACAATTCCACGCGGCCCACATCGACCAAACGTGAACCATGCGACGTAGCTACGGTCAGTGCTGCATCGACGTCGTCCACCGGAATGCCCATATTGCGGGCGAACAGATTGCCGGTGCCGATCGGAATAATGCCCATGGCGTGGCCGGTATTGGAAAGCGCGCTCGCTACCGTGCGCACCGTGCCGTCGCCGCCGACTGCGACAACGACGTCGGCCCCCCATTCGAGCGCCTCTTTGGCGCATTCACGGCCACTTTTATCAAGCTTCGTTTCAATGAACTTGATATCGGTAATGTCTTTTTCTTCGCAAAACCGCTCGATGCGCTTGCGATACCGGTCGGCCTGCGGCTTCGAAGGGTTGATGATGAAAGCGTATCGTACTTGATCGTCATCCCGCTGATTAAGCGTTAAAGCCCTTTTGCGGCGCTGATATGCGCGTATGGCAAAGGTCGCGGCGGCAATGATAAGAAGCGCTGCGATAACAAGCAAGGTAATGACGGTAGGAGTGGGCATGCGTCCTATTGTTATGCATATGCTGGAAAAAAGCTGAATAACAATCTCGATCTTTGACGAAATATGCACGATGACGGACGCATTGAGGGTGCGAAGCGGTGCAACGATGCCATTTGGACAAAATAATTTAGGCTGTCGGCTTACGGCATTAATCTAAGGAGCATGCTTGATATTCAATTCATCCGTGAACATGCTGACGTGGTTAAGGAATCGCAGCGTAAGCGCGGCGAATCCGTTGAACTGGTTGACGAAGTGCTGCGCTCTGATGAGGTTCGTCGTTCCGCGCTGAAGGAATTCGAAGCGGCGCGTGCCGAACAGAAGGAAATCGGCAAGAAGGTCGCCGCGGCCCCGGCCGAGGAAAAGGCTGCGCTGATCGCGCAGACCAAGGAACTGTCGCAGCGCGTGTCCGAATACAAGGCCACCGCCGATGCTGCGGCTGAAGAATACACGACCGCCATGTGGAAGCTGTCGAACATCGTTGAGGACGAAGCTCCGGAAGGCGGCGAAGATGATTACGTCGTCGTCAAGAAGGTCGGTCAGATTCGTGACTTCGCCGCTGAAGGCTTCGAACCGAAGGATCATCTGACACTCGGCACCGGCGTCGCCGGCATCGATATGCGTCGTGGCGTCAAGGTCTCCGGTTCCCGTTTCTACTTCCTGCGCGGCGCTGTGGCCCGTATGCAGATCGCCATGCTGACCATGGCCGTCGATCAGGCAGAAGAACACGGCTTCACGCTGGCCGTCACCCCGACGCTGGTGCGTCCGGAAGTGATGCGCGGCACCGGCTTTCTGAACTCACATGCGGACGAAATCTACCGTCTGCGTGAGCCGGACGAGCAGTATCTGGTCGGCACCTCCGAGGTCGCACTGGCCGGCATGCACGCCGACGAAATCCTCGATCTGGGCAACGGCCCGCTGCGCTATTGCGGTTGGAGCTCCTGCTACCGCCGTGAAGCCGGCGCCGCAGGCAAGGACACCTCCGGCATCATCCGTGTACATCAGTTCGACAAGGTGGAGATGTTCGTGTACGCGAAGCAGGAGGATGCTCGCGCCGAACACCAGCACCTGCTGGAAATGGAGCAGGAGATGCTCGGCAAAGTCGAAGTGCCGTATCGCATCATCGACACCGCTGCAGGCGATCTGGGTTCTTCCGCCGCTCGTAAGTTCGACTGCGAGGCCTGGGTGCCGACGCAGGGCCGTTACCGTGAGCTGACCTCCACCTCCAACTGCACCGAATATCAGGCACGTCGTCTGAACGTCCGTGAGCGTATGGAAGATGGCGGTACCCGCCCGGTTTCCACGTTGAACGGTACGCTGGCCACCACCCGTTGGCTGGTCGCCATTATGGAGAACCATCAGCAGGCCGACGGTTCCATCGAGATCCCGAAGGCTATGCGTCCGTACATGGGCGGTAAGGAAGTCATCGAGCCGACCAAGTGGGAAGCCTGAGTTTTCTTGTCTTTCCTGTATGTTGCGCGGCGTGTTCCTCTCGGTGGTGTCGACTTCCGGATGAGCGTGGTACACTGAACACTTGTGCGTTGGTCGTTTGCCCGCAAGCGTAAACGCACATCAAGGATAGGTGTCCGAGCGGTCTAAGGAGACGGTCTTGAAAACCGTTGAAGCGCAAGCTTCCGCGAGTTCGAATCTCGCCCTATCCGCCATGTAGCCCTTGGCTGGGTGTGTTCCCGGTCAAGGGCTTTTTGCATTGAAAAACGTAGCATTGGTGCGTTATTGCTGCTGACGGAATGTTTTTTGGGTGTGTCTGATAGGTGTCGTTTACATATAAACTGCGGAAATTTTTGTTTTTTTCCCGCTGGTTTTGATAGCGGCACGCGAAGAAATGCGTTTATTGTTAGTGAAGTTGACATTTGTTGGGCGGGCACATATACTGTTAATCAGTTGCCACAAGGCAGTGGCAGTGATTCTCACGTAAAGGAGCGGAGATGAACAGTAATAACAAGCGTTTTATGACCGCGCTGGCGTCTGTTGCAGTGCTCGGCATCGCACTGTCCGGCTGCGGTGGCGGCGGGGATACGAACGATGCGAATAATACCGCCAGCGATGGCCCGATCGAATTGACCTACATGCATCGTCTGCCGGACAATGAAGGTATGACCTTGGTCAACGACATCGTTGCTGAATGGAACGAAGCTCATCCGGATATTCACGTCACCGCCACCAAGTTCGATGGTAACGCTTCCGATATGATCAAGAAGCTTGAAACTGACGTCAAGGCCGGTGAAGCTCCGGATATGGCCCAGATTGGCTACTCCGAAGTTCCTGAGGTCTTCAACAAGGGCATGCTGCAGGATGTGAGCGAATATGCCGATCAGTATAAGGATGATTTTGCGGCCGGCGCATACGCAATGATGCAGGTGAATGGCAAGACTTACGGTCTTCCGCAGGATACCGGTCCGTTGACTTACTTCTACAATGAGGCGGAATTCGAGAAGCTGGGCATCACGGTTCCGCAGACCGCGGACGAGCTGATCGAGACGGCGAAGAAGACCGCCGCTCAGGGCAAGTACATCATGAGCTTCCAGCCTGATGAGGCCATGATGATGATGTCTGGGCAGGCTGGCTCTGCTGGCGCTTGGTACACCGTCAAGGATGACGCTTGGGTTGTGAACACCGAAACCGATGGCTCCAAGGCCGTTGCTGATGTGTATCAGCAGCTGCTCGACGCCAAGGCGGTTACCACCAACCCACGTTGGGACGCTTCTTTCGATGCTTCTCTGCAGGACGGCAGCCTGATCGGCACCGTGGCCGCCGCTTGGGAGGCCCCGTTGTTCATCGACTCCACCGGTGGCACCGGTGCGGGCGATTGGCGTGTCGCTCAGCTGCCTGACTGGTTCGGCAATGGTACTGGCACTGGTGCCGACGGTGGTTCCGGCGTGGCCGTGATGAAGGACTGCGAGCATCCGAAGGAAGCCATGGAGTTCCTTGACTGGTTCAACACCCAGGTTCCGGAACTGGTTTCCCAGGGTCTGGTTGTGGCAGCTACCACTGAAGATGCCGCAACTCCTCAGGATTGGCTGGATTTCTTCGGTGATCAGGACGTTATGGCTGAGTTCAAGACCGCTAACGACAATATGACCGAATTCAACTACATCCCGGGCTTCTCCGCAGTCGGAACCGCAATGACCGAGGCCGCTGCCAAGGCCGTTGACGGATCCGGTACTGTTGCCGATATCTATGCGGCAGCGCAGAAGACTTCAGTTGAAACGCTGAAGAACTACAACCTGTCTGTAGCTGAGTAATGATGTGTCGTCGTATCGAACGCGACGCATTCGATACGACGACACGCGGAGTAATGTTCCGTTCATGAGCGTGGAAAGGGTCAGGGCAACGGACGCTCTGGCCCTTTTTCTACGAAGCGATGTGCCTTCCCGATGATTTGAAAGATAGGTCACGATATGACTGCAACAACACATAACGCGAAAACGGGCGCAGCGAAGCGTCCGAAGGCGGCAAAGCGTTCGGACGCCGCCAAGCGTGAAAGCCGCGCAGGGTGGGCATTCATGGCGCCATTCGCCATCATGTTCGCACTGGTATTCGTTCTGCCCATCCTATGGGCCGTTTACAACAGCTTCTTCCGTCAGATTTCCGAGGGCGGCGGCGCCTACGGTGGCGGCGAGCTGGTCAATAAATTCGTCGGACTGGAAAACTTCAAGTATGCCGTAACATCCACCGCGTTCTGGGCTGGTACCGGCAGGGTGTTGGTCTACACTTTGTTCCAGGTGCCGATCATGATCATCGCGGCTCTGGTTCTGGCCATGCTGATTGATTCCTTCATCGTCAAGCACGTCACTGGATTCCGTCTCGGCTACTTCCTGCCGTACGCGATTCCGGGCGTCGTGGCCTCCATCATCTGGGTCTACCTGTATAACGGCCAGATCTCCCCGATTGTCAAGGGCTTGGCTGCAATCGGCATTAACGTCGACTTCTTTACTCCGAGCTTGGAACTTCCCGCGATGGCCAACATCACCACCTGGACTTTCACCGGTTACAACATGCTGATCTTCCTGGCCGCGCTGCAAGCCATCCCGCATGATCTGTATGAGGCCGCCCGCATCGACGGCGCCTCCGGATGGCAGATCGCCTGGCGCATCAAGCTGCCGAACGTGCGTGCGGCAGCCCTGCTGGCCATGCTGCTGTCCATTGTCGGCACCATCCAGCTGTTCAATGAGCCGCAGATCATGCAGACGGCCGATCCGGGCATTTCCGATTCATATACGCCGATGATGATGGCCATGAACACATCACGCGGCACCCTGACTCCGAGTGGCGACGGCCCCGCGTCCGCCATCGCCATCGTCATGGCCTTGATCGCAGGTATTCTCGCTGTGCTGTACACGCTGGCTGAAAGGAAGGTGAATGCAGAATGAGCATCGCAACCCGTAATATGACGCCGCAACAGCGCGCCGAATATCGCAAGCGCAGGAAGGCCGATAGGATTCGTGACGCGCATGCCAACGATCTGCCTCGTTCCATGCAGCCGAAGACCTACATCAAGGTACTCACCTTCATCGTCCTGCTGCTGGTCTTCATCTACTTCCTGTTCCCGATCTACTGGGCACTGATCGCCTCCACCAAGACCCCCTCGCAGATGACGGGCAGCAACGGCCTGTGGTTCGCGGTAAGCCTTCAGGAACTGCCTGACGCCATCGCCAGGAACTATGCGAAGCTGCTTGGCTTGACCAAGGGCCAGTTCTGGCGCTGGGTGCTGAATTCCTTGGTGTATTCCGGAGCTTCCGCCCTGATCGGTACACTGCTGTCGGTCATGGCCGGCTACGCTACGGCGAAGTTCAACTTCCGTGGCAAGAATGCCGCCATTGGCGTCGTCATGGCCTGCATGCTGATGCCGGCGGCCTTGCTGACCATCCCGCAGTATTCGATTTTCCATGCGCTGCACCTGACCAACACGATGCTGTCCATCATTATCCCGTGTTGCGTCAGCCCATTCGGCTTCTTCCTGGGCCGCGTGTACGCGCAGACCTCCGTGCCTGACGAACTGTTGGAAGCCGCCCGCATCGACGGTGCCAGTGAAGCCCGAATCTTCTTCACGATAGTGCTGCGCCTGCTGGCCCCGGCCATGGTGACGATCTTCCTCTTCCTGTTCGTTTCGACCTGGAACAACTTCCTGCTTCCGCTGATGATGGTGTCGTCCGACGAACTGAAGCCGGTGACGCTCGGCCTGTACGGCATGGTGTCGTACGCACTGTTCAACGAACGAGGCGCACTGATGATGGGCGCATTGCTCGGTGTGCTGCCGGTGATCGTGCTCTTCCTCGGCCTGCAACGATACTGGCAGGCGGGCCTGGCGGCAGGTGCCGTCAAGGGCTGACGACTCGAAGGGCCGCGGAATATAAACCGCGGCCCGATTTATCTCAGTACATAATGATCGACTGTATTGCAGCGATGCACAAAAAAGGAGAACCTATTCATGACGACAGGACGCTTCACCATTCCCAGCGAAGAGAATTTCGCTGAGAAAACCAAGGAACTCGCCGAACTGTGGGGGGCAGACGCCATCCGCAACTCCGACGGCACCCATCTCGACGACGCCGTACGTGCGCTCGGCAAGAAGATCTACAGTGCATATTTCCCGACCCGTGCCCACAATGAGTGGATCACCCTGCACATGGATGAAACGCCGCAGGTATACCTGCTGACCGACCGAATCCTCGCCGGAAGCGACGCTGTCGACATTCCGCTGATGGACGGTTTCTACGAGGAACAGCTCAAGCCGAACCGCGACGCAGACCCGCATAAGTATTGGGAAGTCGTGGATCGCACCACTGGCGAAGTCGTGCCTACGGACGCTTGGACGTTGGACGGAAATGAAGACATCGTTCACGTGCTCGGCGCAACGCCGATGCACGAGTACACCGCATCCTTCCTCGCCTACATCATTTGGGATCCGGTCGAGATGTACAACCATCTGACCAATGATTGGGGCGACAAGGAACACGAAATCCCGTTCGACATCTATCACGAGAAGACCCGCGAATTCGTGATGGAAACCTTCCACAAGTGGCTGGAAGAAAATCCTGATACCGATGTGGTCCGTTTCACCACCTTCTTCTACCAGTTCACGCTGCTGTTCGACCAGAAGCATCGTGAAAAGATCGTCGACTGGTTCGGTTGTGCCTGCACGGTTTCTCCCAAGGCTCTTGACGACTTCGAAGCGCAGTATGGCTATCGTCTGCGTCCGGAAGACTTCGTGGACGGCGGCAGCTACAACTCCGCATGGCGTGTGCCGCGCAAGGAGCAGCGCGATTGGATCGACTTTCTCTCCAGCTTCGTGCGTGCCAACGTCAAGCATCTCGTTGACGAAACCCATGCCGCCGGCAAGGAAGCGATGATGTTCCTCGGCGACCAGTGGATCGGCACCGAACCGTATAAGGACGGTTTCGGCGATCTCGGCCTCGACGCCGTGGTCGGCTCCATCGGCGACGGCACCACCACCCGTATGATCGCCGACATCCCGGGCGTCAAGTACACGGAAGGCCGCTTCCTGCCATACTTCTTTCCGGACACCTTCTACGAGGGCAACGATCCGAGCATCGAAGGCCTTGACAACTGGCGTAAGGCCCGCCGTGCAATCCTGCGCAGCCCGATCTCCCGCATGGGCTACGGCGGATACCTCTCCTTGGCGGCCAAGTTCCCGAAGTTCGTCGACACCGTCACCCATATCGCCGACGAATTCCGCGATATTCACGACCGTACCAACGGCGTCGCAGCCGAAGGCGAACTCAACGTCGCAATCCTGAACTGTTGGGGCAAGATGCGCTCCTGGATGGCATTCACCGTCGCCCACGCACTACCCAACAAGCAAACCTATTCGTATTACGGCATGCTCGAAGCCCTTTCCGGCATGCGTGTCAACGTGCGATTCATCAGCTTCGACGACGTGCTTGAACACGGCATCGATGCGGACATCGACGTCATCATCAACGGCGGTCCCGCAGGAACCGCCTTCTCCGGTGGTGACGCCTGGGCCGATCCGCGACTGCAGGAAATCATCCGCGCATGGGTTCGCGAAGGAGGCGCGTTCGTCGGCGTCGGCGAACCAACTTCCACCGGCGTGTTCCGCAACGGCCGCTTCTTCCAGTTGGCCGACGTGCTCGGCGTGGACGAAGAACGCTTCCAGACCCTGTCGGTCGACAAGTACTTCCCGGCCACGACTCCGGAACATTTCATCACCGCCGACGTGCATCTGGATGAAGGCGTGCTTGAGGCGGCCGAAAAGGCCGGCCGTGCAGGCAACCTCAGCGGTTGCGGCGGCGGTTACGGCCTCGGTGAAGTCGGAGGCATCGACTTCGGCGAAGTCGTGGCGAATACGTATCCGATCAACGAGAACGTGACGCTGATTCGCGCCGACAAGGGCGAAGTGCAGCTGGCCGTCAACGAATATGGCAAGGGTCGTGGCGTGTACGTCTCCGGACTGCCATACTCGGCAGCGAATGCGCGCCTGCTGGAACGCATCCTGTTCTACGTGAGCCACAACGAAGACAAGTATGACGCATGGAGCTCCAGCAACCCGGAGTGCGAAGTCGCCTACTTCCCGCAATCGCACACGTATTGCGTCATCAACAACACCGACAAGCCGCAGATCACCACCGTCCACACGGCAAACGGTGAATCGGAAACCTTCGAGCTCGAATCCAGCGCCATCGCATGGCGCGAGGTATGAACCAACCCCTCCGCTCCGAAAGCAGTCATGCCGCATCCTTGAATGATCCCAGCCAAGGATGCGGCATCGACTGCACCAATTCGAATCGTAAATATCGCAGCATCGCAACATCATCAGAGAAGAAAGAAGCACCTCATGGCAGACATCGACGCAACACTCGCCGCCGTAGCCGACCGCTTCCAAATTGAAGGCACCGTCGAAAGCATCACGCCATATGGCGATGGCCACATCAACGCCACGTATCTCGTCATCACCAATGTGAAGCGTTACATTCTGCAGCGCATGAACACCAGTGTGTTCCCCGATACCGCGAATCTGATGCGCAATATCGAATTGGTCACCGCCTCGCTCAAAGCAAAAGGCAAGGAGACGCTCAACATCATCCGAACCACCGACGGCGCATCATACTGCGAGTATGAAGGCGGCATGTGGCGCGTATATGATTTCATTGAAAACACCATCTCCTACAATCTGGTGCCCAACTCCGACGTATTCCGCGAAGCAGGGCGTGCATTCGGCGAGTTCCAAACCTATCTGGCGGAATTCGACGCATCGCAGTTGGCCGAAACCATCGCGCACTTCCATGACACGCCAAGCCGCTTCCGCGACTTCCAGGCTGCCGTTGAATCCGACCCGCTCGGCCGCGCCGCCAGTTGCCGTGACGAAATCGCCTTCTACATGGATCACGCCGAACAGTATCCGATCATCATGAACGGCCTCGCCGACGGCTCGATTCCGCTGCGCGTCACCCACAACGACACCAAGCTCAACAACATCCTCATGGATGCCGAAACAGGCAAGGCCCGTGCCATCATCGACCTCGACACCATCATGCCGGGCTCCATGCTGTTCGACTTCGGCGACTCCATCCGCTTTGGCGCCTCCACTGCACTTGAAGACGAAAAGGACCTCGACAAGGTGCATTTCAGCACCGAATTCTTCCGTGCCTACGCGGAAGGCTTTGTCGACGAAGTGCGCCCAACCATGACCGAACGTGAAATCGAACTGCTCGCATTCGGTGGCAACATGATGACTATGGAATGCGGCATGCGCTTCCTCGCCGACTACCTGGTGGGCGACACCTACTTCGCCACCAAGTACCCGGAACACAACCTCGTGCGCACCCGCACGCAAATCAAGCTCGTACGGGAAATGGAGCGGAAAGTCGACGAAACCCGCGTCATCGTGGAAGAAGTGATAGAAAAGGCGGCTCGCTGATGGTAGGAGAGACACAGGAAGAGCAAGGCGTGGACGTGCACGCCGATGTGTATGCCGGCATTGACGCACTGGTCGACTTTGCCTGCAAGCGTCTTGATTTGGATGCCGCAGACGCGGATTGGGCGCGCAACCGTGTGTTCGAGCTGTTCTCATTGGACTCGTACCGTCCGACGGGAACGGTTGCGGGCGATGACACACAGGATGACCTGTTAGCTCGCTTCCGCGCCGCTGCGGTCGCTGCAGGACTGTTCGACGACGACGAGGCCGCCGTGTATGGCGACATCGTGATGGGTCTGCTTTCGGCACGCCCGTCAGTGCTGCAGAAGCGGTTCCTCGACGTCGAGCGCGAGCAGGGTGGCATGGCGGCAATGCAGTGGTTCTACGACTATTGCGTCGCCAACACGTATGTCAAGCGTGCCGTGCTCGACCGCAATCCGCGCTTCGACTCGCATGGTCTGGTGATCACCATCAACATGGCCAAGCCGGAATTCAAGAACATGAAGAAGGCGGCCGCGGGCAACAGCACGGCAGGTGGATACCCGCAGTGCACGATCTGTCATGAGAACGAGGGCTTCGCAGGGCGCAACAAGCGCACGCTGCGCACCATGCCTGTGACATTGGGCGGTGAAGACTGGTTCTGGCAGTTCTCGCCGTACGGCTACTTCGACCAGCACGGTATCTGCGTGAACACCGAACACACGCCGATGCATGTGAGCCGTTCCACCTTCGGCAAGCTGCTGGATTTCGTCGATCGTTTCCCCGGGTACTTCCTTGGATGCAACGCCGCATTGCCGCGCATCGGCGGATCGGTGCTCGCGCACGACCATTACCAGGGCGGCGGCGAAATGCTCCCGATGCACAAGGCTCCGGCATGGATGACGCTGAAACTTGACACCTACCCGGACACCATCGTCGAAATCCTCGACTGGCCGGGAACCGCGGTGCGTGTCGTTTCGAAGAATCGCAGCAGCATCATCGAAGTCAGCGACATCATCCGCGAAGGCTGGATTTCGTATTCGAATCCGGAGCTCGGCATCATCTGCGAAGGCGAGGACGGCAAACGTTCCGCACTATCCCCGAGTGCGATCGCCACCGACCGTGGTTATGAAATGAGCCTGATCTTCCGTAACAACGGCGTCAGCGACGAATATCCGGACGGCATCTTCCATGCACATCCGGAATTCTACCCGGTCAAGCAGGAGCCGATCGGACTGATCGAAGCGCAGGGTCTGTTCATTCTGCCCGGCCGTCTGGTCGAGCAGCTTGGACATATCGAAGACGCGTTGGCGGCGGGGGAGCCTTTGCCGGAAGCGGAAAGCGAATTCAGCCTCGAATGGGAGGAGCTTACGGCAAAGCTGAACGGTTCCCGTGACCGCGCCGCCATCCATGCCGCGGTCGAAGACGAACTGGGCAGCGTATGCGAACGAATCCTCAATAACACGGCGGTGTTCAAGACGAAGGATCTGACGTTCGGCTTCATGCGGTCCTTGGGATTCGCGGAACGGGCCTGACGGGTGATTCTGCTGGATGAATCTGTCGGGTGACCCGATAATTTCGCTATCCTGACCAAATTTCGTTTGGCGATTCCGTCCGAATGTGCGGATTGGAATTGCCAAACGAAATTTTTTGTGAAAACATGATAGAAATTGTTCGTTTTTGTCGTGTAAAAGCATCATTTTCCGACAAAAGCCGGTACGATTGAACTGTCGACATGAATGAGCAAGCCGACATGATTGAAGGAGTGACATATGACGACCATTCTGGTCACCGGTGGCGCCGGCTATATCGCTACGCATACCGATATTGAACTGCTGAATAGGGGATACGACGTCGTGTCCGTCGACAATTACGGCAATTCCTCCCCGGAAGCGCTGAATCGCGTCGAGCAGATCACTGGCAAGACCATCAAGCGTTACGACGGCGATGTGCGTGACGAAGCGCTGATGGACCGCATCTTCACCGAAAACAACATTGACTGGGTCATCCATTTTGCAGGCCTTAAGGCAGTCGGCGAATCCGTGGCCAAGCCGATCGAATACTACGACAACAACCTGTATTCCACGCTGGTGCTGCTGAAGACCATGCGTGCCCACAACGTCAAGAAGATCATCTTCTCCTCTTCCGCCACCGTATACGGCAAGCCGGAAGAGCTGCCGATCACCGAAGAAACCCCAATCGGCGGCACCACCAATCCGTATGGCACATCCAAGCTGTTCCAGGAGCAGATTCTGCGCGACGTCGTCGTTTCCGACGATTCCTGGACCGTGGTCATCCTGCGCTACTTCAACCCGGTCGGCGCCCACGAATCCGGCCTGCTGGGCGAAGACCCGAAGGGCATTCCGGCAAATCTGACCCCGTACATTGCGAAGGTCGCATTGGGTGAACTTAAGGAAGTTCAGGTCTTCGGTGACGATTACGACACTCCGGACGGCACCGGCGTGCGTGATTACATTCATGTCGTCGACCTGGCCCGCGGCCATGTCGCAGTCGTTGATCATATCGACAAGCCGGGCGTGTACACCTACAATCTAGGCACTGGCCACGGCTATTCCGTGCTGGAAGTCATCAAGGCTTACGAGAAGGCCGCGGGCCACGCGATTCCGTTTGCCATCAAGCCGCGTCGTCCCGGTGACATTGATGCCTGCTATGCTGATGCTTCGAAGGCTGAACGCGAGCTGGAATGGAAGGCGGAATTGACGATGGACGATATGGCCGCATCGTCGATCAACTGGCAGACTAAGAATCCGAACGGTTTCCGTGCTGCCTGATGCGCCGCTGATTGCAGCATTGTCTGATTTCAGCGTCTGATTGAGGTCTCGCTTGAAGCGCTGATATATAAGCCGTGCCGGCTGGCCTGATATGGGCTGGCTGGCGCGGCTTTTGTGTTTCGTGCGTTTATGATGTGCTGTCATACAATGCGGCGGTCGGTGGCCCAGCGGGTGAGCTCGGTGCGATTGGAAAGCTGCAGTTTGCGCAGTACCGAGCTGACGTGTGTTTCCACGGTTTTAATGGAGATAAACAGTTCGGCGGCGACTTCCTTGTATGTGTAGCCGCGTGCGATAAGCCGCATGACCTCCTGTTCGCGCGCCGACAAGCGGTCCAATTCCTCGTCATGAATGGGCGTGCCCGATGTGATGTCACCATATGCGCCGGCTCCGCCGGTTGCCGGTCCGCCTTGGAATACGGAAAGTACGAATCCCGCCAGCTTCGGTGAAAACACTGCATAACCCTCATAAACCTGTTTGATTGAGGCGATCAGATCATTGCCGGAAATCGTTTTGGTGACATAGCCTTGTGCGCCCGCACGAATCACGGCGCCCACATCCTGCGGGGAATCGGAAACGGACAAGGCAAGAAACACCGAATGCGGTGAATACAGCTTCGCTTTGGCCAGAATCTCCGCGCCGCCACCACCTTCGCCGCCCGGCACATGCACGTCCAACAGCACGACATCCGGCTTCGTCTGTGCAATCATCGCAACCGAGCCTTCCACATCAGGCGCCTGCCCGACAATATCGAAATATGGCTTCAACGTCGCAACCACGCCTGCACGAAACATTTCATGATCGTCCACGACCGCAATGCGAATCGGCTTCTGCTCGGCGGTGCCGTCAAACGGCGCATCGTCCGTCGTCGTGTCATTCATCATCGCTGCATCATTCATCGTTGAATCTCCTCGCCGTATTCGGGCGCGTTAGGTGTGCTTCCAGTTGTGCTGGCGCTGCCTCCGCGCTCGGTACCTACGCCAATTGGCATATGCATGCGCACTTCCGTGCCCCAGCCTTCGCGGGATACGATTTCCACTGTACCGCCGCGGCGTTGAATCCTGCCGATAATCGATTCCTTAATGCCAAGTCTGCCCTGCGGAATCGCATGAATGTCAAAACCATTGCCGTGATCGCGCACGAAAATCTCGACGGTGCCGTCATGCACTTCGCAATATACGGAAATGGGTTCCGCACCGTGCGTGACCGCATTGACCAAGGCCTGCCGCGTGGCATCAAGCAGCGCGTCGGTCTGCGCACTCGGTTGGGCGTCGCCGACGGTAACCACTTCAATCGGCTTGCCATGATCGTCTTCGACTTGTGCGGTGATGAGTTTGAGGCCCGCTTTGATGGAGCGATCCGATGTGGAACGCTCCTGATATAGCCATTCGCGCAGCTCGCGCTCTTGGGATCGAGCCAATGTGAATACGGTTTGCGCCTCGCCGGCATGCAGTTGAATCAGCGCCAACGTCTGCAACACCCCGTCATGCAGATGTGCGGTCATATCGGCACGTTCCTCTTCGCGTTCCTTCAACGCCCGTTCGGTGCCGATGTCGCGAATCAAAGAAACCGCCCACGGCACGACGGTCAACACAATGCTGATTAACATCAGGAATCCCGCGATGATCATATGCGGCGCGCTTGTGCCGTATCGCTGTTGCGTTACGTCGACCGCCACCAATATGTAGGCGAGGAAAATCAAAACGATTCCGCCAATCATGGTCCACGATTGGCCGTCCTTCGCGTTGTACCGCAGCCAGGATATGCCGATGCCGCTGAGTGTGAGCACCGCCGGAAGAATCAGCGTTCGATTGACGCCGCTGGCCGTCAGCAACAGAGCGAGTGTGAGCAATATGATGCCTGCCGCTGCAATCAGCGCCGGTTTTGACGCATGACGAAACATTTCGGAGAGGCTCTCTCCGGACGAGGTCGTCTCTTCCGCATCGGCATTATTAAAAGCTTCTGCTGTGCCGCCATACTGTATGTTTCCACGAGACAGTGGGGCATTGATGTCGTTGAATCGCGCCTGTCGTGCGGCCTGCACAACGGGGTCGCCCGTTGGCACGAGCATCCATAGCATGATATACGCGGCCGTTCCAGCTCCGCACATCATCGTGGAGATGACGAACAGCGACCGTACGACGCCGACTCTAATTCCAAGATGCATGGCGATGCCTTTGCAGACGCCAGCCAGCCAGCGGCCTTGCCTAGGGCGCATCAGGGGAAGCTTCGCAGGACGTATCGGCTGCAACCGCGAGTGGGCGGTGTCGGCAGTCTCAGAAGACGCTGATGTCGCATAGGGGCCGGCATACGGCGGCATGCGGTTTGCCGCAGTGCCGTCGGCGGGCAAAGTGATACGCCGCTGGTGTTTCATCGAATCGGGCATGATTCCATTGTGCCGCGCCTGGGGGAGGCGATGCGATGCCTGAAGGGGAAATTCAGGGTGCATTCAGGGTGTTTCCCGGGGGTGGGGAAGACGTCTGACTGCTGTAATGAAAACATGAACGGTATGAATGATGATTATCGCGCTGACAGGCGCGACGGAACTATGCGATACGATGATGCGGCGCATGGGGGCGCCTCATATGGTGGCACTTCGTATAACAATGCGCCGTACAGCAATGTTCCCTATGGCGACATCCCGAAGGAGACCTGGCTGCAACGGTTGTTCCGCCGTATTCGCGAGAGCGGATTGCAGCGGACGGATGATCGCTGGATCGGCGGCGCATGCGACGGCATAGCCCAACGTCTCGGCTGGAGCACCGTGCTGGTGCGCTCGCTGATGGTCGCTTCAGTATTGCTGTTTGGTGCTGGTGCCGCCTTTTATGGATTGGCTTGGATGCTGCTCCCGGATAGTAGGAATGGTCATATTCTTGTGCAGGATCTGGTTGATGGGCAGTGGGATTGGAGCATGGTCGGCGTGTTCCTGTGTCTGGCATGCGCATTGCTGATTCCGGGCACCGGATGGTTGGCCTTCGCATTGGCTGCGGTGCTGTTGTGGTATCTGGTCCGTGCCAGCGAGCGCGCAGCTTGGCGATACGAGCAGCGTCCGATGGGGGCTGCGATTCCTCCATATTCCGCAACCACGGCGTATTCATCGGCTATGTCGTCGGAGAACATGTCTGCGACAAATATGCCTCCGACGAACACGATGCGGTCAACACATCAATCGGAGCAGCCGGTTCCTCCTGCAGGGCCGGTTTCGTCTACGCAGTCGGTCCCGCTGATGCAGGCGGCGCCACAGCAGCCGATGCCGGACGGAATGCCGGTGACTTTCGCATATCGTGCTCCGCAGGAGGTCCCGTGCCCCAAACGTGTGCGTCGTAAACCGGCCGGCCCTCTTGTCGTGCTGGTCGCATTGGGTTTGATGCTTGTAAGCGTAGGGGCGGTCGCCCTCGGTCTTGATGGCACGGACTCGATAACGGAAGACCTGCAACGGCTATGCATATGGTCCGGCATCATCTGCGCGGCGCTTGGTGTATTGATCGTCGGATTGGGCGCTTTCGGACGTCGTGCCGGAGGCCTGCACCCCTTGGCATGGTGTGCAGCCATCGTCGCCTCATGCATGCTCTTCGTCTCCATGGGATACGCGTACTCGTTGAATGAGGTTCGTCGCGGCATCGGAAACTACAACAGGGTCGAAGTGGGTGATTTGCGTGTATACGGGTCGTCTCCGGAGCAGATGCAGGCATATACGCAAGGCATAGCCTTTCTTGGAGATGATTACGACGAGAGCATCGTACACATCGATTTGGCCGATTACGTCCGCAATAACGGTACGCACACGGGAAGGCTGAACGATGGCAGTGCGGTGGACAGTGCATGCCCGGCGGGAACGCTGAATCTTTACGCCGAGGAATCCCGTGTGTACGTCACATTGCCGGACGGTTGCGGCTGGACATTCAACAATGGTTGGGCCGGCGATGGCAGCTATGGGTACGGACGCCATTCGTTTATCGGCCAGTATGGTGGCGTCTCCCTTTCCTCACCCTTCGACTGGGAGTCCTCCATGGAGGTATCTGCGCAGGATGTGTGCGATACCGTTGATTATGAGGTCATCTCCTCCGACGATATTCCTTCCGATCCGTATTGGCCGTGCCGTGCGGTGGCGCCGGAATCCGCTGTACCGGACCTGAATATCAATGTTCGGGGAGTCGCTGACGCCAAGATCATCGTTCAATATGAATCACAAAACACGTTGCCTTCGGCCGGCAGGTCTGTGGCCGGTGACGGCATCTATCACAAGGAGTCCGACCATGAGTGACACTACGAAAATGTCGCGTGTCGATGAGCCTACGGTGCAAATGAACAAGGTGACTGCGGCCTCCGGCGAACCTACGGTGCAGCTGAGCAAGGTGACTTCGGCACCTGGCGAACCGACGGTGGCGATGCGTAAGCAGTCTGTGGCATCTGATGAAACTACTGTGGCGTCCGATGATTCCACGATGCCGGTGAATCATATGCGTGGGTCTTTCGATGAGTCGACTGTAGATGGTAATCAGAAGGCTACTGATGCTGCTTCGAAGTTGGATCAGCCCATTGCGCAATCCGCGCAATATGATGCTACCCCCGGCAGTCAGGTGCCGTTGTATAGCGCCGAACCGCCACGAATGCAGGGGGCTCAGCATTCTGGGATGCCGTCGCAATCAGGGACTCCTCAACAAGGAAATCCAATGAATCCCGGTAATATGAACGGATTCCGGCAGCGACCCGCATATCCGTATGTGCAGGTTCCTCGCCAAGCTCCGATGCAGAGTCCTGTCGTACGACCTAAAGGCCCCAGCGTCATGACCATTGTTTTGGGCGTGCTGATGATTCTGCTTGGTCTATTCACTGCAATGTTCGGCTATTGGATGCCTATTAACCTCTCCCAGTTTGAGCCGCGTGTTCTGATTGCAGTTGTTTTCGGCGGAATCGGTGCGATTCTGCTGGTAGTCGCCGTCGTCTGGGGCGTTTCCAAAGCAATCGGTAATCGCAAAAACAGTAAATTGGCTGAATCCGATCTAACAATGGGCGAAGCCGGCCGCAATCCGCAACATTAAAAACAACAGGAGAGTATTTTACCGGCGAGCACAATGTGCCTGTGGCGATGAGCGATGCACGTGTGCTGTTGTCGGGCATCGTCTCCACATACGCAATGTGCCTTCTCGGCCCGCACATTGCGCGCGCGTCACCCGCACATTGTGCGTGTGTTACTCATACATTGTGCCAGTGCCATATGCACATTGTGTTAGTGGCACTCGCACATTGTGCGTCATTGGTTTCCGGTACGCACATTGCGTGTCGGATTAGCGCACATTGTGCGTTGTTCGGACACACAATGTGCGTTGTACGGGGGTAGGGCGCACATTGTGTGGGTGCCATATGCACAATGTGTTAGTGTCACCTACACATTGCGCGTGTGCTCCTCTATGTATTCTGCTGATGCAGCACACACATCGCGATGTGCGGGATACAACGCGCGTGCGCCACCTTGCAATTCTGCTGGTGTTCCCGGCCGCGCTTAATGAAAGGAGGGGAATCCGCAAGTGGGCCACCCCGTACATTCTGATGGCGTTACATATTGTGTGCTGCTGTGTGTTGCGTCACTCGTACATTCTGTTGATACTGCCCATGCATTGTGTGGGTGGAGTTGCTTCCAACGTTTTGGCTTCGGAGTTGATGGGCGGAACGTGATTTCCCCAAGAAAATCACGTTCTTGAACAGGACAGAGCCGGTACGGCGTGGGTTATGCGGCCTGCATAGCCTCAGCCTCGTCAAGACCGGAAAATCCACCCAAGAACACGGTGTTACGGATCGTCTCCTCGGTGAGATTACGGCCGGAGGCGGCGAAATCCACTACCATCCGCTCATACAGAGCGAACGTTGCATCGGAATATGTGCTCAATTCGCCGCGCAGATACGTTTCGAACGACGTGTCCTCAGCGGTGTCTTCGGCTGTGGTCAATACACGCATCGCCATGCCGAGTTTCGGATAGCGCTCGCGAAAATCCGCGGCCCATGCGACTTGACGTTCGATTACCTGCTCCTGGCGGGCGATTCGCTCGTCGGTAAGTCGCGGAATATACGGCTCGATGTTGCGCCGGTAATCCTCCGGTACGGTCGAGGCCATCATGCGTCCATATTTTTCGGTGATGAGATTGCGGCCAACCTGATTCGCATTAACCAAATCGTCGCGGTAGCTTTCCAGCAGATCGCGTGGCCACGTCAAAAATTGGCTGTCGCGCATCTGATGGAACATCGGCCAATTACCTTGGCAAGATGCGCGGCCGCCTTCATTGGTGGTGTTCTGAAATTGATCCCATTCCAGTGTAATGATCGCTTCGATGAGTGCTTCGTTGGATACTTGTTCTTCAGACATTATCGATGGCTTTCCACACATTGTTGATTATGTTTCACGGATGTTTTCACGATTGACAGTGCTGTGATGTTGCCGTGATATTGCGGCGAGATCGCGGTGACGTTGCCGTGACGGCGTCAGCCGCGACGATGCGATGCTTCCGATACGGTGATGTCGCGGCGAAGCACGACGGTGTCACAGGCTGTGCAGCACCGGCGAATCGCTGCGAATATGCGCCTCCACGTATGGCCTCTGCCATTCCAAGAAGACGTCATCCGAAGACGTCAAGCCTTCATGGCGCAATTCAGCGACGATATCGGCGCAGATTTCATTAACAAGCGCATTCACACGAGCGGCCGCCGGAGCCGCGCCCTTGCCGCCCTCGCCAAAACCGGCGCCGCCAAAACAGGCCGCTGACGACAATCGCAATATTTCCTCCAAACGCGCGCACGCATCCGGCAAACGGGCCGCCATGCGGGCGCTCAACGCGCGCAGCGCCGCAAAACGCCATTTGTAATACGGCATATATCCGGCCGAAATCGGCGTATTAATAAGGAAAACCAGTGAAACGACGGCCTCAGCGAATTCATGAATGCTTGCCATTGCCGCGGCGCCATCATTGCGGGCCAACATGCGCGGCAGATTGTATTGGCCGGACTGTGCGATCATGCCCAAGCGGCGCGAAATCAGCGACAAGCGCACATCGTCAGGCATCAATTTGAAACCTTGACGCCGCTTTGAAAACGCGCCCAACGGATCAGCAAACACCTGGCCATTCGTCGCCGCGGCCAATGTCGGCTCATCCAACATCAGCCACTCATGCGGACTGTCGTCGCCCGGCGCCTGTTCGTAGCCGGTGATACCGGCGAAAAAATCGCCGATGCGAAATACTCCGACACGCCTGCCTGCGCCTTGCGCTCGCGGCGTCGCCTCGCGTGGGCCGAATCCCATGAATTCCTGCGGCAATGCGTCGTAATCGGCCTGCAATTGCTCGCCGATCGCCTCATAATCCTCGTCGGTCAGCCATAGGCAGAAGCCGGGGCCGAAATCATGGTCGCGTGAAATCGCGTCGTCGAAACCGTAACATTCCGAACCGTGCCCGACGAGGCCGGCGGCGATGTGGCCCTGATATGCGGCGTACTTGCTGGCGAGCAGCGGCTTGCCATACGTCTTCCAATATTCGCGGGCCAGCTGCATGCCAGTGATATTGGCCGGTGCGGCGGCGGCAGGCGTTGCCGGCGGCTGCTGCGCTGCCAGTGACACGTCGGATGATGCAGACGTTGGTATTGCGGATGATGATGCCGCTGACTCCGAAGTGGAAGATTGTTGTGATGTTGGCGACGTCGCGGATGCATCGGATGATGCGGATGATGGCGTTGCCGGCGAGGATGCTGACGGTTGCGACGCTGGTTGTGATGATGCTGCAGGGAAGAGAGGCGCATTAGCGGCAGGCTCGTCAATATTGACGCCATGATTGCGGGCGATCTCAATCACCTGCTGCAAATTCGCGTCGGTGATTTTCCAATAGTCGCTATCCTTGCCGTAGCAATCCTCGATTACCGCCAATGAGCGGCGGTATCCGTTCGCAGCTGCGGCGAAATCACCATCGGTGAAACTCACTTGCGCGAACCCTGCCAAGGCGGATGCGTAATGGCTGTTGTTTTCCAAATGACCAGCCTTGTAGATATCAAGCGCGGCCTGCGCATGCTTGCGGGCATCCCGCAGCAATCGTGACGCTGCGTCGTTTGCGGTGTTGTTGCCGGCGGCATCCGTGTCGCCGCTGCCGCTTGTATCATCAGCGGCCGCGGAGGAATCGGCATTGGCGGTGGCCGCCTGCGCCTCACCCAGCAAGACCAGCGCCAAATTCGTATGTGTGGACGCGATGTCAATGTCAGTCGACGCGTCAATGCTGGATTGTCGCAGAATATCCAACGCCGCGCGCAGTTCCCGGTCGGCTTGTGCGAGGTTGCCGGTTTCGCTGTATAGCATCGAAATATTGTTATGCAATGCGGCCAGGCGGCGATCTGCAGGGGAGAAGCAGCGCGACGCCTCGGCCAACGCCATATCGTACAAATCGGTGGCCTGATCATAACGCCCGGCGGCACGCATACTGGTCGCTGCATTAATCAGCGTCGTCGCCCACGCTTCCGTGCCTTGAATGCGCATGCGCAGCCCCAGCTCCATTGCGCGCTGAATCATCCACTGATTGTCGTCATGACGGCCCCGCGACCGATAAAATCCCATGATTTCGTTCAGTACGGTGAGCTGACCGGCGTCATCGCCAGCGTTTTCGGCATCTGTTAATGCCTCCAGCAGATATGGTTCGGCTTTCGTCTCACCAACATGCGCGTCGAAAATCGCGTCAAGACCGCGTAAAAACTCCTGCGCGTCCCAGGCGGCGCCGCCGTTTGCGGCGGAGCCTGCTGCGTTGTCCGTTGTGCTGTTTGCTGCGTCGTTCGTCTCGCTATTCGCTGCGTCCGTGTCCAAAGCATCCTCGCCCATTGCGTCTCCTTACACCAGGAAAATCTCCTACCAGTGTAAGACTCCGCCGCATCGTCCGCCCGTTTTCGTTAAAACCACGTGGTTTTAACGAAAACGCACTCTCAATAGGCCGCAAATCGTTAAAACCACGTGGTTTTAACGATTTGCGGGATCAGACTTCGACGCGCTGCAGACGGTCCATTGCGCTGACGTGCTTTTCGTAGCGAATCGAATAGAACGCCAGCAGAGCCACGGCGACTGCGGCGAAAGGCAGGCCGCCGAGGCCGGTGTAGTGGTAATTCATGGCGAAACCAGTCAGCATGGCGCCGCCGATGACCGATCCGACGGCGTTGCCGAAATTGAATGCCACCTGCACGGCTGCGCCGGCGATTAGTTCGCCGCCGCCTTGGCCGGCTTCGACCATCAGCAGCTGCTGAGGAGCGGAAATAAAAAACAGGCCGAATGCAATCCAGAACGTAAGCAAAGTGGTGGTGCCATAATTGCCAGGCAGGAGGAACACCAACAACAAACCAGTGCAGGCGACCGCCTGACCGACGGCGGCCGTGCCTGCGTGACGCCAACGGTCGGTGATTTTGCCGCCGATAATGCCGCCGACAACCATGCCGAAACCGGCAAGCATCATCAGCATCGGCACGATGCCGGACGCCCAGCCGCCGACCTTCTGCAGCCACGGCGACACGTAGCTCCACCAGCAGAAAATGCCGGTATTGCCGGTGAAAACGGCAAGAAGAATCATCCATGGGCCGGGCTTGGTGAGGAAGCGGAACTGACCTGCGATGCCGGCATCCTTAATCGGTTCCACGCGCGGAATCCACGCCAGCACCAGCACTACTGTCATTGCGGCCCACAAGGTGAGAATGCCGAAGGCAAGACGCCATGACATGAATTCAGCCATCAATGTGCCTGCGGGAACGCCCAACATGTTGGCGATGGTCTGACCGGTGACCATCATGGAAACAGACTGCGCTTCCTTGCCTCGTTCGGCGAGGACTTTTGCGATCAGCGTGGCCGTGCCAAAAAATGCGCCATGCGGCAGGCCGGAGATGAAACGCGCCGCGATCAGCATCGGCGCATTCATGGAGAGGGCGCTCAACAGATTGCCGAGCAATGCGATGACCATGAACAGGACGATAAGATTGCGCGGCGGCGCTTTACGGCCGAACACCAGCATCAATGTGCCGACGCACACGCCGATCGCGTAGGCGGAAATGAAATTGCCCGCGGTCGGGATATCAACGTCCATCGCGTCGGCCGTTTGCGGCAGGATGCCCATCATCACAAATTCGGCGGCGCCGAGGACGAATGCGCCGGAAGCCAGCGCAAGCAGATTCTTTTTCAATGGATTTCTCCCGGGGAATCGCGGCACGGAATGCCTCAAGGTTGCAGTGGATACAAAAAAAGAACCGCCGTTTCCGGCGGTTCTTCATGGGTCGGGCTGGCGGGATTTGAACCCGCGGCCTCTTCGTCCCGAACGAAGCGCGCTACCAAGCTGCGCTACAGCCCGTTGTTCGCAACGGGTGATACTTTACGTCATTTCGGGAGAAATGCAAATATCGGCGTGTCGTGCTTATTTCCGCCATTGTCTGTTCCGTACGATGTTTTTGCGCTTGTCGGTTCCAGTCTCGTCATATATGCATCACCGTTCTTGCCGCTTCGCCTGTATATCTCTTTTATCGGCCATCGGCCGTGTATCGCCGTAACGCTACACTGTTGGCCTATGAGTGACATCGAAGAAACCCTTGAAAATCAGAATGAAGAAGAGCATGCCGTCTCCGTTATGAGCACGGTGGAACGCGCTCAGATGCTGCTTGACCAGGATGAAGCCATTCGCGCGAAGATCGCAGCAGGCGCGACTCTGGATGAAGCCGTCGACCCGGGCAATAAGGAATTCGGCCCGTCCGCACATCCGGAACAGGTGCAGATGCGCGTGGCCAAGCGTGCGATGATGCTGGAAAACGGAGTTGATCCGTACCCGGTGACTCTGGATGTGACGCACACAATCGAGCAGGTGCGCGCTGAATATGACGGCAAGTTGGAAGCCGGTGCGGAAACTGAAGACGTTGTCGGTATTGCAGGCCGCGTGCTGTTTCTACGTAACGCCGGTGGCCTGTGCTTCGTACAGCTTTCCGCTGGCGACGGCACGAAGATTCAGGGCATGATTTCCAAGAAGGAAATCGGCGCCGATTCTTTGAAGCAGTTCAAGCAGCTGGTTGATTTGGGTGACCACCTGTTTTTGAAGGGCCGCGTGATCTCCTCCAAGACCGGCGAACTGTCCGTGTTCGCCACCGAATGGGCCATCGCCGCCAAGGCTCTGCAGCCGCTGCCGGCCCTGCATAAGGAATTGAATGACGATACCCGTACTCGCAAGCCGTATATCGGCATGATCGCCGACGAGAAGATCCGCGACATGGTCCGTAATCGTTCCAAGGCCGTGCGTTCCATCCGCAACACCTTCGCCGAGCACGACTTCCTTGAAGTCGAAACCCCGATGTTGCAGACCGTGCATGGTGGCGCCGCGGCACGCCCATTCACCACGCATATGAACGCCTTCGATCTGGACCTGTATCTGCGCATCGCGCCGGAACTGTTCCTGAAGCGCTGCTTGGTCGGCGGCATCGACCGCGTGTTCGAAATCAACCGCAACTTCCGCAATGAAGGCGTCGACGCCACACACGCTCCGGAATTCGCCATGCTTGAGGCGTACCAGGCGTACGGCAATTATGACACCATCGGCGCGCTGGTCAAGGAGCTGATCCAACGCACCGCCATGGACGTGTACGGCTCGCATAAGGTCACGCTGCTGGACGGCACCGAATACGATTTCGGTGGCGAATGGAAGACCATGAGCATGTACGATTCCCTGTCTGAAGCGTTGGGCGAGGAGATCATTCCGAACGGCGGTCCGGACAATCCGGGCACCTCCGTCGAACACTTGGGCGCCATCGCCGACAAGCTGGGCGTGGAACGCGACGATGTCGAGAACCACGGCAAGCTGGTCGAACATCTGTGGGAGCACTTCTACGAAGACAAGCTCTATGAGCCGACTTTCGTGCGCGACTTCCCGGTTGAGACTTCGCCGCTGGTCAAGGGCCACCGCAGCAAGCCGGGCGTTGTGGAGAAGTGGGATCTGTACGTGCGCGGCTTCGAGCTGGCCACGGGCTACTCCGAGCTCAATGATCCGGTGGTGCAGCGCGAACGTTTTGTCGCCCAGGCGAAGGATGCGCTGGCCGGTGACGAGGAAGCTTGCGACATCGATGAGGACTTCTTGGAGGCCCTCGGTGTCGGCATGCCGCCGGCAGGTGGCACAGGCATGGGCATCGACCGTCTGCTGATCGCACTTACGGGCGCCACGATTCGCGAGACGATCACCTTCCCATTGGTCAAGCCCTTGAATTGATGCGGAATCGGCGCTGAACCGACACTGCCGTTTATAGCAGTCACGGTAGCGCCACTGCAGCGTCACTGTAGTATTCTGAACATCCCGCTGTGCAGGCGTTCGCTTTCGCGGCGGGATGTTTGTATCCACGGCATTGACGCCATATATCCTCACCCGTTTGCGATGACGCATATTACGATGGTGCATATGACGAAGACGACTTGGACGATGTGGTTGCAGGGTATGCGACCGAAAACGTTGATGATCGGCGCCTCTCCGGTGATTATGGGCGCGTGCGCCGCATGGATGCGCGTGCACGAGCAGGTTGCTGAATGCGATGCCGTACTCAATGAAACCGGCTCGCTTCCGGCGAATGCCTATCCTGCGTGCGAGTCCTCGTTTATCGGCTCCCCGAATTGGTTTGTGCTGTATTTTGTGTTGTGCCTTATCGTTGCGCTCGGCTTGCAGATTGCTGTGAATTTCGCGAATGATTATTCCGATGGCATTCGCGGTACGGATGCGGGCCGGGACGTGGTCCAAGGTAGCGACGTGGTCCAAGGCGGCGCAACGCAACCGGCGCAGTCGACAGTTGCACAATCCGACAAGCCACGCCGTCTGGTGGCCTCCGGTGTCGTACCGAAAAAAGTATTGCTGGCGGCCGGCATTGCCGCTGGCATGGCCTGCATTGCTGGTGTCGCCGTCGTCGCAATCAGTGGCTGCTGGCCTCTGTTGTTGGTCGGCGTCGCCTGCCTTGCCGCCGGCTGGTTCTATACAGGCGGCCGCAATCCGTACGGATACCGCGGATTCGGCGAAATCGCGGCATTCATATTCTTTGGCCCCGTCGCGGTGGGCGGCACATATTATGCGATGATTGGCACCTTCGACCTGCGTTTCCAACATGTGCTGCTGGCCTCGCTGATTGCCGGTTTCAATGCGGTGTCGCTGATGCTGGTCAACAATATCCGCGATATCGATGCCGACAAGGCCGCCGGAAAACGCACCTATGCGGCACACGTGGGCGCGCCCCGTGCAAGGGGCATGCTGTACGCGATGTTGACGAACACACTGATTATCAGTGCATTGTTTATGACGACCTACAATATGGAATTGTTCAACGGGCTGGGATCGTTGGTGCTGTCGTTGCCGGTCTGGGTGTTCGCGATTATCGCATTTCGCGGTGTGCAGCGCCGTAATTGGAAGCGCGCTCTGCTTTCGGTGGGTCTGTTTGCTGTGATTACGGCGATTTGCTGGGGTTTTGTATTCGTTGGATCGGCGTCGGTGCTGTCTGCGCAATTGTCATGATGTGATTTTGTACGGATATTTTTAATGATGATATTCGCCAAAATCTAAGAAATGGCGCGGTTGGGGTGCCTTGAGCGGTAGACTGTGCAGTATGACTTACAAACTAGTATTGCTCCGTCATGGACAGAGCGCATGGAATAAAACCAATCAGTTCACCGGCTGGGTTGACGTCCCGCTGACCGAACAGGGCGTTGAGGAAGCCAAGAACGGCGGCCGTCTGCTCAAGGAGAAGAATGTTCTGCCGGACATCGTCTTCACCTCGATGCTGCGTCGCGCCATCAACACCGCCAATGTCGCACTGGATGAGGCTGACCGCCTGTGGATTCCGGTCAAGCGCAGCTGGCGTCTGAACGAGCGTCACTATGGCGCTCTGCAGGGCAAGAACAAGACTCAGATCCGTGAAGAGTACGGTGATGAGAAGTTCATGCTGTGGCGTCGTTCCTATGCAACCCCGCCGCCGGAAATCGATCCGAACGACGAGTATGCGCAGAACAACGATCCGCGCTACGCCGGCGATCCGGTTCCGGAAGCCGAATGCCTGGCCGATGTGGTCGAGCGCGTCAAGCCGTACTTCGAATCCGACATTATTCCGGAGCTCAAGGCCGGCAAGACCGTTCTGATCGCCGCTCACGGCAACTCCCTGCGCGCCATTGTCAAGATGCTTGACAATCTGAGCGAAGAGGAAATCGCCAAGGTCAACATTCCGACCGCAATGCCGCTGCTGTACGAGCTGGACGAAAACTTCAAGCCGATCAAGCCGCGTGGCGAGTATCTGGATCCGGAAGCTGCCGCTGCCGGTGCCGCTGCCGTCGCTGCTCAGGGCCAGAAGTGATCTGACTTTGGAACAGCTGTAAGCCGTAATGAAAAGGCCGTCGACTTTAAGTCGGCGGCCTTTTCATATTCGCTTTTGTATTCTTTTCGTATCGCGACGTGCGCATTTCAACAGCACGATGCAATGCGGTACAACATGAAATCATAACGATTGTGGTCCGCAGTCCGATCGGAATGCGGACCACAATCAGTCAGCGTTTTCGAGACAATGCTGATGCGGCTCAGTCGGTCATGCCTTCTTCATCGCGGGTCGGCTCCTTGCTTGGATCGAAACCGGAAACGATGAACACAACACGGCGTGCTGCGGACACGGCATGATCGCCCAAACGCTCCATGAAACGACCGATCAGTACCACATCGATCAGTTGCTGGTTCGTGCCGTTCCATTCCGGGGACTGAACCAGTTCGAAGGACTTTTGGTGCAGGACGTCCAGCTTGTCATCGTCGATGATGATCTGTTCGGCGACGGACGTGTCGCGTATGGCCAGCATGTCAACCACGCGGTCGGCGGTCATGTTCAGGAATTCCTGCATCTGGGAGAACAGTTCAACGGCCTCGGCCGGCAGCGGGGAGGACGGGTAGGTGCGGCGGGCGGATTCTGCGATGTGGCGAGCAAGATCGCCCATACGCTCAAAAGTGGTGGCCAGACGCATCGTGGATACGACCACGCGTAAATCGGTGGCAACAGGGTTTTGCTTGGCCAGCAGCTTCACGCACTGGTCAACAATGCTTTCCTCCAAAGCATCAATCTCGATGTCGCCATCGATAACGGCCTGTGCGGCTTCGATGTTCTGATGAAG
This sequence comes from Bifidobacterium sp. LH_512, assembly GCF_056356435.1. Taxonomy (NCBI): domain Bacteria; kingdom Bacillati; phylum Actinomycetota; class Actinomycetes; order Bifidobacteriales; family Bifidobacteriaceae; genus Bifidobacterium; species Bifidobacterium sp. LH_512. Next base: position 286,318 of record NZ_JBKEUE010000001.1, read on the forward strand.
CAGCGCTTCGCCGGCACCGTTGACCGCCTTGCGCACGCCTTGCACCATGCGCTCGAGGTCATCGGCCACGGCCTTGAGTTCCTCATTGAAAATAACGCGCATTTGATTCGCCTTTCATGTGGTTTTCTGACCGGTCTACTGGGTATAAGCCTTTTCCAAGTGTATAGTTTGCGGCGCGCATTCTCCACCATATTGGATAAAAGCCACGCCGCGTTCAAATACTGTTCATATGAGGGTCGCATTTGAGACACGTTGTGGGGGCGATTCGCTGTTTTGGACTGTCATACTTGGTTTGCTGTGTGACAATACATATATGTTCGAATCGAGGAATTCCGCGGGCGACGTGCAGTCATTGCTGAAACGCCTGTTCAGAAAGCGGAATAATGATGACGATGATGATGGTGACGCGGATGATTTGGATGCTTCGACGGCGACGTTGCTGTCGATTTTGACGCAGGCATCCGTTGTCGTCGGTGAAAACGATGAAGTGATTCGTTCGAACCCGTCGGCATATTCGTTGGGCGTAGTTCGTGATGACACCATCATCAATGACACTGTTTTGGCGGCGGTTCATGATATTCGGGTATCCGGCGGAAAACGTCAGTTCAATCTGACGACGAATACACCGAAGCGTGATACTTGGACGCAGATTGATGCGCATTCGCAGAAGTCTTCGTCGCAGCAGATGCAGCATGAAACCTCGGTAAGTAGACCCAATTGGCTGAAAGTAACGGTTGGGCGCATTGATAAGCGTTTTGTGGTGGTGTTGATCGACGACATCAGCGAATCCATTCGTTTCTCGCAAGTTCGTGATTCTTTCATCACTAATGTGTCGGAGCAGTTGCTTAAGCCGACGCAGGAATTGGAAAAGCTTGCGAATTCGCTGGAGCATGACCAATTGGACGAGGCCGCGATTCGGCAGGATGCGCGCGTACTGCGCACATCGTATATGCGTATGAGCCATATGATGGCCGATTTGTTGTTGCTGATTCGTGCACAGGAGCCCGTTACGGCCACAGAAGACAACAAGGTCAGTGTGATGGACCAGTTGCGTGCCGCGATTCAGGAGATTCGTCCGCAGGCGGAAATGTGTGATGTGCGCGTTCGTCTGGAAGGTGACGAATCGTTGATGGCGCATGACGAATCTGATCAGATTCGCATTGCCGTGATCAAATTGTTGGACAATGCGATTGTATATTCTCCGCAAGGATCAGAAGTTAGCATTTCAGCCCTCGCATCGGACGATGGCCACGATGTGGTGATTCGTGTGATCGATCTCGGCTGCGGCATCGCTCGCAGCGAACAATCACGTATTTTCGAGCGTTTTTATCGTGGAAACAATCAGAATGAGCGTTCAACAGAAGGCATCGGTTTGGGATTGGCGATTGTCAAGCATGTCGCATTGACGCATCACGGCAATGCGACGGTGTGGAGCAGTCCGGGGCAGGGCAGCACGTTCAATCTGATTCTGCCGGCTGCCGTGTGATCATATCAGGGGATTATTGGCCCAGACGACGGTAATCCCAACGGTCGAAATGCTCCCATACCAGCAACGTCACGCCGATGATGGTGCCTGCCGCGCAAACCGTCCTGACATAATCGAGGCCGATCCCTGCGGCGTCAAGAATAAGGCATACCACCAATGCCAATGCCCACAATGCGGTGCCGATGGTGAAGACCTTGCGCAAGTCGACGCGAACGGGCTTTGGTGTTTCGCGACGTACGCTGGGATCGATAATCGGTGCAAACTTCATGGTCAAATATTGTAGCGGCATCTTGCGGTCGGCGAACAAGTAAAAGGACTCATTCGCCAAACGTGAAAGGCTGCGGCCTGTCGTTGTTATGACAGGCCGCAGCCTTTCACGGTTTGTATACGGTTATATACGAATATGTGACGGCGTTACAGGTGCTCAACGACGTAATCAACGCACTTGGTCAATGCGATGACGTCAGACGGCTCGACGGAGGGGAACACGCCCACGCGCAGCTGATTGCGCCCCAGCTTGCGATATCCGTTCACATCGACAATGCCGTTATCGCGCAGCACGCCGATAACCTGTGCGGCGCTGATGGATTCATCCAAATCCACCGTGACGACGGCCTTAGAACGTGTATTCACATCGGTAACGAACGGAGTCGCATACGAGGACTGTTCGGCCCAGTGATACAGCAGCGACGAGGATTTGTCGCAGCGTGCGGCGGACCAGGCGAGACCGCCATTGTCGTTCATCCAACGAATCTGATTTTCCATCATGATCAGCGTCGCCAAAGCCGGAGTGTTCAGCGTCTGATCCTTGCGGGAATTCTCCAATGCCGAAGTCAGCGACAGGAATGGCGGAATCCAACGATGCGTACCCGGCAGGCCCACATTGCGTTCGATTGCGTAAGCGCGCTCCACTGCGCGCGGGGACAGCACGGCCACCCACATTCCGCCGTCGGAGCCGAATGCCTTCTGCGGAGAGAAATAATAGACGTCGGTTTGGCTGATGTCCACGTCCAAAGCGCCGGCCGCACTAGTGGCGTCGATAATTGTCAGCGCGCCTTGCTCCAGCGAGCCTTCGACGCGCTGTACCGGAGCGGCGACGCCGGTTGAGGTTTCGTTATGCGCCCAGCAGTACGCGTCAACGCCTTCAGTGAAGTCAGGAAGCCTGCACGTGCCCGGTTCGCCTTCAAAAACGACGGGCTCTTCCAAGAATGGCGTGTTTTTCGCTGACTGGGCGAATTTGCCGCTGAACGAGCCATACACGCCGAATGCGGCCTTGCGTGTAATCAGCGAAGCGCAGGCGAGATCCCAGAATGCTGTGGCGCCGCCATTGCCGAGTGCGATTTCATAGCCGTCCGGAATGGTGAAGAATTCGGCCAATCCTTCGCGAATGGAAGCAACGACCTGTTTAACCGGGGATTGGCGGTGAGAGGTGCCAAGCAGACAGGTGGCGCTGTCGTCAAGCGCGGCGATCTGCTCCGGGCGGATCTTGGTCGGCCCCGAGCCGAAGCGGCCGTCTTCAGGTAGTAGGGATTCGGGAATCGTCACTATGTTGCTCATGCAAACAAGCGTAGTTGCGAAGCATATGACACGCCCGGATTAAAAACACTATGTGGACAGTTGCGCACATTGGTTGCATTGCAAGGTAAAAGCGTTGCCATGCAAGGGATAAAACGCCGGTTGAGTGTCAGCGATATGCATGACGATTCGTAATGAAGTCTGGTAAAGCGATTGATTGATGACTGGACCACGTTGTAATCTTCCACACTGTGACGGTAGAGTATGACGCCACCGCGCTGAGAAGCTGTGCCTTCGGGCATGTATGCGCCCCCATAGTCACCCATAGTCACGAGGCGTCTTATGAATCCGGCAAGGAGTTGATTTATTTATGAAGCATGCGGCTCATAAAGCCTCGGCGACTTCGTACGAACCGCTTGACCTCGTCAGGTCGCTGTTCGCACCGAGTCGCGGAACCCACACGGCAAAGGCCGTGCGTGCGGTTCAGATGGCTAATGGGAACGGTGCAGTGCTTGGACTTGACCGTGAGGTTATGGCGAAGCTCAATGAGGTTGCTCCGCTGAGCCGACGTTCCATTCGTGAAGCGGCGCGCGCCGCCGAACGCCGTTCCACGTTCCTGGCCTCCGCGTCCCTTGCGGCGCTGGTGGGCACTGCGGCAACCGCTATGGCGCTTGCCCGTACCGATGATTCCATTTCCGTTGCCGTCGATCCGGCCACCACTACGACGCAGCTTAAGCGCGTGACGACTGGTGCGGCATCTCGTTCCACCGATCGTGAGGCTCTGAACACAATCACCAATGGCGTAGCAGCAAACGACAGCGTCGTGTCTGAGGCTGCGACTGAAGCCACTGACAACGCGAACACGGACGGAACCTGGCAGCTGGGCGATACCAATACGGTGACCGATGCGGATCAGATGTCCAAGTCCATCGCAGAGAATCCGCAGGTTGCGTTGCTTGTGGAACAGGATTTCAGCCTGCTTCCCGCAGGTTTTAATCCGAATCATGATACCGGTGATAAAGGCAACACGTACCCGTATGGTCAGTGCACGTGGTGGGCGTATACTCGCCGTGCGCAGCTGGGTCTTCCCGTCGGCAGCATGTTCGGCAATGCTTTGAACTGGGGTAATTCCGCTTCGGCTCTGGGCTACTGGGTAGATGGTACTGCCCGCCACGTCGGCGACATCGTGGTGTTCGCCCCCGGCCAGGCAGGAGCGGACGGCTATTACGGTCACGTCGCCATCGTTGAAAAGATTAATGACGACGGCTCCGTTGAGATTTCCGAATCGAATGTGAAGGGTTTGGGCGTAATCTCCCAACGTTCCTTTACCGCTGAGGAAGCCTCACAGTTCACATATATTCATTACTGATGATCAGATGCCCGGTACCGTGATATGTGCCGGGTTTTATGTATCAAAGATTTCGGCGTGTTGCGTGGTATTCCATGCCTCATGGGGGTGATTGCCTCGCGGTGCGAGGAATATGCAATGTTAGGTTATTGAGTTGATGAGCATTACGAAGCGTATAAGTTCCGTGCTGGCGGCAATGGTTGCGGTCGGTGCGATGTCAGCCTTACTCGCGCCGGCCGCTGAAGCGGCCGACGCATCTCATGATGCAGTAGCCGTTACTTCCACACGTTCGTTCCCCAAGGTCAATACCGCGAAGAAGGACCTGCTGGCGGAAGCAACTTCCACTCAGGTGGAGTCGGATTCTGATTGGGGCGGCATTGAAAGTCTGGATGTCCCGCAGACTGAGAGCCAGACCGAACGTGAGCAGCGCGAGGCGCAGGAAGCGCAGGAAGCGGCACAGCAGACTGCATCTGATACCGCGGCGGCCAGCCGAACGTCGGACCGCAATGCGATTGCATCCGACGATGCCGCAGTGGCAGATAGCGTCGATCCGCCGGCCAGTGCCGATGCCAGTGCATTGGCCGCATATGCTTCACAGTTTGTCGGATATCCGTACGTGTATGGCGGTAACCAGCCGGGTGGCTGGGATTGCTCCGGCTTCACCCAGTGGGTGTTTGCCCAGTTCGGCTACAACATTGGCCGCACCACGAGCGATCAGCTGAATGCCGGCACTATTGTTTCGAATCCGCAGCCGGGTGATCTGATGATTTCCACTGATGTGTCGCACGCTGGCATCTATCTCGGCAATGGCCTGATGGTTCATGCATTGAATCCGGGTATGGGCACACAGATCAGTGCGATTTCCTCGGTGACGCCAAGTTCGTACTACTATATTCGAGTGTTCTGATAGCTCATCATATAAATCGCGATAAATGCTAAAGTAATGTGAAGTGCGTCTTCCTGATTGGGAAGACGCACTTTTATTTTTCGACTGAATTACCGGCATATGCGGCATTGCAGAGGTATCGTTTTAGCTAAGGCGATGTATAGTGGCATCGCTGCTGACTAAAGGAGGTTGTCGTGATCAACGAGAAGGCAATCCTGGTTGGAGTCGATGGTTCTCATGCCAGTTACAAGGCGACGTGGTGGGCTGCAAATTACGCCAAGCATGCCGGACTGACTCTGCAAATCGTATGTGCATATTCTCTGCCAAGCTATGCGGCGGTGTCATTCGACGCAACATACACGTCGATGGGGGATGACAACGCGGCTCACAGCGATGCGCAGGAAATTCTGTCCAAGGCCAAGGCCATCGCGGATGAGCAAGGCGTGGAAGCGGATACGTTGATTGTTACCGGAGACCCGGCATCCGTATTCGTGGAATTGTCGCGCAACTACAATCTGATTGTGATCGGCAACCGCGGCAAGGGTGGTTTGGCGGAGCGTCTGCTCGGCACCACCAGCTCCAGCCTTCCCGCATACGCATACTGTCCGATAGTCGTTGTGCCGTACACCGACGACGATGGCAATCTGATGCATCTGAACAATACGATCACCAAGGTCGCCGTCGGCTCGGATGAATCCAAGTGGGGACTGAAGGCGCTGACCATTGCTGCGGATTTCGCCAATACATGGGGCGCCGAATTGGACGTCATCTCTGCAGTGCCTAATTTTCCGGGCAATGATGTCGAGCAGGGCGTCATGGAGTCCTACATGGAGGATCTGGACGTCCGTGTGAAGCCGTTGCAGGAAACCTATCCTGATCTGACGATTAACAAAACCGTCGTTCAGGGCTCCGCGGTGAACGCCTTGACCCAGGCCAGTAAGGATCACGACGTCGTAGTCGTCGGATCTCGTGGGCGTGGCGGATTCACGGGTTTGCTGCTCGGTTCCACCAGCCAAGGCCTGCTGCAGCATTCCGTCGGCCCGGTGTATGTGGTGCCGCGCAAATACGTGGAAGCCGCGGAAAGCCGTGCGGACACGGTGCCGAATTCTCCTGCGGACGTGCCGACCAAGCCGATCGACGATATCAAGGGTGTTGAAGAAATCCCGATTGATAAGGCGACTCCGGATGTTGTCGAAGCAATCGAAACGACCATCGATCCGCATCGTCAAAGCTGAAATCATTGATGCCATTGATGCTATCAATCATCAGTGGCATCAATCTCAATGCATACACCGCCAATCATATGCAATGCGCGTCCGTCCAGTCTTGTTTCAGCGAAGAGGACGGGCGCGCATTGTAAATCACATATCGGCAACGTCGGAATACGACGCATAATCAACGACTTATGCGCATAATGCGACTATCAGTGACGAATCGTCACATCCAAACGGCACGGAGTTTCCTGCTTGTACGTATGTTGCACAGTGCAGCCCTTCTCGACGTGGCGCGTAATGCGCTCCTTCAGCTTGCCGGCGTCTTCATCGCTCAGACCGGCATCAATGGCGTCAACCACCAGCTGCTCATTGAAATTGATATAGGAATCGGTGTCGGCGTCATACGTGCCGTCAACGACGATTTTCGCGCCCTTGCCCTCGCCAAGCGTATGCTCGATGGCGAACTGACTCGACAGCGCGGCGCAGCCAGCCAGTGCGATCTTCATCAGATCGCCCGGCGTAAACACGCCCTTGCCTTTACCGAACTTGATGTGGGCGCCGTCGTCACTGAAAGCATCCCAAGAACCGTCATGATTACGCTCTACCCATAGACGCTTGCCCATGGCATCCTCCTCGTTTTCATCATGGATTACTGCAGGTCGCTGCGGATTACTGCAGGTCGCTGCACCGACGTGCATAACACCGCCTCCCTCTCAATGTATCGCGAAAATGCAGAATCGCGGTACGCATGTCTCGTTATGCCACAAGCGAAGAGGCTTCCAATCCCAAGCCGTATCGGTCCGTCCATGTCTCCCAGACCGTTAAAACCATGTGGTTTTGACGGAATCGGCTTGCTATGGTCCTCGTAATCGTTAAAACCCCGTGGTTTTAACGGAATTGGGATGTGGGATTTCTGTAAGGGGTAGCCCCACACCATCCCGGCATATTCGCTATAGGTCGCCGCTGTTATGCTTGAAGGCATGGCTTTGACTTCTGAACAGCTTGCTGAAATTCGCACCCGTATCCCCGCGCGCCCGCAAACGGATATTCCCATGCCGTATGAAGACCTGGTGCGCAAAATCCTCAATGAGGGCACACTGAAATCCGATCGCACCGGCACCGGCACCATTTCCATGTTCGGCCAGCAGATGCGCTTCAACCTACAGGATGGCTTCCCGCTGCTGACCACCAAACGCGTGTTCTTCAAAGGCGTTGCCTACGAGCTTCTGTGGTTCTTGAAAGGCTCGAACAACATCAATTGGCTGCTCGAACACAACGTGCACATCTGGGACGAGTGGGCCGACGAAAACGGCGACCTCGGCCCGGTATACGGCGTGCAGTGGCGCAGTTGGCCGGCGCCGACGCCGGAAGACCCGAACCGCACCATCGACCAGATCTCCAACGTGCTTGATCTGATCAAGCATCACCCCGACTCCCGACGCATGGTCGTCAGCGCATGGAATCCGGCCGAAGTGGAAAACATGGCCCTGCCGCCATGCCACGCGCTATTCCAGTTCTATGTGGCCGACGGCAAGCTCAGCTGCCAGCTCTACCAGCGCAGCTGTGACATGTTCCTAGGCGTGCCGTTCAACATCGCCTCGTATTCGCTGCTCACCATGATGATGGCGCAGCAGACGGGCTTGGAGCCCGGCGAATTCGTATGGACCGGCGGCGACTGCCACGTGTACGACAACCACATCGACCAAGTGTTGGAGCAGCTGAGCCGCGAACCGTATCCGTACCCGACAATGAACATTCGCAAGGCGGATTCGCTGTTCGACTACACGTATGAGGACTTCGAAATCGTCAACTATCAGCACCATCGCACCATCAAGGCGCCTGTTGCCGTCTGAGCCAGCCGTTAGACTTCTGCCCTAGTTCGACATCAAGGAGAAACTGAAATGGAGCATGATAGTAGCCAAAACGGCTATCACGAACCCGTGCCCGGATCTGCCGGGCTTGAAGACATCGAAGAAGATTGGGGAGATGATTTCCCCAAAGTCTTTTCGGTGAACCTGATTTGGGCGCAGGCCTGCGACAAGGAAGGTCGCGAGGGTGCCATCGGATTCCAAGGCGGCATGCCGTGGAATCTTCCTGAAGATATGAAACGCTTCAAGGAATTGACGGTGTCACATCCCGTGATCATGGGGCGCAGGACCTGGGAATCGTTGAACGCGAAGTTCCGCCCTCTGCCGAACCGAGACAATATCGTCGTATCGCGCAATCCCGAATATCCCGCAATCGGCGCCACCGTCGTGGACAGCTTGGATGCTGCACTTGACCTGGCACGTCAGGAAGCCATTCCGGACGACGGCTTGGACCGCAGCGAAATCTGGATTATCGGAGGAGCGGAAATGTTCCGCGAAGCCATACCATTGGCCGATAAGGCGTATGTGACGCAGATCGGCGCTCGCGTGGATGCGGATGCGTATGCTCCTGACATTATGGTTTTGGTGAATAGCGGCGCATGGAGCGTTGTTGAGGAAACCGAATGGCGTAATACGACGAAGGGATCCGATTTCATCACCGGATACCGTTTTATGACCTTCGTGAAGAATCACTGATTCAATATTGATATGGCCCTGTTTTTCAATAAGCAGGGCCAATGCTATTCGCTGTAATCAGGTATGTAATCTGTGCTGAACGCATTGATCGCTGATTATCAATCATCAATCACAGTGCGATATTGAATATTCAAAATCCACAATCTCAATATTCAACCCCAATATTCAACAGGAAAGAGCTTGTATGTATACCGTGATGACTGTCTGCACCGGCAATATCTGCCGTTCTCCAATGGCTGAAATCATTCTGCGCACTGAATTCGAGCGTCGTGGCCTGTCCGACCGCGTCAATGTCGAATCCAGTGGCGTCAGCGACGAGGAGTACGGCAATCCAATCGACCGCCGTGCCGTGCGTGTGCTGAAGGAGCGCGGATATGAGATTCCGTCGCATCATTTCGCACATCGCATTGAACGGGACGAAATCGAACGCACCGATCTGTTCCTGCCGATGACCGCCTCGCATATGCGCGCCCTGCTGCGCCAACTGCCGGCCGACAAGAAGGGCGGCGTGCATATGTATCGCAGCTTCGACCCGAATCTGCCTGTACCGGCTCCAGGGCGTGAAGCCGACATTGACCTGGTTGATCCGTGGTATGGCGGCGCTCGCGAATTCGAAGTGGCCATTGATCAGATTGAAGAAGTAGCGCCGTACATTGTGGACTGGGTGGAGAAGCAGCTTCAGGCTTCTGCTGAGTGATGCTTTTTGTTTGAGGCGTGGCGCCGTGCTCCGCGTAAGGATTCGCCTCGTGTGGTGCAAGTTATGTGGCACGCATATATGCAAAAGACCCGCTGTGTGGCGGGTCTTTTGCATGTGGTGGCTCCGAGCGGCATCGATCCGCTGACCTAACGATTTTCAGTCGTTCGCTCTACCAACTGAGCTACAGAGCCAGTGAACAGCTCAAAAAAACCCGGCATAAAACCGGGCTTTCAAGCATTCGCGACCACGACCGGACTTGAACCGGCGACCTCCGCCGTGACAGGGCGGCGCTCTAACCAACTGAGCTACGCGGCCGTTGTTTCTCATTTTCATGAGGCAACGAATAGAAATAATACCGGTGTTTCCAATGCATGCAAATTCCGGCGTGTCCCGATTCGGTCAATGCTGACGGGCGTTGCGGAATGACTGTGCGGTTTCTACGTGTGCTGATGCTCGTTCCGTCCGGCCGGTATAAATGAAGTATGCAGGAAAACGAACAGGAACAGTTGAAATTCCGCCCGGTGCTGTCGTTCGTGCGACGTTCTGGGCGCTTGGATGCGCGCCTGCAAAGGGCGTGGGATAACTATTCGGACAAGTACCTTCTGGATATCAATGCGTCTGAAGGCTCGTTGAGCGTTCGTGAAGGCGTCGTTGTGGATGCGCGGTTCGTTGCCGACCATTGGGGAAACGCCAATCCGCTGACTGTGGAGATCGGTACGGGTCAGGGCGAAAACGTCGTCGCTGCGGCGGCCGCGAATCCCGGCCGTAACTTCCTGGCATTGGAAGTGTATGATCCGGGCGTTGCCCATACGATGCTGCTCGCCGGCAAGCAGGGCCTGGACAATCTGCGTATCGCCCAAGTGAATGCGCCGGAATTGTTCAAGGTCATCGCGGATGGCGCCGTTGACGAAGTGTGGACGTTCTTCCCGGATCCTTGGCCGAAGATGCGTCACCATAAGCGTCGCATCGTGCAGCCGGAGCTTGCCGGCGACGTTCATCGTGTGCTGCATGAAGATGGCTGTTGGCGTATCGCCACCGATATCGAAGACTATGCGCTGCATGTACATGAAGTCATGGATGCGTTGCCGACTTTCCATAATGACGGCGAGGTGGCGGTGAGCCTGCCGACCGAACATGTCGGCAAGGGCAATGCCGATGATGCCGCTGGCTTGCCGCATGCTGATTTTGTGGAATCCGTGCGATTTGAAGGGCGTGTGCTGACCAATTTCGAAAAGAAAGGCTTGGATGCGGGTCGTGTGATTCACGATTTCACCTATCGTCGAATTTGATTGGTTGCCTATGCGATCGATTGCGGTTGATGACGACTGCGATTGGTTGATTTGTTCGGATTGTGATGTCGGCGTGATGCATGGTGCGTGTTGTGGAGCCTGCTTATATACAGTGCCCAAAAGCGCGGTGCTATGTGCGACACGCCGACATTTGCATAATGATGATTCTCGTGTATATTTAATCAGGTTGCCGCGGCGGAAGTGGCGGTGACAAAAACTGAAAGCCCCCGTCGTCTAACGGTTAGGACACCAGACTTTCAATCTGACAACGAGAGTTCGACTCTCTCCGGGGGTACTCCTTGGCAACAAGGTAAACGGCCGCGTAGCTCAGTTGGTTAGAGCGCCGCCCTGTCACGGCGGAGGTCGCCGGTTCAAGTCCGGTCGTGGTCGCGAATGGTTCGTGTTCAACGTTGTTGAATGCAAACTGTTTCTGGCTCTGTAGCTCAGTTGGTAGAGCGAACGACTGAAAATCGTTAGGTCAGCGGATCGATGCCGCTCGGAGCCACTGGGGTTCATGCGAAAGCGTGAATTCGATAATTGAAGCCCCCGTCGTCTAACGGTTAGGACACCAGACTTTCAATCTGACAACGAGAGTTCGACTCTCTCCGGGGGTACTCCTTGGCAACAAGGTAAACGGCCGCGTAGCTCAGTTGGTTAGAGCGCCGCCCTGTCACGGCGGAGGTCGCCGGTTCAAGTCCGGTCGTGGTCGCCATTAAAACCCAGCTTTGGCTGGGTTTTTTGTTTTTCGCCCACCTGGTTTTTGTTCCCGTTTTCTCTCTGGGCGCTCTTCCACACGCAAGTGTGGGTTATAGGCCGAAATGTGGTGTCGGAACGGTCACTTTTGCTGAAGATGCGTGTGCCCATCAGCAGGTGTGACCGAAAAATGGCATAGGAACGGTCACTTTTGCTGGTGGGGCGGCTTTCTGACGGCAAATGTGACCGAAATGGGCTTTATATTCCCAGTGTTGGTGAAAATGATAATGGGATGTTGCAAGGTTGGGATGTTGCAAGGTTGGAACGTCGGGATGGCGAGATACTGAAAATGGTGGCGGCATCCAGAAACATTGATGACACGCTGAAATGATTACGCAACTATTTACAGAAAACACCAAGGTTGAGCGCTAGTATATAGAACCGATGGAAGCCTCAAAGTCGTGGATTTCCATATGTGACGAGGCAAAGCTTCAAAGGAGGGCTTTATGGTCTACAGGATGATCTTCAACCAGACGGCATATTTCGGTCGCGGCGCAATCAAGGAAATCCCGGACGTTGCCAAGTCCCATGGCTTTACCAAGGCTTTTATCGTCACCGACCCGGTACTGATGAAGACCGGCACGGTCAAGAAGGTCACCGACGTACTGGATGAAGCCGGCATGCCATATGAAATCTTCGATAACGTTCAGCCGAATCCGCCGGTTGAGAACATCAAGGACGGTGTTGCCAAGTTCGCCGCATCCGGCGCTGACTTTCTGATCGGTCTCGGCGGAGGTTCCCCGCAGGATACCTGCAAGGGCATCGGCATCGTCACCGCCAATCCGGAGTTTGCCGACGTATTGTCTTTGGAAGGCGTCGCCGACACGAAGAATCCGTCCGTCCCGATTTTCGGCGTGCCAACCACAGCTGGCACCGCATCCGAGACGACCATCAACTATGTCATCACCGATACAGAGCATAAGCGCAAGTTCGTTGCCGTCGATCCGCATGATATCCCGATCGTCGCTTTCGTCGACCCGGACTTGACCGATTCCATGCCGCGCGGTCTGAAAGTCGCCACCGGTTTGGACGCCCTGACCCATGCCATCGAAGGCTATATCACGCCGGGCGCTTGGAGTCTGTCCGACTGTCTGTCCATGCAGACCATTCGTATGATCGCCAAGAATCTTGCCAAGAGCGCTGATGGCGATGTTCCGGCAGGCGAGCAGATGGCATACGCCTCCTACATCACCGGCATGGCCTACTCGAACGTCGGCCTCGGCCTGGTCCATGGCATGGCGCACCCGCTTGGCGGCCGTCTGGGCGTCGCCCACGGTGTTGCCAACGGCATCCTGTTGGCTCCGGTTATGGAATACAACAAGGAGTACACCGGCGAAAAGTATCGTGATATCGCAGACGCCTTCGGTGTCGAAGATGCCTATACCGGCGACATCGAAACCGTTCGTGATGAAGCGGTTGCCGCAGTCGCCAAACTCACCCGAGATTTGGGTAACCCGACCACTATCAGTGAAGTCGGCGCCACCGAGGCCGATCTGGAAGGTCTCGCACAGGACGCCTTCAACGATGTGTGCACGCCGGGTAACCCGCGTCAGGCCAGTGAGGAAGACATTTACGCCATCTATAAGAGCCTGATGTAATAAAGATCCGGTCCCGAAACCGAGATATAAAACAGGGTCCCGCTTTTCAAAGGTTGAAGAGCGGGACCCGCATTTTATATGCGGCCTACTTGTCCGTGCACATTACATGCATTGTGCCCATTTTATACAATCATCTCCACTAGGCATACGATCATCTTGCCATACGCGTGCAATACGTCTTCGCAAAGCTTCCCCGTCCAGCAAACATTCACCTCGACTGGCAGGCGCACACGTGCAATGGCGGCTACAATGAGAAGCCATGAACGCACAGGATGAGCAAAAAATCGATTTTGCGTCGGTGTTCCCGGCCAAAGGTGACCCGCGCAGACCCCCGGAATGGTACGGAAGAGCGTTGCTGTACACGGCAATCGCCGTGTTTTCGGCATATTTCGTATGGCATTCATGGGCGAAGGTGTCAGGCATTATTCTCAACATCATCATTGCGCTGTTCATTGCGCTCGCCATTGAACCGGTTGTCGTATCGTTTGTGAAGCACGGCTGGAAACGCGGCGCCGCCACAGGTGTGAGCCTGATCGGATTGGCCGTTGTCGTATGCGTATTGCTGGCACTGTTCGGCAATATGTTCGTGCAGCAGATGATTCTGATGTTCAAGGGCATGCCGGCTCTCTATGATCAGCTTTCGCAGTCGGTTGAGCAGTATACAACATTCAAGCTGCCGGAAATCGAGAGCCTTGGCGTTGAGGTGTTCAAAAATATTCAAGGCTCGTGGATTACTGATTTTGCAGGCCAAGCGTTGAATACAGTGGCCGGTGTCGGCGGTTTCCTTATCGATATGCTGACTGTGTGCATGGTGGCTTATTACATTTCCGCCGCCGGCCCGAAATTGCGTCGTAGTTTCTGCCAGTGGCTGGGCCCGCAGATGCAGCGCAGATTCCTGCTGGTGTGGACGGTTGTTCAGACTCAGATTTCCGGATTCCTGTTTTCCCGTACGATTTTGGCTGCGATCAATGCCACGTGCACGGCGATTTTCTTGGAAATCATCCATGTGCCGTATTGGCTGCCATTGGCGCTGTTCTGCGGCTTGGTTTCGCAGTTCATTCCGACGGTCGGCACGTATATCGGCGGCGCGTTGCCGGTGGTGTTCGCTTGGGGGGCGGGCGGCATCTACCCGGCTCTTGGTGTGCTCGTGTTTATTACGGCGTATCAGCAGGTTGAGAATCTGCTGCTTTCGCCGAAGATTTCGCAGCGCACGATGGATTTGAATCCGGCTATTGCATTCCTGTCGGTGTTGGTGTTCGGCTCCTTGTTCGGCGCTCTTGGCGCGTTCCTTGCCTTGCCGATCACGGCGAGCCTGCAGGCTATTTTCAAGGTATCCACGAAGCGCTATGATTTGGTGGACTCCCCGTTGATGAACGACCCGGGGCCAACGAGGAAGTCGAAGGTCGTGGAAGGCGTTGAGGTAATCGGCGAACAGGTGGCCCGCCACATGCCACGCGCAGCGCAGGGGTCGAGCGGCCGTGTGCTGTTGAGTGAGGAATTGCGTCATTTGCGGGATCAGGCATATAACATTCCGACTTCCGACGAATTGGATGAATCCGCAACGGTGGCGATTCCGAAAGGCATGTTGAACAGGCAGAATGATGCCGGCGAATCGCCTCGTACGGAAGCGAAAGAGACCGACGATAATCCGCGAAGCAGGTGGCGTTAAGCAATATGGTATTCCTCAGTGTTCTTGATATTCTGACGCTGTTGGTAGGCGCTGTCGGTTTGTTGTATCAGGCCGTGTGCGTATTGGTTTCACTGTTGTCCAAGCCGGTGAAGTTTGCCGACGCTTCCATGGATAAACGGTATGCCGTGCTGATTTCGGCGCGTAATGAAGAGAATGTGGTCGGCAACCTGATTAATTGCATTCATGAGCAGACGTATCCGAAGGAATTGGTTGATATTTGGCTGGTCGCCGATAATTGCACCGACCATACCGCCGATTTGGCGCGTTCCATGGGCTGTCATGTCGTCGAGCGCTTCAATCAGGAGCAGATCGGCAAGGGCTATGCGTTGACATATTTGCTGGATCATATGGAAAGCATGGGGCAGGCCGACCAGTATGACGCGTTCTTCGTGTTCGATGCGGATAATAAGTTGGATTCGCATTATATCGAGGAGATGAATAAGGCATTCCAATCCGGTTTCCGTATTTTGACCAGCTACCGTAATTCGGTGAATCTGTCAGAGAATTGGGTGTCGTCGGGCTCTGCCCTGTGGTTTATTCGCGAATCGCGTTTCCTGAACGCTTCCCGCATGCGTTTGGGTACAAGTTGCCACGTCGGCGGTACCGGTTTCATGTTCTCCAGGGAAATTATGAAGCGTAATAAGGGTTGGAAATTCCATCTTTTGACCGAAGATTTGGAATTTACGATGGATTCCGTGCTGCATGGCGACCGCATTGGATTCTGTGGTACCGCGATGCTGTACGACGAGCAGCCTGTGACTTTTGCGCAGAGCTGGCGTCAGCGTTTGCGTTGGAGCAAGGGCTTTTTGCAGGTGTTCCGTTATTACGGTCCTGCCTTGATTCAGCGTGCCGTTCGTGAGCGTGATTTTTCCGCGGTTGATTTGACGTTGCTGATTTGCCCGTTCACGGTGTTGGCGACGGTGCGCATTGCGATGGGGTTCCTGTTTGCGGTCTGCGGTTTCGTGACGTGGCAAAGTCAGCTGGGGGCGTTGAGCAGCTGGTCGAGCGGCATCGTCGCCTCGGTATTGGTGATGATGGGATTGGCAGCGTTGACGATTGTTGCCGAACGTGATCATATTGGCGCGTCGAATAAGGAATTGCTGGCCTATGTGTTGAGCTTCCCGGTGTATTTGATGAGTTATGTGCCGATTTCCTTCCAAGCCATGTTCTCGAAGGCCGAGTGGAAGCCGATTGTGCATAAGGGGGCGTAACGGTGAAAACGCGCATGAGCGCGGACGTGTCAGAGCTCCTTGTATGAGCTCTTCGTGTCGCGAAGAAGAAATCCGGGAAAGGCGAGAGAGTTCCTGTAGCATTGACAGTATGAATGATGTGGTCAATCCGTACGCCAATGCGGGTGTGCTTGCGCCTAATTCCACTGCCGCTGTTTCGATTCGCGGCCTGTATAAGCGTTTTGGCGATAAGGTCGCCGTTGACGGCTTGGCTTTGGATATTCCAATCGGTTCGTTTTACGGTTTGGTCGGCCCGAACGGCGCCGGCAAAACGACGACGTTGAATATGCTGACGGGTTTGCTGGTGCCGGATGCCGGTACTGCGATGATTCTTGGCAATGATGTGTGGAGCGATGTGAATCGTGCGAAACGCATGATCGGCGTGATGCCGCAGTCCGATCAGATTTTCGACAGATTGACGGGCATGCAGCTGCTGATATATGCGGGTATGCTGCGTGGCATGTCGCGCAATGAGTGCGTCAAACGCGGCATGGATCTGATTAATGCGTTCGATTTGACGGATGACGCCAATACGATGGTTGCGGAGTATTCGGCTGGTATGACCAAGAAAATCTGTTTGGCCAGTGCGATGATTCACAGCCCGCGCATTCTGGTGTTGGATGAGCCTTTCGAATCGGTCGATCCGGTGTCGAGCGCGAATCTGCGCGATATTTTGATTGAATACGCGAAGACCGGCGGCACGGTGATTATTTCCTCGCATGTGATGGCGTTGGTCGAGAAAATGTGCACGCATGTTGCCGTGATCAATAACGGGCAGGTATGCGCGGCCGGCACGGTTGACGAGGTTGCCGCCGGTGAGGATCTGGAGGATCGTTTCCTGCAGTTGGTCGGCGGACGTCATGCTGCGGCGCATCTGGAGTGGTTGGACGGCGGCATGCCGTCCCCGGCCGAATGAGAGGCTCACGATGAATGAAGCACTGGTGCTGATGCGTTTGCGCTGGTCCTTGACCATTGCGGCCATGCGTAAGTCCGTCGGCCAGACCGTTGGCTATGCGATCTGCATCCTATTGGGACTATCCGCCGTTGTCGGTGCCGCTGCGCTAGCCTGGCAACTGGGCGCCGGATTGCCTCGGCTGGATTGGGCGGCGTTGGGCCTGGGGACCGGGTCTCATGCAGCCGCGGCGTATGCGTCCGTTTTGCATATCGGCGTCGTGCTGGTCGGCGCCGGCTTTGTACTGTTCGTAGCCTTCATACAGCTGATGTACATCGGCGAGGGGTCGACGATGAGTCCAGGCAAATTCTCGCTGTATGGCATTAAGGACCGAACGCTGCAATTCGGTCTGCTTTTGGCCGGTCTGTCGGGTCTGCCGGCGATCTTCGGCGTAATCGGCTTTGCCCTGTGGTCGATGGCCTACCGCTGGATGGGTGCATTGCCCGTATTCGTCGGTGTCGTCAGTGCCCCGCTGATTGTGCTGACGATGATGAGTTTTTCCAAGCTGGTCATTTCCCTGGTCACCACTTTGGTCCGTTCCAAACGCGGCAAAGGCATGTTTTATATGGTCGTGCTCGTCGTGTTCATCGTGCTGTGCCAGCTGCCCAATCTGCTGGTCAATGGCGGCATCGAAAACGGCGTCAGTCTGGATGCGCTGGACAGTGCCGCCGTGATCGTTGCGTGGACGCCGTTTGCTGCGGCTTTCCAGCTGCCTTTTGACGCATTCGTCGGAGCATGGGGCTTTCTTGCGGCCCGTTTGATTGTATTGGCCGTTACCTGGATGCTGTGTTTTGTGGGCTGTACATGGTGTCTGAAGCATGAGCGTCTGATCTCCGGAGCCTCTGAGGAAACGCTCAAGGTCAAAGGCGTCGGTGCATTCGCGTGGATGCCCGACTCGGTATCCGGCGCGATTTCAGCGCGTCTGCTCACGTATATGAAATGCGACCCCCGGCAGGCTCCGATGTTCGCGATGCCGCTGTTGTTCGTCGTGCTGTTCGCGATGCAATCGCATGGCATCACTGCGATGGTGTGGCAGACGATGATCTGGAGCGCAATGTTCCTGGTGCTTGTGGAAGGCAACGGGCTGGCCTATGACGGCCGTGGATTCGCCATGCAGGTCATCACCGCGACGGATGGGCGCGCAGACCGTCTCGGTCGTATACGCATCTATGCCGCGATCATTCTGATATACATGCTGGCGCTTATGGCATTGTGCTTTGTCATTACCGGCGACTGGTGCACGCCGGACGGCATTCTGCTGGGTTCGGCAATGACCGCCGTGGGAATCGGCGTCGCCTTCTGCGGGCTGGGGCTAGCGGAGACTCTGTCCTGTGTGCTCATGTACCCCGTTCCCTCCATGGACAAGCCGTTCTCGTCCCCGCAAGGGCGTGCCGTGGCACAAGGATTCTTTCCGCTCGCACATATCCTGGGCATGTATGTGCTGATGCTTCCGACCGCCATCGTCGCGTTGGCGTTGACGTTGACCGGTAATTTCGGCGCGATATGGACGATCGTCCCCGTGTCGCTCATCAATGGCGCGGGCATGCTGGCTCTTGGCTCGTGGCTCGGCGGTAAGCTGTTGAACGCTCGCATGCTCAAGGTGATGGAAACGTTGAACTCGTTCGCATCCTTGCAGAAGTGAGCGCGGCTTTTCACACTCATTCGAAGGAGCACGTTATGTCGGCGCCTGATTCATCGCCAGCAGAGTTGAGTGAAGCGCCGAACAATATGCGTCGACGCCGTCGCATCACTGTAGTGGCGTCGATTCTGGTTACGGTCGCGCTTGCCGCCGTCTATACAGTCGCCGACGTGTGTGATGTGGCGCCGGGAGCATTGACATTGCAGCCGGAGTATCGTCGCGAAATTCCAGCGGCGGCTTCCTCGGTCGACGCCGGCGATATCGCTGGAAGAATCGACCGAAGTGTTGACGTTGACGTCAAGAAGGCGCAGCAATTGGTCGACGATCTCGTTGCGACCGATGGCATTGGCGATATCGCAGTATCGTTGACCGACGCCAACGGCGATCCGATTGCTGATCATGATGCTGACGTCTCCTATGAGCCGGCCTCCACATTGAAAACGCTGACGGCCCTGGCGGCGTCGGCGACATTGGATATGAGCACGACGTTGGATACGCAAACATATCTGATTCAGCATGATGATGATACGGCGACGCTGATTGTGAAAGGTAATGGCGATATGCTGCTGGGTGCCGGCAGCAGTGATGCGACGCATGTTAATGGGCGTGCCGGATTAGGCACGCTGGCAGCGCAAACAGCGAAGGCGTTGTCGCAGCGCGGCATCAGCACCGTGCAATTGCAGTATGACGACAGTCTGTTCGGCGACGACCGCTGGCCTGAGGCGATGGAAGAACGCGATCCTGATCACGTGTATTACATGCCGGTAGCGTCGATGGCCGTTGATGGCGGACGAGACTGGGGCGGGTACGAGCCTTCCAACCCTGATTCGTTCAGCAGTTATCCGCCGCTTACCACCAAGCCGGCCACCGAAGCGGCTGACATTTTCGCCGAACGTTTGCAGGAAAACGGCATCACCATTGACGGTGACATCACCACCGCCACCGTGCCTGAAGATGTCAGTCCGATTGCATCCGTCAGCTCGGCGCAACTCAATGAAATCCTCGCCTTCGCGCTTCGTCAATCAGACAACACCATCGCCGAGGAATTCGGCAGGCTTACCGCATTGGCCATCGGCGACGAAAATTCGCCGAAAGGTGCGACACAGGCTGTAAGAAGCGTATTGAACACCCTTGGCATCGATACTAAAGGATTGGTCATGGGCGACTGTTCCGGCCTTACCCTGGGGTCGAGCGTCACCGTGCGTACACTCACCGATGTGCAAACATACAATCTCAACGCAGGATTGGGCGCGGCTGCTGCCGAAGGACTATCAGTCTCCAATCTGGTCGGCACTGCCGCATCGCGAATTTCCGATGCCGACATCGCAGGCCTTATCCGCGCCAAAACAGGTAGCCTTGGTAACGTCACATCCATGTGCGGCAATGTGACGCGCATCAAGGGCGGCGTATTATCCTTCGCTGTTATCGTCAATAATCCGGATGACTATTACGGCGCACGTACCGCCATCGACGAATTTGTATCGGAATTGCCGAATCTATAGCGGCATATCATCACATGTAACAATGTGATCACCGCAAGCGTGAATCAGAAAAGGGACGCATATGGTGTATACGGCACGAATGCGCAAAGCTGTGGGCGCATTACGCGTAGGACTTGAGGCAGAGGGATTCGACCTTCAGGATAAGCGTTTCTCCCAGCATGGCGAACATACGGTTGATCCGGATGCGCCGCTAATCGTCGTCGCCTGCTCTGGCGGGCGCGATTCGATTGCACTTGCCGCGGTAAGCGCGAAAGTCTGCGCGTCATTGGGATTGCGCTGCGGCGCGATTATTGTGGACCACCGTTTGCAGGACGGGTCGAGCGACGTTGCGGCGACGGCCGCGCAACGCTGCGACATGCTGGGATTGCGGCCGGTGACCGTGTTGCCGATTGATGTACGCGAATCCGGCCAAGGTTTGGAGGCGGCTGCGCGAGAGGCTCGCTATACCGCCATTGAACAGCAGGCGCATGCGTGGAATGCTCCGGTCGTTCTGCTTGCACACACGCAGAACGATCAGGCGGAAACCGTGCTGATCGGGCTGCTCAGAAGCGGTGGATTGGATGCGGTCGCCGGTATGCCGGCATCATTTGAGCGTGGAGGCGTGCGTTTTATACGCCCTTGGTTGTCGCTGACACGCGGCGACACCACAGGAATCTGCGAAGATCTTGGATTGGATTGGTGGGATGATCCGACCAATGGCGATGCTGTTTCGCAGGACGGGCAAGACGGATTGGATATGTCGTTTCCTCTGCGATCGCGCATACGCCAGCAGCTGATTCCATATATATGTGATTTTGCCGGAGGCGATATCGTCGCACGTCTGGCGCAAGGCGCGCGGATTGCGCAAATGGATAAGCAGCTCCTTGACGATCTTGCCGGCAGTGCATTGCGTGAGGCGATGCTTCCCCTTGACGGCGTCGCAGAGGCATCGGCACGAAATGCTGAACATATGAGAACAGTGCTGGTATTACGGGCCTCCACGCTTGCTCGGCAGCCGGCGTCGGTGAGATTGCGTGCTATTGCCCATGCATTAGCAGGGGCCGATGTTCCATGCTCGTCGCGACAGGTCGAGGCGATTGACGCGCTGATTACGGATTGGCATGGCCAACGTGGTGTGAATCTTTCCAGAGGATATTCAGCGATTCGTCAGAAACACGTCATTCGTGTATGCCAAGATAGGACGCATGAAAATCGCGGATATACAGAATGATATTGATCATGAGCTGATCACCAAAGAACAGATTGCCAGCAAGATCGAAGAGGCTGCTGCACAGGTCAGTGAGGATTATCGCGATAAGGATCCGCTGCTGGTATGCGTGTTGAAGGGGGCGGTGAATACAATGACTGCGTTCGCGCAAGCGTTGAGTATCCCCGTTCAAATGGATTTCATGAGCCTGTCCAGCTACGGCTCCGGCACACAATCCAGCGGAACGGTTACCGTTCGTCAGGATTTGTCCACGGATGTTCAGGGGCGTCACGTTCTCATTGTCGAGGATATCGTCGACTCCGGAATCACGCTTGCCTGGTTGATTGAGGAATTGAAGCGCCGCGGAGCTGCATCGGTCGAGGTCTTTGCGCTTTTGGAGAAGCCTGCACGTCGCAAGGTGCATGTGGATGTGAAATATAGGGGATACGAAATTCCCGATGAATTCGTCGTCGGCTTTGGCTTGGACTACGACGAGCGTTACCGCAATCTTGATTCGATTGCGGTGCTGAAGCCCGCAGTATATGAAGGAGGGCATGAATGAGTTTCTCGCAAGGACCGCAAATGCCGCAAGGCAATGGCGGCAACAACGGCAATCCGTTCAACAACCCGTTTAATCGAGGCAACGACGATAACGGCAATAATCGCGGCAACGGCAACAAGGGCCCCCGTCCGTTCTGGCAGTCCCCGTGGCTGTGGGGCGTTGTCATCGCCGCCATGGCCATTATGCTGTTCCAGCTGTTCGTCGGCTCCGGTACGCAGACCATCGACACCAAGGACGGTCTGCAGATTCTTGACAGCGGTAACGTCAAATACGCTCAGATCGTCGACAACACGCAACAGGTCAAGCTTGAGCTGACATCCGATTACTCCAAGCAGGATCCCGACACAGGTCGTGTCAAGAATTACGGCAAGAACGTTCAGTTCTACTACACCTATGCGCAAAGCGCCCAGGTGGTGCAGGCGGTGGAACAGGCGAATCCGACCAACGGCTGGACCGCCACCATGCAGCAGACCAGCATGGTGTCGTATCTGATCACCTCGCTGCTGCCATTCTTCATCATGTTCGGTCTGCTGTGGTTCCTGATGAGCCGCATGAGCGGGGGTGCCGGTGGCATGTTCGGCATTGGCGGCAAGAAGAACAACGGCAAGCTGCTTGACGGCCAGACCCCGACCACGAAGTTCTCCGACGTGGCAGGAGAGGAAGCCGCCGTACAGGAAGTCGAAGAGATCAAGGACTTCCTCAAGGACCCGTCCCGATACAAGGCCTTGGGCGCGCGCATCCCGCGCGGCGTGCTTCTGTATGGTCCTCCGGGTACCGGTAAGACGCTGCTCGCCCGTGCGATCGCAGGCGAGGCGGGCGTGCCGTTCTATTCGATGGCAGGCTCCGACTTCGTTGAAATGTTCGTCGGTCTGGGTGCATCCCGTGTGCGTGATCTGTTCGAGGAAGCGAAGAAGAACTCCCCGGCAATCATCTTCATCGACGAAATCGACGCCGTCGGCCGTAAGCGTGGCTCCGGTATGAACGGCGGTCATGATGAACGCGAGCAGACCTTGAATCAGCTGCTGGTCGAAATGGATGGCTTCAACAACGATACAAACCTGATCATCATTGCAGCCACCAACCGTCCCGACGTGCTTGATCCGGCACTGCTTCGTCCCGGTCGTTTCGACCGTCAGGTTGCCGTTGAAGCGCCGGATTTGGAAGGCCGTGAAGCAATCCTGAAGGTGCATGCCAAGGGCAAGCCGTTCGTTCCGGACGTCGACCTGCGTACCATCGCCGTGCGTACACCGGGCTTCACCGGCGCCGACCTGGCGAATGTGCTGAACGAAGCCGCCCTGTTGTGCGCCCGTGCCGGAGCCCAGCTGATCGACAATCGTGCCATCGATGAAGCCATCGACCGTGTGCAGTCCGGCCCGAAGCGTCGCTCCAAGGGCATGGCACTCGAAGAGCTGCGCAACACCGCATACCATGAAGGCGGTCACGCTCTGGTCGCCGCAGCCATGCACCACACCGATCCGGTGACCAAGGTGACGATTCTGCCGCGAGGCCGCGCGCTCGGCTACACCGCGGTCATGCCGACCGAAGACCGTTATTCCATGTCCCGCAACCAGCTGCTCGATCAGATGGCCTACGCTATGGGCGGCCGTACCGCCGAAGAGGTCGTATTCCACGATCCGACCACCGGCGCGTCCAACGATATCGAAAAAGCCACGGCGATCGCCCGTCAGATGGTTGTCGAATACGGTTTCTCCTCGCAGCTTGGCGCCATCAAGTGGTCGGATGATGACGAACGTGGAACCGGTGTTGAAGGCATGTTGGCTCGCCGATATTCCGAACGCACCGCGCAGATCATCGACGATGAGGTGTTGAAGCTCGTTGAAAATGCGCATACGGAAGCATGGAACGTCATCAACGAAAACCGTGACGTGCTCGATGAACTCGTTCGCCAGCTGCTCGTCAAGGAAACGTTGAATGAGAAGGAGCTTGCCGCGATCTTCGCGAATATCAAGAAGGCTCCGGAACGTGAGTTGTGGCTGAGCAACGAGAATCGACCTGATTCCGACAAGCCGCCGGTCGAGATTCCCGAATCGCTTAAACGTTCGGCAGGAATGAAACCGGGCGAGTGACGGCGTGCGTCGACGCCGGCAGCAGTGAATAACAGCAATATAGGCGTCAACTGAGTTGAGGGGCATGTCGCGAAATCGTCGGCACGCCCCTCAACCCATCAAGAGCGAATTGCGGATGTGATGGGTGAAAGGTAGCGGGAAGAACAGTTATGAATACGAACGAATCCTCTTCGACGCCGATCAGCGGCGATGATGTGCTCAGCGCGGATGTGACATTGAACATCGACGCTGGCATGTCGACGGAAGCATTACGGTCATTGCTGGACAAACTGCACGTGGATGTCATCGTGCATTGCGATGACCCCGACTTTTCGACACTGGTGCCACATGTCAATATCAAGGTCGCCAATGCGGATGACGCAATGGCTGCATCATCCGCATCATCGTCGGAATCTTGTTCTGCAAGCGCATCATCGGCATTCGCGGCATCACCGAACGGTGGCCAGCCGGAGTTGCCTCAATCGCAATCTTCCAGCGAAGCCAATATGACGCCGCATCGCGCCATCATTTCCATGGACAGCACGCTGCCCGACGCGGAACGCTTGTTCCGTACCGCCATCGCCACTGTGGACGCCGTCGCAGGCAATCAGGTCGAAGGGATTTCGCCGCTGTATCATGTCAGCCGTTTCGACGGGCCTGACGCCATGTCCGCTGTCATGCAAATCGTCACTGCCATGCAGCCCCGCGAACTGATTGCCATGCTGCAAAGCATCGAACATGTGCATGAGGACGCTATCGACTTGGACGTCGTCGATTTCGAAGGCGTCACCAGCAATGATGAGGATTGCCGTATTCCATGGCCGTCCGCGCGTGAACATGCCGGTGTACTCGCCCCCTGGATGGACATGGACCCCGAAGCGAGACTGGGCGGCGATCCCGTCTCCTTCCTGCTTGCCATGGCACCGGACGCCGGTCGGGTGGGAATTCTGTCGGATAACTGGATTATTGGAGAAACACTATGAAAGCACGCCGGACGCCATGGTGGCATTATGTGATCGGACTGGTGGTCGGCCTCGTGTGCGGCGCCGGCATTGCGGTGTACGGCGAACGAACAGGTCTGGCGCTGATCGGCGTATCATGGTTGGTCATTTTCATACTGGCTGTCATGGGCGTCGGCGTACTGCTCATGGCGCTGCAGGTGCATAAATATACAAACACCGATCCGAAAAAGCGTGCCATGTTGAAGCCCTTCGATCCGCAAAAAGCAGTGACCACACTGGTGCTGTGTAAGGCGCTTGGTCTTGCTGGAGCCGTGCTGGCTGGATGGTATGGCGGGCAAATTCTTATGAGCGTGAATCATATTGAAGCGGAGTTCTATCGTCAGGCCGTTATCGAATGCGCCGTTGCCGTTATCGTATGCCTCGCCGACATGATTGTCGGCATCGTGGGGGAGTGGTTGTGTCAGCTGCCGCCGCTGGACGGGCCGGAAAGCGCGAAAATGAAAGCGAAAACGCAACGGCAGTACGGCCGTCAGGCCGCAGCGACGAAAACAATGTCGAAAACGGTGTCGGAACCATCGCAGAAAACGAGTCATTGATTGCGGTCTCGTCCATATCACATATCGATGGTCGCGAATCAAGCATCGCAATGCAATGATCGTTGAATAATAATTAAAGCCTGTCAGCATTGGCATCACGATGCTGGCAGGCTCTTTTATTTGCTATGTACTGCGTCAAATTGGCGACGTTCCTGACAAATCACCATGCAAAATGCAGCGCATCATAAAGCGGCGGCGTCACACCTGCGGCACGCGAATCATGGCCTCCTGGCCCATCACCGCAACCAGTTCGCCGTCCTGCGAAAACACTTTGGCCACGCCTAGTCCGCGGCCATGAGCGGCGGTCGGCGTGTCCTGCACATACAGATGCCACTGATTGATATCGACATCGCGATACCACCACATCGAATGGTCGATGGACGCATACGAAATGCCGGGCGTTGAAATGCTCAGGCCAGCACGACGTAGCACGGGCTCCATCATGATCTGATCGCAGCCCATCGCCAACATCGCACGATGCATCACCTGCGGCATATCCACATGGCCGTCGGCCTTCATCCACACCAGCTGACGGCCCGAATCCTCGGCGGCGCTTTTCTTGTCGGCGCTCAACATAATCGTGCGCGTCACATGGCGAATGTCAAACGGCGACTTCTGCGCGTAGAACTTCGCGAACGGCGAATGCTCGGCATACGGCGTCATCAGCTCTTTTGCGCTGGTCAACGATTCCGGATCCGGCACATCGGACGGCATCTGATCGGCGAATTCCACACCCGTCTGACCATGCTCCTGAAACGAGGCGATGGCGGTCAGAATCGCACCGTTCGACTGCGTCACATTCACCCGGCGAGCGGAAAACGAGCGGCCGTCGCGCAACGTCTCCACGTCAAACAGCAGATCCTGACGAATATCGCCAGGGGAGATGAAATAGCCGTGAATCGAATGCGGCAGACGATTTTTCGGGACGGTGCGGGAGGCGGCGACCAGCGATTGTGCGATCACCTGACCGCCATATACGCGACCGGTGGGGAAATAGATGCTTTCTCCCTTGATATATGTGTGATCGCGGCTGACGGTCGGCTTGTTCAACACCAGAACCTTCGTCAGATGTTCAAGCGGAGTTTCCTGTTCGTCATTCATCTTGTGCCTCTTTTCACTGTTTGTCTTTTTGCGGCTGTTTCGCTGTTTCGTGGTTTCGTCTTTTCGTCGTTCACTGGTGGCGCGTCGTCTGTGGCGCTGATTGTGGCGCGCCGTCTGCGACACAGAGTGTTTCGGTTTATGCCGGTCTTACGACGGGTGCACGACGGGTTTATGACGTCTGTGCATATGGTGCTTATGGCAAGGACCGCCGGAAGATGTGTCCGGCGGTCCTTGCCATATTGGTCTGCGTTCGGTGTTCTTCCATGTGCTTACAGCGACCGAACACCTCACATGCCTGCGTGCATCAACGCATCACACGCGGGTCAGCTTGCGGTGCAGACGGTGCGGGCGAGCCGCATCCTCACCCAAGCGGGCGACCTTGTTCTCCTGATAGGCCTGGAAGTTGCCTTCGAACCAGTACCACTTGGCCGGATTTTCGTCATCGCCTTCCCACGCGAGGATATGCGTGGCGATGCGGTCGAGGAACCAACGATCGTGG
The DNA here is from genome assembly GCF_056356435.1 of Bifidobacterium sp. LH_512. NCBI lineage: Bacteria > Bacillati > Actinomycetota > Actinomycetes > Bifidobacteriales > Bifidobacteriaceae > Bifidobacterium > Bifidobacterium sp. LH_512. Next base: position 313,652 of record NZ_JBKEUE010000001.1, read on the forward strand.
GAGACGACCACGGCGCAGCCCGGGAATTCGATAAGCGCGTTTTCCAACGATTCGAGCGTTTCAACATCCAAATCGTTGGTCGGTTCGTCAAGCAGCAGCAGGTTGCCGCCCTGCTTCAGGGTCAGGGCAAGATTCAGACGGTTGCGCTCACCACCGGACAGCATGCCGGTGAGTTTCTGCTGGTCGGAACCCTTGAAACCAAAGCTGGCCACATAGGCGCGGGTCGGCACCTCGACGCCGCCGACTTCTATGAAGTCGAGGCCATCGGAGACGGCTTCCCACAGGTTCTTGTTCGGGTCAAGGCCCTGACGGCCCTGATCGACATAGCTGATCTTGACGGTTTCGCCGATCTTCAGGGAGCCGCCCGACAGCGGCTCCAGACCGACGATGGTCTTGAACAGCGTGGACTTACCCACACCGTTCGGACCGATCACACCGACCACGCCGTTACGCGGCAGGGTGAAGCTCAGGTCGTCGATAAGCACGCGGTCGCCGAACGCCTTATGAATATGCTCGGCTTCCAGAACGGTGGAGCCCAGGCGCGGGCCGACCGGAATCTGAATTTCGGAGAAGTCAAGCTTCTTGTTGTTGCGTGCCTCCTGCTCCATCTGGTCGTAACGCTCCAGACGGGCCTTGTTCTTGGCCTGGCGGGCCTTCGGGGAGGAACGCACCCATTCGAGCTCGTTCTTCAGGCGCTTGGCGAGCTTGGCGTCCTTGGCGCCTTGAATCTCCATACGCTTGGCCTTGGTCTCCAAGTACGTGGTGTAGTTGCCCTTGTACGGGTAGAGCTGGCCGCGGTCGACTTCGCAGATCCATTCGGCGACGTTGTCCATGAAGTAACGATCGTGGGTGACGGCCACGACGGCACCTTGATACTGATGCAGGAACTGTTCCAGCCACAGAATGGACTCGGCGTCCAAATGGTTGGTCGGTTCGTCGAGCAGCAGCAAGTCCGGGGCCTCCAACAGCAACTTGCACAATGCGACACGACGGCGTTCGCCACCGGAGCACACGCTGACCGGAGTATCCGGATCCGGGCACTGCAGAGCATCCATGGCCTGTTCAAGCTGAGAGTCGAGATCCCAGCCGTTGGCGGCGTCGATATCGGTCTGCAGCTTGCCCATTTCTTCCATCAGGGCATCAAAATCGGCGTCCGGATTGGCCATTTCCTCACCGATTTGGTTGAAACGGGCCACCTTTTCGGCGATTTCGCCGAATGCCATCTTGATGTTTTCTCCGACGGTCTTGGCGTCGTCCAGCGGCGGTTCCTGCTGCAGGATGCCGACGGTGAAGCCCGGGGTCAGATAGGCTTCGCCGTTGGACACGGTGTCGAGACCGGCCATAATCTTCAGCAGGGTGGACTTACCCATGCCATTCGGGCCGACGACGCCGATCTTGGCACCGGGAAGGAAGTTCAGCGTCACGTCATCCAAAATCACGCGATCGCCATAGGCCTTGCGGGCCTTAATCATCTGAAAAATAAACTCAGCCAAAGCTGCCCATCCTTCGAAAAAGACGTGGTAATCCTATTGATTTCGATACAACACCCCCATTATTCCTTAAGCTGCCTACAGCGTGCCGCCCTGCGTGGATGAACCGCTGCCATCATCGCGGCGGACATGTCGTAATTCGTACGGCTATTCCGAAGACCGGTGCCTCTGCAAGCCCCCCAAAAAAAATCGGAAGAATGGTGCCGTGGTTCCGAATTTGTGTGCGAAGTATGACAGGATTATTGACAGGTGCTGTGCTGCTGTACCGAATGCCATATCGCTGTGATGCGTTGTGCGGTGATGCCGGCAATGCTGGCGGGCGTCGGTCGGCGACTTTGATTGGAGGCATGCCATGACGGTGTGGGATGCGATCGGACTGAGCCCGTCGGAGGTATTGTCGGTGCTTGCCGCATTGCTGCTGTGCGGTTTGATCGGTTTCGAACGTGAAGCAAGACGCAAGGAGGCGGGTATCCGCACGCATATGCTGGTCGGTTTGGGCAGCTGCCTGTTCGCGATGGTTTCCGTGCACGGTGCGATGTTCCTTGCGGATGGCGCGTCGTGGGACACTTCTCGTATCGCGTCTCAAGTGGTGACGGGTATCGGGTTTCTTGGTGCCGGTGTGATTTTCTTCAACAAGGACACCGTGCGAGGCCTTACCACCGCCTCCGCGATCTGGGTGGTCGCCGCAATTGGACTTGCCTGTGGCCTGGGCATGGTGGGGCTGGCCGCATTGGTCGTGATCGGCTATTTTCTCGTCGTGCTGGCAATCGCTCCGCTGGCGTTCATGCTGTTGAAGCGCAATCGTGACCATATCGTGCGACTGACCTATGAAGATGGCAAGGGCGTATTGCGGCAGACCATGCTGATGGCGTCGCGGTATGGTTTCGAACTGCATATCGTCGCCGCACATGATATCGAACATGAAGGCCGTGCTGGTGCGACCATGGAAATCCGCCTCAGCGGCCACGACGATCCGTCCTGTCTCATCGCACATGCCGCCGAAATCGACGGTATGCTCGACGTCAATCTTCTCGATCGCGACGAATGACGGGAAGTCGCCGGCGCCTACCGTGACGTCCTCGTAAGGGGCGTGAAATCCGTGGCGGTGGGCGGCAACGCCCGCACCCTCGCCATGAACCCGCGAATCGCTTCGGTCTGCGACACGTCATAGGCGAAATCCAGATCCGCAGCCACTGAACGTGCGACATCATCGAACAGATCAATCATCGGATCAATCGCATTCCAAACGGCATCGACATCCGCCCTCGTATACGTCGCCAGATATCGGCGGTAATAGTCATCCGAAACATACAGGCGCAGATATTTGCCGGCCTTGCCGACGCTCACCGCGAAATCATGGTCGATGCCGGCGCGCCACGTCAGCAGACGAAACAGCATCGGCCGCACCACATCATCCAAATGGTCCATCACAAACGGCAACTGTCCGCGCCGCAAACCCTTCGCCACATTGTTCAGACACCAGCAGAATTCGTTGCATGTATCCGCAAACGCCTTCCGCGAAGGACGCTGCACCCAATAGCGTTCGTCGGACGTCATCCCGCCATCCGGCATGATGCCGTCCTTGTCGACCAGCGTGCGGTACAGCTCCAATCGTTCGGACAACGCGCTTGTCGGCATCACATGCAGGTCGATACGCACGCCATCCGTGAACAGCATCAGCCAGCAATACCAATTCGAGTGGTCGCAAGGCTCGTCACCGAATTCATCCGGATACTGCATGATCAGGCGCTCGCCGAAACGGTCGATCCAGGAACGGTCCTCGACGAACGGTGCGGTGTCGGTGACGACGAAACCGATGTCGTAATCCTGGAACATGTCGCGCGGCTCCTTCGGATTGGCGCGCGAACCTTCCACATAGGCGGCGCGAATACGCGGATCGGCTTGCGCCACGGAAACGATCAGGTCGTATATCTGCGATTCGGAACGCACGGATGCCTCCTGTTCTTATGCGCGGACGTGCGCCGCGACGTATCGGCGCTGTTGAGGGATGCTGCGGGGTGCGGCGGAATACGGCGGAACGCTGCCGGACGCGGCGACGCCGCGATCAGATGATGATGCCGTCGCAATGATCGATTTCATGCTGGATGATCTGCGCGGTGAAACCGGTGAATGCGGCGTGGCGCTCTCGGAAACGGTGGTCGAAATAAGTCACTTCAACGCGTTGATAACGCAGCGTACGGCGCTCGCCTTTGAGGGAGAGGCAACCTTCAGCGGTATCGTATGCGCCGTCCTTTGCGGTGATGATCGGATTGTACATGACGGTGATGCGGCCGCCGAAATCCTCGTCCACAAAGGCGATGATGCGCTTGGAAACGCCGATCATATTCGCGGCCATGCCGACGCAGCCTGCGCGATTTGCCTCCAGGGTGTCGACCAGATCGACGGCGACCGCGCGGTCCTCGGCGCAGTCCGTTGCCGGCGTGGAAAGCTGGGAGAGAAACGGAATCGAAGTCATGATGGGCTGCTGCATGGCATCTCCTTTACTGATTGCACTGCCTAGGGAATCGCGCTGTGTCACCGAACATTATGATGCGTCGGCATTCCGCTCATACCGCCTATAGGCAGCTGTCGTATTCCGGCCTATCATGGGGCGTCAGTCGGACGTATCGCTGCCGAATCGGTGCCGGCGCGTCCATGTCGATCAGCCTGCGGTTGGCGAGCTGCCGTAACGCCGCTGCGACGGTGGCGGGCGGCAGTCCCAACGTGAGCATGATATCGCGCGTGCCCAGTGTGGGCTGACGCCTGAGCAAAGCGAGGATGCGTGAGGCTGCGCCGTCTGTGTCGGTGGAGATGCTGCCGCCGTGTTTGGGAATGATTATACGGAAGGTTTCGATGGTGTTTTCGATGCGTGCGGGTTCTCGGCCTTCGCGCCTCAACGTCGCTTCGATGTTGAGGTAGCCTGCGCCGCCGCTGGTGATGACGGTGCCGCCGTCGGGATATGGCGTGGACTGCAGCAACGCAAAAAGGAACGGGTTACGGGTGGAGGGCGTCGCAGGCTTGGATAGAGTGCGTTTGGTGACTTTGCCGAACAGGCCGCCCGGATTGCCGATTTCCAGTCGGTCGGTATAGATGTTGATGTGCACGGGCGTGCCGAGCGCGTCGGGGGAGTAGTCGCGGTGGGTGAGTGCGTTGCTGATCGCTTCGCGCAATACGTCGGCCGGATAGGCGGGGAGCGGCGCATCGCTCCGTCGACTGGCGCCGCTTGTCGGCGCGCCGTCATGCGCGGCTTGCATCGGGGAATCCTCAGGGAAGGCGGTTTGCCCGTCGTCCGGCGTGGTCCATCGCATCAACGCGTCGACTGCATCGTCGATCATGGTCGGAATCGGTCCGGTGAAGGTTTCCGCGGTGATGAGACTGCTGGCGCCGTCGAATACGTCCTCGTGGGCCGTGCCGGGGAACATGGCGACCGTGACGTTGAGACGGGGAAAGAACTTCTGCGGATAGCGTCCCACTGCGAGCAACGCGGCGAGCGTGGGATGCGCGTCGTCGGGGACGACGCTTTCGGACGTCGCTCCTGCGGGCCTCCCGTCATGCTCGGATTCGGACGCCGCGCCGTCGGAAGATGATTCTGACGTGGTGAGAATGCGCAGGTCGAACATCATGTCGATGTCGCTGCGGTCTGCGAAGACATGGGGATGAAGCTGCCGTTCATGCGTCAGCAGGGCATGCAGCAGCATCGGATTGAGATCGTCGAAGGTCGCTTCGCCGACCGGCCGAACGTCATAGGCCGGTTGGCCATGTTCCTCCATCAGCCGGTCCACCTCATAGGAGGTCATGTGCCGGTCGCCGTCTCCTGTACGTATGTAGGAACCGTTATAGGGGCCCGCTGTAGTGATGAAGCAGGGTTTTTCCCGCGGCTGCATTTCGTCGATGACGGCGAACACCAGGTTGGAGCCTTCGAAAGGGCAGGTTACGATGACCGGGCGCACCACGGGCGTGAGTTTTTCGCAGGCCTGGCTGAGCGCCTCCTGCATGGCTCGGGCGTTGAATCCCTCGACCGGTGTGAATCCGGCTTTTTCGCTGAGTCCAAGAACGATATAGCCGCCGTTGCCGTTGGAGAAGGCGGATAACGTCTCGGTGATGGTGGTGCTAATGCGGCGTCTGCATTCCTTGACCTCGCACTGTTGGGTGTCGTTGCCGATGATTCGCATCAGTTCGATGAGATCGGTCATCTTGGCCGTATAGTCGTCGTTGTCCATCGCGTCACCTCAATCCGTTGCCTTCAGCCTACATGCTTGAGGCGGTGTTTCGGTGGTTTTTGAGCGTAACGAGACAAATCTGTAGGGGGCCCTCTGGTCTTGGCTCGCTGAGTCGTTGCTAGCGAGCCAAGACCAGAGGGCCCCCTACAGATTTGTCTCATTGAGGGATTGGCCTCAGCAATTGACTGGCTTACTGAATCGCGGCGAGTGCCTGATCCAGATCGGCAATGATATCGTCGGCATTTTCGATGCCGCAGCTCAGGCGAACCAGGTCGATGCCGACGCCGGCCTCCTCGAGCTGTTCTTCGGTGAGCTGACGGTGCGTGGTGCCGGCCGGGTACAGCGTGCAGCTGCGGGCATCGGCCACATGCGTGGCAATGGAGATCATCTTCAGATGGTCAAGGAAGGACGAAACTTTCTCACGGCCGCCGGGCACGCCGAAGGAGATGACGCCGCAGGTGCCGTTCGGCATGTACTTTTCGGCCAACGCATGGTACTTGTCGCCTGGCAGGCCCGGGAAGTTCACCCAGTTGATGCGAGGGTCTGCGGCGAGATATTCGGCGACCTTCTGCGCATTCTCGCAGTGGCGCTGCATGCGCACGGCGAGGGATTCCAGATGCATGCCCATGATCCAGGAGTTGATTGGTGCCGGGGTGGAGCCGAAGTCGCGCATGAGCTGTGCGGTGGCTTTGGTGATGTAGGCGGCCTTGCCGAAGTCCTTCGCGTAGGTGACGCCATGATAGGAGTCGTCCGGCGTGGTCATTCCCGGGAACTTGTCGGCGTGGGCCATCCAGTCGAAGTTGCCGGAGTCGACGATCGCACCGCCGACGCAGGAGCCGTGGCCGTCCATGTACTTGGTGGTGGCATGGGTGACGATGTCGACGCCGAATTCGAACGGGCGGCAGTTGATAGGGGTCGGGAAGGTGTTGTCGACGATGAACGGCACACCGTGGCGGTGCGCGGCGTCGGCGAACTTTTCGAAGTCGAGCACGATCAGCGCCGGGTTGGCGATGGATTCGCCGAACACTGCCTTCGTGTTCGGTCGGAATGCCGCTTCAAGCTCTTCCTCAGAGCAGTCGGGGCTGACGAAGGTGCAGTCGATGCCCATCTTCTTCATCGTCACGTTGATGAGGTTGAAGGTGCCGCCATAGATTGCGGAGGACGCCACGATGTGGTCGCCATTGTTGCAGATGTTGAACAGGGCGAAGAAATTGGCAGCCTGGCCGGAGGAGGTGAGCATGGCCGCAACGCCGCCTTCAAGCTCGCAGATCTTCGCGGCGATGGTGTCGCTGGTCGGATTCTGCAGACGGGTGTAGAAATAGCCGCTTGCGGACAGGTCGAACAGACGGCTCATCTGTTCGCTGGACGTGTACTTGAATGTCGTCGCCTGAATGATCGGGGGAGTGCGGGATTCGCCGTTGCCTGGCTGGTAGCCGCCCTGCACGCACGTGGTGTCGATATGTTCGCTCATTAAAGCTCCTTTATCGGTGGAGATGATTGCGATGTCGTGAACACGGCCACTGTAGCACTGCGAACGGGTGAGGAATGCCTGATATTCGCGCAATGGGAGCACGTGTTTTTCGTCGTGTCTTAGATTTGCAAATTATTTCTTTCTTGGGTACATTATATATGTTTGTATATAATCTTAGTAAGTAAAGTAAACAAAATAATTACTGAGACCACATATTGAGCTGTATATTGCGATGGCGCAGAAAGGACATGATGGTGATGGACGCCAATCAAACCGGATCGACGCCTGCTGATATTCGTTCACGCAATCGCGCTGTCATATTACGGTCGCTGTATCCCGACGTATGGCGTTCCCGCGCCGAACTCGCCAAAATAACGGGCATCAGCAAAGCGTCAATCTCAGACGTCGTCGCCGGCCTTATCGACGATGGCTTGATCATCGAAGGTGGCTATCGCGCGTCGAATCGTCCTGGAAAACCGGCATTATTGGTCGGCTTCAATCCTGCCGCACGCCACATCATAGCCATTGATATTGCCGATATTCCTTTGTTGCGCGGATATATCAGCGATTTGAATGGCAGCGTCATTCAATCGCGCAATATGCAGCCAGCGAATGGGAATTTGCCGCAAGTCGACGACATCATCGCATTGTGCGAGAAGTTGATTGATGTTGCGACGGCGTCGATTTTGGGCATCGGCATCGCGGTTCCCGGCACCGTCGACGATGCCGGCACGGTGCTTGATGCATCGAACCTGCATTGGTCGTCCGTACATCTGCAAAGTGTGCTGGAACAGCGCTTCAATCTGCCTGTCGTCGTGTTGAATGACGCCGACGCTGCGGCGTTGGGCGAACGCTATATGCAGCACGGTGTGCGCAATCTGCTGGTGATTTGCATTTCGCGCGGTGTGGGCGCGGGCATGATCATTGAAAATCGATTGGTGCGCGGCGACGGGTTCGCAGCCGGGGAAATCGGCCATGTCGTTATCGATCCGGCCGGACCATTGTGCAGCTGCGGGCGGCACGGATGCTTGGAAACTTTGGTTTCGGCGGCGGCATTGCGAAACAGGATTTCAGAAGATCCGCAATCACGCCAGCAGATTTTGCGAGATGCGGCCGATACTCTCGGCAAGTCGCTGTCGATGCCGGTTTCGATGGCGAACCTTCGGGAAATCGCCGTCATGGGGCCTGACGATATCGTCGACGATGTTTTCCTTGAAGAATTAGGGAAAACGTTGAACGGCTGGGTGCGTACGGACGACGGCAATCCGATTACGGTGCGACGTACCAAACTCGGTCAGGAAATCGTGTCGTTGGGCGTCGGTGCCGCAGTATTGCAGACGCAGCTGAATATCCAATAGCGATGCATGCAAATTTTTCTGCGAAAACAGATAGCACAACAAAGGGAAAGGAACAACCATGGAAACCACGAATAATGTGGTTACGGACCGTTTGGTCGGCATTGATGTCGGCGGCACGAAGATTGAAGGCGTGCTCACCGACCTGAACGGCAAGGTGCTCGACGAGTACCGCGTTCCGGCGCGCCCGGGCGCACAGAACGTCGTCGACGACATCGTCGCCGTCGTGCGTCATCTGAGCGAGGAGCGCATCCCGGTCGGCATCGGCATTCCGGGGCAGGTCGATGAGAAGAACGGTGTCGTCAAGGACATCGTAAATCTCGACATCGTGCGTCTTGATCTGGCCGATGAAGTCTCCGACAGGCTGGGCGGCGTCCCGGTGCGTGTGGAGAACGACGTCAACGCCGCGGCTCTTGGCGCGGCCGCAATCGTTGACGCCCCGAAGGACGGCAGCGTGGTATTCCTGAACTTCGGCACCGGACTTGCCGCCGGTATCGTGAGCGACGGCAAGCTTGAGCATGGCTATTCCGGTGCTCTTGGCGAAATCGGCCACCTGCCGGTCGACCCGAACGGTCTCAAGTGCGCCTGCGGCCAGCATGGCTGCCTTGAAACCGTTGCCTCCGGTGGCGCCGCCGTGCGCCTGTGGCCGACCGAAGACGGTCGTCCGCCGATGCCGGACGTTCTCGAAAAGGCCGCTGCCGGCTCCGAAGAAGCCCAGAAGGTCAAGCACATGCTCATCCACGGCATCGTCGACACGATTCAGGTGGTTATTCAGGGCTATGATCCGGCCATCGTCGCCATGGGCGGCGGCATGATCAAGACCGGTCAGCCGCTGATGGACGCTATTTTGGAAGAGCTGCACGCTCGCGAAAAGGACAGTCACTTTCTTGAGACGCTGAACATCGCGGCCCGCCTGCAGATGCTTCCGCCGGAAGAACCGGTCGGTGCCGTCGGCGCCGCCCTCGCAGTGGCCGTCGCCTGAACGGTCTCTCACAGCGTGTAACGATGCGGCCGATGGTGTCGAATGATGCCGCCGGTCGCATCGTCGTATAAAGGATGTATTCCCGGATTCGTTATCTGCGGAACGAAATGACAATCCGCGCGTAATCTGGAATATTGGTGGGGACATTTCGACGTTGCGAATTCGCCGTCAAAATCGGAACATGCGTACAGCGGCATACCGCACGAACGCATTCCGATTATGTGCGAATCAGCCAAACCATAAGAGAGGCATCACTATGACCCGCATTCTGTTCGTCGTCGGCTCCAAGCGTGACGGTTCCTTCAACCACATCGCCGCAGAAGAGGCGGCCAAGGCTCTTGCAGGCAAGGCCGAAGTCGGCTTCCTGAACTACACTGACCTGCCGTTCTATGATCAGGGCGCCGAATTCCCGATGCCGGAAGCCGTCAGCCGCGTACGCGAGGAAATCCAGGCCGCTGACGGCATCTGGTTCTTCACCCCGGAATATAACTTCAGCTATCCTGGCTACCTGAAGAACCTGCTCGACTGGATGTCCCGCCCGCTTGACCCGACTTTCCAGGACATGACCAGCGCCATCGCCGGCAAGAAGACCGCCGTAGCCGCAGTCGCAGGCAACTCCGCCGGCAAGGGCGTGCGCGCCAAGCTCGCCGAACTTCTGGGCTTCATCAGGACCGACGTGCTGGAACAGCAGACAGGCATTGTCCTGCCGAGCGAAGCCTTCGTGACCGGTGCGTTCGAACCGACCGACGAAGACAAGGCCGCACTGGCCTCTCAGGCCGAAGCCTTCCTCGCTTTCATCGGCGAATAATCGAATGGTCGGAGGCATAGGCAGCGGCATCGCCTTGCCCCTATTCCGCGCTGTCTCGCGCCGCCTCGAATTATTCCGCATCGGATGATGAAGTCGCGTCATGCGATATCATCATCCGATGCAAAGCAATCAGATCAAACAGACTCCGCGCGGCGTTTCGGCTACGCTGATCGCCGCCGTCGTATATGGCATGTTCCCGCTGTATTGGGCCGCGCTGTCCAGCGTCTCATCCATGAACGTCATGCTGTACCGCATTCTGACCGCGGCCATCGTCATGGTGCTGTTCATGCTGGCAAGCGGTCGCTGGCATGCGTTCATGCAATCCGTGAAGGCGATGTGGAAACGCCCGAAGATCTTCGCGGGCGCCGTCGCCGCGGCGGTGCTCGTCACCATTGATTGGGTCGTCTACATTTATTTGGTGTCCATCGGACACACATCCGAGGCGAGTGCGGCGAATTTCCTGTTGCCCCTGATCAACATGCTGCTGGCGTTGGTGATTCTGCGCGAAAAAACATCGGTCCTGAGCATCGCATCCATGGTGATCGCATTGTGCGGTGCCTCCTTGTACGTGATTGATACCGGCTCGTTCCCCGGACTGGCGATGCTGATGACCTTCAGCTACAGCGGATATTGCCTGATCAAACGATTCGTGCCGCTCGATCCGTTCGAATCATTGACGTTCGAAACCGGTGTGCTGGCGCCGTTCGCGTTTGTGGCGCTCGCCGTGCAGCCGCGTTTCGGCGTGCCGGCGGGGGAACCGTGGTGGGTGTGGGCGCTGCTTGCGGGCTGCGGCATTCTGACGGTGATTCCGCTGGTGCTGACATCGTACGGCGTCAAGCACGCGTCGTTCGTGACCTTAAGCTTTACGCAATACATCACGCCGAGTATTCAGCTGGTGCTGGGCATTACGGTGTTGGGGGAGCAGGTGCCGGCGCATCGTTTCATTTCGTTCGGTGTGATTTGGTTCGCGTTGGCGGTGTACACGTTTGATTTGATTCGCCGGCACAGGCGCACGCTGGTGTTGGGACAGCGGCGTGATCATCGGTGAGACATGAGTCGTATGAGGCCTTATTGATAATAAGGCCTCATTTTTTGAGGTTTCATTGTGTGCTGATGATGTGTTGCGCTGTGATTTTATGTTTGTGATGTGACCTCTCGGGTCTGATTTGCGTGAAGTCGTTGCTTATACATGTATCCAGGTCTGATTGATATCTGACTTTAGTGTGATTTGTGTCGTGATTTTGGCTTAATTTCAACGTTTTCACGGAGTCTTTGTCGTGTTTTCACCTTTGCGAAACGCCGAATAGTAAAACGGATTGACAAAGATAGGTAGTTCATTTTACTATTTACTCAACGGCGGGCGAGTGGACCCGTCATGGATAGCAATGCTTAGCAAAGGAGCACCCATGGGTCTGTGGGATATCGATAAGATCGAATACGTCGGTCGCGAAAAGGGACCGAAGGAAGGCCTCGCTTTCCATTACTACGACGCCGACCGCATTGTCGCTGGCAAGAAGATGAAGGACTGGCTGCGCTTCGGCGTCGCTTGGTGGCACACCTTCGATCAGGAGCTCGTCGATCCGTTCGGCACTGGCACCGCTCGGCGTCCGTGGTACGGCAAGTACTCCAATCCGATGGACGAGGCTCTGGCCAAGGTTGATTACGCTTTCGAGTTCTTCACCAAGCTGGGTGCCGAATACTTCTGCTTCCATGATCGCGACATCGCTCCGGAAGGCGACACCCTGCGTGAGACCAACGCAAATCTGGACAAGGTCGTCGACAAGATCGAAGAGAACATGAAGGCCACCGGCGTCAAGCTGCTGTGGAACACCTCCTCCCTGTTCACCAACCCGCGCTTCGTTTCCGGCGCCTCCACCTCGCCGTTCGCCGACATCTACGCCTACTCCGCGGGCCAGCTGAAGCACTCCCTGGAGATCGCAAAGCGTCTGGGCGCCGAGAACTACGTGTTCTGGGGCGGTCGTGAAGGCTACGAGAATCTGTGGAACACCCAGATGAAGCGTGAGCAGGAGCACATGGCCAAGTTCTTCTACATGTGCCATGACTATGCCAAGGAAATCGGCCTGGATGCCCAGTTCCTGATCGAGCCGAAGGCCAAGGAACCGACGATGCACCAGTACGACTTCGACGCCGCCACCGCCATCGCATTCCTGAAGACCTATGGCATCGACTTCATGAAGCTGAACCTCGAAGGCAACCACGCCAACCTGGCCGGCCACACCTATCAGCATGAGATCCGCACCGCCCGTGAGGCCGGTGTTCTCGGCTCCCTCGACGCCAACCAGGGCGACAAGCTCATCGGTTGGGATATGGATGAGTTCCCGACCGACCTGGTCGAAACCACCACCGTGATGTGGGAAGTCCTCGACGAAGGCCAGATCGGACCTCACGGCGGCCTGAACTTCGACGCCAAGCCGCGTCGTACCTCCTTCTACGCTGAGGACCTGTTCCGTTCCCACGTCGCCGGCATGGACACCTTCGCAGCCGGCCTGCTTGTGGCAGCCAAGATGCACGAGGACAAGTTCATCCAGAACCTGCAGGCCGAGCGCTACGCCTCCTACGATTCCGGCATCGGAGCCACCATCGACAACGGCACCGCTTCGCTGGCCTCCCTGGAGGAGTACGCTCTGGACATTCCGCAGTCCAAGCTGATCGAAGCCACCAAGTCCGATCATCTCGAGGGTGTCAAGGCCACCATCAACAACTACATCATCGACGCCCTGGCCGAAGCCTGATTCAAGGCGAAAACCAGAATCGGTGATGGTGATCGTCGCGTGCGCCAGGCGCGCCGCATCGCCGGCGTACGCGACGATTGCATCATCCCTCTCCTTCTTCTTTCCTTTTTCTCCTATACTCCTTCCTTCATCGCAGAAGCAGCGGAACCGTCCAGATCATGTATGCGGTCTGGGCGGTTCCGCCGTTTGCGGAGGTATGAAAACTCGTCCCCATGGCGAACGTTTTCGGCGAGGACGCCGAATCGATGTCATTCCAACGTATCTATTTCTATTAAGGAACTCGCATGGCCGCACAGCATGGTGTCATCGTATCCAATCCGATTCTTCACGGCATGTATCCGGATCCCAGCTGGATCTGGGACGGTGAACGACAGGAAATCGTCCTGGTCAATTCCACGTTTGAATTGGTCCCGGGTTTGCCTATCCACGTGTCGACCGACATGGCGCATTGGACGCATGCATCCGATGCGATCAACGCCGACATGGCCCGTCGTCTGTTGATTCCATTCGTTGATGATTCCGGCGGAGTCTACGCGCCGACCCTGCGAAACATCGGCGGCAAATATGTGATCGCATGTACGATCGCGCGCATTAACCAGGAGATGGCGCTGTCGGGCGGATGCACTCAGGCGGAATTGGATGCGGCATTGGCTGCGGAAGGCAATTTCATCATCGAGGCCGATTCACTGGAAGGGCCATGGCGCGGGCCGTTCTGGATCACCGGTGCCGAAGGCATCGATCCCGACATCTTTGAAGATTCGGACGGCACGGTTTACTGGACGCAGACCAGGCCGGCTGTTGATTCGCAGTGGGAAGGTCAGACTGAAGTATGGACGCAGCGCATCGATCCCGATGGGTGGAGGCTGATCAATGATGGAGGTGTCGCAGGTGCCGGCAAATCTGTGATTTGGAAGGGTTATGGCGTGGAGGCCGTTTGGGCGGAGGCCCCGCACCTGTACCGAATCGGCGATTACGTTTATTTGATGACAGCCGAGGGCGGTACCAGTTTTGAGCACAGCGAAATGGCGATGCGTACGTACGCGCCGAATGGCTTGCGCGCTGCCGTTGAAGCGTTCGATAAAGCATTGAACGAATCCGGTGATGTCATTACGCCGGCTCGTGAGAACGAGCGTTGCTATGTTGGCGTGTATCGTCGTCTGTTCCATGCCGATAAGAAGAATCCGATTTTGACGCATCGGCATCTTGGCTTGGCTGATCCGATTCAGTGTGTCGGACATTTCGACATGCTTCACCATCCGACGCTTGGTTGGTGGATTGTCACGTTGGGCGTGCGTGAAACCGTCGGTGCTCAGCCGGGTGAATTACTGAGCTATTTGGGACGTGAATCCTTTGTCGCGCCGTTGACGTGGGAGCACAATCCTGCAAATTGGAAATTGGATGGTACCGGCGTTCCGATTACTCCGCAGGGCGATCCGGGCTGGCCGGTCGTCGCCGCCGGATTGGGACGTTTGCCTGAAACGATTGATATCGTCAACAATGGTGACGGCAACGCGGCGATTACACTTCATGCGCCGTCTGCTGACGCTGCTGAAGGTACAACGATGACGGTGCTTGATATGACGATCGATTCGCTTGAAGACGATTCGTTGGTGGCTGTTCGTGGGAATCGAAGCGTGCTGTATCGCCGTATCAGTGAGGATAATACGCTGATGCCGATGCCACAGTGCGGTATGCTGCGTGTCCAGCAGAATTCGACGAATTATGTGACGCTGTATATGTCGGAGAACAGCGTGAACCGTCTGACGGTCAATGCCGGTGAGCGGTCGCAGGCGATGCTGCCGTTTGAAAAGACCGCTGACGGACTGACGGTGGCTGTGCTGTTCCATGATAATCGTCTGATGATTATGCAATGCGCGAAGACCGCACTGTCTGAAGCGAAAGGCGATGGTCTGACCCCGGGTGAATTGCTGGAGGACCCCGATACGACGGTTTTGGAAGAACTGGATGCGCGCTTTATGAGTACGGAATGGTCCGGTGGATTCGTCGGGTGCATGGCCGGTAGTGTGTATGACCGTGAGGGATGCTGAATTGTCGTTACGGCATTCCGCGGGACGGGATGCTCCCGACAAGACCAATGCTGTGGATTCGGCTGAGGAGCGTTTTCCGAAATTACTGACGATTGCTCTGGTTATCGGCCCTGCATGCTGGCTGCTGCCGCATCAGGGCGCCATTTCCACGTTGCTGCCGCAGCGGCTGAACGTCATCGCCCCTGACGACAAGGTGTCATTGCTGGTGATGTTCTCCTCCACCGCCATGGTGGTGGCATTGTTCTCGAACATCATTCTCGGCGCGCTCTCCGACAGGACCAGGTCTCGCTTCGGTAAGCGCAAGCCCTGGATCGTGATCTGTTCGATACTGTCCTGCCTGATGCTGTTCATGTTCGGACAGGCGCGCAGCATCGGTATGATGCTGCTGTGGTGGTGCCTGTACGAGGTGGTGGTCAATGGGGTGGCCTCCGCCATGGTGGCCCAAATGTCCGACCGCGTTTCCCCGCGTTGGAGGGGCACGGTGTCCTCGGCGTACGGCATGGGGCAAATGGGAGGCTCTCAGCTAGGCGCTTTGGTCGCGGCCCAGTTCCTGGACAATGTGACGGTCGGTGTGAATGTTCTGGCCGCCATCGCGATTGCCGGCGGTATCGTATCCGCGTTGCTTGCTGCGGAGCCGGGTAACGAGCATGAGCCAGCCAAGCCGTTGCACGTCCGTGAATTGGCGTCGATGTTCATGTTTCCTACTCATGGAGCGCGCGAATTCTATAAGGTGCTGGCCGGACGTTTCCTGCTGGTCACCTGCTCCAGCATGGCATCGAATTACATGCTGTACATTATCCAGGATTATTTGGGGCTGGATTCCGCGGATTCCAGTCGGCTGTTGTCTGCCAATGCGGCCATTGCGCTGGTTGTGGGTTTGATCTGCTGCGTCATAGCAGGTCCGCTGTCGGATCGGATAGGGCATGTCAAAGTGTTGACGGCTTCCACTACGATGATTATCGCTGTGGCCGCAATGCTCGCTTTTATCATTTCCAGTCCCGCTGGCATATTGCTGTTCGCTTTCGTCAATGGCATCGGTAATGGTGCGAATTCCGCGCTGATTCAGACGATAAGCCTGCAGGTACTGCCGAATCCGAATGCCGCCGCCAAGGATTTGGGCTTTCTTAATTTAGCGAACACCTTGGGAGGCGTGTGCGCATCGTTCGTCGCTGCGGGAGTCATTGCGTCCTTCGGCTACAGATATATCTTCCTGTTCGAAGCGATTGGCGTATTGCTTGCGGCGGTGTGCTTCTTGTCGGTCGAATCCGTAAGGGCAACGCATTAACAGCAGCCTGTATACGTGGGGGGCGATGCAGAAAATCTGCGTTGCCCCCATGCGCTGTTGCAGTTAGATTTTCGGCACACTGGTGGTATTACGTTCGATAAGTTGTGTCGGCAATATAATGCGGCGCTCTGTTATGGGCTGTCCAGCGTCTTTCTCATTGCGCGCGTTCATGATGATGTCCAGCGCCTCTTGCGCAATGCGACTGAGTGGCTGCTTGATTGTGGTGATATCAAGAACGTTGGCGGGGAACACATCGTCGAATCCGATGACGGAAAGCTCGTCTGGAATGAGGATTTTGTGTCGTGCGGCGACTTTCAACACGCAAAGCGCAGAAATGTCGTTGAAGGCAAAGATTGCCGTTGGTGGCTGGTTCATGGTGAGAAATTCTTCGGCCGCTATAAGAGCGAGTTTGCTGTTGTAATCGCCGATTTTGATCATTTCTGGGCTGAGGCCGATTCCTACTTCGTTCAATGCGGTGCGGAAGCCCGACAATCGCGCCGCTGATGCCTCGGACGTCGAAGGGCCAGTGATGACGCCGATTCGTTGATGTCCAAGTTTGGTTAAATGGCGTCCTACGAGCAAGCCTCCCGACCAATTATCAAGACCCACGGATAGTAGATCGTCACTGATGCCACGACTGAGATTGATAATGATGTATGGGATTGCACGTGATCGGAACAGACGCCGTTCTTGTTCCGTGACATCTTCCAGTTCAAAAATGACGCCAAGCGGATTGCGGTCCAGAATTTGACGGAATTGCTCGGTTCTGTCTGTTGCTGCCGGCACTTCGCTGATGGTGATTCCTATACCCAAAGTCGATGCATGGGTGATGGCACCTCGTACCAGTTCGATGGTGGAAGTACTGAATGTGTGCGAGAACACCAGTTCGATGGTTTTCGATGTTTTCCCGCGAGGAGCCGGTTTCCTTTCGTAACCGTATTGTGCAAGCACCGTTTCCACCCGCTCGCGCGTGTTGGCAGATACGCCCGGACGTCCATTGATTACTTTCGAGACCGTAGGCGCGGACAGTCCAGTGAGTTTTGCGATTTGAGCGATTGATATTTGGCTTTTGGACATAACCGGACTTTCATACGTCGAAGGATAGCAACTACATAGTGTACTTGGAATCATGCTGAGGCTTATGCCGTATGGATTGCCCGCGTACTGCTGCGAATGACAAGCGAGGTCGGCATGATGATATGTTGCTGCTCTTCGGTCTTGATCCCATCGTTGGTGAGGACCATGCGCGTGGCTGCTCGTGCCATATCCTTAAGGGGTTGGCGCACTGTGGTGAGTCCGGGGCCGAGAAACGCCGAAGTCTGGATGTCATCGAAACCCACTATGGACAGGTCGTCAGGAATCCTCAGCCTGAGTTGTCGTGCCGCCTCATATACGCCCATTGCCTGTAGGTCGCTACCTGCAAAAATTGCGGTCGGGCGAAGAGCGGGATCTTCCAACAGCGTCATGGCTTGGGCGTAACCGCCAGGAGTGGTGAAATCACCTTCGGTAATCAACGATGGGTCCAAAGGAATGCCATATTCGGCGAGTGCGGCTATATAGCCATCCAATCTGGCCCGGGAACACACCATTTCATTTGGGCCGGCGATGACGCCGATGCGAGTATGCCCCAGTTTCAACAGATGTCGGGTGGCGATGAGGCCGCCTGTCCAGTTGTCGGCTTGCACAGACATGCTGTTAATCGTCGGGTCTCCGGATGGGTCGAAGATGACGAATGGGATGTTGTGCGAGTCAAGGGCGTTCCTTTCCTCATCGGTCAAATCTGAGAAGATAAGGATGACTCCGGTCGGTTTTCGGTATAGGACCCCGTCGATCCATGACGATCCGGGGTGTTGCCGGTCTCCGCTTTCGGTGGTGATGACGCTGGCGTGATGGAATTTCGCTTCGCTGAGAATGCCCCGGAGTACTTCGAGCGCCCATATGCTGTCGAAATCCTGAAATACCACTTCAACAAGCTGTCGAGGCTTCTGAGATGGGAATCGTCGCGCGTATCCGCTTTTTTGCAGGGCGTCTTTGATGACTTTTCGTGCGGTAGGGGACACGTCCGAACGGCCGTTCAGGGTTTTCGACACGGTTGCCAGCGAATAGCCCGTCATTTTGGCTATGTCGGAGAGTTTTACGGAGGAGACCGTTTTTTTGGTTGATGGTGTCGAGGGGGACTTCGTCATGTTGCCTTCTTTATATAACGGATGTTTCTTTATTGTATTTCGAAAGTTTCGAAAATGGAAATTCGTTTATTCAAAAGCTATGTAGTGTTGAAAAATCGCCATTTTTAAACCTTTTTGCGACAGCTTTGACTTAATTTGACGAATAAATAAAATCCTTGTATAGTAAAAACCGTCGAAAACAATGATAAGTTTTCGAAAACGAATTTGAATGATTTCGCAGGATTCGATTGGTTGTGTTAAAGGCGTAAACGGAACCTGCGGTTTGATTTAGGTTCGTTTGAAGAGTGTCGTTTGGCTTCATTCGCTGAACGGTAGTGGCAAGGAGGAGACAATGAAGTTCAAGCCCATCGCTGCAGCGACGCTCGCTGTGGCAACTTTGATCGGTATGAGCGCCTGCGGAAGCAGCAATAATGCTGATGACAATACCATCGTTTTTTGGCATAATGCCACTTCCGGTGACGGTTTGCAATACTGGAAGGATGTCGCGGCGGCCTTCGAAAAAGAAAACCCCGGCGTGACCGTTGAAATCGAAGCGATCCAGAATGAGGATTTTGAAGGTAAGCTGACAACCGCTATGCAGGATCTTTCCTCTGGCCCGGATGTCTTCATGTCGTTGGGTGGTCAGAAGGATCAGGATATGATTGATGCGGGTCAGATGATGGACCTGACCGATAAAATCTCCGATACCGTTAAGACTCAAATGGCTTCTTCTTTGGAGTCTGCGACATACGACGGCAAAGTATACGGCGTTCCGGTGACGGTTCAGCCTGGCGGTATTTGGTATTCCAAGGATCTGTTTGAGCAGGCTGGTATCACTGAAGTGCCGACCACATGGTCGGAGTTCCTGGATGCTTGCCAGAAGCTAAAGGATGCCGGTATCGCCCCGATTGCGTTGGGTGCGAAGGATGCTTGGCCGGCAGGACACTGGTACTACTGGTTGTCCCTGCGTTCCTGCTCGACCGAAGCGTATGACAAGGGTATGACCGATAAAGACTTCTCTGATTCTTGTTGGGTTTCCGCTGGCGAGAAATTGCAGGAGCTGAATGACAAAGGTATGTTCAACGAGGGCTACCTGACCACCACCGCTCAGCAAGGTGCAAGTTCTTCGGCTGGTCTTTTGGCGAATCACAAGGCTGCGATGGAGCTCATGGGCACTTGGGAGCCGGGCGTTCTGAAGGATCTGACTCCGGACAAACAGCCTATGGCTGATTTGGGCTATTTCGCATTCCCGACGCTGGAAGATGGTGAGGGTGAGGAAGGTGCGCTGATGGGCGCCGCCACCAGCTTTGCCGTGAATCCGGAAGCTCCGGACGTTGCTGTTGATTTCGTCAATTTTATGGCGGAGAAGGAATGGCAGGAAAAGTATGCGACCGCATTCTCGACCATTCCGGCTTCTGAGGAAGCCTATGGCGCTGTCACTGATGAGAACCTGCTGACCATCATCGATGCGATGAAGCAGTCCTCCGGCATGAAGTTGTGGATGGATTCTTCTTTGGGCGCCAATGTCGGTAACGCTCTGAATACCAGCATCGTCAACCTGCTGACTGGTCAAGGTACTCCTGAGGACATCGTCACCGCGATTGAGGATGCCGCAGCCAAGGGCTGATACGGACAGTAACTAAGTGGAGGCGGATTCGTACCTGATTTATCAGTGCAGCCGCGCTGTGATTGATAAACGGTTGAATCCGCCTCCTATCGCGTCTGGTAACAGGACAAATCGATGGAGATGCTATGACAAGTGCAACAACGCGGCGGTCGGCCGCAGAAAAGAAACCAAGCAGCGGAAAAGGCCGGCGTGCGGCTGAGATAACGTTGCTTTCGGCCCCGGCCATCATCATTTTCCTTATGTTCGTAATCTTCCCCCTTATTCTGGGTGCATATTACGGCTTTTACAAGTGGAAGGGTTTCGGAATGCCTTCCGAAACCGGCGAATTCATTGGCCTCGGCAATTACGTCACGGCATTGAAGGATGCCAGCTTCCAGTCCGCTATCCTTCATACCTTCATTGTGGTAATCGGCTCGCTGGTCATCCAAGCTCCATTGGCCATCCTGTTCGCACTGCTGCTGAACCAGAAGTTCAAGGGCCGCGGTCTGATCCGTACTTTGATCTTCGTTCCGTACGTAGTCTCCGAAGTCATCGTTGGTACGGGTTGGAGCCTGATTCTGCAGAAGACCGGTGCTGCTAACGAGATTCTTGCTAATTTCGGCATCGACGGCCCTGACTGGCTGGCAGATCCGAAGTTCGCTATATTCGTCCTTCTTATTCTGATCAGCTGGAAGTACATCGGCTTCGCCGTCATCTTGATGCTTGCCGGCATGCAGTCCATTCCTGAGGAATTGTACGAAGCCGCCCGCGTTGATGGCGCTACTTTCTGGCAGATGCAGTGGCGTATCACACTGCCGCTGCTGGCACCGACCCTCCGTATCTGGGTCTTCCTGTCGATGATCGGCTCTCTGCAGCTGTTCGATTTGGTGTACATTATCTGGGGAAGCTACATTTCCGAGACCGCCGGTGTATCCACCATGGCCACCTATATGGTGCGTGAAGGCCGTGACGCCGGCAATTATGGCTATGGCTCTGCAGTCGCCATCATCATCTTCATCATCTCTTTGGTGATTGCTCTTACCTATCAGCGTTTCGTGCTCAACCGCGATTTGGATGGTGCCCTGACCGAACAGAAGCAGGCGAAGAGGCGCGCGGCGAAGCGCGCTAAGGAAGCGCAGCGTCTTGCCGCTGCAGGTGAGGTGAAGTAACATGGCAAAGAAAAATACGCAGTACACTGCTGCGAACGGATATCGTGTATCGCAAAAGACCCCATGGGGTAATCCCATCGTCTATTTCTTCTCTTTGGTCCTTGTCGCGATCTGCGTCGTTCCGGTTCTCTACATCATTCTTGGCGGTTTTCGCACCAATTCGCAAATCACCAATCATCCTTCGGGACTGCCGAATCCGTGGGTCATTGATAACTATATCAACGTTTTCGCCAGCGATATTTTCTGGGGTGAACTGAAGAACTCGTTGATTGTGGCCATCTGCACCATGGTCGGCGTGGTCGTGCTTGGTATCATGGTGAGCTTCGTCATCGCTCGGTACAAGTTCAAGTACGCCCCGGTGATGTATGCACTGTTCTCTGCGGGCCTGATGTTCCCGATGACCGTCGGCATCACCCCGCTGTACCTGATGATTCGCAACCTTGGTCTGTCGAACTCTCTGGCCGGTATCATTTTGCCGCAGATTGCATTCGGCTTGCCTCAGACCATCATTATCTTGGTGCCGTTCCTGCAGTCAATCCCGAACGAACTTGAAGAGGCGTGTCTGCTTGATGGATGCTCTCGACTGGGCTTCTTCTGGCGCATGGTCATCCCGTTGTCGATGCCAGGCGTCGCTACTGTCGGCATCCTGCAATTCGTCGGCAGCTGGAATGGTTACATGCTTCCGCTCTTCGTGCTCAGCAGCTCTGACAAGTACACCCTTCCGTTGGGTGTGTCTATGTTCAGCTCGGAGCATTCCGTGGATACGGCAGCCGTTTTGGCCTTCACCTCTTTGGCGATGCTGCCGGCCCTGATCTGCTTCACCATCTTCCAGAAGAAGATCGTCGGTGGACTGACCGGCGCTGTTAAGGGCTGATTGCGGCTTAACTATAAGCCATACATGAAAGGAGCTGTGTTCAAGAGACATTTCATTACGAGGTGGCTTTTGAACACAGCTCCTGCATAAGGAGTATTCTATGCAAATCGCAAACCCTGTTCTCCCGGGATTCAATGCTGATCCCTCTATGATTCGAGTTGGGGATACCTATTACATTGCCAATTCCACGTTCGAATGGTTCCCAGGTGTCCGTCTGCACGAGTCCAAGGACATGGTCCATTGGAACCTGTTGCCGAGTCCACTGAGCCGCATAAGCCAGCTTGATATGCGAGGCAATCCGTCATCCGGTGGCATCTGGGCTCCAGATCTTTCCTATGCGGACGGCAAATTCTGGCTTATCTACACGGACGTGAAGGTCGTGAACGGCGCGTTCAAGGACTGCACGAACTATCTGGTGACGGCAGAGGACATTCGTGGTCCGTGGAGCGAGCCGGTTCGTGTGAACGGCGTCGGCTTCGACGCAAGCCTGTTCCATGATGACGATGGCCGTAAGTATCTGGTGCAGCAGACTTGGGATTTCCGTGAATACCATCATCAATTCGACGGCATCACGCTTACCGAATTCGATGTGGAGACGATGAAGCTCAAGCCGGAAACCGAACGCACGATCTGGCGTGGCACGGATGTCAAACTTACCGAGGGGCCACATCTGTACAAGATCAATGGTTATTACTACCTGTTCGCTGCTGAAGGCGGCACCGTATACACGCATCAGGAAGTCGTGGCCCGTTCCAGGTCTTTGGACGCACTGTCCTTTGAAGGCATGCCATCGAATCCGTTCATCACGAATTTCGACACGCCCCGTTCCTATCTGCAGAAGCAGGGCCACGGTGCGCTGGTCGATACCCCGTCGGGCGAATGGTATTATGCCTCGCTGTGTGGCCGTCCGTGGCATCATGACAATGAATCCTTCACCGATCCTCGCGGCTGGTGTACGCTGGGCCGTGAAACGTCCATCCAGAAGGTCGAATGGACCGAGGACGGTTGGCCGTACGTTGTCGGAGGGCACGGCGGACAGCGTTATGTGGATGCCCCGAAGGACGCCATCGAGACCGAGGCGCCTGCGGATCACAGCCAGCATGACGATTTCATGTCGGACACGTTGGACCTGAATTGGAACACGCTGCGTGTGCCGTTCGATAAGAACATGGGCAAGGTCGGCGGCGGTGCATTGGAACTGCGTGGCCAGGGTTCGCTGTGCAATCTGTTCGACCTGTCGTTGGTGGCGCGTCGTTGGCAGGCGTTCAACTTCGACGCGACCGTGAAAGTCGAGTTCGATCCGAAGAACTACCGTCAAATGGCCGGTCTGACGAATTACTATGACGATTTGTGCTGGTCCTGGGTGTTCGTGACCTGGGACGAACAGCGTCAGTGCCGTGTGATTGAAGTCGCACAGAACGATTTCAACAACTACACGTCTTTCCTGCGCGACAAGGCACCTGTTGTGCCGGATGATGTGAAGACCGTATGGCTGCGCACGAAGGTGCGTAAGCAGTGGTATTCGTACGAATATTCGTTTGACGGGACCACGTGGACTGATTTGGGCCTCAAGCTGGACGCGAAGATTCTGTCGGACGACTATATCGTGCGCCAGTACGGCGGCTTCTTCACCGGAGCATTCGTTGGCATGGCTGTGGTTGATTTGTCCGGATACGACAGGGTCGCGAAATTCGGCGAATTCGATTATCGGGAATTGCCTGATAACGAATAGGTGTTCTGGTGGCGACGGAAACGTGTGTTTTCGTCGCCACTGGCGTATGCAAACCGTCATGAATCGTATATGACGGAGATTTCATATGGCCGGTCAAAGATGGAAGAAAGGGGAAAGCGACGATGCTTGCGGTGCCGAAGATTTTCGATGACGGATGCGTGCTGCAATCCGGACAGGACGTGCCGGTGTGGGGGTGGTGCGAACCACGGCGGAGCGTGACGGTCACGGTTCAGGAACATGCGGTGACGTCTCAGGCCGATGAGAAGGGCGCTTGGAAGGCTGTTCTCCCCTCATTGAATCCCGGTGGGCCGTTCACGATGGTCATCGAATGCGGGACCGAACAACTGACCCGTGAATGTTATGTAGGTGAGGTGTTCCTGTGCTCGGGCCAATCCAATATGGAACTGCCGATGCAATGGGTCAAGCCGGATTATCCTTCGGAATTCGAGAAGGATCCGGATCCGTTCCTCCGCCAGTACAAAGTCGTGTGGCGTTATGACTTCAATGGTCCGGTCGCCGATCATGAAGAGGCGCATTGGGCCGCCTGCGATGCGGACGGTCTGCCCGAATTCTCTGCCGTCGCTTACTTCTTCGCCAAGCAGATCCGACAGCATTACAATGTTCCGGTTGGTCTGCTGAACGTGTCGTTGGGCGGTTCCCCAATCGAATCCTGGCTGGATTGGGATACGTTGCAGCGGTTCCCCGATGCGGTGAAGGAACTGGAGCCGTACCTGGGGGAGGGCATTGCCGAAAAACGCAGTGCCGACAGTATTGCCGCACAAGCTGACTGGCTGCGTCGCTTGGATGAGAGCGAATTGCCACCGGAACAATGGCAGTGGTGTACGATGAACATACCTGCTGTGTTCCGTGAAACAGGGTTACCCGATTTTCGTGGTCGTGTGGAGTTCCGCAAAACCGTATATCTGCCCCGCCAATGCGATAGCAAAAGCGCGTTGTTACGTCTTGGTCTGTGGATGGACAGTACCGAGGTTTTTGTGAATGGGCGGCACGTCGGTAGCACCACATGCCAGTACGAGCCGTTGGATTTCACGATCGATGAAGGCATTCTGCATGCCGGTGCCAACGAAATCCGCGTTTGCTTGATTTGCGAAAACGATATGGGATGCGTCGTTTCAGGCAAATCCATGTTCCTGCGTGTCGGAGACGAATCTTTCGACGTATCCGGAGCATGGCGGTATGCGGTCATCTCGCGCACCGATGAGAACCGACCAATCGAGGATTTCGTCCGCTGGAAGCCGGTCGGCCTGTATAATGCCATGCTGGCCCCGTGCATTCCTTACGGTGTCCGTGCGGCACTGTGGTATCAGGGTGAATCAAACACCGGTGAACGCGCCACACAATACCATGACATGCTGGCCGCAATGATCAATCTGTGGCGTTGTAAGTGGGCGCAAAAACGTATGCCGTTCCTGATTGTCCAGTTGCCTGTCTTTTCGATGAATTGTCTCGATGATGGCGGTTGGCCGCTGATTCGTGAGGCGGAATGGCAGGTGTCGCAGGACGTGAATGATGTGGCCACCGTCGTCACGTTGGATGCTGGTGCTTGGAACGACCTGCATCCCTATAACAAACAGCTGGTTGGTACGCGTTTGTTCGAAGCCGCGTTGTCACTGGTCTACGGCGAGAACACCCTGCAGCCAGCCGTACGCGATGTCACCATTGACCGGGCCCGCAATGAGGCCGTTATCTCGTTCGTGCATGTGCCGTACGGTACGAAGCCTGATGACAGTGCAGAGGATTGTGCAATGGCGACGTTGGACGGCGGTGTTCCGGAGGAATTCGAATATGTCTGGTCCGACGGCGGCACCGTGCAGGCCATGCCGGCGATCATTGACGGGAACACGGTCCATGTTGCGTTGCCGCCGCGTCGTCCGGAATCCATCCGATACGCGTGGGGCAACAACCCGCATCGCGGGTTGCTGTGTGACGAGTACGGTATACCGGTGACGCCGTTCCGTATCAAATTGTCGTAACGAGATTTTGTATTGGTCACATCCCGATATTGAAGAAGGAGATTCAACAATGACGTTTGAATACCATGTCAAACCAACCGGCAGCGATGCCGCGTGCGGCGACGTGGAGCATCCGTTCGCCACGATTTCCAAGGCCGCGCGGGTGGCCTCTCCGGGCGATACGGTGATCGTGCATGAAGGCGTATACCGCGAACAGGTTGATCCGAGGCACGGTGGTCTGAGCGAACATGAACGCATCACCTATTGCGGAGCCGAGGGCGAAGCTCGGCCGGTTATCAAAGGCTCGGAATGCGTGCAGGGCTGGACGGAATTGGCCGATCATCCGCATGTGTGGACGGTGACGCTTGACAACGCGATGTTCGGCGATTTCAATCCTTTCGCGACTGCGATTTTCGGTGACTGGCTGGAAATGCCCAAGTTCGGCAAGGAGCCGGACAAACATCTTGGTGATGTGTATCTCAACGGTGTCTCCTTCTTCGAATCGACGACGTTGGAAGGTGTATACGACCCGCGACCTCGTGACACGGATGAGGATTTCGCGTTGAAGATTCCCTGCCCTGTACCGGATGCGGACCGTACCCGTTATGCGTGGCATGCCGAAGTGGACGAGCGTGCCGGCACCACAACGATCTGGGCGAATTTCCAAGGTGCCGATCCGAATGCGGAACTGGTGGAAATCAGCGTTCGTCGTGCGTGCTTCTTCCCGTCCCGCAACCATGTCAACTACATCACTGTGCGCGGTTTCGAAATGGCGCAGGCCACCGGCGATTGGGCGCCACCGACCTCGCAGCAGTGGGGTATGGTCGGTCCGAACTGGTCGTATGGCTGGATCATCGAAGACAATGTCCTGCATGACGCCAAATTCTCTGCGGTGTCGTTGGGCAAGGAAAACTCATCCGGCGACAACGAGTGGGCGAAAACCGAGCGCAAAACCGGTTACCAATACCAGTTGGAGGCTGTGTTCAAGGCCCGTCGCATCGGCTGGGAGAAGGGGCTGATCGGCGGTCATATCGTACGCAACAACGACATCTACGAGTGCGGCCAGAATGCCATCGTCGGTCATATGGGCAGCGCATTCTGCCGTATCGAGCACAATCACGTCCATCACATCGCGCTGAAGCGCGAATTCTTCGGATGGGAAGTCGCCGGCATCAAATTCCATGCCGCATTGGATACGGTCATTGCCAACAACAACATCCACGATTGCTCGCTGGGCATGTGGATGGATTGGCAGACACAGGGCACGCGCATCACTCGCAATGTGTTCCACAACAACGTGCGTGATCTGATGATTGAAGTGAGTCATGGGCCGTATCTGGTGGACAATAACGTTTTCGCTTCGCCGGTGATGTTCCAGAACTGGTCGCAAGGCGGTGCCTTCGTCAACAATCTGATCTGCGGCGCCATCGAACCACATACCGTCCCCGACCGTTCCACGCCGTATCACTATCCGCATACCACCGAGGTGGCCGGATGCGCAGTGGTGTCCGGCGGCGATGAGCGTTGGCTGAACAACATGTTCGCGCCGCAGCCGGTGAAGCCGGCCGTCGGTGAATATGGTTTGTCCGCTTACGGCGATTGCCCGATGTCGATGCATGAATACTTGGAACGTCAGCGGGCCATGTGGGCCGATCCTTCACAGGGCGGCGGCGAGCGAAATCCGTTGCAGTCGCTGTATGCTGGCGGCAACGTCTACCTGTCCGGTGCCCGGGGTCTGAGCAAGCAGGAAGGCATGGTCGACGATTCGGGTCGTATGCGGGAGGATGCCCCATTCTTCGGCGGCACCGCCTCTATGAGCGTTGCATGTGATGAGTCCATGCCGGTGACATTGGTCGAAGAAGCCGATGGACTGTACCTGCAGTGCGCTGTGCCGCAGGCCGTCGCCGATACCAGGATGCAGGTCGTCACCAGCGATATGCTCGGCGTGCCGCGCATCGTGGAAGAACGCTACGAACAGCCCGATGGCGGTGACTATGTGCTGGACACCGACTTGCTGGGGCAAGCCTTGACGGCAACGGAACGCAAGGCCGGTGCATTGAATGGCCTTGCCGCTGGAGAGAACCACATTCGAATCTGGAAATGGAACAACTGATATGACAAACACGGCCGATACCAACAAGACATTGGATAAATCCATGTTCGCACAATGCGGATATGCCCAGGACGACATCGACAAGCGCGTGGCGCAGGTCTGGCATGAGATCTTCGAAGGTCCGAACAAATTCTATTGGGAGAACGACGAAGGTCTTGCCTATGTGATGGACACCGGCAACAACGATGTGCGTACCGAAGGCATGAGCTATGCGATGATGATCGCCCTGCAATACGACCGTAAGGACGTATTCGACAAGCTGTGGGGCTGGGTAATGCGTCACATGTACATGGAGGAAGGTCACCATGCGCATTATTTCGCATGGTCGGTCGCGCCGGACGGCACGCCGAACTCGAACGGTCCGGCACCTGACGGCGAGGAATATTTCGCGATGGACCTGTTCCTCGCCTCCCGTCGCTGGGGTGATGGCGAGGATATCTACGAATATTCCGCATGGGGACGCGAGATCTTGAGATATTGCGTTCATAAGGGCGAACGATACGACGGCGAACCCATGTGGAATCCCGACAACAAGCTCATCAAGTTCATTCCGGAGACCGAGTGGAGCGATCCGTCCTACCATCTGCCGCACTTCTATGAAGTATTCGCCGAAGAAGCTGACGAAGAAGACCGTCCATTTTGGCATGAGGCAGCCGCCGCAAGCCGTCGCTATCTGCAGGCGGCCTGCGACGAGCGGACCGGCATGAACGCTGAATACGCGGATTATGACGGAAAGCCGCATGTCGACGAGTCCAATCATTGGCATTTCTATTCTGACGCCTACCGTACTGCGGCGAATATCGGACTGGATGCAGCCTGGAACGGTCCGCAGGAAGTGCTGTGCGACCGCGTCGCCGCGCTGCAGCGATTCTTCCTGACCCACGACCGTACTAGCGTCTACGCCATCGACGGCACCGCCGTGGACGAGGTCGTGCTTCATCCGGTCGGATTCCTGGCCGCGACCGCGCAAGGCGCACTTGCGGCGGTGCATTCGGCCCAGCCCGACGCGGAACATAATGCCCGTGAATGGGTGCGCATGCTGTGGAATACGCCGATGCGAACCGGCACGCGTCGTTACTATGACAATTTCCTCTATGCTTTCGCCATGCTGGCGTTGAGCGGAAAGTATCGGTATGAATGATGATTACCTCAACTAATCCTATGGTCTACACGGATTTTCCTGATCCAGACATCATCCGGGTCGGGGACGTGTATTACATGGCCACTACGACTATGCATTTCACACCCGGGTGCGATATTCTGCGCAGCTATGACCTAGTGCATTGGGAATTCATTGCGCACGCATTGAATATCGTGGCGGATACCCCTGAAGAACGTTTGGAATGTGAAGGTGCCAACGCCTACGGTCGAGGCATGTGGGCGCCGTCACTGCGTTACCATCGGGGCACTTGGTATGTGTTGTTCGCCGCCAACGATACGCATGCCAGCTATCTGCTGACGGCGGACGATCCATGCGGCCCATGGCGAAAGCGTGAGCTTGACGGCTTCTATTATGACAGCGGACTGTTCTTTGATGACGATGATCGAGCCTATGTCGTACATGGGCAGTCGACATTGCGCATCACGGAGTTGAATCCTGAATTAAGCGGGCCGATGCCGGGTGGGCTCGACCGGGTCATCGTGCAGGACGATCCGCAGGCTGACCTTGGTTATGAGGGCAGTCACCTGTACAAGCATGATGGACGCTATTACGTCTTCACCTGTCACTTCCCGCAAGGCAAGGGCAAAACAGAAGCCTGCTTGATGGCCGAATCCTTGGATGGCGCTTTCGAAGTGCGTGAAATTATCGAAGACGACCTGTCCTTCCACGGTTACGGAGTCGCGCAAGGCGGTATGGTGGACACTCCGGACGGCGACTGGTATGCATTCATGATGCAGGACCGCGGCGGTGTGGGACGCGTGCCGATACTGATGCCGATGCGGTTCGGCGAGGACGGATTCCCCGTCGTCGGCGAGAACGGCAAAGTGCCGCAGTCGGTCAGCGTGCCGGCTGCAAGCTGTGCCGAACCTGTCACGCCCATCAACGGCAGCGAATTCATAGCCCGGTATAACGCCGAAGGCGGAGTCGATGCCAACTGTCTGCAGCCATACTGGCAGTTCAATCACATCTCACATAACGAATACTGGTCACTGACGGAACGTCCGGGAGCATTCCGTCTGCATTCCGGACGCATCAGCTCGAATCTCAATCATGCATGGAACACGCTGACGCAGCGCACGATGGGGCCTGTGACGGTGGCCGAAGTCACCGTCGACGCGTCGACATTGCACGATGGCGACTTCGCCGGATTGGCGGCGTTCCAAGGATGCTATTCCTACATCGCGCTTACGCGAAAGAACGGCCGCACGATGCTGACCGTCCAATACAAGCCGGCGAATGACGATTCCATCTTCTCCGATAATGATTGGGACAGTCCAGCCGTAACGGATGCGGAAATCATGGCGGATGAGGATTGCATGCGCCTGCGCGCGGTATATGATTTCACCGATTGCAAGGATGAAGTGACGTTCTTCTACCGCGATGCGGATACGCCGGAATCCGAATGGCGTCCATTGGGGACAGCGCACCGGATGGTCTTCAAAATGGATCATTTCACAGGTTGCCGTATCGGATTGTTCCTGTATTCGACAAAAGAGACCGGTGGAATCGCCGATTTTTACGACTTTGCGTATTCGACGCCGGATACGAAGGAAAGAGAGCAATGAAGCGACAGGTCATAGTGGCGCAAGGAACTGTCGAAGGCTTGGCGGCTGAAGATCAGGGCATCACCGTGTTCCGAGGGGTCCCGTTCGCCCAGCCTCCTGTCGGGGACTTGCGTTGGCGCGCACCGCAGCCGGCCCTGCCATGGGATGGTGTGCTGCAAGCCTTCGATTTCGGGCCTACCGCGATGCAGCCGACGCCGGGCGCCTCCGATGATTTCTATGATCGTGAATGGGGCACTGATCCGGCCGTGCCGATGAGCGAGGATTGCCTCTACCTGAATATTTGGACTCCGGCATTACGTGGATATGGCGCGGATAGCATGGTAGCCTCCGAAAAACTGCCGGTCATGGTCTGGATCTATGGCGGAGCCTATCAATGCGGCGGCACATTTGAAAAGGAATTCGACGGCACACATCTCGCCGCGAACGGCGTCGTTGTGGTCAGTGTGGCCTATCGTCTGAATGCATTTGGGTTTATGACGCACCCTTTGCTGCATGAGGAGGCCGTAAAACGCGGCGACGGCGAACCATATGCGAATTTTGGATTCCTGGATCAGCGTGCCGGAATCCAATGGGTGAAGGAAAACATCGCGAAGTTCGGCGGAGATCCGGAAAACATTACGGTTTTTGGCCAATCGGCCGGTGCCGCCAGCGTCTTGGCCCAGATCTGCTCGCCGATGAATCATGGCCTGTTTCAGAAAGCCATCATGCAATCCGGCGCAGGCCTAGGGTATTTCAATGCGCGGCAGGACACGCTGGAGCATGCGCAGGCCAACGGAATCCGTCTGTTCGAAGCATTGGGTGTCTCCACGCTGGAACAGGCCCGTGCAATCCCGGCCCGAACGGTATTGGAAGCCGCCGAATCCCTGCCGGTTCCACCGGACAGCGGACGTGAAGGCGATTGGTCGATGATGGTCAACTGGGTGCCGTGCATTGACGGCTTGTTCCTGCCCGATCAGGAAGCCGAAATCATCGGGCGTGGCGACGCCAACGAAGTCGATGTAATGGTCGGTAATACGACGAACGAATTCATCGTTCCTCAAGCAGATGGCAGTCTTCAACATGTCGGGCAAATGGGCAATCTGGCGTTCATTCATGCGTGGACAACCGCATATGACAAAGCTCCCTACTACTACCATTTCGACGTTGATATGCCGGGAGACGATGCTGGAACCTTCCACTCATCCGACTTGTGGTTCTCCTTCGGCAGCCTTGCGAAATGCTGGCGTCCATTCGTTGGATGGCATTACGATCTGGCAAGGCGAATGGGCTTGTATTGGACCAATTTCGCCGCCAATGGCGATCCCAACGGAACGGACCGCGACGGAGCGCCGCTGCCCACATGGGGTCGTTGCGTCGGAGAGAAATGCCCTGCCATGCATTTGTGCCAAAAGCCGGGCATGCAGACGGATTGGCTCACCGAAACAGATCGAAAGGCATCTGGCCTGTGACGGCATACAGTTGATGTGTGAATACTGATGCATAGGCAGGGACGGTCTTTGCAGATCGTCCCTGCCGCATAATGGTTCGCCGGCAAACAGACATGGTCGCCCATCGTCGGCTGTACATCCTGAGAAAGCATTTGGTGAAAGGAACGTCATGCGCAATTTCATTTTCCACAATCCTGTGAAAATCTATTTCGGCAAAGGACAGGCTGCGAACATCGCACAGGAGGCCCGCAAATATGACGGTGCCGTGCTGATGGTGTACGGCGGTGGGTCGATCAAACGCAACGGCGCCTACGACGATGTGATGTCTGCATTGTCCGAAGCCGGCAGCAGAGTCGTGGAATTGCGTGGCGTCACGCCCAACCCGCGCCTTGACAAAGTGCTGGAAGGCGTGGAATTGGTGCGCCGCCATCATGTGGGCCTGGTACTTGCGGTCGGCGGCGGCTCGGCAATCGACTGCGCCAAATTCATCTGTCTCGCCAGCGGCATCGGCGAAGACGAGGACGTCTGGGACGACTATATCGAAACCGGCAAGCCCGCGCCGGAACATCTGTTGCCGTTGGGCGTCGTATTGACCACCGCAGCCACCGGCTCCGAAATGGGCGACGCCGCGGTACTGACCAATTGGGAGCGCCATCGCAAACTCGGCTACACGTCCTTCCCGCTGACGCCGAAATTCTCCGTACTTGATCCCAGCTATCTGATGACGCTGCCGGATGTTCAAACCACATACGGTTTCGTCGACATGTTCTGTCACACCTGCGAACAGTATCTGTCGCTGCCCAGCGACGACAACCTGTCCGACGAAATGGCCGAAGCCATCCAGCGCCATATCCTGCGCTCGTGGCGAGACTGCCAGCGTGATCCGAAGGATTATCGCGCGCGCAGCAACGCGATGTGGGATTCCACGTTGGCGTTGAACCGTCTGATCTCCCGCGGCAAGGAAGAGGATTGGGTGACGCATGGCATCGAGCACGCGATCAGCGCCTACTATGACGTCGCGCACGGGGCCGGTCTGGCCGTCGTGCACCCGCATTGGATGAAGTATGTGTATCGTTTCTGCCCTGAATCCACTGCTCGCTTCGCCCGTTGGGCAGTGAACGTATGGGGCGTTGATGCCACCGGCAAGAGCGAACAGGTCATTGCCGAGGAAGGCATTGAACGGTATTCCGATTTCCTCGCTCGCGTAGGAGCGCCGCGCACCTTTGCCGAAATCGGTGTGCCCGCCGACGGTGAGGACTTTGATGCGGTGCTCGACAGGCTTGCCGACCATGCCGGCAACGCCGGCGGTTCCTATCGTGCGATTACACGTGATGACGCCCGTGCCATCCTCGCCGACTGCGTCGCTCCCGTGACCTTCTGAGCCGGCTTGCGTCTTTGGAATTTGAAAGGAACGCTGATATGACAGTTGCAAAGGCGTTTACGTGCCGTTGCCGGAGAAACGCGGGGCATTCGTGTGAACGCCGTCGGCCCGGTACTGACTGATACCGACGGTTTTGTGAATTCATCGTCGATCGCGGCTTTCTCGCCTCGTGACATTGCTTGACTTGAATCGGATTCGTTGCCGTGCGTTTCCCGCGGGAAACGCACGGTCTTTTTCAAGGAGGAGATATGAACGAACCGTATCGTATTGCCATCATCGGTGACGGATGGCGGAGTCGTTTCTTTTGCCGTGTGGCACGGTCGATACCGGACAGATTGAAAGTGGCGCTTGTCGTCGGTAAACATGATGATGCGATGCGGCGCATCCAGCAGGAATACCAGGTGCCGGTCTGTTCGGACTGACAATGCTGGATTCGTATAAAACGGATTTCGTGGCTGTTGCGGTATCATGGCTGGCAGCCCCGACGGCGGTCTGCGACTTGGTCGATGCCGGCCATCATGTCTATTGCGAAACGCCTCCGGCGCCGGATCTGGATGGATTGCGTGCGATATGGCAGCGTCTTTCGGATCGTGCTGATATGGTGCAGGTCGGCGAACAGTATTATCGAATGCCAGGGCACGCCGCCCGTCTGAATATGTTGCGTTCCGGCGCGCTCGGCCAGGTGAATTGCGTTGAGGTCGCTTCGACGCATCTGTATCATGCGGTGGCGCTGATGCGCGACTATATGGATATTGGTTTGAAGACGGTTGCCGTTAATGCGCGTTCGTTTACCGCACCGATGGTTGACCCGCTGCGCTTTGACGGATGGATTGCCGATCCCAAACCGGAGCCTCACACATCCACGGTCGCGACATTGGATTTCGGCGATGGCCGATATGGTCTATACGATTTTGTTGACAACCAGTGGTGGAATCCTTTGCTGGCAAGGCGCATCGTCGCGCACTGGACATGACGTGACGGTCGCCGATGAACCCTGGATGCAACAGTAGGATATTCATGCATTCATATTGAAAACCTCAATGCAACATAGTAACAAAGGAACCGCATGACCCGCCAAAAACTGATTATCGACACTGATTGCGGATCGGATGACGCCGTGGCCATCGCCATGGCGTTGAACGACCCGAATTATGAAATCCTCATGTTTTCAACGGTTTCAGGCAATGTGCATGTCGATCAGGCGACGGTGAATACGCTTACCACGATTGAATACGCGGGCACGTATGAGCCGCCGGTATACCGTGGCAGCGAATGCATGCTGCTTAACGACCTGTCATACGCGTACGAAACGCATGGCGGCGATGGTATGGGGGATATCGGTTTCAAGCCGCGTCGTTTGCATGCGGCGGATGGCAATGGCGTTATCAAATTAATCGAAACATTGCGTTCGCATGAGATTCAGTCGATTGACATTATTGCATTGGGACCGTTGACCAATATCGCATTGGCGTTGCGCGTCGATCCGCAGGCGGTGCGTCGCGCGCGGCGCATCGTGATCATGGGCAGTGCCGGATTGGGGCGAGGCAATGCGTCGCCGGTGGCGGAATTCAATATTTGGCAGGATGCGGAAGCAGCGAAAATCGTGGTGGAAGCCGGATTACAGGATGTCACATTCGTTGGCTGGGACGCCTGCTTGGGTGATTGCATGCTGACGAAGGCCGATATTGAACGTATCCGCGAAAGCGGTGATCTGGGGCGGTTCGCGATGGATTGCAATAAGGATTTGCTGGCGTTGAATCGCGAGCGTTTCCATGATGAATGCCTTGACATGGCCGATCCCGCTGCGATGGCGGCGGCATTGCATCCGCAATGCGTCGCCGATTGCAAACGCTACTATTGCCAGGTCGATACGTCGCAAGGGCCAAGCTATGGCGCGATGCTGGTTGATGTGAACAATGTGTTGGGCCGTGAGCCGAACGTGTCCGTGTGCAGTCGTCTACATGCGGCGGAATACAAGGATTATGTGTTCCGCGCTTTACATGCCGACTGATTGAACATGGCCGGAGACGGGTATGGTTTAAGCAGTGAACTAAGTGATGTTCAAATAATCGGAAAGGTGAAAACATGACCGCAGATCTTCAGGAATTGTTGGACGCTGACGAAGACGTCCGTCGTCTGTTCGAAGGGCGACCCATGCAATACCGCAAGTCGAAATCCTTGCCGGGGCTGACTTGGGAAGCGCAGTCCACATGTACGAAAATCAATCAGATTTTCTTTGAAAATCAGGAAGAAGCCATGCGACTGTTCCATGAGCTTGTTCCGGAAGCCGGAGAAGGTGTGGAATTCCGTCCGCCGATCAATCTGGACTACGGCATCGGCCTCGCCATCGGCGACCACACCTTCATCAACAAGGATTTCCTGATCGTCGGAGGCGGTCGCGTCATCATCGGCAAGAACTGTCTTATCGGTCCGCGCTGCTCCATCGCAACCCCCAACCATGCCCTGGATGCCGCAACGAGATTGGACGGCTGGGAACACACCGCTCCCGTTGTCATCGGCGATAACGTATGGTTCGGCACCAACGTCACCATCTGCCCGGGCGTTACCGTCGGAGACAATTCGATCATCGGTGCGGGTTCCGTAGTGGTCAAGGACATCCCGGCCAATTCCATCGCGGTCGGAAACCCGTGCCGGGTGATTCGCGAACTGCCGGATTGCGACCCGGCCTTTGCTGAAGTCGAAGCCTGAAATATGGCATAGTGAAAGAATGAGCACGATTACTGACATTTCCGCCCGTATGAGCCATGCGGTCGAGGGCCCGGCCTTCGCCAGCGCGGATGAAAACACCGTGGAATTCCGACCGCAGGCCCTGTATATCATCGACGACTCCGGCATCATCGCCGACATCCTCACCCCGGACGATTCGCGATATTTCGCGCTTCGCGGCGAAGCCGCGCGGCTGGGGCGCCTGACCTCGCTGGCCGAAGGCCAGTATCTGCTGCCGGGGTTCAGCGATCTTCATGTGCATGCCCCGCAATGGGTGCAGGATGGCACCGCTCTTGACGAGCCGTTGGAACGCTGGCTGGGCAAATACACATTCCCGACGGAATCGCGTTTTGCGGACAAGTCCTTCGCTGACAGGGCACACGCGCATCTCGTCGATGCGCTGCTCGCCCGCGGCACCACAAGCGTGCTGTATTTCGACACCATCCACCGCGAATCGGCGGTCGGACTGGCGAAAATCTGCGCCGACAAAGGCCAGCGCGCCTTCGTCGGCAAAGTCGTCATGGACGATCCGCAAGCCAGCCCCGACTATTATCGCGAAACCACCGACGAAGCGCTTGCCGACACCGAAGCGTTCATCAACGACGTCGATGGCGTGCGGTGCGCTCAAGGCGTGCATCCGGTGGTAACGCCGCGTTTCGTGCCCAGCTGCACCGATCGTGCCTTGGAGGGCTTGGGCGAGATTGCCGCGAAATACCATGCGTACGTGCAGTCGCATTGCTCGGAAAGCGATTGGGAACACGGCGAGGCGATGCGTCGATACGGACGCAGCGATACTGAAGCCTTGGACACGTTCGGTCTGCTCACCGATCGCACGGTCATGCATCACTGCGTGTTCCTTTCCGAATCCGATGCCGACCTGTTCGCACGTCGGGGCGCTGCCGTCGCACACTGCCCGCTGTCGAACGCCTACTTCGGCGATGCGGTCGCCCCGATTCGCCGATATCGTTCGCAAGGCGTCACCGTCGGCCTCGGCACCGACATCTCCGGCGGATACGATCCGAGCATCTATTCCATGATCCGTATGGCCGCCATCTCCTCACGCGCATTGATGCACGGCGTGAACCCCGCAATGCCTGCCGCAAGCAGAGGTGTCCCGGGCAGCATGATAACG
Source organism: Bifidobacterium sp. LH_512 (assembly GCF_056356435.1). Lineage (NCBI taxonomy): Bacteria > Bacillati > Actinomycetota > Actinomycetes > Bifidobacteriales > Bifidobacteriaceae > Bifidobacterium > Bifidobacterium sp. LH_512. Next base: position 351,090 of record NZ_JBKEUE010000001.1, read on the forward strand.
CTTGACCAGGCGTTCTGGCTGGCCACGGTCGGCGGCGCGAGCGCGCTGCATGTCAACGCCGGCGCACTGCGGCCGGGCGAAGTGTGGGACGCCCAGCTGATTGATGTACACGCCCCCGGCAACGATCTTCCGGTCTTCGATGCCGACGAAGATCCCCGCGACGTTTTCCAGAAGATCATCAACCTGTCCACTCCGGCCAACATTCATGCTGTGTGGGTGCAGGGCATGCTTGTGCACGGCTCCGTCGCATAACAACGAATCGGTTGCGGATATACGCAAAGGCGGTGGCGGCTCCCGGCGCCAGGGAGCCGCCACCGCCTGTTTTCATGGTATTGCGATGTTTCCGACGCTACGCGTCGAGGGTATCGAATCACCGACCGGCCGCTGGGGTCCAGAAATCCGGCGGGCCTCAGCCGCGGGCCTTCGCATAGGCCGCATATACGGCCGGCACCGGCTCTCCGGTCTCCACGCCGTCGATGGTGAGCTTCCATGCCGGCGGCTCGGCCTCGCCGGACAGCACCCAGGCCGCCTGGCGGGCGGCGCCGATGGCCACATACTCGTCGGTGGCCGGTCGGGTCACATCCATGCCGAAAATGCCCGGCGCCAGCGTGCGGATGGCTTCGGATTTCGCACCGCCGCCGATCAGCAGAATACGGTCGATCGAAGCTCCCAGCGAGCGGATCAGTTCGAGGCAGTCGCGCTGCGAGCACAGCAGGCCTTCGACGAATGCGCGGGCCAGGTTCTCCTTGGTCGTGTTCTTCAAGGTCAGACCGGTCAGGGACGCGGTCGCGTCCGGACGGTTCGGCGTGCGTTCGCCGTCGAAATACGGGACCAGCGTGATGCCGCCGGCACCGGGCTCGGAAGCGAATGCCAGGGACGCGAGTTCGTCATAGTCGACACCGAGGGCTGAGCGGCCGGCGTCGAGAATGCGCGATCCGTTGATGGTGCAGGCCAGCGGCAGGTAATGGCCGGTGCAGTCGGCGAATCCGGAGACGGCACCGGTCGGATCATAGGTCGGGTTTTCGGAAATGGCCGCCGCAACGCCGGAGGTGCCCAGCGACACGGACACGTCGCCGATGCCCATACCCAGTCCGAGGGAGGCCATTGCGTTGTCTCCGCCGCCCGGGGCGATGATGCAGCCGCCTTCGATATTCTTGCCCGCAATGGCGGGGGAGGCCTTGACGGCGGCTGCATCGTGCGGGCCGAGCACGGTCGGCAGGATCACGTCATGACGGCCCAGTGCCATGTCGATCAGGTCGTAACGGTATTCGTTGGAGGCAGCGTCGAAGTAGATGGTGCCGGATGCGTCGGAACGGTCGGTGAACAGGGCGTCCAGATGGGCGTCTTCGCCTTCTTCGACCGGTCCGAAGCCGGCGATGCGCCAGCTCAGCCAGTCATGCGGCAGGCAGACGGCCGCGATCCTGGCCGCGTTTTCCGGCTCGTTGTCGGCGACCCACTTGAGCTTGGTCAGCGTGTAGGAGGCGACCGGCGAGGAGCCGACGGCCTTGACCCAGCGCTGCTTGCCGCGGGCGATGATGTCCTCCGGCTCGCCTTCTTCGGCCGGCGCCGCGCCGAGCTCCTCGATCAGGGCGGCGGCCTGCGGTGCGGAGCTGGTGTCGTTCCACAGCATGGCGTCACGGATCACGCGGCCCTGCCTATCGAGGATGACCATGCCGTGCTGTTGGCCACCGACCGCGATTGCGGTCACGTCGTCCAAGCCTCCGGCCTGCTGTGCGGCCTCCTGGAACGCGGTCCACCAGTAGTCCGGATTGATGGACGTGCCGTCCGGGTGCTTGGCCTGTCCGAAGCGCACCATTTCACCGGTTTCGGCGTCGGTGACGCGCACCTTGCAGGATTGGGTGGAAGTGTCGATGCCGGCCACCAGTGTTCTCGTCATTGTGCCTCCTTGTATGCGACGGTTCGCCGTGCGCACAACGGTGTGGCGCGCGACAAATAGTTAGATGAATGAACTATGATGTTCAGTGTAGCATTGTTCTTGAGTTTTGAAAAATGCGGAATGATGCGGCAATGCAACGATGCATCGATGCGAACGGGAGATGGGCGACATGGCTTCACTGCGCAGGATAAATCAGGATGATTTACGCAACCATAACCTTTCCGTGGTGCTCGACACGTTGCTGCGTACCACGGACAGGCCCAGCCGCGCCGAACTGGCCAAGCAGACGGGCCTGACCAAGGCGACGATGTCTCTGCTGGTGTCGCTGCTGATGGATGACGGCATACTGTGCGAAGGCGAGCCCGTGGCGCAATCGGCGTACGGGCGTCCCAGCACGCCGCTGTGCATACGCGGAGGCCGTTTCTGCGGGCTCGGGTTGCAGATCAACACCGACGGCTACGGCGTCGTGGCCTTGGACCTGGACGGTTCCATTGCGGGAAGCGAATGGGCTGACGCAGACATGTCGAACGCCGACGCGGAGGAGGCTTTCTCGTCTTTGGACCGCATGGCGCTGGAGCTGGAGGAGCGCCTCGGTGCGAAAGGCTATACGATTACCGGTTCGGCGTTGGCGCTGCCCGGATTGGTCACTGATGACATGCAGCTGATGGTGGCGCGCAATCTTGGATGGGAACAGTTGGATCTGACCTCATTCGATATAGTACGCCGAATGGACGTTCAGGTCGCCAATGAGGCGAATATGGCCGCTTTGGCGCAGATTCCGGGATATGCGTCACAGCGTCGAGGCGAGGGGTTGGTCGGCCCCTCCGATTCGTTCATCTATCTGTCGACGGATATCGGCATCGGCGGCGCGATCGTGCGTGACGGCCAGGTCATTGTAGGTGACCATGGTTTCGGCGGCGAACTTGGCCATATGTCGGTTGAGCTGCGGGGTCCGGTGTGCCGCTGCGGCAGGCGGGGATGCCTGGAGGTCTATGCCGGACGCCGTGCCATGGTTGAAGCCGCGGGAATCGCCAGCGGCGGCGCTGCGGCCAGCAGGGAGTGCCTGGATGAATTGACCGAACGTTGGCGTCAGGGGGACGCCAACGTCGTCGCCGTGGTGGATTGCGCCATTGAGGCCATGACATCAGTGATTGTGTCCGCGATCAATATGTGTGATATCGACACGGTTATTCTGGGCGGTCTGTGGGCCCATTTCGAAAACGGTCTGGCGTCTCGCATGGAACGCATGATCCGCCCGCAGGTGCTTGGCGGATCGCGTACCCATGCGCGTGTGCTGATTTCCGACGTCAACGACCGTCCGGCATTGCTTGGCACGGCGCAGGTCGGACTGCGCCGCTTCGTGGACAATCCGCTGCGATTCATGAAACAGGATTGACCGGCGTTGCCGTGTCGTCGACGACGGCGCTCTTACGAGGCGCCTGATATAGTTGCCGACGGCGTTCCCGCCCGGACTGCGCAGGTCAAGGAGCGCCCGCGGAGGACGCAGGCCGCGTGTCTTCGTGTGCATACCTGCCGTGCGCAGTCATTGGGGATAGGAGCATCCTATGGCCGAACGCGCCCAAAAACCGTCATCATCCCAACCACAACGCAATGATTTCCATCAAAACGACGTGGCGAACGTAACCTCCGACACCTGCGCGCATTTGCGTTGGCGTCCCGCCGACATCGCTGTCGGCGCGGCGCTGGGTGTGGCATGCGGCGTGGTGTTCTGGGGCTTCAACTTCGCGTATTCCTCATTGTCTCCGCTTTTCGGCGCCGTACTTCCCGGATTGGCCAGCCTGCTGCACGCCGTCTGGTATTTTTCCGGCACGTTGGCGGTACTGGTCATTCGAAAGCCGGGCGCGGCGATTTTCGTCAATCTGGTCGGCGGTGCCGCGGAAATGTTGATGGGCAACCAGTTCTCCATCGGTTTTGTGTTCATCTCGGCCATGCTGCAGGGCCTGTTCTCGGAAATTCCGTTCGCCCTGACCCGTTACCGCAGATTCAGCCTGCCGATGTCAATCATGTCGGGCACCCTGACCGCGCTGGAATACGGCTTCTATTTGTTGCTGTTGCGTTACCAGGGGGTATCCTTGCTCAGTCCGCGCGGCATCATCCACATGTCGTGCGAAATCATCGGCGGCGTTGCCATCGCCGGCGTGATGAGCTGGTATCTTTACATGGCGATCGCCCGAACCGGCGCTCTGGATCGGTTGGCCTCGGGAAGGGCGGTCCGCAAATGACTGACTTGCATAACCGGATTGTGAACACGGTCGTCATGCGAATGCCTGTGCCGCGTCGCTCCGCGGCGAATGGCGGGGCATGAATCCGGCGTGGCGTCTCGACTGGTCAGAATATCTGCTATTATCTATGACCGTCGGTTTCCATATCGACGGTTGGGGGTGTAGCTCAGTCGGTTAGAGCAGCGGACTCATAATCCGTCGGTCCACAGTTCAAGCCTGTGCGCCCCTACCCATGTCAAGGGCGGTCATGCGAGCAGGTTCGCATGACCGCCCTTTCGTATGGATTTCCCGCCGCCGAAAGCCACGGAACGCCGGGCCCGGGCCTTGTGTTTCCGTGACGGTCCGGAATCGCTCCGGTTCCTTCTCGCAGCCATTCGGCGTGTCTTGAAATCCGGGCGGGGGAGTATAATCTCGAAAGTTCCGGTTCACGCCTGCCATAGGGGTATGGCGACCCGGGTCACCTGAATCTTTAGGAGACAAAATTATGCAGCAGGGTATCCATCCTGATTATCATGCCGTGCGAGTGACCTGCTCCTGCGGCAACACCTTCGTCACCCGCTCCACCTACAAGGGTGAAGCCATGACGGCCGACGTGTGCTCCCAGTGCCACCCGTTCTACACCGGCAAGCAGAAGATCCTCGACACCGGTGGTCGTGTGGCTCGCTTCGAGAAGCGCTACGGCAAGAAGGCTCAGTAGCTTTCCCAGCGCCAGTCCAATGCATGATCGGCGTCGCTTTGGCGACCTGGTTGTCTTGCAAGGACTGGCGTTTTTGTATATTCCGATACATTTCATGCTTTTACCGACAATGCCGCGCCAGCGGAAAGGAACATCATCATGGCAGACGAACAATTCCCCGCAGCCGCGACGGCATTGGAGGAATACCGCAATATCGAGCAGCAGATGGCAGAGCCGGATGTCGCGTCCAACCCCGATACGATGCGCAAGCTTGGACGCCGTCACGCCGAACTCGGTTCCATCGTCTCCGCGTACAATGCCTACCTGCAGGTGAAGAACGATTTGGAGGCGGCCAAGGAAATGGCCTCCGAAGATCCCGACTTCGCCGAAGAGGCGAAGCGTCTCGAAGCCCAGCTGCCGGAGGTCACCGAAAAGCTGCGTACCGCACTGATTCCACGCGATCCCGACGATGCGCGCGACACCATTATGGAAATCAAGGCCGGTACCGGCGGTGAGGAAGCGGCGTTGTTCGCCGGCGACCTGCTGCGCATGTATATGCGTTATGCGGAAAAGCGCGGTTGGACCACTGTCATCCAGAACGAAAACACCACGGAACTGGGTGGCGTCAAGGATGTGCAGCTTGCCATCCGTGCCAAGGGCACGCCCGCGCCGGAAGACGGCGTGTGGGCGTCCTTGAAGTATGAGGGCGGCGTGCACCGCGTGCAGCGCATCCCCGTTACCGAATCGCAGGGTCGTATCCAGACTTCCGCGGCCGGCGTCATCGTGTTCCCGGAGGCCGATGAAGACGATGATGAAATCGAAATCGATCCAAAGGATCTGAAAATCGATATCTTCATGAGTTCCGGCCCGGGCGGTCAGTCCGTGAACACCACATATTCCGCAGTGCGTATGACGCATATTCCGACCGGCATCGTCGTAAGCATGCAGGATGAGAAGTCGCAGATTCAGAACCGTGCCGCCGCATTGCGCGTATTGAAGTCCCGCCTGCTCGCCATGAAGCATGAGCAGGAGGCCGCCGAGGCCGCTGACATGCGTCATTCGCAGGTGCGTTCACTGGACCGTTCCGAGCGTATCCGCACCTACAATTTCCCGGAAAACCGCATCGTTGACCATCGCACTAATTACAAGGCTTACAATTTGGACGCCGTGCTTGACGGCGATCTGCAGGCCGTCATCGATTCCGATATTCAGGCCGACGAAGCGGAACGCCTCGCCAACCAGAAGTAATCGCTGAAGAATCGTCGACCGTGCCATGAATGCCGCCGCAACCGTAGCCGAACTGATACGCCACTCCGCAGCAATATTGCAGGAGTCTGGTGTTGATATGCCGCAGCATGATGCCAAATTGTTGCTTGCGGCGGCGTTCGGCTGCGAATTGCGTGATGTTGATAAGGCGATGCTGATGCGAGATGACGTCTCGGCATTGGCTGAGGTCGTGCATTGGACCGCACATGAGGCTGAGGATGAAGGCGATATAGTCGGCGGCGCGATCGCCGACGCTGGCGATTCCGCTGCTGGAACAGCCGGCGATATCGCCAGCAGCCTGCGCCGTTTCGATGATATGATCGCTCGTCGCGCAGCACGCGAACCGCTGCAGCATATTACAGGTCATGCACCATTTCGCTGGCTGGATTTGGCCGTGGGGCCGGGCGTGTTCATTCCACGGCCGGAAACGGAAACCGTCGTGCAGGCTGGATTGGATTGGCTGGCGTCGCGATACGACGATGGTATGCAGAGTGGCGACAGTCACGGTGCCCCGCGCGTTGCCGACCTGTGCGCAGGCAGCGGTGCCATCGGACTGTCCGTCGCCACCGAACTGCGCGATAGCGAAGTATGGGCCGTCGAATTGTCGGAACGAACTGCACAATGGACGCAGCGCAACCGCAACGCGACGCTGCGGACCGGCAGCGATCGATCCCGCTATCATCTCATCATCGGCGACGCCACCGCGCCGGAAACGTTGCACGAATTGGACGGCACCATAGATCTGGTCATTACCAATCCTCCATACGTGCCGCTGAGCGAAATCCCCGAACAACCCGAAGTGCGCAATCATGATCCTGAACTCGCTCTATATGGCGGTTCTCCGGATGGCACGCTCATTCCCGAACGCATCATTGACCGTACGTACACTCTGCTGCGCGCAGGCGGCGCCATCGTCATGGAACATGACATCACCCAGGGTGCAAGCCTTGTGGAATACGCGCAACGACATGGTTTCGCCAACGCCTATACCGGCAATGATTGGACAGGTCGCCCGCGCTATCTGTTCGCCATCAAATCAGCAGAATAGAAGGCCGTCAAATGTGCGGCCGTGCGACGCAACATCGCCGCACGGCCGCATACATCAGTCAATTGCAATGCCAATCAATCGCGCTCAAGCCGCGCAACGCTACGCCGCATACTCCTGGTACGCGGAAGCGTCGGCATCTGTAATCGTACGAATCACGCGAGCGGGATTGCCCACGGCGACGCTGTTCGCAGGAATGTCCTTCGTCACCACAGCGCCCGCGCCAATCACGCAGCCATCACCAATCGTGACGCCGCCCAATACCGTTGCGCCGCCACCAAACCAGCAATTCGAACCAATAGTGATTGGTAAGCCGTATTCGTAGTCATAAAACGAACCATCGGCGGCTTTGCGCACATTGCGATCTTGCCAACGAATCGGATGCATCGGTGGCAGGATTGACACATTCGGCCCGAACAGCACATCATTACCGATAGTCACCGGAGCACAGTCAAGACAGGTGAAATTGAAATTCATGAACACACGGTCGCCGAACGACGTGTGGCAGCCATAGTCAAAGAAAATCGGTCCCATCACGTCCAAGTTCTCGCCATGCTCCGGCAACAGCTCGTCAAGAACGGCTGCGCGACCTTCATGAGCGCCGCGGGGAAGCGCATTGAACTTCGTGCACAGGTCGCCGGCCTTTTCGCGGAGCGCGGTCAGTTCCGGATCGGCGGGATTATACAGTTTCCCGTCCAGCATTTCCTCACGCTCGCTGCGACGGGGACGTCGTAGCTCGACCGGTGGCGTCGGTGCCATAAACGATTCCTTTCTAACGGTTCATCTCTGACGACGCTTCCAATGATAGCCGTTCGCAAGGCGTCGGGAATGTCGTGATTCGTGGCATGTTCATGCACTCATATTGTGTACGAGCCGGGTGCGTATTACCTATGAGTCTCGGCACAATGATGCAATAGTAGGTTGTGTGCATAAAGGAGGAAGCATGAGTCAGGTACGAGCCATTGACGACGATTCCCTCGCCCAAGCCAAGGCAATTATCCGGGACGGCGGCCTTATCGTCATCCCAACCGATACGGTGTACGGCATTTGTTGTGATCCGCGCAATATCGAAGCGATACAGCGTGTATACAAAGCGAAGCAGCGACCGAAATACAAGTCTCTGCAGGTTCTGCTCGCCTCCACTGACGATTTGGACGCGCTGCGCCTCGACCTGCCTGTTCCGCTGAATCGTCTTGCCGCGCAATTCCTTCCCGGCGCATTCTCGCCGATTGCCGTCGCACATGAAAACTGTTTGCTGGCAACGCTGCACCATGATCCCAACGGCGGGCCCGCCACACAAGGCATCCGCATTCCGAATTCCACAGCCTGTTTGCGTATTCTGCGCGCAACCGGCCCGCTTGCTGCATCCAGCGCGAATCTGTCTGGCGGCGAAAGCGCGCAAACCATTGAAGAAGCGGTGACTGCCTTCGGCGACGCCATCGATTTATATCTGGATGGCGGCCCGACACAAGGTCATATCGCCAGCACCGTCGTCGCGGCGAATCCTCTTGAACGCGACGGCATCGAAATCCTACGCGAAGGACTGATTCGCGAATCCGTAATCCGCAAAGCCCTGACCATGAACGGCGGTGCATTGGGCGCATGAGAGTCTACCTGTTCATCGCGGCCATTGCAGGCGGCGCCACATACTTGATCACACCACTGATTCGCCATCTGGCTATCGGCATCGGCGCGGTCGGCGAAGTGCGCGCTCGCGACGTGCATACGATTCCGACGCCGCGTATGGGCGGCCTCGGCATGCTGATTGGCTTCACCGTCGCCATGCTGGTCGCAAGCCGCATCCCTTTTATTGAAGGTTTGTTTACGGATACGCAACAGGCGTGGGTGATTTTGGCGGGCGCCATCATGATCTGTTTGCTGGGCATGGCCGACGATTTGTGGGATCTTGATTGGATGCTGAAAATGGCGGGACAGCTGCTGATTGCGGTATTCGTCGCCTGGGGAGGACTGCAGATCATTTCATTGCCGTTGGGATCCCTCGTCGCGGCCTCCCCGAGTATTTCCATCACGATTACGGCGTTTTTGATCGTCGCGTCGATTAATGCGGTGAATTTCGTGGATGGCCTTGACGGCCTTGCATCGGGCATTGTCGCAATCGGCGGCATCGCCTTTGCGATTTATTCGTATATCATCGCCCGCAATTCGCCGTCATACGCGTCGATGGCGACACTGATCGACATTGCCATGGTGGGCATGTGCGTCGGATTCATTCTGCATAATTGGAATCCTGCGAAGCTGTTCATGGGTGATTCCGGATCGATGCTGCTGGGCTATCTGATTACATGTGCGTCGATTGTGATGACGGGACGGTTGGATCCGGCTTCAATCCACGCGAGCATTTATTTGCCGGTGTTCATGCCGATTTTGCTGCCGGTTCTGGTGTTGTTCCTGCCGGTGTTGGACATGTGCATGGCGATTGTGCGACGTGTACGCAAAGGTCAGTCGCCGATGCATCCGGACCGTATGCATTTGCACCACCGGATGCTTCGCATCGGACATTCAGTTCGCGGAGCCGTGCTGATTCTATGGGGTTGGGCGGCGCTGATCGCATTCGGATCGTTGATGGTGCTGTTCTTTAAAATTCAATATGTTGCGATTGGATTCGCGATTGCCGCGGCGCTTTTGACGGGGGCTACGATGTATCCGTATCTGCGGTGCCGTTTGCCTGAAATGCGCGAGGAGAATGCGGCATTGGAGGCGGCGAAGCATGCGAATAAGCCGGCTGAGGATAGCATGAAGTGACGGAAATAGCGGAAAATGAAGGGAAGATGGTGGCTCGGTTAATGTGAATCGAACATGATGGCGCATGCCGCTATACCACTTTCGTGTCGTTTCGTCAGCACGCACCCATATAGTGAGCCTATGGCTACAATCGATATGAATGCTCAAGCTCCATACGAACCTCTTCCGCCGATTTTCTCCCAGTTGGGCCTCGCATATGACGATGTGCTGCTGCTGCCGAATGAAACCGACGTCATCCCGTCTGAAGTGGATACCACCACTCATCTGACTCGCAACATCACGATGAAGGTTCCGGCGATTTCCGCCGCCATGGATACCGTCACCGAATCCGAAATGGCTATTGCCATGGCTCGTAACGGCGGTATCGGCGTGCTGCACCGCAACCTTTCCATCGATGATCAGGCCGCTCAGGTCGACATCGTCAAGCGTAGCGAATCCGGTATGATTACCGATCCGTTGACAGTCAACCCGGATGTCACGCTTGCTGATCTCGACAAGCTGTGCGGCCGTTTCCATATCTCCGGTCTGCCGGTTGTCGACAAGGACAACAAGCTCGTCGGCATCATCACCAACCGCGACATGCGTTTCATCGCCTCCGAGGACTACGACCACCTCAAGGTGCGCGACGTGATGACCAAGGAAAACCTGATTACCGGCCCGTCCAGCATTTCCAAGGAAGACGCCCACGATCTGCTGGCCAAGAACAAGGTTGAAAAGCTGCCGCTGGTCGACGCTGAAGGTCACCTGACCGGCCTGATCACCGTGAAGGACTTCGTCAAGACCGAACAGTACCCGGACGCCACCAAGGATGAACAGGGCCGTCTGCGCGTCGCCGCCGGCATCGGCTTCCTTGGTGATGCCTGGCAGCGTGCTTCTGCTCTGATGGAAGCCGGTGTCGACGTACTCGTTGTCGACACCGCCAACGGCGAAGCCAAACTGGCCCTTGACATGATTCGCCGCATCAAGTCCGATTCGGCCTTCAAGGGCGTGGACATCATCGGTGGTAACGTAGCAACCCGTCAGGGCGCCCAGGCCATGATCGACGCAGGCGTCGACGCCGTCAAGGTCGGTGTCGGCCCGGGCTCCATCTGCACCACCCGCGTGGTCGCCGGCGTCGGCGTCCCGCAGCTGACCGCCGTGTACGAGGCCGCTCAGGCCTGCCGTGCCGCCGGCGTGCCGTGCATCGCCGACGGTGGCATCCACTACTCTGGCGACATCGCCAAGGCCCTGGTGGCCGGTGCAAGCTCCGTCATGCTCGGCGGCACCTTGGCCGGCTGTGAGGAGGCTCCGGGCGAGAAGGTCCTGCTGCACGGCAAGCAGTACAAGCTGTACCGTGGCATGGGCTCTTTGGGCGCCATGGCTCCGCGCGGCAAGAAGAGCTACTCCAAGGACCGTTACTTCCAGGCTGACGTCACTTCCAACGACAAGGTCATTCCGGAAGGCGTCGAAGGCGAAGTTCCGTACCGCGGCTCCCTGAACGCTGTGCTGTACCAGATGATCGGCGGCCTGCACCAGTCGATGTTCTACATCGGCGCCCACAACATCGCCGAAATGCCGGAAAAGGGCCGTTTCATCCGCATCACGGACGCCGGCCTGCGTGAATCCCATCCGCACGACATCGTGATGACCGCCGAAGCTCCGAACTACACGGGCCGTAACTAGTCTCACGCACGCGTGAATAACGGCGCGACATAACTCTGAATGCCTCCCATTTCTTTCCCAAGAAACGGGAGGTATTCTGTTTTCACGCATTCAAACCGTCATATCCGTACTGGTATGACGGTTTGTAGGCTCGTCGGATTCCCATTTCGTCAAATCCACGTGGTTGTGACGTTTTGGGGTGATCTGCGGGTTCGTTTTTCGTTAAATCCACGTGGTTGTGACGTTATGGGTAACCTGCGGGCGCATTTTTCGTCATATCCGTACTGGCATGAGGATTTGCTGATCGGACTGGCATCTGTTTCGTAATTTCTTTAGGGTTTTACGATTTGAGGCGTGGTGGGGGATCCGGCTTGCTGTGATTCGGAAGACGGCGTGTACCTTCCAGAAGGTATCCTTCAATGTTTAGCGACTATCGAGGAAAGGTGATCAGCATGGTTGACGCACATGATGGTGAAACGTACACGGCGAAGGATTCCCGCCTGATCTGGATCGATTGCGAGATGACGGGCTTGGATATTTTCGGCGGCGACGAACTGGTCGAGATTTCCGTTGTGCCTACCGATTTCGACCTGAACGTGCTCGACGAAGGCATCGATTATGTGATCAAGCCTTCCGACAAGGCCGTGGCCCACATGAACGATTTCGTGCGCGACATGCACACCCGTTCCGGATTGATCAACGAATGGGAAAACGGTCTGAGCCTGGAAGATGCCGAAGCGAAGGTCACCGAATACGTGGCCCGCTTTACCCCGCAAGGCGTGCGCCCGCTGCTGGCTGGCAATTCCATCGGATCCGACAAGAAATTCCTCGACCACTACATGCCGGGCCTGATGAGCCACCTGCATTATCGCGTCGTTGACGTGAGCACACTTAAGGAATTGGCACGCCGCTGGTATCCGGCCGTCTACGAAAACCGTCCGCCGAAGAACGGCGGTCACCGCGCGCTGGCCGACATCATTGAATCTTTGGATGAACTTCGCTATTATCGCAAGGCCTTCATGGCGGCCGCCCCCGGCCCCGATGCCGCCGAAGCGAAGGCAATCGCCGACGACATCGTCGCAACCAGCATTGCGCAGTAATCATTGAATGCAGCATATATGCATATATGCTGCATTCAATTGCTGTAATCATCGGCAGGCAATCGCGCTGCTGAATCGCAGTAATCAATTGCGATGATTGTTGCACATACAAAATTCTGCGGCAATCATTGCGACAACATCAATGATTGCCGCGTATCAATCACAATAATCGCGGAATCGCAATAATCGTGGCCGCTCGCATCGTGAAAGGACGGCAATGACAGCACTTGATTGGACCAACATTGAAGGCCCGCAGGACATTCGTCTTGTGATCGCCGACATGGACGGTACGCTGTTGGACGGCCAAAGCCGCATTCCTGAAGGCTTTTGGGACATGATGGCGAAACTGCGCGCTGCCGGCGTCACCTTCGTGCCTGCGTCGGGGCGTCAATATGCGACGTTGCGCAATATGTTCGCCGAAAAAGCGGACGACCTGTCATATATTGCGGAAAACGGCAATGTCGTGGCCATCGACGGCGTCGTTGTCGAAACGTATGGCGTTGACGTCGACGTCACGCGACGCGTTATCGATTTGGTCGATGACGCTGTGCAGCAAGGTCGCCATGATATCGGCATGGTGATCTGCGGCCTGAAAACAGCGTATATACAGCGCGATGATGACGCATTCGTCACGGAATGCAGCAAATATTATGCTGCGTTGAAGATTGTTCCGGATTTGCATGATGTGCTGGCTGACATTCCGGAACAAGACGAAATTTTGAAACTTGCGATTTTCGATTTTGGCGACGTGGAATCGATGGCGAACGAATTGTTTCTGCCGTTGATGAATGATTATCAGGCCGTCGTATCCGGCGCACATTGGGTTGATATTATGGATAAAAATGTCGATAAAAAGCAGGGTGCGTTGTCATTGCAGCGTCACCTTGATGTGACTCCGGCTCAAACCGCGGTTTTCGGCGATTATCTGAATGATTTGGAACTGCTTGAAGCCGGCGAATGGTCCTTCGCCATGGGCAATGCGCATCCGCGTCTTAAGGAATCCGCACATTACATCGCGCCGACGAATGTGGAACACGGCGTACTGCAGGTCGTGAACAGGCTGGTCGGCTGATATGAGGCAATCCGAAGCGTTGGCGATTCTCAACTCAGGAGCAAACGTATTTCTCACCGGTGCCCCCGGTGCTGGCAAAACGTATGTGCTGAACGAATTCATCGCCGGCGCGCGGCGTGAAGGCGCATCGGTGTCGGTTACCGCGTCGACCGGCATCGCGGCAACTCATATCAACGGCCAGACCATTCATTCGTGGAGTGGCGTCGGATTGGCGACCGCGTTGACCGACAATCTGCTGAAAACCATTCGCACACGGCGCAAACGCAAATTGCAGGCCGCCGACATTCTCGTCATTGACGAAGTGTCGATGATGCATGCGTGGCTGTTCGACATGGTCGACGAAGTCTGCCGGCGTGTCCGTCATGATGAGCGGCCTTTCGGCGGACTGCAAGTCGTATTATCAGGTGATTTCTTTCAGCTGCCGCCTGTCAGCGTTTCGGGACGTAATCATGATCTGATCGCGCCCTCACCGGAATTCATTGCCAGTCGTGAACGCTATGCGAAAGCCGCGCGCAATCCGGAAGGATTCATCACCGAATCGCTGGTTTGGGATGCGCTTTCGCCGGTCGTGTGTTATCTGACCGAACAGCATCGACAGGACGACGGGCAGTTGCTCGGCGTACTCACCGATATTCGTGAAGGCGCTGTGGATGACGATGACCGCAATCTACTGCTCACCCGACTGGGCGTTATGCCTCAGCCCGGTCAGCAGGCTGTGAATCTGTTCCCCGTAAACAAGCAGGCCGACACGCTTAATGACATGCGACTGTTCGAAATTCGCAGTGAAGCACACGAATTCTATGCCGAAACCGCAGGTCCGGCGAATCTGGTGGAACGCTTGAAAAAGAATATGCTTGCGCCGGACAAGCTCGTGCTTAAAACCGGAGCGGCCGTGATGGCCGTGCGCAATGATCCCGACCATCAGTTTGTCAACGGTTCACTGGGAACCGTGCGCGGCTTCGCGCCGGAAAACAAAGGCGGATGGCCGATCGTCGAATTCGAAAACGGCAACATCGTCACCATGAAGCAAAACTGTTGGGAAATGATGGACGGCGAAACCGTGCTTGCCTCCGTCAACCAGGTGCCTTTGCGCTGCGCGTGGGCTATTACCATCCACAAATCACAGGGCATGACCCTTGACCGTGCCGTTATGGATTTACGGCGCACTTTCGCGCCCGGTATGGGATATGTGGCATTGTCGCGCGTCGAACGATTGGACGGCTTGTATTTGGGCGGCGTCAATGAGCGTATGTTCTTGGTTTCGCCGGAAGCGGTGATGCTTGACGGGCGGCTGCGTGCTGATTCCGCAGCCGCTAGTTCGCAGCTTGCCGAACAAGGCGCAGCCTCATTCAAGCCGCAGTCCGAACTATTCGCAGACGGGGTCGGTGCAGTCGGGGACGGAGAATTCGACGAATTCGCCCAAGCCGCGCTGTTTTGATGCAAAACGGCTGCCTCGTATGATTTTTCCGCATGTTCTGAAGCGCATTTGACGATTGTGTGTACCCCTCTGCCGTATAAGTCTGTTATTGGAATGGCTTTTCGTTGAAATTTCAACAACTGAGAACTCGGTCTACTGGGCTCAGGTACACACAATCGTAAGATAGCCTCGAAACGGCAACATTTAGAGATTGTCTTCAACGAGCCGAGCCATTTTTTGCGTATTTTTGATGCTGCAATATGAAAGTCTGTTTGCTGTCGGAGTCTCAACCGTTATGGCAGTGTCGTAGTGAATCGCCGCGCCGCCACGCTGTTCTGCCGCTTCGCATTGCGTTAAAACCATGTGGCTCTGCCGGTTTGGGGATGTCTGTGCGGGGCAGTTCCGTAATTTCCCTAGGATTTTTGCGGTTTTGCAGGCTTATAGGGTGCTTTGCTGCGGGGAAAGCGATTGAGATGGCACTATTATTGGATGTACTCAATGGTGAGTTGCGAGGCGGGGGAGGCCCACTCCGCGGATTTGGAGGTGCATGATGAAGCACATGAAGCATGTAAAGTCGTATGCGATCTCCGCAGTCGGTCTGCTTGTTCTGTTTGCGGTGTTCCTGATGTTCGGCATGCCGTCGCTGCCGGCCTGGGGGACGGTGAAACTGACTGATATTCTCACCATCGTCGGCGGCTTGCTGTTCGTATTGCCGATGTATATCGATTCCATCAAACGCAAAGAAGCGGCCAATGCGCGGCATCGTTGGGTGTGGTATTACCTTCCGGTCGTCGGCATTGTGCTGGTATGTGTCGGCATTTTCATTCCCAACAGCGTGATGCTGCTTTCGATTGTTCCGCTCGCGGATGTGCTGTATCTGATCGGATGCCTGCTGATGCTGATTATCTACGCGTACCCGCCGTTCGACATTGAGCATGAAGTGTTGGAAGAAGTGGTGGAGGACGAAGTCGAGCAGGATACGGCATTAGGGCGGTAATGTCCCATAACGCTAATATTTTGGGCATATGACTAAAGCACTTCGTATGTCCACCATGTTCCTACGCACATTGCGCGAGGATCCCGCTGACGCCGACGTCGACTCCGCCAAGCTGCTGCAGCGCGCCGGTTATATCCGTAAAACCGCTCCCGGCATCTGGACCTGGCTGCCGCTCGGTTTGAACGTTCTCAATAAGATCGAAGCCATCATCCGTGAGGAGATGAATGGCATCGGCGCTCAGG
This sequence comes from Bifidobacterium sp. LH_512, assembly GCF_056356435.1. Lineage (NCBI taxonomy): Bacteria > Bacillati > Actinomycetota > Actinomycetes > Bifidobacteriales > Bifidobacteriaceae > Bifidobacterium > Bifidobacterium sp. LH_512. The sequence continues at coordinate 367,449 of NZ_JBKEUE010000001.1, forward strand.
AAGTGCATTTCCCGGCACTGCTGCCGCGTGAGCCGTATGAGACGACCCACCGTTGGGAGGAATACGGCGAGAACCTGTTCCGTCTGAAGGACCGTCACGACGCCGACTATCTGTTGGCGCCGACCCATGAGGAAATGTTCACCCTGCTGGTCAAGGACATGTATTCCTCCTACAAGGATCTGCCGGTTACCCTGTACCAGATCCAGACTAAGTACCGTGACGAATTCCGTCCTCGCGCCGGTCTTGTGCGCGGACGCGAATTCGTGATGAAGGACGCCTATTCGTTCACGCTGGACGAAGAAGGCATGAAGCGGTGCTATATGGATGAGCGCGGCGCATACGAACGCATCTTCCAGCGTCTGCACCTGGACTACGTGCCTGTGTTCGCCATGTCCGGCCCGATGGGCGGTTCGGCTTCCGAGGAATTCCTTGCCCCGATGGCAATCGGTGAAGATACGTTCGCACTGGCGCCGTCCGGTAAGGCATGGAATGTGGAAGCCCTGACCACTCCGGAAGTGCCTCAAGTCGATTGCAGCGCGACCGCGGCCATGGAGTCGTTGGACACCCCGGAATCCAAGACCATCGACGATCTGGTGGGCACCGCGAACCGCCTGTACCCACGTGAGGACGGCCGCGAATGGACCGCTGCAGACACGTTGAAGACCGTCGCCGTCACCGTGCTGCACGCCGAAGACGAAGATCATGACAAGCCGTGGCGTGAAGTCATCGCCGTCGCCATTCCGGGCGACCGACAGGTCGACATGAAGCGTCTGGAAGCGCAGTTCGCCCCGTCCGAACTGGAAGAAGCCACTGAAGAGGACCTGAAGCAGCATCCGGAGATGGTCGCCGGCTACATGGGGCCGATGGTGTTCGGTAAGCAGGGTGAGGCTGCTGGCGTGGCCGAGCCGGTCCGCTTCTTCATTGACGCCCATGTCGCCCGCGGTTCCGAATGGATTATCGGCGGCGACGAAGCTGGCAAGCATCGCTTCCATGCAGTGTATGGCCGTGACTTCGAAGCCGATGGCACAGTGGAGGCCGTGGAAGTGCGTCACGGCGATATGAGCCCGGATGGCTCCGGTCCGCTGAGCTTCGAGCGTGGCGTGGAAATCGGCCAGGTTTTCCAGCTTGGCTTGAAGTATTCCAAGGCTTTGGACCTGAAGGTGCTCGATCAGAACGGCAAGACCGTTCCGGTGTGGATGGGCTGCTATGGCATCGGCGTCAGCCGTGTGCTCGCCTGCCTGGCTGAAGTGCACCATGACGAAAAGGGCCTTGCCTGGCCGGCCGTCGTCGCTCCGGCGCAAGTGCATGTTGTGGCCACCGGCAAGGATGAGGCCGCTTTCGAAGCCGCTGAAAAGCTGGTTGCCGAACTCGAAGAAAACGGCGTCGAGGTTATTTACGACGACCGCAAGAAGGTTTCTCCGGGCGTTAAGTTCAAGGATGCCGAGCTGATCGGTGTGCCGCTGATCGCTGTCGCAGGCCGCGATACCGTGAACAATGGCACCATCGAAGTGCGTGACCGCAATGGTGAGAATTCCGAGGCGGTGCCGGCTGCCGAAGCCGCGAAGGTGATTGCAGGCCGTCTATCGGTGCTGTTGGGATGAAATATCGCTGACATCACCGCTTGTGTGTGGTGATGAAGGATGCAGTTGAAGGCGATTCCGCTTCTACGAAGGCGAAATCGCCTTTTGCTTATTCACTTTGTTTGTCCTTTCGAAATTGTGAATAAGTGAAAATTGTTCACACGCTATCCACGACGCGCCGGCGCAATCGTCTCTTCGTCCACAAGACCCGTTTGGCCTTGTGCGGGGAAAACGTTGCATTGATAGTAGTGATATCGCGGAAGTCGGAATGGAAGATTTGAACATCGAGCAGTCGACCCCTCACACCGATGATGTGACGTCTTTCGTTTTCGCGCTTCCGCGGGCCAACAATCGGATGACAATGAAGTGATGAAAGGCGGTCATCATGGCCCAGCAACAGGCGATAGTGACCATAACGGGTTTTGTGGGCAACAAACCGGAACAATACAACAAAAACGGCATGCCGCATGCGAGCAGGTTCCGTTTGGCCAGTACAAGAAGCTATCTTGACCAGCGTACGCAGACGTGGAAGGATTTGCCGACCACGTGGATAACGGTGAAATGCTACCGGAATCTGTCTGAAAACGTATGCCAATCGTTGAATAAAGGCGATGCGGCGATTGTTGCAGGCGTGCTCAGCACCGAAGTCTGGGCGAATGAGCATGGTGAAATGCGCTCGAGAACAGTATTGGAGGCCAACAGCGTCGGCCATGATTTGAATTATGGAACAACATATTTGCGCAGATGGTCGGAGAAGCAGCGGAAGAACGCTCAGAATCAAAGCCAGCAGGATCAGCCGGTTGAGCCTGATGCCATCAACGTGGCGAATGCGTCGACGAATTTCACGAACGGGCCCGTCCCGAACGTGAATGCGGTGCCTGTGGAAATCGACATTGCGGAGGAGGAGCCTGTTCCGGTCGATGGTGATGATGGCGATGCTGGTGTCTGCGATACCGGCGTCGGCAGCGATACCGGTGTTGTCGGTAATGATGCGTCCTCAAACGAAGCGGTGACGGATCATGCCGCCGCCGTCAACCAAGTCAACGCTGTCATGAATCCTCCCGATGAATACACCCGCGATGAAGGCCCCGAATTCTGAGTCGGCGTGCTCCTTACGAACGCAATGCATACGTGATAGCCATGAATCGGTATGGCAAGAACGTTTGATTTACTTAAAGAAGTAGATGAATGAATCGACTTATAAAGGAAGATGATGCGGAAGCCTAAGGTTGCGTTTATTTGCGTGCATAATTCGTGCCGCAGCCAGATTGCGGAGGCACTGGGCAAGCGTTTGGCCTCGGACGTGTTCGAAAGCTACTCAGCCGGCACGGAAACGAAGCCGCAGATCAATCAGGATGCCGTGCGATTGATGAAGCAGCTGTATGGCATTGACATGGAGCAAAGCCAGCACAGCAAGTTGCTGGTGGATATTCCGCCGGCAGATGTGGTCATTACGATGGGTTGCAATGTGCAATGCCCGATGCTTGACTGTAAATACAGGGAAGATTGGGGATTAGAAGACCCAACAGGAAAGTCGGATGAGGATTTCAAAGAGGTGATTGCGCGGATAGAAAGCAATATCATGCGATTGAAAGATCAGTTTTTCGGCGATTAAAAAAATCGTGCTTGTGCTACGCCGCAGGGCGGTGGTTCAACACAAGCACGATATGCGCTGTATGTATTTTATACGTTACGCGTATTGGAGGGCTGAATTACCAGATGCGCACACGCTGGTCGGAATCCAGCCACATGCCGTCGCCGGGCTGTACGTTGAAGGCCTTGTAGAACAGGTCCACGTTGCGGGCGATGCCATTGGTGCGGCATTCGGCAGGAGAATGCGGGTCGATCTGCAGATACTGTTCGGCCAGCTCATCACGGTTCTTCGTACGCCAAATGGACGCATAGTTCAGGAAGAAACGCTGCAGACCGGTGAAACCCTCCATTTCGGGCGCAGCATCAAGTGAAGCCTCAATCGCCTCATTGGAACCGTCGATATCGCGTCCAGCGGCCTTATCAAGCGCAAAAGCATACGCTTTCAATGCGATATTCACGCCGCCCAAATCACCGATGTTCTCGCCAATCGTCAGCGCGCCGTTCACGTGTGGCGCCTTGGACGGGCTATCAGCATACTTCTCTGCCAACTGTGTCGGTACGAACGCGTTATACTGCTCGATCAGCGCCTTCGTGCGGGCTTCGAAATTCTTCTTATCCTCTTCGGTCCACCAATCATGGAGTTTGCCGTCGCCGTCATACTGCGCGCCCTGATCGTCGAAACCGTGGCCGATCTCATGGCCGATTACAGCGCCGATGCCGCCATAATTCGCGGCATCATCAGCATCCGGGTTGAAGAACGGCGGTTGCAGAATGGCTGCCGGGAACACGATCACGTTCATGGTCGGCTCATAATAGGCGTTTACGGTCTGCGGATTCATCAGCCACTCGTCTTTATCAACCGGCTTGCCGGCCTTCGAAAGCTGATATCCGGTCTCATACAGGTTCGCGGCACGCATATTCGCTGCCAGGCCGGCACCCGCGTGCACGTCCAACGCAGTGTAGTCACGCCAATGATTCGTATAGCCGATCTTCGGCACAAACTTCGACAGCTTCTCCAATGCCTTCGCCTTGGTGTCTTCGCCAAGCCAGTCGGAATTGGAAATCGAAACACGATACGCCTCGATCAGGTTCGCGACAAGCTCTTCCATACGCTGCTTCGAGGATTGCGGGAAATGACGTTTCACGTATTCACGACCGACATCCTCGCCGCAAATGCCGTTCACCAGCGAAACGGCGCGCTTCCAACGATCGCGCTGCTTCTTCTGTCCCGACAGCACCTTGCCGTAGAAATCAAAATTCGTTTCATCGAATTCATGCGGCAACACCAGCGTGGAGCCGACAATCATGTGAACACGAGCCCACAGCTTCAAATCATCAAGATCGGCATGCTTCCAGAAAGCGTTCATGCCGGTCAGGAAGCTTGGCTCGTGTACGATCACGTGCGACAAGGCGGCCTTGAAATCAACCGGCTGGCTGGCGGCGGCTTCGGTCGCATCATACGCGGCCTGCCAGGCGTCGATCCAAGCGGCGATATCGAAATCGGCAAGCATGTCGGCAAGTTCGTCGAAAGCAGTTGGATTATAGGTTTTCTGCGAATCGCGAGTGGCAACGTTATCCCAATGCGTGGCGGCGATACGTGTCTCCACTTCCAGCAGACGCCGCGCATCCTCTGCCGCTCCCTCTTCGGAATCCGCGTAATGCGCGTTCTTCAGCTGGCGGGCGATCATGCCGACATAGGCTTCACGAATCGGCGCGTAATGATCTTCACGGTAATAGGCTTCGTCGGGAAGGCCCAAGCCAGCCTGTTCGATATGCGCGATATTGTTATTCGGATCGCCCGGATCGCCGTAAATCGAAATGTCCAGCAAATCCGGGCCGCCCGCAGGATTGAGCGCGCCCAGCACGCGAGTCAGCGCAGCCTTGCTGTCGGCTTCGTCAATGGCTTTCAACGCGTCGGCGATGGGATCGAGACCGGCCGCTTCGATTGCGTCGGTGTCAAGGAAGCTGCGATACAGCGCCTGCGACTTTTCGGCCGGGCAGTCGTCCTCCTCAAGGATGTCGCGAATCTGATTCTCGGCGTCTTCGGCCAATTTGTCGAAGGAACCGTAACGGGAACGGTCGTCGGGAAGGCGATACATGTCAATCCAAGGGCCGTTGACGTAGCGGAACAGGTCGTTGGAGGGGGAGACCACGGCGGAGAACGATGCCGGATCAATTCCCGAAGTCAAAGATGTGTTCATGGCTTCACACTATCCGCGTTCGATGACAAAATCCGGGAAGGGAAACAATCCCATACCACACATGTAGACAAGACATGTTCTTTGCCCACGATTGAGCCTACGGAAAAGAAAAATGCGCGCGCATACAATGAAACAAGATGATGCGATGGCTGTTTTGAAGACAAAACGGTGAATGCATGCGCATCGGGAAATCCGTCAAGGAGCTAATATGACATATTCGAATATCAATGGGAACGGCAGCGACGACCCGCGGTGGAATCCGAGGCCGGGAATGGACGGCAATGGATACGGCTATGTCTCAATGAATGACCCGTTTGCCTTGATGGAGGGGATGCTGCCCCGCCAGGCGAAAAACGCCATACGCACGGTCTACGGCGTCGTAGGCGTGGTGGCGATCCTAGTCGGTGCCGCGCTGTTGCTGTGGCCGGGATCCACCTTGTCGTTCGCTGCCGCGGCGCTCGGCGTGTATTTCACGATTTCCGGTGTCGTCCGCGTCGTCACGTCGATTGTCGGCCTCGGTCTGCCTAATGGTTGGCGTGTTCTTAACATACTCGTCGGAGTCCTGTTCGTTGCAGGCGGCGTGGTCGTCGTAAGAAACGCCGTGTTCTCCGGGCAGGCCATGGCGTTGCTGATCGCCGTCGTCGTGGGCATCGGATGGCTGTCCGAAGGAGTCATGGCACTGGTCGAATCGTGGCGCACATCCGGAGCGGGATGGGCGATTGTGTATGCGGTCATCTCCATCGTCGCAGGTCTGGTCGTGCTATGCTCGCCCATCAGTTCGACGATATGGATGGTGGTGTTCGGAGGCATCGCATTGCTGGTGTTGGGAGTGTTCGCCCTCATTCGTGCCTTCACTTTCGGCAGGAACACCCGATGATGGTGCATGCCCGCGCATCACAAGTGGGGTATGCCGGTGCGGGCGAAGTAGAGCTCACGAAGTAGGGTGGAGACATGATCGAATTGAAAACACCAAAGGAAATTGAAGCGATGAAGCCAGCCGGACGTTTCGTCGGCGGCATCCTCAGGGATCTCAAGGAATTCACCAAAGTCGGCACCAACCTGCTCGAGATCGACGAATTCGTCCATAAGCGCATCATCGACCGCAAAGGCGCTGAATCCTGCTACGTGGATTATGCCCCGGACTTCGGCACCGGTCCGTTCGCCCACTACATCTGCACTTCCGTCAACGATGCGGTGCTGCACGGCGTGCCGTATGACTACAACCTCAAAGACGGCGACCTGCTCAGCCTTGACCTCGCCATCAAGGTGGACGGCTGGGTTGCGGACTCCGCCATCAGCTTCATCGTCGGCGATAAGCAGGACCCGGAAGACCTGAGACTGATTAAGAGCACTGAAGAAGCGCTGGCGGCAGCCATCGAAATGGCCCAGCCGGGCAATCGTCTTGGTGACATCTCCTGCGCCATCGGCGACGTGGCCCGCTCCTACGGCTACCCGGTCAATCTGGAATTCGGCGGCCACGGCGTCGGCCATATCATGCACGGCGATCCGCATGTTCCCAACGATGGCACAGCTCATCACGGATATCGTCTGCGCCCGGGCCTGGTCATCGCCATCGAACCATGGTTCCTCAAGACCACCGACGAAATCTACCAGGATCCGAAGGATGGCTGGACGTTGCGCTCGCAGGACGGCTCCCGAGGGGCCCACAGCGAACACACCATCGCCATCACCGAAAACGGTCCGGTCATTCTGACCGTCCGTGGCTAGTTGCGTGCGGCGTCTGCGTCGATTCTGGCGGAATCGTCTCCTCGCTTTCGGCGGGGTTGCGATTCCGTCTTTTTGTTATGCGCGGATTTTTGGTTTCGTCCGGGAAACGGTTCGTTGGAATGACCTGACCGGATTCCAGCGAACAGTCTGATTCAGAGTCGTGTTGCATCTTTTGGGAAAGGCCCGGAGACGGGGCGTGTCCAGTCGGTGTTCACATTGCGGCGGCGTCGAACGTGCCGTCCCTCCGGGCTAGGACGGCAACGGCCTTCAATACCAGCATCGCGACGAGTAGTCATGCCATGCCGACCACGACTCCGACGGACAGACGACGTCATGCTGGTTCCGCGTCGCCGGTCGTGTACGCGCGAGCCGCGTCGGCCATCCATGACGTGGCAGGGTGTAGGCGAGCCATCGCAGCGGGGCCGGCAGCACCGACATCGGCGCGACCAGGCCACACGGCAGGGGATTGCGAACCTGTACAGGTTCACCAGGAACAGCACGTCCCCCGCCGCACCATGCGACGTCGATCATACGGACCCCGTTGTGCGCACCCAGTTCGACGCTGCGGACGCATCCGGGACACCGCACCCGGTCGTCGTCGCGCCGGTCCATCAGCGAGACCTGTTCCAGGGTGTCGGCGATCCGGCGTTCCTGCTCGCAGTGCGGGACCGCGGCGATCTGCACGAAGAAGCGCATGTTGTCGATTGCGCTTGCCCGCAGGCAGGACCCCGTTCTCCGCCGAGCACCAGCGAGAGGTGGCGTCTGGCCCGCGCGGGCCGGGCGACCGCGTCGACGCCGCATACCATGACCGTCCTGTCTTCGCGTGGATGCCATCTTGACCGTGGCGGTCTTCCCCGCGCCGTTCGGTCCCAGCAGGCATACGATCTTCCCTTCGCGGACCCGTAGCGAGAGCCCGTTCACCACGGTTCGTCTCCGTTCCCCGCGGCCGAACGAACGCGACGCCCTGTCTATCGACAGTATCGTCGATGTCTGATGCAGATTTACGTATCTCCTTGGAACATGCGTTTCCGACATGCCGTGGCGTCCCCGATGGGCGAGGCGCCGTGAAAGAGGACACCTGCAGACGTCCGGTTCCGTCGTTCCGAGACGCCATTTTGAGACGGTGGCGCATCCTTGCAATATACGTGCCCTATAGTGAGCGATACTTTTCAATCAGACGCACACACGTGCGCAGCGTACGTGCATCACAAGTAGCGAAAGGATTGCGATATGGCAACGGCCCATCTGAACGTGGATTCCAGCGAATACACACTGCCCGTGGTCAAAGCCACATCCGGCGCGGACGGCATCGTCGTCTCATCGTTGCGCAACGACGGCTGGGTCACGCTTGATCCCGGCTTCCTGACCACCGCGCAATGCGAATCGAAAATCACGTACATCGACGGCCAGCATTCCGTATTGCGCTACCGCGGATACCCGATCGAACAGCTTTGCGAACAGTCTGATTTTCTTGAAGTCGCATGGTTGCTGCGACACGGCGAACTGCCCAGCCCGCAGGAATTCGAGTCCTACTGCGAAGCGGTCAACCGGCGCACCATGGTCGGGGAGGACTTCCGCACGTTCATGGGATCCTTCCCCCGTACTGCCCATCCGATGAGCGTGCTCGCCTCCGCCGTCAACGCGCTGGCCACGTTCTACCCGAACACCACCGATCCGTCGGATCCCGAACAATTGGACGAGGCCGCCGTCATCATCATGGCAAAGGTGCGCACCATCGTCAGCTACATCTTCCGTCGCCGCCGTGATGAGCCGATGCTGTATCCGGATTATGCGCGTGGTTATGTGGACGATTTCCTGCGCATGTGCTTCGCCGTGCCGTATGAACCGTTCGAATCCGATCCACTGTATGTGCATGCGCTGGGACGCCTGCTCATCATTCATGCGGACCATGAGCAGAACTGCTCCACATCGGTCGTGCGTATCGCAGGCAGCGCGCATGCGAACCTGTACTCGTCCATAGCGGCCGGCATCAATGCCTTGTCCGGTCCGCTGCATGGCGGCGCGAACGAAGCGGTGCTGCGCCAGTTGGAAGCGATTCGTGATTCCGGCAAAACCGTGCGTGAATTCGTCGAAGACGCGAAAGCGCAGGGGCAGCGCATTTCCGGCCTCGGCCATCGCGTGTACAAGTCGTATGATCCGCGTGCGGCCATCGCACGCCAGTATCTGGAAAAGATCATGGACCGCGAGGATACGAAGCGCCTGCCTCCCGACGAGCGTGCTTTGTTCGACGTCGCCACTGAATTGGAGGACATCGCGCTCAACGACGAATATTTCGTTGCCCGCCATCTGTATCCGAACGTTGATTTCTATACGGGGCTGATCTATCGTGCCATCGGCTTCGACCCGGGTATGTTCACCACGCTATTCGCCCTCGGCCGCATTCCCGGATGGATTGCGCAATATCGCGAAATGCTGGACGATCCGAATACGAAAATCGGACGCCCTCGCCAGGTCTACACCGGCGAGCCGCAGCGCGACTATGTGCCGCTTGATGAACGGTGATGCGTGGCGGGTATGCCGATTGGAATTGAGTTTTGCTTGTTCTCCGTGGACGCCGTTACCGTCGCTCGGATTCGTGTTCGGCGGTCGCCTGCAGAATTCGCCGTCTACTTGTGATACGGCTCGTGGGTGTTGATTTTGTAGGCGCGGTAGATCTGCTCCAGTAGGATCACGCGCATCAGCTGATGTGGGAAGGTCATTTTCGAGAAGCTCAGCAGAAAATCGGCGCGGTGCAGAATCGCATCGTCAAGGCCGAGCGAGCCGCCGATGATAAGCTGAATATGGCTGGTGCCCTGAATACCCAGCGTATTGATTTTCGTGGCCAGCTCTTCGGAGGAAAGCATCCTGCCGTTGATGGCCAGTGCGATTACAAAGGCGTCGTCTTTGATGTGTTTGGCGATGCGTTCGCCTTCTTTCGCTTTGATTTGCCGTTCGACGGCGTCGGACGCGTTGTCTGGCGTTTTTTCATCAGCCACTTCGACGATGTCGAGTTTGCAATAGCGGCTTAGTCGCTTGGAATATTCGGCGATGGCGTCGCGCAAATACGATTCCTTGACTTTGCCCACGGTGATCAATGTGATTTTCATGGCGTCCTCGAATAAAGCGGTCATGTTACAAGCGGTTATTTTCCTGCCGTAATCATACGCATCGCCGGAAAACTACGCATACGGGCGTGAGCGTAGACGCAAGGAAACCCGCCGCCGGCGATGCAGTCGAAACATCATTGCGTTTGATGATATTCCGGCTGCAAACCGGCAGACGGGCGAACGGTAGAGCGACGTTGCGCTTGGCGGCGTCACACAATGCAGCGTTGCAGGATGCTGCGGGATTTAGTTGTGCTTATGCAGGCTGTCGTTCAGTTCGATGCCGACCTTGCGGTGGCGGGCTTCGATGACGCCGGTCTGCGAATTACGGATGAACAGGATGTTGCTCTTGCCGCTCAGTTCGGCGCCCTTGACGACTTCCAGCGGTTCGCCCGCTTCGACCTTGGCCTTGTCGTAGATGGCGATTTTCGTGCCGGCGGTTACATACAGGCCTGCTTCCACGGTGCAGTTGTCTCCCAATGAGATGCCGATGCCCGCATTGGCGCCCAGCAGGGAGTGTTCGCCGATGGTGACGCGATGCTTGCCGCCGCCGGACAGCGTGCCCATAATGGATGCTCCTCCGCCGATGTCGGAACCGTCGCCAACAACGACGCCCTGCGAAATGCGGCCTTCGACCATGGAGACGCCCAGGGTGCCGGCGTTGAAGTTGACGAAGCCGGCATGCATGACGGTGGTGCCTTCAGACAAGTACGCGCCCAGTCGCACGCGGGAGGCATCGGCCACACGCACACCGGCCGGCGTGACATAGTCGAGCATGCGCGGAATCTTGTCTAGTGAGATCACGTCCACGTTGGCCAGCGGCATGCCCATTGGCGCGACCTTGCGGGCGGCGGCCATCACATCGGCCTTGCGCAGTGCGAAATCGGCGACGGCGAACGGGCCGTAATTCGTCCACACGACGGTGGCTAGCTTTGCGAAGATGCCGTCGAGATTCAATGTGTTCGGCTTGGCCATGCGCATGCTCATCAAATGCAGGCGCAGATAGGCGTCGGCGGCGTCTTCAATAGGCTCGTCCAGTTTGGAAACGGTGAACACAGGTACGCGGCGCACGCCACGCGCGTCGGGCTCGCTATAGGCGAGGCCTTCGAAATTATGGTTCGGACGGTCGGCATCGGCCGGAGCTTCGCCAAGATTGAGCTGCGGATACCAGACATCCAAGGTCGTGCCGGCGGCGTCCACGCTCGCCAGACCCCAACCCCATGCTGTGCGCTGTTCGGTCATTGATGCTCCTTAACGGTTGTGCAATCAGTCTTTTGATCGGTCATTTCAATAGTGACGTTCCCACGATACCGCCCGCGCGTCCACTGAATCGTCACGACATGCACAATGGTGGACTGCACAATGAGACGCGGACGAGAACCGATAAGACGCGACGCATTGCATAGATATGCAGACTTCGCTATTAGTGGAGTGCGAAAACCTGTGCAGGGGACTCGATACAATGAGCTACCGGCGACGGGGTCGGCTTAGATGGTTGGCCGCAACCTCATTTGGATAGGTTGGATAACGCAGCATATTACGTAGGGTGATGATTCATGGCAGATTTTGATTTTTCGCAGGGCATTAGCGAGGCGCGGGCTAAATACGAGTCCATTGCAGCCGCGCTGGATATTGATCGAATGACCGCACAGGCCAAGGAGCTTGAAGAGCAGGCTGCAGAGCCCGGTTTGTGGGACGATCCGGAGAATGCGCAGAAGGTGACAAGCAAGTTGTCGGCCGTGCAGTCGCAGTTGAAGCGCCTCGCTTCGGCGACGCAGCGCATTGATGACGTTGAAACGCTGGTCGAGCTCGGCCAGGAAGAGAATGACGCTGACACGCTGGCTGAAGCGCAGTCTGAAATCGAGTCCATTCAGAAGGATCTTGCGGATATGGAGATCCAGACGCTGATGGACGGTGAGTATGATGAGCGTTCCGCTGTCGTGACGATCCGTTCCGGCGCCGGCGGCGTCGATGCCGCTGATTTTGCGCAGATGCTGCTGCGCATGTATGTGCGTTGGGCTGAGCGTAACGGCTACAAGGCCAAGGTCATGGACACATCCTATGCGGAAGAGGCCGGCATCAAGTCGGCGACCTTCCAGATCGACGCGCCGTACGCTTATGGTCGTCTGTCCGTTGAAGGCGGTACGCATCGTCTGGTGCGTATTTCCCCGTTCGACAACCAAGGCCGTCGTCAGACCAGCTTTGCCGCGGTCGAAGTAGTGCCGTTGGTTGAGGCCACCGATCATATCGACGTGCCGGAAAGTGAGATTCGCGTCGATACGTACTGCGCTTCCGGCCCGGGCGGCCAGGGCGTGAACACCACGTATTCCGCGGTTCGCATCACCCACTTGCCGACCGGCATTGTGGTGACGATGCAGGATGAGCGCTCGCAGATTCAGAATCGTGCCGCCGCCATGGCCGTGCTGCAGTCCCGACTGCTGGTGCTGCGCCATGAGGAAGAGGCAAAGAAGAAGAAGGAGCTTGCCGGCGACATCAAGGCCAGCTGGGGCGATCAGATGCGTTCCTACGTGCTGCACCCGTACCAGATGGTCAAGGATCTGCGTACCGGTTGCGAGACTTCGCAGACTCAGGCCGTATTCGATGGCGACATCAACGAGTTCATTGATGCGGGTATCCGCTGGCGTCACGAGCAGCGTCGTGCCGCCGCTGAAGAAGCGGAGAACTAGACTTAGATTCCGACGACCTTTCAGGCCGGCCCTGGCCGGCCTTTGGTGAAGGAGACGATATGTCGCTTATCTCACTGGACCATGTGAGCAAGATTTATCCGCGTGGAACCCGTCCTGCACTGGATGATATCGATTTGCATATCAACCGTGGTGATTTCGTGTTTTTGGTGGGCGCTTCCGGTTCTGGCAAGACCACGTTGTTGAGCTTGCTGCTTCGTGAAGAAGAGGCCACGGACGGTGAGATTCGCGTCGCTGGCAACGATTTGCGACGCCTGACCAATCGTCAGGTGCCGCATTACAGGCGTTCCATCGGCTTTATTTTCCAGGATTACAAGCTGCTGAACAATAAGACGGTGTGGCAGAACGTCGCCTTCGCGCTGGAAGTGATTGGCACCAGCCGTTCCACCATCAAGTCGATGGTGCCGAAGGTTCTGGAAACCGTTGGTCTCACCGGCAAGGAAAACAATTATCCGCATGAGCTTTCCGGTGGTGAAGCGCAGCGTGTGGCCATCGCCCGAGCCTATGTGAATCATCCGCAGATCCTGCTCGCCGATGAACCGACCGGTAATTTGGATCCGACCACATCGCTGGGCATCATGGAAGTGTTGGATGCCATCAACCGCACCGGCACCACCATTGTAATGGCCACCCATAACGAAGAAATCGTCAATTCCATGCGCAAGCGAGTCGTCGAATTGCATGCAGGGCGCATCGTCCGCGATGAAGCGCAGGGCTCGTATGATTCCGCCTTGTATTTCCCGGATGCCGAAGTCGAATCGAAATCGCAGCAGGCCATCGAATCCATTCCGGATATGCGTAGCGATGCTGATGATGTGCAGCATGGTTCGGCGATTATCGTCGAAGGCGATACGCGTCAACAGACGGCCGAACATATGGTCAACGCCATCGCCGACGCCATCACCAATGGTGAGGGCGACAGCGGTATCGCACGCCTCGCCAATTCCGTGCATTCCGGTCGCACAGGCCGTTATGGCGAGGCGTTCGCTCCGGTCGAACAGACCCTGACCTGGGGCAAGGGATTGAAGCTGGAGGAATACGCCGAGCAGCAGACGGCCGCTGCGGAAAAACACGATGGCGATCGTGCGCCAGATTCTGCGGCAAATGATATTGCTGACGATTCCTCCGGTGAGATCGAAGCAAAAACCGGTGTGCAGGCTGAAACGCAGCCCACTGAGCAGGCTGAGTCTCACGATGATTCACAGCAAGTCCAGCAGCCTCGTGTTGAAGCCGAGGCAGCACAATCGATTTCGGCAACCGTCGCTCAGTCGAACATTGCCCCCGAACTCGATGTACCGTTGCCACCTATGCCGCCCGTGCCTCCGATGCCGCCAGCCGCGAAACATGATGCGCATGATGAGCTTGATGGTGAAGTCCAGAAGGAGAATAACTGATGCGACTGCGTTTCATCCTTTCTGAAACCTGGACCAGCCTGCGCCGCAATGTTCCGATGCTGCTGTCGGTGATGCTGGTCACCTTTATCTCCTTCCTGTTCATCGGAGCCTCCGTGTTGACGCAGGCGCAGATCACGAAGGCGAAGGGCGACTGGTATGACAAGGTTGAGGTTGTGGTGTGGATGTGCCCGGATGGCACCAGCCAATCCGTGAATTGCGCGGCCGGCACTGCGGCGACGGAATCGCAGATCAATGATTTGCAAAAGGTCATTCGTAACGAGCTTAATGATGAAGTCGCCCAGATCACGTTTAAAAGCAAGGAAGAGTTCTACAACGACACCTTCCTCAAGCAGTATCCGGACGGCCAATATCAGGGTCGTACACTGACTGCGGATGACATGCAGGATTCGTTGTGGCTGAAATTGAAGGATCCGTCGAAATATCAGATTGTCGCCGAAGTGCTGAGTGGTCGTGAAGGTGTGGAAACGGTAAGCGACCAGCGTCAGATTTTCGAGCCGGTATTCGCCGTATTGAACCGTGCCACGGCCGCAACCGCTGCTCTGGCTGCGCTAATGGTTTTGGTGGCAATTATGCTGACCGGTACCACGATTCGTATGTCGGCCGCTTCTCGTCGCACGGAAACGGAGATTATGCGGCTTGTCGGTGCGTCGAATTGGACGATTCGGCTGCCGTTCATTCTGGAAGGCGTCGTCGCGTCGTTACTGGGGTCCGTGCTGGCATGCGCCGCGTTGTCGCTGTTGGTGAAAGTGTTCATCACTGATTGGCTGGCGACGTCGATCACGTGGATTCCCTACATCAACCAGACCACTGTGTTGATGACCGCGCCGGTATTGGTCGTCGGTGCCGTCTTGCTGTCGGCCGTCGCATCGATGGTGTCCCTGCATCGGTATTTGAAGGCGTGACGATTTCGTCCGCGGATTTTCAGAAAAGCCTGATACAGTTATGGGCCAAGCGGAAAGGATATGAATTCATGACGAAAGCCAGAACGATCAAGTCTATTGCCGCTGTGATGGCTTCGGGAGCACTGTGTGTGACGATGACGGTGTTGCCGTCGTCGCTGGTGGTCTCTTCGGCGCATGCCGATACGTATGGCGATTTGGTGAATGCACAGAACCAAAAAAAAGCCAGCCAGCAGCGAGAGGCGGAATTACGCGCCCAATTGCAGGGCGTCAGCGATGATCTTGCGGATAAGATCGTCGAGCTTGACGATTTGACGAACACCCAGATCCCTGCGGCGCAAAGTGCTGTGGAAGCCGCGAATGAGGCCGCAGCCGATGCCCAGGCCGAGGCTGATTCCGCTGCAAGCCGTCTGGAAGCGGCGCAGCAGGACAAGAAGAATCTTGAAGCGCAGATTGAACAGACGGGTAAGGATTATGATGATGCCCGTGCCGCAGTCGCGCAGATGGCGCGAGAGGACATGCAAGGGTCCGATGCCGCCGATTTGATGAGCATCGTCACCGGGGCGACGGACACCACCGATTACATCAATGCGATGCAGTCGCAAGACGCGCTGTCCCGTACCGAATCCAATGCCGCATCCGCCGCTGCGACCACCCTGAATACGTCGATGAACCGCAGTGAGCGTCTTGCTGCGATCGAAAAACAGATTACCGCGCTGAAGGCGGAAGCCGATGCGAAGGCCACTTCCGCACAGGCCGCGGCTGCGGAGGCGCAGTCCGAGCGTGACGCTCTTGACGCGTTGCGCGTGGAAGGCGAGCAGAGGCGTACCGAACTGGAGGATGTGCAGGATCAGCTTGATTCTGACGCGGCTAAACAGGCTGCACAAACCGTGCTGTTACAGTCCCAGGTGGATGACCTGAATCGTCAATGGGCACAGGAACAGGCCGACGCGGCCGGCAATGTGACTTCCGGAAATCAAGGGTCCACGAAGCCTTCGGGCGGATCGAGTTCTTCGGGTGGATCGAGTTCTTCGGGCGGATCGAGCAGCTCCGGCGGCTCCATCTCCGGCGGCTCCAGTTCCTCAAGCGGTTCCGGCAGCTCGAGCAGCAGTGGTCAGGGCACCAGCAATGGTGATGTTGGCAATATGTATGTCGCCGGCCAGTGTACGTGGTACGCCTATAACCGACGCAAGGAGATGGGCATCAGTACGCCATCCTATCTGGGCAACGGCGGCCAGTGGTATTTGACCGCGCCCAGCTACGGTCTGCGGGTCGACCACACGCCGCAGGTCGGAGCCGCGCTTTCGTTTCTGCCCGGGCAGGATGGGGCCGATGGCTTCTACGGTCATGTGGCCGTGGTCGAAGCGGTGTACAGTGACGGCACATTCCTGATTTCCGAAATGAACTGGGGTGGCCCGTACATCATGAACAGCCGTGTGCTGACCAACAACGGACAGTATTGGTTCGTGCACTAAGCGTCGTCCTTTACGGCATGCCGTGGCATACCGCGGTCATATCGGTCTGCGTTGGCGTGCCGTAGCACTGTCTGAGGCGGTCACGTAATGTGAGCGCATTGTCGGTTCGCAATGTCAGAGAAAGGAGGTTCCGATGGCCAAGGAACAAGGTACGATCATGGTCGCACAAAACAGGAAGGCAAGGCATGATTATGCCATCGAGGACCGCTATGAGGCCGGTCTGGTATTGACCGGCACCGAAGTGAAGTCGTTGCGAGAAGGCCGCGCCTCGCTCGCGGAGTCCTTCATCTCCATTGACCGACGTGGGGAAATCTGGCTGGAAGGCGCGAATATTCCCGAATATCTGAATGGCACGTGGAACAATCATGCCCCCAAGCGCAAGCGCAAGCTGTTGCTGCATGCCGCACAGATCGCGAAACTGTCCCGCCAGATCGAAGCCAAAGGCTACACGATTGTTCCGTTGAGCCTGTATTTCAAGGATGGCCGGGTCAAAGCGGAGATCGCGCTTGCTCGAGGCAAGAAGGAATACGACAAACGTCAGGCGTTGCGTGAGGAACAGGATAAGCGCGAAGCACTGCGCATCATGCGCTACCGCAATATGCGTTCAAGGTGATGCTGCGAAGGCGTGTAACAGCGTCACGCTACGATTGGCGACTATGACACGATGCAAGTCGCTGATTGCGGCCCTGGCCTGCCTTATGATGCTGACACCGCTGGCATCCTGCGGCACGACGGACGCCACCGATACGGATCCGAACATCGAACGCAGCTATGTCGTCGGGACGGTTGAGAAAAACGACGACATAGCCGCGATGCTGCCGGACACGGTGACGAAGGACGGCAAGCTGACCGTCGGTTCGAATCTGACATATGCCCCCGCCGAATTCCTTGCAAACGACGGCAAGACCCCCGTCGGCTATGAAATCGACCTGGCGAAGGCCCTTGGGGACGTGTTCGGACTGCAGGTCGATATCGTCAACTCATCATTCGATACGATCATCCCCTCGGTGGGCGTCAAATACGACATTGGCATGTCCGGATTCACCGTCAGCGAGGAACGTATTGAAGCCGTTGATTTCGTGACGTTCGCGCGGGCCGGATTGAGCTTCGCGGTACGAAAGGGCAACCCCACCAATGCCGACCCTAAGCATCTGTGCGGCATGAGAATCGCAGTGCAGACCGGTACCGTCGGCGAGACCGTCATGTATGACGCGCAAGACCAATGCATGGCGGAAGGCGAGGATCCCATCGAATTGCTGCCGTACCAGAGTCAGAGCGATGTGACCACGGCATTGGTGGCCGGCCGTGTCGATCTGCTGTATACGGATACGCCGGTGGCGGGATTCGCCGTGAAACAGACCGAAGGACAATTGGAATTGCTTGGCGAAGACGAATCCGTGGAACCAATGGGCATTGCCATCGCCAAAGGGGATGACGCCACGGCGGAGGCGGTGAAGGCCGCCATGGAGGAATTGGCCGCCAACGGCACGTATAAGGCGATTATGGAAGCCTGGGGCGTGGAAGACATCATGATGGATTCCATACGTGTCAACATGTGATTGCGTTTGCGCAATGCATCAGAGGATAAAACAGAGGAGAAGCGATGAGATCGGCGAAGATGAAGGATGGGGAAGGGCTGGATATCCCCAACAGGATCGATGCCCTGCCGGTGAAGCGGCCGGGGTCCGTGGTTGCGGCGGTGATTGTGGCATTCCTCGCCGTTACGCTGCTGTACGGCGTTGCCACCAACGAGCGTTTCGAATGGGATATCGTCTGGAAATACCTGTTCAACGAAAACGTGCTGTCGGGCATCCGATACACATTGGAATTGACGGTGATTTCCATGCTGGTCGCTATCGTTTTGGCCATCATTCTGGCGATCATGCGCAAATCCATCAACCCGGTGCTACGCGGCGTCAGCTGGTTCTTCATCTGGTTCTTCCGCGGAACCCCTGTGTATACACAGCTGGTGTTCTGGGGGCTTTTCTCCGTCCTGGTCCCGAAAATCAGCGTGGGCATCCCGCTCGCTTCCGTCGAATTCTGGAGCATCGACTCGTCCGTGGTCATGACGTCGTTCGCCGCGGCGTTGATCGGGTTATCTCTGAACGAAGCCGCATACCTGTCGGAAATCGTGCGTGCCGGACTTGAAGCGGTCGACCCCGGCCAGGCCGAGGCCGCGCAGGCGCTCGGCATGAGCCGTTCCCTGATTATGCGCCGCGTCATTCTCCCGCAGGCGATGCGCATCATCGTGCCGCCCACAGGCAATGAAACCATCGGCATGTTGAAAACCACGTCGCTTGTCGTGGCCGTGCCGTTCACCCTCGAATTGCAGTTCGCCACCAACGCCATCGCCAGTCGAATCTACAAGCCGATTCCGTTGCTGGTCGTTGCGGCCTTCTGGTATCTCGTCATTACATCCATCCTCATGGTGATTCAGTCGCGGCTGGAACGGCATTTCGGCAAGGGGTTCGAAGCGCGTTCGCTCGGCACGCGTGGCAAACGTCCGCAGCCGGGAAACACCGCAGGCGAGCCGCATAACGACATTGCCAAGCAGAACGAAGCGACTTTCAACGGGTTGACGGCTTAGGGGGAGGGAAAAAAGAACATGAGCGCAATGAACGATGAGAACGATATGATGGCGGCATCACAGGCTTCGGATTCGGTGACGCCAGCCGTCACGGTCACGCAGGTACACAAGGCATACGGCGACTTACACGTGCTCAAAGGTGTGGATCTGACCGTCATGCCCGGTACGGTCACTGTGCTGCTGGGGCCATCTGGTTCGGGCAAATCCACGTTGCTGCGCCTCATCAACCAGCTGGAAACGCTGACCGGCGGCAGCATCGAGGTGGAAGGCGAGCTGATCGGTTACAAACATGTGATCAAAGGCGGCGTCGATCGGCTGCAGACGTTGAACGACAGGGAAATCGCTGCACAACGTTCCAAACTCGGAATGGTGTTTCAACGTTTCAATCTGTTTCCGCATATGACCGCGTTGGAAAACGTGATGGAAGCGCCTGTACATGTGCAGCATATGGACCGCAAGGCCGCCCGTGCTTTGGCCATTGAGGAATTGGAACGCGTAGGCCTTGGCGAACGTGCCGACCATTATCCATCGCAGCTTTCCGGTGGGCAGCAGCAGCGTGTCGCCATCGCCCGCGCTTTAGCGATGAAGCCACGCATCATGCTGTTCGACGAGCCGACGTCCGCTCTTGACCCCGAGCTGGTGGGCGAAGTGCTGAATGTCATGCGCTCGCTCGCCGATGAAGGCATGACAATGATCGTCGTCACGCATGAAATCGCGTTCGCCCGTGAAGTTGCCGATCAGGTGGTGTTCATGGCCGATGGCGTCGTCGTTGAACAAGGCGGGCCGGATATCATCACGAATCCACAGGAGCCGCGATTCCGTGATTTCCTGCAGCATGTGCTATGAGTCTGTGACGCTGAGAGGCGACGGGTCGTGGCGCTTTCGCAATATGCATGACATGTTGCGACGCGTCGCGTTTTTGTACTCGCTTTGCCGTCATGTTACGACTGCGGAAAGATTATGCGTAGGGCGCGTGTTCTGATGTGGCGAAGTACGCCAACAACAGATACTCTGGTAAACCATGTGTGGAATTGTTGGATATGCAGGAAATGTTTCGACCGCGTGCGCAAAGCCTTTGGAAGTGTGCCTTCAAGGCCTTGGACGTTTGGAATATCGCGGCTATGATTCAGCCGGCGTCGCATTAAGTGCGCCCGGCATGGATCATGTGCAGGTACGTAAGAAGTCGGGTCGACTCGCCAATCTGGTCGAGGATCTCGAAAAGAATCCGATGCCCGCCGCGACCGTCGCCATCGGCCACACCCGGTGGGCCACCAACGGAGTCCCCAGCGATGTGAATTCCCATCCGCACACATCGCAGGATGGAAAAGTCGCCATCATCCATAACGGCATTATTGAAAACGCTGCCCAACTGCGTCTTAATCTAATGGCGGAAGGCTACCGATTCTCGTCTGCCACCGATACCGAAGTCGCGGCGAAAATGCTGGGCAAAATCGTCGACAACATCATCGCCGAAGAAGGCAAACCCGACCTGTTCAGGGCTGTCCGTCGTCTGGCCCGTATGCTGGAAGGCACGTTCACCATTCTGGCTACTGATTGCCGCCAGCCCGATATCGTCGTCGGTGCACGTCACGATTCGCCGCTGGTCGTAGGCCTTGGCGAAGGCGAAAACTTCCTTGGCTCCGACGTATCCGCCTTCGTCGCCTACACGAAGAGTGCCATGGAAATCGATCAGGATCAGGCCGTGATGGTATCCGCGGATTCCGTTATCGTCACTGATTTCGACGGCAATGTTGTTGACGATCCGAAAACCTATACGGTGGATTGGGATGCTTCGGCGGCTGAAAAGGGCGGCTGGGATTCCTTTATGGATAAGGAAATCCACGAAGACCCGGCTGCTGTGCAGCGCACACTGCTGGGACGCCTGAACGCTGATGGCGACATCAATCTGGACGAAGTACGTATTGAAGAACACGATTTCAAGTCGATTGACAAAATCGTCGTAATCGCCTGCGGCACCGCGTCGTATGCAGGACTGGTCGCAAAATATGCGATCGAACATTGGGTGCGTATTCCGGTGGAAGTGGAATTGGCTCATGAATTCCGCTATCGCGATCCGATTCTGACGTCGCGCACACTGGTCGTGGCCATCTCACAATCCGGCGAAACCATGGATACGCTGATGGCATTGCGTCATGCACGTGAACAAGGTTCGAAGGTGTTGGCCATCTGCAATACGCAGGGCGCTTCGATTCCGCGCGAATCCGACGCGGTGCTGTACACGCATGCAGGGCCGGAGGTGGCTGTCGCCTCCACGAAGGCATTCGTGGCTCAGATCACAGCAGCCTACGTGCTGGGCCTGTATTTGGCTCAGGCGAAGGGCACGATGTTCCGTGACGAAATTCGTCAGACCTTGGATTCGTTGAAGGACATGCCCGCCAAGATCCAGCGCATTCTCGACACGCAATCCGATGTGATTCGTGAAGCTGCCGAACGTATGGCTGACGCGAAATCCTTCCTGTTCCTGGGACGTTATGTCGGCTACCCGGTGGCGTTGGAAGGCGCGCTGAAACTGAAGGAAATCGCTTACACCTTCACCGAAGGATTCGCTGCGGGCGAATTGAAACATGGCCCGATTGCGCTGGTCGATGAGAATGAGCCGGTGGTGTTCATCGTGCCTCCGTCTCGCGGCCGTAATGTGCTGCACGCGAAGGTGATTTCCGGCATTGAAGAGGTCAAGGCCCGTGGCGCCACCATTATCGCAGTGGCCGAAGAAGGCGATAAGGACGTCGAGCGCTATGCCGACGTGGTGTTCTGGCGTCCGCAATGCCCGACGTTGCTGAGTCCGTTGGTCGATGTTGTGCCGTTGCAGATGTTCGCCATGGATATGGCGAAGATCAAGGGGTATGACGTGGATAAGCCCCGTAATCTGGCCAAGTCGGTGACGGTGGAGTGACGGCTTTCGTGTCGGAGGGCCAGAACGTGCAAGGGGCGTCACGGTCGGGGCGCAGACTGCGGCCGCATCGCTATGTGGTCGAGGAGCCTCGTATTCCCTTTGAATTTGAGCTTTTGTATGTTGACGATAACATTATCGTCGTCGACAAACCCCATTTTCTCGCCACGATGCCTCGGGGGATGTGGTACCGCGAAACCGCGTTGATCCGTCTGCGTGAACGTTTCGACGAGCCTGACATCACGCCGGCGCATCGGTTGGATCGTCTGACTGCGGGCGTCGTGGTGTTCGTGCGTAAGCGGGAGCTGCGCGGCGCCTATCAGATGCTGTTCCAGGAGCGTCGCACCACCAAGACATATGAATGCCTAGCGCCGCTACGCCCAGTGTCAAGGCCGCGTTACGGCACCGTTCGTCGGATCGACTCCCGTACGCCGTTTCCGTTGGAACGCAGTTCCCGTATCGTCAAGGAAAAGGGCTTTCTGCAGGCGTACGAGGAACCCGGCGTCGTGAATGCCCGGACTGTCATAGAACGTGTCGGTGCTGTACCGGGACGCTGCGGCGTCGCGGAATACGTGCTGCATCCGCACACGGGCAAGACGCATCAGCTCCGCGTGCACATGAATTCACTGGGCCTTCCGATTCTTGGCGACGATTTCTATCCGACGATTCGTAAACATCCGTACGACGATTTTCGTCATCCTTTGGAGCTGATCGCCCGCACGTTGGAATTCACCGATCCGATATCGGGGAAGCCTCGGCGCTTCGATTCGCATATCGAACTGGGGCAGACGATGGAGAGCGTGGATATGACGTCACCGACGGTGTGTGCGATCGGGTGCCCTCCTGAAGGAGCTGAATTGACCCGGTATTCGGGGCGGATGCGCCAGCGTTGAACGCATGGCTTTTTGCCGCAGGTTGTGCCGTAAAGCCGTTGGGCATGGCCTGATGTGCCCCGCCCTGCCGTGCCCGACGGTCAGCTCGATGACGGCGTGATGGGGCAGCTTCCCCGTCGGGGTGGTGGCGTCAGGACAAATCCCTGACCGACTCCCGCACCACCAATTCGGCGGGGACCACGTGTTTGACGCCACTCGGCACATGTCTGCCGTCGCATTGCGCCTTGACCATGTCGAAGGCCTTGTATCCGATCTGATGGAACTTCATGCGCATCGTCGTCAGATTCAGCCTTGGGACCATGCCGATAAGCGAATCGTCCACACCTATGACGCTCACATCGTCGGGAACGCGCTTGCCTGCGGCCTCCAATCCCTGGATGGCGCCGTATGCCATCTGATCGTTAGCCGCATAGACGGCGGTACAATCCGCTTCGTGAGCCAATGCCAGCCCTGCCTGATAGCCGCTGTCGGCCTCCCAGTCGCCGATGTACGTGGGTGGGACTCGCTTGCCGAACTGCTTGAGCGCATCCTGCCAGCCTTGTGCGCGGCTGGCGGCAGCACGGGAGGATGCTGGGCCTGTGATGTGATAGACGGTCTGATGGCCTTTGCTGAGCAGATATTCGACGATGGCGGTGGAGCATCCGTATTGGTCGGCGTCGACGGTGGGGCAGTGGTTCGCCGGATCTTCGGAGATGAGGACGACCGGCAGCTCCGGGCTTGGCCTGAAATCGTCGAAATCGGGGGCTTGCTTTTCGAGGATGACGATGACGCCGTCAACCGGCATCTGCCTCATCTGATTGACGGCATGCTCCAACGTGTACTGCCTGCCCTCGTTCATGGTCTGCAGCGTGACGGCATATCCGCTGGCATTGGCTGCTTCGGTGATGCCGTTGAGAATGCGTGCGTCGCCGAAGGACGTCATGTTTGACAGAACGACGCCGATGTTGTTGAACTTTCCGTGTTTAAGCGATCTGGCGGCGTAGTTGGGGCGGTATCCGAGACGCTCCATGGCGGCTTCGACGCGTCTTCTGGTCTCCGGTCGGACCGCGGCGCTTCCGTTGGCGACGCGCGATACTGTTTGCGATGACACGCCAGCTTCCCTGGCGACGTCCTGCATGGACGCGGGCTGAGGGCGTTCCATTTTGTGCCTCCTTACACACCTGTCGATATATCCATGATAACCGATGCGGCACAAAGTGTTTTAGTCATCATTGCATCGCTGTGATCCGCTGTGACTCGTTGATGACACACAGTGTTCTGGTGAAAATTTTACATGTGTTATGATGATAACGTAAACATTTAGAAATGCCCCGTGTCGCAGTGGTGCGGTGGCCGACCTTCGAAGGAGAGGGGTGCCAGGAGATGTCGTCTGTGCAGTCGTCCGAAGCCTCGGTACGCGTGAATAGGCATCACGCGGATTGGCGTGGCTGGAAGTTCATGTGGCCGTTCTCGGTGGTGTTCGTATTCGTGTTCATCGTGCCGATCGTGTACGCGATCTGCATTTCGTTCTTCCAGAAGAAGATGATCGGCGGCACGGTGTTCTCCGGTCTGGACAACTATGCGCGCCTGTTCCAGGATACGCAGTTCTGGTCGTCCGTGGGACGTGTGGCCCTGTTCACGATCGTGCAGGTGCCGATCATGCTGTTCTTCTCGGCTGTGATGGCGTTGTGCATCGATTCGATGAAGCTGCACGGCACGAAGTTCTTCCGCATCTCGACGTTCCTGCCGTATGCGGTGCCTGCGGTGGTCTCGACCCTGATCTGGGGCTTCATCTACGGCGCGAAGTACGGTCTGGTCGGTTCCCTGAACGACCTGCTCGGCACGAATATCGATGTGCTCGCCCCGAGCGTGCTGCTCGCGTCGATCGGCAACATCGTGACGTGGGAGTTCGTGGGCTACAACATGCTGATCTTCTACAGCTCCCTGTCCACGATTCCGCATTCCCTGTACGAGGCCGCGTCCATCGACGGCGCGTCCGAATGGCAGATCGTCAAGTCCATCAAGCTGCCCGAGCTGAAGGGCTCTCTGGCCATCACGGTGATCTTCTCGATCATCGGTTCGTTCCAGCTGTTCAACGAGCCGAGCATCCTGCAGAACATGGTGCCGGGCAACGCGGTCACGACGTACTACACCCCGAACATGTATGCGTACAACCTGAGCTTCTCGGGCAACCAGTCCAACTACGCGGCCGCTATGGCGATCGTGATGGCCGTGATCACGATGGCCATCGCGTATGCGGTGCAGCTCAACAGCATGAAGGAGCAGATGAAGTGAGCGCTACTACGGATACCGGCATGGATTTGAAGGCGATGGAGAAGGCTGCGAAGAAGGCCGAGAAGGAGCGCCTCAAGAGGGTGGCCCGCGATGAGGCCGCCGAGCGCAGGAGGGCCGCGAAGAGCGGTTTCGCGAATGTGGCGAACCCGCGCAGGAGCACTTTGATGACCGTGCTGTGCGCGATCTTCGCGGTGTACTGCCTGTTCCCGTTCGTGTATCTTGTGATCAACGTGACGAAGACGCAGGCGGACTTCACGTCCACGTTCGGCCTGGGCTTCGGCAAGAGCTTCGCGCTGTTCGACAACATCAAGACAGTGTTCACCTATCAGGACGGAATCTTTGCCCGCTGGTTCCTGAACACGATTCTGTACGTCGTGGCCGGCGCCGGCGGTGCGACCCTGCTGGCGATTATGGGCGGCTACGCGCTGGCGAAGTTCCGCTTCCCGGGCCGCAAGGCCGTGTTCGCGGTGATCATCGGCTCGATTTCGGTGCCGGGCATCGCGCTGGCCGTCCCGCAGTTCCTGCTGTTCGCCAAGCTGGGTCTGACGAACACGCCGTGGGCCATGATCATCCCGAGCCTGATCAGCCCGTTCGGCCTATACCTGATGTGGATCTTCTCCGAGCAGGCCGTGCCGACCGAGCTGCTCGAAGCGGCGCGCGTGGACGGCGCGAGCGAGTTCCGCACCTTCTGGACGATCAGCCTGCCGCTGCTGGCCCCGGGCATCGTGACCTGCTCACTGTTCACGATCGTGGCGACCTGGAACAACTACTTCCTGCCGTTGATCATGTTGAAGGACGCGAACTGGTACCCGTTGACGATCGGTCTGAACCAGTGGAAGGACCAGGCGTCCACGGCCGGTGGCCAGGCGATCCAGAACCTGGTGATCACGGGTTCCCTGATCACGATCATCCCGCTGGTGATCGCGTTCCTGCTGCTGCAGCGGTATTGGCAGTCCGGTCTGGCCGCCGGCGCTGTCAAGGAATGATTCAACGGTCATGACGTTGCGTACGTACGGGCCTCATCTTCGAGATCGGATGTGGGGCCCGTGCGTGTGTCTGATATCCATTTTTTCGGTGTCGTGCCGTACCTGTGCGATCGCGGCATGATAAGACAGGGAGGTCTTTGATGAACAAGCACAGAGCATTCCGATGGCCGAAGCCATTGGAGGGGCAGCAAGCCCGAATCTGGTATGGGGGCGATTACAATCCTGACCAGTGGCCCGAAGAGGTATGGGACGATGATATCCGTCTGATGCGGCAGGCCGGTGTCAATCTGGTGTCGGTCGGCATCTTCTCGTGGTCGAAGATCGAACCACGTGAGGGCGTATACGATTTCGATTGGCTTGATCGCATCATCGATAAGCTGGGCAAGGCCGGCGTTGCCGTCGATTTGGCTTCTGCGACCGCTTCTCCGCCGATGTGGCTGACGCAGGCGCATCCGGAAGTTCTCTGGAAGGATTACCGTGGCGATACCTGCTGGCCCGGGGCTCGTCAACATTGGCGTCCGACCAGCCCGGTCTACCGTGATTACGCGCTGAATCTTTGCCGCAAGATGGCCGAGCATTACAAGGACAACCCCTACGTGGTCGCTTGGCATGTCGGCAATGAATACGGTTGCCACAATCGTTTCGATTATTCCGATGATGCGATGTACGCGTTCCAGCGTTGGTGCGAAAAGCGTTATGGCACCATCGAGGCAGTGAACGAGGCGTGGGGGACGTCCTTCTGGGCCCAACGCATGAATGATTTTTCCGAAATCATTCCTCCCCGCTTCATCGGCGACGGCAATTTCATGAACCCTGGTAAATTGCTGGACTGGAAGCGGTTCAGTTCGGATGCCCTGAAGGACTTCTACATCGCCGAGCGCGACGTTCTGGCCGAAATCACTCCCGATCGCCCCCTGACCACGAATTTCATGGTGTCGGAGAGCGGCACCGGTCTGGACTATGACGATTGGGGCTATGAGGTCGACTTCGTGTCCAACGACCACTATTTCGTGCCGGGCGACATGCATCTGGACGGATTGATGTATTCGGCCTCTTTGGTCGATGGCATCGCGCGCAAGAATCCGTGGTTCCTGATGGAGCAGTCCACCGGAGCGGTGAATTGGCGTCCCATCAACTACCGCAAGGAGCCGGGGCAGCTGGTACGCGATTCCCTTGCCCATCTGGCCATGGGTGCAAACGCCATCTGCTACTTCCAGTGGCGTCAGTCGAAGGCCGGCGCGGAGAAGTTCCACACCGCCATGGTCCCGCATACAGGTGAGAACAGCCAGGATTTCCGAGACGTGTGCGAGCTTGGCGACGACCTGCGGCGATTGGGCGATGCGGGATTGCTGGATACCAAGCTGGCCAAGTCCAAGGTCGCCATCGTGTTCGACTATGAGAGCCAGTGGGCCACGGAGCACACCGCTACGCCAAGCCAGCAGGTTCATCATTGGACCGAGCCGTTGGATTGGTTCCGTGCCTTCGCCGATCATGGCGTAACCGCTGACGTCGTGCCGATCCGAGGTGCATGGGACGGCTACGAGGCTGCCGTGCTGCCGAGCGTGTATCTATTGGACGAGGCCAATACGAAGCGGGTCCATGACTACGTCGCCAATGGCGGAAAGCTGTTCGTTACATACTACACGGGCATTTCCGATGAGCGGGATCACATTTGGCTGGGCGGATATCCCGGATCCATTCGTGACGTCGTCGGCGTACGAGTCGAGGAATTCGTGCCGATGGGCAAGGACGAATTCCAGGCGATGGACCATCTGGACCTGAGCAACGGTGCGGTGGCGCATGATATGGCCGATTGGATCACCTCTGTGGAGGGCGATACCAAGGTGCTGGCTACCTACCGTGCGGACGCGTGGACAGGCATGAACGATGTTCCCGCGATCACCGTCCATCCGTACGGCGAAGGCAAAGCCGCCTATGTGGGATGCCGTCTTGGCCGGGATGGACTGGCCAGAAGCCTATCCGAATTGTGCGAGGCGATGGGATTGGACCTTCCGTCGGATTCCGGTTCCCTGATGCGCGTGGATCGCGTGGGCGAAGACGAGGGCTCTCCGACGTTCACGTTCCTGTTCAATCGTACGCACGACACGGTGGACGTGCCCGTGGAAGGCGAAGCTCTCGTGGCCTCGTTGGCTGCCGTGAGCGATGGCACGGCGTCGATTCGTCCTAATGGTGTGTTGGTGCTGAAACATTGATGCCGAACCGGTCGACGTCGGGATGGCCGGTTGCAGTCTCGACGTCTTCGATGCACTGTCCGTAGCATATATACACATGAAGCGGGCGGCGCGACTTGGTGGTCGCGCCGCCCGCTTCATGTATGCGTCGTTGTCAGCGGGTCGAGAACTCGACGGCCGTCCACGCGATCGGAGGCATGCCGAAGCGGATGGTTCCATCCTTGAGGGAGACCTGCAGCGGCCGGGGGACTACCGCATTCGGATCGTCCGCGGAGTTCTGGCGATGCGGGTCGTCGTCGTGCAGGACCTTGGACGCGTCGATACGCAGCATGTCCGGCGCCGCGCCGGGCAGCGAGGACAGGTCGACGGAGACCGCGTGCGGGGAGTCGATGTCGCGGTTCACCGCCAGCAACAGGCCCTTTCCCGATTCCTCGTCCCAAGTGACGACCGCATCCACCGCGGCGACGTCGCCGTAGTCCTCCGTATGGATCGTGGGTGATTCGATGTCCGGGGCGTATGCCGTGCCGCCTGCGTGCAGAGCCGCTTCCGCGAACGGATAGAACACGGTCTGACGCCATGCCGGTCCGTTCGGCTCGGCCATGATCGGCGCGATCACATTGACCAGCTGCGCGCGGGATGCGGAGCGGACGCGGTCGCAGTGCTTGAGCAGCATGATCATCAGGGAGCCTTCGACGACGGCGTCGGCCGCGGAATAGATGTCCTCCAGCAGATGCGGGGCCTTCGGCCAAGGGTCCGGATGCAGTCCCTCGCCTGCGGCTGCCTTCCAGTCGGCCTCCTGCTGGTTCCAGACGTCGGAATACCATACGCCCCATTCGTCGAAGCTCAGGGCGATGTCATGGTCTCCGTCGTGCGCGGCCCTGGCTTCGTCGGCGCATTGGGTGACGGTGGCGATGAAGCCTCGCATGTCTTCGGAGCATGCCAGATAGTCCTGCAGGTTCTTCGCGCCGCGCTCGTAGTAGTAGGCATGGCAGGAGACGAAGTCGAGGTTGTCGTACGCCTTTGTCAGCACGGTCCGCTCCCAATCTCCGAACGTCGGCATGTGGGCGCTGGAGGATCCGCAGGCCACCAATTCCAAACCGGACTCGGCGAGCTTCATAGCGTGGGCGACCTTGTCCACGGCGGACGCGTATTCCTCCGGCGACATGTGTCCGACCTGCCAGGGGCCGTCCATTTCGTTGCCGATGCACCACATGCGGATGCCCATTGGCTCCTCGATGCCGTTGGCGACACGGCGGTCGGCCAGCTCCGTCCCCGGCGCGCCGTTGACGTACTCCAGTTCCTCGAGCGCTGCCTTCAGTCCGCGGGTGCCCAGATTGACGGCCAGCATGATTTCGGTGCCGGCTTTCTGGCTCCATCGATAGAAATCGTCGATGCCTACCTCGTTGGTCTCGGTGCAGTGCCATGCGAGGTCGCGCCTTACGGGGCGTGACGCGCGGGGGCCGGTGCCATCCTCCCAGTTATAGGCGGAGACGAAATTGCCTCCCGGATAGCGCACACAGGTCACGCCCAGCTCCCTGACCAGATCGAGCACGTCCTGACGGAAGCCGTGCTCGTCTGCGGTCGGGTGCGTGGGTTCGTAGATGCCGCCGTATACGCAGCGTCCGAGGTGCTCGACGAATGAGCCGAACATGCGGGAGGGAACGTCGGCCACGGCTTTGGCGTGATGCAGGGAAACGACCGCATCCGTGTCCATGGCCGGATTGTTTTTATTGTTTTCGTAAGACATGTACAACATGGTAATACACATATTTTTTTTATGGCCGCGTGTTGTTTGCGCAAACATCATTTCGGTGCTAGTGTGTTTGGCAACGGCACGGCTGATTGATACGGGATCGCCGGCCGAAGCCAACAGGAAGGAAGAACGATGAAGTTCAATAAGCGTGTCATCGCCATGATTGGTGCAGCCGCCATGCTCATGCCGCTTGCTGCATGTGGCTCGGACAATGCATCCAACGCCGGTACAGCCGATAAGTCCGACGAAAAGGTCGAACTGACTGTGTGGGCATGGGATTCCACCCTTGCGCGCACTGTGAAGGGTTTTGAGAAGGAAAATCCGAACATCAAGGTCACCATCACCAATGCAGGTACCAACAAGGATGAATACCTTGCTCTGAACAACGCCATGGAAGCAGGCTCCGGCGCTCCGGACATCGCCCAGATTGAATACTACGCGCTGCCGGAATATGTTATCCGCGGCTATGTCTCCGACCTGTCTGATTACGGGGCATCTGGCTATTCCGACTTCTACACCCCGGGCACCTGGAGCTCCGTGAACATCAACGGCGGCGTGTACGCATTGCCGATGGATTCCGGCCCGATGGCCTGGTTCTACAACAAGGAAGTCTTCGACGCGGCCGGTGTTGACCCGACCCAGGTGCGTACGTGGGATGACTTCTATGAGGCCGCCAAGAAGATTCGTGCCACCGGCTCCTACATCACCTCCGATTCCGGCGATGCCGGCTTCTTCGATTCCATGACCTGGCTGGCCGGCGCCGCTCCGTTCGAGACCTCCGAGGACGGCACCACCGTTTCCATCAACCTGACAGGCGATAAGAACGTCCAGACCTTCATCGACTTCTGGCAGAAGATGATTGACGAAGACCTCATCGATACCAAGACCGCCGGCTGGACCGATGAATGGAACAAGGGCCTGAACGACGGCTCCATCGCCTCCCTGCTTACCGGCGCCTGGATGCCGTATAACCTGCTCTCCGGCGCTCCGGACGGTGACGGCAAGTGGCGCATCACCCAGATGCCGACCGCTGACGGTTCCGAAACCAACTCCGAGAACGGTGGCTCTTCCCTGGCTCTGATCAAGACCGACGACTCCGCCAAGGACGAAGCCGCATACAAGTTCATGGAATACGCCTGCCACAACGCCGACGGCATCGGCGTGCGCGTCGATGGCGGTGCTTTCCCGGCCGATAACGACACTCTGTCCTCTGATGACTTCCTGAGCATGACCAGCCTGACCGACGCCGACGGCAACGCTCACGAGTACTTCGGCGGACAGAAGTTCAACGAGGAGCTCGCCAAGGCCGCTGCCAACGTCTCCACCGGCTACAAGTTCCTGCCGTTCGAAGTCAACGCCCGTAACGTCTACGCCGATCATGCCGGCGCCGCCTTCACCGACAAGTCCATCACTCTGGAGAAAGGCATCGCCTCCTGGGAGAGCGCTCTGAAGGAGTACGCTACCCAGCAGGGCTACACCGTTAAGTGACGGCTCTCATAGGTCCGCTTAATCCATAGCGTTCCGAATGTGACCATAGTGGGCACGGCCATCAAGGTCGTGCCCATTTTTTTATGCATCACATGGCATCACGCAAACACCATCGTCATATCGGTACTGTTGTGACGTTTCGTCCTGTCCCCAAGTCTCCAAACCGTCATATCAGTACTGGTATTACATTTCCAGCTCTATGGCGTACACTACGACGGTATATTGCAGCCTGTGACATTGGCTGTTGCCCGACGAATAACCAAATGCGGCCGCGTGAATCATCAATGGCTGCGATAAAGGAGCGATATGCCGAAACAACGATTCGGTCGATTGATGGCGATTTTCTGTACGGTCGCCATGTTGTTCGGCATCGCCTCCTGCGCGCAGACCGATACCCGCACCACCATCACCGTATGGTCGTGGGAGCCGAGCATGCAAGCCGTCATCGACGGTTTTGAAGCGGAAAATCCCGACGTGCATGTGATCTGGAAAAACACCAGCGGCTACAACAATCTCAACGACGCCATTCAAGACGGATACGGCATGCCTGACGTCGCGCAACTTGAATATTACGCCCTGCGACAGTATGCGGTCAGCAGTCAGCTGCTTGATATTACTGACAGGGCGGCCGGATACGGCGATTTCTACACGCCCGGCACGTGGAGCTCGGTGCAGTTGAATAATCGTATTTATGGCCTGCCCATGGATTCCGGTCCGATGGCATTCTTCTACAATGATGACGTTTTCCGCCAGGCTGGCGTGGACGCGTCGAAAATTCGCACGTGGAACGACTTTTACGAAGCGGCGAAAAAGCTCAAGGAAATCGGCGTATATATTGCCGCGGATTCCGGTGATGCCAGTTTCTATTCGGCGATGATCTGGCTTTCCGGCGGACGTCCCTATCAGGTGTCCAATGATGGCCTGAACGTGACGGTGAATCTGACAGGCGACGAAGGAACGCAGGATTTCACTGAATTCTGGCAGAAAATGATTGACGAAGGACTGATCAACACGAATCTGACCACATGGTCCAATGGGTGGAAGCAGGCTTTGGGCGAAGGCAGTGTCGCTTCGGTGTTTTCCGGCGCATGGATGCCGTCGCTGCTGCTGGCTGACGTGCCGGGGTCTGCAGGATTGTGGCGTGTTGGGAAAATGCCGACTTCGGACGGCAATGCTGCCAATGCGGAGAACGGCGGATCTGCGCTGACCGTATTGCAGACGTCGCGTAAGCCGGAAGCCTCATATCGTTTTATCGAATACGCCTGCCATGAGGCGGCCGGCATCAAAGCGCGCGTCGACGGCGGCGCTTTTCCAGCCGACAATAATACGTTAAATAGCGAGGAATTCCTTTCCAAAACGACCATTACCGATGCGCGCGGCATCGAAATCCCGTATTTCGGCGGGCAGGAATTCAATAAAGTGCTTTCCGACGCCGCGGAAGACGTGTTGACGGGCTATCAGTATTTGCCGTTTGAAGTGTATGCGCGCAATGATTTCAAAAATACCGTTGCTGCGGCGTACAGCTGGTCGACGGAAATGCTGAAATTGAACAGGCGTTTGGAATCAGTGGAATCCCGATTGCAGATTTTTGAAGCGATTAAAGCTGCGAAAAAAGTGGCGGCAGCTGCTGATACTGCGAAATCGTCGGATACTGGGAACCCGTCTGATACCGATAAGTCGTCTGATACAGAGAATTCATCAAATCCGTCCAATGGTGATTCGTCTGCTGCTGATTCAGCTGATGCAGCCACTAATTCCGACAGCAATTCGTATTCCATGATTGATGACGAAACTATTGATACGACGATTGCTGATTTGACTGAAAAGAAGCGCGGCATCAAACAGGAAATCAAGGATTTGAAGACTGAAGAAATCAGTCTGATGGACGGGTTGTCATCCTGGCAGCGCGATCTCAAAGAGTACGGTGGCAATCAGGGCTTCGTCATCCAATAACAACGTATTCCGTGGGCCCATGATGTTTGCTTCTCTGATTTGGGAGCCTGACATTTCCGTCACCGCGCCCTTTTTACGATATGTGTTTTGCTGAGGTCCGCGAAGCCGTCGAATCCGCGTGGTTTTAATGGCTTCGGGAATGCGATTCCGTGAGGTTGAAAACCGTGATTTCCCTAGGAAATTTACGTTTCTGCGGTCCTGGAAGAGCCTAAAACGTAAATTTCCTAGGGAAATCACGGAAGGCGTGTGGCCGAATCAGTCGGCGTTGCGATCGTAGATGGTTTTCATGCCTTTGAAAATCAAATCCGGATCGTACACGTCTATCAGCATGGTGTCGTCTTTGAAGATACGGCCCAATCCACCGGTGGCGACGACTTGGAAATCCTCTCCGATTTCAGCATGGAACTGTTGGATCGTCCGTTCGATGCCGCCGAGATAGTTGTAATACAGGCCGGCTTGCATTGCGGTTTTCGTCGCCGTCGCGAGGATTGATTTCGGACGGGTGATTTCGATTTCCGGCAGTTGCGCGGTCTGACCGGAAAGCGCAGCCGCGGCGGTGCGAATGCCGGTGGTGACCAGTCCGCAAGTGATGGTGCCTTCAATGTTGACGTAATTGAAGGTCGTCGCCGTGCCGAAATCGGTAACCAAAACCGGGCCGCCATATGTGTAGAAAGCGCCGGCGCAGTCAGCCAAGCAATCGGCTCCCAACGACTTGGGGTCATCCATGCGGATGTTCATGCCGGTTTTAATGCCGGGGCCGATAATCATCGGGTCGATATCAAGGAATTTCACGATACTGGCGCGGAAAGAGTGCATTACCTTCGGTACCACCGATGCGATGATCACATCATCGACGTCATCCGGATGATAGCCGCTCAATGCGAGGAACTGCGTAATCATCAGACCGTATTCGTCCGATGTGTGCTCAGCTTTCGTCGTAATGCGATACGTGCCGACGATGTCGTTGTCTTCCATGAATCCCAGCACGATATTCGTATTGCCTATATCCACAGCAATAAGCATGCATCCCCCTTTGTCGTCGGCCTTGACACGAATGCTTCCGATGTCTCAGGTCGGAATGTTTACAGTATATCGTCGTATGTCAGGCCAGGGGGTGGGTTAGACTGAAACGCGGCGGTCGACCTTCATGGCGGCCAGCCGAAGCAAATAAGCAAGAGGAAATAACAAAGCCATGCATCGCTGCAGGCGACGTCGCAGGCCACGGCTGAGAGATGACCGTGAAATACAAGGGAATACAAGAACCATGACACAAAACAATGGTGTGCACGCAAACAGCGGCACAACCACAAACACTCCTGCATCCAGCACCGACGCTTCACTTGAAGCGCGGGCGAAAAACAAGAACACAAACCAACCGAAGCGCCCATGGCTTGTGGCGCTGATTGCTGTCGTCGCCGTTATCGCAATCATCATTGGGTGGAACGTGTTCAGGCCAAAGGAAACGGCAAACAGCGAAAGCGGTGCCGCCGATACCGTCACCATCGGTCTCAAATTGGCGCCGACCAATCTTGACATCCGCAATACCGCAGGCTCGGCCCTTGACCAAATCCTCATCGGCAACGTCTACGAAGGCCTTGTTGCACGCGATAGCGACAACAATGTCGTGCCTGCCATCGCGAAAACATGGGAAAGCAACGATGACGGCACCGTCTACACTTTCCACCTCAACGAAGGCATGACCTTCTCGAACGGCGACGAACTCAATGCCGACGATGT
The DNA here is from genome assembly GCF_056356435.1 of Bifidobacterium sp. LH_512. Lineage (NCBI taxonomy): Bacteria > Bacillati > Actinomycetota > Actinomycetes > Bifidobacteriales > Bifidobacteriaceae > Bifidobacterium > Bifidobacterium sp. LH_512. Next base: position 402,923 of record NZ_JBKEUE010000001.1, read on the forward strand.
GGCATGGTCCATCAACGAACTGATCGACAAGGAATACCATGATTCCACGTCGCTCACCAACTTCGAATCCATCACTGCCGTCGACAAGAACACCGTCGAACTGCGTCTGAGCGCACCATATTCGAATCTTTTGTGGACGCTGACCGGACGCGCCGGCCTTGTGTTCGACAAGGATGCGCAGTATGACGCGAAAACCGAAGCGGTCGGCTCCGGTCCGTACCTCGTCGAAAACTTCACTGCCAACGACTCCGTCACTCTGAAGGCCAACAGCAGGTATTGGGGCAGCAACAAGGCGAAAACCGAAACCATCGTCATCAAGTATTACGCCGATGACAACGCCGCCGTGAACGCGCTCAAATCCGGCGACGTGCAGGTGCTGGCGCCAATCAACGCCTCCCTTGCTGACACTTTCGTTGAAGACAGCGAACATTACACCGTTCAGGCCGGCGACGATACCGACAAATATGTGCTCGCCTTCAACAGCACCGGCGAAAAAACCTCCGACAAACGCGTGCGTCAGGCCATCCGCTATGCCATCAACCATGAAGAAATCATCGCCTCGCGTGGCGGCGCCGACGTGGTCCTCGGCGGCCCGATCCCGTCGCTCGATCCCGGCTATGAAGACCTGACCGACGTATACCCGTACGATGTCGACAAGGCCCGGGAACTGATGTCTGAAGCCGGTTATTCCACCGATAACCCGCTGAAACTGACCCTGACGTATTCGAATACGTATCCGAATGAAATCGGCGACCAGCTGCGCTCGCAATTGAGGGGAATCGGCATCGACCTCGACGTGCAGATCGTGGAATTCTCCACTTGGCTGCAGGACGTCTACACCGACGGCAACTACGACCTGTCACTTGTCGATCACAACGAAAGCCACGACTTCTACCAGTGGGCCACGCCGGACTACTACTACCACTATGACAACAAGGAAGTGCAAGATCTGTACGACCAGGCCATCGCCGCGACCTCCGACGAGCAGCGTGACGAGCTGTTGGCGAAGGCCGCCCGCATCGTGTCCGAAGATGCGCCCGCCGACTGGCTGTTCAACTATCGTGTGACCACCGCGTGGGCGAACGGCTTGGAGGGCTTCCCCGTAAACCTCAATCAGACGCTGCTGCCGCTGTATAACGTCGTATACAACGCGCAGTGATCGGCTGACCAGGCGCTGCGGCGCGCGGCGATTCTGCCGATATGCCAGTCTTGTATTGCAGGCTGTCGCGCGTTGCCGCCGCCGCAGCATCGCGCATCTTCCAATCAATCTCAAAAAATAACCTTCACCGTTTTCACGCACAGTCAATCATCGGAGCAACCAAAATGCGCTTCCTTATTCGCCGATTAGGCCTGTTCCTTCTGGCGTTGTTCGGCATATCGCTGTTGGTGTTCGCCGCGCTGCGCATTTTGCCCGGCGACGTCGCCGCCGTTATGGCCGGCACGAATTCGACACCCGAACGTGTGGCAGCATTGCGTGAACAGTTGGGGCTGAACAAATCGTGGGGCGTGCAATACGTCGACTGGATGGATGCGTTGTTGCACGGCGATTTCGGTGTGTCCATCCTGACTGGTCGCTCGATTACCTCGCAGGTCGGCGTTCGCGCGTCGATTACGTTCCCCCTAATCGTGCTCGGCTTGTTGATTGCGCTGGCTCTCGGCCTCCCTCTGGGCTGTGCCTCGGTGATGGCGAATAGCCGTCACGCGCGCTCTGTATTCCATGTCGTTTCGATTATCGGCGGTGCGGTGCCTGCATTATGGAGTGGTTTGCTGCTGATTCTGCTCTTTTCACGCGGTGTCGGACTGATTGGCATCCTGCCTGCGCAAGGATTCCCCACAGACGGCTGGGCTGACCCTGAAGGAGCGGTTGCTTCGCTGATTCTGCCGGCTTTGTCGGTCGGCATCGTCGTCGGCGCAAGCCTGATGCGTTACACGCGTTCCGCACTAGGGGAGATGCTGCATTCCGGGCATGTTGATATGGCGATGTCGTGTGGCATGACGCGCGCGCAGGCGCTGGCGCGCGTCGGATTGCGTTTGGCGGCGCCGCAATTGGTGTCGGTGGTCGGTTTGACGTTTGCTGAAATGATTACTGGAGTGATGGTGATTGAAAACCTGTTCGCGTTGCCGGGAATCGGCCACGGACTGATTGTTGACGTGGGCAATCGTGATTTGGTTGCGGTTCAAAGCGAACTGTTCATGCTGTCGGCGTTTTTCCTGCTGATCGGCCTGCTGGTCGATGTGCTGCATCGTGTGTTGGATCCGCGTCTGGCGGATGATGCCGACGGCGGCGACATGTCGGATGATGATGCGGTGCCGGTCAGTGCCGCAGTGCTGCCTGATGCCGCAAAGGAGGTGCAGTCGTGAAAGCGCGCATTGTTCTACGAAGCCTTTGGGCACGCGTCGAAGGCCGTTTCTCGCTGATCGTACTGGGCTTGTGGCTGCTGATCGCGTTGGCGTCGCTGTTTTGGACGCCGCAATCCTTGTGGGCTACGGACGGCTACAACGTGTGGGCCAAGCCCTCGCTCTCCCATTGGCTGGGTACGGATGGTACGGGCGCGGACGTGCTGAGCTGGCTGATGGCAGGCTCCGCCACGAATCTGCTTGTTGTCGCGTTAACGATGCTGGTAACGGCCGCGCTCGGCATACTGCTGGTAGCGCTTATGGTTTCGCGTTCTGACGCGCTGTCGAACGTCACCGTTGTCGTTATCGATGCCCTGATTTCCGTTCCGACCACACTGATAGCGCTGATCTTGGCCGTACCTTTCGGTGCGTCAATCGCCGTGATCGTAGCCGCCTGCGGTTTCGGTTATGGACTGAATCTGGCTCGTGTAGTACGCCCGCAGGCATTGCTGGCGGCTCGCAGTGATTATGTGACGTCGGCATTGTCGAACGGAGCCACACATTGGCGTGTGTTCGTGGATCATGTCGTGCCCAATATCATGCCGACGATGCTGGTGCAGTTGACGTTGTCGGCCGGCACCTCGGTGCTGGCGGAAAGCGGCCTGACCTATTTGGGCATCGGCGTGCCGTCCGGTGTCCCGAGCTGGGGCCATTCGTTGGCCACATCGGTGAAACTCATCAACGTGTACCCGTTGACCGTGTTGTGGCCTGGCCTGATTGTAACCGTTGCCGTAGTGGCGTTGAATGTGTTCGGCGACGCGTTGCGTGACGCTGCCGATCCGTTGACGAATGCGCGATTGCGAGGCGTGAGATGAGTGTGATTATTCGCGGACTGAACATTGCCATCGGCGGCAGGCCGATTGTCAGCGATGTTGATTTGAATATTGAAGACGGCTGCCGTGTCGGATTGGTCGGTTCTTCGGGGTCCGGAAAATCCATGATTTCGAAAGCGATTATGGGACTGTTGCCGGCCGACGCCGCTGTGACGGGATCGATTACGCTTGACGGGCATGAGCTCGTAGGAGCAAGCGACCATGACATGGCCGCCTTACGCGGCCGCGCCATGGGGATGGTATTCCAAAATCCTGCATCCGCATTGAACCCGGTATTGACGGTCGGACGTCAGATCGAACTGCCATTGCGTATGCATTACGATCTGACCAAACAGGAACGCCTCGATCGCGTGATGGCAATGCTCGTCAAAGTCGGTCTGCCGGCGGCAATCATCAATAAGTATCCCAGTCAGCTTTCCGGCGGCCAACAGCAGCGCGTCGCCATCGCGACCGCCCTTATCACATCCCCACGACTCATCATCGCCGACGAACCGACCACTGCGCTTGACTCCATCATGCAACGTCAAATCGTGGATCTTCTGGTCTCCTTGGTCGACGATGCCGGCGCATCCATGCTGTTCATCACTCACGATTTCGCCGTATTGTCGCGCGCAACCACGCAATGCTACGTGATCGACGGCGGACATATGGTCGAAAACGGAGAAACTGCGCGTATCTTGGCCAATCCGCACACGCCACAGGCGCAACGCCTGACACGAGCGGCCTGCGAATTGACCTTGCAAGCGGCTGCCTCACAGCCAAAGGAATCCTTCACATCAAGCGCAACGCCAATAAAGGAGCAGCACAATGACTGATCGAATCAGCGCCCTGCAATCAGGCGAAATCATGCTGCAAGCCGCTGACATCAACAAATATTTCGGCGCACGCGGCGCCCGTCGACAAGTTTTGTTCAATGTCGGCGTCGATGTGCGCGCGGGGGAGTGCCTTGCCGTTATCGGAGGTTCCGGCTGCGGTAAATCCACACTGACCAGCATTATGCTTGGCCTGCAATCCGCCGACAGCGGCAGCGTGCACTACCGCGGTCTTGACGTCACAAAGCGGCGATCTCACAGTAGCGAAGGCCTTAAAACGTTACGGCAAGAATCCGGACTTGTATTCCAAGATCCGTTCGCTTCGCTCGACCCGCGCTGGACTGTGGAACGTTCCGTTGCCGAGCCGCTTGCCTTGCGCGGTGTTCCAATCGGTGAAATCAGCGAATCAGTCAATGGCGCATTGCATACAGTCGGATTGGATCCTGCGATTTTCCGTGCGCGCTATCCGATGGATCTTTCCGGCGGGCAGGCGCAGCGCGTCGCTATCGCTCGCGCCATCATCACTCGCCCGAATGTGCTGCTCGCCGACGAGCCGATGAGCGCCATCGATGTGGCCGCGCGTCTTGACATATTGGACGCCATACGTGCAATCCGTGAATCCAACCCGAATATGGCGTTGATCATGGTCTCCCACGATTTGGGCGTCGTGCAGCATGTTGCCGATCGCATCATCGTGCTGCATGAGGGGCGCATCGAAGAGTCGGGCGAATGCGCTCGCGTGCTTTCCTCACCGCAATCCGCCTACACGCGCCAGCTCATCGCAGCGGCCTCACTATAAGTCGACCATCACTGTAAGCGGCAGCATAAATCTGAGAATTTTCGACAAAAGTATTGCCTTTTATTGTCCCCACCGATACATTGAGGGCTGGGAAAACGTCAAAGGCCAGAAACTTTGCGCTGTACATGCGCGCTTGGCATGTACAGGCATATGGCGCGAGCACAAGTAGCGAGCACACAATGTGTGTCGTTGTGGCGCACATTGTGTGGGTGCTACACGCACATTGTGTGATGCCGCTCAAGTTGGGTGCGTTTTTAGGGCGTCACACGCACATTGTGTGTTGCTCGAACGCACATTGTGCGCTGTTTTGACACACATTGTGCGTTGCAGGCTTTGGGTGCGCGCATGGGTGGGTGCCACATACACATTGTGTGGGTGCCACATACACAATGTGCGCCGCGTAGATCCGAGACTGGTGACGTTTTTCACTGACCCGTTGAAGCCCTCAATGTATGGAGACTTATGATGAAGCCGCTTAACGCATCTGAGCAGGTCCTGAAAACGCGTAACAACCCCGGCAAACGCGCTTGCCCTGTGGCCGGCTGTTGGCTCAGAAAACTTAGCATCCCCGACCTCATCACCATCGGCGTGTTCAGCGCCCTGTATTTCGTGCTGGTTGCCGTGGCGACGTTGATCAGTACCGTGGCCTTCGCCGGTTTCGGCCAAATTCTGCTGCCGTCGGTTGCGGCCCTGCTATCGGGCGGCGTATACATGCTGCTTGCTGCGCGCATCGGCAAATTCGGCGGGCTCACCATTATGGGCATGGTTGTCGGCCTGTTCCTGTTCGTATCCGGCCATTTTATTTTCTCTTTTCTCGCCAGCATCATCTTTCCGGCGACGGCCGATCTGATTGCACGCGCTGGCCACTACCGCAATCGCACTGTTATGCTGGCCAGCTACATCGTGTTTTGCTATGGCTTGACCGGCCCGATTCTGCCTCTTTGGTTCATGAAAGATATGTATGTCGCAAGCCTGGAATCGCGCGGCAAGGATGCGGCTTATACCGACGGTGTATTCGCACAGATCAATATGGGCTCGTTTGTCATCTCCATGATTGCCATCGCTGTATGCGCACTGCTTGGCGGCTTGTTTGGCCTGCGTCTGATGCGTCGGCATTTCGTCAAAGCAGGTATTATCGCCGCCGCCGGCAGTGGTGGCAGCGGCGAAGAGTAAATCCGCGTCCATCTGCATTCGTTTTTTCATCCGCATCATTTGAACCGTCTGAATCACATCACATGAATACACGCCACCGCACCAATCGCATGCGCTTCATCCTGGATCCGCGCACCAAACTGGCATTGCTGCTGTTTGCCAATCTGACATTGTTCCTGCGTGTAAGTATTGCAGTGGAAGCCTTGATGGTCGCGTTGCTGCTGGCGACTATGTTCGTCGCCGGGCGTCGTGTGGCCGCCGCACATTGGTTGGCATGCTATGTGGCTTTGCTGGCTCTCGCCGGTGTTGCCGCGGCGATGGCTGACACATATGAATGGGTGCATCTTGTAGGCCTCGCATCATCCGGCATTCGCATGATGATGCCCAGTCTGATTGCGGGCGCTTTCGCGTTCACCACTACGTCGGCCAGCGAATTCGTATGCGCGATGCGTCGCCTGCATGTGCCGGAAGACTTTGTTATTCCTTGCATTGTGGTTATTCGCTTTTTCCCGACGATCCGTCATGATTATCGTCAGATTCGACATGCGATGGCCTTGCGTGGCATTGCGAATGGCGCTGGCGGCCTGTTGCGACGTCCAATGCAAAGCTTGGAATATGTGCTGGTGCCGTTGATGATGAATGCGACGAATGTTGCGCAGGACTTGTCGATGGCAGCTTTGACGAAGGGCTTGGGATTGCCCGGGGAACACACATGTCGCGCGCGGTTGCGTGTTCGGCCTGCCGATTGGCTGATAATGCTGTGCTGTGCGCTGCCGCCGCTTACACATGTCACAGGCCTGCTGTGAATGCGATATGTGGTGATTGATATTTTGGTGATTAGTGATTGGTGTCGGAAGGCGGATGATGGCGTCGTCGCTTGCTGAAATCGTGCGATCGCGTGGTGTGAAATTCGTGTATCAGGCGTCGGATGGGGCGGCGTTGCATGATGTTGATATGGACGTCGCCGCTGGTGAAGTGGTGGTTCTATGCGGGGGCAGCGGCTGTGGCAAGACCACGTATACGCGATTGCTTAACGGTTTAGTGCCAGGGCTGCTCGGCGGAGAATTGTCCGGCGAACATATGACTTGCGGTCTGCAGGCTGGAACATCTTCTATCGAAGCCTACGTGCCGCTGGTGGGGAGCGTGTTCCAGAATCCTAAAACACAATATTTCAACGCGAATGTTTCTGATGAAATGGCGTTCCCATGCGAGAACAGCGGTATGGATTCGGATATGATCAACGCGCGAATTCACGAAGTCGCGCAGCGATACGGTGTTGACATGCTGCTCGACCGTGATGTCTCCATGCTTTCAGGAGGACAACGACAGCAATTGGCCGTCGCCACAGCGATGATGCTGGATCCGAAACTCGTGGTGATGGATGAGCCGACCGGCAATCTTGACCAGGCGGCAATCGGACGCCTGCATGATATGGTGGTGGCATTGAAACGTGACGGCGTCACTGTTGTTATCGCCGAACATCGGCTTGCCTGGTGTATGGATGTCGCCGACCGATTCATCATCATCGAAGACGGCGCGGCCACGCAGGAATATACCGCAGTCAAATTCCGCGCCCTGCCGGCGGAACAGGTGGAAGCTTTAGGCCTGCGCGGCTTGGATATGACGCCGTATCAGGTTGCGATCCGGCAGAAAATCGTTGCCGGAAACGAGGAGAACGAAGAAGCCGCATCATCGCCGCTGATCGCGACGCAGGAATTGCGTGTGGGTGTCTCGCATCGCCGATGGTTCGGCAGACGGTCTTCCAAAAAAACCGCACAGTCCTGCGATTTCGCCAAAGACATTGATGATTTCGCCCTGCATTCTGGGCAGATCGTCGGTCTGATGGGGTGCAATGGCGCAGGCAAAAGCACGTTGGCGCGCACATTGTGTGGCCTGCAGCGGTCCCTTGACGGTCGCATCATGCTGGAAGGCAAGCCGGCGACGCGCACCGAACTTACTGACGCAAGTTTTCTGGTCATGCAGGACGTGAACTATCAGTTGTTCGCCGACAGCGTGCGTGGTGAACTGCTGATGGGTCAGGAAGAGGAGACGTCTGAGCAATGGGAGGCGTTGCGGCAGCGCTGCGACGATATTCTGCAATCACTGGATTTGCTTCAGTTCGCCGACCGTCATCCGATGACCCTGTCGGGCGGGCAGAAGCAACGTCTCGCCATCGCCGTGGCGTTGATGTGCGGCAAACGCCTGATCGTGCTCGACGAGCCGACCAGCGGATTGGACCATGCGCATATGATGCAGGTCGGCTCCTTGCTGCGGTCGTTGGCCGACTCCGGGAAAGCCGTGCTGGTCATCACTCACGACGAAGAACTCGCCGCCCGTTGGTGTGACAGGATCTTCGCCCTTCCCGCTTCGGCATGATCCGAATCGCCTTCGCCAAATCCTCCTCATCCGCCTCAAAAATGGAATGGCGGTGCGGTGATTTGCGGAATGGGTGGGGTGAAGAGATGGGGCATGAAGTTGGGGAGCGAAGAGGCTGGAATGTGAGACCGGGAAGTCCGATATGCGGGCATATGTGGTGGGGTGATGCAGGGAATCCGGTATGGTTGGCTGCATGATGCACCGTTACTGTTGTCTCTGAACATGACCCGCCCCTTCAGTGGGCGCATTTGTCGTTCAGTGGGTGCCTCATTGTGTAGTCGCATATGATGTAATCCTTGAAAAAGCCCGGGATTGCAATAAAGCTGCTATTCGGGTTAAGTCTGACGAGCACCCAGTGAACGAGAAAAGCACCCACTGAATTCCGTAAAACGCCCAATCCACCACAAAACCTTGAGTTTCATTTACACAGGAATTCAGATTCGTCGAAAGCCCCGCCCAAAGGAGCCAGCGTCATGACCATCCATAACGACATCACCGCACTTATCGGTCACACCCCACTCGTTCGCCTCAACCATGTGACGGCAGGCGTCAAATCCACCATCGCAGTCAAGGTCGAATACATGAATCCCGGAGGCTCCTCCAAAGATCGCATTGCCCGGCGCATTATCGATGAGGCGGAACGCAGTGGCCAGCTCAAGCCTGGTGGCGTCATCGTCGAACCGACGTCCGGCAACACCGGTGTAGGCCTCGCCCTGGTGGCGCAGCAGCGCGGCTATCGCACGATCTTCGTCGTACAAGACAAAGTCTCCCTCATCAAAAGGTCCGTATTGCAGGCGTACGGTGCGGAAATCATTGTCGCCCCGACCAGCGTGCCGCGCACCGATCCGCGTTCCTACTACAGTGTGGCCAAACGTTTGGCCGGCGAAATTCCGGGCGCCTATATGCCCAACCAGTATGAAAATCCGAATGGCCCACTGAGCCACTATGCGACCACAGGTCCGGAAATCTGGGAAGATAGTGACCATACGGTCACGCATTTCGTCGCCGCCATCGGCACAGGCGGCACGATTTCCGGCACCGGCCGATATCTGAAGGAAGCATCCGGCGGCGCAGTGACCGTGATTGGTGCTGATCCCGACGGTTCGATTTTTTCCGCCGAGAATCCGCAAAGCGTGCACTCGTACCAGGTGGAGGGCGCCGGCAAGGATTTCTATCCGAAAGCGTTCGACCGTAGCGTCGTCGACGACATAGTCAAGATCAGCGACGCAGATTCTTTTCTAATGACGCGTCAGCTCGCCTCCCAAGAAGGCTTACTGGTCGGCGGCTCCTCCGGAATGGCGGTGGCGGCGGCAATTCGCTACGCGCACGAACACGGCCTTGGCGAAAACGATGTGGTGGTCGCGTTGCTGCCGGATTCCGGACGTGGGTATTTGGAGAAGATCTTCGACGACGAATGGATGGTTGAACATGGGTTCGCCAACGTCGTCGAACGTTCAGTGCGGCCGTCGTTGGTGAAGCAATCCGAATAAACCCGTGCAGAGTGAAAAACCACAGCTGTTGTTCGGTCGCCTTGCGTAGACTTGACAGACAAAAGTGTTATGTCGATATGAGGAAGAGGCATCGTGCTTCAAATCAGCCGTATCTCCAAGCGGTACAAAACCGGTGACTTCATTCAGCAAGCATTGGATGACGTCAGTCTGAACCTACGGGACAACGAGTTCGTAGCCATTTTGGGTCCGTCCGGCTCGGGCAAAACAACCCTGCTGAACATCATCGGCGGTCTGGATCGTTACGATGACGGCGATTTGATCATCAACGGCATTTCCACGAAACGATACAAGGATCGCGACTGGGATTCCTACCGTAACCACACCATCGGCTTCGTGTTCCAAAGCTACAATCTGATTCCTCATCAGACAATCCTGTCGAATGTGGAATTGGCTCTGACCATTTCCGGCGTCTCCCGAGCAGACCGCAAGGAGCGTGCCTGCAAAGCCTTGGAACGTGTCGGCTTGGGCGACCATATTCATAAGAAGCCCAACCAGCTTTCCGGCGGTCAGATGCAGCGCGTCGCCATTGCCCGCGCCCTTGTCAACGATCCGGACATCGTGCTGGCCGACGAGCCCACCGGCGCGTTGGATTCCGATACTTCCGTGCAAATCATGGATTTGCTGAAGGAAGTCGCCAAGGACCGCCTCGTCGTCATGGTGACGCACAACCCCGAACTGGCGCACCAATATGCGACGCGCATCGTCGAACTGCGCGACGGCAGCATCCGTTCCGACTCCGCGCCTTTCAATCCCGGCAGCGAATGCGCTGCGGCGCCCGTACATCAGACGATGGGACGCGCCGCAATGTCGTTCGCAACATCACTGGCGTTGAGCTTCAATAATCTGCGTACGAAAAAAGCGCGCACCATCCTCACCTCGTTCGCTGGATCCATCGGCATCATCGGCATCGCGCTGATCATGTCCATCTCGACTGGTGTCAACACCTATATCGACGATATCCAGCGTGAAACGATGACCGCATACCCGATCACCATCGACGCGAAAACCTTCGACATGTCCAGTCTCATGTCGAGTGCACAGTCCAATGCCACCTCGCAAAAGAAGCATGGCAGCGACGCCATCTACCCGGATGATTCCAGCATCCAGGACGCGTCTACGATGACCGGCAGCATCACCGAAAACAATTTGAGCGCGTTCAAGCGGTATCTGGATGATGACAGCAGCGAAATCAACCAATACGTCGGCTCGGCCGGCGTGCAATATTCGTACGATACGAAATTCTCCGTATTCGCCTACGATCCGGACGATACGCTGGTCACCGCCGACGGCGTCACGTTCGGCGGCAGCGGCACGCAATCCATGGCGTCGCGCATGGCAACCAGCAGTACGCAGTCGATGACGACATCCGACGTGACCTCCATGCAGATGAGCATGCTGACCGGCCAAAGCGATGAAAACGCCGCGCCGAACGCGTTCGGTGAAATCATGCCCAGCGCCGACGGCAAGCAGATGGTCGGCAAAGTGATTCGCGACAATTACAAGGTCGTTGAAGGCGAATGGCCGTCCAATCGCAACGACGTCGTGCTGGTGCTTGACGAAAACAACAGCATTCCACTGACCACGCTGTATGAACTGGGCCTGTTGCCGCAAAGCGAATACAAAACCATGATGGACCAGCTCAACTCCGGCGAAGACGTCACCACCAACACCAGCAAAATCGACTATTCAAAGGCGCTTGACCAAAAGCTGTATGTCATCCCGGCCTGCGACCAGTACGAGAAGGGCGAAGACGGACATTACGTCTATAAGGGCGATGACGCGGATTACATCACATCGAACATGACCGATGAGAACGCATTGAACATCGTCGGCATCGTCAAGCCCATCAAAGACGCTGAGGCGACGCCGCTGGCCACCGGCATCGGCTATACGCGCGAACTGACCGACTATCTGATCGACCATGCCGAATCCAGCCAGATCGTTTCCGATCAAAAAGCCGACCCCGATCACAACGTGCTCAACGGCATGGCCTTTGCCCCTAGCGATGATGCAGCCAAAGCCAGCGACGCCCAATCCTACGTCGCCACGTTGGGCGTAAGCCAGAAAGCGCAGATGGCGCGCACGCTGATGACCGCCTCCGCACGGCAGTCCGGCGACGCTTCGACAACCGCCACGCTCGCCACAGCAAGCGAATCCGAACTGGCGGCCCAGCTTGACGCGTATATGGCCGCCGCCGATCAGACGTCGCTGGTCGCCATCTACGATCAATATGTGTCGGCGGGCTCCTACAACGACAACATGTCCGCATTCGGACTGGTCAGCCGCGATGCGCCAAGCTCAATCAACATTTACGTCGATAGCTTCGACGACAAGAACGCCGTCGTCGACGCCATCAATGATTACAACGATGCGGCCGACGAAGCCGACCGCATCGTCTACGTCGACTATGTGGGCCTGATGATGAATTCCGTCACCACCATCATCGACGTGATCACGTATGTGCTAATCGCCTTCGTCGGCGTCTCGCTGGCGGTGTCGTCGATCATGATCGGCATCATCACCTACATTTCCGTGCTGGAACGCACTAAGGAAATCGGCATCCTGCGCGCCATGGGCGCGTCAAAGCACAATGTTTCACAAGTGTTTAACGCGGAAACCGGCATCATTGGCCTGCTGGCAGGTCTGATTGGCATCGGTGTGACATTACTGCTGCTGATTCCAGGCAATGCGATTCTGCATTACGCCATCGGCACCAACGATGTCAGTGCCGCGCTGCCGGTCGGCAATGCGGTCGCGCTGGTCGTGCTCAGTATGGTGCTGACGCTGGTCGGCGGCCTGATTCCGTCGCGCGGCGCCGCGAAGTGCGATCCGGTCACGGCATTGCGTACCGAATAGCATTGCGGCCGAATGTCAAAGCGCCGGCCATGGACGGCGGCTACACTTGGCAGCATGACAGATGCGGCAAATACTGCGCTTGACGCGCTGAAACGATACTTCGGCTACGACTCGTTCCGATCGGGGCAGGCGGGCCTTGTCGAAGCGATTCTCGCAGGGCATGACGTCCTCGGCGTCATGCCCACAGGCGCAGGCAAATCCGTGTGCTACCAAGTGCCCGCAACCATGCTGCCGGGCCTGACCGTCGTTATCTCGCCGCTGATCTCACTCATGCGTGACCAAGTCGACGGCCTTAACGAGCAAGGCATACCGGCCGCGTACATCAATACCACGCAATCCTACGAAGAGCAGGAGGATGTGCTTGCCGCAGCGGCCCGCGGCGACATCACACTGCTGTATGTCGCGCCCGAACGGCTCGAAACCGAACGTTTCCGCAACTTCGCCGTACGCGTGCCCGTATCGTTGATCGCCGTCGACGAAGCGCACTGCGTATCCCAGTGGGGGCAGGATTTCCGTTCCTCATATCTCGGCATCGGCGAATTCATCGCCGCTCTGCCCACGCGCCCGACCGTCGCGGCCTTCACCGCAACCGCAACCGAGCGTGTGCGCGGCGACATCATCGCACTGCTGGGATTGCAGCAGCCGCGCATCGCCGTCACCGGATTCGATCGCACTAATCTGTATTTTGACGTCATCAAATTGGAAGCCAAACGCAAAGCCGCGTGGGTGGCACAGTACATCGCCGAACGCGCCAATGAATCCGGCATTGTCTACTGTGCGACGCGCAAAGACGCCGAAGCGCTCGCCGCATCCCTCAACCACGCCGTACCGGCATTGCGCATGGCCGGCGCTGGCGAGTCCGCAGGCTTCGACAACGGGCGTATCGCGGTCGCCTACCACGGTGGCATGCCAGCCGAAGAACGCAATCAGGCGCAACGCGACTTCGTCACCGACCTCGTGCCGGTGGTCGTGGCGACCAACGCCTTCGGCATGGGCATCGATAAGTCGAATGTGCGCTACGTGATCCACCACAACATGCCCGAAAGCATCGAAGCCTACTATCAGGAGGCGGGTCGCGCCGGGCGAGACGGTGAATCCAGTCGTTGCACGCTGCTGTGGAATGAATCTGATATCGTCACGCGCCGGCGTCTGCTCGACTCCGATTACGAGAATGAGCGGCTGAGCGCCGACGAGCAGGAAATCGTACGCATGTCGAAGCGCCGACTGTTGGACGGCATGGTGGGCTACTGCCGTACCGCCGACTGCCTGCACCGGTATATGACGCGATATTTTGGTGAGCCAGACGATTGCGATGCTTGCGATGACGGCGTTGCTGGCGCTGCCGGAAAGCGGCATTGCGCAGGCGGATGCGTCAACTGCGACAGTACCTTTGCGACGATCGACGTCACCGACATCGCACGCACGATCAGCCGTTGCGTGCACGATACCGGTGCAAGCGTCGGTTCAGGCAAAATCGTACGTATTCTGCGCGGTTCGCAGGCGCAGGATCTGGCATGGCTTAACCCGCAAAGCCTGCCGACCTTCGGCATGCTCAAGGATGTGCCGGAAGCGAGGATCCGCGATGTGCTGAACCAGATGGCCACCGACGGTTTCCTGCATATTTCCGAAGGGCGCATGCCGATCGTCGGCTTTGGAGTACGTGCCGCGGAAACGGTGGCTTCGGAGTTCCATTACGAAATCAAACACATCGACCGTACTACGACGGGCGGCTCCGCGAGCAAGCGTGGTGGCGCAGCCAGCGGCACGGCAGGCGGCGCCATGTCATCGTATGTTCTCGACGACGACGAAGAGGCGTTGTTCCAGCGTCTGCGTGAACTGCGTCTCGATATCGCGCGCGAAATCGGCAAACCGCCGTACATTGTTTTCTCTGACAAAACGTTGCGCGATATGGCTCGTATCAAACCGGTCACACCCTCGCAGTTCCTGCTCGTCAACGGCGTGGGCGACAACAAGCTCAAACTCTATGGCGACCGTTTCATCCAAGCCGTCGCCTCCTTCCGTGCGGCATAATGGGTGAGTGAATGGCCGTAATCGAAAAGGAGCGGATATGACGGAATCGAAGAAGGACGGCGAAAAGCCGGTGGTGGAAAGCTTCCAGCTGGATCATACGAAGGTGAAGGCGCCGTATGTGCGGTATATCGATACGCAGACCGGCCCGAACGGCGATGTGATCTCGAACTATGATTTGCGTTTGGTGCAACCGAACGAGAACGCCATTCCGACGGGCGGCCTGCATACGATCGAGCATGCGATCGCGGTGCTGCTGCGCGAACGCATTCCCGGCTACATTGATTGTTCGCCGTTCGGCTGCCGCACCGGCTTCCACCTGCTGACGTGGGGCGAGCATTCCACCGAGGACGTGGCCAAGGCGCTGAAGGAGGCATTGACGTTCATCGCAGAAGAGGCCACGTGGGATGATGTTCCGGCCACAACGGAGGAAAGCTGCGGCAACTACCGCGACCACAGCTTGTTTACGGCGAAGCAGTGGTGCCGCGACATTCTGGTCAAGGGCATCAGTTCCGACCCGTTCGAACGCAGGGTGGTGTGATATTTCGCGGTTGCATGGTCAAATGCCGGCATATGTGCACTGAGCGTGCTAATTTGTACCCTCGGAGTTTCCGAAGAAGAATCACGAGGTGTGCTGTGACTGAAGAGGCGTCCCCAAGGCGTTTTCGCCATGCGACGATGGCGGATTTTCCCCGCATGCAGAAGATCTACGAACATGCGCGTGAGCTGATGGCCCGCAACGGCAATCCGACGCAGTGGGGTCACACGTTCCCTCGTGAGGAAGTCGTTCTTGACGATATCGCCAATCAGCGCACGATGCTGCTGGTCGATACCGTTGACGGTAACGAGCGTATTCTCGCCCAGTTCGCGCTGTGCCCCGGCAAGGATCCGACGTACGCGAAGATCGACGGCGCCTGGTTGGATGACGACACGTATGTGACGATTCACCGCATTGCCTCGTCCGGTTTGGCTCGCCACGCCGCCCGTGACTGCATCAAGTGGGCGTTGAAGCATTACGGCAATGTGCGTGCCGATACGCATCCGAACAACAAGGCCATGCAGCATGTGTTGGAAAGCAATGGTTTCGCGCGCTGCGGCCTGATTCAGCTGATCGATCGGCCGACCGACACCACACGCATTGCGTATCAGCGCCACGAGTGGTGATTCGTCGGACTGCTCTTCAGTGAGCGGCGGGTATATGCGAGGCCTCGCGATGTCGTCGTGACGTTGCGAGGCCTTTGTGTTGTGGGGTCCCGCGTCGCATGCCGCTATGTTGCGTCTGTTTCCGTCTATTGGTTTCCTTGTACCGTTCGCCTTATTGATTGTCGGGCGACGTGCGCAATGCGTCTCGCACTTCGTCGACGATTCGCCGCATGGCGTCGTAGGCTTCGTCTTCGTTGCCGCGCCAGATCGCTTCGGCCACGGCGGTGTGTGCGTCCAGTGCTTCCGCCTTCGGCTGGGCCGGGTACATGTTGATTTCCACGCGTCCGCGCAGCACGATCGCGATGGTGTCGGAGAATGATGAGAACAGCTCGTTGCCGCAGCTTTTGAGAATAAGCGAGTGGAATTCGATATCCAGTTCGTGGAATTTCTCAAGTGTCCCGTTTTCGCCGTATTCCTTCATGCGCAGTGCCATTACGGGCAGTTTTGCCTTGTCTTCCAGTGATGCTCGTTCCGCGGCATAGCGCGCTGCGGCCGGTTCGATGCACAGGCGCAGTTCGGTGAGGCAACGCAATTCCTGCTTGCGTTGCGATGAATGCAGTTTCCATGTGATGACCTGCGGATTAAGGGCTTGCCATTCGTCGTTGGGATTGGGGACGAGGCCTACGCGGCGACGGATGGAGATGGCGTTGGCCGATTCGAGCAGGCGTGCGGCTTCGCGGGCGACCGTTCTTGATATGCCGAATTGCGACTGGAGATCTTCCAGTGTCTTTGGCTGTTCTGCGGTCCATACGCCGTCTATGATGTCGATGGCGAGCTGGCTGGCGACGGGCAGATGCATGTGCTCGGCGCTGGTGATAAGGGATTCCGCAGTCATGCGATTCAGATTACCAATTGCCTACAGACACCCCGATTTGATAAAAAAGAGTCTTTTTGATTTGGTGAAGAGTTATAAAAGGTTTATCGTATTCTTCGACAGATATCGCAGCGGACATCTGCTTGCACCGATAAGTGCACAGTCGCACGTTGTTAAGGAGTCTTGATGAGAACGCATGTGGTGGTCATGGGTGTCGCAGGATGCGGAAAGTCAACCGTTGCCGAAGCGATTCGTGACCGTCTCGGTTTTGAAATGGTGGAAGGCGATGCCTTCCACCCGCAGGCGAATATCGACAAGATGAGCGCCGGCATTCCGCTGACCGACGAAGACCGTTGGCCGTGGCTGCGCGTCCTCAATTCATGGATGGCCGCCAAGGAATCCGTCGGCGAGAACACCGTGGTTTCCAGCTCCGCGCTGAAGCGCGCATATCGTGATGTGTTGCGCGAAAACGTCCCTGTATTCTTCGTTCACCTCACCGGCAGAGAGGAATTGATCGGCGAACGTCTGGCCGCACGCAAGGGCCATTTCATGCCACCGGCGCTGCTGCCCAGCCAATTTGCCATCCTGGAGCCGCTCCAAAGCGATGAAGACGGCGTGGAAATCTCAATCGAAGGCTCCGTCGAAGAGATGACGGAACGCGCGATCGCCGCGGTCAAGGCATATATGGAACGCTGAATCATCAAGGTATCGCCCGTCTCGCCAATATAAAACGGATTCAAAGGGGAATCACCATGCAACTTGTCCTTGCCGCCATCATCGGAATTTCTGATGCGGGATTGCAGGTGCCCACCAATGGCATCGTCTGAAATATTGCGCGTATCTCTAATCAGCATCTGCATAAAATGAATTTTTCAATGTTGGAGGGGCGCTGTCTTCGAAGCGGTAAACCGGACTTGACTTATCAAATGATGCAAACCCCCCGAAAAATCGATTTGTCTGTCGCCTTATGCATTCAAGAAGCGACAGACAAATCGATCACGCAGTTGCATGCGCGAATTGCATGCGCGAATCACAGAGCGCAGAGCGTGCGCACAGAACGCGCATACAGAAACACGCGTACAGAAACGCGCATGCCCCCATCGACTATTCAGCCGCCACGGCGGCTTCGCTCTTCGCGCCGTTGAGCTTGGAACGCTTGCGGGCGTATAGGAAGTACACGGCGAGGCCGAGCGCGAACCAGACGGCGAAACGCAGCCAGGTCTCCCAGTTCAAGCCTGCGATCAGGATGAAGCAGAAAATGATCGCGCAGATCGGCGTGAACGGCACGAGCGGCGCACGGAAGCCGCGGCGCGCATTCGGCTGGGTCTTACGCATCCACAGCACGCCGGCCGAAACGATGATGAACGCGGACAATGTGCCGATGTTCACCAGTTCGAACAGAACGTTGATGTTGATGAAACCGCCCGCGAACGCGGTCAGCAGACCGAAGAACCACGTGCCCTTGTATGGGGTGAGGAAATTCGGATGCACTTCGCCGAAGAACTTCGGGAACAGGCCGTCACGGCTCATCGCATAGCAGATGCGCGACTGGCCGTACAGCTGCACCAGCATCACGGTGGTCATGCCGACGAGTGCGCCGATGTTGACGATTACGGCCAGCCAGTTCATGCCGGTGGCGAGGATAACGCCGGCGACCGGAGCATCGATGAAGTTCGCGAATTCCTGATAGGGCACGACGCCGGTCATGATCAGCGTCATCACGATGTACAGCACGGTGGAGACGGCCAGTGAGATCAGAATGCCGCGCGGCAGCGTCTTGTTCGGATTGACGGTCTCTTCGGCGGAGGAAGACACGGCATCGAAGCCGATGAAGCTGAAGAACACGATGGACGCAGCCGGAATAATGCCGTACGGCTGGGTCGAATCCGGCTGGAACGTGTACAGGCCGTATGGGGAGAACGGCTTCCAGTTGCTGGGCTTGACATACCAGATCACGCACACGATGAACAACGCGATGATGACCAGTTTGATGATCACCATGATGTCGTTCGTTTTTTTCGTCTGGTTGATGCCGATGGACAGCACCCACGTGATCAGCAGCACGATGATGAAAGCGGGCAGATTGAAGTAGGTGGTGACGCCCGGTGTGGTGCCGTATGCGGCGGTCAGCTCGACGGGAAGATGCAGTCCGATGCCTTCGAGCAGCTGGTTGAAGTATCCCGACCAACCTGCGGAAACGGTTGCGGCCTGCAGCGCGTATTCCAGAATCAGATCCCAGCCGATCATGAACGCGACGATTTCACCGAATGCAAGATACGCGTAGGAGTATGCGGAGCCTGAAACCGGTGCCATTGCTGCGAATTCGGCATAGCACAGGCCGGCGAAACCGCAGCAGACCGCGGCAAGAAGGAAGGAAACGGAAAGCGCAGGTCCTGCCGTCAGTGCGCCTTTTCCGGTCAACACGAAGATGCCGGTGCCGATGATCGCGCCGATGCCGAGCATCGTCAGATCAAAGGTTTTCATTGTGCGCTTGAGCGGCGTGGAATCGGCGACAAGCTGATCCACTAATTTTTTGCGAAAAAGATCCATGGTCTTCTCCCAAGATATGCAGTGATTAAGGGCTAGACCGGACGGTTTTCCGGGACCCCGGCACGCCTCAACGCCGGGAATCAGAATATGCGGGCATCGGAAAACATGCGTCAATGCCGCGCACATAACATGAAAGTGTATGGGAATAGTGTGGACAAACATGATGCAATTTGCGTGTCCTTGTTGGTAAAACGCTTCCTCTTTGACACTTGTGTAATGTGATGTCACAAGAGGCGAGGTGGTGTCGAAGAGAAGGGGGATGGCGTAAAATTTGATGCTGATTGCTACTGATGTTTTTATGAATTTGCAATATTTCGAACAACAATCCCGCGTTCGTCATAGCACAGCGCCACAATAGGCGATATGACTTTGAGCGCAGCACCTGAATGGCAGTTTTCATCCCCTGAAGGCAAGGCGAATTATGAGACCGCTTGCCGGCGATATCCCGCGCAGGCTATCGTCGATCTTGCCGCATTGCGTGACAATATGCGTCATTTGGTGAATATGGTCGGAGGCAAGGATTCCGGCACCGCAGTCATGGGCATTGTGAAGGGCGACGGATACGGCCACGGCCTGTTGCCTTCCGCGTTGGCGGCGTTGGCGGGCGGCGCGACCTGGCTGGGGGCGGCACAGTCGCATGAAGCGCTGCTGCTGCGTCAGCTCGGCATCGGTCCCGATCGTTGCCGCATTCTGACTTGGGTCTATAACGGTATGGCAGCGCCGTTTGATGAGCTTATTGATAACGATATTGATATTTCGATCGGTTCGATGTCCGGAATTACCGCCGTCGCCGAAGCGGCGCGCAAGCTCGGCAAAACCGCTCGTGTGCATGTGAAGGTGGATTCCGGATTCGGCCGTAACGGTTTCACTGAAGAAAGTTTTGACGAGGCGCTCCAATTGTTGGCGCCGCTGTCACATGAAGGCGTGTTGGATGTGGTCGGCCAGTGGAGCCATCTTGCGGTGGCCGATTCACCGGATGTTCCCGAATTCGTCGCCTCCACCGACCGTCAGGTTGAATCGTTCAACGCGTTCACGGCACGCATGGAAAAGGCCGGCATTGCGCCGCGCATCCGTCATTTGGCCAATACGGCAGCAACTTTGAATCGCCCGGAAATCCGCTTTGAACTGACTCGGCCGGGTATTGGCCTGTATGGTTACGAGCCTGATCCGGCAATGGGCACGCCGTCCACATATGCGCTGCGCCCGGCCATGACGCTTCAGGCACAGCTTGGCACGGTCAAAGATGTGGAAGCAGGCCATGGCATTTCTTATGGCCGCACTTATTTGACGCCGGATGACACGTCCACGGCGATCGTGCCGGTCGGCTATGCGGATGGCATTCACCGTTCCGCCTCCGGTTTCGATATGCAGGGCGCGAAGCATGTGGAGAAGGCCGGCGGCCCGGTACGTGTTATGACCGCGCAAGGTCCGTGCCTGTTCCGTGTGTCCGGCCGCGTATGCATGGACCAGTTCATGCTCGACTTGCATGAGCACGCGTCCTTGCTCGGCGTGCACGAAGGCGACACGGTTGTACTGTTCGGCCCGGGTCGCGGCGAATCCTGCTGCGAGCCGACCGCCGACGATTGGGCGCGCGCCGCAGGCACCATCAGCTATGAAATCTTCACATGTCTACGCAATCGCATTCCGCGCCTGTATCTGCACGCCGCGGATGTGCTGGCGCCGGAAGACCTTGCAAAATTGGACCCGACCAGCCTGCTGTAATCGCCTGCAGAAACGCATGTGAATACGACGGCGTGAAGAAAGCGAGGACCATATCATGATCGATATGTCGCACGGACATCGCATAACGCCGTCGTATAGCACCTTCGACGAGGAACGCTGGGCGACGGAACCGCCGAAGTCGCGCTCGCGTACCGCTTTCCAACGTGATCGCGCGCGGCTCATCCACTCGTCGGCCTTGCGCAGGCTCGGCGCGAAAAGCCAGATATTGGTGGCTGGCAGTGACGATTTTGCCCGCACGCGATTGACCCATACGTTGGAAGTCGCACAAATCGGCCGTCAGATCGCGCAATTACTAGGATGCAATCCCGACGTCGTCGATTGTGCGTGTCTTGCACACGATCTAGGCCATCCGCCATTCGGGCATAATGGTGAACGCGCATTGGCTGTGTTGGCCTCCAATATCGGCGGATTCGAAGGCAACGCGCAAACATTGCGATTGCTGACACGTTTGGAACCGAAAATAGAACATGCTGATGGGCGTTCTGCAGGCGTGAATCTGACACGCGCCTCGTTGGATGCCGCCGTCAAATATCCATGGGACTATGCCACCGCTATCAAAATCGTGCAAGAACGCGGCGACACTATTCCGCGAGACGCTCCGCGTGGCCTCAAATTCGGTGTCTACCCGGACGATATGCCCGTATTCCAATGGCTGAAGCAAGGTGCGGAACATCCTGAAAAGAAACCGATCGAGGCGCAGGTCATGGATCTCGCCGACGACATCGCCTACAGCGTGCACGATGTGGAAGACGCCATCGCCATCGGCGCATTCGACCCAGCAATCCTCAACCAATCTCGCATCCTGGACGCCATCGTGGAAGACGCTCGCGAATGGTATGGCCGGCAATGGGGCGGCGACGGTCTTGTTGCGGCATTCCAACGCCTTGCAACAGCACAATTGTTGCCTGAATCTTTCGACGGATCACGTCGTGCGCTTGCCAATCTGAAAAACATCACCAGCGCGCTTATCGGACGCTTTGCTGAATCCGTAGAACATGCCACCCGCGACGCGCATGGAGCGGGACCGCTCACTCGATATCATGCCGACATCGTCACACCTGAATCGATCGCCTACGAAATCACCCTGCTCAAAGGCATCGCCGCGCATTTCATGATGATGCCGCGTGAACGCGACGACGAATATCTCAAAGAACAGCGTATCGTCACTGACCTGGTAGAAGCGTTTATGAGCGTCTCACCCGCACTGCCTTCGGCGCTCGAACCGGCCTTCCGTGACGATTGGCGGACGGCTTCCAACGACGACGAGCGACTGCGCGTCGCCATCGATCAAGTCGCTTCGCTCACCGACGGGTCAGCCACGGCATTGCACGCCATGCTTTGCGGCGCCCGGTAACGCCTTCCGGCAGCACGGCCGTATGACCGCAACTCGGGCGCCGCCCGGCGCGCAGCACGCCCGCCGCCTGCACAAGCGGCGACGCGCGTGACAACCCGCACAACACCGCGCATAACAGCGCATAAAACCGTGTTCAAGATGAGTGGTCACGGTATTCTTGGAAGCTATGCCGGGAATGATTCTGAAGGAAGACGTTGAAAAAGTGCGTGCCGCCGCGGATCTGTACGATATCGTATCCGCGACGGTTACGCTCAAACCCTCCGGCACCGGCACATACGTGGGACTGTGCCCCTTCCACGATGAAAAAACGCCAAGCTTCTCAGTGCGCCCGGCCCTGGGCGTATGGCACTGCTTCGGATGCGGTCTCGGCGGCGACGTATTCGGCTACGTCGAACAACGCGAAAACGTGGACTTCCGTGAAGCCGTCGAAGTGCTGGCCGACAAATATCACATCGAACTGCATTACGAACAGTCCGGCACGCGTAAAGAACACGCTGGATCAAAACGCGCCCGCCTGCTCGATGCCAACGAGGAAGCGCAACGATTCTTCACCTCCCAACTCATGACCAAAGAAGCGCTGCCCGCACGCAAACTGCTCGACGGCAGAAACTTCAGCCAAGCCGACTGCGTACGCTTCGGCTGCGGCTACGCGCCGCAAGGCTGGGACAATCTCGTCCGTCACCTCGCCAACAAAGGCTTTACCCAGCAGGAAGTGCTCGACGCAGGCCTCGCGCGCCAAGGCCAACGCGGCATCTATGACTATTTCCGAGGCCGCGTCACCTGGCCCATCCGCGATTCGACAGGACGCACGCTCGGCTTTGGTGCACGCAAACTCTACGAAGACGACGCCATCAACGCGAAATACATCAACACGCCCGACACACAGCTGTATCGCAAAAACCAAGTGCTATACGGCATCGATCTGGCGAAATCCGCCATCGTGAAAAAACGCCAGGTCGTCATCGTCGAAGGCTACACCGACGTCATGGCCATGCATCTGGCCGGCATCGACACCGCCATCGCCACCTGCGGCACCGCATTCGGCGCCGAACATGCGAAAATCGTGCGTCGATTGATTGCCGACGATTCGTTGGGCGCCGTGCAATTGATTGGGCCGCTGAAGGTCGAAGGTCAGGCATTGAGCTCGCGCATCGTGTTCACCTTTGACGGCGATGCGGCAGGACAGAAGGCCGCCATTCATGCGTTTGGCCTTGATTCCGCGTTTTTGACGCAAACTTTCGTTGCAGTAGCCGACGATAATCTCGACCCTTGCGATCTGCGCATCGAACGCGGCGACGAGGCGATACGGTCGCTGATCGCCAATGCAAAGCCGCTGTACGATTTCGTGATCGAAGCGGCCATCGCACGTTTCGACACCAGCTATACGACTGGTCAGATGGGAGCGGTGAAGGCTGCGGCTCCGCTGATCGCGCAGATTCGCGACCGTTCCTTGTGGGATTTTTATGCGCGCAAGGCGGCCCGCGGCATCGGTGTCGAATTGGACATCATGCAGCGAGAAGTACGCGCCGCACGTCGTCAATTGCATGTGCGCGACGAAGATGCGTATGCGCCGAAAAAACGATATGCCAATGTGTCGGCCGAGCCGCGAATGGACGCCGTCTCAGGGCGTAATCCGTTCGCGAATCCGGCTGTACGTCGCAATCTGGAACGCCATGCCGCAGTGACGCAAACCTATTTCAAAGTCGACGATGCCGTATTCATTTGCGAACAACAGTTTATGGCGACTCTGATCCAAGTGCCTCGTGCCGTGGACCGTAATCTGTTTGCAGGGCTTACGCTGTCGAATTTCATCACGCCGGTGTTCCGTTCGCTGTTCCAAGCGATTGCGGCCGCCGGGGGATTGCCGGAAGACAATACGCCGCAGGGATTGTGGATGCATAATCTCGCCAAGGCGGGCGGGCCATTGCTGGAACCGGTGATTAACGAATTGGCGGTGATGCCTCTGCCGTTGCCTGTTGCGGAAGCTGATGAAGCCGTCGGCGTTGCGTCTGTTGCGTCTGGGGCTGGCGTCGATGTTGGCGCTGCCGGAGAGGGCTCCGATCAGGATGGTCATTCCGCTGCCGTGCAGTTGCGTAAGGCCACGGCCGCCGAACGTCAGTATGCGACCGAACTGCTGGCGCGCCTGCTCGATATCGGCTTCATGCGCAAGATCGGCGCGGCCCGACGCCGCATGGCCCAGCTGCCGGACGGTGAAGAGAAAATCGCGTTGCTCGGCGAAGTCACCACCATGGAAGCTGCTCGCAAAGACTTGCAAAGCCAGGTGTACGGCAACAACATCGGCTGATTTCGGTCTCCGCGGAGCCTTTTTCTGCCGGCCATCCTTCTCGCCGGCAGATCTGACCCGCTTGCCAGCAGGTCTGACCGTTTCCGCCCCTGTTTTCGGTCACTTTTGCTGAAGAAGACCATCTCCATCAGCAGGTGTGACCGTTTTAGGGCCCTATTTCGGTCACTTCTGCTGACGGGATGCGTTGTCGTCAGCAAAAGTGACCGAAACCGGGGTCCAAAAGCTTCGACACCCGATGGGCATCAGGCGATCTGACGCAGCAGGGCCGGCAGCCCGCCCACGGTGTTGATGACCGCGTCGGCACCGGCCTTGACGAACGTGTCACGTACGGCGGCACGGGCGGCAGTCTTCTCGGCATCCGACAGCGCTTCGAATTCGTTCAGTGTCATGCCCATCTGCGAGCTGCCTTCGATGACGCCGATCGTGAACACGCCCGCAGCCTTGCCTTCGCCGATATCGGACAACGTGTCGCCCACCTTCGCGACACGGCGCGCATCAGCCAGATGCAGGGCCTGCATATTCGCGAAAATCATGTACGGGTACGGACGTCCGAAACCGTTCACGCCGTCGGCGCTGATCCAATAATCAGGCGCATACCCCTGCTCGGCGGCCTTTGACACGACGATATCCATCATGGCGTTGGTATAGCCGGTGGTCGAACCGATTTTCAAACCCATCGCGCGCAATTCGGAAACCGTTTCCAGCACGCCTGGCTTCGGATCCGCATACTGGTCAAGGATGCCGAGCAGCATCGGCTCGAATTTCGCATACACGGCGTCCACATCGTCGGCAGTCGGTGCCGCACCATGCAGATCCTCCCAAGCACGGGCGACACGGTCCATATGCATCATCGTGTTGACATGATCGTGCTTGAGCATGCCCATCGGTCGGCGGGTCTCATCCATGGTCGGCTCAATACCGAACTGGATGAACGCCTCCTGGAAAGCACGCACTGGGGCGAAGCAGCCGTAATCCACGGTGGTGCCGGCCCAATCAAAAATCACTGCGTCAAAACGAGTGGCCATAGAAAATCTCCTTTTATAGCACTTGCAATCGTGAAATCGAGAAATTGCCGTAATAGTCGTAATGCTTGTAATTGCGGCGACTACAGCAATTTCGTAGTTGTGGTAGTCGCCGCAATCGGTGTTGTCGTGAATCAGTGTCGTTGTGCTTTGACGGCATCGCCGGCGGCGTTCATCGCGGCTAATGCGGCGGCAAATCAGCGGAACCGCGTGAGGCTTCAAGCAGGCTGCGTTCAGCCATATACATGGCGAAGAATTCAGTGACGCGTTCGATGTCGCCGGTGTGGATTTCGCCGATGTTGCCCAAGCGGAAGGTCTCTTCATCGGTCAGCTTGCCAGGGTAGATCGCGTAGCCGCGTTCCTTGATATATGCGTACATGTCGGCGAAATCGAAGTCGACGCCTTCCAGGTAGAGGAAGGTGGTGATGATCGGCCCCTGATGGTCGGTGAGATACGTGGTAAAGTCCAGCTCCTTCATGCGGGCGATCGGCAGATGATTATTGAGCGCATAGCGTGCAGCCCGTGCGGCCAGCCCGCCTTCGGCCGTCATCTCATCCAACGCCTTGGGGAATGCGAGCACGACATGTGTGTGGGGGCGTAACGCCATTTGCCGCCATCCTTCTCCAGCGTGTTCCACTGGTCCTACAGGTCGAGCGAAAGGCTGCGCGCCTTGCCCTTGGAAGCCTCAATCTTGCTGATATTGGCGATGATGAAGCTGAAGCCCGGCACGCCCTGAATGCACTTGTTCGCGGAGGAGACAAGGAAGTCGATGCCCCAGTCCTCGACCGGAATGTTCACGCCGCCGAAGGAGCTCATGGCATCCGCCATGAAGGTTTTGCCATGCGCCTTGGCGACGGCGGCGACGGCCTGGATGTCATTGAGCAGTCCGGACGCGGTTTCGGAATGAATCATCGACACATGTGTGATCGACGGATCGGCATCCAGGATTTCGGCCACGCGTTCGGCGCTCGGAATGGTGTTGTACGGTTCGTCATACTGCACGTAGTCGATGCCGGCATGTTCGCAGATCTTCACCTGGCAATCGCCGTATGCGCCGTTCGTGCATAGCAGCACTTTGTCGTCGGCGCCGATTACGGAAGTGAGCACGCTTTCCACGCCGAACGTGCCCGAACCCTGCATCAGCACGGCGGTGTAATGCGCCGGATCGCACTGGGTAAGCTCGACCAGCTGATGCCGAATCTTTTGCGTGATGGCCTTGTAAACGTCGTCCCACGTGCAGTGGTCGAACAGCATTTCCCCTTTGACGGTGCGGGTAGTGGTCAGCGGGCCGGGGGGGGAGCAGTTTGTATTCGTGATTCATGGGATTCTTTCCTGTGGTTATTGATTGTTCGATTGGGATTGTTGCTTATGGTTTCGGCGTCTGATGTTTGTACGCTTTGCGGTTTTCGCGCTGATGACGCCAAGTCATTATGTTTTGGGCATAGAAGACCGCCCCGCCCGTATGCGACGCGGGGCGCCTTCTAAAAGACAGTCAGTAGTTGAGATGATGATTGCGGGGAATGCGAGCTTGTCGGATGCATGACGCGGCCGGATCAGGCGTGCCCCATGCACCGCCTTACATGCTGGTTCAGGCTTCCGCGGCAGACTTGCATTCCTCGGAGAGCTTCTGGTGCTGTTCGAGCAGGTCCACAGTCAGCGGCTGGCCAAAAGTCTTCGGGTAGGCGGATTCGTTGGCGGCCGGCTCTTCGCCCTCATACAGCGGGTTCGGATAGGTCTTCTGCAGTTGCGCGGCCCTTGTCAATGATGGTCGCGGCCATCTTCTGCACATCGGACTTGGCCTTGTCGCCCTTGTCGATGACGGCCACGGATTCGGTCAGCGAAAAGTTGCCCCCGGTCGGATCGACGTATTCCATCGGCAGTCCCTCGTTCTTGTCGGCGACCGCCTGATGGCGCAGGCCGAAGCCGACCGCGGCCTCATCGGCGCGGAACCGGACTGTTCGATGTGCGGACCGGCGTTCTTGTAGATGTCGGTGAGGATCTCCTTGCCTTCATCGCCTTCGCCGTATGCGGCGATCACATCCTGGATCATCAGCCAGGCGATGGAGGAGCCCATGATGTCGGGGACCGCGATCCGATCCTTGTACTGGGAATCGGCGAGATCCTTGATGCTGGTCGGCGCATCCAGCCCGGCGGCCTCCAAGGCTTCGGTGTTGTAGAACAGGGCGCCTTCCTGGCTGGTGGTGTCGCGGTGGTAATCCGGCGTATCGTTCAGCGGCACGGATTGCACTTCGGTCAGGTCGGCGAACATGTTGTTCTTCTCCTGCGCGCTGTCGATGCAGTAGGACGACATCGTGATCATGTCGTCTTCGATGTTCGTCCCTTCGGCTATCGGCTTGCCGCCCAGTTCGGAAGTGCCGAAGCTCTGGATGACGTACTTGCTGCCGGCATAGCCGTTGTCGTCGAGCGCGTTCTTGAAGGCGGTCACCGCTTCGTCGTCGGCGTCGGTGTAGATGACGACCTGGTCGGCTCCGGCGGCGTCGGCCGAGCCGCAGCCTGCCATGCCGAAGGCGAGTGCGCCTGCGGCGGCAAGAGCGAAGGCGGTACGGGCGAATCGGGAGAGAATACGAGCTTTCATGAGGATTCCTTGCTTACTACGGTCGAATTGCTCGGTCGAAGTCGTTGGTTTCCGTTGATGTTTTTCTTTGTTGGTCTGTCGGTTTTATTTGTTGGCAGTCTGTGTGGCGGCCGCCTGTACCGCGACGGCCTGCACGGCGGCCGTTCCCGTGGCCTCACGTCCGGGCAGCGTCGCAGTCAGACGTGCCGTCAGGCTTTGGCGCTCGCGGCGGCGACGGGCGCGCTCCATCTGCTTGCTGGCCATACGATGCGTGCCGAGCGAAGTGACAAGCGCGATGATGCCTTTGGCCGCAAGATTGGTGGCGAGAATGAGCAGGGAGAGCGCGAACACGTCGTCGAACTTCGCTAGATGCTGCAGCGCCGAGATCTGCGTGGTCATTACCATGGTGCGTGCGTCGGTAAGGAATACGACCGCGGAGATGGTGACCATCGCGTTGACGAAGTAGTAGGCGAACACTTGCAGGATCGTCGGCCATGCGTTCGGCGTAATCACGCGGATCACGGTTTTGATCCACGTGTCGCCCATCAGTTTGCCGGTGATCTCCCACGACACGTTCATCTTGGACAACGAATCCTTCATCATCTGGTACGGCGTCGCGAAATAGTGCACGATATTGCACACGATGATGATGGCGAACGTGTTCTGCAGGCTCGTGCCGGTGAAGGCGAACAGGAACGCGGTGCCAAGCACCATGCCGGGCAGCGTGTATATCACATAGCCGATCAACAGGCCGTTGAAACCGTAGATGTCGATCAGCACATGGCCGCCGAACAGTTTCGTGATCAGGCCCTGCTTGCTCAGCGAATAGATAATGGCGAAACCGTAGGTGATGGTAGGCAGCAGCATGGGCAGCTGCGTGAGTAGTGTAATCGCCTTTTTCGCGCTATGTGGAAGATTTGTGCAATTCGCCGTATATGACAGCCAGAATGCGAAAATTACGGAAGGCACGGCCGCTGCGGCGGAGACTTTGACGCTGTTGATGCGGCTTCGGACGGCGTTCATGATTGATGATTCCGGAGCGATATTCGGCAGCAGCTTGCCTGCTTGGACGGATTCGAACGGCATGTCAGGCCTCCTGCATGGAATGCGCGTCGTCGTTGTTGAACAGGGAGCAGATGTTGCCGTGTTTGACTTCAAGCTGGTTGAGGATGAAGGTGCGTACAAATTCATCAGCCGGATGTTCGATGATGTTGTCAGGCGTGTCGTATTGTGCGATGCGTCCCTTGTTGGGAATCAGCACGCGGTCGCTCATCGTGCAGACCTCTTCGGGATCGTGCGTCACCATCACGGTGGTCAGATGATATTGTTCGACGATCTGCTTGATTTTCGCTTTGTTGGATTCCTTGATGACGCCGTCAAGCGCGGAAAGCGGTTCATCGAGCAGCAGCAGACACGGCTTCATCACCAGAGTGCGAGCGAGGGCTACGCGCTGCTTCTGGCCGCAGGAAAGCTGGTCGAGCGACTTGTCGAAATGCTGTTCCAAGTCGAGCAACGCAATCATGTCTTTGATTTCCTCCGGCGAGGAGACGCCGGGGTGATTGCGCAGGCCGTACGTGATGTTTTCATATGCGGAAAGATTCGGAAACAGCGCATAATCCTGGAAGACGATGTTGAAACCGCGTTTTTCCACCGCCGCATGCGTCAAATCGTCGCCGTCGAACATGATCTGGCCGCTGGCGGCATCGGTAATGCCGAGAATGATGTTAAGCAGTGTGGTTTTGCCGCCGCCGGATGGGCCGAGAATCGACATGATTTTGCCTTTATCTAGCGTCAGACTGATGTCGTCGAGCACGCGGGTGCCGCCGAAGGATTTGCTGATGTTCTTCAGTTCAAGCATGTTCTTGTCTTTCGGGCCGTCTCTTGTGGCCCGTTTCCCCATCGGCGCTTTGTCACTTTCCAGGCGGGTGCAAGTGGTTTGCGGTTTTTGTTTTCTGTTACGCTCGGTATCGCGCCTTGTGCTTCCATCTTCACGTCGGATACGGGGTTTGAGACCTGTTCTGATATAAAGCTCGCTAAAAGAATGGTGAATTCTGAGTAAAACTACATAGGATTGGCGTAGTTTTGTAGTTTGTGTGCCGCTTCAAACACGCGGCTCATAGATACTGCGGAAAAGTTACTATCGAGATATGGGAAACGAGCAAGGCACCATAAAGCAGACAGGATTCGTCGACAGGCTGTCCAATGCCGAATCGGATGGCGCCATCGCATGCGTGCGGTGCCAGAACATGCCATTCGAGCAGCGTTTCAGCGACACACAGGAACTGACCTTCGAAGCTGCCATTGCGGCGTGCGCCGCTGCAGGCGTGGAATGGTCCGAGCAAAAACTGCGCGATATGCACGTGACCAGTGGTGAACGGGACATGTATACGAATCTGGCGTTGCTTGTTTCCGACCAGTGCCCGTTTTCCGTGAAATGCGCCGCATTCGATTCCGAGATCAAAACGCATATCGTGGAACGCAGCGAATTCCGCGGCTCTGTATTGTCGCAGTTGGACGGGACAATGCAATTCCTCAATGCGCATTGCCCGCAGGATGATTGGCCTCATGACGCGCTGCAGGAGGCGTTGGTCAATGCGGTGTTGCATCGTGACTACAACTTTTCCGGCCCGACATTGGTCAATGTGTTCGCCGACCGTGTGGAAATCATTTCCTTGGGCGGTCTGGTGGCTGGCTTGGAACTCAACGATCTGCTCAACGGCATTTCGCAGCCGCGTAATCCGTTGCTTGCCGAACTATTTTGCGCATTGGATTGGAGCGATAACTACGGCACCGGCATTCAGCGGATCACGGATGCGTATGATGCCGTTTCGGTCAGTCCGAAGCTGCGTGTCGGCCCGTCCTCCATGGCAATGGTGTTGCCGCGGATGATTCACCATACGATTGACGATGACGATGATGATTTCACCAGATATCGCAAAAACATGATGAATAATTCGAATGATGATGGCGGCGGCGAAGACAGACGCAAGGCGATTCGCTACATGTTTCCGCAGATTCGTTCGTTTGATTCGTTTGATGCGCCGATGCTGTTGGCTGAAGCCCGCGTGCTATCGTGTGCCCCGTTGCACAGCGTTTCCCTGAATCGTACGGAGATCGATGCTTCACTGACGACGCAGCAGATCCGTAAATTGATTGGCGTCAATATTGAGCAGCTTGAACAGGCCACGCTGCGTCTACTGACGCGTGATGGCGTCGCATTGACACGAGAGCATGTGATGAACACAGTCGGACTGAATCGTCAGCAGGCTACGGAACTGCTGAATATTTTGGAATGCGACGGCAAAATCACATTGCGTGAGGATGCATCGTATAAAGTGATTTCCGTGTGAGATTTTCGTCGCGCATGTATGTCGCTTGCATGAACTTCGCGTGATTACGGCATAACATTTCACCTCCCGTTCATTTTGCCGACAGATGCAATGAGCCGGCCGTATTCATAGGCCGCCTATTCTTGGTGGCGCACAATATGAACGGCAAGTGCTGGAGGATTTATGCAGTCGTCACTTGGCATTCGCGCTCGCATTGATCACGTGTATCCGATGCTGCGTCCGGCCGAGCAGGCGGTGGCGCGTTTCATCCGCGACAACATCGACAGTGCTGCGACGTTGACGGTCGGACAGCTTGCCGCAGCGACGCAGGTCAGTGAGCCCACCGTTATCCGTTTTGCGCGGAAACTGGGATTCTCCGGCTACCGCGAACTACGTTTTGTGCTGAAGCATCCGCAGGACGAACATAAGGTAACCTTCGAACCTTTGGAAGGATTCGATTTGAATCCTTGGGATAACGCGGATGATATTCCGGCGAAGGCGATTCATGGCGCGAAATCGTTATTGGACGAATTGCAGCATGTGCTGGATTCGAAAATCGTTCGCCGTGCGGTTTCCTTGCTGGCTACGGCGCCGTTGATCGATGTGTATGGCGTGGAGAATTCGTTGTCGCCAGCTCTTGATCTGTACATGAAGCTCAGCTATCTGGGATTGAATTGCCGGCTGAATGCTGATGCGTATATGCAGCAGATTGGCGCAGCGCATCTGTCGTCGAATGATGTCGCCATCGCATTTTCATATTCTGGTAATTCCGCCGATACCGTCAAAGCATTGCGGTTGGCGAAATCGGCGGGCGCGCATACCATCGGCATCACCAACACGTCGAATGCGGCGCTTGCCAATTGGTCTGACGTGTGCCTGGTGACGGGACGCAGCGAACATATGATTTATGGCAATGCGATTTTCTCCAGAGTCGCCCACACTGCCGTCGTCGATATTCTGTACATGAGCGTGATTTTAAGTGATTACGGCCGTTTCTCCACACAGCTCGACAGGTCGGGCCGTGTTATCCAGGACTGTGAATTCGAAGAATAAACGATGTCCGATGCATCGCGCAGGCAATCCTGCATCATATCTTCCGTTTTGCGCCCTATTGCGGTGTTTTCATTCATGTCCGTATATGCGAAAGGACGCAACCGGACCGTTTTGCAGGTGTTTGGACATACGGTCATCGTTTGCCCCATGTGAAAAGGACACAACGCTGGCTTGCGACATATGAAAACGAGCCCGCCCGCATCAGGATAACCTGTATATGGGCGGACGGTTTTATCAAAGCGCCCCCGACTGGACTCGAACCAGCAACCTGCGGATTAGAAGGCCGATGCTCTATCCTTTGAGCTACGAGGGCAGAACAAAGAGCTATCATACAGCATGTCGTCCACTTGCGTGACGGTAGGGCGATTCGTCGGGCGGTTGCGTGCATGGCCGTGCCATGTGGCGTGACTGCATTGCGTGGCCTGTATCGTGTGGTTGCACCGTATGATTTAGTGCGTGACGGCACGTCAGCATTCCGTAAATGGCAGCGTATTCGGCGTTAGCCTGTAGGCATGGGCAAACACGCAGTCGTGAATAAGGCCAACAAGAAAGCGATGGAAGTGGAGTCACGTGTTGCGGCGCCGTCCGGCGGTGACGATGCCATCGCCATCAAACATCTGACCAAGGATTACGGTCGGGGCCGCGGCATATTCGACATTAATCTCACGGTTGCCGGAAGTGGAACGTTCTTGCAATCGCGTGGCGTTCATTCGTGCCGGCCATGTCGGACGCGTGGCGTCGATGTCTGAAATGCAGGCGTCGCGGCGACGCGAATAACACGGTGACGTTCGTCGATGTCGAAGAATGCGAACGATACTGCAACGAGCATGCCGTGCGGCGCGATTCGCAGCATATGGCGCAAACAGAATTCGCCCGGCAAGCCGCCTCCTTGACCATACCTGTCGCCGGCACGGTGGACTCGTTCGTCAAAGACCTTGCTCGTTACCGCATCGTCGATATCGTGTCGTGTGAGCAGACGCTTGAAGACGTATTCATGCATATCTATAGCGAAGATGACGGTGAGGATGATCTCATTGCCGGCAGCAAAGACAACGCTGTCGCAGGAGAGGGGGCACGATGATTGGAACGTTGTTCGCCAAGGAATTCAAAAGCTGTCTTCCATTGGTCACCGTTTTCGCTGCGATCCTGACGGTATACATCGTCGCGGTAACCGCCATGTATGACCCGGATATGAACGCGACATTGGATCAGATGATGCAGGCGATGCCGGATTTGTTCGCCGCGCTCGGCATGAGCCATGCCGCAACAACATTGCTGGGATTCCAATTGGACTATCTATACGGTTTTCTGCTGACGTTGCTGACGTTGCTGCCGTTGGCGCTGATATTGCTGCTGGTACAACGTTTGGTGGCACGCCCGATTGAGCGTGGCGCCATGGCGTTTTTACTGGCTTCCCCGCATGGTCGTATACCGATAGCAGGCACGATGACGTCAGTGCTTGTCGTATCTCTGGCCGTGCTGATGGCGTACGTCACCGTATTGGAATTGGCCACGACGATGGTGATGTTTCCTGATGATCTTGATATTGCTGGATTGCTGATGGTGGACGTCGGCCTATGCGCATTATGGCTGCTGCTTGCCGCGATATGTCTGCTATCGGCATGCCTGTTCGCCGGTACCGCTGCGGCATCGTGGGCCGGTGGTGGCCTGTGCCTGTTGGAATTCGTCATACAGATGGTGTCACAGTTGGGCGATGATATGAAAAACGCGCGATTTTTGACATTGTTTACGATGTTCGACGGATACGGCCTGTCGGATGGCGACGCGCAGGCGGGTGGGCTTGCGGTGTTGATGGCAATTGTGGCCGCCGCATCGGCAGGCGTGTCGTTGGTGGTGTTTTCGCATCGCGATTTGGTGCTGTGACGTGTGATTCACGTTTTCTCGATTACGTTTTGTGATTTCACAAACGAGGTCACAAAACGTAATCGCGCGTGAATGGCGTCATCGGCAATCGCGGTCAATGTCCATCAGTCAGCTGCGCAATGCCTCACGAATGCGCGCTGCAATCTGCGCCGGCGTCAGACCGTAGCGTTCACATAATTCAGCCGCTGGAACGCGGTCGGTGAATTCCTTGTCGGCACCGAAACACAGCGTCCTCATGTGATGGCCTGATGAGGCTTCATCATGATTGCCGTAATATACTGCGATTTTCGCGCCCCAGCCTCCTTCAAGCTGTCCGTCTTCCAACGTGACGACCAGCCGATGGTCGGCATACAACGCTTCCAACGTCGGCTTGTCCAACGTCGAAAATTGATGCGGATCAACAATCGTCGCGTGAATCGGCGCTGTCGAAGCATCCTCCGACATGTCAGCCAGCATATCGGCGGTCTCATACGCCAACGGCAGCATGTTGCCAAGGCCGAAAATCGCGACATCCGCGCCGCGGCGCACAACGTCGTAACGCTGCCAGGGGCAAACGTCGACACCCGCAGGCGGCATAGTCAACGAATCATCATATTCACCATTCGCAGCATTCGCAGCGTCCTGCGCGCCAGCCGCGCGTTCACAGGCGAGAATGCGCTCGCCCGGTACCTGAATGACGACGGGGGAACGATTCGCCTCGCTTGTCGACCAGTTCAGCATGTTCAAAAACATGCGTCCGCTGGTCGGCGCCAAGCAGGTAAGCCCAGGAATGTTGGAAAACATCGGAATATCGAACGCGCCCGAATGTGTATTGTCGGCGGCGGAAATGCCGGAACCGAACGAGAGCAACGTCACCGGATTCGCATTCAGCGACAATTCCTGCTGCAGCTGGTCGAAAGTGCGTTGGAAGAACGTCGACGATGTGGCGACGACTGGGCGGCCTCCGGCTTTGGCGATGCCGGAAGCGAACGCGACGGCATGTTCTTCGGCGATGCCGACATCAACATAATGCGCGCCCACACGCTGGCGAAATTCCGGTGTAATGCCATTCGATCCGGGAGTCGCAGGGGAGATGACCACCAATTCCGGATTGCTATCAAATCGGGATTCCAATTCCTGCATGGCAAGCTGACCGTAATGTTTGCGCGCCCCCAGCGGACGATGCTGTACGGCATCGGCGTCGATCCAATGATTTCCCTCGCAGTGTCCCTCTTCGGCGGCATCGGCAGGCCCCAATCCCAAACCCTTAGTGGTATGAATATGGACGACGATTGGATGATCGATATTATTCACCGCTTCAAAGGCGGTGATCAATTCGTTGACGTCATTGCCATGCTCAACATAGCGATAATCCAAGCCGAAAGCTTCAAACAAATTAGGTTGCGCGGTTCCGTTTGATTCGCGCAATTTGGCGAGCGATCCATACATGCCGCCGGAATCCTCGGCAATCGACATTTCATTGTCGTTGACGATGATGATGAGATTGCCGCCCTGCTGTGCGGCATTATTCAAACCTTCAAACGCGACTGCTGAACTGAGCGCGCCATCGCCGATCAAGGCGATCACGTTGCCGATGGTGTTGCGGCCGGTGCTGTCGACGTTGCCGTTGCACTGCAAATCGCGCGCCTTGGCAAGGCCGCAGGCCAGCGAAATGGATGTTCCGGTGTGGCCCAGCACGAATTGATCGTGTTCGCTTTCTTCAGGGTTGGTGAAGCCGGTCACGGAATCGTACAGCGCGGGATTGAAATAGGCGCCGGCGCGACCGGTCAGCATCTTGTGCACGTAGCTTTGATGTGACACATCGAATACGATGCGGTCGAGAGGGGAGTTGAACACGCGATGCAAGGCGACGGTCGCTTCCACCAATCCCAAATTCGAACCGATATGGCCGCCATGCGTATGACTGTAGGAGATGAGTATTTCGCGAATCTCCGCGCACAGCGGTTCAAGCTGTTCCTTGGGCAGAGCGTGCACATCCGCCGGTCCTGTGATGGTGTGCAGAATGCCGGCGGTCATACCTGTGCCTCCCTGGGGAATCGATGATAATATTTCAAAAACGACATATTAGACTACAGCGCGCCAATCAACCTCTCGACTGCATAATATGCTCCCAACATCCCCATATCTGTGTGTTTGGAAGGCACAATGGTGAGAAGCGTAAATAAGCGTTGGCGCAACGCGGGAAGTGCGCAACATGTAAGAAAGGAACGCCAATGAAGGCCGTATATGCCGCGGGAATCAATTACGACGATCCGCTGTCCGTATTGGAAATCGGCGACGCCGCCAAACCGACACCTCAGCCGATGTGGTCGGTTGTAGATGTCAAAGCTGTAACGGTTAATCATCATGATATTTGGAGCCTGCAAGGCGTGGGCCTTTCCGCAGAACAAACGCCGATGATTCTTGGCACCGATGCCGCAGGCATCCTCACCGAAGACATTCCAGGTCGCAAAGACGTACACGCCGGCGACGAAGTCGTGCCGTACACCTTCATCGGCACCGACGGCCATGGTGTCATGCCTGCCGAACGCCGCAGCATCCTCTCCGAACGTTACGCCGGAACCATGGCCGAACAGATGGCTGTGCCATCGGCCAATATTTTCCGTAAACCTGTCAATCTGAGCATGCAAGAGGCCGCTGCACTGGGTACAAGCTGGCTGACCGCATACTCCATGCTGTTCACCTCAGCCAATGTCAAACCCGGCGACACCGTGCTCATTCAAGGCGCGGGCGGCGGTGTCGCCACAGCGGCAATACAGCTCGCCCACGCGGCCGGTCTGGAAGTATTCGTCACTTCGCGCAGTGAAGCCAAGCGCGAAAAAGCCCAAGCTCTCGGCGCGGACGCGGCCTTCGAAAACGGCGCGCGTCTGCCTCACAAAGTCGATGCCGTCATCGAATCGGTCGGTGCCGCCACATGGAATCATTCCGTCAAATCAGTACGTCCAGGCGGCACCATCGTCACCTGCGGCGCCACCAGCGGCGATCAGCCAGGCGCCGAATTGACGCGCATTTTCTTCCAGGATATTCGCGTGCAAGGCAACACCATGGGCAGCCGCGACGATTTCGACAGACTACTGCGATTCGTTGAGCATGCCGATCTGCATCCCATCATCGACATCACATACGGTATTGATGATGCGCGCGCCGCATTCGGAAAAGTGATGAACGGCGACGTGTTCGGAAAAGTCGTAATCACTTTGTGACTGCTCCGTCGCCTGAGCGCCTCGTCAGCGGACAACGCCTAGGCGTACAGTAAAAGCATTCTCAATAAGGTGGAGGTTATTGAATATGACAGACAGCAAGCCCGAAGTCGCCGTAATCATGGGGTCGGCCAGCGATTGGGAGACCATGAAGCACGCCTGCGAAATGCTTGACCGCTTCGATGTACCGTACATCAAGCAGGTGATCTCCGCGCACCGCACCCCAGAACTCATGGGCGAATTCGCGCATGAAGCCCGCGCCAACGGCCTGAAGGTCATCATCGCCGGCGCAGGCGGAGCCGCTCACCTGCCGGGCATGGTCGCCGCCCAGACCACGCTGCCGGTTATCGGCGTGCCGGTGCGCTCTCATGCATTGTCCGGCTGGGATTCGCTGCTGTCCATCGTGCAGATGCCGGGCGGCATTCCGGTGGCCACCACCGCCGTCGGAAATTCCGGCGCCACGAATGCGGGCCTTCTGGCCGTCAGCATTCTGAGCACCACCGATGCCCGCCTCGCCGAAGAACTGCAGGAGTACCGCGATGAACTGAAGGAAAAGGTGGCTGAATCCAATGCCCAGCTTGTCTGAGGAAACCAAAGGCGCCGTGAAGCGTCTGATGCCCGGCTCCACCATCGGCATCGTCGGTGGCGGCCAGCTTGGCCGCATGATGGCGTTGAGCGCGAAATACATGGGATTCCGTGTCGGTGTGCTCGATCCGACGCCGGATTGCCCGACCGCGCAGGTCGGCGACTTCCAGATCGTCGCCGACTACGCCGATAAGAAGGCCATTCGCGAGCTTGCCGAACGCAGCGATGTGCTGACGTACGAATTTGAGAACGTGGACGCCGATGCGCTGGACGAAGTGCGCGGAGAAACCGCAGTGCCGCAGGGAACCGACCTGCTGCGCGTCACCCAGAATCGCATCGCCGAGAAAACGTTCATCAACGAGCACGGCATTGAAACCGCGCAGTGGCGTGCCGTGAACGGCCACGCCCAACTGCGTGAAGCACTGGACGAAATCGGTTATCCGGCGGTGCTGAAAACCTGCGAAGGCGGCTACGACGGCCACGGTCAGATCGTGCTTAAATCCGAGGATGATTTGGCCCGCGTATGGCCGGATGATGATTTTCCGCAGGCGATTTTGGAAGGCTTCGTCGATTTCGCGTTCGAAGCTTCGATTCTGGTTTCAGGCGACGGCGAAGAATACGTGACCTTCCCGATCGTACGCAATGTGCACAAGAACAACATCCTGCATCTGACGATCGCTCCGGCTGAAGTGCCTCAAGAAGTGGCCGACAAGGCGCATGAATTGGCCAAAACATTGGCCGCAGGCTTCAAGCTTGCCGGTACGCTGGCCATCGAACTGTTCGTCACCGCAGCCGGCGGCGTTCTGGTGAACGAGCTGGCTCCGCGCCCGCACAACTCCGGCCATTACACGATCGAGGCCTGCTCCATCGACCAGTTCGACGCGCATATTCGCGGCATCGCCGGATGGCCCATTCCGCAGCCGCAGCTGCTCAAGCCCGCCGTCATGGTCAACGTGCTCGGCCAGCATGTTGAGCCGACGCGTGCTCTGATCGGCGAACATCCCGAATGGAATATGCACGATTACGGTAAGCTTCAGGCGAAGCATAACCGCAAGATGGGCCACATCACCGTATTGACTGACGACACGGCCGCAACAGTGGCCGCAATCGAGGCCGCCGGCTGTTGGGATGACCTCAAGGAGGCCTGATCCAAGCATGGGCGAACGCATTGTGCGTCAAACCAAGCAGAAGGATGCGATTCGCGAGGCCCTGCGTGATTGTGATGAATTCATCTCCGCGCAGGACCTCCATCGCAGACTTGAAGATGCCGGCGTGCATATCGGCCTTGCCACGGTGTACCGTCAGCTGAACGCGCTGGCCGACTCCGGGCGGGCCGATATCGTCCGAATGGATGGCCAGCAGCTTTTCCGTCTGTGCGGTGACGACGGGCATCATCATCACATGGTGTGTACGGCATGCGGCAAAACCGTGGAAATCGACCCGCCCAGCGAGGCTTGGGTCAAGAAAATGGCGGAATCCTACGGTTTTACCGTCGAATCGCATACGGTGGAAATCTTCGGTCTCTGCCCGGATTGCCGGTCCCGTTTGTAGTCCGCCGCAGCGCGGGCGTTCTATGCGGTCATGCAATCCGAAAACCGTCTGCAGGACCACCGACCCTCTGACGTAAATATGGGTGTCTTTGTGACACGGCCTCCTGCCGCTGCAGCCGCCAACGGCTGAGATACGAGTGGAGCCCGGTGATTCTCAGGGGCGTTTCAGGGATAATTCCGGAACCTATCAGGGATTGTTCGGTATAACGTCGCATTAGGCTGAAAAATATGCGGCAATCGTAAAGCTTATGCTGGTTTCTGCTCTTTTTTGGAAAAACAGGTAAGAATATAACACGGTGTCTGCTCGGGCGGACAGCGTTGTAATGAATATGTAAGTGGTGGTGCGTGTAATGAATGATGCTTCGACGAATACGCCGAATCCGTCGGATACGCCGATTGAAGAGCTGAACATCCCATTGGCCGACAGGTCGGCCAAGACGGCGAACAAGGAACGTAAGGCGTTTCCTGGCTGGCTGTACGCGGTGCTGTTTTTCGTGTTCGATTTCTGCGCGGCGGCGATTCTGCAGTGGGGCGTCACCTTGCAAAGCACGCGAGTCACATTGTCGAGCCCGCTCAACGGTTTCGGCGATCTTGTCGCGAAGATGTGGACGAACGGCAATTTCGTGCTGCTGCTCAATATGCTGCTGATCGGCATCGTCTACACGATATTGCTGATGCTGTTCAATCGTTTTTGGATCGCAACGCCGATACTGCTGGCAATCGCCACAGTCATTTCACTGATCGAACATTTCAAAATCGAGATCCGATATGAGGCAATCCTGCCATCGGATTTGAATTTCCTGGGATCGAATACCGGCAACCTGATGAGCTTCCTGCCGACGGATGCGCAATGGATGATTCTTGGCGCCGCCGTGGCGTTCGCCGTGATGATTGCGATATTCGTATTCCTGAATCATATGGACGGACGTCGTGGCCGCTTGTTCTGCGGTGACAAACGTGTGAACGCCATCAGCCGGCTGCTGCTGATCATCGTGCCCGGAACGTTCCTCACACTGTACGCGATGCAGGTGTCGACGGTGGATTCCTGGGCGAACCGTTTTTCGCAGGCGGTGGGGGACGTCCCATCCATGTGGGATTCCGTCTACGACGCGCAGCGCAACGGCCCCATCGTCGCTTTCGTTCGTCAGCTGAATCCGAAAATCATGGATGACATCGACGACTACAGCGAGGAAACGATGAAGGAAGTCGCTGCTCGCTATGAGAAGGCCGCTGACGAGATCAATGAGACCCGTACCGTCGATATGACGGACAGCACGGTGATCTATGTGCTGTCCGAATCCTTTTCCGATCCCTCGCGTGTGCCAGGCCTGGAATTGAATAAGGACGCCATGCCGAATATCCGCAAGATCAAGGAAAATACGACATCCGGTCTGATGCTGTCATCCGGCTATGGCGGCGGCACCGCAAACCTGGAATATATGGGATTGACGGGCTTGAGCATGGCCAATTTCAACTCTTCGCTGACCAGCCCCTACCAGCAGCTGGTGCCCACGGAACATTGGACGCCGACCATCAACCAGATGTGGGGCGGCGCGCAGTACTCCATAGGCCTGCACCCGTACGAACCGTCCATGTATTCCCGCGCGACCAACTATAAGAAGTTCGGCTTCTCGCATTTCTACACGCTGGAAGGCGAGGACATCATCTCGCATCAGGACAAGATCGATGATTCGCCGTACGTTTCCGACGAAGCGACATATAAGAGCACGTTGGAACAGGTGGAAGCCACGGACGACAATCAGTTCCTGCAGGTCATCACCATGCAGAACCACATGCCGTACCATGGCTGGTACAAGAACAATGATTTCACGGTGACCTCCACCGATTCGGACGCGCCGCTGGGCGAGGACGAAACCGAATCCATCCGGACATTCGCCGAAGGCGCATACCTGACCGATCAGGCCACGCAGGAATTCCTGGATGCATTGGACGAGATCGACAAGCCGATCACGGTCGTATTCTATGGCGACCATCTGCCGGGCATCTATTCCACGGCGAGCGAAGACGACAATAATTCGCTGGCCCTGCATTTGACTGATTATTTCATCTGGTCGAATAAGGCATCCACGTCGGCCGGCAGCAAGATTGACAACAGCTCATATTCGTCGCCGAACTTCTTCGTGGCACAGGCCGCCGAGCATATGAATGCGAAGGTGTCGCCATATT
This sequence comes from Bifidobacterium sp. LH_512, assembly GCF_056356435.1. Classification (NCBI taxonomy): domain Bacteria; kingdom Bacillati; phylum Actinomycetota; class Actinomycetes; order Bifidobacteriales; family Bifidobacteriaceae; genus Bifidobacterium; species Bifidobacterium sp. LH_512. The sequence goes on from NZ_JBKEUE010000001.1 coordinate 445,041, forward strand.
TGGCATTCCTGACGAAGATGCATGAGAAAATCGCTGCGATGGAACCGCCTGTCGTCAACAATATTCAAGGCTGGGATCGCATTCCGGAAGGTCAGAACATCTATTTGGATTCCGACGGCAATCCGATCGTCGAAAGCGATTTCGATGCCGAGACGAAGCAGCTGGTGGAAGACTACAAGCTGATTCAATATGACATCACCACTGGTAAGGGGTATCTGAAAGATACTGATTTCATGGATTTGCCGTAAGACGTTCCAACGTCCGGGGCGGATGGCCGCTGTCTTTCAGTGAGCCAAATCGGTAGGTAAAATCCGTTTATCATCTCATTGAGTCGCTGTTAGTGGAATGATAAACGGATTTTACCTACCGATTTGGCTCACTGGCGGGCTGTCGGTCATCGGATCTCGTTATCTTCTGTTGGCCGTGCTTCTTATCGATTTAAATCCATCTGCCGGTTCGGCCTATTCAGCTGTAATCCTCATCAATTCCCGCCAATCCCGTCTCGGCATGAGCGGCGCAATAAAGAATTGGTGATTGTGCGGTACTCTGATTGCATATCGAAAGAAGGTGCAGATGAATACGAAGCAGTATTTTTCCGGCGCCAGCGTGGTGATTACCGGTGCGGGATCCGGCATTGGGCGTTTGATGGCGTTACGTATCGTCGAGATGGGCGGTCGCGTTGCGATTTGGGATATCAATACCGAGGCCGCACAGACGACGGCCGACATGGCCTGCGCCATTGCCGAAAACAATGGTCGCAGTGCGTCGCAGCCGGCCGCCGTCGCATTCACGGTCGACGTTACCGATAGCAAGCTGGTGTGCCAAGCCGCAGCGGACACCATTGCCGCGCTCGGCAAGGTGAATGTGCTGATCAACAATGCCGGCATCGTTTCTGGTGCGCCTTTCGAAGAACTGGCGGAACAGCAAATCCGCCGCACGTTCGAAGTGAACACGCTGAGCTTGTTCTGGACTACGAAAGCGTTCCTGTCTGAATTGAAACGTCATCGTCGTGCGGCCGTCGTCACCGTGGCATCCGCCGCCGGCATTGTGGCCGTGGCAAAGCAGACCGATTATGCGGCCAGTAAATTCGCTGCCGTTGGCTTCACGAATTCGCTGCGTAGTGAGTTGAAGAAGAGCAGCTCCAATATCAAGACCCTTACGGTGTGCCCGTATTACATCGATACTGGCATGTTCGAAGGCGTGACCACGAAGTTCCCGCTGCTGTTGCCGATTTTGAAGGAAGAGGAAGTGGCGAACAAGATTGTGGACGCCGTCGCCAAGGGCCATGAACGTCTGATCATGCCGCCGTTCGCCGCCGTTGCCGGACTGGTCGCCGCGTTGCCACCGAAGATCGCCGATCCGATTTACGGCTTGTTTGGTTTGAACGAAGGCATGGACGGTTTCACGGGCCGCAACGGGAAGTGATGTGCACAGCCATGACGTTTCCAGTTTTTGACAAGCTCCACAGCACGTATATGGATGGCCGCACGAAGCCGCTCAAGTGGCGTCGCGCGCAGTTGAACGCGCTGATTCGCATGCTGCGTGAAAACAAGGATGAGATCACCGCCGCCGTTGCAGCCGATTTCGACAAGCCTGCCGCTGAAACCGTGCTGATGGAAATCGACTTGGTGCTGGGGGAGGCCCGGTTTGTGCGCAATCGCATGGCGGTGTGGGCGTCGCGGCATCATAAGCCGATTCATTGGTTGCTGCAGCCTGCTCGCGGTTGGACTTTGGCTGAGCCGAAAGGCGTTGTGCTGATTATTTCGCCGTGGAATTATCCGGTTTTGCTGTCGTTCGAGCCGATGGCGGATGCGATTGCCGCTGGTAATGCGATTTGTTTGAAGCCTTCCGAATTGTCGCCGAATATCTCGCATCTGACGTCGCGTTTGGTGGCGAAATACTTGGATCCTGATGCATTCGCCGTCGTTGAGGGCGGCCCCGAGGAGACGACGGAATTGCTGAAGCAGCCGTTCGATCATATTTTCTACACTGGCGGCGGCCGCGTCGGTAGCATCGTGATGCGTACGGCGGCTGATAATTTGACGCCGGTGACATTGGAATTGGGCGGAAAATCGCCGTGTTTCGTTGATAATACTGTGAATTTGACGACTGCGGCCCGACGCATCGCGTGGGGTAAATTCACGAATGCCGGCCAGACGTGTGTGGCCCCCGACTATGTGCTGGCCACACCTGATGTGGCCCGGGCGTTGGCTGATCGCATTGCCGTTGCGATTCGCGAATTTTACGGCGAGAATCCGCAGAAATCTGATAGTTTTGCGCGCATTGTGAACAAGCGTCATTTCGATAGGATTTCGCGGCTGCTGCCGACGCCGGATGATTCGTCCGCCGGCAGCATCGTGTGCGGCGGTCAGACGGATAGGGCGGATCGGTATATTGCGCCGACCGTGCTGTTCGGCACGTCGCCGGATGCACCGGTGATGCAGGAGGAGATTTTCGGCCCGATTCTACCGATTTTGATAGTGGATGATGCCGATGCGGCCATTGATTTCATCAATACGCATAGTCGTCCATTGGCATTGTACGTATTCTCGCGCAATGTGAAAACACGCAGGCGCTTCGAACGTGATACGAATTCCGGCGCGATTGGCTTCCAAATTCCGCTGGGACACTTGATCTCCAGTCGTCTTCCGTTCGGCGGCTCGGGCTCATCCGGTTTGGGCGCCTACCACGGCAAATACGGTTTCCTCACATTCAGCCATGTCAAAACCGTATTGTGCAAGCCGCAATTCCCCGACACCCTGCAACTGGTATACCCGCCGTTCAACAAACTGCGCAATGCAATCATCAATATCGTGAATCTGCTCAGCTGATTGTGCGGCGGCTTCATATCGTCGTCGAAAGCTTCACCTTTTTAGCAAATGTGACCGTTACGGGTCTTAAAACCGGTCACATTTGCTGATGCGAACGTATTCCTTCAGTAAATGTGACTGTTTTGGACCTCCTTTTCGGTCACATTTGCTGATGGATTGCGTCCGATTCAGCATTTGTGACCGTTTGGGCCCCCTTTTTCAGTCACAGATGTTTTTGATGTTTGATAGGCGGCGTATAAAACACTTCGGGGGGCGAACGAAGTCGGATCCCCCCCGAAGTGTTAAGTAGCTGGCCGATTATTCGGCGGCCTTCAGCGCCTTGGAGCCGATGTCGTGACGGTAGAACATGCCGGTGGTGTCCAGCTTGTCGATAATCGCATACACCTTGTCCTGAGCGGCCTTGATGTCGGCTGCGGTGGTTTCGACCAAGAGCACGCGGCCGGAATTGGCCACCAGCTTGCCTTCGTCGTCCTTGGTGACACCCGCATAATACACGTGGGAATCCTCATCCACGTCGATCTGCGGAATCGTCGCGCCCTTGATGACATCGTTCGGGTAGCCGTCGGAGGCGAGCACAACGCCCAGCGTCGCATTCTCATCATCCCAAGCGAATTCCGGAGTGCCGCCGTTGAGAATCGCGTTGATGGCGGTGCCTAGATCGGAGGTGAGCTTCGGCAGCACGACTTCGGTCTCCGGGTCGCCGAAACGGGCGTTGAATTCGATGACCTTCGGGCCGTCGGCGGTGGCAATCAGTCCTGCGTACAGGATGCCGGTAAACGGCGTGCCTTCTTCGGCCATCGCTTCGACGGTCGGGCGTACGATGGTCTCGATGGCCATGTCGATGACATCATGGCCAATCTGCGGAACCGGGCTGTAGGCACCCATGCCGCCCGTGTTCGGGCCCTCATCATTGTCATACGCACGCTTGTGATCCTGTGAAATCGGCATCGGCCAGAAATCGGTGCCGTTCACGAAGCTCATCAGAGAGAATTCCTGACCTTCCAGGAAGTCCTCGACGACGACCTTCGCGCCCGCGGCGCCGAAACGGTGATCGACGAAAATGTCTTCCAAAGCAGCCAGGGCGGTCTCTTCGTCCATGGCGACGGTGACGCCCTTGCCGGCGGCCAGACCGTCGGCCTTGATGACGATCGGGGCGCCATGCTCACGCACATACGCGGACGAGGCTTCCAAATCGTCGAAGGTGCGGTATTGTGCGGTCGGAATATCGTGGCGAGCCATCAGTTGCTTGGCGAAATCCTTCGAGCCTTCGATCTGGGCGGCGGCCTTGGACGGGCCGAACGCCTTGATGCCGGCTGCGGCGAATGCGTCGACGATGCCTTCGATCAGCGGAACTTCCGGACCGACGAACACCCAGTCGTAGCCGTTGTTCTTCACAAAATCAATCAGGGCGGCATGATTGGAGGAGCTCAGCTGCGTGGTGCGGATACCGTCAAGCGCCATACCCGGATTGCCGGGAGCGACGGTGACTTCCTCAACGCTGCCGCCGCGCATCAGCGCATGAGCGATGGCGTGCTCGCGCGCGCCGGAACCGATGACCAGAACCTTCATATTCTCGTTCCTTTCCTAAGCCTGCGTCGGATCAGACCAGCTCGACATCGTCGCCGGTCTTCTTCACGATGTTGCCCAGCACATATGCCGGCTCGTCGTTCTCGGCCAGAATGCGCATGGCTTTGTCGGCTTTGTCGGCGCTGACCGCCAGCACCATGCCGATGCCCATGTTGAAGATGTTGAACATTTCCATATGATCGATGTCGCCGGCCCTTTCCAGCACGTTGAAGATCGGCAGCACCGGCCAGGAACCGAGATTGATGCGAGCGGCCAGGCCGTCCGGGATCATGCGCGGAATGTTTTCGATGAAGCCGCCGCCGGTGATGTGCGCGACGCCTTTGACCACGCCGGCCTTGAACAGCGGGGAGAGGGTCTTCACATAGATTTTGGTCGGGGTGAGCAGCACATCGCCGAGCTTGGCTCCGCCCAATTCCTCCAGCTCGGTGTCGACGGTGTAGCCGGCCTGCTCGAACAAGGCCTTACGCACCAGAGAGAAGCCGTTGGAATGTACGCCGGTGGAAGGCAGGCCGATCAGCACGTCGCCCTCCGTGATGCCCGAGCCGTCCACGATTGCGGATTTTTCGGCAACGCCAACGGCGAAGCCAGCCAGATCGTACTCGTCTTCGGCATACATGCCCGGCATTTCGGCGGTTTCGCCGCCGATCAGGCCGGCGTCGGACTGTACGCATCCGTCGGCCACGCCGGAAACGACCTGTTCCAGCAGGGCCGGATCGTTCTTGCCGCAGGCGATGTAATCGAGGAAGAACAGCGGCTGGGCGCCCTGGGCTGCGATGTCGTTGACGCACATGGCCACGCAGTCGATGCCGATCGTGTCGTGCTTGCCGACCATTTTGGCGACGACGAGCTTCGTGCCGACGCCGTCGGTGCCAGAGATCAGCACCGGTTCCTTGTATCCGAGGGAAGCCAGATCGAACAGGCCGCCGAATCCGCCGATTCCACCGACCACACCCGGACGGTTGGTGCGTGCCACATGGGACTTGATGCGCTTGACGACCTCGTAACCGGCTTCGACGCTTACGCCGGCGTTCTCATATGCCTGGGGCATGTTGGTCCTTTCTCTAAGAAATTCGTTGTGTTGTCTGACGACGATGCATTGGTTGGACTTCGTCTACTTGTCCATGTCGTGCTGGAGGACCGGCACAGCGTATTCGTTGCCGATGTACTTGCTCTTGTACAGGGCGAATTCAGGAAGACGGATACGGTCTTCCGGAGTGAGGGACTTGAGGAAGTCCTCTTCGTAATCGTCGAGCGCGGTCGGATAGTCGCCGTTGAAATAGGCGACGCACAGGCCGCCGTACGGCGCATCCTCCTGCAGATTGATGGATTCGACAAGACCGTCCAGCGAAAGGAACGCCAGCGAATCGGCGCCGATGTAATCACGGATCTCATCCACGGACTTTGTTGCGGCGATCAGCTCCTTCGTCGTGGAGATGTCGATGCCGTAGAAGCACGGATACTTCAGCGGCGGCGAGCTGATACGCATGTGCACTTCGGCCGCTCCGGCCTCTTTCAGCAGTTGCACGATGCGGCGGGACGTGGTGCCGCGCACGATGGAATCGTCGATGACGATGACGCGCTTGCCTTTGACGACGCCGCGCACGGCGGACAGTTTCATACGAACGCCCTGCTCACGCAGCTCCTGCGTCGGCTGGATGAAGGTGCGTGCCACATACTGGTTCTTGATAAGACCCATTTCATTTGGCAGGCCGGATTCTTCCGCATAGCCGGAGGCCGCGGACAGCGAGGAGTTCGGCACGCCGATCACCATGTCGGCTTCGACCGGCGATTCCTGGGCAAGACGCGCGCCCATGCGCTTGCGGGCGGAATGCACGTTCACGCCGTAGATGTCGGAATCGGGACGTGCGAAATAGATGAATTCCATCGAGCAGATGGCCAGCTGGGTGGAATTGGTGTACTGGATGATCTGATATCCGGAGTCGTTGATGACGACGATTTCGCCCGGTCGAATGTTGCGAACCAGTTCGGCGCCGACCACATCGAGCGCACAGGTTTCGGAGGCGAGCACATATGCGCCGTTCTTCATACGGCCCAGTGACAGCGGTCGGAAGCCGTTCGGGTCGAGCGCTCCGATCATCATGTCCTGGGTCATCAGCAGGTATGCAAACCCTCCGTGGACGATGTTCAGCACTTCCTTGAGCTTTTCCATGAAGGTCGGCTGCATCGAGCGCCGGATCAGATGCATCAGCACTTCGGTGTCGGAATTGGAATGGAAGATGGCGCCGGTGTCTTCAAGCTTGCGGCGCAGCGAAGTGCAGTTGGTCAGATTGCCATTGTGGCATAGCGCCATGTCGCCGTCGTGGAAGCGGAAGATGAATGGCTGAATGTTGTCGGCCGATCCGGAGCCGGCGGTGGCGTAGCGCACGTGGCCGATGGCCCTGTCGCCTTTCAGTCGTTCGATTTCGTGTTCGTCGCTGAACACCTTGGTCAGCAGGCCCATGCCGCGGTGCCCAATCAGGCATCCGTTGTCATTGGACACGATGCCGGCGCCTTCCTGACCGCGATGTTGCAGTGCGTGTAGACCGAAATATGTCAAACGGGCGGCATCAGGATGACCCCAGACTCCGAAAATGCCGCATTCCTCATGGATGTCTTCGAGCTCAGCAGACATGCAAGCAACTCCTTGAAGGACGAAGGGAGTATTACCCGTCCACGATAGCAACGAGTGTCTACACCTGAATGCGAGGTCGTGCCGTATTCGTACAATTGTTCGAACGATGTTATATGGAAAGGCATTCAAAGCGCAGATGATGGAGTGCGGCGTTGAAGCCGCGATGTGACGGGAGGCGGCAATGGGAACGGCTTACGCCGGAAACGATGGGGATGGCGAGCGGGCGCGCGCATATATCGCCATAGACCTCAAATCCTTCTATGCTTCTGTGGAATGCGTGGAGCGTGGCCGTGATCCGCTGACCACTAATTTGGTCGTCGCGGATTTGTCGCGCACGTCAAAAACGATATGCCTGGCGATTTCACCGTCGATGAAGGCGTATGGTTTGCCGGGGCGAGCGCGCTTGTTCGAAGTCGAACGGGCGATGGCCGACGTAAACGCCGAACGGATGGGACATGCGCCGCGGCATCGTTTTCTTGGCGAATCCGATGATGCGATGCGACTTGCCGCGGATCCCGCATTGAAAGCATCGTATATCGTCGCCAAACCGCGCATGTCACATTATCTGCAGCGTAGCGCTGACGTGTATGGCGTGTATTTGCAGTATGCGTCGCCCGACGATATTCATGTGTATTCCATTGATGAGGTCTTCATTGATGTGACGTCGTATTTGAAAGCATTCGGCGGCAGTGCGCATGAGATGGCGGTAAGCATGATACAAGATGTGCTGAAAGCCACCGGAATCACCGCTACTGCTGGTATCGGGCCGAACATGTATCTCGCCAAAGTCGCCATGGATATCGTCGCCAAGCATATTCCCGCTGATAAGGACGGTGTACGCGTGGCAGAACTGGATGAGATGTCGTATCGCAGATTATTGTGGGGTCATCGTCCGCTCACGGATTTTTGGCGGGTCGGGCGAGGATACGCCAAGAAACTGGAAGCGCAAGGCCTGATGACCATGGGCGACATCGCACGGTGCTCGCTTGGACGAGCCAGCGACTATTACAACGAAGACCTGCTATACCGTATGTTCGGTGTCAACGCGGAACTGCTTATCGACCACGCGTGGGGATGGGAACCGTGCACCATGGCCGACATCAAGGCTTACAGGCCGCAAGGCAGTTCCCTAAGCTCCGGGCAGGTATTGCAGCATCCCTACGATTGGAAACATGCAAGGCTGGTCGTGCGCGAAATGACCGACGTACTTACGCTGGAACTGGTGGACAAGGGGCTGACCGCGCATCAGGTCGGGCTATATGTCGGCTATGACACGACGTCACAAGCGGCCGCAGCGGCATCGCGCGATGCCGTGCTCGCATCCGACTGGTATGGCAGAACCGTACCCAAGCCAGCATCCGGCGGCGCTGATCTGGGCGAGTACACCTCATCCACGCATGCCATTGTGGAAGCGATGATGAAACTATATGACCGAATCGTGAATCCGCAGTATGCGGTGCGACGTATCAATGTGGTTGCGGCAGATCTGAAAGAGATGAAAGCCGGGGCATTCGGGGAATCCGGGGAAAATGACTTGGGGGACGGCGTGGAAAATGACATGCCTGTCATCGAGGCCGGCGGGCATGGCGCATACGAACAGCCCGACCTGTTCGCCGAGGCGGAAAGCGAAGCCTCCGACAAAGAGGGACTCCGGCAATTGCAGCGCAAAGAACATGACGTGCAGCGGGCCTTGCTGGCCGTAAAGCACAAATTCGGCGCCAATGCGGTCATCAAGGCGATGAATCTGGAGGAAGGCGCCACCGGCATGCAGCGCAACAATCAGATCGGAGGCCATGCCGCATGACGTTGCAGCGTACCGACCTTTATGACGACATCGTCGATCTGCCGCATCATCGTTCCGCAACGCATGCGCCCATGCTGCGCCAAAACCGTGCGGCCCAGTTCATGCCGTTCGCGGCCCTGACCGGTTATGAGGAAATCATTCGCCAAACAGCCTTGGACAACGAGCTTCGTACTGAAAAACGTTGATGTCTTGAGGATGTCTGTGGCTGTCGAATTTTTGTCTGAGCGAACGACATATATAGACGATGGTCTATGTATGGTGTATTGTTCCTTATATAGATACTCATCTATGTAAGGAGGTGCTTGTGAGCACGATGGACATCGCGTTGATGTGCAGGGCCCTCGGGGACTCCAATCGCTTGAAGATCGTGCGTCTGCTATCGGGCGGGGAGCGGTGTGCCTGCGAGCTGTTGAAGGAGTTCGACATCACGCAGCCGACGCTTTCGCACCACATGAAGATACTGTGCGAATGCGGGTTGGTGGATGCCAGGAAAGAAGGGAGATGGAATCACTATTCGCTGAACCGCCCCGCGATGGAGGCGTTCAGCGGATACTTCGACGCGTTTTCCTGCACGAAAGAGGGAAGGTCGTGTGATTGCCGATGATATGGACATTCATCCAGGATCAGGTCCTGGGCATGAAATGGCTGAACGCATTGATCGGCGGCATGCTGTCTTCGATGGGCATGGACGTGGACGGACGTATCGGCGGCAGCCTGCAGTTCTTCATCTATGACGTCATCAAGATCACGGTCCTGCTTTGCACGCTGATCTTCGTGATCTCCTATATACAGAGCTTTTTCCCTCCGGAACGCAGCCGCCGTATTCTGGGTAGGTTCTATGGCCTGGGAGCGAATGTCATCGCCGCACTGCTCGGAACAGTGACCCCGTTCTGCTCCTGCTCGTCCATTCCGCTGTTCATCGGCTTCACCAGTGCGGGACTGCCTCTCGGCGTGACGTTTTCGTTCCTGATCTCCTCGCCGATGGTGGATCTGGGAAGCCTTGTGCTTCTGACGAGCGTATTCGGAGCTAAAGTGGCCGTCGCATATGTGATCGTGGGACTGGTCGTCGCCGTCGTCGGCGGCGGAATCATCGAACGGCTGCATATGGAACCGTGCATCGAGGACTTCGTTCGCAATGCCGCCGGCGTGGACATCGATTCCCCCGAACTCTCCGTTGGTCAGCGACTGTCCTATGCGAAGGACCAGGTCGTTGAAACCTTCAAAAAGGTCTTTCCGTACGTGCTGGTCGGAGTGGGCATCGGCGCGTTGATCCATAACTGGATTCCGCAGAGCTGGGTCGAAACCTTGCTGGGCAGCGACAATCCGTTCGGCGTCATCCTCGCCGCACTGGTCGGCGTGCCGATGTACGCCGACGTCTTCGGCACCATTCCCGTCGCGGAGGCTCTGTTGTACAAGGGGGCGCAGCTGGGAACGGTGCTGGCGTTCATGATGTCGGTCACCACGCTGTCCCTGCCGTCTCTGGTCATGCTGCGCAGGGCGGTGAAGCCAAAGCTTCTGGCTGTTTTCATCGCGGTCTGCGTGGTCGGAATCGTTCTCGTCGGCTATCTGTTCAACGTTTTTCAATATATTGTGATCTGAATCAAAGGAGGAACGCATCATGGGACTGTTTTCAGACAGGAAGGAAACGAAACGCTGCGGCTGCAACTGCGGCTGCGGTGCAGGAAAGGATGATCCCGCACGATCCGTCAACGAGGGCGGTGGAGTGAAGGTGCTTGGTTCGGGCTGTGCGAAATGCAAGGCCTTGGAGGCTTCCGCCAGCGCCGCGTTGGCGGAGCTGGGCATGGACGATGCCATCGACCATGTGACGGACTTCGCGCAGATCGCCGCATACGGGGTCATGAGCACGCCGGCGCTGGTCGTTGACGGCACGGTCGCGTCGTTCGGCAAGGTTCTGAGCAAGGACGAGGCGAAGGCCGTCATCCAGGAGATACGGGGACGGCAGTGACGGATAAGCCTAAAGTGGCGTTCGTCTGCGTGCACAATTCCTGCCGGAGCCAGATCGCCGAAGCGCTTGGCAGGCATCTGGCTTCGGACGTATTCGAAAGCTACTCCGCCGGAACGGAAACGAAGCCGCATATCAACCAGGATGCGGTACGGCTGATGAAACAGCGCTATGGCATCGATATGGAAAGCACGCAGCACAGCAAGCTGCTGTCGGAGATCCCCGCGGTGGATGTGGTGATCACGATGGGATACAACGTGCAGTGCCCGTTCCTCCCATGCAGACTGCGTGAGGATTGGGGATTGGACGATCCGACCGGAAAATCCGACGACGAATTCAACGCGGTGATCGACGCGATCGAAGCGCATGTCCGACAATTGCGGCTGCGGCTGTCCGACCACGAATTCGGCGGTCGGGAGATCGCGCCGAAATAGACGCATTCCGGCGGAAGTTCGGGATGCTCCCGGCCACGGTCCGCTCCTTTGCATGGCGTGTAGCGGGGAAGGATTCATATGCTGATGTCCTTCCCCGTTTTAGAATGTGCAGGGAAGGAGACTGTGTGAATCATATCGCGCAACGGTTCGGCATTTTCGTGGCCGGCGTCATCATCAACTCATTCGGCATCGCCCTGATCACCAAAGGCGATTTGGGAACATCGCAGATTTCCAGCGTTCCTTACGTGCTGAGCCTGAGATTCCCCCTGAGCTTCGGTGCGACCACGTTTGTGATCAACCTGCTGTTCATTCTGTTGGAGATTGTTTTGCTGCGGAGGAATTTCCCCGCGGTGCAGCTGCTGCAGGTCGCCGTGAATCTGGTGTTCAGCGTCATGATCGATGTGAGTACGGCATTGCTTGGTTTTTGGCATGTGACCGCGATGTGGCAGCGCGTGGCGTGCGTCGTTGCCGGTTGCATCGTGCTGGGCCTGGGCGTGGTGATTGAAGTATCGCCGAATGTGCTGATGGTACCGGGGGAGGGAGCTGTGAAAGCGTTGTCCACGGTCAGTGGAGTGGCATACGGTACGACCAAGATCATCTTCGATGTCACCCTGATCGTCATCGCCGTGGTCTTGTCGTTTCTGTTCTTCGGCACATTGCAGGGCGTCGGCTGGGGCACCGTCGTCTCCGCGCTATGCGTCGGCTCGGTAATCAATCTGATCAACCGGTGGTTCTCGTTCCCGGAACGCATCCGGTCGTTGGCATTGGTGACCGACGCGAATTCCAAGTGACTCCGCCTGCCGTTATCGCCACGAGAGTTAATTCGGCTCTGCTCAAGACCCGACCGGTACAATTGGTGTATATCCAACGAAGGAAGGGACCATCGCATGAGCAGGGCAGGTGCGGGACGAGGCGGCGGCCGCTCGTCCAGTGGTCATGGTGGCGGCCGTTCATCCAGCGGCCATCGAGTGGGTGGAGGCCGGGCCGGCAGAGGCTTCTCCGGTGGCGGTTATCATCGGAATCATCATGATGTCCCCTCGAACGGCGGCTTCTTTACAGGCCCCTTCAATCCGAATCCATATGGGAGGCCACGTCCGCCTCGACTGCCGAATATCCTGATTTTCAATACTTCAAATCCCATGCCGTCCCAGCCGGCATCGCCGGCGAATCCTGGATTCAATCCGCAAGGCACTCCCACGATTCCTTTCGACCGGCAGCCGATATCGCCGTATCCGCAACGGCGTCGCAACGGCTCCCTGCCGTGGATCATCCTCAGTGTCATCGTCGTGCTGCTCATTATCGTGTTCGCATGGCGGGGCTCATCGTCTTTCGGCAGCGCCGCCATTCCGTCAAGCACGGTGAATCGCGAAAAGGTGGATACCGGTGTCGCGTTTCGCAACGATTGCGTGGAAGACGAGCTTGGCTGGTTCGACAATGTCGCGTCGACGGAGCGTCGATTGCAATCCTTCTATGACGAAACCGGCATCCAGCCGTATGTCGTATTCCGCGCGTATGACGCTTCCTTGACCAGTGATTCGCAGAAGCAGGATTACGCCGAACAATGGTATGACGGCAACATTGACAACGAAGGCACGCTGCTGTTCATGTACTTCGCGGAAGAGGACGTCGATGATGACGTCGGGTTCATGGCATTGGTGAACGGCAAACAGATTTCGTCGGTGATGGACTCGGAGGCCATCGACATTTTCTGGGCGTACATCGACGAATACTGGTATTCCGATATGTCGACCGATGATCTGATGGTGACAGTATTTGATAAGACGGCCGACCGGATCATGCGCCGCAGTCTGACCGGTACCGACGTCGCAGTGGCGGTGGTGATCGGTGCGGTCATCATCGGCGTCGCCGTGACGGTAGTGGTGCTGGTACGGCAGAAACAGCAGCGCGATCGGCAGAAGGCTGTGGAAACCGAACGGATCCTGAACACACCGCTTGACGATTTGGCTGATCCCACGCTGGCGAAATACGAATCCTCAATACGGCGGGATGGCGCAGCCGTCGACATGCAGGGCATGGGTCCGGCGTCGCCGTCATCCGATGCGCCGCAGCCTTCTCGACAACCGACGCAATGATCCCCTTACCAGCCATTCGACAATCATCCCAATAACCATCACCAAGGAAGGCGGACAACATGGGCATCCTTCAACGATTCAGCGACATCATGCGCAGCAACATCAACGCACTGCTCGACAAATGCGAGGACCCGGCGAAAATGGTCGACCAGATGCTGCTCGACCTACGCCACGATTTGGCCGAAGTCAAAACCGAAACCGCCGGCGTCATGGCGGACGCCCGTAGCACGAAACGTCAATTGGACGATTGCGATGCGACGATCGCGCGATACGATCAAGCGGCACGCGCCGCGTTGCAGGCCGGCAACGAGACGGACGCCCGCGAACTGCTGGCCAAGAAGCAACAGTATGAGCAGACGCGCGTGAGCCTGTCCAACGCGTACGAGCTCGCGGACACGAACGCGACGAAGATGCGGCAGCTGCATGACAAGCTTGTCGGCGACATCGGAAGTCTTGAAGCGCGTAGAAGCGCCATCAAGGCGAAGATTGCGGCTGCGAAGGCGCAGGAACACGTCAATGACATCACGAGCGGCGGAGACCGCGCACGTTCCTCGATGGAGGCCTTTGAACGCATGGAGACAAAGGCGGACCGCATGCTGGACGCGGCTCAGGCGAAGGCCGAACTGAATACGGTGGCCGGTTCCACGGATGAGCTGGCCGACAGATATCTGACCGGTGCCACGTCTCCGTCCGTCGACGATGAATTGGCCAGAATGAAGGCTGAAATGGGTCTGTAGGCGCATCGGCGGAATGGCTCCATACCGTTTTGCGGTCACTATCTCAGGGCGGGACAAGACATCTTGTCCCGCCCTTTTCCGCGTATGGACGCTTCGCCTGATAAGGGATGCATCGGTGTGTCAATTGATGGAGCCGAGACACTGTTTTCGATTGAAAACATACTCTATGCACTGGCTCGTTCCATTGCGAGCAGTCTCTTCTTTCTTTCGATGCCTCCCGCATATCCCGTCAGAGCGCCGTCCGATCCCACAACGCGATGGCAGGGAATAACGAGCGCTATGGGATTATGCCCTACAGCACCGCCGACGGCCTGGGCGGACATCGTCGGACGTCCCTGCCGCTGTGCCACTTGCTGCGCGATCTCACCGTACGTCATGGTGCATCCATATGGAATGGTCAACAGGATGTCCCATACCATCGTGCGGAACGGGGTATCCCGCACGTGCATCGGAGGTATGAAATCAGGTGCCTCTCCGTCGAAATACGTATCCAGCCAACGGATGCATCGTTCGAAAATCGGCAGAGGATGCTCCTCATAATCCTTCGCAAGCGTGCTTCCGAAATGCTTTTGTCCATCAAACCAAAGGCCTGTGAGCTGCGTCCCGTTGCTGGACAGCGTGATACCTCCCAAAGGCGACATATAGCGGTATATGTACACCAGCACCTCCGAACGTTCTCCCCGGCATGGACTGCGTTGCAGCGTGCCGTCCGCAGTCCTCGAATCCCCGCAGACAGGGGCATCCTACTCTTTCCAATGTTCAAGCTCTTCGGCAGGATAGGCTGCAGACCAATGGTAGGGCTGTAGCTCCCTTAATTCCACAAATTTGGCCTTTTCCTCTTTCGTGGTGACAGCCACCTGCACGGTGTCTCCCCAAAAGCGAAGTCGTTCCTGACAGATTCCGCATGGGGACAGCACCTGATAAGGGGATTGCTCGCTTTCGCGGACCAAGCAGAGGCAGTGGGTCACCCGTTCATTGAACTTATGGGCTTCCAGCATCGCCCCGGTTTCAATGCACAGGACGGCGGAAGCATTGGCCGTTTCGATGGAGACACTTGTGTAATAGTTGCCGTTGGAGGTATGAACCACGCCGGCTCCTCCCCAGCCCATGGGATATCTTGTTGCTATCAGAGCCGCCGCCCTGCGATACATCTCATTTTCTATTTCTTCTATTTCCTGGTTGATCATGGGGCTGTCCTTTGTGGATTATTGCGATGAAGGGATTGCCACGAACATGAATGCGACGTGATCAGGAGAAGCACGGGACGGACGAGCACAAGCATGAACTTCGTCTCGAGAAGCTTCACCGGTCGGTCGAGAATCCGAATCGGAGCGGGCCTGGTTTCCCCCTCATCATCCATGTGAAAATCCCCGCATACAAGCCATATGCCGTATGCGGGGAATCAATCGTTTCGAGCCGTTGGTCAGTATCGTCAGGCGGTGAAGTACTCCACGCCTGCCTCGAACAGCGGCTGATACTTGTTGCCCGGCACGTTCACGTACAGGCCCTTGCCGGAACGCTCCGAATGGCCCATCTTGCCGAACACACGTCCGTGCGGGCTGGTGATGCCTTCGATGGCCAGCAGGGAGCCATTCGGATTGACATCCAGATCCATGCTCGGCACGCCATCCTCACCGACATACTGCGTGGCGATCTGGCCATTGGCCTTGAGCTGGGCGAGCACGTCGTCGGAGGCGACGAAACGGCCTTCGCCATGGGAGACGGCGACGGTGTGCACGTCACCGACCGAGGTCTTGGCCAGCCACGGGCTCAGATTGGAAGCCACGCGAGTGCGCACGAGGCGGGACTGGTGACGGCCGATCGTGTTGAACGTCAGTGTCGGGCATTCGGCGGTCATCGGCACGATATCGCCGTACGGCACGAGGCCCAGCTTAATCAGCGCTTGGAAGCCGTTGCAGATGCCCAGCATCAGACCATCACGGTTCTTCAACAGGTCGCGCACCGCTTCGGTGACGGCCGGAGCGCGGAAGAACGCTGCGATGAACTTGGCGGAACCGTCCGGTTCGTCACCGCCGGAGAAGCCGCCCGGAATCATGACGATCTGGCTCTTGTTGATTTCCTCAACCAATGCTGCGGTGGATTCGGCCACGGCGGCGGGGGAGAGGTTGTTCACGATCAGCGTCGACACGTCGGCGCCGGCACGTTCGAATGCGGCGGCCGAATCGTATTCGCAGTTGTTGCCCGGGAAAACCGGAATAACCACATGCGGTTTGGCAACGCCAGCTCCGACGTATACGGTCTTCTTTGCGGCTTCGAAGCTGACGGTTTCGACAGACTCGCCCTTGCCACGGTACGGGAACACCGATTCGATGCCATGCTCCCAGGTCTCCTGCACGTGCGCCAAGTCCAGACGCTCGCCGGCGGCTTCGAACACATACTCTTCGGTGGTGACGCCGATTTCGCCGACTTCAACGAGGTTGGAGGCAGCCGGAATCTTCGCATCGTCAGCCAGCTCCACAATGAAGGAACCATAGGCCGGAGCGAACAGGTCGTCCACAGCGATGCCGTCGTTGAGCTTCACACCGATGCGGTTGCCCAGCGTCATCTTGAACAGGGCTTCGGCGGTTGCGCCATAGCCCGGCGTAGACACGGACACGGCACCATGCAAGCCGGTGAGCTCCTCGACCAGCGAGAAGGCTTCCAGCAGCGAATCCTTATCTGGGGTCAGGCCATCGGCCAGATAGCGCGGAGCGATGCGCACGATGCGATGTCCTGCGCCCTTGAACTCCGGGGAGGTGGCGCGGCGCATGTCGCCCACAGCCACGGCGAAGGAGATTAGGGTCGGCGGCACATCAAGGTCTTCGAAGGAGCCCGACATGGAATCCTTGCCGCCGATCGCGCCCGCACCCAGGTCAACCTGTGCCATCAAAGCGCCCAACACGGCAGCCATCGGCTTGCCCCAGCGAGTCGGCTCGTCACGAAGCTTCTCGAAATACTCCTGGAAGCTCAGATATGCCTTCTCATGTTCGAAGCCGGCGGCCACCAGCTTCGCCAAGGACTCCACCACGGAAAGGTATGCGCCGGTGAACTGGTTCTTCTCCATGATGTACGGGTTGAAGCCCCAAGCCATCGCGGACGCGGTGGTGGTTTCACCGAACACCGGGAACTTGGCGACCATCGCCATCGGAGCGGTCAGCTGCTTGACGCCGCCGAACGGCATCAGCACGGTGCCCGCGCCGATCGTGGAGTCGAAACGTTCCGACAGACCCTTGTTGGAGGCCACATTCAGGTCGGAGACCATACGGTCCATGCGGTCGGCCAGCGTGCCTTCGTTCCACGGCGTGACGTAGGACGTCTGCGCTTCCACATGGGCGACTTGATGCTTCGGGGCACCGTTCGAGGCGAGGAATTCACGGGACAGATCAACGATCTTGTCGCCGTTCCACACCATCGTCATGCGAGCCTCTTCGGTCACGGTCGCGATGACGGTGGCCTCCAGGTTCTCTTCCTTCGCGTATCCGAGGAATTCATCAACATCCTCAGCGGCCACGTCCACGGCCATACGCTCCTGCGATTCGGAAATCGCCAGTTCGGTGCCGTCGAGGCCCTCATACTTCTTCGGTACGGTGTTGAGGTCGACATATAGGCCGTCCGCGATTTCGCCCACGGCCACGGAAACGCCGCCTGCGCCGAAATCGTTGCAGCGTTTGATCAGCTTGCACGCATCGCCGCGGCGGAAGAGACGCTGCAGCTTGCGTTCGATCGGGGCGTTGCCCTTCTGCACTTCGGCGCCATCCAACTCCAGCGATTCGACATTGTGCGCCTTGGAGGAGCCGGTTGCGCCACCAATGCCGTCACGGCCGGTACGGCCGCCCAGAAGAATGATTTTGTCGCCCGGAGCCGGGGTTTCACGGCGCACGTATTCAGCCGGGGTCGCCGCTACGACGGCGCCGACTTCCATACGCTTGGCCACATAGCCCGGATGATAGATTTCATTGACCTGACCGGTGGCGAGCCCGATCTGATTACCGTAGGAAGAATAGCCTGCGGCGGCGGTGGTGACGAGCTTGCGCTGCGGGAGCTTGCCTTCCAACGTGTCGGCGACCGGCACGGTCGGGTCTGCGGCGCCGGTCACGCGCATCGCCTGATACACGTAGGAGCGGCCCGACAGAGGATCACGGATGCAGCCGCCAATGCAGGTTGCTGCGCCGCCGAACGGTTCGATTTCGGTCGGATGGTTATGTGTTTCGTTCTTGAACAGGAACAACCAGTCCTGATCTTCGCCGTTGACATCCACCTTCACCTTGACCGTGCAGGCGTTGATCTCTTCGGACTCGTCCAGATTCTTTAGAATGCCGTTCTTCTTCAACCACTTCGCGCCGATGGTGCCCATGTCCATCAGGCACACCGGCTTTTCGTCGCGGCCGAGCTCGTGGCGCATTTCCATGTAGCGGTCGAATGCGGCCTTGACCACGGCGTCATCGATCTGGATGTCTTCCAGCTGCGTGCCGAACGTGGTGTGGCGGCAGTGGTCGGACCAGTAGGTGTCGATCACCTTGATTTCGGTAATCGTCGGATCGCGCTTCTCTTCGGTGAAGTATTCGCGGCAGAAACGCAGATCGGCCAGATCCATGGCCAGACCACGTTCGTCGATGAACGCCTTCAACGTGTCGTCATCCATGGAACGGAAGCCTTCGATGACCTCGACCTTGCCCGGAACCGGAACCTGAGCCTTCAAGGTTTCCTTGGTTTCCAAGCCGGCTTCGCGAGCTTCGACCGGATTGATCACATACTTCTTGATTGCGGCAACGTCTTCGGCGCTCAGATCGCCTTCCAGCGCGTACACTTTGGCGGAACGCACAGTCGGGCGTTCACCCTGGCTGATCAGCTGGATGCATTCGCTGGCCGAGTCGGCGCGCTGGTCGAACTGGCCGGGAAGGAATTCCACGGCGAATACGGTGGCGCCGCCGAAATCAGGCATGTCGGCGTACGTGTTGTCGACCGGCGGCTCACTGAACACAACCGGAACGGTGGAATCGAACAGCTCTCCGCTGATGCCTTCCACGTCATAACGATTCACGATGCGCACGCCTTCGAGGTCGTCGATTCCCAGAATCGTTTTCAGTTCGGTACCGAGCTGTTGCGCCTCGACGTCGAAGCCCGGCTTCTTTTCCACATAAACGCGAAAAACCACTGCTTTCCCTTAGCTCTCGTTTTGGATGGTGTGGATTACAAATGCGATTGACAGTTGAGCCTTAAAAGTAAAAGTCAATCTGTCAAGAAACGAAGGAGCCCGCATCCGGCTTCGCGTCGTGATGCGGGCTAGAAACGAATCATTCAGCTGCGACGATGCCCTCGGCGTCGGCCAGAGCCTTCAGTCGGCTGTAGATCTCTTCATAGGCGGGGATGATATTGCCCAGGTCGCGGCGGAACAGATCCTTGTCAAGATGTTCGATCTTGCCGGACTTATCCTTCAGATCCCACAGACGGCAGGTGTCCGGGGTGATTTCGTCGGCGAGCAGAATCACGCCGTCGGAAGTCTTGCCTTCTTCAATCTTGAAGTCGACGAGCTTGACGTCGATCTTCGAGAAAATGTCGACCAGCGCGTCGTTGACGGCGCGAGCCTGACGGGAGATTTCAGCCAGTTCCTCTTCGGTGGCGAGACTCAAAGCGACGATGCCGTCATCGTTGATGAACGGATCGCCCAGATCGTCGGACTTGTAGCAGAATTCGAGAATCGGCTTCTTCAGATCGGTGCCTTCTTCGACGCCGTAACGCTTGGCGAAGGAGCCTGCGGCCGTGTTACGCATGATGATTTCCAACGGATACATATCCATCTTGCGCACCAGCTGCTCGGTGTCGGACAGGCGCTTGATGAAGTGGCTTTCCACGCCGCGGGCCTTGAGCAGGTCGAAGATCACGGAAGTGATGTGATTGTTCAGGTTGCCCTTGCCTTCGATCTGGGCCTTTTTCGCGCCGTTGCCGGCGGTGGCCTGATTCATGTATTCGACCCAGAGGACATCCGAATCGTCCGTTGCGTACAGCTTCTTGGCCTTGCCCTCGTAGAGCTTCTCCAGTTTCTCCATAACTCGCCTTCCGAATTGTGATAGGAGTGGAATTCTATGGTGAACTAACGGTTAAAGGCTAGCAAGCGGAGGCTACATTTTTCGTCGCTCGCGTGCCGACTTAGCCCGCCTGCAGCGGTTGGTTCCGGTATGGACGAAATGGTCCGGAGGCGTTGCCGAATAGCAAAGGACATGCGGCAACGCCTTCAGGTCAGAGCCGACAGTCAGCATACCGCCGGCATCAGCGCACGGTGATCGTCAGCGCATCTTCCACATGTGCAGCTTTAGCGCGAGCATCGGCCTCGTCGGAGCCGACGGCCAGCGCAACGGCCATGCGACGATGTCCATGCACCTCAGGCTTCGAGAAAATACGCAGATCCGTGCCCGGGGCGGCCAGCGCCTTGCCGATATTCGAGAAGACGGCCTCGCCATCGCCTTCCACGACGATCGCATGGCTGGCCGCAACCGCATCAGACGGAATAGACAACGCCACATGGTCGGCCGTAACCGGCAACCCCAAAATCGCGCGCGCATGCAACGCGAACTCGCTCAAACGCTGCGATGCCATCGTCACCATGCCCGTATCGTGCGGTCGTGGCGACACTTCATTGAACAGCACCGAACCGTCGGACAACACAAACAATTCCACACCGAACACGCCCCAGCCACGCTCGCCGGAGGCTTTCGCCTTCGCCACAAGGCCTTCGACCGCTGCACAGGCAATGCGATGCGCCTCAGCCAACACCGTGTCATCAGACGTCGCAGGCTGCCAGGATTCACGGTAATCGCCGCTTTCCTGACGCTGGCCAATCGGCGCGCACGTCGTAATACCCGCGCTGGAACTGACGGTAAGCACGGTAAGTTCATAATCCAACGGTGCCAACGCTTCAACAATCACGCGGGACATATCGCCTTCGCCGGCGGCGCGGCGGCCCTCCTGCGCCTCGACCCAAGCGGCGTCAATCGCCTCCGGCGTGCGCACAACCGACTGGCCATGGCCGGAAGAGCTCATAATCGGCTTCACCACGCACGGATAGCCGACTTCCTCGGCGCCCGCACGCAGCTCCTCCAATGAACCCGCAAAACGATACGGCGTGGTCGGCAAGCCCAATTCCTCATGCGCGATCACACGCAGGCGCTCGCGGTCCATGCAGATCGCCGCGATTTCAGCGCTCGGCACCACATGAGCGCCACGGGCGGCGGCATCAGCCAATTCGGATGTCGCAATGGCTTCGACTTCCGGCACGATGATGTCAGGCTGGATTTCGTCGAACAAAGCGCGCAATTCCTGCGGGTTCGCCATATCAAGCACGCGATATTCGTGCGCGACCTGCTGGGCAGGGGCTCCCGCATATGAATCGGCGGCACACACCCATGCGCCCAGGCGCATCAGCTCGATGGTCACTTCCTTACCTAATTCGCCGGCGCCAAGGAACAGCACGCGTGTCGGCTTGTGGCCAAGCGGCGTGCCCAATGGGCGGTTTTCGGCAGCGGAGTTGGTTGCCGCGGCTGCGGCGGAAACGGACGACATTGCGGAATTTGCGCTGAGTTCAGTCATGCGAATCATTGTGCCATTGAGGGCAGATACGCTGCGGTAACACTGTTTCCTGTGATGCTGCATGATGGCGATGCGGTGCGGCGTCGTCATGCAGCATCGCCACCATACGCCTGTTCTCAGTCGCGCATGCGCACGCAGTCGCATGCAATTGCGCGTACGTTGCCGGCACCGTGCCGCATTTCCGTTGGCCTATTGCCGTCGCATCGCCGCGCCTTACAGCAGCGAAATCAGCTCGTCCACCTGTTCATCCGTCGTCGCCCAGCTGGTGCAGATACGCATCACCGTGTGCGTGTCGTCCGCTTTTTCAGTGAAACCGAGCAGCACATGTCGCTGCAACGTTTTCGCCTGCGAATTTTCCAGCGTCACGAAAATCTGATTGGTCGGTGCGTCGAAAGTCAGCTGGTAGCCCTTGGCCTTCAACACTTCACGAATATGTTCGGCGGCCTTGTTGGCGTGTCGTGAAATCGTCATATACCGATCGTCGGTGAACAGCGTGTCGAATTGCAGGCCGAGCAGCCAGCCTTTCGCCAGCAGTGCGCCATGCTGCTTGATCAGCGTCAGGAAATGCTTCGGCGTGTTGCCATGCGTGAATACAACCGCCTCTCCGAACAACGCGCCCACCTTGGTGCCGCCAATGTAGAACACGTCGGCGATGCGGGCCAAATCCGGCAATGTGACGTCATTGGCGGAGGAGGTCAGCGCATAGCCGAGACGTGCTCCATCGACGAACAGCGGCATGTCGTATTTCACGCAAACTTTTTTGATCGCTTCAAGCTCAGCCAGCGAATATAGCGTGCCGTATTCGGTCGCCTGCGAAATGTAGATGCAGCCGGGGAAAACCATGTGTTCGAAATTGCCGTCCGCGTAGAAGTCGGCGCAGTATTGGTCGAGTTCGGCGGCGTCGATTTTGCCGTTGTGATGCGGCAGGGTCAGCACTTTGTGGCCTGTCGCTTCGATGGCACCGGCTTCATGCACGTTCACATGCCCGGTGTTGGCGGCGATGACGCCCGCGTATTGTGGGGTGATGGAGTCGATGACGGTCTGATTGGTCTGCGTGCCGCCTACCAGGAACCACACGTCGGCATCAGGGGTTTCGCAAGCCTTGCGGATTTTGTTTTTTGCTGATTCGCAGATGTCGTCGGTGCCGTAGCCGGGGAATTGCGTTTCATTGGTTTCAGCGAGACGCTGGATGATCGCGGGATGGGCGCCGCAAGAATAGTCGTTTTGAAATGACAGCATTGTTCCTCCTTTTTGCCGTCTGCCGCATTGCATGCTTTCGCATTGAGTGTCGTACGGATGATGAATTGCAGTGTACTCGTGTATGCGGTTGCATCATGCGATGCACGTCGATGCTCAACATGGGACGGCCCCGGCCGATGCGATCCATCTGCCGGGGCCATCCTTTGCGGAAGGAGGTTGATCCGCCTATTTCATATACGCGCGCCGCCTTGCGCGCTGCCTTTCGCCTCTTGTGCAGGTGGGGGACGATTCCCATCGATTGCCGCCTGCCTATTTCCTTGCTGTTGGATTCGCATTGTGTGCTCCGGCCTCATGCCGGTCGTCGATGTTTCGCGCACACGAATCGCAGCCTGTCTGTTTGCATATTCAATTATTTTTTGAAGGCGTTGCGCATGAACCTCACGGCCTTGGCGCCCCGTTGCAACCTGCCGAATTACTCGGCCGATAAACAACTCCGGCCTTCACATATAAGTATAGGTCGCGATTTTTTGCGACGCTCCATATAAGGGGAACGACACGCCGAAAACGCGCCGAGATTTTGTGTTCTGGAAAAGTCGTGTATAGTCTTCATTCGTTGTCCGGTACAGCGAGCTGGAAACGGAACAGCAATGGTGGCTATAGCTCAGTTGGTAGAGCATCTGATTGTGGTTCAGAAGGTCGCGCGTTCGAGCCGCGTTAGCCACCCCAAAGAAACCTCCCTAAGCGGGGAGGTTTTTTCATATCCGTCGGCAGGGTGGAGTCGCTCGCGACACGGTTGTCGTTTGTTGTCCGGCTGTTATGTATCATAGAAAGTCGTGTGTGCCGACGATGCACCTTATGTGACAGGAGCATTGGTCGGGATATCCCGGATCTCGTTTGGATCGCGCGCAGCAATGCGGTTTGTGAAAGAGTGAAGGGCCATCGGGCCGGTGGACTGTGGCTATCTTTACCGAATCAGTCGGTGGAGTGTGGGCGCAGTGCGGCGGTCACACAGAAGTTAGAGAAACCACTGAATCGGAGAATTCAAGTTGCCTACTATTGAACAGCTTGTCCGTAAGGGACGTCAGGCAAAGCCGAAGAAGTCCAAGACTTTGGCTCTTAAGGGCAGCCCGCTGCGCCGTGGCGTGTGCACCCGTGTTTACACCACCACCCCGAAGAAGCCGAACTCGGCTCTGCGTAAGGTCGCTCGTGTGCGCCTGAGCTCTGGTGTGGAAGTCACCGCCTACATTCCGGGTGAAGGCCACAACCTGCAGGAGCACTCCATCGTGCTCGTGCGCGGCGGCCGTGTCAAGGATCTGCCGGGTGTGCGTTACCACATCGTTCGTGGCGCCCTTGATACCCAGGGCGTGAAGGATCGCAAGCAGGGTCGTTCCCTGTACGGAGCAAAGAAGGCGAAGTAAGAGATATGTCACGTAAAGGACCTGCTAAGAAGCACCAGCTGCTGCCCGATCCGATCTACGGCTCGACCGTCGTGGCTCAGCTCATCAACAAGATTCTGCTTGACGGCAAGAAGTCGATCGCCGAAGACATCGTCTACTCCGCTCTCGATATGGTCAAGGAAAAGACCGATCAGGAGCCGGTTGCCGTTCTGAAGCGCGCTCTGGACAACATCCGTCCGTCCCTGGAAGTTCGCTCCCGCCGCGTCGGTGGCGCCACCTACCAGGTGCCGGTTGAAGTCAAGCCGGCCCGTGCAAACACTCTGTCCCTGCGCTGGCTGACGGACTTCTCCCGCGCTCGTCGTGAGAAGACCATGGCCGAGCGTCTGGCCAACGAAATCCTCGATGCCTCCAATGGCTTGGGCGCTTCTGTCAAGCGTCGCGAGGATACTCATAAGATGGCGGAGGCCAACAAGGCATTCGCTCATTACCGTTGGTAATCAGCCGAGACCGAGAGTTAAGGAATACTCATGGCACAAGACGTGCTTAACGACCTGAATCAGGTTCGTAACATCGGCATCATGGCTCACATTGATGCTGGTAAGACCACCACCACCGAGCGTATTCTGTTCTACACCGGCAAGAACTACAAGATCGGCGAGACCCACGATGGTGCCTCGACGATGGACTTCATGGCTCAGGAGCAGGAGCGCGGCATCACCATCCAGTCCGCAGCAACCACCTGCTTCTGGAACCGTCAGACCCATGACACCGGTGACAAGTTCCAGATCAACATCATCGACACCCCGGGTCACGTGGACTTCACGGCCGAGGTCGAGCGTTCTCTGCGTGTCCTCGACGGTGCCGTCGCCGTGTTCGATGGTAAGGAAGGCGTGGAGCCGCAGTCCGAAACCGTGTGGCGTCAGGCTGACAAGTATGGCGTTCCGCGTATCTGCTTCATCAACAAGATGGATAAGCTCGGCGCCGACTTCTACTACTCTGTCGACACCATCAAGGAAAAGCTGGGCGCCACCCCGCTCGTCATTCAGCTGCCGATCGGCTCTGAGAACGACTTCATGGGCGTCGTCGACCTGATTCGTATGAAGGCTTATGTCTGGAACGACGTCAAGGGCGACATGGGTGCGCACTATGACACCACCGACATCCCGGCCGATCTGCAGGATAAGGCTGAGCAGTATCGTGCTGAGCTGCTGGACCTGGTCGCCGAATCCGACGAAGAGCTGCTCGAGAAGTATCTCGAGTCCGGCGAACTGAGCGAGGAAGAAATCCGCGCCGGCATCCGCAAGCTGACCATCGCCCGTGAGGCATACCCGGTCATGTGCGGTTCCGCATTCAAGGATAAGGGTGTTCAGCCGATGCTGGACGCCGTCGTCGACTTCCTGCCGTCTCCGGAAGATGTTCCGTCCATCAAGGGCTTCGATCCGAAGGACGAGTCCATCGAGATCGACCGCAAGCCGCTGGCTTCCGATCCGTTCTCCGCTCTGGTCTTCAAGATTTCGACCCACCCGTTCTATGGCAAGCTCGTGTTCGTGCGCGTGTACTCCGGTTCCGTGAAGCCGGGCGACACCGTGCTCGATTCCACCAAGGGCAAGAAGGAACGCGTCGGCAAGATCTTCCAGATGCACGCCGACAAGGAAAATCCGGTCGATTCCGCCGATGCCGGTAACATCTACACCTTCGTCGGCCTGAAGAACGTCACCACCGGTGATACCCTGTGCGACGAGAAGGCCCCGATCTCCCTCGAGTCCATGACCTTCCCGGATCCGGTTATCGAGGTCGCCGTGGAACCGAAGACCAAGGCCGATCAGGAGAAGATGAGCATCGCTCTGGCGAAGCTGTCCGATGAAGATCCGACCTTCCAGGTCAAGACCGACGAAGAATCCGGCCAGACCCTGATCTCCGGCATGGGCGAGCTTCAGCTCGACATCATCGTTGACCGTATGCGTCGTGAATTCAAGGTGGAGTGCAACGTCGGCAAGCCGCAGGTCGCATACCGCGAGACGATCCGCAAGGCCGTCATGAACCAGGAATACACGCACAAGAAGCAGACCGGTGGTTCCGGCCAGTTCGCAAAGGTCCTGATGAACTTCGAACCGCTCGATACCGAGAATGGCGAAACCTACGAGTTCGCCAACGAGGTCACCGGCGGCCACATCACCAAGGAATTCATTCCTTCGATCGATGCTGGTGTTCAGGAAGCAATGGAATCCGGTATTCTTGCTGGCTTCCCGGTTGTTGGCGTCAAGGCCACCGTCACCGACGGTCAGACCCACGACGTCGACTCCTCGGAAATGGCCTTCAAGATCGCTGGCTCCATGTGCTTCAAGGAAGCCGCTCCGAAGGCGAACCCGGTCATTCTCGAGCCGATCATGGCCGTGGAAGTCCGTACGCCGGAAGAGTACATGGGCGATGTGATGGGCGACCTGAACTCCCGCCGTGGCTCCATCCAGTCCATGACCGACGCCACCGGTGTCAAGGTCATCGACGCCAAGGTGCCGCTGAGCGAGATGTTCGGCTACATCGGTGATCTGCGCTCCAAGACCCAGGGTCGCGCAATGTTCACCATGCAGATGGACTCCTACGCTGAGGTTCCGAAGAACGTCGCGGACGAGATCATCAAGGCCCAGCGCGGCGAGTGACACGCCCGCCGCTAAGGTGGAAACTGTCTCCAGTCAGCGCTAATATTCTGTAGCGCTGACTGGGTTCGGGCACCAAAGTGGCACAAACCCGTCAAACCCAGTAAACTGTAGCGAGTGCCTTGAAACGGGTTTCAAGGCTTACTACGAGACGTCCAGGAGGACAACACATGGCAAAGGAAAAGTACGAGCGTACTAAGCCGCACGTTAACATTGGTACCATTGGCCACGTCGATCACGGTAAGACCACCCTGACCGCCGCCATCTCCAAGGTGCTGCACGAGGAATACCCGGATGTCAACCCGGCTTATGACTTCAACCAGATCGATGCCGCTCCGGAAGAGCAGCAGCGTGGTATCACCATCAACATCGCTCACATCGAGTATCAGACCGAAGCTCGTCACTATGCCCACGTCGACTGCCCGGGCCACGCCGACTTCGTGAAGAACATGATCACCGGTGCTGCTCAGATGGATGGCGCCATCCTCGTTGTGGCCGCCACCGACGGCCCGATGGCTCAGACCCGTGAGCACG
The DNA here is from genome assembly GCF_056356435.1 of Bifidobacterium sp. LH_512. Lineage (NCBI taxonomy): Bacteria > Bacillati > Actinomycetota > Actinomycetes > Bifidobacteriales > Bifidobacteriaceae > Bifidobacterium > Bifidobacterium sp. LH_512. The sequence goes on from NZ_JBKEUE010000001.1 coordinate 472,491, forward strand.
TTCTGCTGGCTCGCCAGGTTGGCGTTCCGCGCATCCTGGTCGCCCTGAACAAGTGCGACATGGTTGAGGATGAAGAGCTGGTCGAGCTCGTCGAAGAAGAGGTCCGCGACCTCCTCGACGAAAACGGCTTCGATCGTGACTGCCCGGTCATCCACCTGTCCGCTTACGGCGCACTGCACGATGACGCTCCGGACCACGAGAAGTGGGTTGAAGCCGTCAAGGAACTGATGAAGGCCGTCGACGAGTACATCCCGACCCCGACCCACGATCTGGACAAGCCGTTCCTGATGCCGATCGAAGATGTGTTCACCATCTCCGGTCGTGGCACCGTGGTCACCGGCCGTGTCGAGCGTGGTAAGCTGCCGATCAACACCAACGTTGAGATCGTCGGCATCCGTCCGACCCAGTCCACCACCGTCACCTCCATCGAAACCTTCCACAAGCAGATGGATGAGTGCGAGGCTGGCGACAACACCGGTCTGCTGCTCCGTGGCATCAACCGTACCGATGTTGAGCGTGGCCAGGTTGTGGCTGCTCCGGGCTCCGTCACCCCGCACACCAAGTTCGAGGGCGAAGTCTACGTTCTGACCAAGGATGAAGGCGGCCGTCATTCGCCGTTCTTCTCCAACTACCGTCCGCAGTTCTACTTCCGCACCACCGACGTCACCGGCGTTATCACCCTGCCGGAAGGCGTCGAGATGGTTCAGCCGGGCGATCACGCTACCTTCAGCGTTGAGCTGATTCAGCCGATCGCTATGGAAGAGGGCCTGACCTTCGCAGTGCGCGAAGGCGGCCACACCGTCGGCTCGGGCCGTGTCACCAAGATCGTTGAGTAGTCTCAACTGATTCGACACGCTGAACTAGCGTATTAGAAAAGGCCTCCGGATTCGTCCGGAGGCCTTTTCGCGTATTTATGGAGCGCAAACTCTCAAAGTATACATGCTGTGGCATAATAGGCAAGGCTATTTTTAAAAGCTTTCCCTGTTAGTCGAATGAATAGGTGATAAACAGTGGCACAGACTACCAATGACATCAAGAACGGTTCCGTCCTGAACCTCGACGGCCAGCTGTGGACCGTCATCAAGTTCCAGCACGTCAAGCCGGGCAAGGGCCCCGCCTTCGTGCGCACCACCATCAAGAACGTTCTGAGCGGCAAGATCGTTGACAAGACCTTCAACGCGGGCATGAAGATGGAATTCGAAACCGTCGACAACCGCAACCTGCAGTACTCCTACGAAGACGGCGACAACTTTGTCTTCATGGATATGCAGACCTATGATCAGCACTACATCCCGAAGACCCTGGTCGACAGCAAGTTCCTGCTGGAAGGTACCGACTGCATCGTCTCCTTCCACGATGGCACCCCGCTGAGCGTCGAACTGCCGGCCTCCGTGATCCTGACCATCACCCACACCGAACCGGGTCTGCAAGGCAATCGTTCCAACGCCGGCACCAAGCCCGCCACCGTTGAAACCGGCGCCGAAATCCAGGTTCCACTGTTCATCAACGAAGGCGACCGTGTCAAGGTGAACACCACCGACGGTTCCTACCTTGGCCGCGAAAACTGACCTAGAGAAGGGCACGAAAGCTTCATGGCACGTTCCACCGCTCGTAAGAGGGCTCTGAATACGTTGTACGAAGCGGATGAGAAGGGACAGGACATCCTGTCCCTTCTTGCTGAGCGCATTGCACAGCCTGGCGCGCAGACCCCGCTGCCGGATTACGCCATCGAAATCGTCCGAGGCGTTGCCGAACATATCAAGGCAATCGACATCATGCTGAACGAACATTCCACCGGATGGAAGGTCAGCCGTATGGGTGTTGTCGATCGCAATATCCTGCGCATCGCTGCATGGGAAATCATGTTCAATGACGACGTTCCGAATATGGTCGCCATTGATGAAGCATTGGGTCTCGCCAAAACGCTGTGCGATGGCGATTCCCCCGCTTTCATTCACGGTTTGCTCAGCGCGGTATGCACCGATGTTGAAGCCAATCCGATTGAAATCGCATCTTCTGAAGAAGAAACTCCTTCCGTCGGCGCGTCTGCAGAAGACATGAACGCTGATGGACAGCCGGACGCGGACGCGACCGAACAGACCGAATAAACAAGCGATTCGGCCGGGGTAGGCGTCCTAACCGGCCGTTATCCTTGGTACGAATACCTTGATTTAAGGGGGTTTTGGTGAACCAGATTGATTCCGAAGCCGTTGTTTTCACCCCGCAAGATGCCGTGCTCGTTCTGGAGGACGGACAAGTGTATGTGGGTGATCCTTACGGCGCGATCGGCACGACCAGTGGGGAGATTGTTTTTGCGACCGGTATGACCGGATATCAGGAAACACTGACTGACCCCAGCTACGATCGTCAGATCGTTGTTCAGACGTTCCCGCATATCGGGGACACCGGAATCAACAAGGAGGATCCGGAATCCTCCCGTATTTGGGTTGCAGGCTACGTTGTCCGTGAACCCAGCCCGAACGTAAGCAATTGGCGTGCGACCGGCAGCCTCGACGACGATCTGATCGCCGACGGCATCGTCGGCATCTGCCATATCGACACCCGTAAGCTTGTTCGTCACCTGCGTTCCGCAGGCGTGATGCGAGCGGGTATCTTCTCCGGCGACGCACTGCTTGATGACAACGGCAAGCTGCGTGGCATCGAATCGCTGCTCGATGAGGTGAAGGCCACTCCGCAGATGAAGGGCATGAGCCTGTATGACGAGGTCAGCACGAAGGAAACCTACGTCATCGAACCGTGCGGCGAATATGAAGGCAAGAAGCCTTTATACACAGTGGCCGCCGTCGATCTGGGCATCAAGGCCATGACCCCGCATCGTATGGCCGAGCGTGGCTGCCGCGTATATGTCGTGCCGTCCACGATCACGTTTGAGGAAATCCAGAACCTCAATCCGGACGGTGTGTTCTTCTCCAATGGCCCGGGCGATCCGGAACAGGCCGATCCCGAAGTCGAATTGCTGCGCAAGGTGCTTGACGCCGGATATCCGTTCTTCGGCATCTGCTTCGGCAACCAGCTGCTCGGACGAGCATTGGGCTTCGGAACATACAAGCTCAAGTTCGGCCACCGCGGCATCAACCAGCCGGTCAAGGATGTGACCACCGGCAAGGTTGAAGTCACCGCTCACAACCACGGTTTCGCCGTGGACGCCCCCATTGGCGATCCGGTGCCGGCGCCGTTCGAAAACGGCAAGTACGGCAAGGTGTTCGTCAGCCATATTGATTTGAATGACAATGTGGTCGAAGGCTTGCAGTGCGTCGACATCCCGGCATTCTCCGTGCAGTATCATCCGGAAGCCGCCGCCGGCCCGCACGACGCCGCCTATCTGTTCGACCGTTTTGCGGAACTGATGCGTTCCGCCAAGGAGGGAACCGTCAATGCCTAAGCGTACAGACATCAAGTCCGTTATGGTGATCGGCTCCGGCCCGATCGTCATCGGTCAGGCCGCGGAATTCGATTATTCCGGCACTCAGGCCTGCCGCGTCCTTCGTGAAGAAGGCATCCGCGTCATTCTGGTCAACTCCAACCCGGCCACCATCATGACCGATCCGGAGATGGCCGACGCCACCTACATCGAGCCGATTTCCACCCCGATCCTTGAGCAGATTATCGCCAAGGAACGTCCGGATGCGCTGTTGCCGACCCTTGGCGGCCAAACCGCATTGAACGCCGCCATGGCCTTGGGCGAAGCCGGTGTACTGAAGAAGTACAACGTCGAGCTGATCGGAGCTTCCCTTGAAGCCATCGATCGTGGCGAAGACCGTGAACTGTTCAAGAAGGTCGTTGACGAGGCAGGTGCCGAATCCGCTCGCTCCTTCATTGCACACTCGTTGGAAGAATGCGACCGCATCGCCGACGAACTCGGCTATCCGCTGGTCGTGCGCCCGAGCTTCACCATGGGCGGTCTCGGCTCCGGCATCGCACACAACGAAGAGGAACTGCACCGCATCGCAGGCGCAGGCATCCACTATTCCCCGACCGACGAAGTGCTGATCGAAGAAGGCATTGAAGGCTGGAAGGAATTCGAGCTTGAATTGATGCGCGACCGCAAAGACAACGTTGTGGTCGTCTGCCCGATCGAAAACGTCGACCCGGTCGGCGTGCACACCGGTGACTCCATCACCGTGGCTCCGGTGTTCACCCTCACCGATCGCGAATATCAGAAGCTGCGCGACATCGGCATCGCCATCATCCGCGGCGTGGGCGTCGATACCGGCGGCTGCAACATCCAGTTCGCCATCCATCCGGAAACCGGACGCATCATCGTCATCGAAATGAACCCGCGCGTGTCCCGTTCCTCCGCGCTGGCGTCGAAGGCCACCGGCTTCCCGATCGCCAAAATCGCGACCAAGCTGGCTTTGGGCTATACTCTGGACGAGATCCGCAACGACATCACGCAGTCTACGCCGGCTTCCTTCGAGCCGACCATCGACTACGTGGTGACCAAGGTCCCGCGTTTCGCCTTCGAAAAGTTCCCAGGCGCCGATCCGCGCCTGACCACGTCGATGAAATCCGTCGGCGAAGCCATGGCTTTGGGCAGCAACTTCCAGGAATCCCTGGGTAAGGCGATGCGTTCCATCGACAAGCGGCATATGGGCTTCAGCTGGGACGGCGACAAGCCGACCGCCGATGAAGTCGCCGAACTCATCGAAGCTGTCAAGATTCCGACCGAACACCGTTATCTGCAGTTGCAGCGCGCCATCTGGGGCGGCGCAACCATGAAGCAGCTTTTCGACGCCACGAAGATCGACCCGTGGTTCTTGAAGCAGTTCTTCCTGATCAACGACACCGCTCTGGAAGTCCAGGGTGCTGAAAAGCTCACCCAGAAGCTGCTGAAGAAGGCGAAGCTGGCCGGCTTGTCCGATCTGCAGATCGCCCACCTGCGCCATTTGGGCGACGAAGGTGAGAACACCATCCGTGAACTGCGCTGGACCTACGGTTTGCGTCCGGTCTACAAGACCGTCGACACCTGCGCCGCGGAATTCGACGCGGTCACCCCGTACTACTACTCCTGCTATGCGGACGAAACCGAACTGCGCAAGCGTGACCGTGAAGCCGTGATCATTCTCGGCTCCGGCCCGAACCGTATCGGACAGGGCATCGAGTTTGACTACACCTGCGTGCACGCGGTGCAGGAGCTTGGCAAGGACTATGACACGATCATGGTCAACTGCAACCCGGAAACCGTGTCGACCGATTACGACATGTCCGATCGTCTGTATTTCGAGCCGCTCACCTTTGAAGACGTGCTGGAAATCTACGAGGCTGAAAAGAAGATGGGCCCGGTCAAGGGTGTTATCGTTCAGCTCGGCGGCCAGACTCCGTTGTCGTTGGCCGCTCGTCTGAAGGCCGCCGGTGTGCCGATTTTGGGTACCACTCCGGAATCCATCGATTTGGCGGAAAACCGCGAGCTGTTCGGCGAAGTGCTGCGCAAAGAGCGCATGAACGCTCCGCGCTACGGTACTGCGCTGTCTTTGGAAGAGGCTCGCACCGCCGCACAGAACATCGGGTACCCGGTGCTGGTGCGTCCGAGCTACGTCCTTGGTGGTCGTGGCATGGAAATCGTCTACGACGATGCCCAGCTCGAAAAGTATGTCAACCGCGCATTGGCCGAAGCCCAGGCTGACACCGTCGTGTCCGGACGCCTTCCTTCGCCGCTGTTGATCGATAAGTTCCTGCAGGATGCAGTCGAAATCGACGTCGATGCATTGTTCGATGGAGAGGAGCTGTACATCGGCGGCATTATGGAACATATCGAAGAGGCCGGCGTGCACTCCGGCGACGCCGCTTGCACCCTGCCTCCGAGCACACTGTCCGACGATCAAATCCGTCGTCTGCGTGAAGGCACCTACGCCATTGCCAAGGGCTGCGGCGTCCAGGGTCTAATCAACGTGCAGTACGCTTTCATGGCCAACACCCTGTACGTGATCGAAGCCAACCCGCGTGCCTCTCGTACCGTGCCGTTTGCGTCCAAGGCCACCGGCGTGGCTTTGGCGAAGGCAGCGGCCCGTATCATGGCCGGTGAAACCATCCAGCAGCAGCGTGACAACGGTCTGCTGCTTCCGGAAGGCGACGGCGGCATGATTCATCCGGGTCAGCAGGTTGCCATCAAGGAATCCGTCCTGCCGTTCAAGCGCTTCCGTACCCCGGTCGGCAAGACCGTCGATGTGTTGCTCGGACCTGAAATGCGTTCCACTGGCGAAGTCATGGGCTTCGACCGTGACTTCCCGCACGCATTCGCCAAGAGCCAGCTCGCCGCATATGAAGGTGGTCTGCCCACTGGTGGTAACGTTTTCGTTTCCGTCAATGACACCGACAAGCGTCAGCTGCCGTTGATGGCCGCACGACTGGTGGAACTCGGCTTCTCGCTGTGCGCCACCGAAGGCACGGCCTCCGTGCTGCGCCGTTACGGTATCGACGCGCAGATTGTCGACAAGATCAGCACGCGCATCGATTCCGCTCCGGACGAGCCGGTTGTGATCAAACATGCGGAGGGCAGCATCGGCAAGAACGTGGTCCAGCTGATTGAGGAAGGCAAGATCGACATGATCTTGAACACGCCTAACTCCCGTGGCTCCCGTTCCGACGGCTACGCCATCCGCGCCGCCGCCATCGCCGCCGACCTGCCTCAGTTCACGACGATCACGGAATTCTCCGCAGTGCTGATGGCCATCGAAGCGGTGAAGAACAATGATTATCAGATCATGAGCATCCAGGAACATTCTGCACAGATGTTCGGTGGGAAAGGGCATAAGAACTGATGATTAGTGACCTCAGCAGTGAAGAGATCCAGGCCCAACGTTCCGACTTCGGATTGCGGCTAAGCAATTCGATGGCAAAATACGGGCCCCTCTGTGTCGGTATCGACCCGCACAGGAAGCTCCTCACTGACTGGGGTTACAACGTCGATGCGCAAGGTGCGGAACTCTACGCCATGCGCATGCTGCAGGCGGCGAATGGACGCGCCGCCGCAGTGAAATTCCAATCCTCAATGTTCGAGCGCTACGGCTCCAAAGGATTCGCAGCGCTCGAACGAGTGCTCTATGCAGCACGACAGATGGGCATCATCACCATTGTCGACTGTCTGCATGGAGGCCTGTCCACAACAATCTCCGCAATCGCGGACGCCTACTTCAAGCCGGACGCGCCACTGCTGGCCGACGCCATCACGTTGCTGCCATATTATGGCGCTCGTTCTTTGGAAAACGTCATCAATGACGCACTGAACAATGGCCGAGGCGTATTCGTGGCATCGTTGACCTCGAATCAGGCAGGCGCCAGCCTGCAGACTGCCCTGCGCCAAACCGGTGAGTATAAAGGCAAGACCGTCGCTTACGGCATTGCCAGCACCGTGCAAAAATTCAATAACGACATTGAAAGCATGGGCTCTGCAGGCCTGATCATCGGCGCGACCATCGGCCAATGGATCAACGATAGCGGCGTTGATCCAACCAAATTCACCGGTCCGATTCTTTCCCCAGGCTACGGATGGCAGGGAGCGGAAGCCAAAGACCTCAAAACCGTGTTCAAAGGCACCAAAGGCAATGTGCTCGTCACGGTTTCGCGCTTCATCGCCGCGCACGGCCCGGATATCTCATCGCTATGTCAAGCGACTGAATCCATTGCGTGGGACGTTCAGCAGGCATTGATGGAAGCAACCGAAACTTCTGAACAGGACGGTATCAACTAGATACCATCATATAATCGGAATTTCGCATATCGCGTTGAACATATCGCCGCAATCACATTGCAATGTATTGCACGAAATCAATCGCAATCATTGTTTTCCCAGCAATGAATCAGTATCAATATCGAGAAAAAGGAATGATATGCAGCACACTCCAAGCGGCGGCCGTCTTATTGTATTAAGCGGCCCTACTGCGGTTGGCAAAGGCACAGTGGAAGCGAAGCTTCTGGAACGTCATCCTGAAATCTGGGTATCTGTTTCCGCCACAACACGTGATCCTCGCCCCGGCGAAGTGGATGGCGTCAATTACTGGTTCATGAACGAAGACGAATTCCTCGCCAAAGAAAAGGCGGGGGAATTCCTGGAAACCGCCGTCGTGCACGGCATGGCCCATTATGGTACGCCGCTTGCCCCGGTGCAGGAGCATCTGAAGAATAATGTTCCGACCCTGCTGGAAATTGATCTGCAAGGGGCACGTCGTGTCAGGCAGCGCGCCGGGGAACTCGGACTCGACGTGGTGTTTGTGTTCATCGCGCCGCCGAGCTTCGACGAATTGGTCCGTCGTCTTACCGGACGTGGCACCGAAAACGAAAAGCAGCGTGTGAAGCGATTGGAAACCGCAAAGGTAGAGATCGCGGCCGAGCCGGAATTCGACGTGGTGATCGTTAACGAAACCGTCGAACAGGCGGCGGATGAGCTGTGGAATGTTATCGCCGAAGAATACGGTTTAAGCGAATAATTTCGGCTATTCGCAGTATTGCGATTGCAATACGCCTGATTGCGGCCGCAGGCGCTGCACGTAATGCAAATAGGATAAATCGGATAAGGACGTATGCATATGATTGCAGCGTCCTTATCTATATAACAGAGCAATTGCGATTGCGCATATACGGCATTGTGCGCAATCGTAAACAGGGGAGGTCCACAACATTGCGAATCTCCCCTGTCTCTTCTTCTCTTTGGCAGCAGACACGACCTGACGGTTGACATCTGCCACACAAAAATGTATCAGCCCCCTTAGGCGAGGCCAGACAAACGGTCGATTAGCTCCGGATCGCGCGTCGCACCCTTGTCCGCGGAGCGGGCGAAGGCGGCATACGCCTTCAATGCCTGAGATACCTTACGGTCGCGATGCGCAACGTAGCCATCGCCGGCTTCAAGCTCGGCACGACGTGCGGCCAGCTCATCATCGGTCAGCTCGACATTGATGGTACGGGCAGGAATGTCGATGTCGATCATGTCGCCATCCTTGATCAAAGCGATCGGCCCCTTGTTTGCGGCTTCCGGAGCGACATGTCCGATGGACAGGCCGGAGGATCCGCCGGAATAACGTCCGTCGGTGATCAATGCGACTTCCTTGCCGATGCCTTTGCCCTTGACGAAGGAGGTCGGGTAGAGCATTTCCTGCATGCCCGGGCCACCCTTCGGCCCCTCATAACGAATGACCAGAGCCTGGCCGGGCTTGAGCGTGTCGTTCAGAATAACCTCAATGGCCTGCTCTTGGGATTCGACGACCAGTGCCGGACCATGGAACTTCCAAATCTCTTTCGGAACACCAGCCGTTTTGACGACGCAGCCGTCAGGGGCGAGGTTACCGCGCAGCACGGCAAGACCGCCTTCGGTAACGGCTGGATGGTCGATGTCATGGATGGCGCCGTTCACACGATCGCGGTCAAGCGAATCGGCAAGCGTGGTATGTGTCCACGGTTCGGGGGAGACGATATGGCCCGGGGCGGCGAGATAGAACTGCTTCGCTTCCTCGGTGCAGGTGTCGCGCATGATATCCCAGTCGTTGAGTTTGGCTTCCAGCGAAGGGTAGTCGATGGAATGCACGTCGCGATGCAGCTTGCCTGCACGGTCGAGCTCGCCTAGGATGCCGGTGATACCGCCTGCACGGTGCACATCGGAAATCTCCCACTCGCCGGACGGGGAAGCCTTGCAGATGCACGGCACGGTATGGCTGATGCGTTCGATGTCGTCGAGCGTGAAGTCGACGTCGGCGCTTTGGGCCATGGCGAGAATATGCAGCACGGTGTTGGTGGAGCCGCCCATGGCGACATCCATCGTCATGGCGTTTTCGAATGCGTGCTTGGTGGCGATGGAACGCGGCAACACGGACTCGTCGTTCTCGTCGTAGTAGCGGTGCGCGATGTCGACCACGGTCTGCGCGGCGCGTTCGAACAGGGATTTACGGTAGGAATGAGAAGCCAGCACAGTGCCGTTGCCCGGAAGAGCAAGACCGATTGCTTCGGTAAGGCAGTTCATCGAATTTGCGGTGAACATGCCGGCGCAGGAGCCGCAGGTCGGGCAGACGGTTTTCTCATAGGCGAGCAGGTCGTCGTCGGACAGGTTATCGTCGGCGGAAGCATACATCACATCGATCAGATCGGTGTTTTCCTTCACGGTTCCGTCGGGAAGCACGGTGGTGCCGGCTTCCATCGGGCCGCCGGAAACGAATACGGTCGGAATGTTGAGCCGCAGCGCGGCCATCAGCATGCCCGGCGTGATCTTATCGCAGTTCGAAATGCAGATCAGGGCGTCGGCGCAATGCGCGTTGACCTGATATTCAACGGTGTCAGCGATGATGTCGCGGCTCGGCAGCGAATACAGCATGCCGGTATGCCCCATGGCGATGCCGTCATCAACGGCCATCGTATTGAATTCGCGCGGAATGCCGCCGGCCTTCTTCACGGCTTCGCTGACCAGACGCCCAACCTTGTTCAGATGCACGTGACCGGGCACGAACTCGTCGAAGGAATTGGCGATGGCCACAATCGGTTTGCCGAAATCCTTACCGTCGACGCCGGCAGCACGATACAGTGCGCGGGCGCCGGCAAAGATACGTCCATTCATCAATTTCGCAGATCGCATTTCCATGGCCACCATTCAAGTCTTTTTTCTTGGGATGGTGAAAGCGATAGCCACATAGTGGGATATGCATGGAAGTCGCATCATATGGGTATACTTACGTGGTTGGAAAAGAAGCCTTTGAAGCTTTACGAGGATTGGGAGACAATCACTATGGCATTCGGCACTCAGCCTACCCCCACCGGACTTGCGGATCCGCCCATCGACGATCTCATGGAACATGCTGATTCGAAGTATGCGCTGGCCCTGTTCGCGGCCAAGCGTGCGCGTCAGATCAACTCGTACTTCACCCAGCTTAATGAAGGCCTGCTGCAGAACGTCGGCCCGCTGGTCGAATACCAGAACCAGGAGAAACCGCTGTCCATCGCGTTCCGCGAAATCAACGAGGGTCTTCTTGAAGAAACCCTTGGCGAAGACGATTTGAGCGAAGGCAACTGATCTTCAACTCCTTAACTCTTTCCGGTCGGCATGACGCTCGATGCAAATATCGGACGCTGTCGGTCGCATGTATACGTACATGAAACGCCCCGATGCCTGAGCGGTGCGCCTGATATTAGCGTTCGCATAGGTGCGGGGCGTTTCCTATGCGCCCAATCCAAGCCGATGCCGGTCTCGTTATGGAGGCGATGCGTCGGCGGAATATGAACGAATTCTCATCACCATCGCACGTGCTCCCACCAGGCGGCACGGGCGGCGTAGCACGAAACAATTAGATAAGGCAGGCCATTATGGCAGAACGTAAGCTCATCTCCGCCGAATCGGTTACCGAAGGCCATCCCGACAAGGTATGCGATCAGATTTCCGACGCCATTCTTGACGACATGCTCCGTCAGGATCCGCACTCCCACGTCGCAGTGGAAACCTCGGCCACCACGGGTCAGTTCTTCGTATTCGGCGAAGTTACCAGCGAAGGCTACAGCGATATTCAGAGTATTGTGCGAGATGTGGTGCGTCGCATCGGCTACACCAGCTCCACTGTCGGTCTTGACGCCGATTCCTGCGGCGTGCTGGTCGCATTGACCGGTCAGAGCGCCGAAATCAATCAGGGCGTGGAACGTCTGAACCACGAACAGGAATCGGTCGCCTCCCGAGAAGAACGTTATGAAGCCCAAGGCGCCGGCGATCAGGGTGTCATGTTCGGCTATGCCACCGACGAAACCGACGTGCTGATGCCGCTGCCGATCCACTTGGCTCACCGTCTGGCGCAGCGCCTGGCCGAGGTGCGTAAAACCGGTGAAGTGGCGCACTTGCGTCCGGACGGCAAAACCCAAGTAACGGTCGAATATGACGAGAACGACAAACCGATCCGCATCGATACAGTGCTGGTCTCCACCCAACATGATCCCGAAGTCGATCAGGATTGGCTGAAGGAACATCTGACAGAGCATGTTATTCGCCCGGTGCTTGATGACGTGCTTGGCGACCGTGTCGAACATGACGATTACCGTGTGCTCGTCAACCCGACCGGATCCTTCGTGCTGGGCGGCCCGGCCGCCGATGCGGGCCTTACCGGTCGTAAGATCATCGTCGACACGTATGGTGGCGCGGCCCATCACGGCGGCGGCGCCTTCTCCGGCAAGGATCCGAGTAAGGTCGATCGTTCGGCCGCCTACGCCGCACGTTGGGTCGCCAAGAACATTGTCGCCGCCGGCCTTGCGCACAAGGTCGAAGTGCAGGTCGCTTACGCCATCGGCGTGGCCGACCCGGTCAGCATCAATGTCGAAACCTACGGCACCGAATGCGAAGGTATGACCCGTGAACGAATCCAGCAGGCAGTACGTGACGTATTCGACCTGCGTCCGGCCGCCATCATCGACGAGCTCGATTTGAAACGCCCCATCTACGCGCAGACCGCAGCATACGGCCACTTCGGTCGTGTGGACGTGGAATTCCCCTGGGAACGCACCAATAAGGTTGAAGCGTTGAAGGCCGCACTAGCCCAGTAAAAGGCTGATACGGCGAAGACCATATCACCGCTTGGATTGACTGTGTCGTCCCCGCCGTAAACATCTGTACTGCCTGTACTGCCCGGATATGTCTTACGAGATATCCGGGCATGCTTTTATGTGGTTTTCCGGGAAGGTATGCTGAGAGACATGAACATGATGGACGCTGAACAGCTGACGCTTGACGGGTTGGCCCCGCGTAAGCGTCGCAAGCGCGCGCCCGCCACGAAAACACCAGCTGCGCATCTCCCTGTCGCACAGGTTGTGCTGGACGTGCAGGCCACCCATCTCGGGCAAACCTTCGACTATCTGATCGAAGAGAAACAATCCGCCGCGGCACAGCCCGGCACGCTTGTACGTGTACGTTTCGGCGGCCAGCGTCTCAACGGCATCATCTGGAATCGCGCCGACACCAGCGATACTCCGTCATCGGCACTGCGCTATATCGAACGTGTCATCACGCCGGATGCGCTTGTTCCGCAATCCATGCGAGACGACATCACCGCAATCGCCGACGCATATGGTGGCACCCGCGCCAACATCCTGCGTATGGCGGTGCCGCCGCGTGTGGCACGTATCGAACAGGAACAGCGCAATATCATGGCGATGCCGCGCGAGGCAGACAGCCGTCGCCGGCTCTGCCAATACGTCGCCGACGATCTTTTCAATGGCGTTTCCGCCAACTATGCGAACGCGTTTTTATTACGCGGCGCATTACAGGACGACGATTTTCAATCATTCGTATGCAATCCGCTGCCGGGCGCCAGCCAATGGCAACGCGATCTGACATGGATCACCTTGCAGGCGCTTGCCGCGGGAAAACCTGCGGTTATCGCGCTTCCGGGAATGCGGGAAGTCAATGATCTGCTGCGCGAATTCGTCATGGCCGGTTTGCGGCCTTTCGCGCCAGTGAAAGCGGAGAAGCCGAATGACGACGGCGACGGCGATCTAACCGGCAATTCTGCCGACGGTTTCGTCGGATATGACGGCGACGTCGCCATATTGACGGCCGCGATGCCGCCGGCGGAACGGTATCGTGCGTATCTGGCCGTAACGACGGGGCAGGTGCGCTGCGTGATCGGCACACGCGCCGTCATGTATGCGCCCGTCGAAGGGCCGGCCTTGTTCGCCATCGTGGATGATGCCGCCTATCAGAATGCGGACGGCATGATGCCATACGCGAATGCGCGCGGCGTGATGCGCTTGCGCGCGAAACTGCATGACGGTGTTTTCGTTGCCATGGCCAATGCACGCAGCGTCATCAGCCAATGGGAATGCTCCGGTGGTCATGCCATGGCGGCGCCGGTGAGCGGATACAGTACGCTGATCAAACCCTTTCCGACCGTCGCAAAAGAACGCGTGCCTTGGGTCAGATGGCTGAACCGTGAGGAATTGGCACGTCTGAACGATTCCAGTCTCGGAACGCGCGTGCCGCAGACCGCTGTACGCGCATTGACGAAGTCACTTGAACGTGGGCCGGTGCTGCTGTCGATTCCACAGGACGGCGTCACCGAAACCTTGAGCTGCTCCCGATGCCATCGGCAGGCGCGATGCCCGCGTTGCACAGGGCCGTTGGAACGCCTGCGCGAAGGCGATGTGCGTTGCCGTTGGTGCGGCGCCGCCACCGTGCGATGGCAGTGCCAAGGATGCGGCAATGAACGCATGCGCGTCGTACGGGTCGGAGCGGCCGGCACCGCGCAGGAGTTACGCGGATTGTTCCGCAACGCCCCGATTGTCGTTTCCACGCCCAACCAGCCATGCGGCATTGTTGAGGAGGTCGCGTTCGCTCCGATGCTGGTGATTGCGACTCCCGGAGCTGAGCCAAGGGTGCGCGGCGAACGTTCGGACGGCGTCGAATACAGTGCCGTCGCCATTTTGGATGCGTGGACGAGTCTATACGCGCTTGGCATGGACGCACGCCTCGACGTGCTGTCCAATTGGATGCGCGTCGTTTCGATGTGTGCGCCTCGAAGCAGGGGAGGACAGGCCTTGCTGCTCGGGGAAAGCGATCCGGTGCTTGCGGAGTCGTTGATGCTGTGGGATTCCGGTCGTCTCGCCACACAGGAGGTGTCGGAACGCATCGAAACGGGATTGCCTCCGGCCTGCGCTGCGGCATGTGTGTGGGGACAGCGTGAAGCGGTACGGTTGCTGCTGCGGCGCATTGGCGCGCTCGACGGCGAATGGGCGAGCGTGCAGGGGCCTGCGGGCGCGATGCCCGCGGTGCTTGGACCGGTGCCGATTCCGCCTCCGAAAACGGTGGACAGCCGCGAGCTGGAAGGCACTGACGATCGTGTTAAAGCGGTTGTTCGCGTATCGCCGTCGCATCGTGCGGAATTGGCGTTGCGCTTGCGTAGAGAGACCGCCCGACACGTTGCTGCGCGTGAACCGGGGGAGCTGCGTTTCCAATTGGATCCGAAGGATCTTATATAAGACTTGATATCGAGCCGGATGTGTGAGAACTGCGTGTTGCAGCTGGTGCCTTCTGCTTGCAGCCTGTCGTATTGGCCGGGCTCGTCTCAGTGCCGTGAAACGATGGATATGCGTTTACTATTGGGCATGATTCGACGGAGGAAGCGATGAAAGGTTGGCCGGGAGAACCGGATATGGAATACGACGTGCTGGTGTCTGACGATGCGGCCGCAGCCAATGTCGGAAAGCCGATCACGGATGTGATTTTCGACTTTGGCAACGTGCTGATTTACTGGGAACCGGGCGCCGCGATGCTGTCACGTTACCGTCAGGAGACCATCGACCGTTTCCTCGATAACGATATCTCCGGTTTTTATGATGCGAACGACATGATGGATGGTGGTGCCTCACAGCAGGAGGCCATCGCATGGATGCGCGGCACACACGGCGACCGGTGGGCCGACATGCTCGAATACTATGTGGCGAATTTCCGCGATACGCTGACAGGCGTTGTGCCGGGCGCGCGTGTGCTTGTCAAGGATTTGAAAGAAGCCGGCATCGGTGTATGGGGCCTGAGCAATTGGGAAAAGGAGATGTTCGCCGAAGCGGAGCGCCAGTGCGACATTCTTGAAGATTTGGACGGCCGATTGGTGTCGGGCTTCGTGAAGATGCGTAAGCCGCACAAGGAGATCTACGATCGTGCATTGCAGGAATTCGGCATCGCCGCCGATGGTGCGGTATTCGTCGACGACAAGGCCATGAATATCGTCGGCGCGAACGCTGCTGGAATTCGCGGCGTCCGCTTCAGCGATCCGGTGAGGCTTCGTGAATTGCTGATAGCGCAGGGCGTCAACATTCCGGCGTTGCAATAATATCTTTGTCGATTGTTCCTTGCTGATTGACGATTTGCGGGTTGATGCTTTGCCGATTGAATTTGCAGGATGATTGAATGATGAAGGAATAGGAAATGCTGAAAGTTCTTTTTGCAGGCACTCCGGATGTTGCAGTGCCGTCGTTGCGCGCGTTGGCTGAGGATACGGAACATTTCGAAGTCGTCGCGGTATTGACACGTCCTGATGCCCCCACTGGCCGCGGCCGCAAGCTGATGCCAAGCCCAGTCAAGCAGGCGGCATTGGAATTGGGGCTGCCGGTTATCGAATCGGATCCGTCCGAAGAAACCTTCATCACCGAATTGGCTGCGACCGGTGCGCAGGCTGCGGCCGTGGTCGCCTATGGCAAAATCCTGAAACAGGATGTGCTCGACGCGCTGCCGATGGGTTGGTACAATCTGCATTTCTCCCTGCTGCCGTTGTGGCGTGGCGCGGCTCCGGTACAGCGCTCGATTTGGTCGGGCGACGATGTGACCGGAGTCAGCGTGTTCCGTATTACGCGTGGTATGGATGCAGGTCCGATTCTGGCGCAGGAAACCGTGCGCGTCGGTGTGCATGAGACCGCGGGCGAACTGCTTGCCCGTCTTGCCGAAGACGGTGCCCCTCTGTTGGCGGCCTCCTTGCTCGGCATGGAATCCGGTCAGATCATTCCGTCCGAACAGCCTCAAGGCGTGTATGAAACGGCTGCGAAAATCACCGTCGAAGATGCGCATATTCGTTTTGACGTGCCTGTATTCGCCGCCGACCGTCAGATTCGCGCATGCACGCCGAATCCGGGCGCATGGTGCACATTGCACAATGGCGACGATGAAGCCACGTTGCACGTGCTACGTGCACAGCCTGCCGATATGACGAATCCGAGCGTTCCGAAGGAACTGGCCGCCGGCGTGCTGCAGGCCGGCAAAAAGAACGTGTGGGTCGGCACGGCCAGCGAACCGCTGGAACTGCTCGAAGTCAAAGCCCAAGGCAAAAAGGCCATGCGCGCCGCCGACTGGGCCCGCGGCGCCCGTCTGACCGAAGGCGCATACTGCAATTGATCACGTTCGAAAGCGGTTCGGGACGATTCCAATCGAATCGGTTCGAACCGCTTTCACCATATTTGCGCATGGATTTCATAGGATGCGTAATCAGGAAGACCGTACGTCTTGATGGAGAACGGCCGTGTTCCGCCTGCGGGCGGCCAGTCGACGAAGGTTTCTTGGCCGCCGATGATGGATCCGTCGGCATCTCGTAGGACCAATGACACGTTCACCGATGATGATTCCTGAAGCTTTGTATTGTTCTGACTGATGCCGATACGTCCTGTGAAGGTTATCCCGTCATTGTCGGTGACGATTTCCTTCGTATCGGAAACGGAGAACACCACAGCGTCCGTTGAAGAGTCCAGTTCATGGGATTGTGGGTCGAGTATGGAGAAATCCACCCGTGCCGGGGCCACGCCATCCCCGGCCAGACCGCTGAAATATGTCGTCTGGCCGGCAAAGGCATATCTCAGCACCTGCGTATCCGAAAATATGATGTCATCTTGGTCATCGTATCCGGTGATTTCTATGGAGGGGAATTCGACATTGACCGAATCACTGGTGTTGCGCAAACCCACCGCGTAGCTTACAAAACCGTCTTCCGCCGACCATCCGGTCTCCACCAGCTCCAAGGGGTTGCCCGACGCAACGGCGTCGTCATCCGGCGCTGTGCTGTCCTTCGTCTCGTCGTTTTTCGTTTTACCGTCTTTCGGCATGCCGTCGGTGGCATCAGCGGTACCGGGCGATGTCTGCGACGACATATCGCCCTGCTGCCCGGAACTGAGAAGGGTGTTTGCATGGTCGGAAAGGAACGGAACTCCGATCGTCAGCATCATCGCGGATACGATGACGATAAGAATCGCGACGACGGCGATGACCATGACGCGCACGGCGTGATGCGGCGGAACTGCCGTGGTCTTCTTCGCGGCCCCCATGCCGTTGCCGTGGTTTTGCACGGTGTCGTACCCGGCTTCGTAGGTGTCGCGGCCGGATCTGAGCGCTTCCAGCAGATCGTCGGCACTCTGGTATCGAGCGCTCGGTTCGAATGCACATGCGCGCTTGATGATCGCATGCAGATCAGGCTTATCCGACAACGTCCTGTCCAGCGCAGATTCATAATTCTCGGCATCGGGGAACATGCCGGTCAGCATGGTGCCGAGGATTCTGCCGATGGAATACACGTCGGAGCGCACATCCGTACGGGCGAATCCGTATTGTTCCGGGGCGGCGAAACCGTATGTCCCCAAAACGGTGGTGTCACGGTCGCCGTGCGATTCGTGGCTGAGTTCACGGGCGATGCCGAAATCGATGATATGCGCGCCATCGTTGGCGACGATGACGTTGGCCGGCGTGATATCGCGGTGAAGGATGCCGGCATGATGCACGGCAAGGATCGACTCGCAGATTTGCATGGTCAGGGCGACGGCTTCGTCGACTCCGATCGTGCCATGGCCGTCAAGATATTGCGACAGCGTTTCTCCCGGCACGTATTCGATGATGACCGCGAAGCAATCGGGAAGCTCATACATGGCCGCCACATGGGGAATGCGGTCGCATCCGAGACCGTTCAGCGAGGCCCATATGGAACGCTGGGCCAGCGCCGAAGGAATTTTCTTGCGGACGAACGGTCCGACGCCATCGATGGTCACCAGTTCCGTGACACCGTACGGTCCGCGAGCGAGCGTACGTTCGACATGATAGGCGTCATCGATGCCCATTGCGTGCATGGCTTGGGAATCGTTCACGGCATCGCCTTCGTGTCTGCTTCGAATGCATCGCCTGCGGCGTCGTCATCGTCGCGCAGCGTTGGTTCGCCCAAACGACGCAGTTCGTCTTCGACCGCGTTCAGGTCGAAACCGTTATCGATACACCATATGATGATCGCATCGCGGCGTCGTTTGCACCACAGCTCATTCGCTCCCGCGAGACGGAGCAGACGCTGCGTTTCGCGCAAATCGCAGTTGAGTCCGATGGCGAGCATCAGCGCATGCTCGCGTCCTGGTCGGCTTTTCCCTGTAAAAATGTCGTAGACGACGGTGGCGTTGATGCCCGACTCGCGTGCCAGCGCGGAACGTTTCATATGCTGGCGTTCCAACAGCTGCCAAAGATAATTTTGCAGGTTGTATTCTTCGAGCTGCTCCTGCGCCAGATAGGAATCCACATCGTCGCTTTTCAACAGCCGCTCCAGCAGATCTTCGGTCAGATGCTTGTCGAACATGGCGGGCCTTCCTGCATGATATTGGCGGTGCGTCGACGTCCGCCGTTTGTTTCGATGAGGCGGCAACAGCGACCACATCATATCGGATGTTCTACATGCGATATTCAGTCGGCAGCTGATGCCGGATTCACTTGTCCCAACAATAATGGTGTCATTGACGATGACGATACGGCAATGATATGCCCTGTCTTTCATCGTCGTATCCATCCTGCGTCCACGAGAAAGGGGACTGCAATGAAGAAGTCGTTGGTGTTTCTGTGCTCTTTTGCCTTGATGGCGTCTCTTGCCGCCTGCAGCACGAATGATGCGTTGCCGGTGAATGATGCCGCAGGGAGCGCTTCGCAGAATGCCGTCGAAAAATCAAATGATACGAAGGAGGATCAAAAGAAGGATGCGCCGGCGACGCCGGTTGAGGCGTCCTCCCTTGACAATCTTGAAGCTGAAATCACGGCCTATGTCGACGGGCAGGTTGCGCAAATGAAGGCCGACTACGATACGTTGGTCGCAAAGATCGACGGTTATGACGCATATACGGCCAATGTCGAACAAGTGCAGGGATACTACGATCAGGTATTGGCCGGCACGTCGGACATATGCCTGCAATTGCGTCAATATGCAATTGATTACGCGAATCTTGCCGGTTCCCTTGACGAAGATTTCGATGACCAATATGACAATCTTGAGGGCATATACGACGTCATCTACGAGGATGCCGCTGATGCGGTGTATGACGGCATCTATGAGGATCTGTCATCCGACCTTTACGATCAATTTTATGATGGCGTAGTATCGGACGGTTACGATCTGGCGCCGTACGACGAGTGGTCGGATGTCAGTTCCGATGCATACGACATGTGGTCGGATACGATGTCGGATGTATATGATGAATGGTCCGACGCGAAATCCGACATCTACGATTTCTATTCCGATGTGCGAAGCGACCTGTACGACAATGATTCGGAGGAATTTGACGAGCATGTCGCCGAGTTCCAATCCGATGTGGATGCATTGAAACAGGAGGCCGCATAACCTGAATTACCCGTTCAAGCGGAGCCGCTGTCCGACTGGATTGCTCTTTTCTGACGGTTTTGACCGCCCGCCTCGGCGTGTTGCGGTCAAAACCGTCAGAAGAATGTGGTGCGGGGCGGCATTCGGGGACTGTATGGGCTGGTATGGGGCCAGTATGGGATTCGGTATTGCCACTATCGGGGGTTTAGTCCAGCAGATCCAGTATCAAGGACAGATCGCGCCGGTCGATGGAGTGCGGAGCGGCGGCCTTAGTACGCGGCTTGGCGCAGAATGCGATGCCGAGGCCCGCGGCCTGGATCATGGGGATGTCGTTCGCGCCGTCGCCTACGGCCACGGTCTGCGTCATCGGCAGGTTTTCGGCCTGCGCCCATTCACACAGCGCGTCCAGTTTGACCTGCTTGGTGATGATACGCCCCGCCGCACGGCCTGTCAGACGTCCGTCAGCGATCTCTAAACGATTCGCAATCCAATAATCAAGCTTCAGGTCGTCGGCGATTATGTCGACGACCTCATGGAAGCCTCCCGACACTACGCCGACCTTCCAGCCGTGCGCATGCAGTGTGTCGATAAGCGTTTTCGCGCCGTGCGTTGTATGCAGCGAACGATACACCTGCATGAAAATCGAAGAAGGCAGCCCCTTCAACAATGCGACGCGCGCCCGCAAAGCCTGCTCGAAATCCAATTCGCCATTCATCGCGCGTGCCGTGATGTCCGCGATGCGCTTGCCGGCTCCGGCCGCAACCCCCAATTCGTCGATGACCTCCTCGTCAATCAGCGTGGAATCAACGTCCATCACCAACAAGCCAGGCTGTGAAAGGGTCGGGCGAGGCTTCAGATCATCACAAAAGTGCAGAGTTTCTTCAGGCATGCATTTGATTGTCGGAAATCGCTGCGACAATCAAAGCCATGAATGATACGGGCGTGGACACCATGGACGAAATGGCTGAAATGAATGATCGGCTGCGTGCAAAGAACCATGCATTGGCGCAGGCGTTGAACCGTGCGGGGCAAGAATTGGCCAAAGCCAAAGCCCAACTTACGCAGCTTGCACACCCGCCGATGAGCTTCGCCACGATGATCCGCATCGACTCCTGCCGTACCGACGATCAGGGCGTGCAGCATGCGGCGGCGGAAATCGTTTCTGGCAATCGTCGCCTGATTGTGCCTGTTGCGGCGAATCTTCCCGCAGCCCGCCTGGAGCCGGGCCGTACCGTGTTGCTGAACGAAAACATGGTGTTGGTCGAACAGCGTGACAATGAAACCATCGGCACTGTGCGCACGGTCAAACAAGTGCTGGATGACGGCAGGCTGCTGGTCGCCGATACGGGCGGCAACCTTACGCTGGTCAGGCGCAGCTATGCGCTGGCCCACACGTCGTTCGACCCTTCGGACAGAGTAATCGTCGACGGATCATGCCGCATCGCATTGGAAGCGTTGCCGGGGGAGAATGATGCCGATCTGGTGCTGGAGGAAACC
Source organism: Bifidobacterium sp. LH_512 (assembly GCF_056356435.1). Lineage (NCBI taxonomy): Bacteria > Bacillati > Actinomycetota > Actinomycetes > Bifidobacteriales > Bifidobacteriaceae > Bifidobacterium > Bifidobacterium sp. LH_512. The sequence continues at coordinate 494,054 of NZ_JBKEUE010000001.1, forward strand.
CCGGATGTATCCTTTGACGATATCGGCGGATTGGATGATGAGATTGAGCGCATTCGTGACGCCGTACAGTTGCCGTTCCAGCATCGTGCATTGTTTGAACGATACAATCTCAATCCGCCGAAGGGCGTGTTGCTGTACGGTCCTCCAGGCAATGGCAAAACGCTGATTGCCAAAGCGGTGGCGCATGCGCTTTCGCAAGGCGGAGGTACAGGCGGTCAGTCTGAACGGTCGAGACAGACTACCGGAGGAGTGTTCCTCTCGGTCAAGGGACCGGAACTGCTCAACAAATTCGTGGGCGAATCCGAGCGATTGATCCGTTTGGTTTTTCAACGTGCCCGCGAGCGTGCGGAAGAAGGCCGTCCGGTGATCGTGTTCATCGACGAAATGGATTCCCTGTTGCGCACGCGAGGCTCCGGCATCTCCTCCGATGTGGAAACCACGATCGTGCCGCAGTTCCTGGCCGAACTCGACGGCGTCGAACGATTGGACAATGTGATGGTGATCGGTGCGTCCAATCGCATTGACATGATTGATCCGGCGGTATTGCGTCCAGGTCGTCTTGACATGAAAATTCATGTGGAACGCCCGAAAGCCAAGCAGGCCCAAGCTATTATTCGCCATTATCTGACCGACGACCTGCCGTTGCGGGAAGGCCAAGATGCGGATACGCTTGCCGCTTTGCTGGTGGACGATATCTATGATGATTCGAACCGACGTAATCTGTGTGACGTATGCGATGAGCATGGCCATTGGGAATCCCTGCATCTTTCCGATGTGATTTCCGGAGCCATGCTGAAAAACATCATCGACAGGGCCAAAACCAAGGCCGTCAAAGCATCCATCCTCACTGGCAGGCCCGTGGCTATTGATGCCGCACTGCTGGCCGGTGCGGTAAACGACGAATTTGATGAGACACGCGATTCCGTTTTGGACGCCGATGCGGAACAATGGGGACGAATCAACGGATTGGACGCCGGACGAATCACACGCATCCGCGCGCATCACGACGACGCCAGCCGCGAATAATAAAACAGCATCCAAGCGTATACACGCTTATAAAGAAGCAGTAAGGAAGCCGATGAGCGTACGTCGAGTGATGGGCACGGAAACCGAATATGCAGTCTCCAGCCCGGACGGCAAACCATATAATCCGGTACGTCTGTCATTCGACGTGGTCGGCGCCGCCGCCACGTCCGAAACGAAGCATGTCCGATGGGATTACCGTCAGGAAGATCCCGTCAACGACGCGCGCGGCATTCGTATGGAACGCGCCGCCGTACATCCAGACATCCTTACCGACGCGCCGCAGCTGAACATCACCAATGTCATAGCCCCCAACGGCGGACGCATCTATGTCGACCACGCACATCCCGAATACTCCGCGCCGGAAACATGCGACCCATTCGAAGCTGTCCGCTATGATCACGCCGGAGACCTCATCATGCTGCAGGCCGCGCGCAAGGCAAGTGAACAAACCGGCCGGCCAATCGAACTGCACCGCAATAACGTGGACGGCAAAGGCGCCAGTTGGGGCACGCACGAAAACTATATGATGCTGCGCCGCATACCATTCGATGACGTCACCAAACTGATGATCGCGCATTTCGCTACACGGCAAATCTACACCGGATCAGGCCGCGTCGGCATCGGCGAACATAGCGAACAGGCGGGCTTCCAGCTCAGCCAGCGAGCCGACTACTTCCATATGAAAGTCGGCCTGCAAACCACTTTCGACCGGCCCATCATCAACACGCGCGACGAATCGCATGCCACCGCCGACCAGCGTCGACTGCATGTCATCGTCGGCGACGCCAATCGTATGGACACGCCACAAATACTGAAACTCGGCGTCACCAGCATGCTGTTATGGCTGCTCGAACACGCCGACAACGCCGGAATCGATTTGAACGAGCTGTGGCCACGCATCATGCCGGCCGACCCCGTCGAAGCCATGCACACGGTGTCACATGACCTGACGCTTGGCGCCCAATTCCCTCTCGAAAACGGTACGACTGCTACAGCATGGTCCATCCAAGTGAATCTGCGGGCCGCCGTATATGCGGCGGCGGCAATCATCTACGGCACCAATACGCAAGGCGAACCCGCATGGCCTGACCGTTCGACCTCCAATATCATGGCGATGTGGGGGCAGGCGCTCGTCGACATAGCAGCTATCCGCCATGCCGACGACGATACGCGACTGGGCCTGACCACTGAAGCCTCGCGTGTTGAATGGCTACTCAAATGGCAGCTGATGGAGCGTCTTCGCCGTAAGACCGGATGCGCATGGAATGATGCGCGCATCCGCGCCTTGGACCTGTCGTGGGCTGCCCTTGATCCGGCAAAATCCGTATGGGAACGTTTGCGTGCCGGAACGGAGCGCGCAATCGGTGATGTGGAAACACGAAAAGCCATGACTGAAGCTCCCGCCGATACGCGTGCATGGACGCGTGCCGATTTCGTGAAGCGTTTCGCCTCGGATATCGTTGCCGTATCTTGGACCCATATAACAGTGCGTGATGAACGCTCCCGTGACGGAATGCTGACCCTTGATATGTCCGATCCCCTGGCGTTCACCCGGCAGATGGGCGCATATGCTGACGCGCATGATGCGGTGGACGCGCTGCGGATACTTGGCGCGTAATGCCGTGAGATATAAGGCGCGTACATCACAATGTTCAGGTAGAATGAACCTGATTAATAGAGAAGGATGAATTTTATGAAAAGCCGCGAATGTGAGAAGGCATTGCGGCTGGTGTGTACCACAGCCAAGCGGTAGCGCTGGCACATGATGAAGACCGGAACGCCAACGGAGCAGTAAGAGGAACGAATATGGAAAAGCTACGAGACATCGCATTGGAAGCCGCGCGTATCATGCAGGACGCCGGCAAGCACGCTCTGACCGAACAGACGAATCCGCGTGATATGAAAAGCCTGCAATTGTCGGAAGACCATCTGCATTTCACTTCCGATTTGGATGAACGCCTGAATCAGTTCATCAGCAATCGACTGACCTACGTTGATGTGTTCGACGGGTTTTGGCAGTTTCGTCCGGAGGAACCGCATCCGGGCGAACGATACTGGTGCGTCGGTGGCATTGACGGCGTGATTAATTTCGCTCGCAATATGCCCGAATGGGCGATTACCCTGACGCTGTTCGAATTCAATGAAGAATGCTCGGCACAGCCGATTATCGGTATCGTGCATGCGCCGGGTTTGGGCCTGACTTATTTGGCGGTGAAGAACAACGGTGCGATTCGCATTCGTAAAACGCCGATCGGAGACAAGCGCGAGAAGATCATCCCGTCGACCACGCCGCATCTGGACAGTTCCGTCATCAGTTTCGGCATGTCGTATGTTCAGGAGGAATCGAAGCGCACGCTTGATGTGATTGGCCGTATTGCAGGCAAACCGGCTGATATCAAACGTGTCGGCCCCACATCATTGGATTTGTGCAAGGTTGCCGATGGCACGTACGACGCATATTTCGAGGCGAATTTACATAAGTGGGATGTGCCTGCCGTGTCCGCAGGCGCAATTGTGATCTGGGAAGCCCAAGGAACATTGCGCACGTGGAACGACGACACCGTCCACTGGCGCCGCGAAAACGATGTGGTCGCGACGAACGGCATCATCACCGACGAATTATGCGCTTATTTGCGCTGACTGATTCGATTGCCGAGACTGTTGGGAAGGAAAACGATTATGCCTCAGGAATTCATGCAAGCCCAGTCGGCGCAGGAAAACAACGCCGGGGAACAGGTAGTTGCGGCCACGGCCTCACAGGATATGCCCGACATGCTGGATGCGGTATTGGGCGATATCGAATCGGTGCTCGCTTCCAATGCGGAGGAATACGTGGACAGTTTCGTGCAGAAAGGCGGTGAATGATGCCGCAGCTGCGTGATAGCGCCAGCGGCATCGTCACAGAACGGACCCGTCGAGAAATCGACGGGTTCTCCCGTATTTTCGGATTGGAAACCGAGTACGGCGTCAGTGTGACCGGCGCGGACCGTTCTTGTGATGCCGGACAGGTCGCCATGATGATGTTCCGCCCCTTGGTGAGCATGGCGCGCTCAACGAATATGTATGTGACGAACGGATCACGCTTGTATCTTGATGTTGGATCCCATCCGGAGTATGCGACGGCGGAAGCGGCCGATCCGCGGGATGCTGTGGCCTTGGACGCCGCAGGCGAACGGATTATGCGTTCGTTGGCCTTGAAAGCCGAAGAGACGTTGCAATCCACGCACGGAGAGCAGACACGAATCCATCTGTTCAAGAACAATGCGGATTCCGCCGGTCATTCGTTCGGATGCCATGAAAACTATCTGGTGCGCCGTTTTGTGCCGTTACAGACGGTGGAACATGAGTTGCTGCCGTTTTTGATCACCCGCCAGATCTTCACCGGAGCAGGACGTGTGACGCCTGAGGGCTTTGAAATCACGCAGCGTGCCGGCTTCCTGGATGAGGCCGTTTCCTCGGCGACGACGCGTTCTCGTCCGATGGTGAACACGAGGGATGAGCCGCATGCCGATCCTGACGCGTTCCGACGTCTGCATGTCATCATCGGGGATTCGAATCGTTCACAATGGGCGACACTGATGAAGCTGGCGACAACGCATCTGGTGTTGTGCGTTATCGAACAATGCCATCGTGACGGCGTCGCCACTGGATTCGCTGATTTCGCATTCGCCGACCCCGGTGCGGTGAACCGTGCGGTAAGCGCCGATCTGACCTGTCGCTCCGCCGATTTCGCGATGGCGAACGGCAGCGTGATGCATGGCGGGGCATTGGCAGTGCAATATCGATATTTGGATATCGTTGACCGTTTTGTACAGACGCATCCGCAAATCGTCGATTCACTGCCTCACACCAGTGTGATGCAGGTGCTGCAGGATTGGCGTGATACCTTGGACGCTTTCCATGACGGTGAGACAATACGTTTAGTCGATCGCGTCGACTGGATGGCGAAACGCCGGTTTTTTGACGTATTGGAAGGTCGTCGTGGACCGATTGCCGTGGCCAGAGCGGAACAGTTGGATATGGATTATCACGATATCGTCAACGGCAGGCTGTTCGCTTCGCTGCAACAGCATGGCATGATACGTGTGCTTGTTGATGATTTACAGGCTGAATACGCGCGTGAGCACGCCCCTGGCGACACTCGCGCCGCGTTGCGTGGACGTTTTATCGCAGCCGCCCGACAGACTGGCGTTCAATTTTCCTGTGATTGGACACGCGTGGCGGTTACTGCGCCTTTTCATCGGGAGGCGATGATGATTGATCCGTTTGAATCGGATCCTGACCGGAATCCCGATTTCGCTGCATTGATGCGCTCCTTGCTGGAATGCTGCATGTAGCGGATATGAAAAATCGGGGGCATCCGTAATGGATGCTCCCGATCCTTCGGGCATATAAAGGCCGAACAACTTACTTGGTGACAGCCTTCTTCAGCAGGGAGCCTGCGGAGATGCGCACGCCATAGGTGGCCGGAATCTCGATGGTTTCGCCAGTACGCGGGTTGCGGCCGGTGCGGGCGGCGCGCTTGACACGCTCGGCGGAGAACAGGCCGGTCAGCTTCAGGCCTTCGCCGGACTGCATTGCCTCGACGAACACGTCCTGGAAAGCGTTAACAGCAGCTTCAGCCTGAGCCTTGGTCAGGTTCGACTTCTGCGCGATCTTCGAGACGAGATCAGACTTGTTGTATGCCATAAAGCATTCCTTCTTAAGTCAGGGGATATCCTGCTTACCCGAATATCCACGTTCATACTGAATATTAGCGCATAATGACGCCAAATCGGCGTTTTTTCAGTGGTTTTTGGCGGTTTTCCATCTTGAGATGGCAAAAAAGAGACCGGTTAGATCAAATTATGGCGATCCAGCCACTTCATGGCCATGGCTCCAATCGGGATTCTCAGCCAGTAGAACGCCACACGGTAGACCAGTGTCGCGGACAGTGCGATAGGCGAGGGGACGCCGATCGCGCTGAACGAAACAGAAAGAGCCGCTTCGACGGCACCTAGGCCGCCAGGCGTCGGCACTGCGGAACCCAACGTGTTGGCCAACAGGAAAAGAAACACTGTTTCAAACGGATTTGTCGGGTATCCAAATGCCAACAATGCGGCCCAGAAGCCTAAGCCGGTGGCGACATTGAGAATCAGCGCGCCGGCCAGACCGACCGCCAGACGTTTCGGCTGCGTCATTACATCGATCAAAGCGCGTGCATACTGTTTGAGCAGAGGTAAGTATGTTTTGATGATCAGCGAACGTATGGGCGTAATCGCCAAAGCCAACGAGATAACCAATGCGATGACGGAAATCGCGATAATAAGCGTGTTGGTCGGAATCATTCCCGACAACGTATTGCGTCCGGTGAAAATGCCGATCAGCAGCACCAACGCGACGGTAGTGCCCGATTGAATAGCCGCGACGGCGCTCATAATCGCCGTTGCCTTTGCCCCGCGATAGCCGTTATGACGAAGGAACTGCAGATTCATCAGAGCGGGGCCAACGCCTGCGGGCATGGATACGGCGGTGAAGCCTGACGCCATCTGCGAACACATCAAAGCGAAGGGCTTGCGTTTGTCCTTATCCATGAATGCGCCCATAGTCAGCGCGGAGCCGGCCCAAGCAATGAGACCGAAGGTAATGCAGAGCAATGCCATGGTGAGATTCGCCTCACGTACGGCCTTGACCATCTCATCGGGTTTGAGCTGCGTGAACACGACGGAAACCGCAACGACCAACAGCGCGATGGCGAAGAAGGAACGCAATGAGAAACGAGACAACGTTACCGGTTCCATGGTATCGGCCACTTCCTGCGAGGCGAGTGCGCTGAAGCCGGAACGCAGTTCTTCCAGCACATGCTTGTCCCAATTGGGCATCGATTTCGTAGCGGCGGGCACCGCGGCTTTTTGCACGAACGGGGCGAGCCCGATCAGATGCTCGTCGTCCCACACTTTGCGGGCGTTCGCAATCGTGCGTTCCGTGCCGATAAGCGCGCTGAACAGAACAAGCAGCTGCACTTGATCCAATGCGCGATTGCTGGGGCCGCTTGCGAAATCGCCGTTATGCCATCCTGCGATAACCGGTGTGCCGTCTTCCATGCGGGCCAACGTGTCGGCTGTTAGACGACGATGCGTGTAGCCGCGATGATGCGCGGTTTTGAGATAGGTCATAAAGCCGATGACATCGTCGTCTGTGAGCGTGTTGAGATTGCATTCCAGCGGCGTATGCCGGGCGTTCAATACCAGAATCGAGGATTCGCCGCTGTCGATAACCCCATACGGTTCCGGGGCGGGCAATCCGATGCTGCGCAATCCCAGCAGCATGGCGTAATGATGATGATGGGCGTCGATGGCGGAACGGTCTTTTCTCATTGACACGCCCGACAGTCGCAGCCACTGCCAAAGCTGGTTCAAATAGCCTGCGATCTGAATCTGATTGTCCAAAACGGATACCGTATAACGGTTGCCGGCTTCGTCATAGGCATCGTAGATGCGGGAGTTCTCCACGAGATCGTCATCAAGATCGGTGCGTAGAAGTCCCGCATCCGTATGCGTTTCGGAACGGCGTTGCAGACCTATGATATTCAGATCGAGCGTGTGAAGCGCGTGTACGATCTGCATGCCCCATACGCCGTTGTTCTGTGTGCCCATGATGAAACGGATGATCATGCCCACGGCACGGCCGACCACGTATGCCAGCAGCACGCCGGTCAGCGAATGCCATGACAGCACCACCGTCAGTATAGCGACCGCATAGAGCGTATTCCAACCCCATTTCACCGACGAACTCATACGACGAGGTCCGGCGGTTGTAAGAAAAGCCGTCATCGCCGCGTAGAAGTCGGGGAGAAGACTTATTCCAGACGATAGATGAGGCAGTGATGATGACGACAGTGATGCGATCAGCATAGGGTCTGCGATATGCGTTATCAGCCAGGAGACCGCCCATATCGAAGCGAATCCGCAGAGCAGCGAAATCAGTGAGACCGCGGATTGAAGCCATTGCGCATGAATCAATAATTGTGCGAGCACACCGACGGTGATGGCGACGATGGCGATTTGCTGCACCAATGATGATGGGATATTGACAAGCCATTCAACCGCTTTGCCGGCGGTATGAATATCCGATTCCACGCCTGATGCGGTGCCTTTGAGATACAGCGTGAGCAGCAGTATCACAATGCCGCCGGCGAGTGCCGCCGCGGCATGGACGAGGTCGGCGAAGTCTCTGGTGCGGCGAGGACGCACATCTTCGATATGGACATCTTGAACGGATGGGGTGATGACGTCTGACACGTATTCCGCTTTCATTGGTGTGCCTTGCCCGATATATGCGGGCCGATCGAACTAATTCGATAATACAGTCTTATGACTTTGTGCGGTTGAGGATTCGCCGATATTTCTTATTCATGTGATGGCGTCCATGAGAAGTAGAGGATGAAAAGTAGGGGATGGAAGAAAACATGACGCCTCGCGTATGGGACGGGAGATTGTGTAGTCTCCCAGACCCATACGCGAGGCGTCATACGTAGTGTCTGTCGGACGCGATTATGCCGGATAGGCGTCAGCGCTGAAAATCGACCAGCTTGGAGGCGACACCGGTATAGGACGCCGGAGTCAGAGCCTTGAGACGTGCCGCAGTGGCCTCATCGAAGGCGAGACCGTCGATGAAATTCTCCACATCGGTCTGGCTGATTTCGTGGCCGCGCATGAGTTCCTTGACTTTCTCGTACGGCTTTTCCATGCCGGGCAGGCCTGCAAGCTCGCATGCGCGCATGGCGGTCTGAATCGGCTCGCCGAGTACCTCCCAGTTGGAATCCAGTTCGCGTTCAATCACGATATCGTTCGGATGGATGGATTCCAGACCGCCCTTGAGGTTGTACAGGGCGAGCACGGAATAACCCAGCGCGGAGCCGATGTTGCGCTGCGTGGTCGAATCGGTCAGGTCGCGCTGCCATCGGGATTCCACCAGCGTGGCGGACAAGGTGTCCAGCAGCGAACAGGACAGCTCGAGATTCGCTTCGGCGTTTTCGAAACGAATCGGATTGACCTTGTGCGGCATGGTGGAGGAACCGGTGGCTCCCTTGACCGGAATCTGTGCGAACACGCCACGGGAGATGTACATCCACACGTCGACGCACAAGTTGTGCATGATGCGGTTCGCATGGCTGATCGTGCCGTACAGTTCGGCCTGCCAATCATGGGATTCAATCTGCGTGGTCAGTGGATTCCACGTCAGACCCATGCGATTGGTCACGAACTCGCGGGAGACGGCAACCCAATCGACATCCGGGCAGGCCGCCAAGTGAGCGCCGAACGTGCCGGTGGCGCCGTTGATCTTGCCCAGATATTCCTGAGCGCGCACCTTGCCCAGCTGACGGTTCAGACGGTACACGTAGACTGCGAGCTCCTTGCCCAGCGTGGTCGGCGTTGCCGGCTGGCCGTGAGTGAGCGACAGCAGCGCCTTGTCGCGGTACTCTTCGGCCTTGGCCGCAAGATGGTCGACAATGGCCTGCGCATCAGGCAGCCACACCTGTTCGATGGCGTTCTTCACGCAACGGGCGATGGAAAGATTGTTGATATCTTCGGACGTGCAGGCGAAATGCACCAGCGTCTTCAAATCGGACAGCTGAGTCGCGCGTCCCAGCGTCTCTTTGGCCTTGTCGAGCTGGTCGTCGATATAGTATTCCACGGCCTTCACATCGTGGTGGGTGACAGCCTCATGGGCGGCATGCCGTGCGATACCTTCTGCGCCAAACTGTTCGGGAATCGCACGCAGGAACGCCTGCTCGTCTTCGTCAAGCGGTTTGACGCCGGACACGATGGGCTGATTGCCGTTACCTTCGAAACCGTTGGCCAGCAGAATCATCCATTCGACTTCCACACGCATGCGCTCGCGGTTCAGGGCCGGTTCGCTCATGTATTCGACAAGCGGTGCGGTGGCGTTATGATAACGGCCGTCCAGAGGGGTCAATGCGATTGCGGGGGAGATATCAGTAAGCTTCATACGCACCAGAGTACTTGCAGCCGTAAACTTGGCCTTGCCTATGCGTTTACACATAGATTAATCCGATCATTGCCGCCCGATCATGTTCACGGTGACATCCGATTGCGAAGGGGCCATGGTCCGCGACCGTTGCATCCGACCCTGCCAATATGTGGTTTCCACCAATTCGCCGTCGAGAATGTTCTGGAAATGTTCTTCATGTTGTTGCAATGCTGGAGATCCCAAATCGGTTGCATTCCTATACGCGGCCTGATGGTATTTCAGCCAGTGAGTTATCTCCTTGCCGTCGGACTGGTCCTTCACCGTCGCGCCAACGAACGGATTCAACGCTCCCGCCCCTATGCCGGGCGTACACGAGCCGTCGTCGTTGACCGTGGTCGAAATGTTGTCGGGAGTATACGTTGACGTACCCCGGACGGTAAGCCACGTGTCCGTTGCGGGATTCTCCGCGCCATCCAATGCTGCGACCAGTTCATCGTCGATCTCCACACTGGTCACCCACGTGTCTTCATCAATCGGATGATTCGCAACAGGGGATCCCGCCGTGACGATATGCTCGATGTTGTAGGTATCGCTCCAATCGGAAGCCAGCGTGGCGGCTACGATTCCGCCTTGCGAATGCCCGATCATCGCAACGGGCTCATCCTCGCCAATGCCAGCACGTTCCATCGCCTCGGCCACCATGCGTGCGCTGTCAGCTCTCATACGCCGCGTCTTATCGCCACTCATCAGCTCCACATTTTGTGGCCAGCCGAATGGGGAATCCGGTTGGCCATCCGTACCCGGAATCGTAACCAGCCAAGACGTCGAACCATCGGCCCTACGGTACTGAGAAATTGCGATGGTGCCATATTCCAAACCGCTGTTCAAATCGATTTTGCCCAGCCGTTCCTCTCCAAGACGGCGTAATCCCTCCATGGCCTCAGCCACGGAATGCGGCTCCTGAATGACGTCACTATTGGAAACCACCTGCTTGACCTGCAAAGCATTGCCCTGAACCAGGTCATATGCCGGAGCCGTGACCCCCGCCAGACGTTTGGCCGCGGTGTTCACCTCATCGGTGCGAGACAAACCCTTTTTGATGGAAACGCCTCCAACCATGGCTCCCAATCCGCTCATCAGACCTTCCTGCGCCCACGAGGTGGAAGTCAGCGCATGGGTGGCGTTGAACTTTCCCTCTTTGATCGATCCGTACAATACGCCGCCCGCGGCAAGCGCCCCCGCTCCAATGAACATCTGCTTGGGGAAAATCTGCGTGAAACCCTGAATCAATTCGGTCATCAGACGACGATTCTCCGCTTCGGTTTTCGAATACAATGAATGCGCCCGAATGAGCAGATCTGCCATCTGCGTCAACTCATTGCCTAATGCCGTGCAATCCTGTGCATGCATGCCGCAACGTTGCGCAACGGCATCATAAGGAAACGTTGCATGTGAAGACAATGCGGCCGACACGGACGGATCCGCCGAATCGCATACCGACATCGACATGCGATACCGTTGCAAAGCAAGAGCCGTATCTGTCCAGGAAACAGCCAAAGCCCGCATGTCGGCGGCACTCTTCACCAAAGACTCGGCGATCGCCGTATATTCGGCCATCGTTGCCGGCGCATACTGCGTGCCGCCATAAATCGACGAAGTGATATGCCAGTTCACGTCGCCATCCTTACCGTCGTCTCAACATCGGCGTCATATGACACGATCTGCTCGCACATCATCGTCATGCGCTCGCGAAACAAGGTGGCGGCATTGCCTGTCCAATCGATATTCGACGTGCGGATTATGGCGTCCAACAGATTGTCGAAGTGGCTTGTTGTCAAAACCGCTGACGTGTCAACCGTATCGCGTGCCTGGTCGACGATGGTATGGCATCGGCATTGCATATACGAGAATGGTGTGACGGTCTGACGCAATGCGACGGTGCGTTGCGGCGTAAAGACAGTGGCTGTCGGCGAAACAGGCGTCGCCGCAATCAGCGATGAATTATTGGCGGTGGTATGCGTCGTGGTGTTCATGTCACCATTCAAACCAGCGTGAGATGCAGTGTCCAGCCGAACGGAGGCCTGTGGACGAAGAGACGGCGAAACGGCTCCGTTCGGCGTGTCGTCGTTGGAAAATCAAGGAAACGGCCGATAAACCATTGTGGATAACTTATCGGCCATCTCCATAGAACGTTGATTTACCAGGGTTTTGCCTGATCGGACGAATTTTGTGACGAGTCACTGTTCTTCTCGTCTGTTTTTGACGTATCCGTGGTTTCGCCGTTATTCGACGTCTGATTGTTGCGAAGCAGGTCCTCGATCTGCTGTTTCTGCGCGTCGGTCAATCCGGACTCATTCATGCCGTCACCGGACTGGCCGCCGGAAACGTCATTGGAATTCTGAGAATCGCCGGATTGCGCGCTGATCTGCGTCTGAATGCGCTCGGTCAATGTCGACGACACCGCGGCATTGGCATTAATCGCATCACGCAACGAGGGAAGCAGCGCGGCACGCAGCGCATTAGCCTCGCCGAACTGCGTATCGGTCTGCTGCTGGCTTACCAGTAGCGTATTCAAATCAGTGCTCGGATCCTGCGCCTGCCGAATGTTGCCATTCAGCGTTTGTGTGGCCTGATTGTACTGCGTCAGCGCAGCCAGATTCACAGCGGCGAACACGCACGCCACCGCAAACAGTACGGAGGCGATGATCAGCGCGACACGTATAGGCAACGGTGCGCGCTTCGCGCCAGCCGTGTGTGTCGGAGCCGTCATGCCATGGCCAAACGTATTGTTCACAGCAGTCTCCTTGACGTAACCATCCAAGCGCCGGCCTCATATGCCAGCAACACCAAAACCACGATGGCAAAAGGCCAGGTCACCGGCGAAACACGAGTGCGCTCCTTCACCGTGGACGTGACATGCCAGCGTTCGGACGCTTCGGCCGAATGGCCTGTATCTACGGTTTGAGTCGCGTCTGTGGAAATATAAGAACCGCTCATCTCGTCGGCGATGGTGGTCAACATGTCAGCGTCAAGATGGGAAATGCCGGGCTCGCCGGTTTCGGGATCGACAACCCATTCGGTCTGCCCATCAGACCCGTCCGAAGACAAGCCGTTTTCCACCAGCGGAATCCTGCCACCTTCGGTCGAACCCACGCCAACCGTGAACGCATCATCGACATAGCGACGCAGCGAAGAGAACGTGCGTCTTGTACGTGACGACGTCTGTTCGCCGTCGGAAATCACATACACGATAATCACATCATCAGGACGCTGCTCATGAATGTTCTTGCACGTCAACAGCAACTGGTCGATCGGCACGTCCAGGGAAGAACCCGTCGACAGCGAAGTCGGTTCCGTAGTCAATGCATCGGCCCAATTGCCGATGGCCAATGTGTCCGGCGTCAACGGCACATCAACGGTGGCGCTCACACCAAAACGAATCGCAGCGAAACTCGCATCGGCATACATATCGGTCAAATCATGCACAGCCTGCTTCGCGGCGTCCAAACGACTCACCGTATCAGGCGAAGCATACGAAGCATCCTCAACAGCCATCGAACCGGTCACATCAACGGCGACGATTACATCAGTGGCGTTCACCGCCCTGCTCGTCGTCGAAGAGACGACACTCGGCGTCAACGCCATCACCGCAATCATCACGCATATCAGACAACGTCGCACACACATCGCAAGCGTCTCATCGCTTTCGCTGACGCGCCGAATATGCAACACGGCTTCGGCAACGGCGAACGCCAGCATCACCAATGCAATGACGATGCCGGCGGGCCAACCCAATGCGGGGGAAAAAGACAATCCGCTCATCGCCTCAACCTCCACGAAATCAACATCCACACACATACGGCAACAGCCAGCGCAAGCGTCCACCAGCCGGGCGCATCGACAACGGCCGCCTGGGCGACATCCTCGTCGGCATTGGCCCTACGCGAATCAATCTGACGAACTAACTCGTCAACACTTGAACCGGAAGAACGCGTCAGGAACATACCGCCATGCGACTCGATTGCGGTACGCATATCGCTCGTGGTCTCATCATTCAGACTTTCAGATGGGCCGGAAAACAGACCATCCACTGAAATCCGCGCATCCGACGCCATCGACAACGCCTCGTCAAGCGTATATGTGGCGGTTCCCGACAGCACATTGTCTGTGGCCAGCACAATGGAAGCCGACCTGCCCGCATCCGCTCCGATCTCACCGCTCGCACTGCCCGACGACGAGGACGAGCCATATACGAAACCAGGGATCATCGCAGCGCAACTGACAACGCCATCGCCAATCAACGAGGTCGCATCAGTCCTGTTCTGCGTGCCGTCAAGCCAATCGGAAATCTTCTGATAATCCTTATCGCTCATCGCATCGATGTCGTCCTGCGACTGAACGCCCTGCAAAATGTCGCTCGCCTGCTGCAGCTGATCGGCTACCAAATCGTAATCGTCAGTCAGCGGAAAAACCGTGCGGGATGTCGAATTGAAAATGCTCATGCCGATGCGCTCGCCCTGAAAATTCTCCACCAACTTGAGATACGTTTCAATGACCTCACGGTCATACGGCAGTGTGGAACCCGACACATCCAAACACAATACGATATCGCGTGTCGCCGAACGCTCCTCACCGTGATCGACCTGCGACGGGCGGGCGACCAACGTCAAAGTCAACAGCACGGCGAGGGCGAGCAACGCCGCAGCGAGGCGATTGAACGCTCTCCATTGGCGGAACAGAGAGGACGCTTTTTCCGTATCCAGATCATCATCAAGACTGAACACGCGAAGCTGCGGGGCAGCGTTCTGACGGCGTTTCGCAATCAGCCATGCCAGCGCCATGCAAAGGGCGAAAAGCGCAAGGCCGGCAGGCAACGCCCAGATCCATTGCCAAGTCAGCATGTGCTATCGCCACCTTTCCACGAATTTGGACACCCATTCGGCCGCCTGCTCGACCGTCGCCTCACGAGCGGATTCATTCGTCACGGTATCGGCGAACTGCGGCGGATACAATGCTGCGATGGTCTGACGCAATGATTCCAAACCTTGTCTGTCGGAAGAAGAACGAGGACGGTTGCCGATATCAAGCAGCGTATCGCTGCGCATATCCTTGCCGCTGACGGACGAAGCGTATTCACGCGTCAATGCCGCCAATTCGTCGAACGCATCCCGACGGGGCAAGTCGCCCGCCTGATAGCGGTCGACGATATCGGCGATGCGCTGCTGCCATACTCGTCCTGTAGCGTGCTGCGTATGCGTGCCCTGTTTGCGGGACTGTGCGGCACGACGCTTCGGCTTGCTCAGCCATACGACACCGGCCACACATAATGCGGCCAGAATAAGACAGGCCACCAGCGCTGCCGTCAACGAGGCGGACCAATCCAATTGCGGCGTCACCGTCAGATCTGAGACGTCGACGCCCGTTCCATTCACGGCGATTATCATGCATTCGCCCCCATATTCGTTCCCATATTCGCCGGCATGGTCGCGGTTTTCAGATGATTGCGCATCGAATACGACAGCGACGTGGAAACAAGACGCACGAAAGCATTGAACATGGCCTCGCTCGATCCGGCGCGAATCACATGAGCGCCCATGCGCGTCATTTCACGTTCCAATGTCGCGGCGATGAAATGACGATGCGTATCAACTTCCCGTACCGCTTCACGGTCGCGCAGGAAAGCGGGCACCGCACGGGGCGACATGCCGTCAAGCACGACACCGTTATGGCGTGAAACGAACGGATTGATAGTCGTCACATCAATCAGTATCACGGGATGCGTCTGCATGATGCGGCGAAGGGCTTTCGTGTGACGCGCCGACAGCGCATGCTCGTCGGTGGCGATCACAACAAGGGCGTCGCGGTCGCGAATATGCGTGGCATAGTTCAGCAAGGCGTCGATATTGCGACGATTGGACCATTCTCGATGCAAGGCGTTATCCAGTGTGCGCTCGAATTGCGCCAGCCCCCCATGGAAGGGGACTCGTGTGATGCTGCATTCGTCGCCGAACACCAAGGACACCGGATCCGACCTGCGCAGGCTCAACGCCGCGAACATGCATAATGCGTTGGCCGCAACATCATAGGCGTGTTCGCCGCTGTCGCATATGCCGGTCATTTCAACGCCTACATCAAACAACATCCACACCTTGCTGGCGGCCAGACGTTCGCGTTGCGCAATCATCGGACGTCCGACGCGGGCACTGGTTTTCCAATCGATGCGATGCGCTTCATCGCCGTACTCATAGGCACGAATGTCCATCACATCGGCCGAGCCGGCGCGGCGACCGGATGAATGCTCGCCTTCCAACGCGCCCAAAGCCTTGCGTACGGTCGGGAGGCTCAATGATGAGCCCAGCGTTTCTATACGTTTGCGAATGGAAACATGCATTCCAGCGTCGGGTGCGTCGCCGGCTGCCGGACTGTTCTCCGTATGCGCTTTCCGGCTTGTTTCCGGACTTGTTTTCGGACGGGTTTTCAGGCGGGAAAATGGGCGGATCATGGAACGGGAACCGTCCTGACGATGGAATCGATGACTTGATCGGTGGTCACGCCATCCGCCAGAGCCTCGAAGGTGAGCATGATGCGATGGCGCAGCACTTCCAACGCGTACGATTTCACATCTTCCGGAACGACATAATCACGGCCGGCCAGCAGGGCATTCGCCTGTCCGATGCGAATCAGCGCGATCGAAGCACGAGGGGAGGCGCCGAGCCTGACCAGTGAGGAAAGTCCTTGCACCGGATTCGTGCCCATGCCGCGTGATGTGGCTGACAAGTCGACGGCATATCGCATAACGGCCTCCGACACGTGCACATGACGGGCGGCGGCACGCAGGAATTCGACATCCTGAATGGAAATCGTATCCGTGCCGGTTTTGGTCGGATCAAGGGCGTCATACCCGCGGCGGGTCAGCATCGCCAGCATGGACTGTTCTTCATCGGCTGTCGGATAGGTCATAACCGTTTTCATCATGAAACGGTCCATCTGCGCTTCCGGCAGGTTGTATGTGCCCTCTTCCTCAATCGGATTCTGCGTGGCGATAACCATGAACGGGCGAGGCAGCGAAATGCGCTGGCCGCCGATGGTGGTGGCGCCTTCAGCCATGGCTTCCAGCATCGCCGACTGTGTTTTCGCGTTCGAACGGTTGATTTCGTCGAGAAGCACGAAATTGGCGTGAATAGGGCCGATCTGCGTGGAGAATTTCTGCGTGGAGAAGTCGAAGACCTGTGTACCGACAAGATCGGAAGGCATGAGGTCGGGTGTGCACTGCACACGTTTGAACGTACCGGAAACCGAAGTCGCCAGCGTCTGCGCGGCCGTGGTCTTCGCCAAGCCAGGCACCGATTCAATCAGGATATGGCCTCCGGCCACCATGGTCAGAATCAGTGACTGGCACATCTTTTCCTGTCCGACGATGGTCTGCGAGAAATGGGAACGCACTTTCGTGGCTAGCTGGTGAGCATGGTTGAGATGCTCCGGGGTGAGTGCAGTCGTGCCGGAATTCGCGGGAGCTGCAGGCGCGTGCTGTGCGGGCTGCGGGGGATTCGAGGGGGAAGAGAATAAAGACATGGTTGTTACCTTATCGTTTGCATTCGATGTGTTCGCTGTGCAGGATTGCTATTGATTGAGGTTCCCGGTGAGCGGTGCGGGCTGTGCGGCGGGCAATGACCAGTCGATTGGTGTGGCGTCCATGGATTGCAGAGCTGCGTTGGCTCGGGAGAACGGCTTCGACCCGAAGAATCCACGTGTGGCGGACAATGGGCTGGGATGCGCGGACTTGATGATATAGGCATTGGTGAGCAGAGGTTCCAATGTCTGCGCGTTACGTCCCCAGAGAATTGCGACCAATGGCTTCGGTGACCCGTCGGGGTTCACGCGTGCGTTCAGCGCGCGGATGGCTTCCTCGGTGATGGCTTCCCATCCCTTGCCTTGATGGCTGTTGGGTTCGCTGACCCTGACGGTCAAACATCTATTGAGCAGCATGACCCCTTGCCTGGTCCACGGCGTCAGATCTCCATTGGCCGGCTGGGGAACGCCGAGATCGTCCACAAGCTCCTTATAGATGTTGATCAGGCTTTTCGGCAGCGGACGGACGTCCGGGGCCACGCAGAAGCTTAATCCGACCGGATGCCCCGGGGTCGGATACGGGTCTTGGCCCACAATCAGCACCTTGACGGAATCAAACGGTATGGTGAAGGCACGAAGGATGTTTTTGCTCGCCGGCAGATAATGTTTTCCCTTCGCGAGCTCTTCGCGAAGGAAATCTCCCATACGATGAACATTCGGCTCGACTGCGGCCAAGGCGGCGGCCCAACCCGGGTCTACAAGTTCGGATAACGGTTTGACATGCGCATTGCTCATGCCCACCACTGTACGATGCAATGCTTATTTTGTCGTTGTTTTCGCGTGAATTCACTGAGTCTGACGGGAGTGGCCGTTACACTTTCTGGGAGGAAGACATGAGAAACGAGGTCAGCGATATGGCTCAGAACGACAAGGTGACATACGAATCGTATGAAAAGGACGAATTCGACAATCCTCCTATGGGGCCGGTCGGCGTGCACCGTGGAGCGCGTTCCGTGGGCGCGCGAGTGACTCCGTATGTCGTCGTGATCATTGTGGCGATTCTGGCCGGCCTGCTGTTCTGGAGCATGGCCTCAGGCGAATTATCGAAGATTGATATGCTGCCTTGGAATACGTCATCGCAATCTAAGGTTGCCGATTCCTACGATCAGTCCGGCGCCGAACAGGCGGATGCCTCCTCCGATGGCGACTCCGACCAGTCTTCGACCGCTGACTCGACGGGAGACGCCGCAGACGATGACACCTCAACTGCGGACACCTCATCGTCCGATGATTCGAATGCTTCGGATCCCGCCGATGACACGCAGCAGCCCGCCGTTGAGCAGACCGTCAATAAGGCGACTTCCGTGCGCGTGGTCAACGCGACGGGCATCAGTGGATATGCCGCGCAGCACGCCAGTGAACTGACTTCGGCTGGTTACACGAATGTCGTTGCGGACAATCCGGCCGGCGTGGTTCCTGCGTATACAGTTGTCTGGTATCAGAATGAAACGGATAAGGCCACGGCTGAAGATGTCGCCGCGACGCTGGGAATTACCGCAGTGGAACAAAGCGATGGCCTGGCCACACCGATCGTCGTGGTTTTGCTCGACTGACCCCGGCCAACCTTATTATCTGACGTCTGACATAGATTCCCGCACGCGTGTATGCATGCCGTATGCCGGTGTTCCGTATTTCTTTACGGGACGCCGGCATATCATTTTTCATGCCAAGAGCGCAAAGCGCGACCGTCATGTTGGCACTCGACGTCCGAGAGTGCTAATCTTCCAGTTAGCACTCGGGCAGTGAGAGTGATAACCGGCAGCTGACGGCTGGTCCATGATCGCGCGTCCGGAGTGGGAATACATCCGTTAAGCCATATGTGGAGGAACAATGGCAAAGATCATCGCATACGACGACGAAGCTCGTCAGGGAATGCTCGCGGGCCTGGATAAGCTCGCCGATACCGTTAAGGTCACCCTTGGTCCGAAGGGCCGTAATGTGGTTCTCGACAAGACCTATGGCGCTCCGACCATCACCAACGATGGCGTTTCCATCGCCAAGGAAATCGACCTGGACGACCCGTATGAGCGCATCGGCGCCGAGCTGGTCAAGGAAGTCGCCAAGAAGACCGATGACGTCGCAGGCGACGGCACCACCACCGCTACCGTGCTGGCTCAGTCCCTGGTTCACGAAGGCCTGAAGAACGTCACCGCCGGTTCCAACCCGATCGCTCTGCGCCGTGGCATTGAAAAGGCCACCGAAGCCATCGTCAAGGAACTTGTTGCTGCCGCCAAGGACGTTGAGACCAAGGAACAGATCGCTGCTACCGCAACGATTTCCGCCGCTGATCCGGAAGTCGGCGAAAAGATCGCCGAAGCTCTGGACAAGGTCGGCCAGGATGGCGTTGTCACCGTTGAAGACAACAACCGCTTCGGCCTGGATCTGGACTTCACCGAAGGCATGCGTTTCGACAAGGGCTACATCGCCCCGTACTTCGTCACCAACGCCGAAGACCAGACCGCGGTTCTCGAGGATCCGTACATCCTCCTGACTTCCGGCAAGGTTTCCTCTCAGCAGGATGTCGTCCACATCGCCGAGCTGGTGATGAAGACCGGCAAGCCGCTGATGATTATCGCTGAGGACGTCGACGGCGAAGCTCTGCCGACCCTGATCTTGAACAACATCCGCGGCACCTTCAAGTCCTGCGCCGTCAAGGCTCCGGGCTTCGGCGACCGCCGTAAGGCCATGCTGCAGGATATGGCCATCCTGACCGGCGCTCAGGTAGTGTCCGAAGAGCTGGGCCTGAAGCTCGACTCCGTCGGCATGGACGTGCTGGGCTCTGCCAAGAAGATCATCGTTTCCAAGGACGAGACCACCATCGTGTCGGGCGCTGGCTCCACCGAGGACGTGGCCGCTCGTGTCGCTCAGATTCGTGCCGAAATCGAAAACACCGATTCCGACTACGATCGCGAGAAGCTGCAGGAACGTCTGGCCAAGCTGGCTGGTGGCGTCGCCGTCATCAAGGTCGGTGCGGCCACCGAGGTCGAAGCCAAGGAGCGCAAGCATCGCATCGAAGACGCCGTGCGTAATGCCAAGGCTGCAATCGAAGAAGGCCTGCTGCCGGGTGGTGGTGTGGCTCTGGTTCAGGCTGCTGCCAAGGCTCAGAAGGATGTCGAGCTCGAAGGCGACGAAGCCACTGGTGCCGCCATCGTCTTCCGCGCCATTGAAGCTCCGATCAAGCAGATCGCCGAAAACGCTGGCCTGTCTGGTGACGTGGTGATCGACAAGGTCCGTTCCCTGCCTGATGGCCAGGGTCTGAACGCCGCCACCAACGAGTATGTCGACCTGCTCGCCGCTGGCGTCACCGATCCGGTAAAGGTGACCCGCTCCGCTCTGCAGAACGCCGCCTCCATCGCTGGCCTGTTCCTGACCACTGAAGCCGTTGTGGCCAACAAGCCGGAACCGCCGGCAGCCGCCCCGGCTTCCCCGGACATGGGCTACTAATCCAGCATTTGTGAAATCTGGACTATAGGAGGACCCGCCTGCACAGGCAGACGGGTCCTCCCGTTTTTGGAGCGAATCAGCCGGCGAACAGACGGGACGCCTGCATTTCCGTATCCGCATACAGCAACGAAGCCTGACTGAGCGCACGCTGAATCGATTCCAAAGATTGCTCCATCTGTTGCTGCGCCGCATGCCATTGCTGTGCTACGCCGGCAAATTGAGTGGCCGCCGAGCCGCGCCATACGTTTTGCAGATCATTGAGATTGCCATACATGCTCTGTACGGCTTGTCTGATTGCGGCGACGGACGCGTTAACCGCCGCGCTGGACGCTTGGATACGTTCCGAATCCACCTGATATTGAGCCATATTCCCTGCCTTTCGTAACATGCACCATTGCCGTTATGGCCGTTAACGACGGTTCGTTCCGTCGAACGGTAAAGTTGAGCATATGCTAAAGCGAATCGAAAGCGCCGGAAAAACCGGTAGTGTGGTCGAAGAGAAGCCTGTTTTACTCTTTAATGGCGTGTCGTCAACATTGTCGACACGTAAGAATCCTTGGCATAAAGCCATTTGCATGCTTCTCGCCATGCTGTTGAGCATGACAGTAGGCCTGTGGATAACTCCATATGCGCATGCGGAGAATGCAGCGGATTCCGACGCCTCAAGCGTTCAGACCAATGACGCGACAATGACGGACAACATCACTGATACGCAGAATCTGCTTGGCGCGAACATGGCACAGATTACGGATGCCATGAGCGAGACGCTGGACAAAACCGGAGTCACCGTCCGCCTGCTGTATTTGGAGAATTTCGACGATGACGAAAAGCCGGCGCAATGGGTCCAGGAAGTGCTGCAATCAGTAAACCCCGTCGCAAACACGGTGATGCTCGCAGTGGCGTCGGGAGACGGAAATCTTGTTGTGGCGGTGTCCTCGAATTCCGATGATTGGCTGAAAAGCCAGAAGACAGTTGATGATTTGTCTTCCGTCGCCGCCGAACCATTGACTCAGAACACTCCCGACTGGGCCGGATCCGCATTGGCGATGATGGATGAAATCGTTTCGATCAAACAGCATGCCGAATCCATGAGGACCACGATAATCGCCGTCGCCTCTATCGTCGGCGCAGTGGTTGTAGTGGCCGTAGCCCTTGTGGGAATCGTTATGTGGCGCAGCCGCAGGAAAGGCAAGGGCGCAAGCCGTCACAGCAGACGTGCCCGCCGCTCCGCTGCACGAAAGATAACCAAAAAAGACTCAGAGGACATTCAGGAAACGTCCAGTGAGTCGCGCGATGCTGGACAACATGAGCAAACCAATTGAAGCATCCATCGTAGTCGTCGACGATGAGCCGTCCATCCGCGAGCTTCTTGTCGCCTCATTGCATTTCGCGGGTTTCGAAGTCACTACCGCCGCATCCGGCTCCGAAGCCATCGAAGTCATTTCAAAAACGCAGCCTGATCTGATTGTTCTGGACGTTATGCTCCCGGACATCGATGGTTTCACCGTAACCCGTCGAATTCGCCAAGAAGGCATCACCGCCCCCGTATTGTTCCTCACCGCGCGTGATGACACACAAGACAAGGTGATGGGCCTGACCGTCGGCGGCGATGATTATGTGACCAAGCCGTTTAGCCTTGAAGAAGTCGTCGCTCGAATCCGCGCGATCCTACGTCGTACGCACGAGCAGATTGAAGACAACCCGATCATCCGCGTGGGCGACCTTGAAATCAACGAGGACTCGCATGACGTTTCCCGTGCCGGACAGCCGATTGATCTGAGCCCGACCGAATACAAGCTGTTGCGTTATCTGATGGACAACGAAGGACGCGTCCTGTCGAAAGCGCAAATCCTCGATCATGTTTGGCAATATGACTGGGGCGGAGATGCGGCAATCGTGGAATCCTACATCTCGTATCTGCGCAAAAAAGTCGACGGCATTATGGTGACCGATGAAAACGGCGAAACCCATAAGGTCGCTCCGCTGATTGAAACGAAGCGCGGCATCGGCTATATGATCCGTGCGCCGAAGAACTGACGACGACAGCAGTCCCCAGCCGGCGGCAAACCGGCATACTGAAACGCAAAGCAGCCTCGACGAACGGTTCGTCGGGGCTGCTATGGCGAAACCGCGAAATACCGTGGCGAATAAGGAGCTCCGATGTCACAGCCGAATCCCCAGCCGAACGCGCAACCGGCCGCGCAGCCGGGCGGTCAGATGAATCCTCAGCCGACTCCTCAATCGTCGCGTGTTCCGGGAAACAATCCGAATAATCAACCGTCGGGAACACCCGCTCCCGGGCAGTCGACGGATGGTTATTCCAATATGAAAACCTCCAGATTCCGTGCTTGGTTTCATCAAGCCATCGGGCGGCATATCGATGCGGTATCGATGAGCACAAAGCTTGTCACCTGCATTATCGTGCTGTTGACCGTAGGCACGATAAGCATTTCCTACTTCATTCGCATATCCGTCGGCAGCTATCTACTGGACAAAACGGATACGCAACTGCTGCAGCAGTCCGAACTGGTGCTCAATAACATCACATGGTTGAGCAACAGCAATAAGGAACAGCCACAAATCAGCAGCTATTACCTGCAGGTGCGCGACAACAACGACGTAATCCAGAATACGCCGTTACAGCCGGTACTTCAGGACGGCGTGGAATCCCGACCAGCGCTTCCGGCGAACGGCAGCCGAGACGGTGTGACGTTGGGAACGCCTTTTACCACGGCGGCAATAGTGCAAGTTCCTGCCGGCGTCAACGCCAGCCACGCAACACTGCAATCGGCAAGCGCGCCGTGGCGCGTGGTCGCATTGAACTATCAGGTGAAAGTTGACGGCGTCAGCGTCGACCGGGGCATTGTATATATCGGTCTGTCTCTCAGTGGCCAAGTCGATACGGTCGATAGTCTGACTAAATTCTGCGCGATGATCGGCATTGCCGTGGTGTTGCTTGGCGCGGTCCTGGGCACGATTATGGTGCAAAGCACGCTGGCCCCGTTAAAACGTATCGAAAAAACAGCTGCGAAAATCGCCGCAGGCGACCTCGGCCAACGTGTTCCGTCATTGCCTGAAAACACAGAGCTCGGTTCTCTTTCGGCCTCTTTGAACGGTATGCTGGCCAGAATCGAAGGAAGTTTCCACGCACAAGAGGAAACGACCGAAAAAATGAAGCGTTTCGTTTCCGACGCAAGCCACGAGCTTCGAACTCCTCTGGCCGCCATCCACGGGTATGCCGAACTATATAAAATGCAGCGTGGTATGCCGGGCGCTCTCGAACGTGCGGACGAATCGATCGCTCATATCGAAGCGTCCAGCTCACGTATGACGGTTCTGGTTGAAGATTTGCTGTCGTTGGCGCGCTTGGATGAAGGTCGCGGTATCGATATGACGCAGCAGGTGCAGATTACGTCAATCGTCAACGATGCGGCCGATGATCTGCATGCGCTTGATCCAGAACGCGACATCACCTGTGGCCGTGTGGTGCTGCGCAGTGGCGGAAGCGCCACACCCGGAGTCGAAGGAACAGGATCTTGTCTGGCGTTCGAAGCGGGGGATATGCCGCCTATCACGTTAACGGGCGATGCGTCACGCCTGCGTCAGGTGGTGACGAATATCGTCGGCAACATTCATCGCTATACTCCGACGGATTCGCCTGTGGAAGTGGGCGTCGGCCTGCTGCCGGCTTCGATCAGCCCGGAGTCGTTGTCTCGTATGCCTTCTGATGAGAGTGCGATACGTCATCTGGTTGAGGCGATTGAAGTCGGCAAATCGATGCAGGTCGGCATGAATTACGCGGTGGTGCGCATCAGCGATCATGGTCCCGGAGTTCCGGCAGAAGCCCGTTCCAAGATCTTCGAACGCTTCTACACCGCCGATCCCTCGCGTGCACGCCAGAAGGGCGGTACGGGATTGGGCATGGCCATCGCGCAATCCGTAGTCAAAGCGCATCGAGGCTTTATCTGTGCTTCAGGCAGTGACGGCGGGGGTCTGACCCTTACGGTTGTGCTGCCGGTCGCCCCGGTGGAACCGAAACCAATGCCTGTACAGACGGATAAAACCGATCGTCGTGCTGAAAAACGTGCTCGAAAAACCAAGCTTGCGTGATATGCCAGCATGTGATGTCGACACATGGTGCGCGTCATGCGGTAGACTATAGGTTCGGTTTGTATGCAAGAAACGGGCAAGGGCCCGTGGAGAAACGTTGAGAGCAGTGAGGTGAATGATGCCCAGCGGACGTGTACGTTGGTTTGATGCGAATAAGGGATACGGCTTTATCGAAAGCGATGGCGGGAAAGACGTTTTTCTTCCGGCGACTGCCTTGCCCGTCGGTGTGAAAACGCTGCGTAAGGGGGCGAAAGTCGAATATTCCGTGGTGGAAGGACGCCGCGGACCGCAGGCCATGGGCCTGACCTTGGTGGCGGCGACGCCGTCTTTGGTGAAGGCCACCCGTCCCAAGCCGGACGATATGGCAGCCATCGTGGAAGATTTGATCAAGCTGTTGGATTCCGCCGGCAACCATCTGCGCCGCCACCGTTACCCTTCGCAGTCCGAAAGCCAGAAACTGGCCACGTTGCTTCGTGCGGTGGCCGACAACTTCGACGTACAGGAATGATTCATGGCCGATAGCACCCTTGATCCTCGTTCAATCGCCCGCGCGATTGCGTTGGACGCTGCCGATGACACCGAGCACGTCGGCGATTTCGTCGAAGCCATTGAACTGGGCGATAACGTCACCGATTTCCGTTTCGAAGCGTTGCTTCGCGGCTATGAAGGCTGGCAATGGTCGGTGACGTTGTATCACGACATCGAGCTTGACCGTTGGACGGTGAATGAATCATCATTGGTGCCGACCGATCGTTCGCTGCTGCCTCCGGAATGGATTCCTTGGAAGGATCGTTTGGAGCCGTCCGATTTGTCCGTAACCGATTCCATCGGCACGGATCCCGATGATCCGCGATTAGAGTCCGGCATGGATGTTGATGCGAAGGCCACGGAAACGAAGACGAAAACAGAGTCAAGCGAGAATCAGTCGTCGGATGATGACGAGTCATCCGAATCCGATGCGAACGATGCTGATGCCGCCGCTTCGTCTGATGCTTCTGCCCAATCGCAGGATGGTTCCGATACCAAAATCAATGAGACGAATTCTGACGATACGCGCACTGACGAAACATCCGCGGATTTTTTGAAAACCGTCGGAGCAACCGACGAATCAGGGAAGCTCGTTCCTCCGGAACCTCCTGAGGGCGTGACCTCGCCGGAGGATATGGCGGACGTGGTTGAGGAATTCGCATTGTCCCGCCGACATGTGATGACCCCTTTGGGGCGTGCACAGACCGCCAAACGCTGGTATGAAGGGCCGCGCGGTCCGAAGTCGTTGTCTACCAAAACCGCCGGAGGCAACCCCTGTTCGACTTGCGGTTTCTTCATTCCATTGCAAGGAGAGCTGAACGTGATGTTCGGCGTCTGCGCCAATAAGTGGAGTCCGGACGATGGCCGCGTGGTGTCGTTGGATCACGGTTGCGGCGAACATTCAGAGATCGAACCGCCGGAGCCGTCCCGTCTGTGGATTCAGTCGAAGCCAGCATTCGACGATTTGCATATTGATGTCATCGCACAGTCGCCGCGTGATGAACGTGACGATGTTGAGTTGATCGAGCAGTTGGAAGGCGAACGCGACAGCGACGCCGAAGATCTGGCCAGCGAAGCTGATATCGCAGCTAATACAACGGTGGATGACGAGTCCGAGGAAACGTCGGGCAATGAAAGTGACGATGCACAGCCTGATGTCGAAACCACCGTTGATCTGAGCGGACAAGACGCTGCCGAAAGCGACGGTGACGCTGATACCTCGGATGATTCAGACGATGTTGACGACTCCGGCGACGCATCGGATGACACAGACGAGACTGAAACGATTGAAGATTCCGAAGAATCCGAGAAGGCAGAAGAATCTGACGATTCCGACGATACGAATGATTCCGATGATTCGGCCGAATCTGAAGAATCGGCCGAATCTGAGAAATCAGATGAAGTCGCCGACGCCGATTCCAAAGAAATCGGAAGCGATGACATTAACGAATCCGAGGAATCCGGCGAAACGGAAAACTCGGAAACCGAATCAGCTGAATAATCATCCGATAATCATTAATACTATGTAAACGAAAGGGCGCTGCAAACCAAAGTCTGCAGCGCCCTTCGCTATATCGCATTCAAAAAGCGGCGATATCGGCGTGCTAATGCACGACCGTCACCGTGCATTCAGCGAAATTCACAATCTGCTTCGATACCGAGCCAAGGAAATGTGCATCGGATCCGGTAAGGCCGCGCGAACCGACAACAAGATGCCGGGCGTAGCGCGAAGCCGCGATGAGCCCTTTGGCTGCGTGGATATGAAAAGCATTCGCCGTCACATCAAGGTCTCCGGGCAGCGCCGCGGACTTCACCAGATCATTCAGCATCTTCTCAGCCTGCGCTTGGCCGACCTGCACAGGCGCGATGGCGTTCTCATATCCGTCGACCGTGCCCAAATCCTTCATCTGCCAGCAGAACATCACGTGCAGCGGCGCATGATGGCGCATCGCAAGGTCGACGCCGAAATCCAAAGCGTTGCGACTTGTAGGGGAGCCGTCGATGCCGACGACGATAGGGCGCTGCGATTTCGGTGTCGATACCGTCGGCCGGTCGAAACGAACCTCATCATCCCCAGGTGTCAGCGCATTTGCGATTGCATCCTGAACGGAAGATTCCTCACTGTCAAGGATGCGCACAACCGTAACGGGCACAGAAGCGGCCTGCGCCAACGACTGCGACAACGAGCCGGTAAACCATCGGGCAACACGGCCAAGAGAACGGCGTCCGACGACAATCTGCTGCGCATTCCTGCCGATCTGCAGCAATGCCGACGTACCGGAAGCTCGTACCGAAGTCAACGTGATGCTGCCATCATCGATGGTAAGTCCTTCAGTGGCCTGTCCAACCCATTCCCGCAGCATCTGCGCGATATCATTGCGCATCTTCGTCCAAGCCTCATCCGTGTCAGGCTCGGCGCCCATATCCCACGAGGGCGTCCATCCGTAGACTGCATTCACATGTTGCCCGGTCAGCGACGCTTCTTTCACTGCCCAGCGAAGGGCTGCGAACGATTCATCGGATCCGTCGACGCCAACGACGATGTCGGCAAGCGGAACGTTGGAGGAAATAGCTGCATCGCACATGATGATCTCCTTTGCCTTGTACCTCACAGCATAGCCTTTTTGTTGCGTTTACAGCGCAATTTCAGGACAAGACGCGCTGGTCGTCATCGCAAATCGGTAAAGTGTTGGGAGATTATAGAAAAATTGGAAGGACAAGCATGTTCGAACGGTTTACCGACCGTGCCCGGCGCGTTATCGTGCTGGCTCAGGAAGAAGCTCGTGCCCTCCAGCACAACTACATCGGTACCGAGCATCTGCTGCTCGGCCTGATTCGTGAAGGGGAAGGCGTTGCCGCAAAGGCGCTCTCCTCCAAGGGTGTGTCGCTGGACGATACTCGCAAGCAGGTCGAAGAGATGATCGGCAAGGGCAATGCCGCGCCTACCGGCCACATTCCCTTTACTCCGCATGCAAGGCAAGTGCTGGAATTGAGCCTGCGTGAAGCGCTGCAACTGGGGCATAGCTATATCGGAACCGAGCACATCCTGCTCGGCCTGATTCGTGAAGGGGAAGGCGTCGGCACACAGGTGCTGATCAAGATGGATGTGGACCTGGGCGAATTGCGCAGTGCCACCATCGATCTGATTCGCGGCAGTTCCGCATCCTCCGACGGCAAGGGCGAATTGGCCAATGCCGGCGGCGTGCAGGATAAGCGCAATCAGAGCGGATCCGCCATTCTCGACCAGTTCGGACGCAATCTGACCGCCGAAGCGGCTGCCGGCAAGCTTGACCCGGTCATCGGTCGCACGCAGGAAATCGAACGTGTCATGGTCGTGCTGTCGCGCCGCACCAAGAACAATCCTGTGCTGATCGGCGATCCCGGCGTCGGAAAAACCGCTGTCGTCGAAGGCCTGGCGCAGAAGATCAATGCCGGTGACGTGCCGGAGACGCTGAAGGACAAGCAGGTCTATTCGCTTGATTTGGGCTCGATGGTCGCAGGATCACGTTACCGCGGTGATTTCGAAGAGCGTTTGAAGAAGGTGCTCAAGGAAATCAAGACACGCGGCGATATCGTGCTGTTCATTGATGAAATCCACACCATTGTCGGCGCTGGCTCCGCCGATGGCGCGTTGGGCGCTTCCGACATGCTGAAGCCGATGCTTGCGCGTGGTGAGCTGCAGACCATCGGCGCCACCACCACCGATGAGTACCGCAAGTACATTGAAAAGGACGCGGCTTTGGAACGCAGGTTCCAACCGATTCAGGTGCACGAGCCGACCATCGCCGAAACCATCGAAATTTTGAAGGGCTTGCGCGAACGCTACGAGAATCACCATCGTGTGACCATCACCGATGCCGCGCTTCAGGCGGCGGCCGAACTTTCGGCACGCTATGTGCAGGACCGTCATCTGCCCGACAAGGCCATCGATCTGATCGATGAAGCTGGTGCGCGTCTGCGCATTAAGCGACTGACCGCGCCGCCGGAATTGAAGGATCTGGACGGCAAGATCGCGCGTGTCGCCGACGAGAAGGACAAGGCCATCAAGGACCAGGACTTCGAAAAGGCTGCGGAACTGCGTGACCGTCAGGAGAAACTGGAAGCCGAACGCAAGCAGAAGGAATCCGCTTGGCGTGAAGGCGAATCCGATGTGAAAATGGTCGTGGACGAGGATGTGATCGCACAGGTCGTCTCCCAGAACACGGGCATTCCGGTCGTCAAGCTCACACAGGCCGAGTCCAAGAAGCTGTTGGGCATGGAAGCCGAACTGCACAAGCGCGTCATCGGCCAGGATGAGGCTGTGTCGGCCCTGTCCCGTTCGATTCGCCGCGCCCGCGTCGGCTTGAAGGATCCGAAGCGTCCGTCCGGTTCGTTTATTTTCGCCGGTCCGACCGGCGTCGGCAAGACGGAACTGGCCAAGACGCTCGCCGAATTCCTGTTTGACGACGAGGACGCGCTGATTCGCGTCGATATGTCCGAATTCTCCGAAAAGTATTCGGCGTCGCGCCTGTTCGGTGCGCCTCCGGGATACGTCGGATACGAAGAGGGAGGCGAGCTCACCGAAAAGGTGCGTCGCAAGCCGTTCTCCGTCGTGCTGTTCGACGAAATCGAAAAGGCCCATCCGGATATCTTCAACACGCTGCTGCAGGTGCTGGATGATGGTCACTTGACCGACGGTCAGGGACGTAAGGTGGACTTCAAGAACACCATCATCATCCTGACCACCAATCTCGGTACGCGCGACATCGCCAAGGCCGCCAACACCGGCTTCAACCTCGGTACGAACACCGAGTCGAGCTACCAGCGCATGAAGGACCAGGTGTCTTCCGAACTGAAGCAGCACTTCCGTCCGGAATTCCTGAATCGTTTGGACGACATCATCGTGTTCAAGCAGCTCGATCAGGAACAGGTGCGTCAGATCGTCGACCTGGATGTCAAGCAGCTCGACAGCCGTCTGTTCGACCGCCATATGTCGCTCGAACTGACCACGGCCGCCAAGGATTTGCTTGCGCAGAAGGGCTTTGACCCGCTGCTGGGCGCCCGTCCGTTGCGTCGCGTCATCCAGCGCGATATCGAGGACACGATTTCCGAAAAGATCCTCATGGGCGAGCTGGAAGATGGCCAGCGCATTATCGTCGACGCGGAAGGCGAAGGCATTCTGGGCGAATTCACGTTCAGGAGTGAGGCTTTCGAAAACGCCGAGGTCGCTCAGGCCGCTCCGGCCGACGCTGTTGAGACCGCTGATTCCGCTGACGCAGCCGAGACGAAGACGACTTCCGAAGAGGCCGCCGACGGCGAAACGGCGTCTGCTGAAGCGACGCCTGCCGAAAGCGCCGAATAAGCGGCGGTTAATCGGCAAACCAGCATATGGCGTTTGCATCGAATGCATGTTCGATGCAAACGCCATTTTCGTATCCGAATCACATGAAAATGTGCATAACCTGTCGGCGACACGCCGGCTACACATTCTCTTTGACCACAGCCTTTAAAAGTAGGCAGTCGAAATGCCGCTTTCCGCTATCGTTCATGCATGGAGACGATGCATACAGAACAACAAGGGCGTTCAAACCAGCTGGAAAACTTGGACGGCTGGAACGGAACATGCAGGCGGCCGAAAGGAACGGCGCTGTTTCTGGAGTCGCAGCACAATGGAGCGCGACAGCATCATCCGACGTGCCGGCGGAACATCATGCCAGCCCATGCCGCGCTTTTTCCAAGAAAAGAATACTGGGCGACCCTGCAATATCGCGAACGAATCATGCACGTGATCAGAGCGGCCTCAGTAATGCATCCGCAATGGATATTCTGTGGGGTGTCCGCTGCAGTCGTGTGGGAGCTGACTTCAAGCGAATGCCTACACAAGCGAATCCATGTGGCAAAGCAATCAGGCAATCGCACACACAATACGGAATGCTTTTCTTTCCACCATATTCCCGATCCGCAGCTGCACTGCCTTGAAAACATACGGATAACCGGATTGCTACAGACGATGTTCGATGTCGCTCGGTTTGCGGCATTTCCTGAAGCGTTGGCGATGTGCGATACCGCCATGCGAAAATACGGAATCACCCATGAACGTATGAATGAGTTCCTTATTTTGCGCCAGCGCTGTCAGGGAATCCGCGAAGCGCGTGAAGTGTTTGAATATGCCGATGCACTGAGCGAGAACGGTGGTGAATCCATCGCACGCGGATGCATGAAATTATGGGGCTACGAAAAGCCGGAGCTGCAAGCTTGGTTCGACGATCCCGTGAACGGAGAACGACGGCGCGTCGACTATTTGTGGCGGACTGCCAGTGGCGGCATCATTATCGGCGAATTGGACGGGCGCGAAAAATATGAGAATCCGGCCATGACCCGGGGGGGGGGATGCCGTTTCCGTTGTCCTTAAGGAGAAGGAGCGGGAAAGCGATCTGAATCTGGTCGGCAAGGTCACCATCGTTCGTTTCAGTTTCCGGAAGCTGATGCAAAATCCTGCGCAGGTGCAGAAGAAACTGGATTTGGCAGGCGTGCCGAGAGTCGGTTTTATTTCAGGGATCTGAGGGATGCCGCGCATATTGTGTGGGCGGATGTTCTGATTTGCCGTGTGTGTTGTGTGGCGGGCGGTTTGTAACGCAAATTGTGCATATGGATGGCGCACAATGTGTTACTGTCACACGCGAATTGTGCCGGTACCACATACACATTGTGTGGGTGTCACTTACACATTGTGTGTTGGAGGTCGGTCGGACGCACAATGTGCGTGTGGAAGGGATGTGACGCACATTGTGTAGGTGGCACTAGCACATTGTGTGAGTGTCACCTACACAATGTGCATCGGAATGGGACACATTGTGCGTGTGGAATAGGTGATGGTGATGGTGATGAGATGTGGGGGGGGGGCGCCGGATAAAGGTGTGCGGAATCGGCGACGCAAAAAAGAGCGCGGAACAGGAATACTTGGGACATGCAATTGGCGACGATACGAGAAAGAGCGTGAAATGGTGAAATGCGAGGCATGCAGTTGACGGTGCTGTGAAAAAGTGAGGTGCAGAGAGAGATGTTGCGACGAAAGAGAAACTGCGGCGAATACATAAGGATTGAGGTGTCGCCGAGGGAGGGATTGAGACGCGGCGACGGGAATATGCAAGGTACAAGGTGTGAGATGCGAGATGCGAGGACGGAAACGAAAAAAGGGGTGGGGTTGCGAATCCCTGAGAGACTCGCAACCCCACCCCTTTAGGTGATATTGCCGTGCACGTAGGAAGAGGACCTTACTTGATGGCGTTCAGCCACTGCTCCTTGGTAGCCTTTTCGGCTTCGAGCTTGGCCTTCTTCTTGGCGTCGGACTCGGCGGTGATCTTGGCTTCGAGCTCGGCGAGCTGAGTGGTCAGCTGCTCTTCGAAGCTGGACTTACGGGCGTCGGCTTCCGGGTCGGTCTGCTTCCAAACGGCGTCCTCAACGGCCTTGATCTGCTTGTCAACGGCGTCCAGACGGCCTTCGATGCGACGCATGTCGTCACGCGGCACGTAGCCAATCTGATCCCATTCTTCCTGAATTGCGGCCAGAGCTTGACGGGCCTGCTTTGCGGCCGTCTCATCCTTTACCGGCACCAGAGCTTCGGCCTTGACCAGCAGGGCTTCCTTCTTAGCCAGATTTTCCTTCTCGGAAGAGGAGATCTGGTCGCGATCTGCCTGGCGTGCGTTGAAGAACGTGTCGGCGGCTTCGCGGAAGCGTGCCCAGAGTTCGTCATCCAGATTACGACCGGCACGACCTGCATGCTTCCAGCGGTCCATCAGCTCGTTGAACTTGCGGGAAGTCTCAACCCAAGAGGTGGAATCCTTGATTTCGTTGGCTTCGGCGATAATCGCTTCCTTGACCTCCTTAGCGGCGTTGCGTTCGTTGTCTCGAGCCTGCGCCCACTTGCGGCGGGCTTGGTTGAACGTGGTGCGGGCGGTGGAGAAACGCTTCCACAGAGCATCCGCATCAGCTTTGTCGATGCGGACGGTGGTGCGCTGATGCTCCTGCCACTGCTCGAAGAGGTTACGGAACTTGTCGGCGGTGGAACGCCAGTTGGTGCCGTCGCCCAGAGAAGCGGCCAGAGCTTCGGCCTTCTCGACGATTTCAGTACGTTCTGCCATAGCCTTGGCCACGGCTTCCTTGCGAGCCTGTGCGATCTGTGCACGACGGACGTCGCCCTCGGCCTTCAGTGTTTCGAACTGTGCCTTCAGCGCGGCCAAATCACCCACGACGGCCGGTGCCTGCAGTTCATCGGTCAGTGTCTTGATGGATTCTTCGATTTCGCGCGGCTTGATGTTGTCGGCCTTCAGACGGTTTGCGAACAGGTCGAGCTTGCCCTTGATGTCCAGATAGCGGCGTGCATACAGTGCCAGTGCCTCTTCCTTGGAGACATCTGGGAACTGTCCGACTTCACGTTCGGTGTCACCTTCCTTGACGAACACGGTGCCGTTGTCGTCGACACGCCCGAAAGCTTCAGCAGCCTTCACACCGGCGTCGGAATAGCCCGCTGTGGCGGCCGGTGCGGCAACATGTTGCGGAGCCTTCTTCGCGAAGGCGGCCGGGGAAGGGGCATGCGGCTTCATCGTGGCCGGACTTGGTGCCGGGGCCGGTTCCTGTGTGGCGGGCGTCGTTGCCTGCATGGTTGTATTTTCAATGTTCTTGGGGGTGACGGTCTCGTCGGCCATGGCCAGCTCCTTCAGCTTCATGTGGTGGAGAGGAAGCGGGTAAAGCACGTGTCGAAACCGGGAAATCATGGTGTTGAATACCCCGAATGACGCACAGTGTTTTCCGCAACCTCATTTATTATAGAGAATCGTGGCAAAAGGCGCATCTATTTCAGGATTTCCAGAGTGGCTCCCCTCTGAACGTGTTGTGGAGCAGCGTGTTATCGACACGCTCCGAGAGGTATTCGAGCTCAATGGCTTCATTGGCATTGAGACTCGTGCAGTAGAGCAGGGCTCTAGTCTGCTGAAGAAGGGGGAGACCAGCAAGGAGATCTACTTGCTGTCTCGTTTGCAGGAAGTCGGACGGGAATCCGACACGCCGGTGGAGGATCGGCTTGGCCTGCATTTCGATTTGACTGTGCCGCTGAGCCGGTATGTCGTCGAGCATTCAGGCGATTTGGCTTTCCCGTTCAAGCGTTGGCAGATTCAGAAGGTTTGGCGTGGCGAGCGTCCGCAGGAAGGCCGTTTCCGCGAGTTTGTACAGGCTGATATCGATGTGATCGGCAATGGTGATCTGCCGGATCATTACGAAGTCGAATTGCCGTTGGTGATGGTGTCCGCATTGGAACGTCTGCGCGAGTTCGGTTTGCCGAAGGCGACAGTGCATGCGAATAACCGCAAGTTGTCTGAAGGCTTCTATCGTGGCCTTGGTCTCGAAGACATCGAAGGCGTGTTGCGTGAAATCGACAAGCTTGACAAGATCGGCGCCGATGAAGTGGCGAAGCTGCTGGTTGAAGAGTGTGGCGCTGACGAGGCTCAGGCTCGTGCTTGCCTTGAATTGGCGGAGCTGATCGCCGCCGACGGAGCCGAATTGGCACAGAAGTTTGATGATTTGTGCGCCAAGCACGGCATTGCGCAGGATGGTGACGCTTATCAGCTGGCGCGTCAGGGCTTGGATACATTGGCGATGATTGTTGATGATGCCGCGCGCATCCGTCCGGGCGCTGTGATTGCCGATTTGAAGATCGCCCGTGGTTTGGATTACTACACCGGTTCGGTGTATGAGACGTTCCTTGACGGTGCGGCCTCACTGGGATCAATCTGCTCTGGAGGCCGATACGATAATCTGGCGACGCAGGGCAGCCGCAAGTACCCGGGTGTGGGCCTGTCCATCGGCCTGTCCCGTCTGGTGTCGTATATGCTGCACACCGCCGGCGCCCATGCGAATCGCGTTTCCCCGGCCGTGGTAATGGTGGCCGTGTGGAATGAGGGGGATCGCTCCGCTTCCAACCTCATCGCCAACCAGCTGCGTGAACGTGGCATCGCCGCCGATGTGGCACCGACCGCCGCCAAGTTGGGCAAACAGATTAAGTATGCCGACAAGCTGGGCATCCCGTATGTGTGGTTCCCTGCAGACGCGAACGACGAGAACGCTTCGGATGAAGTGAAGAACATCGTCACCGGCGACCAGCAGGTCGCGGATGTACGGTCTTGGGAACCGGATACTCTGGTTGCCCGGCAAACCGTTACCGTCGAAGCCTGAGACAGGCTGCGGAGAACATCATCGGTTGATATCGAAAACGGAAGAAAAAGAGGAAGCATGAGCCAGACGGCTTACAGAACACATCATGCCACCGAAGTGACCGAAGAACTGGTCGGTCAGAAGGTGACGCTTGCCGGTTGGGTTGATCGTCGTCGTGACCACGGTGGTGTGGCCTTCGTCGATCTTCGCGACGCCACCGGCTTGGTGCAGGTCGTGATCTACGACGAGGAGATGGCGCGTCCGCTGCGCTCTGAATTCGTCGTGCGCATTGTCGGCGAGGTCCGTCTGCGTCCGGAAGGCAACGAGAACGAACACCTGGCCACCGGTAAGATCGAGGTCGTCGCCGAAAGCATCGAAGTGCTGGCCAAGTCCGACGCATTGCCGTTCCAGGTCTCCACCGCTTTGGAAAACGAATCCGAGAACAAACTGCCGGGCGAGGACGTTCGTCTGAAGTATCGATACCTTGACCTGCGCCGTCCTTCCATGCAGCGCAACCTGAAACTGCGCTCCGAAATGACCAAGGCCGCCCGCGCCGCTTTGGACGAGATGGGCTTCACCGAGGTCGAAACCCCTACGATGATCAAGTCCACGCCGGAAGGCGCGCGTGACTTCGTGGTGCCGGCCCGTCTGGTGCCGGGATCCTGGTATGCCCTGCCGCAGTCCCCGCAGCTGCTCAAGCAACTGCTGATGGTCTCCGGCGTGGAACGCTACTACCAGCTGGCCCGCTGCTACCGTGACGAGGACTTCCGTGCCGACCGCCAGCCGGAATTCACCCAGCTCGATATGGAAATGGCCTTCGTCGACCAGGAAGATGTGATGGCCATGGCCGAAAAGGTCATCGCCGCCATCTGGAAGTCCGCCGGCTATGAGATCCAGCTGCCGATCCAGCGCATCACTTGGAAGGAGGCTATGGATAAGTATGGCTCCGACAAGCCGGATCTGCGCTTCGGCAACCCGCTGGTTGAACTGACCGACTATTTCAAGAACACCCCGTTCCGTGTATTCCAGGCTGAATATGTCGGTGCCGTCGTGTTCAAGGGCGGCGCCGCGACTCCTCGCCGTCAGTTCGACGCTTGGCAGGATTGGGCCAAGCAGCGTGGCGCCAAGGGCCTTGCCTATGTGGTCTTCGGTGAGAACGGCGAGCTGAAGGGCCCCGTCGCCAAGAACCTGTCCGAAGAGGAACGCAGCGGCCTGATGGAAGCCGTTGGCGCTGAGGAAGGCGATGCCGTGTTCTTCGCCGCCGGCCGTCGTGAGTCCGCCCAGACGCTGCTGGGCGCCGTGCGCGTTGAACTAGCCGATCGCGCCGGCCTGCTCAAGCCGAACGAATTCGCGTTCACGTGGGTTGTCGACTTCCCGCTGTTCAAGCCGACCGATGATCCGGAAGACGACGATGTGGCTGTCGGCCACTCCAAGTGGACCTCCATGCATCACCCGTTCACCATGCCGTCCAAGGATTGGCTGGACACCTTCGACAAGGATCCGGAACACGCCATGTCCGACGCTTACGACATCGTCTGCAACGGCAACGAAATGGGCGGCGGTTCCGTGCGTATCCATCGCGATGACATTCAGGACCGTGTGCTTGATGTGCTGGGCATTACCGAAGAAGAGGCTGCTGACAAGTTCGGCTTCCTACTTGAGGCCTTCAAGTACGGCGCTCCGCCGCATGCCGGTATCGCCCTTGGCTGGGATCGCGCCGCGGCCATTCTGGCTGGCGCCGATTCCATTCGCGACGTCATCGCCTTCCCGAAGGCTGGCGGCGGCCGCGATCCGCTGACCGGTGCCCCGGCCCCGATCTCTG
This sequence comes from Bifidobacterium sp. LH_512, assembly GCF_056356435.1. Lineage (NCBI taxonomy): Bacteria > Bacillati > Actinomycetota > Actinomycetes > Bifidobacteriales > Bifidobacteriaceae > Bifidobacterium > Bifidobacterium sp. LH_512. The sequence continues at coordinate 531,771 of NZ_JBKEUE010000001.1, forward strand.
CCGAGCAGCGCGCTGAAACCGGTGTCGATTACGATCCGGAAGAAGACGAGGACTGATACCGAGTTGCTAACAGGCGGCGATAACGCCAATACCGTTGGCAGTGACACAGTCTGATTGAATGAGGCCTCCCCGTTACGGGGAGGCCTCATTCGTTTTAATTTGTCATTGTTTTTTATGGAATGCATCGGTTTTGAGGTAACGAGTTACGGTTATACTCGCTTTTTATGGAAGAAAAGACAGAAGAACGCAATACCGAACGGGCCAAAAAGCCGTTGATTCCGGGAACTCAGTCCGCAGGCCACCCTCTGGTGGAACTCACCCATGTTGAAAAGCACTATGGCGACTTGCATGTGCTCAAAGACATCAACCTGACCGTCAACCGCGGTGAAGTGCTGGTTATTGTCGGCCCGTCCGGCTCCGGCAAATCCACGATGTGCCGCACCATCAATCGCCTGGAAACGATTGATTCCGGCGATATTCGCATCGATGGCAAGCCGCTTCCGCAGGAAGGCAAGGAACTTGCCAATCTGCGTGCGGAAGTGGGCATGGTGTTTCAGTCCTTCAACCTGTTCGCCAACAAAACCATTCTGGAAAACGTGACGCTGGCTCCGATCAAGGTCCGCCATATGGACAAGAAAGCAGCCGAAGACCTTGCCATGGATTTGCTGGCCCGCGTCGGCGTCGATTCCCAGGCGTCCAAAATGCCGTCCCAGCTTTCGGGCGGTCAGCAGCAGCGCGTCGCCATCGCACGCGCACTGGCCATGCAGCCCAAGGTCATGCTGTTCGACGAGCCCACCTCCGCATTGGATCCGGAAATGGTCAATGAAGTGCTCGACGTTATGGTTGAACTCGCCCATGAAGGCATGACGATGCTCTGCGTTACCCACGAAATGGGATTCGCGCGCAAGGTCGCCGACAAGATCGTGTTCATGGCCGACGGCCGCATCCTGGAACAGAGCACGCCGGAGGACTTCTTCGAAAACCCGAAGACCGACCGTGCCAAGGACTTCCTGTCGAAGATTCTGACGCATTGATGGCGGTGGAAAGAGGAGAAGCAAGGAACGGAGTCAAAAGCATGAAAGTGTTGAAACGTGCGCTTGCCGGCGTATGCGCCATGGCGTGTGCGATCTCCCTGGCCGGATGCGGGTCGGAGGATGAGGCCGGAAAAATTCGCATCGGCATCAAATTCGACCAGCCGGGCCTGGGCTTTAAGAAATCAGGCACCTACGTTGGTTTTGACGTGGACGTTGCCAAATACATCGCCCGTGAACTGGGGTATTCCGAAGACGAGATCATTTGGAAGGAAGCTCCGTCCAAGCAGCGTGAAGCCATGCTGCAGAACGGGGATGTGGACATGATTCTCGCCACCTATTCGATTACCGACGAACGCAAAAAGGCCGTGTCCTTCGCCGGGCCATACTTTGTCGCAGGTCAGGATCTGCTGGTGCGCAAGGGAGACGACTCCATCAAGGGGCCGGAAGACCTGAACGGCAAGCGCTTGTGCTCGGTGACCGGTTCGACGTCGGCAGCCACGGTCAAGGAGAAATTCGCTTCCGAAGTGCAGCTGATGGAACAGCCTGGTTATGCGGAATGCGCTACGGCGTTGTTCTCGGGCATCGTGGACGCCGTCACCACCGATGACATCATCCTGGCGGGCCTTGCTTCCGCTTCCCGCGGCAAGCTTGAGGTCGTCGGCGAACCGTTCACGCAGGAATATTACGGTGTCGGCATCAAGAAGGGCGATACCAAATTCGCCGCAAAGATCAACCATGCGATCGAGCAGATGATCGAAGACGGCTCGTGGCGTCGCGCCATCACCGACAATACGGAAGGCACCGATTACGAGCCGAACGAGGAGTACAATCCTCCGACGCCGACCGAAGGGGAGAAGTGATGGAATCCTTCGTTGAACTATTCAGTGAATATGATGTTCCCGGCGCGTTCCTCGTCAATATTGAATTGACGCTGTGGTCTGCGCTGTTTTCGATGATTCTCGGCGTAGTCCTGGTGATGATGCGCATCAGCCCGATTTCATCGTTGCGTGCAGTGGCCAGCGCTTATGTGGAACTGTTCAAGAATTTGCCGTTGACCATCATCATGGTGTTCATGGTGCTGGGTGTGTATGCGCAGCTGAAACTGGGATTCTCCGACACATTCACCACGAATTTCTTCTGGCTTGCCGTCACGGGCCTGAGCTTGTACACGGCGTCGTTCGTATGCGAGTCCCTGCGAAGCGGCATCAACACTGTGCCGCTCGGCCAGGCCGAAGCCGCGCGCGCACTGGGCTTAAGCTTCATGCAGTCGGCATCGCAAATCATTTTGCCGCAGGCTTTCCGCGGCTCGGTCGCGCCTTTGGGCAATACGCTGATCGCTTTGCTGAAGAACTCCACGGTTGCCGCGGCCGCGTCGGTGTCGACGGAAACATCGTCGCTGATGAGCGAAATGATTGAATTCCGTCCGGATGTGATTATCTCAATCTTCCTGATTTTCGCGTTCGGCTACGTCATTCTGATTATTCCGATCGGCATGCTGACGACGTATCTGTCCAACAAGCTTGCGGTGAGGAGGTGACGTGCGATGGCAAGCAATGAAAGCTTGATTCTTTTTGATCAGCCCGGTCCGAAGGGTCGTCGTCTGATTCGTATTTTCAATTGGGTGGCCGGCATTATCTTCGCTTTGGTGATGGTTGCGGTGCTGATGCGCCTGCATAATCCGCCGGAAGGCGAGAACCAGTTGAGCTGGGAGCTGTGGAAGCCCGCGTTGGAAAAAGAAGCGTGGACTGATTTTTACCTTCCCGGCTTGTGGATGACGGTGAAGGCGACCGTTCTTGCTGTGGCCGGCGCTGTGATGTTCGGTCTGCTGTTCGGCATTGGACGTCTGCTGCCGAATGCGTTGCTGCGCGCCGTTTCCGCGGTGATCGTCGAATTCTGCCGTGCGGTGCCGGTGCTGCTGATGATGATTTTCTTCTGGCGTTGGTTCGCCTTCGCTGGCTTAAGCGATTCGTCCTATTGGGCCGTCGTGCTGGCGTTGGTGCTGTATAACGGTTCGGTCGTCGCCGAGTTGGTGCGTTCCGGCGTCGGCAATCTGCCGAACGGCCAGCGCGAAGCCTCGTTGGCTTTGGGCCTGACCGAAACGCAGTCGCTGATGCAGATCGAAGTGCCGCAGGCCGTGTACGCAATGCTGCCGGCGGCCGTCACGCAGCTGGTGGTCGTGCTGAAGGACACCGCACTCGGCTCGATCATCATGTATACGGACCTGTTGCAGGAGTCGCGCCGACTGGGGTCCATGTATTTCAATATTCTGCAGACGCTGGTGATGGCGGCGGTGATCTACTTTGTGGCCTGCTGGCTGTTGTCGCGTCTGGCTGAGTGGCTGCCGTCCCGTATGCAGCAGCGTACTGCGGCACCTGCCGAACCTGAACCGGTTGCGCCGATTGCCATCATGGATCCGTCGAACGTCAATCAGATTGCCGTAGCTAAGGAAATGCAGGAGATGCCGCTTGGCGGTACGCCTCGTCAGTATCATGTGCATCACCGCGGTACGAATGCGTCGATTCACCAGTGGCGTCGTACCCGTTACGTGCAGGGCTATGATGAAACTCATCCGGAAAGCCAGGTGGAACATAAGCCGATGGAATTGCCGGAAATCCCGGACCTGTTCAAATTCAGCGAGGACAAGGAATCCGACTCCGACGGCGAGAACGGGGCGCGCGAATAGAACCAGGCAGTCGCCGGCATGTGGCAATGCATCACCACGTTCGGTGAACGGATGGCTGTAGCCGGTCCGTCATGGGGTATCGGCGGATTCATGCAGAAGGCGAGGACGGGAACACCGGCCTCGTCTTCTGCATGTTGTCCTTGCATATCGCATGCCGTCGTCACGTGCCGTATATCCGCCGATTGACGGGTATGATAGGCAGACACACGGCGACGCGAAGGAGCATGACATGTCGAGCACAGTGTGGAAGAGGAATCCCGCCGAGTATCTGCGATACAACCCGTCCCGACGTCTGTCCGATGTGGACGGTGCGTCCACATCGTGTTTCGACGGCAGTCGGGAGGATGCGGAACGCTTCATGGAAGCGAGCTCGGCGCAGCTTGCCGATTATCAGCATCTGCTCTACGCCAACGGCGCGCATGGTTCGAGACGCCGTCTGCTGATCGTCCTGCAGGGCATGGATGCTTCCGGCAAAGGCGGCATCGTACGGCATGTGTTTCATCAAGGCGATCCGATGGGCATTCACTATCATGGATTCGGCAGGCCGTCCGAAGAGGAACGCGCCCACGACTACTTGTGGAGGATTCGCCGCGAGTTGCCCGATCCGGGATGGATTGCGGTATTCGATCGCTCCCACTATGAGGACATCGTGATGCCGCACGTCTACGGCACCTTGCCGGAGCGGGTATGGCGGGCGCGCTACGACGAAATCAACCGGTTCGAAGCCAAGCTGGCCGCCGACGGATGCGCCATCATCAAAATATTCCTTGTCATAAGCCGCGATGAGCAGAAAAAACATTTCCTCGCTCGCCTGGACGATCCGACAAAGCATTGGAAATTCGACGCCAGCGATTTGGATGCGCGTGAACGTTGGGATGATTACATGGCGGCATGGCAGGAGGTCTTCGAACGTACCAGCACCGAGACCGCGCCATGGTATCTCGTGCCCGCGGATAATCGTTGGTATTCTCGCGCCGTTGTCTCCGAACTGTTGCTCGGCGTTTTACGGAACATGCATATGGCGTGGCCTCCTCTTGATTCCGACATCGATCCCGACGCAGTCAGACGCCGCCTGCGCGAGGAGCGGCGGTAGCGGGAGCGGCGGCCCAATAGGGAGTCTCGGCTACACTCGACATCATGGCAGAGGAAACGAAGAACAACGGAACACAGGCGGAAGCGGCCGGAACGTATGGCTCGCTCGGAGCATTGGCGCCCCGATGGGATGACGGCGAACGCAACATTGACACGGACGAGATCTATGAGCGTTTCTTCTCATGGGTGGCGGATGTCAAAGGCGTGGAACCATGGCCGCATCAGGAGGAGGCCATCATGGACCTGCTCGCCGGCGACCATGTGATTCTGAACACTCCGACGGGCTCAGGCAAATCATTGGTGGCGCTGGGCATGCATTTCGCGGCGTTGTGCACAGGCCGACGTTCGTACTACACTGCTCCGATCAAAGCGCTGGTGTCGGAGAAATTCTTCGATTTGGTTGAAGTGTTCGGCCGTGATTATGTAGGCATGATCACGGGGGACACGCATATCAACGCGGACGCGCCGATTATCTGCTGTACTGCCGAGATCCTTGCCAATCAGGCGTTGCGCGAAGGCCGGCATGCCGATGTCGGCTGTGTGGCAATGGACGAATTCCATTACTACGGTGATTCCGAACGAGGCTGGGCATGGCAGGTGCCGCTGCTGACGCTGCCAGATACGCAATTTCTGTTGATGAGCGCCACTTTAGGCAATGTCGATGCGATAGCCGACAAGTTGGAGGATATGACGGATACGGACGTCGACATCATCGCCGATGCGCCGCGTCCGGTGCCGTTGACGTACGAGTATACGTCGGATCCGCTTGAAAAGACGGTGGAACTGTCGTTCAACAAGGGTGAGACGCCGATCTATGTCGTGCATTTCTCTCAGGATGCCGCGTTGGAGACGGCACAGGCGCTCGCAAGCACGGGTGTCTCCAGCAAGGAACAGCGCGCCGCGATTGCGGAGGCGATGAGGGGCACGAAATTCACGACCGCATTCGGCAAAATCCTGCAGCGTCTTCTGCGTACCGGCGTCGGCATTCATCACGCCGGCATGCTGCCGCGTTACCGTCGACTGGTCGAACAATTGGCGCAACAGGGTTTGCTGCCGGTGATCTGCGGCACGGACACGCTGGGCGTGGGCATTAACGTGCCGATCCATTCGGTGGCGTTGACGGCGTTGACGAAATTCGACGGAGTGAAGATGCGTCGTTTGCGCGCCCGCGAATTCCATCAGATCGCCGGTCGTGCAGGTCGTATGGGTTTTGACACGGAAGGCCTGGTGATCGCCGAGGCACCGGAGTACGAGATCGAGAACGCAAAGGCGCTCGCCAAAGCGGGCAACGATCCGAAGAAACTGAAGAAGGTGAAGCGCAAGAAGGCACCAGAAGGTTTCGTCACGTGGAATCAGAACACGTTCGACAAGCTGATCGACGCGGCCCCGGAAACCTTGACGCCGCATATGCGCATCACGCATTCGATGGTACTGAACGAAGTGCAGCAGGGCGGCGACGCCCGTTGGCGAGTGGACAGGCTGATTGATGATTCCGCGCAGACGCCTGAACAGAAGGAACGCCTGCATGCACGTGCGGATGAGATCTTCCAGACGCTGTTCGACACAAACGTGATTGAAACGGAGGACCGCAACGACGGTGGCAAGGATTATTTCCTGACGATGGATGTGCCTCAGGATTTCGCTCTCGACCAGCCGTTGAGCCCGTTCCTGTTGGCGGCTCTTGAATTGCTGGATCCGGAGTCGGAAACCTACGCGCTTGACGTGATTTCCATGGTGGAATCCACGCTGGAGGATCCCAAGCAGGTGCTGAAGGCGCAGGAACGTCAGGCGCGCGATGCCGCCGTGTCCGCCATGAAGGATGAGGGCATCGACTACGACGAGCGTATGGAGCGTCTGCAGGAGATCACGTATCCCAAGCCGCTTGAAGACATGTTGGATGCCGCGTTCACGCGGTATCGGCACGATGTGCCGTGGGCGAACGATTATTGGCTGAGTCCCAAATCGGTGGTGCGTGACATGGTGGAGACGGCGTCCGACTTCACCGGATACATCGCGCGCTACAACATCGCCCGTTCCGAGGGCACGCTGCTACGCTACCTGTCCGACGCCTACCGTGCTCTGGCCCGAACCGTGCCGGTGGAGAAACGCGACGAACGTCTGCGCGACATCATTTCCTGGCTGCGTGTGGTCGTACGCTCCATCGATTCGAGCCTGGTCGACGAATGGGAGAACGCCGGTGATACGTCCGCTTCCGAGGATGCGGCGAACCTGGCTGCTCCAGCGGCGAAGAACACGGTGGTCGAAGACCGTCGCGGTCTGACCGTGCTGGTGCGCAACGCCATGTTCCGTCGTGTGCAGCTTATGGACCTCGACCGTCCTGAAGAATTGGGTGCTCTCGACAAGGATTGGGGCTATGGCGTGCACGAATGGGAAGACGTGCTCGACGATTATTACGACGAGCACGAATATGTGAACGTCGACGCCAAGGCCCGCAGCGGTGAACTGTTCATTCTTGACGACCGTAACGAGCAGAGTGAACACAGCTGGAAGGTACGTCAGATTATCGACGACTCCGACGGTGACCATAACTGGGCGATTACGGCCGTCGTCGATCTGGACACCACGCAGGAAACCGGCGAAGTCGTGTTCTTCGATTACGAAGTAACGCACTGACGATTATTCGTCAAAAATCAGCAAACACTGGCTTCGAACAAGCGTTCGACATGGAGTAGGATGGTCGGTATGACTGAGGATTTGTTCGAAGCCAGTGACGCGCCCGACGATATGACGCGTCCGCTGGCCGTACGCATGAGACCCTCCACTTTGGACGAAGTGGAGGGCCAGCATCGCGTGCTCGGCGAAGGCTCGCCATTGCGCCGTCTTGCCAATCCCGCTTCGAAGGGATCATTGACCGCGCCAAGCTCGATCATCCTGTTTGGTCCTCCCGGCGTCGGCAAAACCACGTTGGCCTACATCGTCGCCAAACAATCCGGCCGTGTATTCGAAGAACTCTCCGCCGTCACTTCCGGCGTCAAAGATGTACGCGACGTGCTCGCGCGCGCCCATGAACGTCTTGTCGCACAAGGCAAGGAAACCGTCCTCTTCATCGACGAAGTGCACCGCTTCTCCAAAACACAGCAGGACGCGCTGCTGCCCAGCGTGGAAAACCGTGATGTCACCTTCATCGCGGCAACCACGGAAAATCCAAGCTTTTCCGTCATCAAACCACTGCTGAGTCGATCGGTGGTCGTCAAACTCGAATCATTGGAGCCTGGCAACCTCAAAACACTGATTGAACGAGCCCTTGCCGACAAGCGTGGCCTAAAAGACGAAATCCGCGCAGACGACGCCGCAATCGACGACATCATTCGCATGTCAGGCGGTGACGCGCGCAAAGCCCTGACCATACTCGAAGCGGCCGCCGGTGCAGTCACCGGCGACAAAGAACGCAAAAAAGGCGCTCGCAGGCCCATCATCACGTCCGAAATCGTCGCCCAAGTCATGGATGCGGCCACCGTACGCTACGACAAAGACGGCGACGACCACTACGACGTCATCTCTGCATTCATCAAATCCATGCGCGGCTCCGACCCCGACGCCGCACTGCATTATTTGGCCAGAATGCTGCGTGCCGGCGAAGACCCGCGCTTCATCGCAAGGCGCATCATGATCGCAGCAGCCGAAGAAGTCGGTATGGCGGCACCGCAAATCTTACAGGTCACCGTTGCGGCGGCACAAGCCGTGGCGCTTGTCGGCATGCCTGAAGCGCGACTTATTTTAGGCGAAGCGACCATCGCCGTCGCCACCGCGCCCAAATCAAACGCAAGCTACAACGCCATCAATGCGGCGCTCGCGGACGTTGATGCCGGCCTGATCGGCCAGGTGCCGCTGCATTTGCGCAACGCGCCGACCGCGCTGATGAAAAGCTGGGGCAATCATGAAGGATACCGGTATGCGCATGACTGGCCGGGAGCGGTCGCTCCGCAGCAGTACATGCCGGACGAATTGGTGGGGCGCGAATACTATCATCCGAACGACCGCGGCTATGAGCATGAGCTGAAACCGCGTCTGGAACGTATCCGTGCAATCGTGCACAGTGAAGAACGGGGAAGCGAAATCGGAGCACAAGGCCAGCTGGAAAACGGAAGACCCGCGCCGAACGGCCAGTCCACGAATGGCAGGCAATCCGCACAAGGTGGGCGACACGGCTGAAACAATGCACGGCGAGTCGGCTGCAGCATATTCCGGTATCGTATGAGCAGACGCGCGACATCGCACCGTCGAAAAGCCGATATTACAGAGGGAGCCTCGCATGAGCGAAAATACCATGGAACGCATGCCGCTGATCGGCATTGTGCCGCTGGTCGACTACGCCAAGGAAAGCCTGTGGATGCTGCCAGGATACATGGACGGCATCGTGGAAGCGGGCGGCACTCCGATTATGCTGCCGCTGACCGATGACGATAAGCGCATCGAACAGCTGGTCGCCATGTGCGACGGCGTTCTGTTCACCGGCGGTCAGGATGTGGCCCCGGCTCTGTACGGCGAGGATGCCACGGCGGAGTATTTGGCCGGCAATCCGGAGCTCTGCCCGGAGCGTGACCGCATGGAGCCGAAGCTGCTGAACGAGGCGATTCGCGCGGACAAGGCTGTTCTCGGCATCTGCCGTGGCATGCAGTTGATCAATGTGGCGTTCGACGGCAACCTGTGGCATGATCTACCGAGCGAATATCCCAGTGATGTGGAGCATCATATGCCGAATCCGCCGTACGATCTGCTTGGCCATGAGGTGACGCTGCAGTCCGGCACTCCTTTGGCCGAGTTGATGGAACAGGCCGGCGAAGGGGATCGCATCGCTGTCAACAGCTACCATCATCAGGCCGTCAAACAGGTCGGTGAAGGATTGGAAGTTATGGCGACCGCCGATGACGGCGTCATCGAAGCGTTGTATCGTCCCGAATCACGTTTCCTGTGGGCAATGCAGTGGCATCCGGAATTCCTGCATAAGGTCGATCGTCGCAGCCGTATGATCTTCAAGGCGTTCGTCGACGCCGCGCGCTGCTGAATAGGTGTTTTCCAGCGATTCGCCACACGTTCACGGGACATTCATAACGGTCAATGGGGCAGGCCTCCCGGTAGCATTGCCATGCGCAAAATTCGGCGTGGTGCACCGAGCGCGACTTATGCGAATCCGAATTTTGCCGTAATGTTACTCGACGCGGGAGGCTTGCCTGCAGCGTTACGCGCAGGTTGAGCCCGCAGTCGACTTGTTTATGTGCATATATGCGATGTGTGATGCGACGAGGAGGAAAAATGTCTGATTCCGGTATTGAATTCTATGGAGCCCAGTGGTGTGGGGATTGCCGCCGTGCGCAGCAGGTGTTTGAACGCTATGGCGTGGAATACGGCCATCATGATATCGAGCATGAGGAGGGTGCCGCCGCTCGCGCCGAGGAGATCAGCGGTCAGAAGCATATCCCGGTGATTCGTTTTGCCGACGGCACTATTTTCGTCGAGCCCACCAATCCGGAGCTGACGAACAAGCTCAAGGAACTCGGATTGATTGGTGAGTGAATTCGATGAGTCAAACTCGCACCATTGAACAGACCGTCGCCGATCAGCAGGGTGACGAACATATTCCGGGCAAACTGATTGGCGCGATTATCGCCGTCGGTTCCCTTGCTTTCATCGGTATTCTGACCGAAACGGTGATGACCGTATTGTTTCCGCAGCTGATGCAGGAATTCAACGTGGACACTGCCACGGTGCAGTGGATTACCACGATCTACCTGCTGTCCGTCGCCGCGACGATGCCGCTGTCATCGTATTTGAAGCGTCGATTCAAGCTGAAGAGCATCTTCCTGGCTGCGCTTGCATTGGCGGTCGCCGGCTCGCTGATCATGATTGTGGGCCAGGCGTTCCCGATTATTTTGGCAGCCCGCGTGATTCAGGGCATCGGCTCGGGCATGGCGTCACCGCTGATGATGAATATCATTCTGGAACAGTCGCCGCGTTCCAAGGTTGGACGCCTGATGGGTGTCGGATCATTGGTGATCACCGTGGCTCCGGCAATCGGCCCGACCGTTGGCGGAGCAGTGGCCAGCGTGTTGCCGTGGCGTGCGATTTTCGTCATCGTCATTCCGATCATCCTGCTGATTTCCCTGCCGGTTGGCTTGCGTTGCATCGAACAGAAGCGTCCGACCGAAGCCGCGAATCTGAACCCGCTGCAGTTCGTGTCGATTGTGCTGGCGTTGTCCGGACTGGTGATGTTCCTCAACCAGCTTGGCGTGGCCGTCAGCGCCATGGTGTCGGACGCTCCCAGCGCCAGCGCGTGGATTATCTCGATCGTCAGTCTGGTAATCGGCGTCGCAGCGTTGTTGTTCTTCGGCTATTCGTCACATCGTTCGTTCTCGCCGCTGATTCGCTTGGGCTGGCTGCGTGACCGCGTTGTGCTGCTGCATCTGCTGCCGTACACGATTCTGCCGATGGTCGGCATTGGCTTCGGTTATGTGATTACGAATCTTGCGCAGCTTTCGCTCGGTACGGATGCGTTCCTCGCCGGGGCGTTGGTGCTTCCGGGCGCGCTGATCGGCGCGTTCTTCGCACCATTGGGCGGTATGATGTACGACCGTTTCGGCGCCGCTCGTCCGATCACCGCCTCATTCACCGTGGCCTTGGTAGGTCCGATTCTGCTGCTGGTGTTCTCCATGCACTTGAATGATGTTATATTGGCCGGATTCTATTTCATCTTCGGCCTGTTCTACGCGTTGGGCTTTTCCAACATCATGACCAGCGCGCTGAGCGGAGTCGTGCGAGAATTCACGCCGGACGGCAACGCGGTGTTCAACACGTGCATGCAGTTCGGCGGTGCCGCAGGCATGACGTTGTTCTCCACGATTCTGTCGGTGGCCCAGGCCGGTTCCGGCGAAGAGGGGAGCGAAAGCTTCCGCCACGCCACGGCCGTCGGCGGTGCATGGACGTTCACCGCAATGACCGTGATCTGTCTGATTGCGCTTGTTTCCCTGATTGTGGCCTTCCGCATGCGCGCCGCACGGAAAAATCGATAGCGCGCTTTAAGGTGGTCCGCATGGGAATCGACAATGCTCACAAACTGATCGTCAACTGTCTGCCGCTCACCTCGGACGAGCGCGCCGCGTTCACACGCGCCGCCAGGAATGTGCCGCAGGAATTTGTCGGTGACGAAGCGCGGCGTGGCGACATGTCATGGAAGGCCGTCGTTTCCGATGATCTGAAAGCGTCGGCGACCGCGATCGTGGGCAACATTCCCGTGGAAACCTGTGCGGACTATCCACGGCTTGAATGGCTGCAGACATGGAGCGCCGGCGTCGATGCGTATCGTCGCGCCGGCATCATGAGGCGGGGCATCATGCTGACCAACGCGAGCGGTGCATATGGCCAAAGCGTTTCGGAACACATGTTCGCGATGATGTGGTCGCTGATGCGTAACATTCCACAATATGCTCGCAATCAGATGAAGGATGCCTGGATTGACGAAGGCATCGCACTAAGCCCATCCGGCAAGACCGCGTTAATCATCGGAACAGGTGATATCGGCTCGCATTTCGCAACGTTGTGCAAGGCGGTCGGCATGACTACGTTCGGCATCCGCCGCAACGCTTCCAAGCCTGCCGACGGAATCGATGACATGTATGGATTCGACGATCTGGACATGCTGCTGCCGAAGGCCGACGTTGTGGCGATGTGCGTGCCGTCGGCGCCTGAAACGCATAATATGCTGGATTCTCGGCGGATTATGATGCTGAAGAACGATGCGGTCGTCATGAACGCGGGCCGCGGAGACACCATCGACCTTGGCGCATTATGCGTCGCTTTGCGTGAAGAACGATTGCATGGGGCTGGATTGGACGTCACCAATCCCGAACCGTTGCCGTCCGGCCATCCGCTGTGGAATGAACCGCGCTGTCTGATCACGCCGCATGTCGCGGGTGGCAATCATATGGCCCAAACGCCGGAACGCATCATCGGTATTGCCTTGGCCAATGTCAGGGCATATGCGGCCGGCCAGCAATTGATGAACCTTGTCGGATGACCGATATGCAAAGGCGCCAGTGGTATATGCCGCCGGCGCCTTCGCATATTGTCGAGACGAAAATGTGATGGATTTGCGTAGATAAATTCAATTGACTAGTATCACATGCTGTCGGTAAGACACGAGCGGCAACGTCGCCGCGTTCGATCTGCCATCTACTCATTGAAGAGGAAGGAGGCATGTATGTCTGATAATCCGCAACAAACATCCAATAAGGGCCTGCAGAAAAGCCTGAAGCTGATTTTCGTATACACCGTTGCGACCGGATCGATTTTCACATATGTGAGCTACTGGGATTCGGTGTTCTTCAGCTATTGTGGCGCGGGAACGTTCCTGGCGTTTGCTTTGATGACGGTCGCCATTCTGCCCGTCGCATTGGTGTATAGCGAAATCTCGCCATTGTTCAAAACCGCAGGCGGCGAACTGATCTATAACACAGTAGGCTTTAACAAGCACATCGGCTTCTTGGCCTCATGGCTGATCATGGCGGCTTGGATATCGGTACCGCCGGCCGTCGTCATGGCCATCTCCACCTATCTGAGCAAGCTGTTCAATCTGGATCTGAGTTTCCAGACCATAGTCATCATCGGCATCGTCATACTCGTCGCCGTGTTCCTGATGAGCCTGCAGGATATCCAAGTGCTCGTCAAGGCGCAGGCCACCTGCCTGTTCGCCAACATCATCACCACGCTGATCACCGCGGTGTTGATCCTGACCTCCGGACACTGGAGCTTCAGCAATGTCGCCAAACTGTTCGACTTCTCCTCGCTGGATTCCTCACTGGGCATCCCGGCGTGGATCATCGGCATGGCCCTGCTGATCACGCCGTATTTCGGTTTTGAAACCGTTCCGCAAATGGTTGAGGAGGGCGATTTCCCGACTAACAACACCAAGGCGGCCATCTGTGGTTCCGTGCTCACCTGCGGCGCGATCTACACGGTGTTCTTCTTCTGTGTGGCCGGTCTCGCGCCCGTCAGCGATCTGCTCGCCGGTGACGCCGCCAACGGCTTCATGACCATCACTGCCATGGAGAACATCCTCGGCTGGAAGTTCTGGCCGGTCGCCTACGGCCTCATCTCCATCCTGATGGGTATGACCGCGTCGATCCTGGGCTTCTGGATGTCCACCGTGCGCATGTTGTACTCGATGGGCAAGAAGAACTTCCTGCCACAGGCCTTCACCAAGGTCAACAAGCATCAGCAGCCGATTCTGCCGAACATCTTCCTGTTGTGCATCAGCCTGATTTTCATTCTGTTGCAGAACGCCGGCAGCTTCATGAACGATTTCTTCAATCTGATGTCGTTCGGCTGCGCCTGCGCCTATGCGCTGACGACGGTTTCCGCCATTCGCATTCACCACAAGCATCCCGAATGGTACAAGGGCAACAAGAACGTGGTGAAGGGCGGCGACGCATTCCGCATCCTCGCCATGGTCATCATGATCGCCATCGCTTTCTTCTGCACGCTCGGCCAAGGCGCCGGCTCGTGGATCTCCTTCGGCGTCTACCTTGGCGTCGGTGTGGCCATCTGGGCTTGGATGGTGCTCGTACGTTGGAAGAAGACCAAGGTCGTCATCGAAACCCCTGACGGCGAGACCGAGTTCTAGCTTTTGCGGATTCGGGCCAGCGCCTGACGGGCAGCCATCTGCCGGGCAACGAAAGAAAGCACGGCACAACACTTGGGCGTTTCGCCGTTGCATCGCCCACCCCCTACAACCATCATCCCAGTAAAGGAGAAAACATCATGGTCCAGCCCAAGCTCGAAGGCAAGGTCGCCCTCATCACCGGTGCCGCAGCAGGCCTCGGCGAAGGCATCGCCGAAACATATGTGAAGTACGGCGCAAAAATCTGCATGGTCGATCTGTCCCCAGACGTCGAAAAGACTGCCGATCGCATCCGCGGCATGTATGAGGGAGCGGAAATCATCACCTGCGTGGCCAATGTGGCCGACAAGGCGCAGACGATCGAAGCCGCCAAGAAAACCGTCGAGGCTTTCGGCACAGTAAACATCGCATGTTGCAACGCCGGCGTCTGCCGTCTTGCGCCATTCGAGGAAATGACCGACGAAATGCGTGACTTCCATATCGACGTCAACATCAAGGGCGTGTGGAACACCTGCCAGGCCGTCATCCCGTATCTGCTGGAGAACAAGGGCGGCGCCATCGTCATCGCATCCTCCGTCACCGGCGACATCGTCGCCGACGCAGGCGAAGCCGCATATGCGATGACCAAGGCCGCGTTGGTCGGCCTGACCAAGTGTCTTGCCGTTGAATACGCCGATCGTGGCATCCGCGTCAATTGTTCGCAGCTGGGTTACGCCCGCACCCCGATGGTCGAAAAGATGGCCGTCGAATCCAATCCGGAAGATCCGGAAAGCGCCATCAACGACATCGCCGTCGGCGTGCCGATGAAGCGCCTTGCCAAGCCGACCGAAGTCGGCGAACTGTTCGCCTTCCTCGGATCCGACGAAGCCAGCTACATCACCGGCGCCCAGATGGTCATCGACGGCGGCAGCACGCTGCCGGAAACCATGAGTATCGGCACCAACTGACATCGGGCGGGAACCATATCGACGCATGGAATCGATGTCGGCAATCCCATGACATTCAAGCCGGGTGCATATCGTGTCCCATGAATGTGCATCCGGCTTCGCATACCCAGAGTTCCGCTTTCGTTCATTTCCCGTTCGTGTGCATGTGTTTCCGGATTCACCGTGTTGATATATCTCTGTGCATGCATATGCCATTGCCCTTGCGGCGAATCTGGGAATCACACGGAGGAGAGGAACATCCATGAGAACATCGCGTATACATGCCTCAATCGCTGCCGGACTGTCCGGCATCGTGACCATTGCCGTGATGGCGACGATCACGCTGCCCGGCGTCGCGGCCGTGAACGGCACCTACTACAGCAGCAAACAGCCGTACGTTACGCCGAGCGCCGCTACTCTTGCCGGATATTCTGCGGCCCCTGCGGGATATGAACCCGTCTATACCGAAATGCTCGCCCGTCATGGCTCCCGAGGCCTGTCGAGCTACAAGTATGACGCACTGCTCAGGCTTATGGCGCGGACCGCTGCCGACAATGACGGATTCGTCAGCGAAGAGGCCGAACGGACATTCATAGATAACCTGGATGCCATTACCGCGGCGAACGTCGAAAACGGCTACGGTATGCTCACCGGGCAGGGCGCAACCCAGCATCAGGGCATCGGGGAACGCGCATACAACCGCAACAAGGCCCTGTTCGATGCCGCAGCCGCAGAAGGCGGCACCATTGCGTACGAATCCTCCGGCGAAGCCCGAGCCACCGAGTCCGGTGAAAACTTTAAGATCGGTTTTGACGCTGCATCGGACAACGATCTATCGGACTCCTTCGTGACGCCGACCGATGCGGCCGGCTCAGATGCCGCCGCCCCATTCCAGAAGAGTCCGAATACGCTGTATTTCCACAAGACGGAGAATCCGGACGGCACCGAGAAAACCGGTGAGGCGTATGACATCGCCAAACGCTACGAGGATTTCATCGATGGCGACGAAACCATCGCCAATGCGGAGGACTACATCGAGAACGTACAGGCGTCTCAGACCGCTTCCTATGATCTGCTCAAGCAGATCTTCACCGAGGATTTCCTGAACAAGATCGATGATGGCACCTACAGCTGGTACAACACCACCACAGGCGAAAAAGACGACAACGAAGACGGTCTTGACGATGAAACGCAGGAATCCATCGTCAATTGCGCGCCTGGTGCAGATCCGGCGCAGGACGCCGACGCATGCGGAGAAACCGGCAAGAAGATCACATCCGTGGTGGACGCCGCGATGGACCTGTACAACCTGTATATCATCGCAGCGGACATGCAGGAGGAAAACAACGACGCACATGGCTTCGACTTCGACCAGTATTTCGAAAACCTTTCTGCCGAGGACGGCAATGTTTTCGCTTGGATTCTTGATTCCGAAGACTTCTATGAAAAAGGACCGAGCTACGCCGGGCAGGACGAGACCTACCGCATTGCGCAGCCATTGCTCGACGACTTCTTCAATTCAATCGATGAGCGTATGACCGGTGGCGACACCGTCGCGACCTTCCGTTTCGCTCATGCGGAAACCATCATGCCATTCGCCGCGCTGCTGAAGCTGCCGGGCTCCGACACCCAAGCGCCTGCTGTGCTGAATCCCGTTGCGGACAGCGATGTATACAACTACGCGGACAACGATTGGCGTGGCGAATCCGTCACGCCGATGGCCGCCAACATCCAATGGGACGTGTACGCAAAAGACGGCATCGACCCGGAAACCGGTAAGGCGTATACCCCGATCGTGCGCATGTTGTACAACGAGAACGAAATCGCCTTCAATGATTCCTGCATCCCGGTCGCAGAAGGCTCCACATGGTATAAGGAGACCGAGTTGAAGCAGTGCCTGTCCGGCATTGCTACAGACGAGGATCCTCTCATCGCGGCGGTATCCGACGACGCACAGTCACGGATTCCGTCCTCCGATGGCCGGGACGACGGGGAATTGGCCGAAACGGGTTCGCCTATCATCGCAGTAACCGCGGGCACCGCAACGCTGTTGGCCCTTGCCGGTGTGTCGCTGTGCGTGTGGCGCGCCCGCCGCTGAGCCGCTTCTAGGAGGCCAGCCGCTTCAGCAGCGAATCCACATGGCCCTTCGCCCGTACGTTATATCGTGCAAGAGCGATGACGCCGTTCTCATCGATGACGAACGTCGAACGAATCGGACCGACATGCCTGCGACCGTACAGATTCCGTTCCCCGTATGCGCCATACAGGCGGTGCGCATGCAGATCCTCGTCGGAAAGCAGCGGGAACGGAATCCGGTCACGCTCGCGGAATGCGGCGAGTTTGGCAACGGAATCCTTCGAAACGCCGATCACCCGATAGCCCAGTGCAAGCAGCCGGGCGATGTTGTCTCGAAAATCGCAGGCTTCCGTGGTGCAGCCCGGCGTCATCGCCGCAGGATAGAAATACAGCACCACACGCTGTCCATGCAACGACGTCAGCGAGATTTCGCCGCCTTCGTCACAGGGGAGCGAAAAACCGGGAGCCTTCATGCCGGCCTCAAGACGTCTGGGATTTTCGGTAAGAGACGAGGTCGCATCATCATGTTCTGTCATGTTTCCCATCATAGATGAGGATTGCGCCTGAGGACCGTGGCCGCCGATCGTATGTGCGATGATGCCGGAGCCGTGTGCGTTTCGTCGGGGGAGAACGCCTATAGTGCCCCGTATGCGAAATGATGATGCGAATGATGAATGCGCGGCGTCAGACGTCGAATCGGCCATGATGCGAGCGTCGGGCGGCACCTTCGATAGGGGGAGACGCGGGCTGCTGCTGTCGGTGGCGGTCGGTCTCGCCTGCGGCGTCCTGTCGGGCCTGTTCGGCATCGGAGGCGGCACGATCATCGTGCCGGCCTTGATATGGTTGGGCTTGAACCAGCGACAGGCCGCTGCGACTTCCTTGGCGGTCATCGTGCCGACTTCTCTGGCCGGCGTCGTCTCCTACGCAATGGAAGGCAACGTCGATTGGGCGTCTGCCGTGCTGCTGGCCCTTGGCGTAGTCGTCGGCAGCCAGATTGGCAGCCTGCTGTTGAGCCGTCTGCCGGAGGCCATGCTGCGATGGATCTGGGTGGCGTTCCTGATGTGCGTCATCGTGCAGCAGCTGACGTTCACCCCGCTGCGTGACGGACGGATTGTTCTTCATCCTTTGTCGGGGTTGTCATTGATTGTGCTGGGAGTATTCGTCGGCACGATGTCGGGTATTTTGGGCGTCGGCGGCGGTGCGATCATGATGCCGGCCCTGTCGCTCCTGTTCGGTGCGGGAGATCTGCTGGCGCGCGGCACATCGTTGCTGGTGATGGTGCCCGGTGCGATTTCCGGTAGCATCACTAATTGGAAGCGTGGGCTTGTGCAATTGGGGCGCGTTCTGACCATCGGTGTGTGCGCTGCCATAACAGCGCCGCTTGGCACGTGGATTGCCGGCATGATTTCGCCGCGTACCGGCTCGCTGCTGTTCGCCGCATGGCTGGCGATCATCGCCGTCAAAGGTGTGCAGTCGGCGTTGAAGGCGACTCGTGCCCAGACGAAATCGCGTGGATGAGTGTCTCCCACGGCAATAAAATGGTGGTATGAGAGATAGTCGTCCTTCGTTTGGTGAGCGTTGGCATGTGATGGCGCATGCCGTAGGCATGGAGATTCGCGAGCATAAAAGCTCATTCGCCGTATACGTGGTGTTGCGTGTGCTGGTGCTGTTGACGCTGGTATTGCAGTTTCTCAACGGCAATTACGAAAGCGTGTTTCTGTGCCTGTTGACGCTGGTGCTGCTGATTATGCCGAGCTTCGTGCAGGTGACCTTCCGCATAGAATTCCCGTCGGTGTTGGAAGTGGTCGTGCTGCTGTTTATTTTTTCGGCGGAGATTCTGGGTGAAATCAGCGCGTTTTACGAAAGCTTCCCGTTCTGGGATACGATCCTGCACACGTTGAACGGTTTCCTGATGGCGGCGATCGGTTTTTCGCTGGTGGACCTGCTCAGCCGCAGCGAGAAAGTCAAATTCGAATTGTCTCCGTGGCTTCTGGCGATCATTTCGTTCTGTTTTTCGATGACGATCGGCGTGCTGTGGGAATTCTACGAATTCACGATGGACCGCATGTTCGGTCTTGACATGCAGAAGGACACGGTCATCCATTCGATTTCCACGGTGACGCTGGATCCGGAGCATGCGAACAACATCGTCACCATTGACGGCATCACTGACGTGACCGTCAACGGGCGGGATCTGGGTCTCGGCGGCTATCTTGACATCGGCTTGTACGATACGATGGAGGACCTTATCGTGAATTTCATCGGTGCGGTCGTTTTCTGCATATTCGGGTTTCTGTACATCAAATATCGCGGCCGTGATTCGATCATCAGCAAATTCGTGCCTCGTCTCAAATCAAAGGACCGTGACTATTTACGGCAGGCCATTGACGCGCATGAGGCGGCGTCGAAGAAATCCGCTACGGCGACGGCCTCCGATGATGCGCGACGATGACCAGGCCGAGCAATCTCATTCCGCGGATGCGATTCGTTGCGACGCGATGATGCGATGTCGTCGGCGTCCACGTGTGTGGTGAGAATGACCGTATGACTGTTGCCGCACATGATGACTATGCATTGCCTGAAGGTTTTGAACATTGTTCGAAACTCACGCCCGTTGTTGAGGCCGTTTCCGCGTTGGACCGTGTAAGGGCCATCGTGAAGATTCTGCACGAGCCGGGCGGGTGCCCGTGGGATGCCAAGCAGACGAACCGTTCTCTGGTCAAGCCTTTGCTGGAGGAGACCTACGAATACATCGACGCATTGGAATGCGACGACCGTGACAATATGCGCGAGGAGCTTGGCGACATGCTGCTGCAGTCCGTCTTCCAGGCGCAGGTCTGCTCGCATGACGATCAGGATCCGTTCAATATCGATGAAGTGTGCGACCGCTTGGTGAACAAGCTCATCACACGCCACCCGCATATTTTCACGCCTGATGACGTGGAAGACCCGGAAAGCCCGAAGAATGCCGAGGAAACTTTGGCTCTGTGGGAACAGGCGAAGCAGAAGGAGAAGCGTCGCTCTTCGGTGCTGGAAGGTATTTCGCGTGCGCAGGGTGCACTGCCTCGCACCGCGAAGGTCGTGTCCCGCGTCGCCAAGTCGCCGCGTCGCAACGAATTGGAAGCGGCCTTCGACATGCCGTCGTCCGATGATCCTGAATCGCAGTATGCCGACGCCGTGATCACGGCAATTCGTGCCGCACATCGGGCCGGCGTAGATATCGAATCCGCATTGCGTAATCGTCTGCGCGATATCGAAAACGCGATTGTCGACATCGAATCCAGATAATCACACGACAATACGCATATGAAAAAAGCTGGTCCATCGCCATGCGGTGGGCCAGCTCTTTTGTATTTTCAAATCAGCGCAATATCACTGATATCAACGCAGCGACAGCGTTTGGCTGATTGTATGCGATTCATGTGGGGCGATGGTGATGGACCGATCGCGGTTCGCTGCGGCCTCCACGCACACGAAGCCACGCCATTCGCCCGCTTCCAGGTCGCCTAGCGCATTGCCAAGCTGCTCGCCCGGATTCCATACGACGGTCTGCGGAGCGTCGGAATTCTTGACGGCGATCACACGGTTCAACGAGGCATCACGCACTTCGACCGAAGCGTCGGCCGCATAGTAGATGTAATCAACCATGCCGTCGAAGGCAAGCAGCTCATCATCCTGCACGCATTCCGGGAAACCTTCGCGCGTCGTATCAAGATAGCGCGTGCCCTGCAGGCCGGCCAGTGTGACATCGGCGATGTCGCCGACGTGAAGATACGTGTGCAATGCGGCCTCATACGTCAGGGGAGCGTCCGCATCATTGAACACCGTCAACGCCATGGTCAGCTCGCCGCCGACTTCGACGTCGTAGACCGCGCGGAAATTCGCACCCGGGCCCGACGTGATCTGATCGAGCACGGTTGGATCGAGCTGCGAGGAATCCAGAACATATCGCAGATGCGAATCGGTGGAAGCGGTTTCATCCAACTGCCAGAAGCTGATACGGCCAAGACCATGCTTCGGCTTCTTCGCGGCGGTGGAGCCGTTCTCATAACCGCCGTTGAACCAGGGGAACACCACAGGCACACCGGCGCGCATCGCGGCGCCGGCCTTCAACGCCACGGTTTTCGGCTGCCACAGCACCGGAGCCTGGCCGGTGGGAGCCCACTGCAGCACGTGTGCGCCATAGTCGCTGACGAAAGCGGAACCGTTGGCGTTGGAAACATTACGAATGGCAAAAGAATCAGTCATGCCCTCAAGTATAAGGTCGGCGAAGGAGCGTCGCCGCGTGAAGGTCGTGTATACCATGCCGCGTCGCTATGGGATTTGGATACCATAGGTGGGAGTTGCAATGGGGACCCGGCATGAAAGGCGGCGAGCGTGACGGCATACGGGCGTGATACGAGGGATTCGGGTTTCGCATGGCTGGATGACGCGG
Source organism: Bifidobacterium sp. LH_512 (assembly GCF_056356435.1). NCBI lineage: Bacteria > Bacillati > Actinomycetota > Actinomycetes > Bifidobacteriales > Bifidobacteriaceae > Bifidobacterium > Bifidobacterium sp. LH_512. The sequence goes on from NZ_JBKEUE010000001.1 coordinate 553,651, forward strand.
TATTCAGCGAATGTTCACTGAAAGTGTATGACCGGGCGCAATCCATTCTGGCGCAATGGCGCAAGTGCGTGATCGGTGCCACCTGTCTGCGCGGGAATGGCGAATCCCGTTTGAACCTGTCGATGAGAATGCGTGGCACGTCGTCGCATGACGTGTATTCGGTGAGCCTGACGATTGATGCCAGCGACAGATTGGTGTTGGCCCGCCACTGCACGTGCCCCGCCTTCGCCGACAGCGGCGGCTTCGGGTCAAGAAAGATCCATATCGCGCGCAGTTGGAACGCGTATGAGGACAACTCCCAGGAATTCAACGATGACGGTTACGACATTGATTACGACGATTTCGATGACGACGGCGGTGCCGTATACGGGGTACCCTCATATGACGAGGGAGGATCTTCCGGTTCGCGATACAGTGGAATCTGCAAGCACGTCGTCGCCGTCGCGCTGATCTTCATGGCGCATCCTGAGATTTTCCAAGGCTACCGTCCGCTGGCTGGGACGCCACGTGAACTGCGCTCCTACATGTAGCGTGTCGATAATCAGATGCGTCAAGCGGAAACCGACCGCCAATTGGACATGCTCAAACGTCTCACCTACGCAAAGCAGTATGTGGCCGACCAGCAGCACGGCTCTCGAGCCCGTGATTTTTCGCGATATCTGGAAAACGCCTCGCGAGGCGCCGCCGCTCCGACGGAACCGGTATTGCCCGGCAGCGTGACCTTGATTCCCGCATTGATGTTAGGCCAGCGCGCATGGTCGCTGCGATTGAGCATCGGGCATGGCAAAACGACATACACCATTAAAAGCATCGCCAATCTTCTTTCCGACGTACGCAGCGAGGCGTATCAATCCCATGGGCAGAAGCTGACGTTCGTCCACCGGCCCGACATGTTCGACGGCAAATCACGGCAACTGCTCGCATTGCTGCAGCGCGCCTTGGAATCACGGCAAATGGGATCCTCATACTCGTACTACCCATCGGCCAACGCAGCCCGAGACATGGCGCTCAGCAACGCGGAAACCGCAGAACTCGTCGACTTGTGGGCGCAGACGGGGGAAATCAACATAGCCATCGAAGGCGCGTCCCTCAAAGCTCAGCCGGTATCAATCATCGAAGATCGCCCACCATTCGACTTCACCGTCGAACGACAACAGCGCGGCGCGAGCGAAGGCGCAATCATCCGCTGCAGCACCATAATCTACACCGCCATCACGGGCCGTGACTGCATGTTCCTTCTCGCCTCAACCCCGGCGACCGAAGGCAGGCCCGCCCTGTTCCGCAGCGACACCGCCATCGCAGTCGCCGAACCGATTCTGACCATGCTGTGCAACGGCGACCCGGACGGCGTATTCATCGAATCCGACGACTGGGTCATGTTCACACGCACCATGCTGCCCAAACTCGCCAAAGCCGATATCGGCATGCACCTGCCGCAATCATTGGCCGTCGACCGTACGCAGCACTGCACCATCGCATTCTATTTGGACCGCACGTATGACCGCATCACCTGCGAAGTGGCCGCGAAATACGGGCAGCATTCCTTCCAGCTGATCCCCGATGCGGACGGGATTCACGGGTCCGCGAACCCCGATTCCACCAACAGGGCCAGCCTCATCGTACGCGATCGCGACGCGGAACAACAGGCCGTGGAACTGGTGCGTCAACTGTTCCCCGTATTACAGCCGGGGAAGCCGGCCGTATTGAAGGAAAACAACGAAGACGGCGTGCTGCTGCTCCTGACCCAAGGCGTCGCCATGTTGCGTGAAATCGGCGAAGTATATTCGACGCCAGCCTTCGGCGGACTGCTTACTACAAATCCGACCAGTGTGAAAGTCGGATTGTCCATTGAAGGCAATCTGGTCGAAATATCGCCCATCGCCGACGAAGTGCCCGCGGATGAAGTCGGCTCGGTTTTGGCCAGCTACAGGCAACGTCGACGCTACCATCGTCTGCGCGACGGGCGCTTCCTCGACATGGACAACGTGGACGTCAGCGAATTGGATCGCGTCGCACAGGATCTTGACTTAAGCGAACGCGAATTGAACGCTGGCAATATCACGGCGCCCGCATACCGCGCGTTCCTCTTGGACGCTGAAGTGGGCGACGCGAACAAAAGCGCATCGTTCATCGACTATGTCGGCGATCTGAAAATCATTGATCTCATGCGATACGACGTGCCCGAATCCTTGCGAGGCATTCTGCGGCCATACCAGAAGGAAGGCTTCCAATGGATGGCGACCTTATGCGACAAGGGCTTCGGCGGCATACTGGCCGACGAAATGGGCTTGGGCAAATCCTTGCAAACATTGACGTTGCTGCAATACCGCGCCGCGCTCGCAGATGATGTACATAAGGTTTCATTGATCGTATGCCCGGCGTCATTGGTATACAACTGGGCTGCGGAATGCGCGAAATTCACGCCCGGATTGAAAGCGGTGACAATTGCCGGCACAAAGGCGGAACGCCGCGCGGTATTGGACATGTTGAAGCTTGCGCAGGATTTCAGTGGAAAAATCAGCGAGGATCTCGGTGAGGATTCTGGCGCGCATTCTGGTGAGGCTACAGGGAAGCGTATGCCCGCTGCGCTTGCTGTTGGCTCGGAAATTCCGGATATCGTCATCACCTCCTACGACCTGCTGCGACGCGACATCGACGATTATGACGGTTGCGATTTCGACGTTATGGTGCTGGACGAGGCGCAATACATCAAGAATCATGCGACCAAACTCGCCAAAGCAGTGAAGCGGGTGCATTCGGAGCACCGTTTCGCATTGACCGGCACCCCGATCGAAAACCGGTTGAGCGAACTGTGGAGCATATTCGACTTCCTGACGCCGGGACTGCTCGGCACATATACGAAATTCCGCGAACGCTACGAGCAGCCCATCCTGGCGCCCGGCGACGAACAATCCGTAATGGTCGGCAAATTGCGTGCCATCGTTGGGCTGTTCATCAAACGCCGTCTGAAAGCCGACGTGCTGACCGAGCTGCCCGATAAAACGGAAACCGTCGTCACCGTTGGCCTTGAAGGCGAACAGCGCAAACTGTATGCGGCGCACGAGCAGCGGCTCAAAATCATCGTCGACAAAACAAAAGACGTGGATCTCAACACCGGCAAACTGCGTATTCTGGCGGAATTGACGAAACTGCGCGAAATCTGCTGCGATTCGCGCCTCGTCTACGCGAATGCCAAGGAGGCGTCAGCGAAAATCGTCGCCATTGAAGAACTCGTCAACAACTGCATCGACGCCGGCAAGAAAGTGCTGATCTTCTCTCAATTCACGTCGTTCCTCGACCTGATCGGCGCTCGCCTTACCGCGCATGGCGTCAAATATTACAGCATCACAGGCCAGACCGCGAAGCGCAAACGCGTGGAATTGGTCGACGAATTCAACGCCGACACCACGCCGGTGTTCTTGATTTCGTTGAAGGCCGGCAACACGGGATTGAACCTGGTCGGCGCATCCGTGGTGATTCACGCCGACCCGTGGTGGAACGAGGCCGCGCAGAACCAGGCCACGGATCGTGCTCATCGCATCGGTCAGACGCAGGATGTCACCGTATACCGTATTGTCGCCAAAGACACCATCGAAGAGCGAATCGTGCGTCTTCAGGAGGCGAAAAGCGATCTGGCACGCCAATTCACTGACTTCAGCGATATGGGTGTCGACGGCGCAGCAGGCTCGGTCGGAGCGTTGACTCGTGAAGGTCTGCTGGAGCTGCTGTCATAAACGCGATGACTACATCTTTTGACTTCTACCGGTATTGGATGAACCGTGAATATCCCTTGCTTTTGGTGATGTCTTCCGGTATACAGGGGGTATTCGGCGTGCGATGTCGTGCGCCGGATGTGTGGCTGGCAGCGTCGCGGCAAGGCGGATTTGACATGATGCTTTCCCGCGGTATGTCCAGGACAGGCAGACAGGGATAAGTCTGTCCTTTTCGCGTTCTGACGTCCCGCTTTTTCTTTTCGGGGGCGGGTTTCCCCGTGCGTTCGCACGGGGAAACCCGCCCCTTTTTGCGTTGTCCGTGTGCCTGCCATGTCGAGAGGAAGTATATGGAAAGGGGATTCTTGTGAGAAAACGGATATTCGCGGCGCTTGTCGGCCTGTGCATGATGCTGTTCTTCGCGCCCGCAACGGCGTTGGCGGCGGAGGATGATGCGCCTGATACGCTTTGGGTGGGAAATCAGCAGGTTAGAAGTGACAGTGATATCACCTACTGGACCACAGATGGCAATGGGGCGTTAACACAATCCAGCGCAAACGGGAATTGGACTGTCAAATACGACCCAAACACCGCCGCCCTGACCTTAAGCGGGGCGACGATTGATGACGGTGCCTATAATCCATATTCGCCTTATGGCGCCGGGATATATGCTCTGTGCAGTGACGGTCAATCGGTTTCCCTGACAATCGAGCTGATTGGCGAGAATACCATCCGGGGCTACCGTGGGATTTATGTGGAAGCAGAAGCCGGAAATTATCTGGTAGGCCAGGATGCCTCCCTTTTCATCAAAAATGGCGGCGATGCCAGCGAAAGCGGAAGTCTGACCGTTATCGCCACAGGCAGCTATGGAATATCTGTGAAAAGCGGAAGAGGCAACGCCTCCCTGAGAATCGAAAATTCCGCCGTCACGATCAACGCCAAGAATGACTATGCTGCCGGCGTCTGTATACAGTCCAGCGCGTACGCCACCAGCTCCCCCGGCTCTCCCTTGAAGTCAATGGCGGCAGCCTGACCGCCAGCGTCGGTACAGGCACAAGTCGTGCTGGGATACGGTTTATTGTAAATAGCAGGACTGCCAGCACCACCAGTCTGACCGTCGGTAACAATGCTATTGTGCGAGCGGAAAACGGGATTGAAGCTATATCGGGCGAAACCCCCACGCCATCAGGTGATGGCATCGTCTTTGACGACACGGGAAGGCACCGTGTACGGCGATGTGACTTTGCAGGAGGACTTGACGATCGGCGAGGACGAAACCCTGACCATCCCGGAGGGGGCCTCTCTGAACAGTAATGGCAAGCTGACTAACAGCGGCACCATCGTCAACAAAGGCACTTTGATTAGTGAGGTGGGCGGTACGATTATTGGCGTCCCCGTTATCACGGGGCCGGAAGACGTGACCGTGACCGAGGGGGCCCGCCACTTTTAGCGTCACCGCCATAGGGAACGGAACGATGACCTATCAATGACAGCAAAGCACCGATGGCGGGGAAAACTGGGACGATATTGACGGTGCGAAGAGCGGCACCTATGACATGGGGCAGACCACAACGGCCATGAGCGGCAATCGATACCGCTGCGTGGTGAGCAACGAAGCGGGTTCGAAGACAAGCGATCTCGGATTCCTGACCGTCGTCGAACGGCCGCAGCCGCCGAGCTACTCGTACTACACGGTCACGGCCACGGCTGGCGAGCATGGTTCGGTGTTCCCGTCCGGAAGCGTGCGCGTGCGCGAGGGAGCGGACCGGACGTTCTCGTTCACGCCGGACGAGGGGTATCGGGTCGCGGACGTGCTGGTGGACGGCGTGAGCGTGGGCGCGGTGGGTGAGTACACGTTCAGGGATGTGCGCGCCGCGCATACGGTCGCAGTGTCGTTCGAGCCGGACACGGTCGCGCTGTACCGCCTGTACAACACGAACAGCGGGGAGCATTTCTACACGGCGAGCCGGACGGAGCGCCTGCATCTGGTCGGTCTGGGCTGGCGTGACGAGGGCATCGCCTTCGGCGCGGAAGGCGAATGAGCCTTTGCCGGATCCCGGCGGCCATCGCGGCCGTCGGTGCTGTTGTAAGCCCACGGTAGTGCGGTGAGGTTCTTAAGCGGATTCACATACGAAAAAGCGCCCGTCGTCATGCGGGCGCTTTTTCGTATGCTGCTGTGGTGCCGCTTCGCGTGCCGATTACTCGCGCACGAGCTGGATGTGCTCCACGTCGTCGCGGCGGGAGCGACGGTAGATTACGAAACGGTTGCCGATGACCTGCACGACTTCGGCATTCAGGCGTTCGGCCAGCTCCGCGGAGGCTTCCTTGGCGGTCAGGCCGGAACCGTCCAACACCATGCACTTGATGAGCTCGCGCTTTTCGATCGTTTCGTCAGCCTGCTTGACGGCCGCGTCGGTCAGGTCGTTTTTGCCGACCTGGATCAGCGGGTTGAGGTGCTGGCCGAGGCCGCGCAGCTGCTTGATCTGCTTCTTGGTCAATGCCATAACAATCATGTCCTTACATGTAAGGGGAGTGGTATTTCACGTCGATAACTTCAATATCAGTCTTCCCACTGTACCGTAAGGCATTCACATGTGCGCGGGGCCGGAACCGGATCGGCGGAACAATACGACGGCGAATTGTCCAACATGCGGACACGGTGCGGTCGTCCGGCGACTTGTCTGGTTACGTTGAACCCATAACTCAAACAAACCGTTGAAGCGGAGATGGTGACGACAACGCCCCTACAGAGAGCCTGCGATGCTGAGAATCAGGCGGGAAACGAACCGTTGCATATGGGGCCGCCGAGGGTATGGTCCAAATATGAGGAGCGCGTGGGCGCACCTCGTAAAGTAAGCCATAACGTGAAGGCATACGTCAGTTGCCGGGGATATGAAGGTATCTCGCTAAGAGCACGGGTCATGCCGTGAAAACAAGGTGGCACCGCGGAAGCGGCGCATATCCGGCGTAATCATTCGCCGCATATGTTCGTCGATTTCGTCCTTGACAAGCAGCGAAGCTGTCAGGGACGTCGCATGCGCAGCATCCATGATGGCAACGCTGAACAACGATTCAGAAAGGCCATGCCATGGAGCTCACACCAACTCTAGACGAAGTCGAACGCTGTGCCGCCGACGGGCGATACGACGTGCTGCCGGTCAGCTGCGAAATCCCCGCAGGGCGACTTGCGCCCCTTGACGTGATTTCCGCACTCAAACGCGCATCATCACATTGCTTCCTGCTCGAATCAGCCGAACACGGGGTCAACGGGCGGTATTCGTTCATCGGCTACGATCCGTCACTGTCGCTGCATTGCGTCGATGGCGTCATGACCGTCGACGACGCCACCTTCCCGACGAACAACCCGTCCGAACACATCCGCGAGATCCTCACCGCACGACGCAGCCCGCGCATCGCGGGCATGCCGTCCTTCACCGGCGGCCTTGTCGGATACTTCTCCTACGACTACATTTCCTACGCCGAACCGACCGTGCCCCGCGCAGCCGGCGACGGCGACGTCTTCCGCGACGTCGACCTGATGCTCTTCGACCAGGTCATCGCCTTCGACCATGAGCGCCAGACAATCATACTGATTTCCAATATGACGTTGCACGGTGGCGAAGCGGCATATGCCGACGCCTGCAGCAAACTGGAAGGCATCGCCGAATTCTTGCGCACCATCGAAGGGACATCATCAAACGACAATCGCAATAACAGCGAAACCGGCCGGCTGACAGGGCCGATGACGCCGCTATTCAACGAAACACGATTCTGCGCCATGGTCGAACGCGCCAAACGGCACATCAAAGAAGGAGACATCTTTCAAATCGTCCTCTCGAACCGATTAAGCGCGCCCTTCACCGGCAACCTGCTCGGCACATACCGCGCATTGCGCGACATCAATCCTTCGCCCTACATGTTCTATTTCAGCGGCGACGACGTCGAAATCGCGGGAGCATCGCCGGAAACGCTCGGCAAACTGGAAAACGGCGAACTACGCACCTTCCCGCTCGCCGGCACCAGGCCACGCGGGCACAGCGACACGGAAGACCGAGCGCTGGAACAGGAACTGTTGGGCGATCCCAAAGAACTCGCCGAACACAACATGCTCGTCGACCTGGGGCGCAACGACCTGGGCAAAGTCTGCGACTACGGATCGGTCGAAGTCGAACGCCTGCGCGACATCGAACGCTTCTCGCACGTCATGCACATCGGATCCACCGTGCGCGGACGCCTACGTGAGGACCGCGACGCACTGGACGCCATCGAAGCGGTGCTGCCGGCGGGCACATTATCGGGCGCGCCGAAGATCCGCGCCTGCCAGCTCATCGCCGAACTCGAACAAGCGCCGCGCGGCATCTACGGCGGCGCCATCGGATACATCGACCTGACCGGCAACATGGACACCTGCATCGCCATCCGCCTCGCCTATGCGAAAAACGGTACCGTATACGTGCGCAGCGGCGCAGGCATCGTCGCCGACTCCATCGCCGAAAACGAATACCGCGAATGCATCAACAAAGCGGCCGCCGTCACCGCGGCGCTGCGTACAAACGAAACGGCGTTGCCGGTAGTCGAAACGGCATCGCACGCAGCCGAAGACAAGGAGGCGGCATGATACTGCTCATCGACAGCTACGACAGCTTCACCTACAATCTCGTCCAACTCATCGGCTCCATTGACTCCGACATCACCGTCGTACGCAACGACGAACTCACCGTCGCCGAAGTCGCCTCCCTGCATCCCGACCGCATCGTACTTTCGCCTGGCCCCGGCCGCCCGGAAGACGCGGGAATCATCGTCGACGTGGCACGCGAACTCGGCACAACCACGCCGATCCTCGGCGTATGCCTCGGACACCAGGCCATCTGCCTGGCATATGGTGCCAGCATCACCTACGCGAAGCATCTCATGCACGGCAAGCAATCAATGACAACATTCGCCGACGATGATGCGAATGTGCTGCTGCGAGGCTGCAACCGGGTCACACCGGTCGCCCGATACCATTCACTCGCCGTCGACCCGGCCAGCCTTCCCGAAAACCTCGTCGTAACCGGCATCGCCGACGACGGCGAAATCATGGCCGTACGACACAAGGAACTGCCCGTCTACGGCGTGCAGTTCCATCCGGAATCCATTCTCACGCCGGAAGGACCGGCAATGCTGAACAACTTCATCAAGGAGGCATGATCATGATCAAGGAAGCCATCGTAAAAATCGTCGACAAGCAGGACCTCACCTATGACGAGGCATACACCGTCATGAACGAGATCATGAGCGGCGAAACCACGCCCACGCAGAACGCCGCATTCCTGGCGGCACTGTCCACCAAAAGCACGCGCGCCGAAACCATCGACGAAATCTCCGGCTGCGCCGCCGCAATGCGCGCCCACGCCACCACAGTCGACCTTGGCATGCCGATTTTTGAAATCGTCGGCACCGGCGGCGACAACGCGCACAGCTTCAACATCTCCACCACGTCGGCGCTGGTGATCGCCGCGGCCGGCATGAAAGTCGCCAAACACGGCAATCGCGCGGCCTCCTCGCTATGCGGCACGGCCGACTGCCTGGAAGCGTTGGGCGTGAACATCGACCAGGATCCACAACGCTGCGTCGAACTGCTGAACGAAGTCGGCATGTGCTTCTTCTTCGCGCAGAAGTACCACACATCAATGAAATACGTCGGCGCCATCCGTAAGGAGCTCGGCTTCCGCACCGTGTTCAACATTCTGGGACCGCTTACCAATCCGGCGACGCCGACCATGCAGCTTCTTGGCGTCTACGACGAATACCTGGTCGAACCACTGGCCAGAGTGCTGTCCAACCTAGGCGTCAAACGCGGCATGGTGGTGTACGGACGTGACAAGCTCGACGAAATCTCCATGAGCGCGCCCACCGCGGTATGCGAAATCAACGATGGCGAATTCCGCTCATACGTGATCGCACCGGAGGGCTTCGGCCTGCCACGCTGCACACGAGAAGACCTGGTCGGCGGCACGCCGCAGGAGAACGCCGCCATCACACGATCCGTGCTGGCGGGGGAGCAGGGCGCTCGCCGCAATGCGGTGCTGATGAACGCCGGCGCTTCCCTGTACATCGGAGGCAAAGCCGATAGCATCGCCGACGGCATCGCTTTGGCCGCGCGGACCATCGATTCCGGCGCCGCCATGGAGACGCTGGAGAAATTCATTGAAGTCAGCAACAGATAGATGATCGTGATGTAGCTGCGTGGATCACATGGTGTTGATTGTCTCTTGCTGGTCACTGATTGAAATCGACATCTGCATCTGATTGTTGCGATTGATATTGACGGCCTGTCGAAATGCGCGAATCGTCATTTCGACAGGCTTTTTCTTATATATATATATGACGGATATATATGGCAGATCATGCGTCATGACGGCGTGCCATAATGGCGACGTTCATGCAGGGGAACCCGAACGGCGGGTTGAGAAAGGTCGAAGGCCTGACCCTTGGAACCTGTAAGGCTAACACCTACGAAGGGAGCATCATGGCTGAATCGCAGTCCGTGACAACATCCGAAAACGCATCTTCCGCCGACGAAGCGGCTTTCCAAGGTCCGATCACACTGAATAGTCTGCCGCCGTTCGCGCGTCGCATGCGCGAAGCCGCCGACCTCGTCTGGGAAGACGGTTACCGCCAGCCTTTCCTGCGCGAACTGGGCGAAGGCACGCTGCCGCGCGAAAAATTCGCTTTCTACCTGCTGCAGGACTACCGCTATCTGAATGAGTACGCCAAGGTGCACGCGCTGGCCACCACCAAGACCAGCGACCTGGAAGTCATGCAATTCATGGTCAACGTGCAGAACAACATCTTCAGCGTCGAATCCTCCGTGCACCGCAAGTACATGGCATCGTATGGTGTGAGCGAAGAGGAGATGACGGACGTGAAGCAGTCGATGTTCGCCCGCGCCTACACGTCGAACATCCTTGCCATCGCCTATGAGAAGGAACTGGTCGACATTCTGGTCGCAGTCCTGCCGTGCGCGTGGGTGTATGCGGATTACGGCCAGCGTCTGGCCGCCGAATTCGCCGATACGCTGGACTCCAACCCATACAAGAGCTGGGTTGACATGTATAAGACCGACGAATTCTGGCAGTGCTCCGTATGGCTGATCGAACACATCGAGCGTTTGACCGCAGATCTGAGCGAGGAGCGCAAGCAGGAACTCATCGACATCTTCATCACCGGCGTGCAGAACGAATACATGTTCTGGGCCAGCGCCTACGACCAGCATTACGCGTGGAAGGCCGAATGGGATCAGCGCTGATACTGCTGATTGTTTTCCCCGATTGTTTGTTTTTGCGACGGAACGTGGAGGCTACGGGCGTTCTAGTCTCCGCAAACCGTCGCAAAAGGGCGGATTTGTGACTGAATGCGGAGGCCAAGGTGAGGACGGCCTCCGCAAACCGTCGCTAAACCGTTGTCCTATAACATAACGCAGGGGAAAGGGCTGCACTCATTCCGCAAACCACGTCAGAACACGTTGACTTTGTGCTGTAATACCCGCAGATATGCGATTGACAAGTTGTTTTTTATTCTCCTGACTTTCGCCGTTAGCGTTCGGCAGGGATTGCACTTGTTGTAATGCCTCATTCGCAGCCTGCATGAAAGCCAAGGGCGTGTACAAGGCAAGGATGTAGAGTCCGGCTTTGATCGTATTCCAGTCTTGTGGGCCTCCGCATTGTTTGGCGAATTGTTGCCAATGTTTGATTTCAATACGCTCCCAATGATATTCACTGCCGATACGCATAGCCAGTTTGCGGTCTTTGCGTTGCGTGTTATATGCAAACATTGAGGCAATGTCATATAGAGGAGCGAGGGACGGTTGCTTTCCGTTGGGCTCAAGAATCGCATAATTGCGGGCGTGCGCGTCGGAGCCCGCAATCAGGAAATTGAAAATCATGGCATTGAAAAAAGTGACTACATCATGTTCGGAGAAGCCGTTTGAGCGCATGAAATGCACGATGTCGACGGCTCCAGGACCTCCGTCAGACTGATATTTCTGATCGGTCATCACGCCCATCGCCTGGCAAAAATCTTCCTGGTGCAAGCGTCGTACAGTTGCTGGGTTGGTTGAATTGTCGATTAAACGATCCCATCGTTCGCTGACAAGTGCCGGTGTCTGGCCGAATACTTGATAATACGTTTGTGCAACGGGCAGGGCGAGCTTTTTCGCTGTTTTCAAGCATAGATATTCATTGAATGCGTGTTCGTGCAGTTCATATATGCCTGGTTTGATGATATGTGTTGTGGCCGCGGAACCTTCGGCTGAATACCACTGGTCATTAGTGTGGCGCAGTGCAATCTTATCCTGCGCGCCATTGAGAGACCAGTGTTCGCCGGTATTTTGCCACGATGCTTGCCTATTATTAGCCAAATTTTTGAGGCGTTCTCCCACTTGCTCTTCGGTGAGGGGAACAATGCTGCTTTGCGGCAACAAATCTTTTTGTTGAGACGCAACAAATTGGACTGCGCCGCTGCAGTCAAGGCCAACGGCTGTGAGTAAAGAAAATGGATTCCGGGCATTGACCCCGTATTGTCGGGCGATTCTTTGCCGAACATCTGCAGAGTCGGGCAGTACGCCGTCAATATACGCTTCAACCGGAAGTCCGGTCCATGGTTCGACACGACGTGGCATGGATAATGATAACTGTGCCAAATCGGAATTGGAAGCGGAGAGATTGTAGGTGAATGTGTGTTTTCCGGAAGCATCTTCATACAGCGTGCCAATATGGTGGCCTTCAAGCAGTACGTCGAGCGATTTAATGTTCGGCATTGTTGTCGCCCTTGTTCAGTGAAGATTTATTCAGCGAAGAATCGGAGTCTGTTGTTGATGCAGGCATAAGCGGGGGATTTGTTCTCGAAAAATTGGCAAGAATCGCCGCATATTGCTGTAATGCGCTTTCCGAGAGTGCGCTGGTGAAGGCTGCGATTGATTGCTGGATAGCGGAATTCGGATTTTCAAGTGTTTTGTTTGTGGGGGGTCGATGTGTGGTATTGGTTTTGTCTGCATCTTGAAGAGAGCCGCTTTGGTGGGAAGTGTTTTCATTTTTGCTGTTGTCATTATTCGTTGCGGCGTAGGAGATAGTGATGGTGACGTCGAGAGCATTGCATAAGGCCAATACTTTTGTAATGCTTGCGTTTGCAATTTTCCCTTGCTCGAATTGGTTGATCCATGGTCTGGTCAGCCCGGTTTGCTCGGCTAATTCGGCTTGTGTGAGGTTTTTGATAATTCGGGCATCACGTATGGCGACGGTAAGTTGCCGCAATGATCTGATATTGCTGGAAAACATTTGCTTCTTCCGGTTGTGTGACATATTCAAGAAGTGTTAGCTAAAGCTAACATTATACTGTTTGTTAGACAATTCTAACATGAGACATATGTAAAAAGTTATAAATACCTAACCTCATATGTAATGTTAGATATATCGAACTGCCGCGTCCTAACAGTCGCCCTGTTCTGCGTAGATTCAATCTGCGATACCTGCAATCAGAAGATGTGGTTCTCTTTGTGGACTGCCGCGGAATGGAATCTGCGACGGAATGCGGAGGCTACGGACGTTCTAGTCTCCGCAAACCGTCGCGAATCAGTCATTTTGCGACTGAATGCGGAGGCCAAGGTGGGGATGACCTCCACAAACCGTCGCAGAAGGGCAGACCCACGGAGGCCATGGGCGTTTTGGCCTCCGCATTCCGTCGTTAATCGTTGGAGCGGATCATGGAACGGTGTTGCCGTCCTGAACAGCTGACGTCTGTAAGCCAGACGTCACAACATTGGTAGTGCCAGCAGCAGCGTTACATAGGCGAGGCCGCTTGCAATCAGCAGGATTTCTGGCGTGGCGATACGGGCGATTCGCCAATGGGTTCGTTGCAGTCCCTCTTCATAGCAGCGCGCATCCAACGCCAAGGCCAGGCCGTCGACGTGACGCAATGTTCCGGCGAATACCGGCACTACGACGGCGGCCATCGCGCGGGCGCGTCGCATCGGAGACCCGCTTTCGATGTCTCCTCCGCGAGCGGCCTGTGCATCCATCACCGCGTGTGCCTCCGACGTAAGATCCGGCAGGAATCGCAATGCCAGACTCAATACCAGCGCCAGTTCCTGCGTATGCCAGCCGAAACGACGCAGCGGGGACAACAACGCTTCGAAGGCGTCCGTCATTGCGGTCGGCGTCGTCGAATACAGGAACACCGCGCCCAAAACGATCACCAATGCGAAGCGCACGGCATACAGTACTGCGGTGGCGACACCGTCATCGGTAACCATCAACGGGCCCAGTCGCGCCAGCACATTGCCGGTATGAACAAACAGCACATTCAGCAGGCCGACGATTACCAGCACTGCCAGAACCATATGCGTGGAGCGCAGCAGACGTTTCACGCCGATGCCGGAAAGCACGGTCGCCAGAAACGTCATCGCAAGGCCGAGCAGCAGTTGCGGTGCGGAAGACACCGCGAACATGGCAAGCATCAATGCCAGCACGACCGGCGTTTTCACACGTGCGTCGATGCGGGCAAGCGGCGGGATTGCTTTGTCGGGCTGCTGTGCGGGACGGGTGGGGGAGACTCTTGACGCTTGTATGGTGCCGGCATCTGTCGCGGCGTTGCCGGATGCCGTGGAATCGTTGGGAATGTCGGCATTGCCGTTCGGATCGATGACGTCGGCGGCGCTGATGACGACATTTTCAGATGCAAGGCCATCGTCGGAGACATCGCCTAACCGAATCACGCGATCCGCCAGATCGGCCTCCTCCTGCGCGTGCGTGATGATGAGCACTGCGACGCCGCGTGCTGCAAGTCGCGTAATCAACGAACGCACGCGGGAGGCCGCGGCCGCATCCAAACTTGCGGTAGGTTCGTCCAATACGAGCACGCGCGGCCCGCATGCGACCACGCCGGCGACGGCGACCAGCCGACGCTGTCCGCCGGAAAGCGAGAACGGCGAACGTTCCGCCAAATGCTCGATGCGCAGCAGTTGCAGCGCATCGGCCACTCGCTCTTGCACTTCGGTTTCGGACAATCCCTGATTGGTCGGACCGTATGCCACATCCTGTGCAACGGTCTGTGCGAACAGCTGCCGTTCCGGATGCTGCATGACGAAACCGATTTCACGACGCAGCCGCTTGCGTTCGCGCTTGTTCAGCGTCTCGACATGCGGATGACGAGAAAATGGAAGCAGTCTGCGACGCTCGCGGGCCACGGCGATGCCGGCAACGGTGATGCCGCCTGCGGAAGGCGCTGCCAATGCACAGGCAAGGCGTGCGATCGTGCTTTTGCCCGCGCCGTTGACGCCCATCAATGCGACGATTTCGCCGGCTTCGACATCAAAAGAGACATCTTCAAATACCGGATAAGCGGTATCCGGATATTGGAATGCGACATGGCGGAACGACAGTGCGGTCGGCGGCGCCGATCGATCGGATGCCGTGCCGTCCTTTTGCGATGCGGATATTTGCGGGGCGGATGCTTGCGAAGCCGAGCCGGCCGGCATCGCATCGACTACGTTGTGTTGCGCGGCGCGATGCGCATCGTCGTTCGCGGTGTCGTCTGCGATATCGGGTGCGGCAACGCCACTTGCGATGACGCCGCAATCAGAGGACGAGCCATGCGCCGACGCCGCATCGTTCGGCACGATATGACCATTACACAGTCTCACGATGCGATCGGCGGCATCCAATTCGTCCGCATGATGCGTGACCAGAACTATCGTCGTACCGCGCGCACGCAAATCAGACAGCAATCCCATGAAATCACGTCGAGCATGCGGATCGAGCATCGCCGTCGGCTCATCCAACACCAGCATACGCGAATCCATCGCCAGCATGCCGGCAATGGCGATGCGTTGCTGCTGGCCGCCGCTCATCCGCGTCGGATCGGCGGCACGACGATCTCCCATGTCGACGGCATCCAACGCAGAATCGATGCGACGGCCGATATCATCGCGTTCGATGCCAAGATTTTCCGGACCGAACGCCACATCATCCTCAACCACCGTGGTGACGATCTGATCGCGAGGATTCTGAAACACCGCACCAATATGTTTGCGCGCATCACGATACGCATCAGAATGGGCGCAAGCGTCATCAAAAACAACACGTCCCATCAGCGACACGTCACCCGAATCCGGAGCGGCCAATCCTGCGATCAGCCTTGCCAACGTCGATTTGCCCGAACCATTCTGACCCGCCAAACATACGAATTCGCCGTCATGAACGTCAATGTCGACATCATCAAGCGCCCAAGTGGCGCCGCCATCATAGCTGAATCGAATATGATGCAGCGACGCCACGCAATCAGAACGGCCAGCGCAGCCAGCAGCAGGCATCACAACTCCCTGATTGAATATTCCAGCTATTCCAGTTTCTAGCGGTCAAGCAGGCGGGTGACCGGCTTGTAGATCAGGAATGTGATCACGCCATGCAGCGCGAATTTCGCAATATTGAACGGCAGCAAAGCCGGCACGATCAAAGCGGCGACCTGTGCGATCGTCATATGCGCATAGATCGGCGTCACCAGCAGATTGCCGAGGATCGCAGCGGCCAATGCGGCCACGGCGCCGACGAGAATGGCGATAACCGCATTGCGGCGCGTCTTCGAACGGCGGTAGATCAGCGCGGCCGGCACGGACAACGCCAACGCGACCACAACGGCCATCAGAGTACCCCACGGATCAATGAATACATGTGGCAGGAAGCCGAGAACGCTCACGATCGCGGCGGCGGAGGGACCGAACGCGAAACCGGCGATCAGACTGACGATGCCGGACGGGTCGTACTTTAGCCACGGAATGCCGGGGATCAGCGGCAGTTCCACAAAGCTCAACGCCATCGCCAAAGCGGTGAACAGCGCGTAGATGGCGATACGACGGGTGGACCAGCGACCGGAATCGGCGACGCCTGTGGAATGCAAAGAATCCGGGCGCGAACCGGTTGAGGAAGCGGTGGAAATGCCAGTAGTGGAATGATTCTGATTATGCGAAAGCATGCTCATATAGAGCTCCGTTTCTTCCATCCGGACTGTGACCGTTGGCTTCGGAATCTCACCGAATCGGCCGCCATGGCAGCTCGCGGGCTTTGTCTTGGGCCGTTATGGACGTCGGCCGTCAACATCACCGCCAGTAAGGAATTGCACCTTCCCTGAAACTTACTCGTTCATCTCTACCGGTGTAGCAGGACAAACATAGCCGGCGGCGTGATACGGAGAATCGTGTGCGACCATGCTATGGACAGTCATGCCTTGCCGACTGTGAGCCGATTGAGCGCCGATTGTGCGCGTCTCGCGTCAATCAAGGGAGAGTGCAAGAATGGTGGGCATGAGTGAAAAGCATGCCGCACAGAAGACCATTGACAAACTGGCGATCGTCGTCGTGACCTACAAGCGTCAGCAACTGCTCGCCACATTGTTCGAATCGTTCCAGAAGCTGACCGTCGTGCCTTGGCGCATCATCATCGTCGACAATGAGGCCAGCGATGAAACGAAGGCCATGGTTGGCGAGCTTTCCGGCAGGCTTGCCATGCGGTGGGGCAAAGCGGAGACCGATGCCGAAGGCGGCGAGGACCGTGTCGTCTATGCGCCGCAGGCCGACAATCTCGGCGGCGCCGGCGGCTTCTCCGCAGGCGTGGCCAAAGCATACGAATTGGGCGCCGAATGGTTCTGGGTGATGGACGACGACGTCGCAGTGCTGCCGGAGGCGATCGAACGTCTTGCGAAGTGGACCGATCGACATGACGTGATTCAGGGAAGCCGCTACGACTTCGACGGCGGCCCATTCTATTGGCAGTACGATTTCATCATTCCGTTGGGTATCCCGAACCCGATTGCGCCCGCCGCTTTTGGCCCGGCCGGTTATCGCGTGATGGATACGCTGTGCTTCGAAGGCGGCCTGTTCCGGCGCAATGTCGTCGAAAAGATCGGCCTGCCCGATCCGCGTTTCTTCATTTACTGGGACGACACCATGTACGGCTACCGTGCCAGTAAGGTCACGAATCCGATCGTCGTGCCGGATGTGATTCTCCGTCGTACACGTGAAATCGGCAATTGGGACATCGCCGGATTGCGGCAGCTGAATTCCACCTCCGATATGAACCGTTACCACATCATGCGTAACCGCGGCTATATGGCCCGCTATTTCATGACGTACGGCGATTACCGCCCGCTGCTGTTCGCGCTTGGCACGGCCGCCACCGCCGCGAAGGAAGTAATCCGGCTCGTGATGGTGGACCGTGAACACGTACGCACCGGACTGGTGCAGATCGCCAAGGGGTGGTGGGATTCGCGCAAGCTGTTGCACGATCCGAATTGGAAACCGATGCCGCCGCTGGTTTAGCCTTTGGTTCAGCCGCGGGTGAAGCGTCCTTCGTCGCCCCACGTCCAACTGCCTTGGCCTGCGCCGATTTGGAAATGCAGTTTGGCGATGCCCAGATCGTTATATGTATAACGGGATTCGACGGCGGGGTCGATACTGGCGGTGGCCGTATCGGTGGCGGCGTCATAGGTGAAGAGGATTGGCTGGCGATTCATTGCGCTCGGCGCCTTCATCGCTGCTTCGACGCCGGCACGGAACCATTCCGGCGCGGCAGCGCGCTCGGCATCGCTCATGCCCGCAGTGAATTCTTCGAAGGACTTGCTGGCGCGATGCGTGTGCTGATATTCGCACAGCTCCTCAAAGCTTTGCGATGCGCGGGAAAGATGATTATGCGGCAGTCCCACAATAATGCCGACATACAATTCCTGCTTGCCACTGATGCGGCAGTATTTAGCCGCTTCGACAGGATCCCAGCTTCCGCCGACCCATAGCGTGCCCAGGCCTCGTTGCGTGGCCGTCAATACAATGCGTTCGGCATAAAAGCCGGCCTGTTCTTTGGCCTCGTCATCGTTCTTCGGGCCGATGACGGCGATGTAATTGGCGGCATTATGCAAATGTCCGGAAGCATTCGCATCGGCGAACACCTGTGGTTTGTCCGTGACGAACTGCATGGACAGTCCGGACAGCGTATTCACCGCGTCAATGGTCATGGAAAGCTGACGAATCTGATCATCATCAATCGGGTCCGCATCATAATCGCGCACCGCAGTACGAATGGCGACGGCATCAATCAGTTGTGTATGTTGTGTCATGCCACCATTATCGTCCGACATGCTTGTATTTCGCGGCATATTCGATGGCATTTTCAGCAAGTATGACCGGGGATGACTTCACAGAGCGCCGCCATCCGTCGCCGGCGTCACTGCAATCGTATGCAAAACGTGGATGGTAATGCGTGAATTATGAGGTATTCGAGATAACATGGCGAGTACTGGTTCGTTCCACCTTCAAACCATCTACGAGGAGAATTCAAAGATGATTGAAACTGCACAGGCGTTCGGCGTTGATATCGGCGGTTCGGGCATTAAGGCCGCACCGGTCAATCTTGAAAAAGGTGAATTCGCGGAGCCGCGTCTTAAGATTCTGACTCCGAAGGTTTCCACACCGCAGGCCGTCGGCGATATCGTGCGCCAGCAGCTCGAACATTTCGAAGTCCCCGCGGATGTTCCGGTCGGCATCGCCTTCCCGGCACCAATCAAGCCCGGCAAGAAGCTTGACTTCATGGCGAACCTGGACCAGTCCTGGATTGGCGTGGACGTTACTGAAGTCTTCTCTGAGGCGTGCGGCCGTCCGGTCACCGTGGTGAACGATGCTGACGCCGCCGGCCTTGCCGAACAGCAGTATGGTGCCGCAAAAGGCCAGGACGGCCTGGTTATCGCCACGACGCTCGGCACCGGCATCGGCACTGCTTTGATCTATAACGGTGTGCTGATTCCGAACACCGAACTCGGGCACATCGAACTGCGCAAGGGCAAGGGCGACGCTGAAAAGTACGCGTCCTCCGCTGTGCGTGAGAATCTCGACATGGGCTACAAGCGTTGGGCGAAGCGTCTGACCAAGTATTACAGCCTGATGGAAATGTATTTCAGCCCGGAACTGTTCGTCGTCGGCGGCGGCGTGAGCCGTATGTCTGAGAAGTTCCTGCCGCACATCGACATCAAGACTCCGATCGTTCCCGCGAAACTGCATAACGAGGCCGGCATCATCGGCGCCGCGTATTATGCAAGCACCAAACAGTCCTGATCGGCAAATCTGATCGTTTCGGCATATAAGCGAATTGAAAACTGCGGAACGACCTCCGTAGCGTTCCGCAGTTTTCCAATATTCACTCATTACAATGGCGCTCATGGGGATCTTCACATCGCTGTTCGGCGGCAAAGCCGCGCCGCTGCCGTCATCCGTCGTATTCGAAATGCGTGAGGCCGGCTACACCTACGAAGACGGCAATATCGGCCTTCGCCCCACCACGCTGACGATTACGCCGCAGGACCGCCGCGTGGCCGTGATCGGTTTGAACGGCGCCGGTAAAACGACATTGCTGAAGCTTCTGGACGGCGCATTGCAAGCGACGACGGGCAGTGTGCATGTGATTGCCGATGGCGAGACGCTTGATCCGAGCGTTAAGAGACAGAACAAGCGCATTGAAGAAATCGTTGGCCGCGTGCGCCGCGAGGAGATTCCGAATAGCTACTATCAGGCGAAAGACATCGGCGCTGCAGTTGATGCGTCGTTAAAGACACGAAAAATACCGGATAGCGAACGTATGGCGATCATCGGCAATCTGTTCGCGCATTTCGGCCTGTCGGATGTCGCACGACAGCCGGCTTCCGCATTGGATTCGTTGAAACGCCATTTGCTGGCGATTGCCGCCGCGTTAAGCGTGTCTCCTGCGGCCATCGTCGCCGATGAGCCTACCAAAGGATTGGACGAAATCGATTCGGCGAAAGTGGCGAAAGCCCTGTTCACGTATGACAAGCAGGTGATTTTCGCGACGCATGACATCGATCTGATTCGACGTCCGGAGTATGCGATTGACCGCGTGCTGGTGGTCGACGATCATGCGATCGTGTTCGACGGCAAACCCGAAGAGGCTGCGGCCTTTTATGACGAGCTTGTCCGCCGCGCGTTTGAAGCGGCAAAAACGCAGATGAAGGCGTAGACGAAAGCGCGGCGGACGACAAGCCGAATAGGCCGCGCTTTCAGACGATCGTTTCGTCGACCATCACGGTAACGGTATCAAGCAGCGCTCGAATGCCGCTTTCGAATACGCCTGGTTCAGGCAGCAGCGATACCGCCAGATAGCCATTCGACGTCATATCGAAGAAATATCCGGGCTGTCCGGTAAGCCCCTGTGTTTTAATCAGACGAAGCACCAGCTCGTTTTCGTCGATGACGGACGGCACGTGCAACAGCACACTCCATCCGCCTTCCACGCGCAGCACATTCGTATAACCATGCGGATTACAGTCAAGCAGTTGATGCAGTAATTGCAGATTGCCATGTGTACGCTGCCGCACCAAAGCAGTCTGTTCCGGCGCGATATTCAGCATATCGGGAATCCTATCGGCGATCAGATCGCTCATCGGCAGATAGTCGTCGGCGATCACATCCAGACGACGCTTCGCCTCAACAACATCCTCGGCCGGGCCGGAAACCTGAATCCAACCGACTTTCGCATGCGGCGCCGCCAGCATTTTGGAAAACCCGTCCAACGCGAATGTGAGCACGCCCGTTTCCCCGGCTAAACGCGCATTGCCGTCGAAAGGTTCCAAATCATAATCAAAAAACACTTCATCAGTGATGATGACGATGCCATGCTCGCGGCACAGTGCGACGATGTCGTCACGCTCCTGCGGCTTGACGTATGAGCCGGTCGGATTATTCGGATTGATGAGGATGAGCGCGCGCACGCGTCGGCCGGCGGGGGAATCGAGAATGCCACGCAATTCCGCGACGTCGATATACCAGGATCCATCGAATTGCAGCTGATAGTTGATGGTGTTCACACATTCCAATTGCGTGATTGATTCGATCAGCGGATAGCCGGGTTTGGGAGCCAGCACGGCATCGCCCGAATCGCACAGCAGTTTGATCAGCCAGGAATATGCTTGCGAAGTCGAACTAAGAATGTACAGATCATCCGGCGATACAGGATTGGAGGAGGGGAAGCCGATCGGATTATTCAGGAATCGCGCCAACGCTTCTCGGGCCTCACGAGGGCCGCGCGGGTCGGCTGCGTACGGTCCGGGCATCATTGCCGGAGCCAGCCCGTGCTTGGTCGGATTCGAATCGTTGAGCTTGCCGAGAACGATGCCCTGCCGCTTCGCCTCTGCTTCGGCCAAAGCGATGGGATTGGGGTCGCTGATATCAACGCGGGAAGAAAAATGCACGGTCATAGAGCACTACTGTAATCGGGCCAAGGTATAGGCCGGCCCGGCCATAATCCGGCCGTAATCTGAACGGCAACATGAACCATAACCCGAGACCATACAAGATGGCCTTGCTGATAGGCGCGCCATCAGCAAGGCCATGTACGGAATTTCAGTATGTTTTCGGCGGTTTTCAGGCGAAATAGAATCCGTCGAAATCGTAGGAATACACGCGGTAGATGTATGACGTGTTCGGTTCCATGTAATACTGCACCAACAGATCACCGTCGGTGTCGTACTGGCCGAACAGGCCCTTGCCGCCCGAATCGATGAGAATATGGCCGTCGTCCAGCTCCTGTACGGAACTGACAAACGCGGAGAATGGCACGTCGAACTGGTCGATTTCGGTGTATGTCCCGGCGTCTTCGTCAATCAGATATTTGCGGAACTGCGATGTCGCATCCGAATCCGACGTGTCGGTGACGATGCCGTCGATGACATTCCAGTCGAAGTCCGACCTTGTCATGGCATAACCGTAGTTGTTGTCGAACATATACAGGTAATACTGGCCGTCCGGCAGGGAATCGTCGGGATCGTACGTGATGGAATGCTGGCCGCCCGTATCAGGGAAGTCGCCGTCCTTAGTCAGGAACGCGTCCTGGTATTCGGTGCCGTCCCATACGCTCGGCTCTCCGATCATATAGTCAAGCGTCGGGTCCGTCTCCAGATCGTCCACCTTGATGATCGTCGACGTCTCACGGGCCGAGAACAACGCGGAACCGTCCGGGAGCATCTGGACGGTGTTGCAGTGCAGCCAATCCCAGCGTCCCGAAGCGGACAGATCGGATTCATCGATGCCGGCATGGTCTGTGGACTGCTTGTAATCGGGGAACATATCGCCAAAGTCGAGCAACAACGACACCTCGCCGGTCTCGACGTCGAGCTTGACCACCTGATCCTGCACGGCGTGGTCGGAACGTGCCAGATCGGTGCCGAGCAGCACGATGTCGCCGTCATTGTCGAACGTGTAGTCATGGTGCAGGATGAACTGGTCGCCTAGGTTGTAGATCTTTTCCAACTTGCCCAAACGATTCATGCCCACCATATCCTCTGTGGAGGCGGAGAACCACATCAGACCGTCGTCATCGAACAATAGGCGGTGCGAACGATAATACAGCACCGGAATCTCGCCTCGCAGGACCCCGTTGACGTCATAGTAGAACATGAAGTCCTGATCGTCGCTGTCGTTGCCGAGGACCGCATACAGGCCATCGCCGAGATCGGTGCCTTCCTCGGGAACCTTGGTCTGTTCCAGCTGCACTTCCTCGACGCCCAGCAGGGGTGTGCCGGTACGTTCAATGGAAGCGGTCTTCTCGTCCCCGTCCTCATCGGTTACGGTGAATGTGATCGTGTTCTTCTTATCAGGAATCAGACCGAGAACGGTGAATTCATGCTCCGTCTGATATTCCTCATCCTGATAGGCGGTACGCGTGAAATCCGGATAGCCGTCCGCCGACACGGTGTACGACACCGAGGCGGGATCATCGGTATTGAAATACACATACAGCGACGTCGTGTTCGTGCCGTACGGGTTTTCCGCTACGAAGATATCGTCCAGCGTACGTTCCTTTGAATCGCGCTCTTCGGCCAGCCTGCTGTCAGCCTCTTCCTGATACTCCGTTGTATACACGTTTTCGATCCGGGCATTTAGACTCTTGACGCGGCTTTGCCCGATGGCGGTTCCGATGTCACCGAACGAGAACGCCGCAGCACCCAGGACCACCGCCAAGGCAACGAATACGCTGACCCAACGAATTACCTGGTTGCGCGAGGTGGATGATGTCGTTTTTCCCAACTTTCCTCATTTCAAGGTGAACACATGATTAACGAGCGACATTATAGGGCCGTCGGTTCCTGGGAAACTGCTCGATCCTGCATAAAGGCTTACATCATGCTGGAAGGCACGGCAATGGCGGCCTCATAGAAGCGAGAACCAGGCTCTCACGTCATGGTACAGCGTCGGATTGTTCTGCAGCAGCGAATCGCTGCGTCCGATCACGAATGACGATGCCATCACCAGCAATAGCGAAAGCATCAGCAAGAGCGCCGTCACCATACGTGCACGTGACCGCAGTGCCGTCTTCCCACCATTGAGCGCCACCAGAATCGGCGAAAACGCCGCAAGAACGATCAGCCAACCGAAATCCGCCATATAACGCCATCCCAAACCACCCTCATGCGTGTCGAAGGCAAGCAGGAACAATCCCAGCAACAAGCAGACAATCGCGAAATATCGCCATTGACGGTGCACAAAACAACTGCGGCGCGGAATCACCGCGAACGCCGCCAACGCAAGCGGCAGCATGACGAAAAATCCGCCGACGACAGGTTCCGCGAAGCCCCATTGCGGCAATGGCGTGGGGGAGAGCGCCAGAAAGGGGAAGCGGTCGGTGAAATGCAGCGGCAGCAGCAGATAGTATCCGACGGTCACCAGAAAATTCGACGCCGTCTGCCGATTGACCGTCATATCGGAAACGGTGATCTGATAATCATTGCCGAATTGGAAGAGGGATCCGAAACGCGCCATGTTATAGGCCAGCAACGGCAACACCACGAGAATCGCGGGGACCAGCATCGCCGCAGGCACGGCCAAGGCGTGCCTGGCCGAGACGGAACGGTTTCGAATTGCCCGCAGCAGTGCGACGATATGCGTGCGGAATATCGGAAACGCCAATAACGAGGCGATGGCGAAGGTCGGACGGCACCCGAGATTCGCGGCGATGCACAGCGAACCTGCCGCCATGTGCGGCAGCGACAATGCGGAAGCGTCGCCGATCCGCCACATGCCGCGTCTACGGGTGCGCGGCGTCACCGCGCCCAGCCAAAACCACAGCCCCAACGACGTCAACGTCAGGGAGGCGACAATCGGCACGGAATAGAAATTCGTGCGGAACACGAGATACGGCATATTGGCGCCCAGCAAAAACAGTACGCACAGCATCGACGTGGCCGCCAACGACGTGGTGCCGTCGATGATGCGTGCCAGACGGATTACCAGCAGCAGACCGAACGTAAGGAACGCGAACAGCAGGATCTGCATTGCGGCGCCGGTCGGCAGCATCAGTCCGCCATCGGCCCATAATGAAGTGATCGCCTGATACGGCATATACAACAGCACCGCAGGAATCACGCCGAAGTACGAATACCAGTGGCCGTCATACATCACATAATCCCAGTAGATGGGAGTTACGCCATCGGCGAGCAACACATCGCGTACCCGCGGGTCATACGGATTGGAGGCTTCGGCAAGTTCATCCGGCATCGGCAGATCCAACCAGGCATGGCCGTGCAGCAGCGCGTCGGCCACATGCGCATACTGATCGAAATCGTAGGTATATGAACCCGGCGCATGGAATGACAGCGGAGTGGCCGTGTGCGCCTGCCAGATGAAGATGGCCAGCGACGCGACGGCAAAAGGCGACAGCATTGCGGCGAATGCCAGACGCTGGCGGCGATTCGAAGGATCGAGCGTAATACGCCACAGACGGGACCCGGGACGCCACAATACCAGCAGTACGACGAAAGCCAGCATGATGCCGATACGCAGCGGACTGAGCGAAAAAGGCACCTGCACATTCGCGCGTACGGCCGCAATCGGCAGTATTGTGCCCGCAGGCGCCAGCAACCATAAGCGAACAGTATTGGAAGCCTTGCAGCGCAAATACAAAGAACGGGGGCTTCCCAATGAAATCGACTGGATCAGGCCGGAATCGCCATCGCCATCGGCACGCACAGACAACGTCGTACGTATTGCAGACTGCTCATTTGCAGGCATATCGTCGTGGGCGTTGCCGGTGGTGCTGTCCCGTACCGCATCAATGCGAATAAACGACGATGTTCCGTCCGCCTGCACCTGCAGATACGCTTCGATCGGATCGGTCACCTGTAACAAGCCGTTGTCAAGACGCTTCAACCCTGGCCCCAGCACATTGGACGCGGCGGCAGAATCGGTGCTTGCCGCGAGGGACGACCAGAACGGCATGTTGAACACGCCGCATTCAAGCAGCAGAATCATCGCAATTGCGACAATCCAGCCGATGCAAAGACGGCGGCGGGCCTTAAGACGCTGTCGGGAAGAAATCACGCGATTCATTCTAGGCACTGCATGGCATAAGCGGTTGCGCGATGGGCGGCGCGGGAAACATGTATGACGCACATGTATAAGGAGTGCGCCTCATACGCCTATACCATGTGAACGCTTACAAGGTATGATGACAATATGCCTCACACCACATCGCAATCAAACAAGCCTGACCGTTCCTCCGACAAAGCCGCCGCGACGGACCGACTTGTTCGCGGCGTAAGGCAGATGCTGAATACGATTCTGCACCGAGAAACGCCGCAAAACGGCTCTGCAAACCCATTCGAAGCGGCCCTGCATTCATCCGACGACTTCGCAAGCGCGCTGGCGAAACATTCCATCGCGCTGACGCCGCTGGTCAAACGTCGCGCCTTCGATGAGTTCGAAGGAGTCCCCGGAAAAATCCGCCTTGGCTGGGCGCAGCTACCGCAAACCAAAGGACAGGCGTTCTCTCTCGGCGTATTCGCGGACGACAGGCATTTTTCACAGATTGCGCTCGCCGATAGCAAAGGACGCGTTTTCGTCGGCTCCGATCCACTGATGGACGTACAAGGGCGGGAGCCGCGTTTTATTTTCGCCAAAGAAGATGAATTGTCGTTGCCGGATGACACACGTTTGGTGGCGTCCGGCAACGAGCACGTGCAGCGACATTCCTCGAAGTCTGCACGCAGCGAAACCGGACGAAATGATGCCGCAGCCGCGGCGTCGAAGTCGTCCGCGAAGTCGCTCATGCAAACATCTGCGAAGTCCGCGACGAAACCGTCGCGAGCTGTGAGAGCGATACAGGGCGGCGTCGCCGGCCGTGACACTAACGGCCGTATGATTTGGCTGGCTTCCTGGCTGAAGCGCGGCAATCGGTACACGTTGGAGCAGATGCGTGCCGACCTGCCCAAGTCGATGCGTTACGATTTGGAATATCGTGATGCGATCGCGATTGCGTTTTTCGCCGTATACATGCTTCCGCAAATGAATGGCCTGCTGATCGGTTTCGGCTCGGGCAATATTTTCCGCCGTCTGAACCGTGAAGCGCCGATGGGTGCGATTCGCCGTTCTGTCCGCGATTCCATGGCCGCCCGTGCGCATGGCATGCGCGCTTCCGGTTTGGAAGACCATTTCGCCGATCTGATGCGTGAGGCGGGCGCGTTGGATCAGACGCCCGGTCTGGAAGCGGTGCATGGCGCTGAACCGATGCATTTGTATACTTCCAGCTATTCGGGCAGTTATTTCTTCTCTTGGGATTCGTCAATGCCGTTTGATCCGGCGTTGAAGGCGTTGCGTATCGAAGGTAATCTGAACCGTTTTTCTGCCGTGAGCTCGTGGCTGGAACATAATGCGCGCCTTGGCCTGCAACCTACTGAAGATACCGTGACGCGTGCGCAGGCCGCGCAGATTGATGCGGCCTTACTGGAACATCCGGCGTTGATTGCGCTGCCGCGTTTTGAAGACGAGCCGTTGGCCGCGTCCCCGTCGCCGGACGGACTGTCGATGCCGTCTGCGAATCGTGAATTGGACGCGGTATCTGAATTGACGCGTACTGCGCGCATGATCGCGGGACGTATCGCCACCGGAACTTGGACGGAGGGCGACGACGGTTCGGCGAATCCTGCACAAATCGTGAAATCGGCGCATCAAACGGATGCCGCTGATTTGGAATCGTCGTATAGCCGCAGTGAATGGGTGTATCGCCAGACCATGGCGTTGCTGTTGCGCAGTCTGCGTCTGCCGTTCCGCTATGATGTCGAATTCCGTTCCAATCTGAGCCAAGGTGAAGTCGCAGTCGGCTTCACCGCTGCGGGTGTTTCGGTGATGCCGTCCAGCCATTACGATGAAACACGGCGCACATGGACCACGTATTCGGATGATGAGCGTGCGGCGATGTGTACGGATTACAATCTGCGCGTCGGCATGATGATGGCGGCGTTGGCATTCGGCGCCAGCAAAGACGTTGCCAAAGTGTCGATACATGTTGATTCCATCGGCTTGGAAGAAGCCGTCGCCGAACAAGACAGTGCGATTTCCAAGTTGATGAGTGAAGCCTTAAGCGCTTTCGAACGCATGCATGCCGGCGATATCGGTTTCACCGGCGGCAAAGCGGATCCGAAGGATGGCGATCTGCATGGCGACCCGACGAAGACGGCGTTGCCGCCTGTACGAGGCGTCGCCGATATGACGCCGTCGCCGTCACCTTCCACATCATCTTCTGCATCAGCCTCCGCCGATGGCACGCAGGATATGAGCGAAGTCAATCGAAATTTCGAAGATTTGATGCGCGATTTCGAATTTGACGAAACGTCATTCGCCGCGCCTTCGTCGAATGGCGAAGATTCTGCCGCTTCAGGCACGCAGTCTGATACTGATGCAATCAATCATGATGGCGCGCATACTACAGACGCCGCCGAAAACGTCACAGTCGAAAACGACGGTGACGACGATCCGCTGGCGGCCTTCCACCGTAATCCGACCGTGCGCAATATCGTATCGGTGACGTTTACGCGCGACGAATTCCTTGATTACATCAGCACACATGGTTTGAACGAGCCCATGGCCGCATATCACGCATTCAACGCGACCCTGCGATTGGACGAACATGGCGCATTGCAGCCGGTGGAATCGCAATTCGAATTGCGTGACAATCGTTTCTCCCCAGCCGGGTCCCAAGAAGAGCCGGAATTATCGGAACAGCGTTTTTCCGGCGAAACCGCAGCTGTTCTGGGAACGTCGGAAGCGATGGGCCTGTCGATTCAACGCGCCGACCTGCTGCAACGCGCGACGGGTGAATTCCATCGTCTTGCCGCCGACGGCACGATGTCTTCAGCCGAAAAAGCCCAGCAGGCGATGAACGTCATCAATTCCATCGCCGATCCCGAATTGACGGAATTGGCACCCCAAGTCACCAGCGCACTGATCGACGGCGCGGATATGCCAGATTTCACATTCCACATGTCCGACGACCTCGACGCCGACCGATTGAAGGCCCGCGACCTGCTGTTCTCCGGACAATTGGACGCTTCAATCGAACATATGGAAAGCGTTGTGGAAACACTCGATCACACCTTCGAAACGAATCCCGGCGTGCCACGATACTTCAACTCGTACGCCGAACGTGTGGTCTACAATCACCTGTTCGCGACCGAAGACGAGCTCACCGTCATCATTCCGGATAACCTGTTCTACGCGCATATGGAATTGGCGGATCTGCTGGCGCAATTGAAGGGGCCGCAGGCGGCGCTGAAGCATTTGAACGCGATGGTCTCATACGCGCCGTCCTATCCGCTATCGCATCTGAAACTCGCCGTCCAACTGGCGCGCAGCGAGGATTGGAATTCCGCCGGAGCGGCCTGCCTGAACGCATTGCGTGTCGCATTGGACCGCGACGATGCCGCATACGCCTATTATCGATTCGCCTATTCGTCATGGATGCGCGACCAGTTCGACATCGCCGCCGCATCCTATATCATGTGCGATCATATCGCCCCCGGGCGTATTGCCATGCTGGAATCGGAATTGCAGGAACTGCTCGCCCGCGCTGAATCGCAATGCATCGACGTGCCTTCGAATCCGCAGGAAGCGATGCTGGTATTGCATCACAACGATCTACCGGTGTGGCCGGATTCCGAGGTTTCCGCCATCGTCGACGACGCTGCGCATGTCTGTGTGGATGAAGGCATGTTCGTGCCGGCACGTACGCTTACCGTCGCTTCATCGCGTATTCACGACAACGCGCATGATGGCACCGACGTGGTGCAATCGCAGTTCCTGCGGTCGTTGAACAATTAATCGGCATACGTGTGGTCGTATGAACGTGTGGCCACATCAGGTGAGTGGAGGAATCAATGGCATCGAAGCATGACGCCCAATCCGAACAGTTGGCGTGGAATTTCGACGCGACGGACGACACGCCCGCGGTCGTTCAGCAGGATGAAAACGTCGGCTCCGATGCGTGGATCGCTGGATTGCAGGCCAACGACGCCGATGCGATGAAACTTGATCGCCTTGACGTGAACGGTCTTTCGGCCGAAGCGGCGGCACGCCTGTGGGCGCGCATCGCCGCATGGGTCGAATCAGATCAGATCGCCTACTATATCGACGACGTGCCGGTGTCGTCGGATGCCGCCTACGATGCACGCCTGCGTTGCCTGCAATCGTTAGAGCGGGCTTTTCCCTCACTTGATACGCCGCAGTCACCCACACATCGTGTCGGCGGAACATTTTCCAATGTTTTCGTGTCGGTGGCGCATCCCTCGCGCATGATGAGCCTTGACGACGTGTTCTCATTGGAGGAATTGCGAGCCTGGTATGATTCCGTGCTGCGCGATCTTGACTGGCCGGAATCCAAGCCGATGCCCATGTCGTGCGAAGTGAAAATCGACGGACTCGCGTTGAACCTGATCTACCGCAACGGCGTGCTCGAACAAGGTCTGACGCGTGGCGACGGCGTCACCGGCGAAGACATCACCTTGAATGTGCGCACCATTGCGTCCATTCCGCAAAATTTGCAGGGGCCCGCCGAAGATATTCCCGAATTCGTGGAAATTCGCGGCGAAGTGTTCATGCGTTGGGATGATTTCCACGCATTGAACGAAGCCAATGAAGACGCCGGACGCGTGCCTTTCGCTAATCCGCGCAATGCCGCCGCAGGATCGCTTCGTCAAAAGGATCCGCGCATCACCGCAACGCGTCGACTCAGCTTCTATGCGCACGGCATCGGCTCCCTACGGTGGGGAGCGGGCCGTGAAGGACACGACGAAATCAACGACCAGTCCGAAGCCTACGCATTGTACGAAAAGTGGGGAGTGCCCGTTTCTCCGCATAATCGCACCGTGCAATCCTTCGCCGAAGTGCTCGACATGATCGACTATTACGGCGAACATCGCGGCGACATCGAACATGCTCTTGACGGCATCGTCATCAAAGTCGACGATCTGGCATTGCAGCGCTCGCTCGGCGCCACATCGCGCGCCCCTCGTTGGGCGATCGCTTACAAGTATCCGCCGGAAGAAGTCAACACTGAACTGCTTGACATCACCGTGCAGGTGGGGCGTACTGGTCGTGTCACGCCGGTCGCCGTGCTGAAGCCTGTCTACGTCGCAGGCTCCACCGTCGCGCGTACCACCTTGCATAATCCGTTTGAAGTGGCGCGCAAGGGTGTGCTTATCGGCGACACCGTCATCGTGCGTAAGGCCGGCGATGTGATTCCCGAACTGGTAGGTCCTGTATTGGAACGTCGCAAGGGTCGAGAAGACAAGCTGCGCGAATTCGTCATGCCGACGAACTGCCCGTCCTGCGGCGCCGTTTTGGCTCCTGCAAAAGAAGGAGATAAGGATATTCGCTGCCTGAATGTCGAATCCTGCCCGGCGCAGCTGACCGAACGCATTATCAACTTGGCATCGCGCAAAGCCTTCGATATCGAGCATTTGGGCGACCAATCAGCCATCGCGTTGACCAATCCGGAGGAAAACCGTCCGGCAAGCGTGGAAACCTATGATCCGAACCGTACTGAAATTCTGGTGGCCCCCGGTGAGGAGCCTGAGCCGTACGAGCCGGTTGCCGGACTGCAATTGCCGGCGCCGCAAACACCCGTGCTGTCCAGCGAAGCGGGCCTGTTCACGTTGACGGCCGATGATCTCAAAGACGTGTATGTATGGCGCGAATCATCAATCATTGAAGTGCAGGAGCGTATCGGTGCGGACGGGCGTAAGCACAAGGCACGCAAACGTATCGGCGGCTCCGGCCTGTGGCATCGCGTTCCGGCATTCTGGACTGCGGCCACCAAAGCGAAAAAAGCTGGAGTGCGTACCTCCGATGACGCAAAGCGTGAAGGATATCAGGATTATGAAGTGCCTGCGGACGCCGTGGTCATCGATGAACTACGCAAAACTTCACGTGACGGCAGCGTCAGCGTACAGCCCGTGTATGTCAGGCCGGGGGAAAACACGCGCAAAATGCTGGACGAAATGGACAAGGCACGGCATGTCGACTTGTGGCGCGTGCTCGTAGCATTGTCGATTCGCAGGCTTGGCCCGCCCACCGCGCGCCTGATTGCCACCGCATTCGGTTCATTGGAAGCCATTGAACACGCTAGTGTCGAAGAGCTCTCGCAGATCGACGGCATCGGGCCGGAAATCGCCGAATCCGTGGCCGGTTGGTTCGCCGCGGCACACACGCCGGGGGATTGGCGTGCGGACGTGCTTGCCGCATGGAAGGCCGCCGGAGTGGGGGTCGGAGAAGCCGAAGCCAGTGATCTGCCGCAGACACTAGCCGGCAAAACCGTTGTCGTCACCGGCACGCTGGTTGATTTTTCGCGAGATTCCGCCAAAGAGGCGATTATGCTGCGTGGCGGCAAGGCTGCAGGATCGGTCAGCAGGAAAACCGATTGGGTCGTCGTCGGTGCGAACGCCGGCTCTAAGGTTACAAAGGCCGAAGAATTAGGCGTCCCCGTACTTGACGAAGACGCCTTCAAACGATTGCTGGAAACCGGCGACCCTACGCCTGAGTCGGATGCGCCGGACGATTCGGACGCTGCATCAGACGTTCAGCCAGCGCTTTAAACGTACGCCCTAATCCATCGGTGCGAAGCGCGCCCTCCGCAGTCAACACTGCAGGACGGCCCGCTTCGCCTGTTTCACGCAGCTGCGGTTCCAACGGCAGCTGCGCCATCAACGGCACGTCATAGCCCAATGCATGCGTCAACTGATCGGAAACACGCTGTCCGCCGCCAGCGCCGAAAATCTCCAATCGTTCGCCCTTATGCTCGAAATAGCTCATGTTCTCGACGACGCCACGCACATGCATCGGCACCTGCAAGGCCACCAAACCGGAACGCACCGCAATATCGGAAGCGGAAGGCTGCGGCGTCGTCACCACCACCAATTCCGCATTCGGCAGCGCCTGCGCCACCGAAATCGCCATATCGCCGGTGCCGGGCGCCAAATCGAGCAGCAGCACGTCCGGCTCGCCCCACCATACGTCAGACAGGAATTGCTCCAGCGAACGCTGCAGGCGTGGGCCTCGCCAGAGGATCGCGCGATCCGCGCCCGCGAACATGCCGATTGAAATCATCTTCACGCCCCACGCCGTCACCGGCATCAGCATGCCGTTGAGATTCGTCGGCTGTGAATGCACACCGAACAGGCGGGGGATCGAAAAGCCGTAGATATCGGCGTCGATGACCGCGGTATCCAAGCCCAGCGCGGCGAACGTCGCAGCCAAATTCGCGGTCACCGACGACTTGCCCACGCCGCCCTTGCCGGAGGCGATGGCGAAAATACGCGTTTTGACGCCCGGTTTCGTAAACGGATTCTGATGGCGTTCCGCCTTCAAACGCCCCACCAGATCAGCCAATTTGTCCTGACTCATCGACGAAATCTCAATATGCGGCGTCAACGTCGCATCCGGATAGGTGGTCACGGCCTGCTCGATTTGTTGTGCGATCGTCTGTGACAGTGGACATCCTTCCACGGTCAGCTCGACGTGCACCGTCACGTCATAGGCCTCATTGCCGGCGGCGTCGTTGGTCGGCGTGATTGCGATGCTGGGCACCATGCCCAAATCGGTGATGGAACGGCCCAATTCCGGATCGATGACCCTGCCCAGCCGTTCACGGATCGCTTGCTCAATCAGACGTACGTCGCCCATACAACCTCCTTCAATGCACACCACCCTACCGTGAATCATGGGCTGACACCAGACGGAATGCGGCATGACGGCGAACTGGTCTTATGTCGGGCGGCGTGGTCTTGCCATGTCGAATTTGCAATATGCGCATCACGGTATACAGTGTGACGATGACACGGGAGCTCGAAAGGGTTGAGAGGAAGCGAACGCTTCGACCGTATGAACGTGACCGGGCAATTCCGGTATACGGAGTCTCTCTTCCCGTGCCTTGAACGAAGAGGAAAGGCACATATCATGTCGCAAACCGTAAAAAACGCAGTCGCGCATTCCCGTAAATGGCGTGTGGTCGATATCGTGGTCACCGCCGTCATCGCCGTCGCATCCGGCGTGGTGTTCTGGTGGTGGGATATCGTCTGCGGTGCGCCGCTCGCGCTGTTCGAAGCGGTGACCCCTGGCTTCGAAGGCCTGCTGAACGCATTCTGGCTGTTCGCCGGCCCCTTGGCTGCAATCATCGTGCGTCGTCCGGGTGCTGCGTTGTTCGCGGAGACCATCGCGGCGCTGCTGGAACTGACGCTGGGCAACCAGTGGGGCGTCGGCGGATCCCTGGTCGTCGGCATCATGCAGGGTGTCGGAGCCGAACTCGCATTCCTTGTATTCGCATATCGCAAGTGGAACTTTCCCGTCACCGTACTGTCCGGCGCGTTGTCCGGAATCGGGTGCGGCATCTACTACTGGCTCACCAATCCGGGCTGGGGCGCGTTGCGCGCCTCCATCTATCTGGGCACGTCCATCGTCTCCGGTGCGGTGCTCGCCGGCGTCCTGATGTGGTATCTGCACTTGGTCATCGCTCGCACCGGTGCGCTCGACCGCTTCGAATCCGGCCGTGCCGTACGCGCATAAGACCATGGAACATCGCTGACCGGCGTTGTCCAGTGAGCGTCATCGCATCATAGGACGCGGGTGTCTCCGGAACGTCTTCGAACGATTGAATACGCCGATGGCATTACAACGATGATGGCGGGCTGTTTTTCGTGAACGGCCCGCCATTTTTCGTACGTCTGCCGTTGCCGTACGACGTTTTCCCTATGATGTCGGCGTGATATGCCGTTTCTTTTCCATGACGTAGTTGGTCAGCGTCACATCTCGCCGCATCACTTCCTGTGCGCGTATCGTCTTATATCCGCGATGTTCGAAAAACGGTTTCGCGCCGATGGATGCATGCGTGGTGATGACGCCACCGCAGCGTTGCTCCAGCTCGTCGCAAATCGCGGTGGCGATTCCTTCGCCTTGATGCGCCGCATGGACGTACAGCCGGTCCAGATATCCGTTGGCGGCCATATACCCGAAGCCGATAATGGTCGGGTCCTCGTCGTCGTCCAAAGCCACGATGGTGTGATGCTCCAGAAAGGACCT
Source organism: Bifidobacterium sp. LH_512 (assembly GCF_056356435.1). Classification (NCBI taxonomy): domain Bacteria; kingdom Bacillati; phylum Actinomycetota; class Actinomycetes; order Bifidobacteriales; family Bifidobacteriaceae; genus Bifidobacterium; species Bifidobacterium sp. LH_512. Next base: position 588,787 of record NZ_JBKEUE010000001.1, read on the forward strand.
GTTCCATTGGCCCATGTCGATGTTCCGAGGGGCCCAGGCGTCCAATTGCTCTGTCGTGTAGTCCTTCGCGTTGATGGCATGGACCGTCGTCCGGAACAGCTCGATGATCTCATTGCAATCCGACGGGCGATACTGCCTTAGATGCATGGTGTCCTCCGCAAGATTTCACAACTCTTCGTCCATCGATGGTACCTTGCCGTTGCATGTTGTCGTGCGATCAACCGCGGACGTTTCTCGTGCAAGGCGTTTCCGTGGCGATGGCACCGGTTTGATGGTATCCTCTTACATAGAGCGGAATCGTTCTCCCCATATGCCAAGGAGGACGCACGAGAAAGGGCAGCGGATAGTGCTTATCTGAAAGGCGACGAATACCGTCGGCAGAACCGTGCGCGCCGGAGCGCACTGCCGCGCGTTGCCTTCAGGGCCCGACATACGGTTCCGTATTCGTCGTTCGTATCAGATGCATACCACAACAGCAGTGCGCCTTGTATGAAAGGCATCCAATATGCTGACGCTATCCGATATCGCCTATACCTATCCGGAATCTCCCGAACCGCTTTTCGAACACGTTTCGGCGACCTTCCCCGCCGGATGGACGGCCGTTCTCGGCGATAACGGCATCGGCAAAACCACGCTCATCAACATCGCACTCGGGAAGCTCAAGGCTGATCGAGGCAATATCGGTCCTGCGCCGGGAACGCTTGTCAGCGCATACTGCGCGCAGGAGACGACGGCCAAATCGGATACCATCGACGATTTCGCTTCAGATTGGTCGCCGTATGCCATGGCCGTACGGAACGCGCTGCGCATCGATGACACCTGGCTTTACCGTTATGAAAGCCTGTCGGGAGGCGAAGCGAAACGCGTGCAGCTCGCCTGTGCGATGGCAATGCAGCCTGACCTGCTCGTTTTGGATGAGCCGACGAATCATGTCGATGCCCGCGCATGCGACGCCATCATCGCAGCGATGCGCCAATATCACGGCATCGGCATCGTCATATCACATGACGTCACGCTTATCGACGAGACATGCAGGAGATGCGTCGTCTTTGAGCGACGGCATGTCGGCACGCGCAATATCACCGTCGTCAACACGTATTCCGGCGGGTACACGCAGTCGGCGGCGCAGATTGAAGCCGCGGCCGCACGTGACAATAAGATGCTGGCCACCGCCAAATCTGAAGTCGGAAGGCTTCAGGCGGTGCAGGCGCAACGTTTCCAAAACGTGCAGCATGCGAATTCGAGTATGACGTCGGGTTCTCATATCAACGCGAAAGACCATGATGCAATCGGCCGGCGCCATCTTGCGAAGGCTACCAGCGTGGATGGGGCGGCGTCGCGCGCGTACGCGCAGATGGATGCCCGCGTGGCCGCAGCGAAAAGCAAAGCCGCCGGCATCACGGTTGCGGCGAAACGCTATGACGGCACGATCTGGCTGGATGCGAGGCTCAGCAGACGCCGCGAACTGGTGCGCATAGGGCCGGGCATATTGATATTCGGCGGTGATGGCGTCATATCGCAGGAATCCGCCGACTGCCTGCAATCGGCGTCGTCGTCATTGCAAATCGACGGGATGATGTGGCAGGTGAAGGCGATGGGCGCCGATACGCAGGCCGGTCTCGACACCGCCACTGCCGGCATCAAGATTCCTGCATTAAGTGTCGGCCCAACCGACCATATCGGCATGATGGGTCCGAACGGATCGGGCAAGACCACTGTGATACGCGCATTGGAAGCCGCCATGCCGGATGACGTGCCGACTTTGACGATCGGGCAATGTCTGGACGATGCGACGGTTTCCGCCGCGCTGGATCGTCTGGCCGCGCTTTCTTCCGAAGCTCGCGCCGCGGTGTTGAGTGCGTACGCCCGATTGAACGCCGATTCGGACCGGCTGCTTGCCGGAGGGGCGCCGTCGCCGGGGGAGAGCCGCAAGCTGCTGCTGGCTCTGGGTGTGGTTGACAATCCGCAGCTCATCATCATGGATGAGCCGACCAATCATCTGGATCTGTCGTCGAAACAGGCGTTGGCCGCATGCCTTGCCGATTTTCCGGGCGCCCTTGTGCTGGTCAGCCATGACGAATGGTTTTTGCGGCAGGTAATGCGACGCTGATGGACGAATATCGGCGGTGCATGGGGATGGGGTTTGAAAGTTCAATCGCAGTCGAATGCGTGAGTCACCCGGATGCCGTCATTGTCGTGTTGATATTGTCCGAAATCGGATTATCCTAATATAGGATTGTCTGAATTTTGACAAAGTCGCGTGTCATCAGGATGCGTGGCCTGTCCCATATTCGGCGGCCGTGCAGTGTCTGGGCATTCGTGGCATTGCTGAACGACTGTGGAGGAGGAGCCATGACCGATAACGCTTCGATACTGCTGGAACGTTTCAATCGTTCCTGGAAGGGCATCGACCGGGTATATCACGAAATCGCCCGTCGAAGCGGCCTGTCCGACTGTGCGTTCTGGATACTGTACGCCCTGCGCGAAGCCGGCAACGCGATGCCGCAGAACGAATTGTCGCAGATCTGGCTGTACAGCAGACAAACCGTATCGTCCACGCTCCGACAGCTCGAGGAACGCGGGCTGATCGCAGTCGGCTACGCGGCCGGCAGCCGAAGGGAGAAACAGGTCGATCTGACCGAAGACGGTGCGCGGTTCGCGCAAACCCACATCGATCCGGCGATGGAAATGGAGAAGCAGGCGCTCACCGATCTCGACGAACAGGAGCGGGACATGATGTTCACGTTGATCGACCGCTATGCGCACCTGCTGAACAATGCGATGAACGCTAGCAGCGGTGGCAACCGCCACGAATAACAACGATTGCACAACGATGAATAAGGACGAACAAGGGAAGGAGAAACCACGCCGTGGTACTGTTATTACGATTCCTCAAACCATATAAAGCACTGGCGGCCGCAACGGTATTCGCACTATTGCTTGACGTGGCGGGCGCACTGTTCATCCCGACCATTCTCGCCTCGATGATCAACATCGGCGCCACCGAAGGCGGCGTCGACCATATCGTCTCCACCGGCATCCTGATGCTCGTCGTCACCGTGCTTTCCGGCGCCGGCGCGCTGGGCGGCAGCTATCTGTGTGCCAAATTATGCGCCAACGTGGGACGCGACATCCGCAATGCCATCTATGATTCGACGCTGCGCTATGCTGACGGCGATTTCAAGGAGTTCGGCACCGGCTCGATGATCACACGTACGCTGAACGACGTCAACGTCATCCAGCAGACGCTGATGATGAGCCTACAGATGCTCGTCCCCGTGCCAATCATCTGCGTGATGGGCATCGCACTGTCATTCGCGATCGACATGACGATGGGTTGGGTGCTGTTGCTCACCGTAGCGGTCGTCGTACTGGTCACCGTATTCGTGGTACGCAAAGCCGTCCCAATCTTCGACAGGCTGCAACGATTCATCGACCGCATGAACACCGTACTGCGCGAAAACATAACCGGAATCCGTGTCATCCGCGCATTTGGACGCGACGGCTACGAGCGCAAACGCATGGGCGGAACATTCTCCGACTATGCCGACAGCGCCATCAAGGTGAATCTGATGTTCGCCGGATTGGACAGTCTTTCGTTCTTCTTCATCAACATCGTCATCGTCGTCGTCATCTGGATCGGCGGCGATCGCGTGGGTGCGCATGCGATGCAGATAGGCGACATCACGGCATTGATCGAATATGCCATCCTGATTCTTTTCTATATCATGATGGCCGGTTTCGTGATGTTCATGCTGCCGCGTTCCTTCATCTGCCTCGGCCGCGCACAAGAGGTCATCGACCATAAGCCCTCGATCGAGGACGGTCTTCCCGATACCGCGTCCGACAGCGGGGCCGCGTCGGCGTGGAACGGACAGACCGACGACGGCCGGCCGGTTGCGAACGAGAAAGTCATATGCTTCAATCACCTCACCTTCCGCTTCGCGGACGGCGCCGAAGACACGCTGCAGGATCTCACGTTCTCATGCCGTCGTGGTCAGACCACAGCCATCATCGGTCCGACAGGTTCCGGCAAATCAACAATCGCGCGTCTGATGCTGCGCCTGATCGATGCAACCGACGGTCGTGTGCTTGTACACGGACGCAACGTCAAAGACATGACTCAACACGAACTACGCGAACGAATCTCCTACGTGCCGCAGAAGGCATGGCTGTTCTCCGGCACCATCGCCGAGAACCTGCGCTACGGCAACCCTGACGCCACCGACGAGGAACTATGGCACGCGCTCGACGTGGCACAAGGCTCGTTCGTGCACGAGCTGCCCGACAAACTGGAAGCACGCGTGGCGCAAGGCGGCACGAACTTCTCCGGTGGCCAGCGGCAGCGGCTCGCCATCGCCCGGGCATTGGTGAAGAAGGCCGACCTGTATATCTTCGACGACTCTTTCTCCGCACTTGATTTCGCCACCGATGCGGCGCTGCGACGCGCATTGGCAGATGAAATGAAAGATGCGGCCATGCTCATCATCGCCCAGCGTGTGAGCACGATCGTCAACGCCGATCAGATCATCGTATTGGCGGACGGCAAAGTACAGGGGCGCGGCACGCATGAGGAACTCATGCGCGTCTGCCCGACCTATCAGGAGATCGCGCGCTCGCAGATGCCGACGGAATCATCCGGCTCGACAGACCGACCGGCCGGTGGCGAACAAACCGGCGAACAGCAGATGGAGGTGACTCGATGAGTGATGCAACCGCAACGCCGATCCACGACGACGAAGAGGAACTGGAAGTTCCGCGCGATCTTAAAGCCACCGTGCGTCGTCTTTGGAACGTGGCCAAATCGCAGCACTGGCGTATCTTCGTCGTGTGCGTCAGCATCGTGCTGTATGTCGGTGTCACATTGATCGGACCAATGTATACCGCGTATCTGATCGATCTGATCTGGAATGAAATCCAAGCCGCCTGGCGCAACGGCGAAGCGTTCCGCATCACCTGGCACAACGGCGGTATGCAATGCCTGGGCCTGTTCGTGCTGTATACGTTGCAATGGGCGTTCTACTCGACACAGACCTTCGTGATGGCCAGCTTCGCCGAACGCATCAATCTGATTCTGCGCAATCGGCTTGGGGAGAAACTCACCAGGCTTCCGCTCAAGTATTACGATGCGCATCAGCCGGGTCGCATCATCAGTCGCATCACCAACGACCTCGACAAGATGAGCGAAGTGCTGCAGACCGGTCTGCTGCATCTGCTCGTGGCCGTCGGCCAGGTGACCGGCGCCGTCATATTGATGATAACGATCAATGTATGGCTGGCTTTGATATTCCTCGTATTTGCCGTCGGATCGACTTTCGTAACACGGTTCGTGGCGTCCAAGACCTTGGTGCTGGCCGCTGAGCGTCAGCGTGCGGTCGGCATCCTCACCGGACATGTGGAAGAGGCATATTCGGGCCGTTCGATCATCCGTGCCTTCAACCGGGAAGACTCCAGTTCGGCGCGTATCCATCGGGCTACGCAGGACGTGGCGGACGCGACACGTCGTGTGGATTTCATGACCAATGCGATCAACCCCGCGATTCGTCTGATCGTTCGTCTCTCGCAGGTGGTCATCGCGGTGATGGCCGGTCTGATGCTGGCCGCCGGGCAGCTCAGCGTGGGTGTGTTCCAAGCCTTTTTCCAATACATCAACCAGGCTTCGGAGCCTTTGACGCAGATGTCGTTCACCATCAACAACCTGCAGTCTGCGTTGGCCTCGGTCGAACGTGTCTTCGACATCCTGGACGAGGAGGAGATCGAACCCGAACCGGCCGAACCCGTGCACGCACCCGAGCCGATGCGTGGCCGTGTCGATTTCTCGCATGTCAAATTCGGTTACGATCCCGAACATCCTCTGATGAAGGACGTTTCGTTCACCGCCGAACCGGGGCATCGCACCGCAATCGTCGGAGCCACGGGTGCGGGCAAGACCACGTTGATCAATCTGCTCATGCGGTTCTACGAGATCGACGGTGGGCGGATTCTGCTTGACGGCGTCGACACACGGCGGATGAACCGCACAGAACTGCGTGGCGAATTCGGCATGGTGCTGCAAGACGCGTGGCTATTCGACGGCACCATAGCCGAGAACATCGCCTACGGGCGTCCGGACGCCACGCGTGAGGAGATCATCGCTGCGGCGAAGATGGCCCGCGTCGACTATTTCGTACGTACATTGCCTGATGGTTACGACACCAGATTGTCGAACGATGCGGAAAACATCAGTCAGGGCCAACGGCAGTTGCTGACGATCGCCCGCGTCATTCTGTGCGATCCGAAGATCCTGATTCTGGACGAGGCCACATCGTCCGTGGACACGCATACCGAACAGGAAATCGGCAAGGCAATGGATGCGCTGATGCATGGCCGGACCAGTTTCGTCATCGCGCACCGCCTGTCCACGATCGTGGATGCCGATCTGATTCTGGTCATGGATCACGGCACGATCATCGAACAAGGAACGCATCACGAGTTGCTGGGCGCCAATGGCGCCTATGCCCGCTTGTACAATTCCCAGTTCGCCTAGTTCGGAGCGGACGGCTTGGGCCGAACGCCAGCGGATATAAGATGACGTCCCCCGGTTTCCGGGGGACGTCATCTTATTGCGCTCTAGCTATTGCAGGCTCAGATGTGGAATCTGATTAACTATGTTCCGATGGAATGTTGGTATTATGCGAAAAATGGCTTTATTAAGCCGATTTTGAGATGTTTCATAGGTGGCTATAGACGGCTTTAGATTTCTTTAGATTGCTATTATTGGCTACCGTTTTGGCTACCCTAAGGAATATTCTGATCGTATGGCACGAAGAACACATGGAAGCGGCAGCGTTTACCCGGAACGCAGTGGAGGGTACCGGGCGACGTGTGAGCTACCTCCGGATCCGGCGACGGGGAAGCGGCGTCGTCTGGTGGCGCGTGGGCGCACTAAGGCCATAGCGTTGAAACGGTTGAAGGACAAGAAGCTGGAGTATGAGCGTTCCGGCCGTATGCCGAGTCAGACGACGCCATACTTGAAGGATTGGCTGGACAGGTGGCTGGACGAGATCGTCAAACCTCGTTTACGTCCTTCGACGCTGGCGACATATAGGAGCGTTGTCGAGGCGTTGATCAAGCCCGCGATCGGGGGTGTGCGATTGGGCAAGCTGGAACCAAAGCACTTCCGGATGATGGAGGAGTACATCACCAAGGGCGATGACACGTGTGATCCGCCGAGAAAACCCCGGAGCAGCGCGACGGCGGGCAGCGCATGGCGAACGTTGCACAAGGCCCTTGACGATGCCGTGAAGGAGGGAATCGTCGAATCGAACCCATGCGACCGCGCCGAAGCTCCGCGCGTCGTGCATGCGGAGCGCAAGATTCTGACGCCGGCTCAGGCGGGACAGCTCATTAATGCCGAGGACGATGCCATGTGGCATTTGATGTGGCGGCTTGCCTATGAGACGGGCATGAGACAGGGGGAGCGTCTTGGGTTGACGATTTCCGAAATCCAGCTGATCGATAACGTGGTATGTATCGTGGTCGAATGGCAGCTGAAGGTCTATAACAACGTGAAAGACATGCGGGACATTCCCAGTTCGCTCGGTGTCCGGCATGTGGCGGGCAAGGCTTATTTGGTACCGCCTAAGACGAATGCGGGGCGTCGCGTGATTCCATTGCCCGAATCGTTGTCGGTTGAGCTGGGGCGGTACGTCAAGGGTACTGGACGGATAAAGCCCGATGATCTGGTTTTCGTTCAGTCGGATGGAACGCCACTGAATCGTATGATCGAGACGCGGGCGTGGAAGAAGGCGCTGCGACGTGTCGGGCTGCCGGACGCTTACGTTCCTCATTCCGCCCGGCACACGGCGGCGACGGCGATGGCCCAGTTGGGAATGAGCGACAAGGTGCGTGAGTCCATCATGGGGCACAGCGACATCAACGTTACCAACCGGGTATACACGCATGTTGGTACGGCTGATGCATCCAAGGCCGTCAACGGGATTGAAACGCTGCTGGCGTTGAAGTCGGCGAATTTAGAGGAATCGGTGCGACCTGTGAGATGATTGGTCCATGAGTGTTGTGGAACAGCGGACGAAGGTGTGGTCGTTCATCGAGCAGTGGCGGGGGCATGGCGACGAGAAGCAGGAGACCCAACGTTTTTGGCTTGATTTAGTTCAGAACGTGTTGAATCAAAAAGATGCCATCAATCATACGCTGTTTGAGTACAAGACCGTGGGCAACGGCTACATCGACGTGCTGTTCCCCGAGGCACGTCTGCTTGTCGAACAAAAGAGCGCCGGCATTGATTTGGACAAGCCGGAGATTCGTCAAGGTACGCCGGTCACTCCCGTGCAACAGGCGTTGCGCTATGCGGACTCCCTGCCGTTCTCGCTGAAACCAGCCGTATTGTGCACCTGCAACTTCGACCGCTTCCGCTTCTACGATCTCGACCGAGATCCGCGTGCCACGGGCGCGCCCATCGACGAGTTCACGCTGAGCGAGCTCGGCGACCATATCGGCACGTTCCATCGGATCTTCAGCGCCGAACATTCCCGTCTTGTCGTCCAGCAGAAGCTCTCCGAACATGCTGGTCTGCTGGTGGCCGAACTGCATAATGCATTGGCTGCACAGTATGCTGATCCGGACAATCCGCAGTCGCATCACAGTCTGGCCGTGCTGACCGTCCGCATGGTGTTCGCCCTGTACGCGGAGGACGCGGGCCTGTTCCCGACGGACGCGTTCAGCGATTACGTGAAGTCGTATGACGCGGCGCACCTGCGCCGCGCGGTCATCGATCTGTTCAAGGTGTTGGACACCGCGCCCGTCGACCGAGACCCTTATCTGGAAGAGGAACTGGCGCGATTCCCGTACGTGAACGGTGGCCTGTTCCGCGATGCCATCGAGATTCCGCAGTTTACTGAGGAAATCCGGCGCGCGTTGATTCATGCGGGCGAGCATTTCTCTTGGAAGGACATCAGCCCGGTCATCTTCGGCTCGTTGATGGAGGAGGCCCTGTCTCATGACCAGCGGCGCAAGGGCGGCATGCACTATACGACGGTGAAGAACATCCACCGTCTGATCGACCCTCTGTTCCTGAACGATCTGACGGCCGAACTGACCGCGATCGAGAACGATACGTCGCTCGGCCATCAGGCCCGCGCCAATCGGTTGGCGAAGTTCCAGGACAAGCTGGCCGGCCTGAAGTTCCTCGACCCGGCCTGCGGCTCGGGCAACTTCCTGACCGAGACATTCCTCCAGCTTCGCGCGTTGGAGAACCGCGTGATCGCCGACCGTCTGAACGGCCAGGGCTACATGGACTTTGGTCAGGACACGGACGCGGGCTCATTGGTGAAGGTGCGCATCGACCAGTTCCACGGCATCGAGATCAACGATTTCGCCGTGTCCGTGGCAAGGACGGCGTTGTGGATCGCCGAACAGCAGGCGTTGGACGATACCGAGGCCGTGGCCGGCCAGACCTTGCCGCATCTGCCGTTGCATGACTCCGGCAACATCGTGCAGGCGAACGCCCTGCAATACGATTGGAACGAACTGCTGCCGGGCGATGAATGCTCGTATGTGATGGGCAACCCGCCGTTCATCGGCCATCAGCAGCGCACACAGCAGGTCAAGGATGATATGGAACTGGTGTGCGGCAAGGCCGGAGGCTCGCTGGATTATGTGGCCGGATGGTATTTCAAGGCTCTGGATTTCCTTGACGGGAATCCCCCCGCGCAATTCGCGTTCGTATCCACGAACAGCATCACCCAGGGCCAGCAGGTCGCCCCGCTATTCAAGCATGTGACGGAACGGGGATGGCGTATCCGGTTCGCTCACCGCACGTTCCGCTGGGACGCGCAGACCACGGATAACGCGAACGTGCACGTCGTCATCATCGGCTTTGACAGAGGCACAGGCGCGCCCGCATTGTATGAGTATGATGACATCAACGGTGAACCCGTGGAAACGCGGCCGTCTCATATCAACGGCTATCTGCTGGACGCTCCCGACGTGTTCGTGGAGGCGCGGAGCCAGAAGACCGGTCCGTTGTCGCCGATGCTGAATCTGACGAAATTCGGTTCTATGCCGTTGGATGGCGGGAATCTGCTGATTGATGATCGCGATGCTTATCATGAGGTCATGTCCGATCCGGTTGCGGCTCGGTATGTGCGTCCGTTCCGTATGGGAAAGGAACTCATTAACGGTATCGACCGTTGGTGTCTGTGGTTGGTTGATGCGGAGCCGGGGGATATGCGTCGATCTAAAATTATCAGTAAACGAGTGGCGGAAATCAAGGAATTTCGGGAATCTTCAACACGAAAAGCCACCCGTGAGCATGCTGCTACTCCGTGGCTTTTTGGGGAGGGCTATGTCACAACAAACAGTTGATAAATAGCCATTTTTATAGGGGAGTATCAGAACTCCCCTACAAACTGTTATTTGCAGTTATCTATACTCATTTGGAATTTCGATATGAAATGTCTCACACAATAACTTCACATCATGTGCATCATTTTCATCAAACTCGTATCCCAGATGGAACATTACTTGACTATATGGTTCAATACAGGAAACCTCTATTTCCTCAATTCTTCCTTTACCCGAAAAAGTTTCTACCGGAAAACAATCCCCATCATAAAGAATTTCACCTTCGTCCGTATATTCAAAACAATGCAAATCAATAATTCTGTTTTTCAAATCTTCCCATACAGTATGGTTCAATGTTGTATATTCCATCTTAATCTCATAAAAGCCATTAGCTTTCATTATTTCTATAAAGTTCTGATAATCGTTCTTTTCTACAAAAATGTCAATATCATTATGGGCTCTTGACTGATATCCAAGAAGAGCATCTACACCCCAGCCACCATCAAGAAAGACTTTAATCTCCGCATCTATTGCAAATTGAAGAATCTGTTTTACATCTGTTATATTGACCATCTTATCATCTCCACAAATTCTAATTAGGCGACCAGAGGAACTGCTGGTCTGTTTGATAAATCTCTGCATTTAGCAGTTTTCAATGTTGCCAAAACAAAAGTTAAGAAGATGTTCCTTTTCTCCATGTCGCTTTCTTTGGCGTAATTTACAAGGTTATTCCACACAAGATAGTTGTTCAGATACTTGGTAGAAACACCGTTAAAGCCACGCATAAACCTCTTTAGCTGGCTATGGTAGCTATTGATATGTTGGATATTATAAATGCCTTTCTTGGCTTTGCCAGTCTTTAACTGCACAAGGTCAATGCCATTGGCATTTGTAAATCTCACATAGGAGTTCATCTTGTCCGTAACAAGAGTGGAATTGGTCTTAATCCTACCATCATAAATATGATGTAAATCTCTTGTAGAAACTCTACCAGTATTCGTAATCTTGGAGATAGACAAGCCATTCCTATTAACCGCACAAGGAACACATACCTTTTCTTGGGACAAGCCTCTGATATGTGTAGAATGACCACGCTTATGAGCCTTGCGTGGCATAGCAAATGTCTTACTCTTGCTATGATTGCCCTTGTACGAGATGGCGAAAAAAGTTTCGTCAGCCTCAATAATGCCGTCAAGGGTAACATCGTCTGCCATATTCTGAAGTGCATCCAAAATCTTGTGTCTCCAAAGGAATGCGGTGTTTCTGTGAATCCCACAAGCAACAGCAGTCTTACGAATGGATAAGCCATTCATCATACAATCAATGTACTGCTCCCACACGGACAAGTCTTTTCTTGTACCAGACACAATGGAGTTCGTAGCAATCACGAAGGACTTGCCACAATCCTTACATACATATCGCTGTGTGCCATCTTTACGATGACCATTGCGAACCACATGGATACAGCCACAAAGAGGGCATACACGACCATTTGCAAAGCGTTCCTTTGCTACGAAATCTTCAATATTCAAAGACTTTACAAAGGCAGGACTTAAAAGCATTGTTTTAAGGCTTTCCTGCTCTGCGACAGTCAACTTACCGATAATATCTAATGCGTCTTTGATAGTAGGCATATCCAATTACCTCCTTCGGTGGTACTGTTTCTTACTATTTCGTCAAAAATCAACCATTTGTTGTGACAGAGCCTTGGGGAGAATCATCAGCCTGAAAATCATTATCTTGCGATACCCGCTTTCTTTAGCGGAAAAAGAGAATATACGACGTGTGATTGGTATAGACCTGACATCATTGCGGGAAATAAGATTTACACCTGTATCGATCCTGACGGTTTTAATTTCGCTGTCATCGAGTCTGCAATGTTTATGGCATGGCAAAAAGCTGTTGGAGGAAGGCTGAAAAGTGATCCGGGTTTCTCGAACACGGTCGTTTGGAATATGCTTCCGCTTCCTGCCGTGGATGATGCCATGCGCACCAAAATCATTGAAGCAGGAAAAGCTGTGTTGTCAGCCCGCGCGAATCATCCCGGCCAATCATTAGCCGACCTGTACGACCCCGACTACATGCCGGTCGATTTGCGTAAGGCCCATGAAGCGTTGGACAAGGTCGTGGACGTCGCTTTTGGCGCTTCCAATCCTTGTCGTTCGGAAGATGAACGGTTGGAGGTACTGTTCAGGCGATACCGTGAAATGACGGATTAGTCCGTTCGCTTTGTGTAGCGGCGCGTCGTAAGACGCGCCGCTTTTTTTATTTGTCTGATTGGTTTCTCGTTTTTTTTGCGCGTGCGCCGTTGCATAGGGACGGATTAGCAGTTTGGGATTGGCCCAAGCTCCCTCATGAAAGGTTGGTGGCCATTATGGCTTCTGTTCCCGTAGATGTAGCCCGTTTCGGCGCTTTGCGCGTTGAATCTGTGCAGGCGAAGGTTTCCGCTGATGGAACGCAGCGGCGTGATCGTCAAACCGGTATGCCGTTGTGGGTTGTTCGTGTGCTTCGGCGGCCGCCGGTTGGTCGCTCGGAATTCGTGAACATCACGATTCCGTCTCCTGCGGAGCCTCCGCTTGTTCAGGATGATTCTGTTGCTTTTGTGAACCTTGTGGCGTCTGATTATCACCTGGACAATGGGCGTTCTGGGCTGACCTTCCGCGCCGATTCGATTGATGAGGCTGCTTTATAAAGGGTTCGTTAAACACAGGGGACGGGCGTTTTGTTCGTCCCCATTCTTTGAAGGATTTTATTATGCGTCGCAATGATTCTTCTCATTCTTTGCTGTCTGCTGTTGCGCGTTGTGTGATTGCATGCGCGATTACCGTCATATGGTTGCTGGTTGCTGGTTTTATTGTCGGGCTCGCGGATGCCAGTTGGCGGTCTTTGCTGCTACTTGCTGGCTGCTTGTTGGCTTTGCTCGCGTTTGCATTATGTTCTTCTGATGGGTCGGCTCGTACTGTCGCACGGTGGGTACTGCCGGTCTGGGGTGATTTGCTGCGTTATCGGAAGAGGAAGGCTCGACGTCGAGGCAACAAATGGCTGCGTGAATCCGGTTTGGTGCACGATTCAGCTGATGCTGTCCCTGTGAACTATGAGGTGTATGAATGGCCCGATCAGGTGGAGATTCTTGACCTCGATGCATACGGTGTGACCGATGAACGGGTGCGTAAAGCCGTACGGGAATCACTGTCTTATTGGCATGCGATGGATTATGAAATCGAGCGTACTGGGAGTACCGGATGGATTATCCGTTTGTATGACGTGCCACGGTTGGATTCGCTGCGCGTTCCTCGTGTATTGGATGAATTGCCTGAAGCTTTGGGGCGTATCGATGCGGACGGTGGTCACGTATCTATCCGTGTCGGACGTGTTCTGTCTGGTGATGCTTGGCTGGATTTTTCTGGCGTCGCCGGAATTCTTCTCGCGGGGCAGCCGGGCATGGGCAAAACGAATGCTGTCAATATCATCTTGTCCGCTCTGATCGCTCGGCCTGATTTGGCTGACGTGTATGTGTTGGACGGTAAGGGTGGCGAAGATCTTAAATGGGCTCAACCTGTTTGCAAACGATGGAGCAATGACGATGGTTTCGCCGAATCGCTGGACATGCTGCGGTCAATTCACGCTCTCATGAAGGAACGGTTGCAAACGAATCGGCAAAGATATGGGGACAGCAATGGATGGCATGTTTATGGGCGGAGTGATTTGAAGCTTGTCGTGATGGTGATTGATGAGGTGCAGTCCTATACGGGGGCGGTCTCTAAGGAATCGAAGGAATTGCAGGCCGAATTCGTCAGGCTGCTCACGGACATAATCAAGAAGGGTAGGTCCGCCTGTGTCGCGGTCGTTTGCGCGACGCAAAAGCCGACGATTGATGCCATGCCTTCGAGCTTGCGTGATGAAATGGCTAAACGTTACTGTTTCCGCGTGTCGACGTCAGACATGGCTCGCGCGGCCTTGGGCGTTATTCCCGACGATGGGCCGTCTCCGGTCGATATCCCTTTCGCGGCTAAAGGACTGGCCGTGGGCACGTCCGATGGTGGGGGATTGGAGTACGTCCAATTCGATCATCTGCCTGAATCGGTGATCGATTCTCTACTCGGTGGAAGTGACGAATCGTAGTCGCGGCCCGATAGGGCAAAGAGGGATTTGAAGGAGGAGGGGGCGGAACGGGCAACGTTCCGTAGGCTGTCAAAGAGGCCGTCAGCGTGAACACGGTCCGCGTAAGCGGACTCGCGGCATTAGCCGCGACCGTAGGCGTGGGCACGTTGACGGCCTCTTTGACAACCGTACAATCGAAGGCTTCCGCCCCTCTCTCTTCCGCTGTTCTGCGTGGGCGTATCTGATTAGGTGGGAATGCGGGCGGTCCGCCTTGGCGGACCGGATATTACCCCGCATTCCAGCATTTTTCCGTTTTTACTCTGAAATTACTCTGAAATTGGCTTTATACCTACATTCCCGTGTCATTCAAAAAATGACGAACAAAAAATGATGCATTTTCCTTGATTTTTCAGGGCGCGTCAACTTGGACGCATAGGGCCTGCTGCGGACAGCACAGAGGTCGCCTGTCAAAGGATGGGCATGTGCGGGCCGCAGGAAGGATACGGCCATGGCCGACATGATTGTTGCAGGCGATGCGACCGATACGGAGACTACAACAAATGGAACGAACGATGCCGAGAAAGCGGGTGCCACGCTTCCGGGGAATGTATTGGATGCAGGCGCCTCAATGGGCGCGGAGTCTTCTTTGGCGAAGATAGTGAAGGCCGTCGAACGCCGCAATGGCTTGCGTCCGGGACAAGGCGTCCATGCATGGTTCATCACGCAAAACAATCCGCAAAAAAATCTTGCAGAATGCGCAGGGAAGACACCGGAGGAAATCGTGCAATGGGCGGTTGACCACTGCGTAAGAAACAAGAAGGGCGAACTTCGAAAGTCGCGCGGTGTCGGTGTGTGCTATGAGCGGGGTTCAGAGGAACATACCGACCATATTCATATCGTGCTGTCTTTTACCGGGCGGAATGGCGGGAAGGCGGAAACCGTTTGTCGCCTGTGGCCGACTGCCGATATCGAGGTTGCCAAAGGCACGGTGCAGGACCTTGACGATTACCTCAATAAACGAGGTCGTTTCGCCGGGAAAGGCGAAACGGTGGTGCAGCCTGTCTACGACGGTGAACCGCTGATGGCCAATCCACGCAAAGATGAGCGTGATATAGATGCGGATAGCCTGTCCAAGCGCGACTTACGCTGGTCGGCGTTGATGGAGGCCGTCAAATCCGGCAAAACCATGGACGATATTTGGAGCGATCCCACCTTGAGCATGTATGCCAAGGATTTTGCCATGCCCTTGGAACGTCTGCTGTCTGTGCATGCGTCAAAGCGTCCGCATAAGCGTGACGTGGATGTGCTACTGGTTACCTGCGAGCGGACGTCGGATAGATTGTCATTCAAGCCGGAAATCTTGGAGTGGGTTGTCCGTAATTGTCTGGACGAGTGCGGTTTCCGGTGGGGCGAGTGGGATATGACGTTAGCTGCTCAGCCGCATGTGACTGCGGATACGGATACCGTTCTGTTGATTTCCAGCGTTTGGTCTGACTCCAGTATACAGGCCGCGTTTCGTGTCGCTTCGGGTGCTCCGTTGCAGGTGGCTCAGGGGTACGGGCGTAGTTGCTGGGCGTCTTGGTCTAGGGTCGTTATTGTTACGGCAGCGGCGCTGCCACAGTCTTTGCGTCGGTTGGTAACTAGGGGAGTCGCTATCCCTCTGGGCTCTTCCGCATCACAGATGGTTGAATCAATCAATGACGTATTGAGCGTGCGGGACGTCGTATACAAGCAGGCCGTTTTTCCGGGATTGGAAGGGCGGTGAGGTCCTGTGATGTACGATGTACCGTTGCGCGACCTGCTCACCTTGACTGTTCCGCAAGCGGCGGCATTGTCGGGTATTCCAGCCAAGGTGATTCGAGCGCAAATCAAGGCAGGACTTTTGCCGTGCTGCTATGCCGATACTTCCACGATTCGCATTCGCCGGACGGACCTCGATGAATATGTAAAGGCTCTGCCATCCGATTGGTGCTGAAACGCAAGAAGACCCCGGAAAAATCCGGGGTCTTCTTGCATACCTTCGGCTACCGTTTGGCTACCCTTGAAGTTAAAAATGGCTTAATTTCAAGGAAAAACAGCCTTATAGGTCAGATGTGGAAATACAACTCGTATTCCAGCGGGGTCGGGCACAGACGGGCCTGGTCGATCTCGCCGCGCTTAAGACCGATCCAGGTCTCGATCAGGTCATCGGTGAACACGTCGCCGGCGGTCAGGAAGTCGTGATCGGCTTCCAGCGCGTCCATGGCCTCGGCCAGGGAGCTCGGGACTTGCTTGATACCGGCATGCTCTTCCGGCGGCAGCTCGTAAAGATCCTTGTCGATCGGTGCCGGAGGTTCGATGTGGTTCAGGATGCCGTCCAGGCCGGCCATCAGCTGAGCGGAGAATGCCAGGAACGGGTTGCAGGACGGGTCCGGAGCGCGGAATTCGATGCGCTTGGCGGCCGGGGAGGTGCCGGCCAGCGGGATGCGGATTGCTGCGGAACGATTACGGGCCGAATACACCAGGTTGACCGGGGCTTCGAAGCCCGGAACCAGACGATGGTAGGAGTTCAGCGACGGGTTGGTGAAGGCCAGCACGGAGGAGGAGTGCTTGATCAGACCGCCGATGTACCAGCGTGCCGTGTCGGACAGGCCGCCGTAGTTCTTCTCATCGAAGAACAGCGGCTTGCCGTCCTTCCACAGGGACTGATGGCAGTGCATGCCGGTGCCGTTGTCGCCCGCGATCGGCTTCGGCATGAAGGTCGCGGCCTTGCCGGCCTGAGCGGCGGTCTCATGGACGACGTACTTGTACTTCATCAGATCGTCGCCTGCATGCTGCAGGGAGTTGAAGCGGTAGTTGATCTCTTCCTGGCCCGCGGCGCCGACCTCATGGTGCGCGCGTTCGAGTACCAGGCCGACCTTCTGCAGATTGGCGACCATGTCGTCGCGCAGGTCCTGGGTGTGGTCGAGCGGCGGTAACGGGAAGTAGCCGCGCTTGACACGGTTCTTGAAGCCGATGTTCGCGGTGCCGTCATCTTCGACGTCACGGCCGGAGTTCCACGGGGCTTCGATGGAATCGACCTCGTAGAAGGAACGCTGCATGGAGTTTTCGAAACGGACCTTGTCGAACAGGAAGAACTCAGCTTCCGGAGCGAAGTAGGCGGTGTCGGCGATGCCGGTGGACTTCAGATAGGCCTCGGCCTTGGCCGCGACCTGGCGCGGATCGCGTGAATACGGCTCATCGGTCAGCGGGTCGACGACGGAGAAGGAGACGTTCAAGGTCTTGTGCTTGCGGAACGGGTCGATGTAGGCGGTGGTGACGTCCGGGATGAGCTTCATATCGGACTCGTTGATGGCCTGGAAGCCTTCCACGGAGGAACCGTCGAAAGCCATGCCGTCATCGAAGGCGTCCTTCAGGAATTCGCTGGCCGGCACGTTGAAGTGCTGCTGCACGCCGATCAGATCGGTGAATTGAACGGAGACGTATTCCACGCCTTCCTTGTTGATGAGGGCCTCGGCATCGGCCTTGGTTTCCAGTGCAGTCACGGGACCGCTCCTTTCCATGTGATTTCCATGAAGAAAGTAACTTACGAGCTTCAAGTGTAGAGAAATGCGTTTCGCCCATTCGCGGTTTGGGTTACGAGAATGTTTCGTGATATTGGTAACACAGGTGTTGCGAGTACGAAAAAAGCCCCGAAAAGGGGCTTTTTCAAGGTTTTACAGGCGTTAAATCATTGTTCATACGATTGATGCCGCGCCCGTATGCTGAGTTTTTTTTAACGTCCACGCATGGCACGACGGCTGATTTTCTGCGGACGATTCGGGTCGATGCCCTTCGGAATGCCCAAGCCGTTCTTGTTTTGCAACGTGCGCAGGCGGCCGTTCAGCGTGTCGAGTTCCATCTTGGTCAGCAGGAAACGTTGCTTGGGATGAATGGTGGCCATGATCCTGTTCTTGTGATGAGTGGGCTCATACGACTTGCACTTGAGCACGGTCTTGCGAAGCTTCTGCAGACGCACCTGCTTGTCGCCGGTGCCGACATAAATGCGGTAGATCGGAATGGAGGAGCCTGCGGTCACGCCCTTGATACGCTGTTCCTGACGATCCATTGCATGGGCGAGTCGGCCATAATCGCCTTCGCCAAGCAGATAGATGCCGTTGAAGCCGGTGCCACGCCAGATGACGTCCTTAGTTTTCGGATCGACCCAGACCGGTTCCTGCGGGAAGGTATAGCCGGCTTTGCTGATATTGCCCAATACGCTGACGGCGGCGCCCGGGCGGCCTTCAAGCTTGGCATAGCCGACCTTGTCTGCGCGATTTGTCAACGTAATTGTTGCCAGCAACGCGCCGATCAGAATGAAAGTGATCATTGTGAGAATCCAGGTGAACCACGACCAGTGGAACACAATGCCCAAAACAATGCCCACGACAATCGGGACGAAGCCTGCGACGGCCAGCAGCCAAGGCAGCTGCTTATCCGATTCGTGCGTGTACTTGTAGACCTGAATGATCTGCTTGATGAGACGCTGCTTCTTCGGTTTCTCTTCCTTCTCTGCCATGCTTCCTCACTTGATTGACGCGGTTAAACACACTGAGCGCTAGTCTATCAGCAATACCGGCTTTATTGTGCCGTTTGTCGTTATCTCGTATGCAGCGGGCGTCCGTCCGCTTTAAGTAGCGCTTCTCCGAAAGTTTCTCCGAAGGTGGGGTGTGCGTGAATCAGACGGGCCGCATCGGCAAGAGGAATCGCATTGCCGACGACTTGTTGCGCTTCGGCGATTAGATCGCTTGCGGTCGGCGCGACGGTATGCACGCCAAGTACCACAGGTATGCCTGGACGGTCTGTTTTTTCCCCGCTGACCACCGACATCGAGCCGCCGGTGCCGCTCATCATGATGCGTGCGTTCGATAGCATCGGATACACCGTTTCCTTTGCGTTGATGATGTTTCCACGTGCCTTTGCCTGATCGATCGTCAGTCCGACCGTGGCAGCTTCCGGTGTGCTGAATACGATGCCTGGAACGGTGTTGTTGTCGACAGGGCGAGGGGCGAGTCCCGCGATGGTTTCGGCGATGACGATGCCTTGCTCGAATGCGCGATGCGCCAGCGCCGGTCCGGGCGTGATATCGCCAAGCGCCCACACGTGATCGATATTGGTACGGCCATAGGCGTCCGTCGGCACCAGTCCGTGCACGTCGCGTTCGATATTCGCTTCGTCGAACCATGCGGCGTCTGTATTCGGATCGCGTCCGATCGCGGCGAGCGCGACGACGCCGGTCACGCTGGATTCACCGTTTTCGCCTTCGCGCGTGTAATGCACGGTGACGCCAAGATTATCGCCGGTGTCAATCGACGTGATACGAGTATTCGTAACGATATTGACGCCTTTCTTTTTCAATTCGCGCGTCAACGCGACGCCCGTGCGGCGATCCCAGCCGGACAGCACGCGGTCTTTGCGAATCAGCAATGTCACTTCGCAGCCTGCGGCATTCCACATGGACGCGAATTCAACGGCGATGGCACCTGCGCCGATGATGACAGCGCTGTCGGGGAAGGTATCCGCTTCCAACGCTTGCGTGGAGTCGATGATTGCGCCGCGGAACGGTTCGCCAGGAATCGGGCGTGGTCTTGAACCTGTTGCGAGGATGATGTCATCGGCGATGATGTCGACGGTCTCGCCGAGCGATTGCGGCTTTTCCGGTTTGTCGAATCGGTAGACTTCGTCGTTACCTTCGGAAGGCGTCACATGGATGACGTGTTGCGCGTCGAGGGCGGCGTTTCCACGGAAAACGCAGATGCCGCGTGCGGAAACAAGTGAGGCGAGGCCTTTGGTCATGGTCAAGACGACGCCGACGCGATAGTCGCGCAATTTGCCGAAATCGATGGATGTGATGGAGGCTTCGATGCCGAATGTGTCGCTGTATCGGATGATATCGGCGGCATGCGTTGCCGTGATCAGGGCCTTCGACGGAATGCAGCCGCGATTAAGGCAGGTGCCGCCCAGTGTGGCGTCGCGCTCAATCAGGGCCACGCTTTTGCCCAGTTCGGCGGCGCGTAATGCCGTGGAATAGCCGCCAGGCCCTGCTCCGATGATTGCGATGTCGAATTGTTGCTGCATATTCGCCTCCTCGCCGTTGATTAAGCTGTCCCCATAATACAGCGCAGGCCGTCTCCCGAACTGTCATATCAGTGCTGATATGAAGGTTTGGGGGTCTGCTGGCTCTTGTTTCGTCATAACAGTACCGTCATGACGATTTGGATGAGTCCATGATACGAAAAGGAGCGCCGTCGGCATTTCGCTGACGGCGCTCCTTGGATGTAAGAGATGTGTGACACACGTGATACACGTGCTGTGGATCACTCCGGCCAGTGGCCACGCTTGGGGTCGCGAGGCTTCGGCAGACGCCAACGACGCAGCTGAATGGCGCGGCTCCATGCATAGGAACCGGAGCGCATGCCCTTGGCAACGGCCTTCTCGCCGAACTTTTCGATCAGCTTCTTCTTGAGCTTGTGCCACATGACGAACACGTCGATCACGGCCACGATCAGATAAACGTACAGGAGAAGCGTCATGATCATGCCGATTCCTGGCGCAATCGTCATCGTAATCATCGCGCAGATCATAATGACGAAGGCGACGGGAAGGAAGAATTCGGCGATGTTGAAACGTGCATCGACGTAATCGCGAATATAGATACGCCACGGCAAACGTTCCGCCTTGGGCATGTGGGAAATATCGCCACGCTGCATTGCGTCGTATTCAGCGTTTTCCCGTTCGCGGCGACGCTGCTTGGCCGCCTTCGCGCTGGCTTGACGGTCTTTAGGCACCAGCGGACGCAGTCCGGCTTCCTGAGCCTGCTTGCGCTTCGGGGTGGGGTGTCCCTTGCCGGAGGCTTGCGAGGTCGCCTGTTCGATGGGCTCCTGTGCCTTGTCTTCCTTCTTAAACAGATTCATGCCATAGAGGGTACGGTGATGCCTAGACGCTTCATGACCGGTTCATACGACGGTCAATGCGACGCTCAAAGGCCTGCCGCGTATGGCGATAGGCCGTACAATGGCTTGTTGATACACGTATTTGCTTGTGACCGCTATTTGGATGTCACATGGTTAAAAGGAGAGATATGGCAGTCGTGACTACCGACGAGATCCGCTCCCGTGTCGAGGAAGATTGGAACCGTATCGTAGACCTGCTCAACCGCAAGATCGCGATGCAGTCGATTTCCGCGCACGGCATCACCGGCGAGCATATGAAGCGTTCCGCGGAATTCGTGGCGGAAGAGCTGCGCAAGGTCGGCGTGGACGCCACCGTCGCGCAGGCCCGCAATGAGGATGGTACCCCGGGCGCCTGGGAAGTGATCGGCTCTAAGATCGTCGATTCGAACGCTCCGACCGTATTGCTGTATGCGCATCATGACGTGCAGCCGGTTCCGGATCCGGCCGAATGGAACACCGACCCGTTCGTTGGCACCGAAATCGACACCCGTCTCTATGGTCGTGGCGCCGCCGACGATGGCGGCGGCATCGCCATTCACTCCGGCGCTTTGAAGGCGTTGGGCGACGACTTGGGCGTCAACATCAAGGTGTTCATCGAGGGCGAGGAGGAAATGGGCTCGCCGAGCTTCATCCCGTTCATCGAAGAACATCGCGACGAATTCGATTCCGACGTGATCATCGTCGCCGATTCGGGCAACTGGGCCCCGGAAATTCCGAGCCTGACCACGTCATTGCGCGGCAACACCTGTGTCGATGTTCACGTCAAAGTGCTACATCATCCGGTGCATTCCGGCCAGTACGGCGGTCCGATCCTCGACGCGAACACGCTGGCGGCCATGCTGATCGCCTCCATGTATGACGAGAACGGCGATCTGGCCGTTCCGGGCGTCGCCGCGGAAGAGCCGATCGGTGGCTTGCAGCAGGACCTGGACGAGGCAACCGTACGTGCCGACGCGGGCATCGTCGACGGCTATCGTCTGGCCGGCACCGGTTCCTTGGCCGCACGCCTGTGGACCAAGCCTTCCGTCACCGTCATCGGATTCGACGCTCAGCCGGTGGAAGGCTCCTTCAACGTGGTCAGTCCGGAGACCGCGTTCCGCCTGTCGCTGCGCACCGCTCCGAACCAGCGCCCGGAAGAGGCTCAGGCCGCGTTGACCAAGTTCCTGATCGAACATGCGCCGTTCGGCGCCGAAGTGAGCGTCGAGCCGGGCGAGAACGGCATGGGCTGGGCCATGGACCCGAGCGCGGAAGCCACGAAGGACGCGCTTGAAGCCATGGAGGAAGCATTCGGCGTCGCCCCGATCAACAAGGGCGAAGGCGGTTCCATCCCGTTCATTCCGGAACTGCAGCGCATCTTCCCGGACGCGCAGGTACTGGTCACCGGTCCGGAAGATCCGAAGGCGAACGCGCACAGCCCGAACGAGTCGTTGAGCCTGCCGGGACTGAAGAAGAACATCGTCACCGAGGCCCTGCTGCTGGCCAAGCTTGCCAAGTAGTTTCGCATTCCGCGCTTCGGATTCCCCTATGACATGTTGAGGGCGGCCGAATAATCGGCCGCCCTCAACATGTCATAGGGCCTTTTTATAGTGCTGGGATGGACACGGGGGCTGCATGCCGAATGCTGATCGGAATGCGGCTGAGATGAGGGAAACCTCGACCGATTGAACGTGAAACCAGATAATGCTGGCGCACGGACGTCTCTCTTTTCCCGTGCCTTCAATGAAGATGTTCACGGGTGCGATGCCTGTGAACCGAAACGAAAGGCACTAGGCATTATGTCTGCACAAATTTCCATGAAGTGGCGCGTTGTGGATATCGCCGTGGCATCCGTGATCGGTGTGGCTTCGGCGCTGATCTATTGGCTGTGGGCGATTATCACCACCGCACCATGGAGCGCTTTGGAACTGATCGTTCCCGGTCTGGCGGGCGTATTCAACGGTATGTGGCTGTTCGCCGGCCCCTTGGCCGCGGTTATCGTACGCAAGCCGGGCGCGGCGGTATACGCCGAAGTGGTCGCAGGCGTGTTGGAAGCGTTGCTGGGCAACCAGTGGGGCGGCGCAGGAACGTTCATGATCGCACTTATTCAGGGCCTGTTCGCTGAAATCGTATTGCTCGCCTTCCTGTACAAGAAGTGGAATCTGCCGGTGATCGTGCTTTCCGGCGCAGTGTCCGGCATCGGATGCTGGGGGTACTCCTTCTTCACCAACCTGCAGGCCATCGACCTGACCGGCAGCTATGGCGTCGTGTATCTGCTGACCACAATCGCTTCGGGCGCTGTATTCGCCGGTCTGCTGATGTGGTATCTGTATATCGGCATCGCCAAAACCGGCGCGCTTGACGCTTTCGCATCCGGACGGGAAATTCGCGAACGCTGATATTTCAGCCCTGTTTATTCGATTGATTACGCGGCATACCGGCAAGCAAAGGATTGAAGGGGAATAATGTCTGATAACGCAACCTTGAGTTTCAAGAATTGGGGCTACCGACACGCTTCACGAAAACAGTTTTCGGTACGTGGTCTGAACCTCACCATTGAAGCTGGGCAGCGCGTGCTGTTATTAGGAGCTTCAGGCATTGGAAAATCAACCATTCTTGCCGGTGCGGCCGGCCTGCTTGGCACTGCGGAATACGCCGAGCAGGCCACCGTCTCTTCACAAGGCACGCAAACATTGATCGATGCTGACGGTGGCGTCACCGAAGGTCGCGTGCTGGTGGACGGCGTCGACGTGCATCAGGCTCGTGGACGCGTCGGTTTGGTGTTGCAAGATCCGGATGCTCAGGCGATTTTCCAACGTTTGGGCGATAACGTGGCGTTCGGTCCGGAAAATCTCAATGTCGAACGCGAAGAGATTTGGCGTCGTGTGGACGATTCGATGAACGCGGTCGGACTTCACGGCGTGCAGCTTCATCGTTCCGTCATGCATCTAAGCGGTGGCCAGATGCAGCGTCTGGCCTTGGCCGGAGCGCTTGCCATGCGTCCAGGCGTGCTGCTGTTGGATGAGCCGACCGCGAATCTTGACCCGCAAGGCGTCGACCAGGTGGTGGGCGCGGTGCGTGACGTGCTTGAACGTCAGCATTCGACGATGGTGTTGGTCGAGCATCGTGCGGGTCCGTGGATCGGTATGATCGACCGCGTTATCGTATTGGGCTTGCAGACCGAAAACCAGCAGACCGCGCGCGTATCCCAAGAAGGCGACGAGGAGGAAGTCGACCGCAGCGGATTCCAACGCACCGTGGTCGTGGCGGACGGCACGCCGGATGAAGTGTTCAATGATTCGTCCTTGGACTTCGCCGAACTTGGCATCTGGGTGCCGGACCGTTACCGTCGTTCTGAAGACGACATCACGCGCATTCGTACGGATGACGAGCCCGAATATTCGCCGGCCACAGGTACGGGCAAATCCGTGTTAAGTGTCGACGGCCTATCCATAGGGCGCAACGGGCAGGCCATTGCCGAACATATCAATCTTGATTTTCATCCCGGCCAGATAACCGCATTGGTGGGTGCGAACGGCGCCGGAAAATCCACATTGTCGTTGACTCTTGCCGGTTTGCTGGAGCCTGTCGCCGGTCATGTGCATGCCGGTGCGTCGCTGTCGATCGGCGCGGATGGCGACGAGCCAATCAATTGGAAGTCGACGCAGCTGGCCTCCCGTATCTCCTACGTATTCCAGAACCCGGAGCATCAATTCGCATGCGGAAGCGTTATGGACGAAGTGATGCTGGGTCCCCTGCGCGCAGGCGTGGGGGAGCAGGAAGCGCGCGACCGAGCCACGGAACTGCTGAAGCGTTTCCGCTTAAGCCAGTATGCCAATACGAATCCGTACACGCTGTCCGGCGGCGAAAAGCGTCGCCTTACCGTGGCTTCCGCTTTGGCGGCGGCCCCGCGCGTATTGATTTTGGATGAGCCGACCTTCGGTCAGGACCGCCGCACCTGGATGCAGATCGTGCGTCTGATCCACAGTCTTCGCAGCGATGGCGTCAGCATCGTCGTCGTCACCCATGATCGAGATCTGGTCACGGCGTTGGGCGCACGAGTCGTCGAACTGCTGCCGGAACAGGCCGCAGCCGAATGGCATGACGAGCATGCCCGTGCCGAAGCGACCATGGACGAGACGGCAAATAGCATGGCATTGTCGGTCAGTTCCGTCAACGAACGTAAGGAAGACCCTAAAGCCGCCAGCCGTTCGCCGTTACTGGCTTCCATCAATCCATCGTTCCGCCTGATCGGCGCATTCATGGTATCGCTGCCAATGCTGCTCAGCCTTGACGTCGTATCCGCATCGGTGGCGTTGGCAATCGAACTGGTATTGCTTATGGCGTTGCGATTCACCCCGTGGCGCATACTACGCTCCACATGGCCGGTGTTCATCGGCGCGCCCAGCTCCGCATTGGCGGTGCTGCTGTACGGTAAATCCGGCGGTGACGTGTGGTGGCAGTGGGGATTGATCCTGATTACCGACCGTTCCGCACAATTGGCGCTTGCCACGGGACTTCGTATTCTTGCCATTGGCATACCGGCCATCATCATGATGTTGGGATTGGACGCCACCGATTTGGCCGATTCGTTCAGCCAGGTGCTGCGTCTGCCTGACCGCTTCGTCTACGGCGGACTCGCCGGCATGCGACTGTTCAGCGTGCTTCAAGACGATTGGACGGCCCTGACCGCCTCACGACGTTCACGTGGCCTTGGCGACGACAGCAAAATCAAGGCGTTCTTCCCACAGGTTTTCGCACTGCTGGTGCTGTCGATCCGTCGTTCGACGACATTGGCCACGGCAATGGAAGCCCGCGGATTCGGCGGCACCGGCCCGCGCTCGCATGCGCGCATCAGCGTGGTCGGGCAGCGTGATTGGCTGTTCCTTGCAGGATGCCTTGCAATACCTGTTGTTGCATTGCTGTGTGCCGTATATTGGGGGACTTTCGCACCATTTGGCGCATGATTTACTCAATGCTGATGTGGTAGGGGGATTCAGATCGGTACGCACGTGCGGGGCGGCCACAATTTATGTGTGGCCGCCCCGCACGTGCATTGGCGTCGCATTGATATGAGGCGTCAATGCGCAGATTATATTGAATGCCGATTATTGACGATGCCTGTGCAGCGGCGCCAATTCGAACACTTCATCGGATGCCGCCGCCACTTCAGGACTGTGCGTGACGATGATGACGCAGCGATTCTGTCGGTGCGCCAAATCACGGAAAATACTCATGATGTCGTCCTGCGTGGCCAAATCAAGATTGCCGGTAGGCTCATCCGCCACAATGATCGACGGGTTGTAGCTCAAGGCTCGCGCGATGGCGACGCGCTGCTGCTCGCCGCCAGACAAATGCAGAATGCGTTCGTTGGCATATTCAGTCGGCAAATGCACTTGGGCAGCATATCCGCCGCAATGTCACGCTTCGGGCGGTCGAAATGCTTACCGGAAGCATCCATAGAAAGAATGATGTTTTCGGCGACCGTCAAGCCGGGCAGCAGGTTGAAACTTTGGAAAATCACGCCGATATCGTGGCTGCGATAGTCATAGCGATTACGTTTCGACAAATCCTCGCCGCCATACAGCACCTGCCCCTCGGTGGGCGTGGTAAGTCCGCTGATCAGCGACAGCAGCGTCGTCTTGCCTGCGCCCGACGGGCCGGTAATCGCATGCACGACACCCGAGTGAAAATCGTGATTGATATGCTGCAAAACACGTTTGCCGCCTTTCGTATAGGCGTAGCTGACATCACGCAATTGCAAAATCGCATTGCCGTTGTCATGGTTCGCGGTCGAATTCTGCACGTCGCCAACGGAAACGGATTGGATGGAAGCTGTCATGATACGTCCTTCATTGATATATCTGAAACTCAATCTGAATCTGAAACGAATGATCGTATGTCGTTCACCGTTCAGGACCGGTCGGCGAGAATCTGCAGCGGTTCATATCGCATGACGAAAATAATCGCCACCAATGCCGCAACCAGCGTCAACGCCAAACCAATCAGCAGCAATTGCCCGACAACCCCCAAATTGACGGTCGCATTCACCGAAGAAGCTTCGCCGCCACCAGGCTGCTGCATCTCACGACCGAACTGCGCCATCTGATCGGTCTGCTGCGTCTGCTGTTGCTCCACCTGAGCGGCAAGCAGCTGATTCGATACCGGCACGGATGCCGCCGCGCCGATGATCGCGCCCACAATCAAGCCGATAACCGTAACCGTCAGCAGCTCAATCGTGAATTGCGCCGCGACCTTGGCCTTACGCACACCGATGGCGGTCAACACGCCGACCTCATACTTGCGCTCGCGAACGTTGAACAAGGTGATCACAACCAGTACGACAGCGCCGACCGCCAAAACGATAAGCAACAGCGTCAATGCGAATTGCGAAAGATTATCGAGCGGAACAAGGCTGGATTCATACGCTTCAATATCGGCTGAGGATACAGTGTATGAATCGTCAAGTCCGGCGGCCTTCACATCGTCGGCGAAGGCCTCATAGGAATCCTTGTCGGCGAACACATAGGTGTAGGAAAGTTGCGCCGCGGCGCCGGTCGTTTCGTTGCCGTTGCCATCCGTCGTCGTGATGGTGTCGTCGGCATCCAATCCCAGTTTCGTAAGGGTTGCAATGGATGTGTAAATTGCGTTGGCCGGATCGGAGGAGGTGGATGCCATGGGTCCGCTCATCGTGGCGTTCGATTCGGTGTCGTTCTCGTAGATGCCGACGACGGTGAGCTGATACGTGTCCGCATCGTCGCTGACGGATTTCACGTCGATGGTGTCGCCGACGGAAAGGCCGTTGAAATCGGCGAGCGTCGACGTGATGATGACATTGCCCGCGTCGGCGTCGTCATAGGTGAGCACTTCGCCGGAATCCATGGAGAAGCTGCCATTGGACGCATTGGCCACCGCTTCGTCGGAAGAGAAGCCGACCAACGAAAAATCGCCGGAGGTCATCATCATGCACCGCCTGCGCCGCCGCTCATGCCGCCGGACGGCATGCCTTCCGGCATGTTCTGCTGATCCGTGTCGCCGGTGTCAGCGTCGGAAGAACCGCTTGACGATGACGAAGAGGAATCGGAAACGGGCTGGAAGGAATCCGTGCCATTCAATGCCGTGGTTTCCGTGTAATACGTGGACTCTACGGCGTCGGATGCCTTCGCATACATTTCGTAATCACTGAGTGTAAGTTCTTTGTCGCTTAACGCACTGCGCATGGCATCGAAATCCGGGGCTGTATCCTTCGTCCCAGCGTCGCCTGTGTTTTGGTCTCGCGACTGACCGATCAGAGCGCTGCGGTCCAAACTGATCTGCGCGCTGATCGTCGTATTCTCCAAACCGGTGTCCCGTGCGGTCTGCGCGGCCTGTCGGATGGCGAGACCGATGGTCGCTGCGGTCGCGATGATGGCGATGATGATGATCAGTATGTTGCGTCCTTTGTCGCGTATAACGCTCCGCAAGGCATTGCTGATGACGAACATATGTGTGGCCCCTCATATGGAAAAGATACGTGTTGAACAGTTCGGATATTCGGGCCATGATCGAAGCGGCGCGGCCCCTATCCATGTTGATGATAAGAATGCGAGTCTGAAGCTTGTGGAGGAATGCCCTCAAAGAATCCCGATATGAAACTGGAAACTTTCTTGAAGACCGTTGTGCATTGGGCCGATGACGACCGGGCGGTGTTAGGCTACTGACTTATGCCTATCCAATCGACAGTCTTAGCCAATCCGAAGGCCGAACGCATTCGGCGTGCGGCGGATCTTGCATCACGCAAGGCGCGCGAACGCTCCGGACGTTTCCTCATCGAAGGGCCGCAATCAGTGCGCGAAGCCCTCACGTGGCATCCTGATATCGTAAGCGATCTGTATGTCGCCGTCGCCGACCGTTCCGATGACGCCCCATTCATCAACGCCGTCGTCGCGCAGCTCGCCGGCAAGGCCATGCAATCCGGCATCTATGTGCATAAGGCCACCGCCGACGTCATCGCGAAAATCAGCACTGATGCGCAAGGTGTCGTCGCCGTCGGCGACATCGAAACACTGCGTCGTGATATGAGCGACGAGACTTCCGACATCACTTCCGACCGTGATGATGAGCAGGCAATCAGCGTCGCCGCATTCTGGCAGGTGCGAGACCCCGGCAATGCAGGCACCGTCATTCGATCGGCGGATGCCGCCGGCTGCGACGCCGTCGTTTTCGTGGACGACTGCGTCGACGTCCTGAATCCCAAGGTCATCCGCTCCACCGCGGGCTCCCTGTTCCATTTGCCTGTTATCAGCATGGATACGGACGAATTCTTCGCCTGGGCCAAAAACCGCCAGTGCGACGTTTACGCCGCCGACGTATACGGCACGGAAACACGCCAGCCGGAAAGCCTGCCTGACGTGCTGGCCGACGATGAGGCGCTGCGCAAAGGACGCATTGTGCTCTTTGGCAATGAGGCGCGCGGTCTGCCTGCCGAAATCTTGGACAAAACCAATCGAATCGTCTCCATTCCGATTTATGGCAAAGCCGAATCACTTAACCTTGGCACCAGCGCGGCTATCATGCTGCTCAGCATGGCCATGTCTAGTCATATTGGGAGAATGTGAAACCGGTAAACGTTGGAATTACGCGATTTCACGCGTCAGCCAAACGGAAACAGGAAAGGTATCTCGTGGCAGAAGGTACGGTATTCGACGCCGAAGCAGTGACCGCTGCGGTCGCTGAAGGCATCGCGAAAATCGAAAACGCCTCCAGCATGGAGGAATTGAAAGCCATTAAAACGCAATACGCCGGCGCGGATTCCGCGATGACGCAGGCCAGCAAGGCCATCGGCGCGCTCGCCCCCGACCTCAAGAAGGAAGTCGGAAAGCTTATGGGCAAGCTGCGTGCCGATTTCGGTCGTGCATACGGCACCAAGGAAGCGCAGGTCAAGGAAGCGGAAGAAGCGCGCGCATTGGCCGCCGAAACCGTTGACATGACGCTTCCGGTTCGCCGCAAGCCGCTTGGTGCACGCCATCCGCTGTCCAAGGTGATGGAAAACGTCGAAGACTTCTTCATTTCGATGGGCTGGCAGATTTCCGACGGTCCCGAAGTGGAAACCGAATGGTACAACTTCGATGCGTTGAACTTCGGCCCCGACCATCCGGCACGCCAGATGCAGGATACCTTCTACGTCAAGGGCAATCAGGCCAAGGATGCTGCGGGCTTTGTCGGCTCCAACATGGTGGTGCGTACCCAGACCTCGTCCGATCAGGTGCGTGCGTTGATCACCCGCGGCGTGCCGCTGTATATCGCATGTCCGGGTCGAGTGTTCCGCACCGATGAACTTGATGCCACCCATACGCCGGTGTTCCATCAGGTCGAGGCGCTTGCGGTCGACAAGCATCTGACCATGGCCGATTTGAAGGGTGTGCTCGACAAGCTTGCCGTCGCCATGTTCGGTCCGGAAGCCAAGAGCCGTCTGCGCCCCAGCTACTTCCCGTTCACCGAGCCGAGCGCCGAGCTCGACCTGTGGTTCCCCGACAAGAAGGGCGGTCCTGGTTGGATCGAATGGGGCGGCTGCGGCATGGTCAACCCGAATGTGCTGAAGTCCGCCGGCCTTGACCCGGAAGTGTACACCGGCTTCGCATTCGGTGTCGGGGTGGAACGCACGCTGCTGCTGCGCCATGACATCAACGACATGCACGACCTGGTCGAAGGCGACGTGCGATTCAGCGAACAGTTTGTGATGGGGGAGTGATTGACCCATGCCAATGGTAGATATTGACTGGCTCAAGGACCATGTCGAGGTTCCTGAAGGCCTGACTTATGAACAGCTTGCCAAGGATTTGGTGAAGGTCGGCCTCGAGGAGGAAGAGATCCACACCTCCCAGGTGACCGGTCCGATCGTCGTCGGCTACGTCGTCGACGCCACGCCGGAACCGCAGAAGAACGGCAAGATCATCAACTGGTGCCATGTCGATGTCGGCGACGAATACAATGAGGTCGACGAAAACGGCAATAAGGTGCCTCGCGGCATCATCTGCGGCGCGCCGAACATGGCCGCCGGTGAGAAGGTCGTCGTGACCTTGCCGGGCGCCGTGTTGCCGGGCGATTTCAAGATCGAACCGCGCAAGACCTACGGTCACATCTCCAATGGCATGTGCGCTTCCGAACGTGAACTGGGCTTGGGTGACAGCCATGACGGCATCATCCTGCTGCGTGAATACGGCTTCACCCCGGAGGAATACGTTGCGCTGAAACCGGGTCAGGATGCCATGCACCTGCTGCATTTGGATGAGCCGCTGCTGGAAATCAACATCACTCCGGACCGCGGCTATGCGTTCTCCTACCGTGGTGTGTGCCGTGAATACCATCATTCGACCGGCGCCGCATTCACCGACCCGGTGCCCGGACTAAATGAGAAAGCTCCGGTCATCGAAAGCGCGGCCGGCGCTCAGGGCGATATCGAAGTGATCATCGAAGACGACAATCCGATTCATGGCGTCATCGGCTGCGATCGCTACTATGCGCGTGCAGTGCGTGGCTTCGACCCGTCGGCGAAGACCCCGAATTGGATGCGCCGCCGTCTGATCCGTGCCGGCATGCGTTCGCTGTCTCTGGCCGTTGATGTGACCAATTACGTGATGATGGATCTCGGCCAGCCGATGCATGCCTATGATCTCGACAAGATCGAAGGTCCGATCGTGGTCCGTCGTGCCCACGAGGGCGAGACGCTGACCACGTTGGACGGCAAGAATCATGAGCTGAACGTCGAAGATCTGCTGATCACTGATTCCCCGAACGGTGAGCGAGGCTCCCGCGTCATCGGTATCGCCGGTGTCATGGGCGGCCTGTACGGCGAAGTCACTGCAGAAACACGTAACATTCTGCTTGAATCCGCGCATTTCGATCAGGTTTCCATCGCACGTTCCGCACGTCGTCACAAGATTCCGTCCGAAGCGTCCCGTCGTTTCGAGCGTGGCGTTGACAATCAGCTGCAGCCGGCGGCCGCACAAATGGCTGCTGACCTGCTGGTCAAGTACGGCAACGGCGAGCCTTCCTTCACGCCGACCGATGTGAACAACACCGTGGCTCGTCGTCCGATTCATTTCAAAGGCAGCGAAGTGGCTCGCGTTGCGGGTCTTGATACGGATCTGAACCGTATCAACGAGATTCTGACGGATATCGGCTGCTCTGTGGCCGGTGGCGGCAACGGTGAGTTCTCCGTCACGGCGCCGACGTGGCGTCCTGACCTGAACGAGCCGTGCGACTTGGTCGAAGAAGTGGCTCGTCTGGTTGGCTACGACGAGATCCCGACCACCGTGCCGGCCGCTCCGACCGAAGGCATGGTCGGTTTGACCCCCGATCAGCTGCGCAAGCGTCGTGTCGCCGACGAGTTGGCTGAATACGGTTTGGTGGAAACGCTGAGCTATCCGTTCGTCGGTGACGAGGATTATCGCAATTTTGCGTATGATCCGGAAGCCACGAAGCGTGTCAGCGTGGAAATCGCCAATCCGTTGGCCGGCGACCGTCCGTTCCTGCGTCGTTCCATTCTGCCGACTTTGGCGCAGACCGTGCAGCGCAACCTGCGCCGCGGTATGGAAAACGTGTCGCTGTACGAGCTTGGCCACGTCTATCTGTGGGATCCTGAATCCCCGGCCATTCCGGCATTGCCGGGCGGCGTGCGTCCGACCGACGAACAGCTCGCCGCGCTGGACGCGGGTCTTCCGGAACAGCCGCTGCATGTTGCGGGCATCCTGACCGGCAATGCCGTTGACAGCGGCTGGATGGGTGAGCGTCGTGCCGTTGACTGGAGCGACGCCGTCGAAGCAGTTCGTCGTGTGGCCGAACGTTTGGGTGCGGACATCGAGCTTGACCAGCCTGCTGCCGAAGATGTTCCGGCGCAGTGGCATCCGGGACGCGCGGCCCGTGTTATGGCGGCGGGCGTGTTCGTCGGCATGGTTGGCGAACTGCATCCGCACGTCAATGAAGCATTGGGCTTCCCCGCACACAGCGCCGCTTTCGAACTGAATCTGACCGCACTGTTCGCCACCCTGTCCGGCAAACCGGTTCAGGCCCGTCCGATTTCCACCTTCCCGCCCGTCAAGCAGGATCTGGCGTTCACCGTCACCGATGGCGTCACCGCTCAGGAGCTGCAGCAGGTAATCGTGGACGCCGCGGGCGATGCCCTTGAAAGCATCGAATTGTTCGATGTGTTCACCGGTGAGCAGCTTGGAGAAGGGCTGAAGTCCCTTGCCTTCGCCGTCACCTTCCGTTCGCCGGATAAGACGCTGTCCGGAGAAGACAGCGAAGCGATTCGCCAGCGCATCGTCGACCAAGCGGCCGAACGTCTTAACGCGCAGCTGCGCGCCTGACGCCGGTCAACTCGACTGATAAGGAAAAATATTATGAATGAGCCGAAGCAGTATCAGCAGAACGCCTCGCAGCAAACCGAGCAAGGAGCTGATGCCGCTCCGGCTCGTTTCAATTCCGAACAGGGTGGGCGGACCGGTACGCCTCAGCCGACAATGCCGGAATATGGACAGCACGACACCTTGGAATATGGCGCACGGTCAAGCCAGTATCCTGTCGGATATGATCCGTACAAGTATGGTCGGCCCGAAGAGCCCCAGACTTCGACGACCAGCGAACAACCGAACAATAATCCGGCTATGCCGCAGTATGCTCAACCTCAAGGTGGGGCGTACGGTCAGCCATATGGCGGTCCGTATGTCGGTCAGAACGGTCCGCAGAATCCGTACGGTCAACAACCGTATGGCCAGCCGTCTTACGGTGCTCAGCCGTCACAGCGCCAGCAGCCGCACAATCCTGCGAACGGACCGGTCGTCTTCGGCCCGCAAGGTCCCATCGATCTTGACGACCCCGCACAAAATCCGATGTATGGACACTGGGATTCCTACGGGATTTTGTCATTCATCTTTGCGCTGTTCCTGCCTGTTCCCGTATTGCCGGCATTGTTCGGTGCGGTATCGCTGTGGCGCATCAAGGTTTTTCATATGAAAGGCCGCGGATTGGCCATTGCGGCAATCATCATCAACATCCTGTACACCATCGCGATCATCTGGATGATGGTGAACGGCGTATCCACATCGGATCTGGTGTTCGATACGGTGCAGACTCTGCAAGGCGGAACCCCGTCGGATTCGTCAATCAGCGCATAGCTGAATAGACGTAACGCCATATGCATAGGTCTGCCGCTGCTCAGGCCTGTGTGATGCTTATGTCCATTTTTGACATTGCATAGTTATGCAATGTATTGCATATCATGTATACTTCAAATGGTTCTTGAAGCGCATGATGGTCATGCGCCGAAATCAGGAAGAGGCATGAGATGGCCAAATACACGGTAGCCGTGGCAGGTGCGACCGGGTATGCGGGGGGAGAAGCGCTCCGCATACTCGCCGCCCATCCAGACTTCGAGGTGACCTGCGTGGCAGGCCATTCCTCAGTGGGGGAGAAGCTGGGCAAGCATATGCCGCATATTCCGCAGCTCGCCGATATGGTGGTGGAAGACACTACTGCGGAAACGCTGAACGGACACGACGTTATTATCTTGGCATTGCCGCACGGTGCATCCGGCGCTTTGGCCGCGCAATTGGACGACGACGCCATCGTGGTGGATCTTGGCGCAGACCATCGCTTGGAAGAACAGTCCGCGTGGGACGAATTCTATGGCGGCGACTTCTATCCGCATTGGACGTACGGCATGCCGGAGCTTATCGTCGGGAAGAACGCCGACGGCGAATACATTCGTCAGCGTGAGGCTTTGCCCGGCGCCAAGCGCATTGCCGGGCCGGGATGCAATGTCACGGCAACGACGCTGGCGATGCAGCCGGCGGTGGCCGAGGGACTGATCGAACCGACCGATATCGTGGCCGATCTGGTTGTCGGATATTCGGGTGCGGGCAAGAATCTGAAACGCGCCAACCTGCTGGCTGCGGAGGCGCTTGGCTCCGCTGTGCCGTATTCGGTCGGCGGCACGCATCGCCATATTCCGGAAATCCTGCAGAATTTCGCTCATGCGGCAGGTCTTGAAGCCGCTGAAGCTTCACGTTTCACGATGGGCTTCACTCCGATTCTGGCTCCTATGGCCCGTGGCATCCTTGCTTGCGTGTCTGCCAAGATGACCGACAAGGCCTTGGCGATGAGCGATGAGGATATTCATTCGGTATGGGAAAAGGCATACGCAGGCCAGGACTTCATGGTCGTGCTTCCTGCCGGAACGCTGCCTGCGACAGCCAATATCATCGGATCGAATGCGGCACATCTGCAGGTGGTCGTGGACCACAAGGCCGGCCGTCTGCTGGCGTTCGCCGCAATCGACAATCTGAACCGTGGCACGGCAGGCCAGGCAGTGCAGTCGTTGAATATTGCGTTGGGACTTCCCGAAGATGCGGGATTGACGAAGATTGGAGTGGCGCCGTGAGCGTAACGTTTGCACAAGGATTCTCGGCTGCTGGTGTTGCCGCCGGCATTTCCGCCGTTGAAGACAAGAAGGATTTGGCGCTGGTCGTCAATAATGGTCCTCTTGACGTGGTCGCCGGAGTGTTCACTTCCAATCGTTTTTGCGCGGCTCCTGTGCAGTGGAGCCGTAAGGCGGTGGCCGACGGCCATGCCAAGGCTGTTATTTTGAATTCCGGCGGTGCCAATGCATGTACCGGCCGTGCGGGTTACGCGCAGTCTGAAGCAACGGCCCAGGCCGTGGCCGGTCTGCTGGGCGTCGACGAGCAGTCGGTTGCCGTGTGCTCCACAGGTCTGATCGGCGAGTTGCTGCCGCTTGACAATGTGCTGGCAGGAGCGAAAGCCGCATATGATGCGCTGAGCGACGGTGAACAGGCCGGTGTCGATGCGTCTTACGCCATTATGACCACGGACACCAAGCCGAAGACGGTTGCTCTTGAAGGCAATGGCTACCGTATCGGCGGTATGGTGAAGGGGTCCGGCATGATCGCCCCGCAGTTGGCCACCATGTTGTGCGTCATCACTACGGATGCCGTGGTGAGCGCCGGCCAGATTCAGGCCGCTTTGGCCAACGGCACGGAAATGTCGTTCAACCGAATCGATGTGGACGGCTGCATGTCCACCAATGACACTGTGCTGCTGATGGCTTCCGGTGCCTCCGGAGTGGAACCGGACCCTGACGAATTCAATGCGTTTGTGCAGAAGGCCTGCGCCAGCCTCGCACGTCAGATTATCGGTGACGGCGAAGGCTCGAGCCATGACGTGCGCATCACTGTTACAGGTGCCACCACCGAAGCCGCCGCATTGGCTTGCGGCCGTGCCATCGCCGCTTCGAATCTGCTCAAGTGCGCCATTTCCGGAAACGATCCGAATTGGGGGCGCATCGTCAGCTCGCTGGGCACCGTTGACGAGACCGTTGCCCCTTACGATCCGAACGATGTGACCGTCGACGTGAACGGTGTGCGTATTTGCGACGGAGGCAAGCCTGGACGCGATCGCAGTGAAGTCGACATGACGCCGCGTGAGGTCGGCATCGATGTCGACCTTCATGCGGGTGATGCGGAGGCGACGGTGTGGACCGATGATCTGACGCATGAATATGTGCATATTAATGCTGATTACGAAAGCTGAGTGGAATGGCTGAATTGAAGGGTCCTGGCTACCATCTGGATGTACATACCGATTTGAGGGCCGATCAGAAGGCGGAAGTGCTTATTGAAGCACTTCCGTGGCTGGAGCAGTTTGCAGGCCAGCGCATCGTCATCAAATACGGCGGCAACGCGATGGTCGATGAGCGTCTGAAGCAGTGCTTCGCCGAAGACATGGTGTTCCTGCGCCAGGTCGGTCTGCATCCGGTGGTCGTGCATGGCGGTGGTCCGCAGATTTCCCACATGCTGAAGGCTTTGGGCATTAAGTCCGAGTTCAAAGGCGGATTGCGCGTCACCACGCCGGAAGCCATGGACGTGGTTCGTATGGTGCTGACCGGCAAGGTATCCCGTGAACTGGTTGGCCTGATCAATGCACACGGCCCGTTCGCGGTCGGTTTGTCCGGTGAGGATGGCGCATTGTTCTCCGCAATGCAGCGTCGACCGATTATCGACGGCAAGCCGACCGATATCGGTTTGGTGGGCGACGTCGTCAGCGTCGATGCGTCCGCCGTCGAGGATCTGATCAGCGCCGGACGCATTCCCGTTGTGTCCTCCGTGGCGCCGAACGAGGAAGACGCCACCGAGGTGCTGAACGTCAACGCTGATTCGGCAGCGGCAGCTCTTGCCGCCGCTCTTGGCGCCAGCAAACTGATCGTGCTGACTGATATCGAAGGTTTGTACGCCGATTGGCCGGATCGTAATTCCCTGATCGGCCGCATCGGCGTGGAAGCGCTGAGGGAAATGCTGCCTGATCTGGAAACCGGCATGCGCCCCAAGATGGAGGCCTGCGTACGCGCCCTTGACGGTGGCGTGCCTCAGGCGCATATCATCGACGGCCGCAAGCCGCATTCCATTCTGAACGAGATTTTCACCACCGCCGGTATCGGCACCATGGTGGTGCCCGAAGACGGTATTGAAATGAGGAGTTCGTATGAGCGCTGAAAAACTGGAAAACTTGGGTCCGGAGGATTCCAAGTGGCTGGGGGAGTACTCCCAGGTGCATATGAATGTGTTCGGTACGCCGCTACGCGTCATGGATCACGGCCAAGGATGCCGTATTTGGGACGTCGACGGTAACGAATACCTCGATTTCCTTGCCGGAATCGCGGTGAACTCCATTGGTTATGCGCATCCGGATTGGGTGAAGGCGGTAAGTGAGCAGGCTGCGAAAGTCGCCCATGTGAGCAATTATTTCGCCTCCGAGCCGCAAATCGAACTGGCCGCCAAGCTGATCGAATTGTCCGGCGCTCCGGAAGGCTCCCGCGTGTACTTCGGCAACTCCGGAGCCGAAGGCAATGAGGCCGCTCTGAAGCTTGCCAAGCTGTACGGCCGCACGCTTGACGGCGCCAGTCCGTCGATGGGTGGCAAGCCCGCGCGGATCATCGCGCTGACGCACGGCTTCCATGGCCGTACCATGGGTGCGCTGTCGGCCACATGGAAACCGGCGATCCGTATGAAGTTCGAGCCGCTTGTACCGAATATCGAATTCGTGGAAGCAGGGGACTCCGAGGCCCTGTTCGACGCCTTCGCGCAGACCGGTCAGGGACCTTACGGCAAAGGCCCGGTCGCCGCGGTCATTATGGAACTCATCCAGGGTGAAGCCGGCGTGCAGCCGGTCGGCGCCGAATTCGTGCGACAAGCGCGTCATATGTGCGATGTGAACAATGCGCTGCTCATCTTCGATGAAGTGCAGACAGGCATGGGCCGTACCGGTAAATGGTTTGCCTTTCAGCGTGAAGATCTGTCCGGTGGCGTGACTCCGGATATCGTCACTTTCGCCAAGGGCGTCGCTGGCGGCTTCCCGATGGGCGGCATGATTTCCTTCGGCGCTGGACTTTCCGCACTGTATACGCCGGGCTCGCATGGTTCGACCTTCGCCGGCAATCCGTTGGGCGCTGTTGCCGGCATGGCCACCATCGGCGTGATTGAACGCGAGAATTTGGTTGCCAACGCCGAAGCCCGAGGCCAGCAGCTGCGTGATGGCATCATGGCATTGAACAAGCCGCTGTTCAAGTCCGTGCGTGGCCGTGGTCTGCTGGACGCCATCGAGCTGAGCCATCCATGTGCGCATGCCGCAATGGAATGGGCTCTGGAACACGGTCTGATCGTCAATGCCGTGGCCCCGAGTGCGCTGCGCATCGCGCCGCCGCTGAACGTCACCGAACAGGACGTCTCCGATGCCATCGCAATTCTTGCCGGCATCCCCGAAGACCTGAAGAATGACTGATCCCGACGACTGAATTTTTGTTTGATAAAGGAGACACTATGGCCGGACAACTGCGTCACATGTTGCGCGACGATGATGTGAACCACGAGGAACAGAAGCAGATTCTCGAACTCGGCATGAAGTTCCGCGAAAACCGCTTCTATCACCAGCCCTTCGCAGGCCCGCAGGGTGTTGCAGTGATTTTCGACAAGCCGAGCACCCGTACCCGTTCCAGTTTTTCCATCGGTGTGGCTGAACTGGGTGGCTATCCGCTGGTTATCGATAAGTCCGGCTCCCAGTTGGGCCGTGGCGAACCGGTCGCGGACACCGCGCGTGTGTTGACCCGTATGGCCTATGGCATCGTATGGCGTACCTTCGGCCAGGATCGTGTCGAGGAAATGGCGAAGTATTCCACCGTGCCGGTAGTTAATGCGCTGACCGATGAATTCCATCCTTGCCAGATTCTGGCCGACTTCCTGACGATCGCGCAGTTCCGCGGCGGCGTCGACGCTCTGAAGGGCATGACCATCGCCTATCTGGGTGATGCGGCGAACAACATGTCCAACTCGTATCTGCTCGGTGGTGCCGTTGCCGGCATGCATGTGCGCGTGGCAGGCCCGAACGGTTATCTGCCCGATCCGGCCATTGTCGCCGACGCCGAGGCGATCGCCTCCGAGAACGGCGGGTCCATTCTGGTCACCACCGACCCGAAGGAAGCCGTCGCCGGTGCCGACTGCGTGTTCACCGACACGTGGGTCTCGATGGGCGAGGAAGCCGAATATGCCATTCGTTCTAAGCCGTTCTGGCCGTATCAGGTCAATGACGAATTGATGGCGCTGGCCAAGCCGGATGCGTTGTTCCAACATTGCCTGCCCGCATACCGTGGCAAGGAGGTCACCTCTTCGGTGATTGATGGTCCGCAGTCCGTGGTGTGGGATGAAGCGGAGAACCGTCTGCATGCGCAGAAGGCGCTGCTGACTTGGCTGATTGGCCAGCAGCGTGGCGATGAAAGCTTGCTGGTCTGACATGACGGATGTGTTTGACGCTTCGTCATCATTGCAAAGGCCGTCCACAAGGGCGGCCAGGCTTAGCGCCGTCGAACAGGCGCTGTTGACACATGTCATCACCTCGCAATCGCAATTGTCCGAGATTCTTTCTTCGCAAGGCATTGAGGTGACGCAGGCGACGTTGAGTCGTGACCTGGATGAGCTTCGCGCGGCGAAAACCCGCTTGGCGGATGGCACGTTGGCATATGCGGTAGGGGCTTCGGAGGGAGCCCACGCCGCATCGCATCCCGCAGCGGCTTCGATGCCGATGGACGGGACGGGCAAGGCCGAGCAACAGATATCGCGTGTGCTGTCCGGTCTTATGACGTCAGTGGCATTCGCCCGCAATCTCATCGTCGTACATACGCCGTCCGGCGCCGCGCAATATGTGGGCAGCGTTATCGATAAGCAGCCAATCGAAGGCGTGTTGGGGACTATCGCCGGCGATGATACGGTGATGATCATTTGCGCTGATGATGATACGGCGAAGTCGCGTTCTGAATGGCTTTTGCGATTGGTGACAAAAGAATAGACGCATATGCGACACGCTGCGCTGATATAAATGCATAAATATACATAGATCTGCATATACTGATGAATATCAGACTTGAAGAAAGGTTGACCATGAGCGAAAAGAATCGTATCGTTCTGGCGTATTCCGGTGGTTTGGACACTTCGGTGGCCATCCCGTACCTGAAGGATCGCACCGGCAAGGACGTTGTTGCAGTGTCCCTTGATGTTGGACAGGGCGGCGAAAGCCTGGAGACCATCAAGCAGCGCGCACTGGACTGCGGTGCCGTCGAGGCCTATGTGGTGGACGCCCGCGACGAATTCGCAGATGAATACTGCATGATGGCATTGAAGGCGAACGCCATGTACGAAGGCGTGTATCCGCTGGTTTCCGCCATCTCTCGCCCGTTGATCACCAAGCATCTTGTGCGCGCCGCACACCAGTTCGGTGCTGACACGATTGCGCATGGCTGCACTGGCAAGGGCAACGATCAGGTTCGTTTCGAAGTGTCCATCCAGTCCATCGACCCGAATCTGAAGGCCATCAGCCCGATTCGCGATCTGTCGCTGACCCGCGACGTGGAAATCGCCTATGCGAACGAGCATAAGCTGCCGATCGTCCAGACTGAGAAGAGCCCGTTCTCCATCGACCAGAACGTGTGGGGGCGCGCCATCGAAACCGGTTTCCTTGAGGATCCGTGGAATGCTCCGACCAAGGATTGCTACTCTTACACCGACGATCCGGCCTTCCCGCCGGTCGAAGATGAGGTCATCATCGAATTCAAGCAGGGCGTGCCGGTTCGTATCGACGGCCGTGATGTGACCCCGCTGCAGGCCATCGAAGAAATGAACCGTCGTGCCGGCGCTCAAGGCATTGGTCGTGTCGACTTGATTGAAGATCGTCTGGTTGGCATCAAGTCCCGTGAGTTGTATGAGGCTCCGGGCGCCATCGCGCTGATTGCCGCCCACCAGGAGCTGGAAAACTTCTGCTTGGAGCGTGAGCAGCATCGCATCAAGCGTGATATCGACAAGCGTTGGGCCGAGCTGGTCTACGATGCGCAGTGGTTCTCTCCGGCCGTCAAGTCCCTCAATGCCTTCATCGAAGACACCCAGCAGTATGTGTCCGGTGAAATCCGCATGGTGCTGCACGGTGGCCGCGCAGTCGTGGTCGGACGTCGTTCCGAGTCCTCGCTGTACGACTACAACCTTGCCACTTATGATTCCGGCGATGCATTCGACCAGAACGCTTCCAACGGCTTCATCGAAATCTACGGCCTGCCGAGCAAGGTCGCGGCCGCTCGCGACGTCAAGTTCGGCAACGCCATCGAAGTGCCGGACAACACCGTCGAGTAATAACGGCAGTTATCGCATAAACATTCAACGCTTTGTCCCAATAAAGCGCGTCGGGGTGTGACGAGTACTCGTCGCACCCCATTTTTGTCGGTATGGATTTTGTTGGTACGGATTCTGTCGGTGCACACACATGCCCCGACAAACATTACCTTCGCATTTCTCTGTATACAGCGGTTTTGTATGCAGAGGGTTTGCGTACAACGGTTTGTGGAGTCTGTTTTTTACGCTCTCCGCAAACCGTTGCTAAGGAGCGGGGATTCGAAAGACCTATGCGTGATGATCCTGTTCCGTGTGTACATGCTTGGTGTACCGGGCGACGATGCACGCTCCGACGAATCCCAGTGCCAGCATGACGACGGCGATGCCGACGGTCCATCTCGAGGCGTCGGAGAATCCCGCGGCCAGTGCGCTGACCAATTCGTCCGGTACTTGGCCGTTGCGCATGGCACCGATTGCGCTTCCGGCGGATGACGAAACCGCCGTCGCCAATGAATCAACGCTGTCTGACGGCAGCTGTAGTGTTTCAAGACGCTTCGGCAGCGCGACATTGGCGGCAATGGCCAGGACGGTTCCCGAAATGGCCGCACCAAGAGCGGACCCCAGCTGACGAACCGTGGACTGCGTGGCCGATGCTTCTCCGGACTGTCGAATCGGCACGTCGGACAGAATGATGCTGGTCAACTGCGCGGAAGCCAATCCCAAACCGACTCCGTAGATAATCAGCGTGGTGACCATTAGCGGCATGTTCACATGAGATTGCAGCAGCGGTATCGCTGCGATTGCGCCGACGATTTCCAACAGCAATCCGACCAGCACGGTATTGCTGATGCCGAGGCGCGCCGCAAGAAAACGCGCGGAGCCGCCGGAAATAAGAGCACCGATCGCCATGGCCGCCAGAATCAGTCCCGCCGTGAACGAGGAAAGGTCTGCGGCGTTGACCATGAACAGAGGCAGGGCGAAAATCAAAGCGAACTGCCCGGCCGCCACGGCCGTAGCGGTGAGATTGCCCCATGCGAATGTGGGAATGCGGAACAGGGTGACATCCAACATCGGCGTTTTGCCGGATGCGATGCGATGCGATTCGTGCGCTGCAAATGCGATGGCGCAAACAATGCCGGCGGCGATTGCCAGCGGAGCGGCCGACGGCCAAGACGTCGGCCATGCCAGGCCGGCGATGGCAAACGTGGTCTTCTGTGTCCACCATCCCAGGCTTTCACCTTCGATAAGGCCGAACATCAGCAGGGCCGAAG
This sequence comes from Bifidobacterium sp. LH_512, assembly GCF_056356435.1. Taxonomy (NCBI): domain Bacteria; kingdom Bacillati; phylum Actinomycetota; class Actinomycetes; order Bifidobacteriales; family Bifidobacteriaceae; genus Bifidobacterium; species Bifidobacterium sp. LH_512. Next base: position 632,146 of record NZ_JBKEUE010000001.1, read on the forward strand.
CCGCAACGGAAAGAAGCGCACCGAGAACATCGCCGCGGGTGCGCTGTGCGGTTGCGTCCGCAGCGCTATGAGTGCGCCGCGTTTCCGGAACGAAACGCAGGCCGGCAAGGAATACAAGCAGTCCCAACGGCAAGCTGATCAGGAAGATCCAATGCCAGGAAGCGTATGTGGTCAGCACGCCGCCCAGCAATGGCCCGACTGCCGCGGCGCCCGACATCACCGCGCCCCACACGCCGAAGGCGGCTGCTCGATCTTTGCCGCGGAAGGAAGCGGAAATGGTGGACAATGTCGATGGCATGATCATTGCTGCGCCGACGCCTTGAACAGCGCGTGCGGCGAGCAGCATTCCGGCGGTGGTCGATGCCGCGGCGAGCGTCGAGCCGAAGGCGAATATGATGATTCCGCTTTCGAAAAAGCGTTTGCGGCCGCGCACATCACCCGAATGGCCGAAGGGGAGCAGCAATGCCGCGAGAACGATGTTGTACAGCGTGTTCACCCACTGCGCGTCGGTCAGATCGATGCCGAGGCTGTCGATAATGGCGGGCAGGGAAACGTTGACGATGGAGCTGTCGATGATGATCAAGGCAAGGCCGGCCGCAAGCATCCACAATGCACCCCATGGCGCTTTGCCGTTGCTTATGGTATTGTGCCCAAGTTCGTTTCCGATGGGCTGCGTGACTTCTGGCATAAGCAGACACTCCGTTTCTGGCGTGGCGGCGTTCTCTGAATTGCCGTGAGCCTGCCGCGGTGGCGCCGGGATGCCTGATTGACGTGCAACCGGTTCCCGACACGGGCCCAGCAGGTTAGAGACGCCATGTCCTTAACATATGAGACAGTGTGTCGCTATCGTTGGACATGGCGTGACAGAGGGGAGTGCAGATATGCCGAAAATCGAAGAAGCGACCGTAAAAGAGCATCGTGAACGAATCACCAACGATCTGATTGCCGCAGCCAGCGATATTCTTCGTTCGGAAGACGGCGTGTTAACCGCCGCTGCCGTCAGCAAGCGTGCAGGTATCGCCCGCAATTCGATATACCGCTATGTGTCTTCGGTGAATGAACTCAAGGGGCTGGTTATTGATCAGCATATGCCGCAGTGGACCGCCGCCCTTGAAGAATCGATGGAAGGGCTTGACGATCCGCGTGACCGCATCCACGCATGGGTTCGCATCAATCTCGAACAATCCGCCCTGCACGGGCACGGGTGGCTGATGCGGTTGATGATGCAGGATCTGTCTTCCGAACAATCGCAGGATCATCTCAAATGGATGTATCGCGCATTGGACGGCATGCTGCGCCAGCCGTGGAATGCGCTATCGCCGGAACATGCCGATATGGGAATCGCGATAACCAATAGTCTGACTTTGACCGGCATGCAATTATTGGACGCCAATCCGGAAAACCAGCGCATTGTCGACGATATGGTCAATGCCGTCGACGCCATCATGGAACGATTCGCCGCGCACGAACAATGAGACCGATTCGCTTCATGACAATGCCGGCCCGTACAGTATGACGTATGAGCAATACAGGCAACGAAGAGCAAACACAAGAACATCTCGCGCTGTGGGGAGGCCGTTTCTCCTCCGGTCCATCGCCCGAACTGGCGAAGCTGTCGAAATCCACCCAATTCGATTGGCGCTTGGCCGATGACGATATCGCCGGCTCTCGCGCGCACGCCCGCGCGTTGGGCCGCGCAGGCCTGCTGACCGACGACGAATTGCAGCGCATGGAAGATGCGCTTGACGAATTGCAGCGTCGTGTGGACAGCGGTGTCTTTGCGCCGATTGAAGACGATGAGGACGAAGCCACGGCATTGGAACGCGGCCTGCTTGAAATCGCAGGAGACGAGCTCGGCGGCAAGCTGCGCGCCGGCCGTTCCCGTAATGATCAGATCGCCGCGCTGATTCGCATGTGGTTGCGTCGTCACAGCCGCATCATCGCAGGCGAGCTGCTCGACCTCGTCGCGTCCCTGATCGTCAAATCCAAGGAAGCCGGCGACGCCGTCATGCCGGGGCGCACCCATATGCAGCACGCTCAGCCGGTGCTGCTCGCTCATCAGCTGATGGCGCACGCATGGCCGTTGCTGCGTGACGTGCAGCGTTTGACCGATTGGGATGCCCGTGTCAATGCCAGCCCGTACGGTTCCGGCGCGCTTGCCGGCAACACGCTTGGCCTCGACCCGCAGGCCGTGGCCGTCGAACTGGGCTTTTCCGACGTCACCGCCAATTCCATCGACGGTACCGCCAGCCGTGATCTGGTCGCCGAATTCGCTTTCGTCGCCGCCATGGCGGGTGTCGACATCAGTCGTCTGAGCGAAGAAATCATCATCTGGAATACTCAGGAATTCGCGTTCGTCCGCCTTGACGATGCCTATTCGACCGGTTCCTCGATTATGCCGCAGAAGAAGAATCCGGATATCGCCGAATTGGCCCGCGGCAAGTCGGGCCGTCTGATCGGCGATCTGACCGGCCTGCTGGCGACGCTTAAGGGCCTGCCCACCGCATACGCCCGTGACCTGCAGGAAGACAAGGAAGCGGTGTTCGATCAGGTCGACACTCTTGAAGTGCTGCTGCCCGCCTTCACCGGTATGATCGCCACGATGACCTTCGATTTGGATCGTCTCGAAGCCGAAGCCCCCACCGGTTTCGCGTTGGCCACCGACATCGCCGAATGGCTGGTGCGCAATGGTGTTCCGTTCCGCCACGCGCATGAGCTTTCCGGCGCCTGTGTGAAGGTCGCGGAATCCCGTTCCCAGGAATTGTGGGACCTGACCGATGAAGACTTCCGATCGGTGTTCGAAGGATTCCTGTCCGCAGACAAGGCACCGCAGGTGCGCGAGGTGCTGTCCACCAGGGGCTCTGTCGCTGCCCGTAACGGCAAGGGCGGAACCGCTCCGAACCGAGTCGCCGAACAGATCGAAGCCGCTGTGAACGAAACGGAACGTCTGCGCGCGTTCGCGACCTCCGTCAGCGACGGCTCGGCATATAAGAGCCCGGAATCGTTGCTTGCCTGATATAGGCGAAAATGATTGATTCATGCCGGTGCGCTGGCTTACAATCGAAGTCGGTGCGCCGGCATGTTCGTCGGTGGCGAATGTTGTGCGTATGGGAGGAAATGTGCTGACGAAACAGCAGATCCGTGCATTGGTCCATCATTACGGCAGTGAGGTCATCAACCATGAACGCATGCAGATTGAAAAACGTTGCTATCAACATGGTTCGGTGACTACATTCGCGCATTCCATACGCGTCGCCTGTCTGTCCGTATGGCTGGCCGATCGTCTGCGTCTGTGGAACAGGGTTGATACGAAAGCGCTGGTGCGTTCGGCCTTGTTGCATGATTATTTTCTTTACGATTGGCATGATTGGGATAACGGAGAGCATCGTCTGCACGGTTTCACGCATGGCGGCGCCGCTTTGTTGAACGCTTTGGACGATTTTGATTTGAATGACATCGAGCGCGACAGCATTTCGCGTCACATGTTCCCGCTGACGCCGCTGCCGCCTCGCTATGTTGAAGGTTATTTGGTAACCGTCGCCGACAAAATCAGCGCGACGCGTGAAACGTTGTCGTTCGACCGGTTCAATCGTCCGAATCTGAAGACGTTGGCGCGTAAGAGGCCTGTGAAAGCCACGAAATCGTCCGGCAGTGCACGGATTCATGCGTAACACGGGCGGAAGCGGACGCACACGGATGGCCAACAGGTTTGAATCTGCCGGAAGCTGTTGGATTATTTGATTTTTCGCGATATACGACATGATTGAACATTGCATACTCTGGTTTTTGCTATACGGATTTCTGGGATGGCTGTATGAGTCGATTGTGGTGTCGGTTCAACAGCGTTGCATTGTCAATCGCGGATTTTTGAACGGTCCATTGTGTCCGATCTACGGCATCGGCGCGGTTGGCTCGGTTACGGTGCTGGGCGGCATCACCGATCCTGTGGCGCTGTTCATTGCAGGCGCGCTCGGCGCCTGCGTTCTGGAATACTTCACCTCATGGCTGCTGGAGCGCCTGTTTCACGCACGTTGGTGGGATTATTCGGATATGCGTTTCAATCTCAACGGGCGTGTATGTCTGATGGGCGCGTTGGTATTCGGCGTATTTGCCATCGTGATTAATGATTTGATCCATCCTGCCGTCCAGCGTTGGACCGGTGCGATACCTGTCGTCGTATTGCACGCGATCTGCATTATCGGCATGGCGTCGATGATTGTCGATTGCGTGATCACGGCTTGCGGCATGATCGGTCTTGAAAACAATCTCGACAAGGTCCGGGATACGTTGGCGAGTTATGGCATCGCCATACGGCAGACCGTGGACGACGCTGTTCTGGATGTTGCGGTGCGATTCGGCGAATCGATGGAATCCAGCAAACGCATATCCTACGAATTCAAAGCGCGTGTCCGTGACACCGCCGCTTCGATGTTGAATCGGCAGCAGCTACGCATGATCTCGGCGTTCCCGAAACTGCGCACTGCACGCAATAAGGAGACGTTGGATCAGCTCCGGACGCTACTGCGGAAGATGGGGCGCGGTAATCGGTGACGCCGGTGCCGGTATTCGGATTCGTCATCGAATAGGCCAGGTCGATCAGGAACAGAATGGACAACGCTGTCGCGAGCAGGGTCAGTGGCATGTCGGCGACGTGGTTGAGCAGGTCGTCGACCGCGGGAGCCAGCAGATAGACGATGGCAAGGCCTCCGATGCCGAACGCCAGCAGCCCCTCCGCGCAGATCCGACCGTTGAGGTTGAGGAAATACCCTGTGTAATCCCACCATCGCCGACCGTCATGAATCAGCTCAAGGCCCCATGACGTGACGTATTCCAGTGTGCCGCAGAGCGCGATGGTGGCCAGGAACTCCAAGGTCGGTCGTTCACGAAGCCGCCTGAGCAGGATGAGGATCAACATGCCTCCAACGCCATAGATAGGCAGCCATGGGCCGTACATGGTTCCTCGATTGATGAACATGCCTTCATTGATGAAGGCGATGGCGACCTCCCAAACCCAGCCTATGAAGCCGAAAATGAAGAACATGACGACCAGATGCAGCACGGTGTAGCTCCGCGTGGCGCCCGACGCGACGTCGCCTCGTACTCGGAACGGCATGGGAACGGAGGCGAGCCGTATCGGATAGGTCCGTCCTTCGAGCATCGCACGTCCTTTCTCCGCCTGGTAGCGTTGCGCACGGTATGTTTCGTATCGTTTGATTTGTGGAGATGACACGACCATGACGCCGAAGCGCTCGGCAAGCAGACCGGCGAGACCGTCGGGCTTCTCGATCTGCGATTCCCTTGCGGCGATGATGTCGATTTGCCGGGTGACGTCGTGGTACGTCGCATCAAGCAGTGCGCGGTCGGCGTGACGGTACAGCCATTCGTCGTTCAATGCCTCGCTTCCCGGCAGACCTGTCCGTTTCGCGATGGAACGCAGACGGACATAGTACTCGGCGAAAAAGGCGGCTTGGTAGACGTTGGAATAAAGGATGCCGGACAATCCCAGCGTGACCAGGTTCAGCAGGTGCCATCCGATGAACGACATCTGTGCCAGGAACCATTCCCACTTATGGCCGTGCATCATCCGTCGGGACAGCAGGATGGCCTCTTTTGCCGAGATGCTGGGATTCTCGGCTACGATGTAGGGAACAAGCATGCAGGAGTAGGTCGCGACGACACCGCCGATCAGAGTGAGCATCCATAGCAGACGGTATGCGTTCATGGCGAGCATCACCCACGCCATGTGTGCCCACGATCCGTTGTGCAGCGGGTACAGGAACCGCGCCGCCGGCACGATGTCATAGGTGCGCCCCTCTAGAATCATTCTTCGGGAGACGATCAGATAGACCTGTCGGATGAACAGCCAAAAGGATGCATAGACGATGAAGCTTGCCGCGATCAGCGTCATCATGGCCATGCTGCGCGATCGCATGATGGATTGCAGCGTCTGTAATATCGACAGTGTGAGGCTGCCGGACGAGACGGCGTTGATCGCGGAAGCCAGCATGCCGCGGGACCGTCCCAAGGCGGAGACGTCATCGCCCTCGCGTATCGCCGATTCGTTGCGCTCCACCTGATTGCGAGCCGAGACGTCATTGTCGGATGTCATGACGTCGATGGCGATATCCATATTGACGTCGATCAATGAGGGGCCGTTCTGATAGTTGATGGCCCAGAGCGACGATCCGTATTGCACGCCAAGGAAGGAGGCGCATAGGCACACCGCAACGAGCAACCAGTAGTGCGACCGCATGTGACGTCTGGCCGTGTACTTCATGCCCTGCCTGTCCATGGTGTTTCCCTTCGTTTCGCCGTATGCTCCACTGTAGCTGTTTTTGTGCGCGATCCTTCCTGTCTGCCTGTCCTGAGAGACTTATAAGGCTGAAAAGCATAGGAAAACTCACAATTTGATAGGGGAGTGACAATAGATATGGCTCACGTCATCGACTTCAGGGAGGCCGGATTCGATTCCGTCCTCGATGAGCTGGAATGGCGCGGGTTGATTTCCCAGTCCACCGACAGGGAACGACTCGCACAAGTGCTGAACGGGGAGCCGATCACGTATTATTGCGGTTTCGACCCGACCGCCGCTTCCCTGCATATCGGCAATCTTGTACAGCTGATCAACATGCGTCACCTTCAGTCCGCCGGCCACCATCCGATCGCTTTGGTCGGTGGTGCAACCGGTCTGATCGGAGATCCTCGTCAGTCCGGCGAACGCACGCTGAACCCGAAGGATGTCGTGGCCGGTTGGGCCGAACGACTGAAGAAGCAGATCGGCGGCATTCTGGAAACCGAAGGCAGCAACCCGGTCCGTTTCGTCAGCAACTACGACTGGACCGCCGGCATGAGCGTCATCGATTTCCTGCGTGACGTCGGTAAGAACTTCCGCTTGGGAACGATGCTTTCCAAAGACACCGTCGCCCGTCGTCTGAACTCCGAGGAAGGCATCTCCTTCACCGAATTCAGCTATCAGGTGCTGCAGGGCAACGATTACCTGCATCTGTTCGATGAATACCATTGCGTGCTGCAGATCGGCGGCAGCGACCAGTGGGGCAACCTCACTTCCGGCCTTGATCTGATCCATAAGGTTCGCGGCTACGATGTCAACGTGTTCACCAGCCCGATCATCACCGACGCGCAGGGCAAGAAGTTCGGCAAGTCCGAAGGCAATGCCGTGTGGCTGGACGGCACGATGCTCAGCCCCTACAAGTTCTACCAGTTCTGGTTCAACCGTCCGGACGCGGAAATGGAGAACCTGCTCAAGGCGTTCACCTTCCTGCCGAAGGCAGAAATCGAACGTCTGATCGAGGAATCGAAGACCAATCCGGGCGCACGCGAAGCACAACGCGCATTGGCTTGGGAGATCACCAGCTTCGTGCATGGCGAGCAGGCCACCCAGCAGGCCATCGACGCCGCCGGCGCATTGTTCGGCCGCGGCGGGGACCTCGCTTCCATTGACGAAGCCACGTTGGAAGGTGCTCTGGAAGGTCTGAAAATCGATCAGGAAGACGGCTCCAAGGCTTTCGCCGAAGCCGCAGCGGGAGACCGCGTCTGCGAAGCCGGCGTGAAGGCCGGGCTGTTCAAGTCGCTTTCCGAAGCACGCAAGACCATCAAGTCCGGCGGCATGTATTTGAATAACGTGCGTGTCGAAGACGAGGAACAGCTGCTTGGCGAGGATGATTTTCTGCATGGACGCTTCGCTCTGATTCGTCGAGGCAAGAAGGCCCTCGGCGTTGTGACGAAGCACTGATCGCATATCGATTACTTGTCGCGTGGCCGTGACGATGCTCCGGCCACGCCCATAAAGCCAATAGGCTGACCATTTTCCATTATTCATTTTCCCTGTATCTGAACAACAGAGGCGCATATGCGTCCCTGCATGGTTAACAAAGGACATTCATGGCAGAAGAACAGCACGGTTCACGCGGCAACTTCCACGGCGATCGCAGGTCCTACAATTCCGGCAAGCCGGGATCCCGCGGCGACAAGGGATTCAAGCCGCGTTCCGGCAATGGCGGCAAGTCCTATGGACACAAATCCAGCGGTTTCCATAAGGATGGTGACCGTCGTGACGGCTATCGCAAGGGTAACGGCGAATTCCGCCGCGATGGCGAATTCCGTCGTGACTCCGAGGGCGGCGAGCGTCGCGAATATCGTGGCGGCGACCGTAAGTTCCAGAATCGCGGATCCAACGGCGACCGTCGTTCCGGTGGCTTCCGTCGCGACGGTGAATCTCGTGATTTCCGTGGTTCTCGCGGAGACAATCAGCGCTATCAGCGTCGTGACCATGACGATTTCCGCCAAAGCGATTCCCGCAAGGGCGGTTTCCGTGAGGGTGGCGACCGTCCGTTCCATCGCGATGACGACAATCGCCATGACGGCGGCTTCCGTCGTGATGACCGTCGTGATAATCGTCGTGACGGCCAGCGTGATTTCCACCACGGCGACCGTCGTGACGATCGTCGTTCCGGTGGCTTCCGCGGTGACGACCGCCGTGGCTTCCGTCGTGATGACCGCAATGGTCGTGACGAGCACCGCGAGTTCACACGCGAGGAAAAGGCCGCATATCGCGAAGAGAAACGTCGCGACTACCTGTCGAAGCCGCATCGCAATTCCGACGGCACAATCAGCTATCCGTCGCAGAACCCGTATACCGACCGTCGTCCGAACGAGCCGAAGATGCCACGCGGCATCGATCTGAAGATGCTCAGCAAGGATGAGAAGGAACGTCTGCGCGGTCTGAGCAAGGAACACGCCGACAACATCGGTTATCACATTCTTGCCGCCTATACGCTTGAGGAAAGCGATCCAAAGGCGGCTCTCGAACATGCGAAGTGGGTGGCCCATCAGGCTTCCCGCATCGATTTCGCCCGCGAAACCCTGGCTTTCGTCGCATACCGTCAGGGCGACTATAAGCTGGCCATGCGCGAATTCCGCACCGCCTACCGTATGAACGGCTTCCTGGACTACCTGCCGTTCATCGCTGATTGCGAGCGTGGCGTCGGCAATCCGAAGAAGGCCATCGAAATCGCAATGTCCGATGAAGCGCGTCAGTTGCGCGGCGAAGCCAAGGCGGAAATGCTGCTGGTCTACGCAGGCGCGCTGGGCGATCTGAAGCTGTGGGACAAGGCCATCGAAATCGTGCACATGCTGGGCCGTTCCAAGGGCTTGGCCGGCGCCTACCGTATGCGCGCCATTCAGGCCGAACAGTACTTCCTGGAAGAGGCTGGCCGCACCGATGAAGCCGTCGACCTTGACGTGATGCTTGATCGTCTCGAATTGCAGTACGCTGACGCCGATGAGGATGAAACCCCCGACGATCTGGTCATCGAATACGATATGCACCAGATGTCCGAAGAGCTGATGGACCAGCTCGGCATCACCGAAGAGGATGCTCAGTACGCTCCGGAAGATCCGCAGGAAGAAGACGCTGAGGACGTCGAAAATTCGGATGACGAATCGGAAGAAGCGGAGGAATCCGAAGATGAAACGGAACTTCCTGCCGAAGAGGCGGAGGAAGGCGCCCGGTCCAACGAAGAGCCTGCTCAGGCATTCGACGAAGGCGAACTGACCGAGCATGATCCGGCCGAAGAGGGCGAAACCGAAGAAGTCGTTTCGGAAGAATCCGCAGAGTGAAGTCTGAAGGCTGAACCATTTCGATACCGACCTTGGAAGGGAATGACCACAAACGATGACAGGTATGCTTAAATCCACCGATAAGCCGTTAAGCGAAGCCTATCGGCTTGCTTTGCTTGACCTTGACGGTGTGGTGTACCGAGGCAAGAATCCGGTCGAATACGCTGCGGACAGCATCCGTGCCGCCGAATCGGCGGGTATGACGGTGGAATATACGACGAATAATTCGTCCCGCCTACAGTCCGTGGTGGCCGAACAGCTGCGCGGTTTCGACTTGGATGTCGAACCCTGGCAGATCATCACGTCATCGGTTGTGGCCGCCCGCATGGTGGCCCGTGCCGTTCCCGCCGGAGCCAAAGTGCTGGTAGTAGGCGCCGAACATCTTCGTCAGGAAGTCGCCAAGCAGGGACTCGTCGTCGTGGAATCCACGCAGGATGAACCTGCAGCGGTTATCCAAGGTTGGTATCCCGAAATGACATGGAACCAGATGGCACAGGCGGCGTACGCGGTCGAACATGGGGCCGTATATTTCGTCACCAACCGCGATTTGACGATTCCACGCGAATTGGGCATCGCCCCCGGCTGCGGATCGATGATCATGGCCGTTATCAACGCGACCGGCGTCGAACCGGTTTCCTCGGCAGGCAAGCCGGAATCCGCCATGTACGACGAAGCCCGACTATTGGCTGCCCACGATGGAGCCACCCCGGTCGCCAAGGAGCTGTGTTTGGCCATCGGCGATCGTCTTGACACCGATATCGAAGCCGGTACCCGCGGCGGCTACGATTCCTTGGCCGTACTGACCGGCGTGACGAATCCGAACGAATTGATGACCGCACCGCAGCATTTGCGCCCGAGCTTCATTGCCAAGGATCTCCGTGGTCTGAACGAAGCGCAGCAGGCCACCATCCGCAACGGAGAAACCTGGGCCTGCGCCGAAGATTTCGCCCGCATCGAAGGCTCTCAGGTGCAGGTCAGCGACGTGCATTCGATGAACGCCTTGCGTGCGGCCTGCAGCATGCTGTGGAATGCGGCCGATCAAGGCGTGGACGTGCAAAGCCTCGAATTGCCTCGCTTCGAAATCGAAGCCGACTGATCGTTACGGACCCGCATACCTCCGATTCAAAGGAGCTATGCGGGTTTTCACATGCCGACAAGAAGTGGTAGGGGAAGAACATGATGGAACAATCCGAGCGCCAACCGCAAGAAACCAAGCATATGGCAATATCGGAACGCTTCACCGCATTGCAGCACATCGACGACTTGGACGACGCGCAATGCGTCGAATTGTTCTCCGATATTCTCAACGCATTGCAACACGATCTCGACGGACGTCATCATGAATAATATCGGCCATCGCACATTTCGTCTGGACGCATATTTGTCGGATACCGGCATCGTCGCAACCCGGTCGAAGGCGCAACGTCTCATCAAAGACGGACATGTGCAAGTCAACGGCATAACCGTCACCAAGACGGCAGCACAAGTGTCCGACGTCGACGGCATCACCGTCGACAAAGGCGACGATTACGTTTCCCGTGGCGCCTACAAACTGGTCGGCGCATTTGACGCGTTTTCAAAAGACGGCCTGCCATTCGCCCAAGGCCTGCAATGTTTGGATATCGGCGCGTCGACAGGCGGCTTCACCGAAGTGTTGTTGCGCCACGGCGCCGCACAAGTCATCGCACTGGACGTCGGCCACGGCCAGTTGGATTCTCGCATCGCCAATGATGGTCGCGTTATCGAAATGAGTGGCGTCAATATTCGCGACGTCGAAGCGTCGGATCTGCCGTTCTTGCCGCAGATGATCGTTTCCGACGTATCCTTCATCTCACTGACGTATGTCATTCCCGTCATCGCGCGCATCGCGGCACCGGGCGCGCATATCGTGCTGCTGGTCAAACCGCAGTTCGAAGTCGGTAGAGCGCACCTCAATCGCAATGGCATCGTCGAAGACCAGGCCATACGCGAACAGGCCTTGCATGATGTAATGCGATGCGCAACCGAACATGGTTTTGCGGTTCAATCGACCTGTGTCTCTCCGATTGAAGGAACATACGGCAACGTCGAATTTCTGCTTTACGCGACGCTGCCTGCCTGTGCTTGACGTTTGCTGCTGTCGTGAACGCTGATTACATGTGCGGTGGGTGATATGTCCAGACTCTTATCGTACACGATTTTCTCCACCCAACATTCCGCGCCGACACGCACGGAAGATGCGTTGATGCTGTGGCAGCTCAGCCGATGCACTTCCACCGATTCGCCTCGGACATTCAATGCGCTGCTTGAGCCGGCGTATCGTCGAATCGCCAGGCATGTAAGCAACGCTGAATCCAAAGGACGCAAACGAAGATCACGCGTACGAAGCTCCTTGCCGTGCAGCACGCCGTTAAGATGCGCCGTATCTGCGCGAATCAGACGCTTGTTAATCAATTTTCCATTGATTTCAAGTCTTTCATTGCAATGTAGAATTCCGGCGACATCCAGTAGTCCGGTGAATTGCAGCGTATCGCACCATCCGTCGCCGTCGATGCGCAGCGATCCATGACCATGAATGCCGCCGACTTGCATATTGCCGTCGCACATGATGTCGCCGTTACATTGCACACGATGCCCGATAAGTTCCGGCGTGTACACGGAGCCGTGTAATTCAAGTAAGCGGAAGCGTACGCCGCAATCGAATTCCACGTCGCCTTTGACATGAATTATTCCGTATTGACCAGCCTGTACAAGGCCGGTGCGGATTGTGATATCCATCGTTCCCGCCTTCAGTTGTAGGGCGTCACTGTCCTATTTCCCATTGTCGGAGAAAAACGGGTGAAGACGGGTAACGACTTGGATGAATTTTTGTTTTTCGATGTGATGTGTGAAGCGTCGTGTCTCCATTCGTTCATTTGTTCGATTACACTGTAAGTGGTGAGTTGATTCGACCAGGAGGTTGACGGATGGCAGACACTCGTCACGCGGTGGTGGTGACGCATAGCAGAATCCGACAGGGCGGCACTATCGTGAATGAGGCTGTGGATCAGCTACGTCATGCCGGTTTCAGCGTATCGATTATCGACAATGCTGAAGCGCCGGAATTCGGCATGGCCTCCCCGCGGGTGCCGGACGATACGGAAATCGTCGTGGTACTGGGCGGTGACGGCACCATTCTGCGCGCCGCCGAACTGGTGCATTGCACACGCGTGCCGATCCTTGGCGTCAACCTGGGACATGTTGGATTTTTGGCCGAGTTCGAGAGCTTCCAGATGAGTGAGGCCATTCGGCGCATCGCCGAGCATGACTACTACATTGATGAGCGCATGATCGCGCACGCCGACGTGTGGCTGCCCGGAGCGGATGAACCGATTGAGGATTGGGCGCTGAACGACATCACGCTGGAACGCGTCGATCGTGGCAAAATGATCGAAATGGCGATTCAGGTTGATGGTGTTGAGATGAGTTCATTCGCGGCCGACGGCGTTATTGTATCCACGCCGACAGGCTCCACCGCATACGCGTTTTCCGCCGGCGGACCGGTGATCTGGCCGAACGTCAAAGCGTTGCAGTTGGTGCCGTTGGCCGCGCATGCGTTGTTCGCGCGCCCTTTGATCATTGGTGCCGGTTCGACGTTTGCCGTGGATATTTTGGAGGATTCCATGTCGGATGGGTGGATTTGCTGCGATGGCCGCCGTCAGCGTGCCCTGCCGAGGGGCACACGCATGGAGGTCCGCCAGTCGAAAGATACGTTGCAGTTGGCGCGCCTGTCCGGCGTTCCGTTCACGCATCGCCTGGTCACGAAGTTCGATTTGCCCGTCGTGGGATGGCGTGAGCATGCGCGGCAGGACCAGTTGCGCCACGAGCGGTGCGCGGACGCAACCGTGATGCCGGATGAAGAACGACGCTGATGCGCGTCCCCTGACAGGTGAGATGGACATACATGCTTGAAGAGCTCGAGATTCATGATTTAGGCCCTATCCGTTCGGCGATGCTGGAACCGGCGCGGGGCATGACCGCGATCACTGGCGAAACGGGTGCGGGCAAGTCGATGTTGCTCAGTGCGATTCGCCTGATTTCCGGCGGTTCCGCTGATTCCGGGCGTGTCGCGCCCGGTGCGGATAAGGCTTGGGCGCAGGGCGTCTTTCGGGTTGATGCCGCACGTGATCGCGACGTTGTGGCTGTGACGGAGGACGTCGGCGTTGATATACAGGATGATGAGCTGTTCCTGGCCCGAACGATTCCCTCATCCGGCCGTTCCCGTGCGACGCTGTGTGGGCGCAGCGTTCCCCGTTCGGTGCTGAATGCCGTGGCGGAGCATTTGGTCACTGTCCATGGTCAAGCTGATCAGCTACGCATCGTTTCGACGACGCGCCAGCGCGATCTGCTCGATTCATACGCCGATGATGATGAGGCGTTGCTGTCGTATCGCGCCGTATGGAACGAGCTGCAGTCGGTGGAGGAACGAATCCGGCGCGTCACCAATCAGGAAGCTTCGGCGCGGCAGCAGGCGGATTATCTGCGTGAATCCATTGAACGCATCGCTCGAGTCGATCCCAAGCCGGGGGAGGACGACGATCTGAGGGAACGCCGCGACCGCATCGAAAACTCGGCGAGGATCACTGAAGGCGTCTCCGGAGCGCTGGCCGCGTTGGACGCTTCCCAGCTGGGCGTGCGGGATGAAGGTGCGGGCGCGATCGCGTTGATTGAAACCGCGGTGCATGCGTTGCGGGGCATACATATGGATGGCGTGTTCGATCAGGCTGTCCAACGTTTGGAATCGATGAATGCCGATCTCGAGGACGTCGTCTTCACGTTGTCGCGGCAGATTGACGACGACTCTGAAACCGAAAGCCTGGATGCCATCAATAACCGCATTCATGAATTGCGCGAGCTGACTCGCCGCTGGGGGCCGACCTTGGCTGATGTGATTGCCTGGCGGGACAAAGCCGTTTTCGACCTTGAGGATCTTGATGCCTCCGATGAGCGTATCGGCGAATTATGCGCGCAGCGTGACCGGTTGCGTACCGAAGCCGTACGGAAGGCTGCGGTGCTGAGCGAACAACGTCGGGCTGCCGCCGTCGAATTGAGCGACAGCGTGACCGGCGAATTGGAGTCGCTGGCCATGGCGGGTTCGTCGCTGTGCATTCGGGTGACGCCGCGCATCGGGGAGGGGATGTTGGATGCGAACGGCTGTGATGACATTGAATTCCTGTTCACGCCTTTCCCCGGTTCCGCACCGCTGCCTATGGGGAAAAGCGCGTCTGGCGGTGAACTGAGCCGTCTGATGCTCGCTCTGGAATTGTGCACGGCAGGTCGGCGGATCGATGCCGGTTCGAGAGATGCCATGTCTTCGATGACGTTCATTTTCGACGAAGTCGACGCCGGTGTCGGTGGCAAGGCCGCTGCAGAATTGGGCCGTCGTCTGGCCCGTCTCGCCCGAAGCGCGCAGGTGATTGTCGTGACGCATCTGCCTCAGGTGGCGTCTTGGGCGGACAGCCAATTCGTTGTGCGTAAACGAGAGGCGGATGACGGGGAAAGCGTGGAAACCACGGTGATGCCGGTGTCCGGCGAGGATCGCGTCAATGAGATCGCGCGTATGCTGTCGGGCACGGAATCCGAAGCCTCTCTTGGCCATGCGCGGGAACTGCTGGACGAATCGCATCTTGGATAAGCGGTTGCATTGCGTGAACCATGGGATAGGAGCAAGTGATGGACGTCAATACCGGTAAGGCCGCCATTTTCGATCTTGACGGCACGCTGCTGGATTCGATGGGCGTGTGGGATCAGGTTGATATCGATTTCCTTGCCAAGCGCGGCATCGCCGTGCCGGACGACTATATGACCAAAGTCGCTTCGATGCAGTTCCGTCAGATCGCCGAATATACAATCGCGCGTTTTGATTTGCCGGACACGCCGGAAGATCTGATGGCCGAGTGGGATGAGATGGCCTCTGTCGCCTACGGTACGGTGGTCGAGGCGAAGCCGTACGCGCATGACTATCTGCGGGCGTTGAAGGAATCGGGTGCGGCATTGGCGGTCGCCACGTCGTTGCCCCCGCATCTGCGCGAGCCCGCGATGAGGCATGTCGGCATCGACCGGTATTTCGATCAGGTGGTCAGTGTGGACGATGCCGGCGATGTCGGCAAGGACCAGCCGGATGTGTATTTGTTGGCGGCCTCCCGATTGGGCGTCGAGCCGGAGTGCTGCACGGTGTTCGAGGATCTGCTGGTCGCCATGAAGTCCGCGAAATCGGCAGGCATGCGCGTGTGGGCCATGCATGACGATTCCTCTGCCTGTGATTGGCCGGCGATCTGCGAGGTCGCGGACGGCGTGCTTTTTGATTTTCATGACGCGCCGCGAATATTGTGAACTGTTATACGACACGCTAATGCAGTCGGTTCTTCACTGTGTTTCTGTTATATAGAACAGTTATACAGCTGTTCTAGCGCTATGAAACAGAAAGGGGCAACGGCATGAGACTGATCATCTCGTCCGTGTCCGGAGAACCGATCTACGAGCAGATCAAAAACCAGATTCGCGCGGCCGTGCTTTCCGGCGAACTCGCGCCGGGGGAGGCACTGCCCTCCCTGCGCAGGCTCGCCAAGGAGCTGCGCGTGTCCATGCTGACGATCACGAGAGCGTACAACGAGCTTGCCGAGGACGGCATAGTGCAGAACATCCAAGGCAAGGGCACTTTCGTGATGAATCGCGGCAACGAGCTGATGAAGCGACGTGCCCGCGGTCGTATACGGGAGCTTTTCGCACAGACGTCGGTCGCGGCCAAGGCCGCTGACATCCCTCTGGACGAATTGCACGCTCTGCTCGAGGAAGCGTATGGCGACGCCGACGAAGCGGCCCGATAGGCCGTCATGTCCGGGCGTATGCCAGGAGGGCAACGATGAACACAATGCAGGAGACGGCGACGGCGCTGTCCGTCACAGGTCTGACCAAACACTATGATTCCGGATTCAGGCTTGACGACATCACGTTCGACCTGCCGGTCGGATACATCATGGGCCTGATCGGGCCGAACGGCGCAGGCAAGTCGACACTGATCAAGCTGATGCTCAACATGCTTCATCGGGATGCGGGGGATATCCGGATCCTGGGACACGACGTCCTCGCCGCGGAGGAGACGGTGAAAGAGCAGCTCGGCGTGGTGTTCGACTCCAGCTATTTTCGTCGAGACCTGGAGCGTGGGCAAGGTCGAACGCGTGATGGCGCCGATGTACGGAAAATGGAATCAGCCATATGTTACCTTATCGTTCAAGAAACGCTGATTTTCCAACGTTTTGCGGGACCCGGACCCCGCAATGACACCAATGGAAAATGACGCGACCGTTTACGGGGGTGTCCCGGACGGCCCGTTGTGCGTCATTCGCTGTTGTGGTTGTCCCGTGTCATCGCCGGCGCCTTGGTCCTACGCAAAAGCACCTTGCGGATTATCCCATATCCCATCGTCATGCCGCATCGGTGCGGTGATGCTTAATTGAGTTGGGCTTGGGGTGCTTTTAGTGCATATTGGTCAATCGGTCCCTTTTTGCCTCGTCAGGAGTTCGCGTAAGCGCGACGTGATTCGGTTGCGCGCTGGCCCGCATACGCAATGTCATGGAAATCGGTAGCAATATCAGTCCAATACCATGAACATCATTGGGATGTCGAACTGAGATTCGGGCAATGCAACAAAGTCGAGCGCTCACGAGGCCGGTTATGGATACGAGGACAGTTGCGTCCAGAGCACTATTGGCGAAATTGTTATGAGCGCAAAACCAGTTCACAAGCAAAGAGTATAGGCATTGCGCATATGGTGATTATATTCATTCTGAAATGTTACCTTGATTGTCCAGCTCATTCCACGAGGATGGGCGGCGGCGCCGTTTCAGCTGCCTTTATGGATGAGGCTGGGGATTATGCGAGGGGCCGATCGATTTGGCCGAGTTGATGGCCCGCACCTGTTGGCACTATGAAATTAGATGTGGTATGACGTATCTTCCGGCATCGTATGGTCCTATTTGGTTCCCGATGCTGATACGTTGAGGAATCTTGCCATCCTGCTTGACGTGACCATCGGAGACAATAGCATGATCGGTACCGGGCTGGTTATCGCGCGTGACATTACCGCCGATGTGGTTGCCGTGGATGCGCCGTGCAAGGTGTCGCGTCCAATCGGCGAACGGGACCGTGGGCATTGCTGGCGTAATCGCAGGCTCGACGTGTCATGATGATGGCTATTCGCAGTTGTCTGCAGGGTTGATGAGGTTGGAATAATAATCGATTTTTCCGGCAAGCACATCGTCGTAGAAGGTCTGCTTACGGTCGATATAGTCGATGGCGTCTTGGACTTCGGACAGTTTTTTCTCGAGCGCGCGCCGTTTGATAGCGAGGATCTCCTTGCGTTCCGGTATTGACGATTCGCCTTCAAGACAGAGTTGCGTGTAATGCTGCATCTCCTTGATTCCGAGGCCACATTGCTTGAGACAAGTCAATCCGTTGATCCACGCGATGCTCCGCTCATCGAAGATGCGGCGGTTGTTCTGGTCTCGCTCAACTCCCGGCACGAGTCCGGAATTGCAGTAGAACTTCAGTGCTTCATAGTTCATGCCGGTCAATTCGCATGCCTGCTTCATCGTATAGGTCTTCATGCTCGCATGGGGTGATATCGCAGTGATTGCCATATATGGTCTCCTTGTAGATGCTACGCGGCGGGATGTTCTGTGGCATGGCTGGAGAGAAATTGGGCCTGGCCGCGTTGTTGTTGCTCGTGTCCATCATGGCATGATTCCGGTGGTATTTACCGGTAGATAGTACCGGCGTGTCGCAATTTGACCGGTAGCAGCTACCGGATTTTATCTTTGGGGCTATGGATGGCATATATGCCGACATCTCATATCAACGAATTCACGGAAGGCAAAACATGGAATATGTGAAGCTCGTCAACGGCGTCGAAATCCCGAAGATCGGGTACGGCGTCTTCCAGATCAGCAAGGACGATGCCCAGCGCTGCGTGCGTGAGGCCATCGAGACCGGGTACCGCCATATAGACACCGCACAGTCGTACTTCAACGAGGCGGAAGTCGGCCAAGGCATCAAGGATTCCGGCATCGATCGCAAGGAACTGTTCCTCACCACCAAGATCTGGATTAGCAATTATGGCTATGAGAATACGCTGAAGTCCGTCGATGTGTCCTTGAAGAAGCTTGGTACCGATTATCTCGACCTGATATTGCTGCACCAGCCGTTCTCCGATACCTACGGTGCATGGCGTGCTCTCGAAAAGCTCTACAGGGACGGCGTGATTCGCGCAATCGGCGTGAGCAACTTCTATCCGGACCGTCTGGCCGACATGGTTGCTTTCAACGAGATCGCCCCGATGGTCAATCAGGTCGAGACCAATCCGATCAACCAGCAGATTGAGGCCCACGAGAACATGGTCAAGCGCGGAGTGGCGCAGGAAGCATGGGCGCCGTTCGGGGAGGGCATGCAGAACATGTTCTCCAATCCCACTCTGGGCAAGATCGGCGAGGCGCACGGCAAGTCCGTCGCGCAGGTGATTCTGCGCTGGCTCACCCAGCGTGACATCATCGCCCTGCCCAAGTCCACGCACAAGGAACGCATGGAGGAAAACCTGAACATCTTCGATTTCCAGCTCTCTGACGATGAGATGGCAACCATCGCGGGTCTTGACACCAAGACCAGCATGTTCTTCCGCCACGACACCCCCGATGCAGTCGACCGCTTCGTTGGCTACGTCAAGGATCGTGCCGGCCGTGAGTGATCGCAGCCTGTGAATACCCCTTTTCCGGAAAGGAATACGATCATGACCATTCTTTTCGTCAACGGCAGCCCAAATGGCAACGGCAACACCGCGCATCTGGCTGCAACGCTGCTTGCCGGCCATGATTACGGAACCCTGAATCTTACTGATTACCGCATCAACGCCTTTGGACAGACGCTGCCCGGCGATCAGTTCGACGAGGTCATCGAACGCATCAAACAGGCCGACGTCGTAGTGCTCGGTTCTCCCGTTTACTGGCACAACCTGTGCGCCTCGGTACGTACCCTTATGGAACGCTGCTATCTGAATCCCCAAGTGGATCAGCTCGGAGGCAGATTGTTCTTGGTTTTCCAAGGTGCAGGTCCGGAACAGTGGATGCTTGATGCCGGCGTATATTCCGTCGAGCGTTTCGCCGGAATGTACGGCATGACCTACGAGGGCGTGGCCCACAATGCCGCGGAGGCCAAGAAGCTGGCAAATGCATTGAATTCGGTAAGGGAATAGGAGGGACAACTGATGCGTAGTGCAAGCGTATTGATCAAAAAAGTGCTGGCATGCGTCGTCGGGTTGGGCATGATGGGTCTTGCCGCATGCGGCGGTGGCGCCGGCGGCTCCTCGACGAGTAATTCCTCTTCGTCGGCCAAGGGCGGATCTTCATCGAGCTCGTCGTCCGCGTCGAATGGCAAGGCCGTTGTGGTGTATTTCTCGGCATCCGGCAACACCAAAAGAGCTGCCGAGGCCATCGCCGAGGAACTTAACGCTCCAACGTTCGAGCTCACCCCGCAGCAGCCATACACCGATGATGACCTTGATTGGACCGATCCGGATAGCCGCGTCATCAGAGAACACGAGAACGAATCCCTGCAGGACGTCAAGCTCGCCGATACGAAGGTGCCCGATTGGGATACCTACAACACCGTATACCTTGGCTTTCCGATTTGGTGGATGACGCCCGCCTGGCCGGTGAACGACTTCGTCAAGTCCAACGATTTCACAGGCAAGACGATCATTCCTTTCTGCACTTCAACCAGCTCCGGCATCGATGACAGCGCGTCCACGCTTCAGAAGATGGCCGGTGCCGGCACATGGCTCACCGGGCATCGATTCTCGGGTTCGGTTTCCGAGAAGGACGTGACCGATTGGCTGAGCCAGACCAGGAACGGCACCGCCGAATAGCTAAGATGCGGGGTGGCTATCGCTGAAGCGATTATTCCGCTGCATGTCGTGTTGCGTAACAGGCCGTCCCTCATCCTTGTCTTTTTCTTCAGCGTGGGTATTGCGATTGCTACAGCAAAGGAGTGTCATGAAACGTATATTGATTGCGATCACCGGTTTCGTCTGCGCGCTCGCGCTTATGATATGCGGTGTCAGTGTGCTTTCCGGTTTCTCCACGGCTTCCGAGAAAAAAGGTTTGTCGGCATCTGGGAGCGGTAGGGAAGTCACGACGCGCGACCATGGCGCGTCCTCAGGCTGGACCTTCAGTGAAGGAACCGGCGAATACAGAGGATTCGTGCTCGACAACGTATTGCGCTCGTCCACGCAAGGCAATATCCATTTCAACCTGTACGTGCCCGATTCGTACGACGGAGCGAAGCCCTATGCGCTGTTCGTCACGCTTCCCGGCTATCAAGGACTGCATTTTCAAGGAGTGGGAATCAACTTGCGAACAGAGGAATTCGGATTCGTGGCGCAAGACTACAACAGGAACATGATCATTGCGGCGCCGCAGCTTGACGATTGGGGTGACACGAGCGCCAAGCAGACCATCGAATTGACCGAATATCTGCTTGACGTATACAACATCGACCGAAACAAGGTGTACGGCGAGGGGTATTCCGGTGGTGGTGAGACGATGTCCCGCGTGATGGGCATGCGTCCCGAGCTGTTCTCGGCCTATCTGCAATGCGCTTCGCAATTCGACGGCGATATCGAGGTGCTTGCCAAGGCTCGCACGCCGGTTCGGCTGGTGGTCGGAGCACACGACGAATATTACAGGGCTCAACCATCGCGAGAAACGTATGATCGATTGCATGCCCTGTACCGTGACCAAGGGCTGACGGACATCCAGATTGATCGAATCCTTGTGCTCGATGTCAGACCCGACTCATACTTCAGCTCGCAAGACATTAGTGATCAGCATGGTCGGGGCGGTTATCTTTTTGCCAACGATTCGGATATCATGGGCTGGCTCTTCAATCGATAATCATTTGGAAAATCAAGATTTAAGATTGAAATCGTCGGCCACGATGCGAGGTCTATGATATTTGCTGCGGCGTTCCGCCGCTGTCGGCGGATGCTGGATGCGGTTCGGGAATCTGTCTGATTCGTGAGTCGTTGAACCAATCACAAAAAGGAGAATATTATGACAATCAGCAATCCCAGCCCGTTTCCACTTGGAGAACCCAACGACGGGTTCGCGCAATACTTCGACGGGCAGAGCTACCTAGCATCGGTGCTCGGCTCGTCGGAGACCTCGATTCACAATGTGACCTTCGAACCAGGATGCCGTAATCACTGGCATATCCATCATCACGGATCGCAAATTCTCATTGCCGTTGGAGGCCGTGGTTACTATCAACTTGAAAATGAAGTGCCAAAGGAGCTGAAGGCCGGGCAGGCTGTACGCATTCCACCGGATACCAAACACTGGCATGGCGCGGCTCCGAGCGAATCATTCAGCCATCTGGCGTTCATGATGCCTGACGGCAGTGGCAAGCCAATCGACAACGAGTGGCTTGAGCCGGTGGATCCGGACGTATACGAATCTCTGCGCTGATTCCAGGGGCGCTTATATCCTGTGCAGTTCAGGCATCTCGTCTTTCAGACGCTTCGTCCGGACAATGGTTTTGTGGAATGAAATGACGGGCGGATGAACGTTCGTTGCATCGTTACAGACCAATAGCGTCGGCGTTAGTTTGGCCTTGGTTTTTGAATGCATGACGGACTCATCGTAAAACAATCGTTGTCAGCAGAAGCCTCTATGCTCCTGCCATGCGTTTGATTGAGGTGTGGTCGGGAGAACCGGAACGGACTTATGCGCTGTTCAATAAGTTCCCCGCGGATGAAAACGGATTCGAGAATCCGGCGTCCGGCATGGACAAGGCCGCTTTCGGGGAATATGTGCACGATCTTGAAAACGAGGCCGCAGGCATCGGACTCAAGCCCGGTTGGGTGCCGGCCACCAAATACATCCTTGTGAACGATCAAGGCGAATATGTCGGCATCTTCAACCTGCGTCATGAGCTCAACGATGCATTGATGGAAGGCGCGGGCCATATCGGATACGGAATCGCTCCCGAATGGCGTGGACGCGGATATGCTACCGAGGGATTAAGGCTATTGCTTATCAAGGCGCGTGACGAGTTCGGCATCACGGAGGCGTACCTGTCCGTGCATAAGAACAATCCCGCCTCGTTGGCGGTGCAGCGTCATCTCGGCGCCCGTATCGATCACGAGTCGGACACTGAGTATTTCACGCGCATCGACACTCCGGCCACTGCCTAAGTTACAGGAAAAGATCCTTGCCACAGTACATCTTGCCGAGGCATTGCACGCTGAGCTTCAGATGATCACGCCATCGCAGTGGTCGATCTCATGTTGGATGATCTGCGCGGTGAAGCCAGTGAACGTGGCATGGCGTTCGCGGAACCTGCGGTCCTCATACGTCACCTCGATGCGCTGGTATCGCAATGTATGACGCTCGCCATTGAGGGACAGGCAGCCTTCGGAAGCGTCGTAGGCGCCGTCCTGCGCGGTGATGTGAGGATTGAACATGACGGTGATACGGCCACCCAAATCCTCGTCCACAAACGCGATGATGCGTTTGGGCACGCCGATCATATTGGCCGCCATGCCCACGCAGCCATTGCGATGCGCGTCAAGCGTGTCCTTCAAGTCCTGTGCCACGGCTAAATCCGCTTCGGTGTTTTCGGCCTCGACGGACGGTTGGCTCAGAAATGGGATAGACGTCATGATTTCACGCTGCATGTGATGTTTCCTCTCGCTGGTTCCTTTGCTGGTCTGCCAACATTGTATGGCGTTATTGTGCGACGCCGTACGGCGATGGAACGGATGATCGGTTCGCGCCTATCCATTTACGGAATGTCTCGTGGCGATTTTGGAATGTGGGACCGCAATCGACGCAATATGCTTGGAACCATGGATGACATGCCTCAATATCGGGAATACATGACGCAGGCGCTGGAACTGGCCCATAGGGGAGCCGGTTGGGTGAATCCGAATCCGTTGGTCGGCACGGTGGTGGTCCGCGACAGCGAGATTCTCGCAGCCGGATACCACGACCGCTACCGCGGACCGCATGCGGAACGCATGGCTTTCGACTACGCCGACGAGCATGGTATCGACATGCATGGAGCCACGGTCATCGACACTCTCGAGCCTTGCTGCCATGTCGGATCGCAGCCGGCATGCACCGATTTAATTCTTTCGCACGGCATAACGCGCGTCGTGGTCGGTTCGATCGATCCGAATCCCATCGTGGCCGGCAAAGGACTTCGCATTCTTGAGGAAACCGGTGTAGAAGTGGTATATGACGTGATGCGGGCGGAATGCGACGCCATCAATCGCCATTTCTTCCACTACATCACCACAGGAATGCCGTACATTGTGGACGGCAGAAAACATGCGGAGGAATCTGATGCCGAATACGCTGTACGTCGACGCGGGCTATATGCCACGTATGCGGCGGTGTTGGGCACATGTTCGACTGGTGACCGTGCGGGTGCCCCGGGTGATTCGAGCGGTACGGAAGGGTCGGCGGGAAGTGCCGCACGCTTTCCAGACTGGACGGATCGGCTGGATGTTTCGGACGGTGCCTTTGCCTATTTCGACGGGCCGGTTCAAGCTGTGGATGCGAACGAGGCGGTGGCCGGAAGTCACAAGCCGTTGCATCTCAATATCCGTGCGCTCGCCGACACGGAACCCGACGAATGGCTGCGCGAACTCGGCCGCCGCAAAATCGATAGCCTCGTCGTCGAGGATGATGACGTTTTCGAAATGCTGTCTTCGATCTGACGAAAAAAGGTGAACAATGGCGGCAGCTTACCGGTCAGATTCCTGAGCGAATAGATTTTCGAACACTCGGCTGCATCGATGAACCGGCCGAACAACGGTTTGGCGAGAATGCGAAGCAAATCCGGCTCATTACCGTCAATGATTGGAGTATCATCACCAACATTGTCTTGGTCCATTGCTTCGTAGCGTGCTCCGCGTTATCGGGAAACCTTTTTCATTGGAGACTTGTTCCTGTGCGTGTTCAGATTGCCAATGCGTTCCGTAAGCTGTGGATGATTGCTGGCAAATACCAGTAATAACTCAGGTGACAACTCCTGTATATGCTGCTCGGAGGGGATGGGGATCAGTGTGAGCTCGTTGTGCCGTGCGTTATCGATCAGTTTTCGTGCTCTCGAACGGGACTCCCATGCGACGGTCCGGTTCTCGTTCTCCCTCGTGATGTCGGCTATGTACTCGGGGAAGGCCATACGCTTCATATTCTCTTCGATTTGCAGTTGCCTGTCTTCATAGCTTGCGGGGTAGCGCCATTGGATTATGTTCAGGCTTTTCAAATCACAGATTCGGTGAAGTTCTTTCGTGGTCTCGTCTATTGCGCCTCCATTGCCATCAATCATCACTATTCCCGACTTCGAGCTTCCCGGTACCTGTGCGTACATCTCGGCTCCGGCGGGAAGCTCTTGTGAGGCTTCCATGGCAGACGAGGGGGAAGAAGGGTCGTTGATGGTGCTATATCGATAACCGTTGAGGGAGGAAATGCGCACGAATTCGCAATTCGGCTTGACGAGTTGGCCGTTCTTGAAGATGGGGTTGCCGTTATCGTCGGTAAGTTCTCCTGCAACGAAACCAGCCTGCAGTTGGATGGTGATCGTCGTGCCGTCAGCCGATGTGAGTTGCACTTCGTCGCCGGGCATGGCGGCAAGCGGTCCTATTTCCTGATCGGTGAGCCAGTCTCCGTGGTTGGTGGTGAACAGATGTGTGGTCTGTCGCTTGGTTGATTCATTCTGCTTGACGAGTCGGTTCAGTGCGCGCTGTCCGTGGTACACGCCCCGGGAATGAAGGACAATATCTACGGCTTTGTCATATGCCCGCCGAGAATTCTGCAGTTCGGCTGCGGTGCGTGGGGTCATTACCGGAGCCTGGTCGAGCTCGTTCGCGAGGTGAGCCACGTCAATGATGCTGCTTGGTTCGCCTGTGCTCGGTATGGCACCGTTGACGGCTTTGCCGTTGGATTCGTCGTCATGTGTTCCCGGGTCGTTGCCTTGGTTCGAGGTCTTGTTGCGGGCAGCCACTGAACGGTTGAAACGGTCCAGGTTTTTGGGGACATCTCACGATGAGAACCTTTTTTGTGCACCAGACAGGTGTGCTCTCCGCTATTGCACTCGGTGCGCTGGCCTGCTCGAGGGCCGACCATGATGATCCCTGTTTCCATGAGGATTCATCTCCATTGCTCGTGCGACTACTGACATCCTACGAGGTTATGGTAGTCGTTGTAACGTGGGTTTTTCTTCTACCGTGATCACATGCTGACTTCATCGCTTGTGTTGTTCCGCGTGGCAGCCGCATTCGGCGATTGATGTTGTCTTTGGAGCGGTTGATCCGTTCAGGTCGTGATTGGGGCCGTTGTTCAACGGCTTGAGGTAGAAATAGCCGCTCCAACTACGGCATGAATCACATCAACTGTCCCCATGGTAATCTCATTGCTGTCGCTGCTGGCTGTGCCTCAATCGAATGGATTGCGTGTGATTGGTTTCCGTTTTCAGATGTTGGCGCGATGCTGCGGATTCACGGGCTAAGGGGCACGGGTGCGCATGGGCAGATGCCGTCCGGAGCATAGGGAATCGCTCGTTCATCTGAATAGAACTATCGCGATTGATGACGATCGATGACACAAGTAGATGACATAGACTTGACACAAGTGCCGACCTCAAACGATGGTAACACAAATTTGTGTCACGAGATACGTCGAAGAAACGTTGAAATAGCAATGATTACGACGGCTGACCAATCTGAACAATAAACTCACGCATTGTTCGACTCCTATCTCACACGCTTCTGCCTAGACCGCGGCAAGCAGGTCAAGGAGCTGTCCCGAGGCATGCAGATGAAGCTGATGCTCGCCGTGGCGCTGAGCCATGACGCGAAGCTGCTGATCCTCGACGAGCCGACCAGCGGTCTGGACGTGCTGGCCCGCGACGAGTTGATGGACCTGCTGTCCGAATACATCGCGGACGGCGAACATAGCGTGCTGTTTTCGACGCATATCACCGCCGACCTGGAACGCGCCGCCGACTTCATCACCTACATCACCCACGGCAGCCTGTATTTCACCGGTCCGAAGGACGAATTCGAGGATTCCTTCCGCCTGGTCAAAGGCGGTCCCGACGACCTGACCCCTGCGCTGGAACGTGCGGCGTTGGGCGTACACCGTTATGCGACGGGCTTCGACGCCTTGATCCGCAGCGAAGAACTGCCGGGAATCGTCGCCGGACGGTCCGCGGGCGACGGAAGCGAAAGCAACACGGGCGTCGCGTTGGCCGTGGAACCGTCCTCGATCGACGACATCATCCGACTGACCAATGCGGATCACGGCCCGGCGACCATGCGCGGCAGCGTCCCGGAGGCGGTATGATGCGGATGTTTGGCGCCTTTCGCCTTGACTGGCATCGGATAACCGGCCGCGGCAACGATGTGGCGTTCATGCTGGCGTTCTTCCCGGCGTTGACGTTGCTGATGTCGTTTTCCACGGGTACGGGGGCGATGATGCCCGGCATCCAGGGAGGCCTGGTCGGAATGTTCGCCGTGCTGCCGATGAACCTGTTCGTCTATGAGGACCAACCGGCCGGCCATTGGCTCGGAGACATGGTGCCGCTCAGCCGCCGGCATCAGGTGATGGGAAGATATGTCTTCCTGCTGGTTCTCCTGGTGGTGATCATGGTGGAACTGGTCGTGTGCACGCTGATCGCCAATATCGCATCGGGCGATGCGCCATGGTCGTAGAACGACAGCGCGAAGGTGGCCTCGCTGATGTTCGGCATGGGAGCCGCTGAATCGTTGTATTTCCCGCTGCTGTACCGTTTCCCGGCGCGCAAGGCCATGATGGCCGTGCTGACGGTCATGTTCCTGCTGGTGTTCGGCGGAATCGGACTGGCGACGACGCTGCCTGAATCCGTCGTGGACGGCGTCATCGAGGCGGTGTCCGACGCGATGGGCACGGTGCCGCTCGCCATCGACCTCGAAACGGCCGTATTCGTCCTGATCCTCGTCCTGTCGGCATCGGTCTCGACTCGTATCGTCGAAGGGAAGGAGCTGTGATGGACCTGCAGAAAGGAAACCGTCGCCGGGAATGGCTGCGCTGCCTCCGTTTCGAATTCGATCTGGTCAGCGGCAACGGGCCGATGGGAACCCTGATCGGCTTCCTGCTGCCGATGTTCTTCGTCCTGATCATGTGGGTCGAAACGATCCGATCGGTGGCCTTCGTTTTGATGGTGGTGTTCACCCTGGGATATTGGGTGTTGACGGTGGAAGCCCTGTTCGTGTCGGGCGGCGGCGAATCGGCGGGCAGACTGATCTCGGTGATACCGATCCGCAGGCATACTCAGGTGACGGCGCGCTATGCGGTCGCCGGGCTGCTCATACTGCTGGCCGTCGTGGAATTGGCATGCGAAATCATGTCGGCGACGGTGCTGTTCGGATTCGAGGGCCTGAAGGCCGATGCGCTCGCGACGCTGCTGTTCGGCTCGGCCGTGGCGCTATGCGTCATCATGGCCTTCGAGATCCCGTTCTACTTCGCCCATGAATATACGTGGGCCACGCAGGTGTTCGTCGTCTCCTGCAGCATGGTGGTCTGCGCCGCCAGTTGCATCGGAATCATACTGCCGGACGAGGTGGTGCAGCGCGTCGCGGCTGCGGTGACGTCGCTGCCGCCCGCGGCGGGATATGCCGGCGGTGCCGTCGCGGGCGTCTTGGCGGTGACCGTGTCGTAGCTGCTGTCGATGCGGATCTGGACCGCGAAGGAATTCTAGGATGCATTGTGACGCGATGTGGGGGGGTACGTCCGTAGGACACCCCCACATCGCAAGGGCCTGTATCAGACGCTGCGGGCGGCCTGCTCCACAAAGAGCGTCATGTCATCGATGCCGATGACATCGTCGAATCGCACGTCGGCGGCTTCCAAGC
This sequence comes from Bifidobacterium sp. LH_512, assembly GCF_056356435.1. Taxonomy (NCBI): domain Bacteria; kingdom Bacillati; phylum Actinomycetota; class Actinomycetes; order Bifidobacteriales; family Bifidobacteriaceae; genus Bifidobacterium; species Bifidobacterium sp. LH_512. The sequence goes on from NZ_JBKEUE010000001.1 coordinate 660,752, forward strand.
CTCGCAGCGCGGCGGGAGCGGTCGTGCCGGTCGCTTCGGACAGCACGTCCATGCATTCGAAATCCGTGCCGGTCGCGTCAAGGCCCAGCGATTCGTTCACGACGCGAGGGAACTTGTACGGGCTGGCGGTCGACAGCAGTACGCGCGGGGTCAGGGGATCACGGGGCATCTGCTGCAGCACGAAGTAGCCGCAGGCGGTGTGCGGATCGATCACGTAGCGGTTGCGTTGCCAGCAATCGGCGATCATCTCGCGCACCTGGTCCTCATCGGCCCATCCGCATCCGAACAATGAACGGATCTTCGCCAGCATGGTTTCCGGAATCTCATATGCGCCCCACTGCTTCAGATCGTTCATCAGCATGGCGATCAGTCGCGTGTCCTTGTCGGACATGTAATACAGCATGCGTTCCAGATTCGAGGAGATCAGAATGTCCATCGACGGGGAGATCGTCTGGAAGAACGGACGCTGACGGTTATACGTACCCGTGTTGAGGAACTCGAACAGCACGTTGTTTTTGTCTGAGGCGACGATCAGATGTTTGACCGGCAGGCCGAGCATCTTCGCATAATAACCGGCGAGAATATCTCCGAAATTGCCGGTCGGCACACAGAATTCGACTTCGTCGCCGACGTTGATGACCTGACGCTCGACCAGCTGCGCATAAGCGGAGAAGTAGTACACGACCTGCGGCACCAGACGGCCCACATTAATCGAATTCGCCGAAGACAGCACCACATGTTCGTTGCTGGCCAAGCGTTCGGCAAGCCCGCGGTCAGCGAAGATCTTCTTGACTGCGGACTGCGCATCATCGAAATTGCCCTTCACCGCGCACACCTGAACATTGGCGCCTTGTTGCGTGGTCATCTGCAGTTCCTGCACCTGGCTGACCTTGCCTTCCGGGTAGAACACCGTAATGGCGGTGCCCGGCGCATCCGCGAAACCAGCCAATGCGGCCTTGCCGGTGTCGCCCGACGTGGCCGTCAGAATCATGATCGTCTCGTCCTCGGCGCCGTCCGTCGGCGTTGTGCGCGCCATGAAACGCGGCAGAATCTGCAAAGCGACATCCTTGAACGCGGAGGTCGGACCATTGAACAATTCCAAAATGTAATCGTCGCCAAGCGGCTTCAACGGCGTGATGCGTTCATCCGACCACTGCTCACCATACGCTTCGGCGATGCAGGATTCCAACTCCTTCTCGTTGAAGTCCGGTAGCAACACGCTCAATACGTCGAAGGCGATCTGCTGATACGACTTGCCCGCAAGGTGTGCGATATCGACCTTCACCTCACCAAGCGAATCGGTGACGAACAGGCCGCCGTCATCGGCGATGCCCTTGCGAATGGCCTGCTTGGATGTCAGGGAATCAGTAGTGCTTCGCGTGCTATGGAATGTGGTCACGGGAACATCCTTTGAAAGCTTGAAACGAATGGTAATTGCCCTTTCAGTGTAGCGGTCGGGCGCGCTGATGTTCGATGCCCGTCCAAGCAACGGAACGTAAAACGAACACACATGACGACTACGATGAATATAACAGCGAACTCGATGACGAATCATGATTGCGAATACGCGACGAATACATCGTATGAAATGCGTTCGCGGCATAACTATGGACGAAAGCCACATATCACGGCTTCCTGATGGTACGCTGAACAACTATGACGAATACCGAGATGCCGCAGGACAACCTCAGCGCCGCTGTGTTCGAAGCGGTATGCGATAAGGCCGACGCCTGCGCGCGGGCGCAGCATGCTCTTGCCCAAGCCAACGCCCAAGCCAAAAATAGGCTGTTGTTGGCCATCGCGCAGGCATTGGAAGACCATGCCTACGATATCGCCGCCGCGAATGCGGAAGATCTGACGCAGGCGGAACGTGCAGGCATGGACGCGGGGAAACTCGACCGTCTGTGCTTCGATGCGTCGCGTGTCATCACTTCCGCGCAAGGCGTGCGCCATGTGGCCTCTCTGCCCGATCCGATCGGTGAAATCGTGCGCGGGTACACACTGGACAATGGTCTGCGCCTGCAGCAGACGCGTGTGCCGCTCGGTGTCATCGGCATGATTTATGAGGCTCGCCCGAATGTGACCGTTGACGTGGCGTCGCTGTGTCTGAAATCCGGCAATGGCGCGATTCTGCGCGGAGGACATGCGGCGGAACGCACGAATGCGGCGACTCTGGCTGTTATCGGCGACGTGCTTGAAAACCAGGGATTCGCGCGTGAACTGGTCGAAACGGTTGATGAATTCGGCCGCGATGGCGCGACCGCGATGATGCGGGCACGTGGGCATATCGATGTGCTGATTCCACGTGGCGGCGCTGGATTAATCCAAGCGGTTGTGTGTGAATCGAGGGTTCCCGTCATCGAAACGGGGGCCGGCAATGTGCATATTTACGTCGACCGTACGGGTGATCCGGAAAAGGCGATTCCGATTATTCTTAACTCTAAAACGCAGCGCGTCGGCGTGTGCAATGCCGCAGAAAAGCTGATTATCCACCGCGATGTGGCGGAAGCGTTCCTGCCGATTATCGCGCAGGCGTTGACCACTGCGGGCGTGGAATTGATCGTCGATGAGAGGGCGCAGTCGATTATTTCAGGCGCGAATATCCAGCACCTCAATATGCGTCTGGCTGAGCCTGAGGATTGGGACACCGAATATCTTGCGCTGCGTATGGGCATTATGGTCGTCGATTCCATCAATGACGCCATTGCGCATATCAACGCGCATTCCACCGGGCATACCGAGTCGATTGTGGCGGAGGATTATTCGCGTATTGAACGATTTACTTCTCAAATCGACTCGGCGGTGGTCATGGTCAATGCGTCCACGCGTTTCACCGACGGCGGCATATTCGGTTTTGGTGCTGAGCTTGGCATTTCGACGCAGAAAATGCATGCGCGTGGCCCGATGGGATTGCGTGAAATGACCACGACGAAATGGATTGGCTACGGAATGGGTCAGGTGCGAGAATGAGCGATATGAGTGAAATGAATGACAAAACCGTTATGACTGATTCCAACGTTAGTTCCGTTGGTGCCAAGGACGGCATAAGCGTTGAAGACAATCCGTGGAACGTGGATTTGGATGACGAGCGTGTTTGGCTCGGAATCGCGGCCGAGCGTTTGAGCATCGTTCGCTACGTATTTCTTGTACAGGTCGAAGACGGCATCGCATCCGCCGCACAGCGCGCTTCGCTGGAATACGCCGACGCTGTACTAATCGGCTGGCCCGATAACGATTCCGATGAAGTCGTTGAGTTGGATGAGGATCAGCGTAAGCAGATTCGTGAACAGATCACGATGATGGAACAGTACATTGCCCGCTTTTCGGCGATGGAACATGACCATGATCTTGATGGCATGACCGACACGCTGATTCGCGTTACCGAGCGTGCGGCTGAAGTGCGCAGCGCATATCAGCCTGGTTTCCCGCTGCCGACATTCGCTGAGATCCGCCGGGTCGTGCAGGACGAATGGGATGCCGACATGGATGAGATTGATTCGCATGACACGAATGTGGACGTCGCGGTGAATGCTGATGCCGATGTGTCCGCTACAACGCATGGCTCGTCGGACGCTGTCGATAATTCCGCGCAGCAGGGGAGGAATGCATGAACGACGAAGAACGTCGCATGTCCGATTTGTCGTTGGATGAGACGCATTCGGATGCTGTGAGCAGCGGCAGGCGTTCGGCGCGCGGCAATTGGCACAGCCGACCGCGTATCGGCATTATGGGCGGCACGTTCGATCCGATTCATAACGGGCATTTGGTGGCCGCTTCCGAAGTCGCTTGGGTGTATGACCTTGACGAAGTGATTTTCGTGCCGACGGGTCGGCCGGTCTTCAAATTGGACAAGAAAGTCACGAATGCCGAAGACCGCTATTTGATGACGGTGATTGCCACGGCTTCGAATCCGAAATTCACGGTGTCCCGCGTCGATATCGATCGCCCTGGAGTGACGTACACGATTGATACTTTGCGTGACGTTCGTGCACAACATCCGGATGCCGAATTGTTCTTCATTACCGGCGCCGACGCGGTCGCGGAGATCATGGAGTGGAAGGACGCCGATCTGATGTGGGACCTGGCGCATTTCGTCGCCGTCACGCGTCCTGGCTATTCATCGCCCAATGGCGTGCGTTTGCCTGAAGGCAAAGTGGATACGTTGGAGATTCCCGCATTGGCGATTTCGTCGACGGACGTGCGTCGTCGTGCCAGTGAGGGAGAACCGGTATGGTACCTCGTTCCTGATGGCGTTGTGCAGTATATCGGCAAGCACGGCTTGTATCGCTGATTCGTTTCACGGTGCAACGCTCGGCATGGAGCGGTCTGCGCGGGCGGTTAAAATGAGTCAAGTCCACTTTGGCGAAACGAACGTTTGGAGACACGGTGAGCGCAATCCTTGAAGGAAAGCCAGATAAGAATCTCATCCTCGTCACCGGCAGGGCGCACCCTAAGCTGGCCGGGGACGTTGCAAAGCAGCTCGGTATTGATGTGTTGGAAACGACGGCGTACGACTTCGCCAACGGCGAGATGTACGTGCGCTACACCGAATCGGTGCGTGGCGCCGACGTGTTCGTCCTGCAGAGCCACAGCAATCCCGTCAACCAGTCGATCATGGAACAGCTGATTATGATTGATGCGTTGAAGCGCGCTTCCGCACGATCCATCACCGCAGTCTGCCCGTTGCTCGGCTATTCTCGTCAGGATAAGAAGCATCGCGGCCGCGAGCCCATTTCCTGCCGCCTGATTTTTGACCTGCTGAAAACCGCAGGCGCCGACCGTATCATGAGCGTCGACCTGCATGCCGCTCAGTCCCAAGGCTTCTTCGACGGCCCGGTCGATCATCTGATCGCCATGCCGGTGCTGGTCGACTATATTCGTGACCGTTTCTCCAATCAGCTCGACAATGTCACCGTCGTCTCCCCGGATGCCGGCCGTATTCGCGTGGCTGAACAGTGGGCACAGCGTCTCGGCGGCGGCCCCTTGGCCTTCGTGCACAAGACGCGCGACATCACCCGTCCGAACCAGGCTGTAGCCAACCGTGTCGTCGGCGACGTCGAAGGCAAGGACTGCGTGCTGGTCGACGATTTGATCGATACCGCTGGCACGATCGCCGGCGCATGTACCGTATTGAAGAATTCCGGCGCGAAGTCCGTTACCGTTGTCGCCACGCATGGCGTGTTGTCCGACCCGGCGGTAGAGCGTCTGCGTGCCTGCGGTGCGAAGGAAGTCGTGTTGACCGACACCGTGCCGATTCCGGAATCGAAGCGTTGGAGCGGTCTGACCGTGCTGTCCATCGCTCCGCTGCTGGCAAGCGCCATCCGTGCGGTGTTCGAAGACGGTTCGGTGGCCGAACTGTTCGATACGTATCCGGAACATCACGGCCAGGGATTCCTGTTCGCCTGACGATGGCATGCTCCAACGACACGGCGGGCGCGTAAAGTCCCGACCTATGGCATAATTAACACTTGGCGGAATTCGTTCCGCCGTTCCCCCATGGTGTAATGGCAGCACACGGGTCTTTGGAACCCTTTGTCTTGGTTCGAGTCCAGGTGGGGGAGCTCGTTAGGGCGTTCGTTACGCGGCTTACGCGAAACGAACGCCTTTGTGTTATCCAAAGAATTGAATTGGAGAGACATCCATGGCATTATCAGCCGCGATTATTCTTGCCGCAGGTGAAGGCACCCGCATGCGTTCCTCGAAGCCGAAAGTGCTGCACACATTTGCCGGACGCACTTTCCTCGAACGGGTTATGCGTTCCGTCGCCTCGCTTAATCCGCAGACGCTTGCCGTGGTTGTACATTATCAGGCGGAACGCGTCGCGAAGGCCGCTCTGTCATACAATCCACAGGCCGTCATCGTCAATCAGGACGACATTCCCGGTACCGGTCGCGCCGTGCAGTGCGCGATGGCACAGCTGCAGGGGCAGGGGGAAGCGGAAGGTGCTGTGTTGATCGCGGCTTCCGATATGCCGTTGTTGGACGGCGATACGTTGAGCAAGCTGCTCGAGTTCCATAACGATAGCGGTAATGGCGCCACCGTGTTGACCACCGTGTTGGACGATCCCAACGGTTATGGTCGCATCATTCGCGATCGTGACGGTGATGTGCTGCGTATCGTTGAACAGAAGGACGCCAATCGTAGCGAATTGGCTGTACAGGAAGTGAATACTTCCGTATACGTGTTCGACGCGAAGGTGTTGACTGCCGCAATCCGCGATCTGAAATCCAATAATGCGCAGGGTGAGTTCTATCTGACCGATGCGCTGGAAATGGCCAAGGCCACAGGCAAGGTTGGTGCGTTCGCGGCTCCGGATCCCTTGAGCGTGGAAGGCGTCAACGACCGCGTGCAGCTCGCGGCCCTCGCCAAAGCCCACAACACACGCATCTGCGAATATTGGATGCGCGAAGGCGTCACCATTCTCGACCCCGCTACCACGTGGATTGAAGACGAAGTGGAAATCGCTCGTGACGCGACGATTCTGCCGGGCTGCTTTCTGCAGGGGCACACCGTCATCGGCGAAAACGCCGTCGTCGGCCCGTACACGACGCTTATCGACGCAACCATCGATGAAGAAGCCGTCGTGGAACGCTCCCGCGTACAGGAAACGCATATCGGACGCGCCGCGAATATCGGCCCGTGGACGTATCTGCGCCCCGGCAACGACTTAGGCGAGGGAAGCAAGGCCGGCGCTTTCGTGGAAATGAAGAAGGCCCACATCGGCAACGGCACCAAGGTGCCGCATTTGAGCTATGTCGGCGACGCCGATCTGGGAGAGCATACGAATATCGGCGGCGGCACCATCACCGCCAACTATGACGGCGTGCACAAGCACCACACCACCATCGGCTCCGACGTGCACGTGGGAGCCGGAAACCTGTTCGTCGCACCTGTCACCGTCGGTGACGGCGTCACCACCGGCGCAGGATCCGTGGTCCGTCACGACGTGCCTGCTGATACCATGGTGTATTCCGAAAACACGCAGCACAATATCGAGGGCTGGAAGCCCGCCTGGGAGCGCTGAAATATGACCGCATTGCAAGAATCCATCGATTCCGTACGTATCGCCGCAGCAGCGGCCGACCGAGTCAAGGCCACCGACATCGTCGCCATTGATGTGAGCGAACCGCTCGCCATCACCGACATCATGCTGATCGCCTCCGCTTCGAACGAGCGTCAGGTGCTCGCAGTGGCCGAGGAAATCGAAAAGGACCTGTACCTGAAGGACAACAAGCGCCAACCGCGTTCGCGCGACGGCCTCGCCGAAGGCCAGTGGGTGCTTCTTGACTACGGTGATTTCCTCATCCACGTCATGCACCAGGAATCCCGCGATTTCTACGGCATTGAACGCCTGTGGCGCGATTGCCCAACCATCGACCTGCAGTTGGAACATCCTGAAACCAGCGTGCCGCAGGCCGAACAAGCGTAACAGTAAATCACTACAGACTCGAAGAAAAGGACCACGCCAATGCACGTCCGTTCGATGACGCTGGTTCGTCACGGCCGTACCGCATATAACGCCGCACATCGTCTGCAAGGCCAGATTGATATTCCGCTTGACCAGACAGGCCAGTGGCAGGTTACCCGCACAGGCGAAGCCCTGAAAACGTTATATGTCGACCAAAGGCCCGCCACGCATCCGGTTGTCGTCAGTTCGGATTTGGGGCGTGCATTGGCCACGGCTCACGCGTTCGCAGACAGGCTTTCGCTGGATGTGGCCACCGATGAGCGCGTGCGCGAACGCAGTTTTGGCGAATGGGAGGGCGTTTCCGTAGAGGAATTGGCCGAACGGTATCCGGAGGATTACTATTCCTGGACGCAGTTTGCAGGCGGCGAGCTTAAATACGGTGCTGAACCAGCTTCGGAGGTCGGTCGTCGCGGCGTGGAGGCTTTAAACGATTGGTCGACCCGTTACGACACCGACACCGACCTGTATGTGTTTTCGCATGGAGCGTGGATTTCACTGACCTTGCAGACGTTGCTTGGTATGAATCTGGCGCATTCGGATTATGCATCGATGATGTCGATGCGCAACGCGCATTGGGCGCGTTTGGTGCCATTGGAAATGGATGATGGCACGCTGCGTTGGCGTTTGACGGATTACAATCATGGTCCGGCCGAAGCAGACACCCCGCAATGGGAACATATGAATCTTTGAATTGTTCGCCGAATGTTTACAGGCTGATTCACACATTTGATATGCGTAGGTGAGATGCGTTTCTTTCAGAATTTGCGAAGCAAGGCTTCCCGTTCGTTCCCGCCCAATCTTGCACGCCTGATGCTGCTATGCTGCGCCGCATTATGGGGCGGCAGCTATCTGGTATCCAAAATGGCGATGCGCACTATCGCGCCGCAATCACTGATGGCCCTGCGCATGTTCGGCGCTTGCATCGTGATGCTGATTTTGTTTCGCAAAAGCATTCTGCCGAGTCTGAATCGTTCCATCATCGTGCCGGCATTGCTCACGGGCGTGACCTACTGGGGTACGCTGGTACCGCAGAACATCGGTCTGCAAACCATCGATCCAGGTCGAAGTGCTTTCCTGACCGCCGCATACTGCGTGCTGACGCCGTTCGCGGCGTGGCTTATTTCCAAAAATAAGCCACGCGCCATCAATCTGGTCGCCGGAGTCATCTGTCTGGCCGGCGTCGGCTTCGTCGCGTTGAAGCCGGGTTCCGGCGGATTGGCATTGTCGTCGGGAGATTGGCTGACCTTGCTGTGCGCAGTGGTGTTCTCCTTTAACTTGACGCTGCTCGGCGTCTACTCGCGTGCACACAATCCGATTGCTGTGACTTTCGTGCAATTCGCCGTCGCCGGCGTCCTGTTCTTCGCCGGCGCATTGTTGACGGAGCCCGCGCCGACCGCCGCATGGCTTGAGCCGGGTGTTATCGCAAGCTTCCTGTACTTGCTGTTCGGAGCGACAACGGCCGCGCAAATCATGCAAAACATTGGTCTCGCACATGTGCCCGCCGACAGTGCGTCAATCATCATGTGCACGGAAAGCCTGTTCTCCGTCGTCTTCGCCGCAATCTTCTGGGGCGAAATCCCCGGATGGAACGCGCTTATCGGCTTCGCCATGATTTTCGTCGCCATGATATTGTCCGCGCGTTCACAGGAATCGCATTAATCGCCAGCGGCAAATATTTTTCATGCTATTCCGCGGCGAAATCGCAGCATGCATGGCGCGTTGATTGCGGCAATCTGCTATTGAACAATCACGAATGACGGCAGACTAATCCGTCCACTTGATCAGAATATTCCGATCGATCTTCGACGCGTCAAATCGATAATGCGCGGTTACCGTCATATGCGTTTTGAACGCCAGATAGTCGTTTTCGCGCTCCTTCTGGCCCATATTGTGAATGATAAACGCGTTGCCGTCCGCGTCGCGCTTATCCGACACCATGCCGATATGCCGTGTTGATTCGAACACGACGATATCGCCGCGCTGCCATTCCTCCTTGGCTGAAGTGTCCGTCGTCAGCGACGTCGCATATTTTGAAAAGAACACATTCAATACGCCCGTCCTGCGAAAATCAATATTCGGATCGGGCACGGAAACAACCTGCGCGTATGAAGCGGGGTCGGCGGCGATATCGGCATCCACCATCGCCTTCAAATCGTATCCGGCGTTGCGAAAAGCCCGCCAAATCACATCCGTACAGGCGCCGCGATCCTCCGGAGGGTAACCGCCCTGATAATAGCCGTCATCATACGTTGGATGATTCTCAGCATCCTGGCGTGCGCCCTCCAGCAAATCCGTGTAATCATCGATGCCGTCGCCATCGAAATCAATCGTACTCGTGATTTTCGGATACGCTTGGCTTGTTTCCTCCGACGGCGACGGGCCGGAAACAATGCCGGATGACTGCAGATGCGGCGCAGCGACGACGACAGCAATAATCGACGCAATCATCACCGCAGCCACTGCGACGATGATAACAAGCGGATAACGGCGACGGCGAATTCGCGTCGTGGCATGCCGCGCCGCATTATTTCTTGCATAGCCATCCCGCGTTGGAAAATCGTTCATTGGGTATCCTCTCGCTCGCGTACCGCCATAAGCATATCGCGATACTCGTTGGCATGTCGTTTGGCGGAATCCTGTGAAGGGACGTCATTGCAGGGCGATATTTGACGAAGATGTGCGGATTAAGCAATTTTCACTGTCAGCACAGCTGGGGTACAACGATTGCCGCTAAGTTCGGACATGTGAGGAATTTTTTCAAGGGATTATCATTTTCGCAGTTGTGTGCCGGCGCGTTGGCGGCCGTCACATCATTCCTGCTGTCTGCGAAAATCGGCATAGCGGGATCTGTGATTGGCGTTGCCGTCGGTTCTGTCGTATCCGCGGCGGCGTCGCAGATCTATAAGAATATGTTGGAAGCGTCGAAAGCGAAACTGCGGGAAACATCGCCGCTGTCAATCGGCGGTCTGGATGGGTCGGACTCTAAGGCCGAAGCCAATTCGGACGGTGCGCAGAAGACGCGGGACGCCGCGGTGGATGAGACCATCGTCATTGGCGCTGACGCCATCGCCAATGACGATGTGGCGAATGCGGATTTGAATAAGGACGGGCTGTCTGATGATACGGTCGCTATGCCTGCATCCGATGAGACGAGTGTGATTCGCGACGCAGAAGGTAGAAGCATTCGTTCGGCCGTCGGACGCGCGGATGAAACGACGGGGGACTCGGCGGGGGCGTCGCCAAAGGTTTCGAAGGTGTCGAAGAACAGTGCCCGCGCACATATGAGCCCGACTTCGGCCCAACTGGCGGTGGAGCGTCGCAGCAAGCGTCTTGCGATTATCGTTGCCGTCGTCAGCGCCTTGGTCGCTGTCGGCGCCACGGCGGGAGTGATTCTGCTTGTCACCGGTGGTGAAGGCACCGACAGTGTGGTGCGCGATATTGTTCATCCAAACACCAGCGTGGTCGTGCCGGCGCCTGGATCGGAGGATATGTCAGGAACGGAATATCCGTCGTCTCCATCAGAGGAAGATCCGTCCGGCACCAGTGACGAGAATGCCGACAATGCCAATCAGGATGCATCTAAGGACTCGGACAACAATTCCGGCGGCACGGGGGAGTCGGCGGATTCCACAAACGATGCAACACAAGGCAACACCTCGGGAAGCACCGGCACGGATGGTTCGGATTCAACAACCGATAATTCAGGCGCGGCGAATAACGGGACCGGAAACACTGGAGATAGCACGGACGGTTCACTGCCAAGCGGATCGACCAGTGACGGGAACGATGCGTCTTCCGGAACAACAGACAGCAGTGCCAGCGGTGGAACCGCCGGCAGCGGCGGTTCGGGCAGCTCTTCGTCGTCTTCCACAAGTGGCTCAGGTACCGGCCTATAAGGCGATGTGGATGCTAGTGCGCTCGCTGGTTGCTTGTTGCGACATGCCGAAACTTGCGTAAATCAGGGTCCCGTTGTAACCTATCTCAGGTTCGACACGGAAGTGTTGTAACGGGGCTATAGCGCAGCTGGTAGCGCACCTCCATGGCATGGAGGGGGTCAGGGGTTCGAATCCCCTTAGCTCCACGAAGGCATTCCGGTTTTCGGAAGTCTTTACGGCGATAGTCGTTGTTGTTGGTCGTGTGATTTTATGACGACGACGAACGCTGGTAGCTAATTGGGGCTATAGCGCAGCTGGTAGCGCACCTCCATGGCATGGAGGGGGTCAGGGGTTCGAATCCCCTTAGCTCCACGCATTAAGCCTTGGACACTGTCCAAGGTTTTTTGTTAAGGGAGACCCCGGCATTCTGGGATAGAAAACAGAAGTGCATTTCATCCGGGTACGCGATCGGTGCGTTTCATGACATCCTGAACAACCGTTCCCTGCATCGGGTCTGGTTTTTATAGCGGACTTTACCGAATATCGTCATCCGTGAATTATCGTATGAGTGAAGGTTGGAACTGGATTCGCGGGCGGGCGTTGAAAGGCAGTAAGCTTTTGCCGAACGGACGGGACGGAATAATGTCTCTCGAAGTCGGCAGATGCGGTCTTAAGGGGATCTGTAACGTAACGGTCCGGATGCCATGAAGCGTCGCAATTGTTGCGGATAAAGGAGCCATAAACAAATGATCGAAACACAGCGGTTGATCCTTCGCCCATTTCAAGAATCCGACGCGGCGGACATATATGAGTATTTGAGGGAGCCCGTCGTGAACTGCTTTGCCTGCATGAAGCTGAATTCGTTGGAAGAAGCGAGGGGTGGCTTTGGAACGCGGCAAAGATGAGGAATATACATTCGCCCATTGTGCTTAAGGAGACGGGAAAGGTCATCGGCGAAATCGATGCGGCGCCGGAGTTCGTCTCGCCTGACCGGAATGATGCAGAGATGGACACGTTCAGCCCATGCTGGATGCTGAATGAGATATGTCAAGGCGAGGGATACGCATGTGAGGCCGCTCACGCGTTTTTGAATACCTCTTCAAGGAAAAGGACGCGCGGTGCATATACGCCTACACCGAGGACTATAACATTTCGTCCCAACGGTTGTGCGAAAGGCTGGGCATGCGCAGGGAAGGACTGTTTCTGGACTTCATCTCTTTCGTGAACGATTCGAATGGCAACCCACTGTATGAAAATACGTATCAGTACGCCATCCTGCGGAGGGAATGGCGCTGATACGGCCTGCCTGATTCCTAAAGAGGGGTTGTAATCTGCTGCACTTCTTGTTTGTTTTATTACTGTTTAGTTTGTTATAATTGATATCATGTTGGTTCGTGAATGGGCTGCCCGTGAGGGTCTGAATCCCCAGACGGTGTGGAAATGGTGCCGCACCGGGAGAATGCCCGTGCCCGTGGAGCATACGCCTTCGGGCATGTGGCTCGTTCACGACCCCAAGTACGAGACCTCCGCGCCGGTCGGAGGCGAGGGCCGGACGGTCTGCTACGCTCGCGTGTCGTCCGCCGACCAGAAGGCCGACCTGCAACGGCAGGCGGATAGGTTGAAGGCGTTCGCCGTCAACATGGGCGTCGAGAACCCGGAGGTGGTCACGGAGACCGGTTCCGGCATGAACGACCGTCGGCGCAAGCTGAATCGTCTGCTCGCCGACCCGACCGTGACCCGTATCATCGTGGAGCATCGTGACCGTCTCGCCCGCATGAACGCCGGACTGGTGGAGAGCGCGCTGAAGGCGCAGGGGCGGCGGATAATCGTGGTGGACGACGCTGAGCCGGATGATGATCTGGTGCGCGATATGACCGAAGTCCTCACCTCGTTCTGCGCGCGGCTGTATGGGCGTCGCGCGGCCAAGCATAAGGCGGAGGCCGCGTTAAGGGCGGTGCGTGATGCGTAAGGGAGTCAAAGTGGCGCTCGACCCGACGCCGAGACAGACCCGGATGCTCGCGTCCAATGCGGGCGCGGCCCGCTTCGTGTTCAACCTCGGTCTGATGCACGTTGCCAGCCAGTTGAACGGACTCACCTCCTGCGAAGGCAAAGGCAAGGCGGACTGGAGCATGCCCGCGCTGCGACGCTGGTGGAACGAATGGAAGGACGAAATCGCCCCGTGGTGGCGGGAGAACAGCAAGGAGGCGTACACCAGCGGACTGCAATCACTGTCCGACGCGTTCTCCAACTACTTCGCGTCCCGTGACGGCGACCGCAAAGGGGAGCGGATGGGCTGGCCGAAGCCTCGCAGCAAACGCAGGACGACCCCGAAGTTCACGTACACGACCGGCTCGTTCGGCGTCGCCGACCCATATGGGTTGAAACTGCCGCGCATCGGCCGCGTGCACTGCATGGAGAACGTCGGGAAGCTGACCGGCGGCATCCAACCCTCACGCATGACCATCAGCAGGCATGACGGACGCTGGTACGCGAGCCTGCTCATCGAAGTCCCCGACCCGCAGCCGTCCACCACATTGCAAGGCCATGTGGGCGTGGATCTGGGCGTCAAACGCATCGCCACGTTCAGCGACGGCGCCATGGTCGAGAACCCGCACACCCTGAAGACGAGCATGCGACGGCAACGCCGAATCCAACGCAAGCTGAACCGGCGCAGGAAAGGGTCTAGACGGTGGCTGGAGGCCAAACGGGAATTGCAGAAGGTCGCGGCCCGCGTCGCCCGTCAACGCCGCGACCGCATGGACAAGCTGACCACCATGCTCGCCACGACCTACGCGGACATCAGCGTCGAGGACCTGAACGTCAAAGGCATGACGAAACGACCGAAAGCGAAAGCGGACACGAACAACCCCGGACGATACCTTCCCAACGGACGCAAGGCCAAGGCAGGATTGAACCGGGAGATTCTAGACGCGGGCTTCGGCATGTTCCGTCGCATGCTCGAATACAAGTGCGTCCGAACCGGCGCACGACTCCATATCGTCAACCGTTGGTATCCAAGCAGCAGGACATGCTCGAACTGCGGGGCGGTGAAAGCCAAACTGTCCCTTAAGGAACGCGTGTACGTGTGCGACCAATGCGGACTGGTCATCGACCGCGACCATAACGCGGCCATCAACATCGACGTCGCCGGGAGTGCCCCGGAGACTCTAAACGCGTGCGGAGGATGCGTAAGACCGGGGAACCCCGGCGGACATCCGAAAGACCCGTCCTCAAACACGGGAAGGAAACACGAACCAGGCAGCGAGAAACGCATAAGGCTTGGAGCGGACACCCGCAAGAGTGTCCTGCAAACCAAAACAAACTAGTTTGCAACGGGATTCCCGTATGTCGTTGGGATTCCGATTTATACGGAAGCCTTCCATTCGTTACGGGTGATGCGGCGGATGACCTCGTCCCGGTAGACATCGCCGAGCAGTTCCATATGCACATGTTCGGCGATTCCGATTCGTTTCAGGCCAAGCTTGTCCATCACACGGGAAGATTTAATGTTTTCAACATCGTGTGTGCCCCAAACCGCATCCAATTGAAGATCTTCAAAACCGTGGCGCAGCAATTCGCGGCACGCTTCAGGAATCAGCCCCTGCCCCCAATAGGGTTCGCCAATCCAATATCCAAGCTCCAGCGCATGTTTGGTTTGGGGGCGGGGCCCATCGGCGTAATCACCTGCAATATCCGACGACAGCGGTTTCAATCCGACACTGCCAACAGGCTCTCCGCTTTCCTTCAACACAACGGCATACGTCTCCGGCGCGCTTAGCGTATCGCGAATAATCCGTGCACTATCCGCAACGCTGCGATGCGCCGGCCAAGCGGCTGCTGGGCCGACATTCGGACTGCTTGCATAGCGGAACAGCGCACGCGCATCAGCGTCATCGTCAACATGCCAGGGGCGCAAAATCATGCGTTCAGTAACTAAATCGGTCATAAAACGTGACTATAGCATCGCATCACGGGACGGGACGGAACAAATTCAGCGAATCCGATAACGGGAACCGCGTTGGGTGATGAAAAAACCGAGATTGTGCAGCTTGCGCGTCAACGAGTAGAGCACGCCGCGCCTGCAGCGTTCGTCGGCTGCGGCGTGACATTGCTCACAGCGAGTCCGCGCGTGAATGCGGCAAAAGTGAAGTACCCTTGAAACAGCACCAATTTGAAAGGATGGACGCTATGGCAACACTCACCGCTGAGATGAAGACCTTCATCGAAAACAATCTCGTTTGGATTACCACCATCAACAAGGACGGCGAACTCGACCTCGGTCCGAAGATGTCGATGTTCGTGCTGGACGACAATCATCTCGCATACCACGAGCGCACCGCAGGCCAGCATTATCGCAATTTGGTCGACGGCAGCCCGCTGGTCATCGCCGTTGCCAACCTGGCCGAAAAAAAAGGCTACCGTTTCCGCGGCACCGTGACCCTGCACACCGATGACGCCATCTACGACGAGCAGGTCAAGATCGCCGAAGAAAAGGGCACGAAGAAGCCGGTCGCCATTCCGGTCATGGAAATCACCGAAATCCAGGATCTGACTTCCGGCGCCACCGCCGGCAAGACCATCGAAAAGGACTGACCGACGTTTCATAAGCCGTCAGATGACGTCCATGCGTGGTGCGTTATCTAACGGGGCAATCTGAGGCGGCGTTTCATTCGAGCATGTATCGACATGCCGGTGAAGCGCCGTTTTGCGTTGAACCGTCATCGTTCCAGCTATGCTTGTGCGCTGTCGGAACGGCCCATTACGGAGGGCTGAAATCCGCACTGACAATGACGTGAGCATATCCATAGGGGGACGACGATGTCGCACATGCGTGAATCCACACCATCCAAAATTGCACAGACAGGTGCCGGCAACGGTGCGCCGACGGTCATCAACATCGACGCTTTGACACCGGCGCAGACCGAGGAAGCCGTGGAGCGCGCGGGGGAGAACAAGACGCGGTTATCCAGCGCAAGAACCTTTCTTTCAGCCATGTTCGCCGGCATGTTCATTGGCTTTGGCGCATTGTTCTTCCTCATTGTCACTTCGGACTCCTCCTTGCCATGGGGGCCGCAACGCTTCATGGGAGGTCTTGCATTTTGCATGGGGCTCATACTGGTCCTATGTTGCGGCGCTGAATTGTTCACGGGCAATTCGCTGATGGCGTCCGACCTTCCTCGGCGACGCATCGCGTGGACGGCCATGCTGAAGAATTGGGCGATCGTATGGGGCGGTAATCTCGCCGGAGCCCTCATGCTGGTAATGTTGATCGCGCTTGCCGGAACCTTGGGACTGAACGATGGCGCGGTGGGTGCGGTCGCGGTGGCCACCGCTTCGGCAAAGGTCGGCACTGGATGGGGCACGCTTTTCGTACGCGGCATCCTATGCAACATCCTTGTCTGCCTCGCTGTGCGTATCGGGTTCGCGGCACGATCAGTTGCAGATAAGGTCATTGGCATCCTGTTGCCCATCGCGGGATTCGTCGCCATGGGCTTCGAACACTGCGTGGCCAACATGTTCTTCCTTCCCATCGGCATGGTCGGTGGAATGCTTGGCTACGGAGACGCCACGCAGGCTGCGGCCATCACGTTCCCAAGCATTATCATCAATCTGTCGGCTGCGACGCTGGGCAATGTCATCGGCGGAACGGTGTTCGTAGCACTCGCATATTGGTTTGTCACAGGGCGTCCAGAGGCATGACATGGATGCATAACAAGGCCGCTCGGTGGGGGATGCCAGTATAGTTTGGAGTATTGGAAGCGTTAACAAGAAAGCGGATGCATGATCAATGAAGTGGTGATGCTGCGTCACGGGCGCACTGCATACAATTTGCTGCGTCGATTGCAGGGACAGATCGACATTCCGCTCGATATCATCGGCCGATGGCAGGTGGACCAGAGTGCCTATGAATTGGCAGGTCGATATTATTGGGCGAAGGCGTCGCATATTGCGGCGCATCCTGAAATGCTGCAGGATATGCAGGCCAAAGATTGCACGGAACAACTGTCTGAGCGTGGCGTTGCGGATGTGCGTGAATGCTCTGCGGCAAAGCATGTGATGCATATTGTGTCGTCCGATTTGTATCGTGCGCAGCAGACCGCGCATGCGTTCGCGGATATTATGGGACTTCCCGTGGAATCGGATGCACGTTTGCGTGAGCGCAGTTTCGGTGAATGGGAGGGCATGACTCGTGAAGAGGTATGCGAGCGTTGGCCTGAAGATTACGCGTCTTGGCGTGCACATACGGGCGGTGAAACGCGGCATGGCGTGGAAACACGTGTGGAGGTCGGTACGCGTGGTGCCGCAGCGGTGCATGACATGATCGCTCGCTCGCAGTCCGATCCTACGCAGCAGACACTGATGCTCGTCGGTCATGGCTCGTGGATCGTCGCCACAATCGAAACGCTGTTGAACATGGATCCTGATTCCTTGAGCAATTTGGGTGCGGTGGGCAACGCTTGTTGGTCACGCTTGACTCCTGTATATAAGGAGGACGGCGTGCAATGGTTGTTGGAGGAGTTCAATTGCAGGCCGCAAGCGGCGGCGATGACGGATTGGGAGAACGGTCCGGATTATCTGCGTAATCCGGATATGCCGAAGTGGCGTGTATTGCAAGGCTGAGGTTGCAGTCCTGCGGTGTCTGTGTGAAGGATTTGAAGCGCGTTCAATCCGCGTTCGCCATGTGTTCAGAATCCCTTATGACTCGCCGCTGGCCGAATTCCTAGCCTGGGATTATCCTAGGTAAGGTTTACACGCGCGGTACGTCTGGCATGCCTCAACCAAGTAGGGTTTGAGCAATGTTTTACGAGCACAGACACCGCCGATCGATACCGTACAGCGATAGAACGTAAGACAGCGCGGAAGGCGGGTGACAGTCATGTTGAGAATGTTCCGAACCATCAATAGCCAGGTGGAGCAGATCGAAAAACCGGAAAACGGATCATGGTTATGTCTTACCCAACCTACCGACGTGGAATTGGCTACGGTCGCCCAAGAGACGGGCGTTGAACTCGCCGACCTGCGCGCGCCTTTGGACGACGAGGAACGTTCGCGCGTCGACGTCGAAGATGATTACACGATGATCATCGTCGACATCCCGACGGTTGAAGAACGTGACGGTCGCAACTGGTATGAGACGATCCCGTTGTCGATTATCATCACACAAAGCCTGATCATCACCGTGTGCATGCAGGATACACCTGTACTGCATCCGTTCATGGAAGGTACCATCCGCGGTTTCAACACGTTCATGAAAACGCGTTTCATTCTGCAGATCCTGTATCGCAACGCCACCATGTATTTGCGTTACCTGCGTATCATCGACCGCGAAAGCGACCGACTGGAAATGAAACTGCGCCATTCCATGCAGAATCGCGAAATCCTGATGCTGCTTGAGCTGAGCAAAACCTTGGTCTATTTCACGACGTCGCTCAAATCGAATGAAATCGTGATGGAAAAGCTGACCACGCTGCCGCGCATCAAACAGTATCCGGAAGACGAGGACCTGCTGGAAGACGTCATTATTGAAAACAAGCAGGCCATCGAGATGGCCAACATCTACTCCGGCGTTTTGGCGAATATGACGGACGCATTCGCTTCGATCGTATCGAATAATCTGAATAACGTAATGCGCATCTTCACGATCATTTCGATTTCGATTTCGATTCCGACGTTGATTTTCTCCCTGTATGGCATGAATTTCGACGTGATGCCGTTGACGGGCCAGTCGTGGGGCTTCGCGTTCGTTGTGATTGTGTCGGTGGCGCTCGCCGCCGTCGTCACGTGGTTCCTGACACGTACCCGAATGTTCAAGTAAATCGGTGGCGTCTTGTCCGTGTATGTGACGCGGATGATTGTGCCGTGTTCTGTCGTATTTTTTCGCTGTTTTTCGTGTGATGTAAGGAGGTGAACGTCATGGGAGACGATTGTTGTAGTACAGGCGTGTTATGTTGCGCCGCCGATGAGCGGCGGCTTACGCGTCGGGCCGTGCATGCCCGACGCCAACGGCGACCCATGATGGGCGCTTCCCATACATATTGCGATATGCATTGCTGATTGCAGCCGTTTCGGTATCGTCTGCTTACGATTTTGCTGATGCGCGGCGTTGCTGATTTTCGGTATTGCTGATTGTGTTATCGCTGATTTCCAGCATGGTGAAGCGTTCCTGATATTTATGATTGTTGCGGTCGCCTGAAATCGTTCGTCGCACGCGAGAGACCACATCGAGTAACGAGTAACCACATGATGATCGGTCTCGTCGTCGTGCCCGATTCGTGCAGGGGGCAACCCGAATATGACGTGGACCATCCGTACCTTCTTCAACATGCAGACTCGCGCTGCCGGCGGCGAAGCGTCGCCGTCACACACCACGACCGTCATGCCGGCATCCTGGTGTTCTCCGACAAATCCGCATATTCGCATGATCTGTGACGCTATCGTCGCCGGCGGCGCCATCACGATATTCGGCCTGCTATCGTGGCTGATTCCCGAATTCATCGCGCCCATCGGCGTCGACGGCGTTCCGACAGGCATCGTCACTGATCCGGCGAAGCTACCATATTACGCGCTGTGTTCCATGCTGCGCATGCTGGTGGCGCTGCTGTTCTCGCTGATTTTCAGCTTCGTCTATGGGCTGGCCGCAGCACGTTCGCGCCGTCTGCGCCTCGTGCTCGTGCCCTTGCTGGACGTGCTGCAATCGGTGCCGATTCTTGGTTTTCTCTCAGCGACCATCACCATCTGGATGGTACTGTTCCCAGGAAGCATGCTGGGTGTGGAAGCGGCCTCGATTTTCGCGATCTTCACCTCGCAGGCTTGGAACATGGCATTCTCGTTCTACCAGTCGCTGATCGAGGAGCCCGCCGACCTTGTGGAAGCGGCCATCTCCCTGCGCATGACCAAATGGCAGCGTTTCTGGAAACTCGATGTGCCCCATGCCATGATTCCGCTGCTGTGGAACACCATGATGAGCGTCGGTGGCGGCTGGTTCTTCCTGACCGCATCCGAAATGATCTCCGTCAATAACGAAACCTACGTGTTGCCCGGCATCGGCAGCTTCGTCGGAGCCGCCATCCAAAACGAGGAGCTGCGCAACGTCACATACGCCATCGGCACTATGATTATCGTCATCATCCTTGTCGACACGCTCCTGTTCAAGCCGGTCACCGTGTGGGCCGACAAATTCCGTGTCACCACCGTCACGGCCGGTGATGTGCAGCCGCGACGCAGCCTTGTATTGGCCATCATCCGCCGCTCGCACCTCAACGAATGGCTGTCGGCCTGCGCAAGGCCGATCGCAGACCTGTTCGACCGGTGCATGCGCCCGTTGGGTGTCACCGGAACGGTGCATAGCACATCCGCAAGGCGACGTCGCATAGGAGACCTGCTGTTCGGCACGACGCTCGCCGCGGCGCTCACATGGGGAGTTTTCATTGTGGTGGCGGATATCCGCGCGGACGGAGGGCTGACGGAAGTACGCAACGTGATGGTTTTGGGCCTGCTCACTTTCACACGTGTGCTCGCATTGACGTTGGTCTGCTCGATTATTTGGGTACCGGTCGGCGTGCGTATCGGCATGAACGCGAAACTGGCGCGTATCATGCAGCCGTTGGTGCAGGTATGCGCAAGTTTCCCCGCGAATTTCACCTTCCCGTTCGTGGCATTGTGGTTCATTGCCTGGCATATCGATCTTGACTGGGGCAGTGTCCTGCTGATGGCGCTCGGCACGCAATGGTATATCCTGTTCAACGTGATCGCAGGCGCGTCCGCCATCCCCGATGACCTGCGCGAAGCCTGCCGCAGCTTGGCATTAAGCCGATGGCAGCAGTGGCGCACGCTGATTCTGCCCTCTGTATTCGGCGCATGGTGCACAGGCGCGATCACCGCGGCCGGCGGCGCATGGAACGCCTCCATCGTGTCGGAGATCGTCACCTACGGTTCCGTGACATTCACCGCGCACGGGCTCGGCGCCTATATCGCGAACGCGACGGAAACAGGTGACGGAGGCCATATTCTGATCGGCGTGCTGGTGATGTCGTTGTTCGTCGTGGCGCTGAACCGCCTGCTATGGCAGCCGTTGCAGCGTTTCGCGTCGAAGCGTTTCGCGCTCGCATGATTCGTACCGGCGAGCCCTCCGGCCGTGTCCGGCCATCTTCGGTTTGTTTTTTTGTTGTTTGCCCAACGTTGAAATCGTCAGTATGTAAGGGAATTGATTATGAGCTTTATCGAAGCACGCCATGTTTCCAAGATGTTCCGCACCGATGCGGGAGAACGCAAAACGGTGTTCCATGACATGAGTCTGACCTTGCACGAAGGACAGATCGTGGCGATACTGGGTCGTTCCGGAAGCGGGAAAAGCACGTTTTTGCGCGTGCTGGCCGGTTTGATCACGCCGGACGGCGGCGACGTGCTGTATCAGGGGAGTCCTGTTGTCGGTCCGAATCCGGATGTGGCCATGGTGTTCCAGTCATTCGCGTTGATGCCGTGGCTGACCGTACAGGCGAACGTCGAATTGGGACTGGAAGCCAGGGGAGTGCCGCGTGCGGAACGTCGCCGTCTGGCGGCGGATGCGATTGACATGATCGGTCTGCATGGTTTCGAACGGTCGTATCCTCGCGAATTGTCCGGCGGCATGCGTCAAAGAGTCGGCATTGCACGGGCTTTGGTGCTGAAGCCGAAGGCGTTGTTCATGGATGAGCCGTTCTCCGCGCTTGATGTGATGACGGCGGAGAGCCTGCGCCAGCAGGTGCTGCGTGTATGCGGGGAGCATTGTGGCGTCCGTTCGGTGGTGATGGTGACGCACAATATCGCGGAAGCCGTGGAAATGGCAGACCGGATTGTCGTGCTTGGAGCGAATCCCGGCCGGATCGTTGCTGATATCGCGATTGACGTCGCGCGTCCTCGTGATGTGCATTCCGCATGGTTTACGCGGATGGTTGACGATTTGCACGCGATGATGACGGATCCCTCGTTGGCCGGGGCATCGGATGGAACATCTGTCGATTCGCTCGTTGGATGAGCCGTCTGCCAGATTGCCTGCTGCCTTGCCGGATGGCCTGTTTGATGGCATGTCGGGAAGCGGGATGCGCAATGCTTCCCGACATGCGAATACTGACTTGTGTCGTGTCCAGTTGCGCGGCTACTTTGCATGATTATGAGTGACATTGAGAAGAGCGCGCAGGCGCAGTCGACCGAACCCGCTGAGCCCTCGTTCCGCTACAATGCGGCGATGGCGCAGGACATTGAAACCAAGTGGCAGAAGACGTGGGACGATGAAGGCACGTTCTGGGCCGCCAACGTCCATGGCGATTTGAAGGACGGCAAAGGCCGCAATGCCGAAGGCCGTCCGTCCTATTTCGCGATGGACATGTTCCCGTATCCGTCAGGCAAGGGCCTGCACGTCGGCCACCCGCTGGGTTACCTTGCCACCGATGTGGTGAGCCGTTATCACCGTATGAAGGGCGAGAACGTGCTGCATGCCATGGGCTATGACGCCTTCGGCCTGCCGGCTGAGCAGTATGCGGTGCAGACCGGCCAGCATCCGCGCATCACCACCGAACAGAACATCGCCAACATGCGACGCCAGCTGCATCGTATGGGTCTGAGCTTCGACAACCGTCGTTCCTTCGCCACCATCGATCCGGGCTATGTGCGTTGGACCCAGTGGATCTTCTCCCGTATCTATGACGCCTGGTACGATCCGGAGGCCACCAACCCGTCCGGTACCAAGGGCTCCGCGCGCCCGATCGGCGAGCTGGTCGCCCAGTTCGAATCCGGCGAACGTGCCATCCCGGGTTTTGAAGGCAAAACTTGGGGTAATCTTTCCGAAGCCGAACAGGCCGACGTGCTCAACGATTTCCGTCTGGCCTATATCTCCAAGTCCCCGGTCAACTGGTGCCCGGGCCTGGGCACCGTGCTCGCCAACGAGGAAGTCACCGCCGAAGGCAAGTCCGAACGCGGCAACTTCCCGGTGTTCCAGCGTGAACTGCGCCAGTGGTCGATGCGCATCACCGCTTATGGCCATCGTCTGATCGAAGATCTTGACAGCATCGACTGGCCGGAGAAGGTCAAGCTGATGCAGCGCAACTGGATCGGCGAATCCCACGGCGCTTCCGTCCATTTCGAAGTGGAGACTTCGAACGGCGTCAAGGACATGGAAGTGTATACCACCCGTCCCGACACCCTGTTCGGCACCACATTCGCCGTCGTCTCCCCGGAACACCACCTGTTGGAGAACGTGCCGGCCGAATGGCCCGCCGACGTTCCGGAATCCTGGAAGGGCGGCTACGCCAATCCGGTCGAAGCCGTCGCCGCCTATCGTAAGGCCGCCGAAGCGAAAACCGCCAAGGACCGCGTCGAAGAAGCCGGGGAAAAGACCGGCTTGTTCACTGGCCTGTACGCCGTCAACCCGATCACCGGCGTCAAGCTGCCGCTGTTCACCGCCGACTACGTGTTGATGGATTATGGAACCGGTGCCATCATGGCCGTACCGGGCGGCGATCAGCGCGATTACGATTTCGCCGTCAAGTTCGGCCTACCGGTCATCTACACCGTCAAGCCTCTGCCGGAATCCGGCGACGACCTGTCCAACTATGAGGGCAAGGCTCCGTTCGTTTCCCACGACGGTATCGTTATCAATTCCTCCGTCGAATCCACGCATGCCAAGGGCGACGCATTGTCCATCAACGGCCTGCGCGTCGATGACGCCATCGCTGCAGTCAACGCGTGGCTGGAATCGGCCGGTGTCGGCAAGGGCACCGTCAGCTACCGTCTGCGCGACTGGTTGTTCAGCCGTCAGCGCTACTGGGGCGAACCGTTCCCGATCGTCTATGACGAGGAAGGCACCCCGCATCTGCTGCCGGATTCCGCGTTGCCGATCAACTTGCCGGACGTGCCGGACTACAGCCCGCGCACTTTTGACCCGATGGACGCCGAATCCAATCCGGAAGCTCCGCTGAGCCGCAACGAAGACTGGGTCAAGGTTGAACTTGACTTGGGCGACGGTGTGAAGACCTATTATCGTGACACGAACACGATGCCGAACTGGGCCGGCTCCTGCTGGTACTACATGCGTTACATCGACCCGAACGACACCGCGAACATGGTCGAATCCGACGAATTCGACTATTGGATGGGCCCGAACCACAACGCCACCGCCGGCAAGTCCGGCGGCGTCGACCTGTACATCGGCGGCGTTGAACATGCGGTGCTGCATTTGCTGTATTCGCGCTTCTGGCACAAGGTGCTGTTCGACCTAGGCTATGTGGATTCGGCCGAGCCGTTCCACAAGCTGTTCAACCAGGGCATGATCCAGGCCTACGCCTACACCGACGACCGTGGCCAGTATGTGCCGGCCGCTGAAGTGGTCGAAGGCGCTCCGGACGAGAACGGCGAACCGACGTTCACCTGGAACGGCGAACACGCCAACCGTGAATTCGGCAAGATGGGCAAGAGCCTGAAGAACATCATCACGCCGGACGACATGTACGAGAACTACGGCGCCGACACGTTCCGCCTGTACGAGATGGGCATGGGGCCGCTTGCCGAATCCCGCCCGTGGAACACGCGCAACGTCGTGGGCAGCATGCGTTTCCTGCAGCGCTTGTGGCGTAACGTCATCGACGAAAATACGGGTGAGGTGCGCGTCGTCGACACCGACATGGACGAGAAGACGCTGAAGCTCCTCAACAACACGATCGCCGATGTGACCGTGGAAATGGAAGGCATGCGGCCGAACACCGCCATCGCCAAGCTCATCGTACTCAACAACCATCTGACCGGCCTCGACGCCGTGCCGCGTGCCGCCGTCGAACCGCTGATCCTGATGCTGTCTCCGATTGCCCCGCATATCTGCGAGGAACTGTGGAACCGTCTGGGACACGCCGAATCCCTGGCTCACGAACCGTGGCCGGTCGCCGACGAACGTTACGTCGGGCAGGACACCGTCACCGCCGTTGTGCAGATCAAGGGCAAGGTACGCGCCAAGCTTGAGGTCTCCCCGGACATCGACCCGGCCGAGCTTGAGAAGATGGCATTGGAAGCCGTCGCCGACCGTCTGGGCGGCAAGGCGCCGCGCAAGGTCATCGTCAAGGCTCCGAAGATCGTGTCCATCGTTCCGGCTGAATAAGCGGTAACGGCTCGCGACGCTGACCGTAATGTCGCAAGCGGCATCGTACGCGACACGTTGTGAAGTGGACGTCACCTGCATGGTGGCGTCCACTTTATATGATGCCGCGACACACCCGGAGCCTGTGGATAACCTCATCTCTTCGTCCACAGAGCCCGGTTCGACTGGACACGTACATGAGCATCGCCCATAGTGGGACGATGGATGCGCGGAACGGTATGGAACTGTCGGATGGCTCGTTGTCGATATCATTACAAGGCGACGCGTATCCTGTCATGCTTCCGCCCCCGCCGCCACCGGGAATGGCGAACCGACAATCAGCAATGACAAAGTCTGAATCCGTGCCGGCTTTTTCCTCGTTTTCCTCTTCTTCGGAATCATCTCCCTTAGCGTCCGCCGGCAAACATCGGCGCGAAGCCAAAACGACATTATCGAATCTGACCGGCGTGCACGATTGCGATAGCGTGGAAGCCAGACTGCAAGAGGGTAAGCAAGTCCGAAGAAACAGGCCTCGCCTCGTGTTCCGCCCCATGCACGCGATAGTGGCGATGATGCTGCTTGTCGCCGCGTTATGCGCCAGCCTGACCATGCTGATACGGCAGGCCTCCAATTATTCGATGATGGCATCCGTGACCGAAACAAGCACTGCCGCCACGGAGAATCAAGACGCGACGTCAGTGAACGGCTCACAAACCGATAGTGCGGCATCAGATGATTCATCATCAGACGCCGCCATGTCAGATGGGGCGTCACCACCCGTTTCGTCCGATGCCATCTCATCAGACGGCACTGCAATTACGCAACCGTCGCCAATAAACCTGAACACGGCCAGCTTGGCCGAATTGGATTCCATCAAAGGAATCGGCCCGGTTATCGCACAGCGCATAATCGATCATCGCGCGCAAATTAGACGTTTCGTCAGCGTCGAACAATTACTGGACGTCAAAGGCATAGGCGAGAAAACCTTGGACAAGATGCGAGCGCAGGTGACGGTCCAATGATCGCAATGCCTTCCATATTCGCATATACGCAACGTGAACAGGGGAGTCGTGACCTGCGCATGCTGCCGGTTGCTGCGATTATGTGGGGCTCTTGTTTGCTGGCGCATCTGGCGACGCCTGTCGCCGTCTGGATTGCCGTCGGACTTGTCGCGCTGCTGTTGATGGTTTTTGTCGCTTTTACGCTGGCTGGCCGCATGCACGGTCGGATTCGCTCATGCAGAAATCGTGATAAGCGCAACCATGGCACCGCGGTTCGTGATTTCGCCCGATACTGCACGCTTGCGGGATTGACGATAATGATTGGCGCGATGCTGGTCGGCGTTAGCGTGACGATTGTGCATGATATGAGGCGGCAGCATGATGCCGCAACGTTGCAAGCCCACAACAATGCCGGCTACGCAATCGTTACGGCCGGTATCCGAACGCCGGTAACCGCGTCGGATAGTCGACAGCGCGACTGCCAGGCGGACGCCGTATTACATACCGTCTCCGACGGACTGACAGTCAGTCCCTCGCATGAAAGCATTCGCATATATGCGGACGGCGACGATTGTTCGACCATCGAATACGGCGCGGTACAAACCATAACAGGCAGACTCCAGCCGGCAGACTACGGCAGTGAGCCACTGTGGCTTATCGCATATCCGGAAACCGGCATACATACCGTCAAAGCGGCTAATTCGCTACGTCGCATGGTCACGGCGGCACAGGAATCCTTCTTCGCGGTCAGCCAACGACTGCCCGAACAGGGGCGTGTACTGGTTCCAGGCCTCACATTAGGCATTCTTGGGCAAGACCATGTGACAATCACGCAAGAAGGGGAACGGGCGCAACCCATCAATGACACGTATGCGGGACTCTTGGAAAACCGATTCCGCAGATCCGGCATCATGCATCTCATGGCCGTATCCGGAGGGCATTTCGTACTGGTCGTCGCAGGTATACGTCGCCTGTGTGCTCACGTACTGTTGCCAAGACATCCGACGGCCATATGCATGGCGGCAGGAGCGATTGTACTATCGGTCGGCATGTATCCCGCGGATTCGGTGCATCGCGCACTGGTATCCAGTCTATTCGGCGCTGCATGCCTATGGTTGGGTAGACGACAGCAGATATGCTCCACATTGAGTTGGACCATCATCGGCACGCTGATTCTGAAACCGGATATGGCATACAGTTACGGATTCGCGCTATCATGCGCGGCGGTATTCGGCATCATGTTTTTCGCCGAGCCTATAGCGCAACGCCTCGAAACGGTGACGCCGTCCACTGTCGCACAAGCCGCCGGCATGACCGTCGCAGCGCAAACGACAACCTTGCCGATACAAGTGCTGATGGAACCCGAACTGCCGGTTCTCTCAGTCCCCGCCAATCTGCTCGTATCTCCGTTCGTAGGATTCGCCACCATATGCGGATTGGGCGCGCTCGCCGTCTCGTGGTTGAATGCGGATATCGGA
Source organism: Bifidobacterium sp. LH_512 (assembly GCF_056356435.1). Classification (NCBI taxonomy): domain Bacteria; kingdom Bacillati; phylum Actinomycetota; class Actinomycetes; order Bifidobacteriales; family Bifidobacteriaceae; genus Bifidobacterium; species Bifidobacterium sp. LH_512. The sequence continues at coordinate 688,675 of NZ_JBKEUE010000001.1, forward strand.
TATGCGCTCGCACGCATAGCATCATTAGGCACGGCCGTTATGGAATATTGCGCGAACATGTTGGGTTCAGACAGCCATGCCGTATTGCCTTGGTCTGACGGCTGGCGGGGAGCCGTCATCATGGTTCTGGCCGAGGCGGGGATATGGTTCATCTGTCGCATGATTGGCAAATGGCTGCACGCCACTGCACGACGACGCATCGTTCACCTGTTCGATGAAAACGCAGCCGGGAACCGTGACGCCACATACACGGCACAACATGGCCGCGCGGAGGAAGATGCCGCCGATGCCGACGATGCCGACGGCGAAGCGTGGGTGGACGCTCCTATGACAGGCGTGCGCCAATGGTGGAAATACACCATGCGATGGTTGCACGACATGGACTGGGCTTGTCCACCGATACGGCGAAATTGAGTACATGCCAAGAACAGCCTCGACGAAATCTCCGGTACGCATCGTATCCGGCGCTGACGCGTATCTGAGCGATATGATGGCACGCGACCTGTGCTCCAAAGCCGGTCAAACGCATCCCGACGCGGAAATCATCGAACTGGACGCAGGCAGTATCGACCGGTACGCATTCGACGAAGCGGTCAGCCCATCCCTGCTCAGCGACATGGCAATCGTCATCATCTCCAACCTGCAGAACGCGGACGAGAAACTCGGCGAAGCCATACTTGAATACTGCAAACAGGCCCAAAAGAATCCCGCCGACTCCAGCATCGTCATCTGCAAGCACGAAGGCGGCGTCAAAGGCAAGAAACTCGTCGAACAACTCGTCAAAGCAGGCGCCGGCAAACAGGACGTTCCCGACCTGAAAAAGCCGGAGGCGAAACTCAATTTCGTCTACCAATGCTTCGAACGCGAACACCGCCGCGTCGACCCCGCGGCGGCCCAACAGCTTATCGCAGTACTCGGCGACAAAACCGGCGAACTCGCAGCCATGGCCAAACAACTATGCTTCGACTTCGACGACGATCCAATCGGCTTAGAACGAGTCAACCAGTACCTGACCGCAAACCCGCAAGTCAACGGATTCTTCATCGCGGACAAAGCGCTCGAGGGAAAAACAGCCGAAGCGATCATCGCCATGCGTTCAGCCATCGAACAAGGCAACGAGCCCATCGCGCTGATTGGTGCGCTCGCCATGAAACTACGCACGCTTGCCAAAGCCTCCGCGGTCAGAAGCGGAAAAATCTCCCGAGCCGAAGCGAAAACCAACCCATGGGTTCTGAAAAACGCCATGCGGCAACTTTCCGGATGGACCTCTGACGGCCTGTCGCAATGCATCCAAACGCTCGCATGGGCCGACGAACAGAACAAAACCAACGGCGGCGACCCCGTCTACGCTTTGGAACGCTCCATCACGCTCATCAGCCAAAAAGGCCGCGTCGCCTGACCCGATACGCATACAAACACATAAGGAACACTCGTGAAATACACCATCATCGCAGCAACGGCCCAAGACATGCGCACCATCGGCGAGCGCATTGCACGCATGACCCGCGGCGGCGACGTGCTTCTGCTTTCTGGTTCGCTCGGCGCCGGCAAAACCACGTTCGCGCAAGGCTTCGGCGCTGGACTCGGCATTGACGAGCCCATCGTGTCTCCGACATTCACCATCGCCCGCGAACTCGACGGACGTTTCCCGAACGGGCGGCCCGCCCATCTTGTGCACGTCGACGCATACCGCTTGGGAGGCAACGATTACGCGCCTGGACAGGATGCGGCCGAACGCTTGCTCGACGAACTTGAATCCTTGGGATTGGATGAAGAACTTGACGATCCGGGAGCCAACACCATCATCCTGATGGAATGGGGCGAACAAATGGCCGCGGCACTTGCGCCGGAACGTCTTGAAATCCATATCGACCGTCCGCATGATCACAGCGCCACGGACGCCGACGGCACGCTGACCGGCGACGGTGATCGCATCGTCACGGTTATCGGCGTCGGCGAAGCCTGGCAAGGCTTCGACTATGAGAACGGCACACGCTGACCCTGTCTTGAAAATCCGGTTCGAAACAACATGCAAGCCCACGATGTACAGTGGCTAGCAGATTTTACGAAGGAGCTTCTCACATGCATACGCTGGTCATCGACACCTCATACGGTTCGGCAGTCGGCATTGTCGGGCATGAGCCCATCATCGAAACCGATTCACGAACCCACGTGGAACGACTGCAAAGCAACATCGCCACGGTAGTACAGCAGGCCGGCCTCACCCCAGCCGACCTCGACCGCATCGTCGTGGGCACAGGACCGGCTCCCTTCACCGGACTGCGAGCCGGCATCGTCGCGGCGAAAGCGCTCGCTTTCGCAACCGGAGCCACATTGATCGGGCAGGACGTTCTTGCACCGCAAGCGGTGATGCTTCGCCTTGCACGACAGGAAAACGGCCCTTTGTCGGAATGCGCATTCCTTAAGGGGCTGCATTGCGATGATGCCGATAGCGTGGAACCGGGTGAGAATCGCCATCTGACGCTCGCCGTCAATGATGCGCGTCGCAAACAACTGTATTTTGCACTGTATGACGACGCTGACGCTGCCGACGACCCATATCGGCAGCCGACAACGCTGATCGACATGGACATCGACTATCCCGACAGCATCGCAACCCGTGTCAACGAAGTCGTAGAACGTCTGAGCGCAGTCAATCCTGACCGGCACATCATCATCGACGTCGCAGGCCATGGTGCGCGCAAATACGCCGCTGCATGGGACGCGTTGGCCGCATACGGTAGCATCATCGATCAATCCCTGCTCGACGCAGGAGCGGCAGGCCTCGCCACATTCGTGCAGCTCAGCGAACACGGCGATTCGAGCGCGCCGATCGAGCCGCTGTACCTGCGTCGCCCCGACGTGTCCGTCCCCAATCCGCTCAAACATGTCCTCGGTCATGCCGGCGCCACCAAGGCGGAACGATGATCATTCTTAACGCTAATCGCATCAATCGAGAAACCGTCGTCCAAGCCATGGCGCGCCTCGAACAGGAAGTCTGGGGCAAACGTGCATGGAGCGAACACTCCATCCGCGAAGAGCTGGATGCGCCCGCCCGCACCTACCTGCTTGCCGTCGATACGGGAACAACAGAAAATGAAGGTCCAGAAAACATCGGCGCAGACAGCATCATCGCCTACGCAGGTTACTGGTACGACGGTGACGACGCGGAAGTCATGAACATCGACGTCGCCAAAGCACACCAACGTCAAGGCATCGGACGCATGCTCTTCGAGCGTATGATCGACAATGCGCGCGAACAAGGCGCGAAACGTATGATTCTCGAAGTCAGCGTCGAAAACACGCCAGCACTCACCCTCTACCAAAAACTCGGCTTCAGCCGCATGGGACTTCGCAGACGCTACTACCAACCGGAAGGCATCGACGCATACACCATGAGCCTCGACCTGAATCCACGCATCGCAGGATTCACCTCAGCCAACACGCAAAACGGCAACGACGAGAACACCAACAAGCCCACGGAGCAGCAACAATGAGCGAACCAATCGTACTCGGCATCGAATCAACCTGCGACGAAACCGCAGCAGCCATCGTCCAAGGCCGCACCCTCATCTCCAACGTCGTCGCCTCCTCCATGGACGAACACGCCCGCTACGGCGGCGTCATCCCCGAAATCGCATCCCGCGCACACGCCCAGGCATTCGTTCCATGCGTATCCAAAGCGCTCGCGGACGCGAACATGACGTTAAACGACGTGGACGCCATCGCAGTGTCCGCAGGCCCAGGCCTTGCCGGATGCCTCGCGGTCGGTGTTTCCGGCGCGAAATCGCTTGCATGGGCGGCAAACAAGCCGATTTACGGCATTAACCACGTCATCGGGCATATCGCGGTCACCCAGCTGCAATTCGGCCCGTTCCCGGCCGACACGATGGCGCTGATCGTCTCTGGCGGACACACGTCGCTGCTGCACGTGGAAGACGTCACCAAGCATATCGACGTCGTCGGCACGACCTTGGACGATGCGGCGGGCGAATGCTTCGACAAAGTCGCGCGACTGCTCGGCTTCCCATACCCGGGAGGCCCGCATATCGACCGTCACGCCCAGCAGGGCGATCCCAAGGCCATCAAAGTGCCGCAAGGCCTGACCCAAGGCAAGGCTGGCCGCGAACACCCGTACGATTTCAGCTTCTCCGGTGTGAAAACGGCCGTGGCCCGCTGGATTGAAGAACGCAACGCGCAAGGATTGGAAATCCCGATCGACGACGTGTGCGCCTCCTTGGCGGACTCCGTCGCGACCGTGCTCGCCCGCAAAGCCATGCACGGTTGCGAAGAATACGGGTCGAATACATTGATTGTCGGCGGTGGATTCTCCGCCAATTCGCAGCTGCGCGCAAAATTGCTGGAATTCGGCGCTGAGCATGGCGTGGACGTGCGCATCCCGCAGCTGAAACTGTGCACCGACAATGGAGCGATGGTGGCGATGCTGGGCGTCAACCTGGTCGAAGCGGGAGTCGCGCCCTCGGCGCCGGACTTCCCGATTGATTCGGCGATGCCGTTGACGAAAATCAGCATGTGATTCAGTCGGCCGCGCGTGTCGTCGTCGAAAAACGTCGCCGACGACACGTGCGACGCGCCGTGATTTGCAATCGATTCTGATTTATGTAATATATGTGACTTGTGCGCGGGGCACAGCCTCAAACACGAAAAACATTCCTGCGTAGCTCAGTTGGCAGAGCATCCGACTGTTAATCGGACGGTCACTGGTTCAAGCCCAGTCGCAGGAGCTCGGATTTGGTTCGGGTCTTCTTTCGGGAGGCGCGGGTTGATGATGAAAATTGAATATTCCTGCGTAGCTCAGTTGGCAGAGCATCCGACTGTTAATCGGACGGTCACTGGTTCAAGCCCAGTCGCAGGAGCTTTCCAAAAAGGCCACCAGCATGTCGTTGGTGGCCTTTTGCATTGTGGAACCAGCATCGGCACCGCATCCCCTACACAAGTACCGGTCACTTTTGCTGATGCGGATGCATTGCTTCAGCAAGTGTGACCGTTTTAGGGCCTGTTTTCGGTCAGATTTGCTGATGGGCTTCGTCATCATCAGAAAAAGTGACCGCAAAGAGTGGTTGTGCGGGCCATTTTACAAGGCGGTGTCTTTTTTCGGAATAGACAGACTTTCCACATCCACTTTTTCAAGTTCCAGCAGTTTCAATTTTCTATCAAGCTCTCCGGCATAGCCCGTCATACTGCCATTTGCGTCCACTACGCGATGGCAGGGCACGATGATTGCAATCTGGTTGTGCCCTATCGCGCCGCCTACGGCCTGGGCGGACTGCTCGCAAGCCCTCGACGAATGGCGATTCTCCGCGCGATCTCGCCATAGGTCACGATCTGCCCGTACGGAATGGTGCACAGCATCTTCCACACTTCATTCTGAAAAGCTGTCCCCATCAAATGCAGCGGCACTGTGAAATCCGGATTTTCGCCCGCAAAATACATGCTAAGCCAGCGTTTCGCCGTCGCCAAAACGGGGATCTCTTTATCCTCATGCTCCTCGGTTAAATGAAGCGCGAAATATTTCTGTCCCACAAACCATAATCCAGTCAAACCAGCGTCATCCGCAGCCAAAAGAATTTCACCTAAAGGAGAATCGTAATGACTCGTATACTGCATGTCATTCCTCCACACAAGTCGGCGGCATGGGCGATGTAATATCGCCGTTCAGCTTTCTTCAGGGAGAGATTTAAGCTTATGCCATACGGCGCGGTATTGTTCGGGGACGTTTTCTGCGGGCATGCTGTTGGGAGCGTCGGTCGTTCCCGCGGCTTTCGCGGTTTCGTAGAACCAGCATTTGAATTCCAGCATGTCCATCATGCTTTGCAATTCGGCCATCTGCGCCTGTGCGGCCTCACGACGCTTTTGAAACAATCGAAGACGCTCGTCAATGGTGTCGTCCCCCTGCAAGGCCATGTCGATGTATTCCTTGATGCCTTTGATCGGCATGCCGGTTTTCTTCAGACAATCAATGATTTGCAGCCATTCGTAATCAGTCTGATCGAATGTGCGCTTGCCTCCGGGGGTGCGATGCACGAACGGCAGCAGGCCTTCCTTGTCGTAGTAGCGCAGCGTGGAAGGCGCGACGCCCATAAGTTTCGCCATTTCGCCAATCGTGTAGGCCATAATGCGTTCCTTCTTCAAAAAAATGAGACATAACCTTGACTTAAAGTGAGGTTTACATTGTATTCTCTGCCGTGGAATCAGAAAACTTCTCATCAAGGAGCGAACACGATGAAGACCACCAGCAAAGAAGAATTCGACAGGGAAAACGTATTCGGGCGGGGCAGGCCCAACACCGGATTCGCCCGATACTTCATCGGCGACTCATACCTGAATCCGCTCACACCGGACACATGCTCCCTGCCGATCTCCAATGTGACCTTCGAACCGGGATGCCGCAACAACTGGCATGTCCACCATGCGACAACCGGCGGCGGACAGGTCCTGATCTGCACAGCCGGCGAAGGCTGGTGCCAGCTGGAAGGCGAAGAACCGGTCAGCATGACGCCTGGCGCACTCGTCGTCGTACCTGCCAATAGAAAACACTGGCATGGTGCCAAAAAGGACAGCTGGTTCTCCCATATCGCCTTCATGATTCCCGGCACCGATGCCAGCAACGAATGGTTGGAACCAGTGGAAGACGAGTATTACAACAGTCTTTCCGACTGAGACACAAGATTTGAAAGGGTTCTTATGATGAGCAGAGAAGAAACCGCACAGCGCAACAATACGAAATGGTTCGGCGGCAACGCTTTCGCCGACTGCACGGCCGATCCGGAATTCCGACAGATCGCCCGACGTTTCCTCTGTGGAGACGTATTGAACGAATCGACGCTTACCGACACGCAGAAAGCGCTTATCATGCTGGTGGCATTGACCACCTGCCAGACAACCGCTTCGATTGCCGACTACACTAATGCCGCACTGAACGTGGGCGCCAAACCGGAGGAAATCAAAGAAGCCCTCTACCAGTGCGCGCCATACATCGGCCTGGAAAAAGTGCGATGCACGCTTACGGAAGTGAACAAGGCATTCACGAAGGCCGGTGTCACGGAGAGTGCTCAAAACAGGGGAACGGTGAACGAAGAGACGCGTTTTGCCGACGGTCTTGCAGTACAGCAGGATATTTTCGGTGTCGGCCATATCAATGCGATGCGCGCGGCCGCGCCTGCCGAATTGAAAACGATGCAGGATTATCTATCCGCATACTGTTTCGGCGACTTCTATACGAGAACGGTGTTGGATGTGCGCATGCGTGAGCTGGTCACATTCTGCGCGATTTGCTGCCTTGGCGGTTGCGAGCCGCAAGCGAAAGCGCACGCCGGTGCGAATATCAGCATCGGAAATACGCGGGAAACACTGATTGCCGCAATCATTCAATGTCTGCCATTGATTGGTTTCCCGCGTGCGTTGAACGCGATTTCCTGCATTGATGCCGTCACGCAAGCGTGATTGGTGACGTATACGTGATTGACATTGATATCAATACTGCGCGAGGCGTGTGGCTGCCGTGAGATTTCGAATATCACGGCAGCCACACGCCTCACATAATCAATCCAAAGTGTCCAGAATATCGTCGATCAGCAGACGACCATGATTACCGCCCTTGCGCAATCGGGGAAAACGACGCAACGCATTGGCCGGACTCGCATCCGCGGCGCGCGCGACATTCGACTTGCTCGCCCCATGATTCACCGCATTCTCAGCCAAACGATCCACCAAAGAATCGGACACCTGACGAAGCCGCTCCGCAACCCACACCTGACTCAATTCAGAAGAAAGCCCATAATCCTCGGCCACTTCGCTGGCAGCCTCCTGCACGGCAGCCCACAACACCATAAAAGGCTTGCTGTAATACATGATCTGTTCCTGTGCATCCTCATCCTCCAGCAACCGCAACGCCTTACGATCAGACGTGTTGTCAAACATACGCAACTCCCAAACCAATCTCGCGACACGCCCGAAGCCTGTGGATAACTTCGTCTCTTCGTCCACAATAGCCACTCCGACTGGACGTACACAGCACAAACCCACAAACTGAAAACACGTGTGACAGGGGTGAAAAAGTCCAGCAAAAGGAGCGGAACGTGGACGACAATCAGCAACGCCGCCGAACACGCCAATACCAACAACACGAACAGCAACGTCAGCAACGCCGCAAACTACAAACGCTAACCATCATCTGGCTCATACTCATCGGCATAACGGCGGCGCTGGCCATCATCCCGTTACACACAACAACATGGGCGAACACCATCAGCGGCAACGATTGCCGAGCCACACTCATATGGCCAGTCATCTCGCCGCATGTCACAAGCGCATTCGACAGGCCGGAACAGCCATGGCTGCCAGGACACAGGGGAGTGGACCTGCAAGCAACCACCAACGATACCATCCTCGCACCAGACGACGGCATCATATCCTTCGCAGGCACAGTAGCAGGAAAATCAGTCGTCAGCATCAACCACGGCAACATCACCTCCACCTTCGAACCAGCAACAACCCACCTCAAAGCCGGAGCGCCCGTCACACGCGGCCAACACATCGCACAAATCAACGGCGGCTCCGACCACTGCGGTAACACATGCCTACACTGGGGCGTCAAACAAGGAACAGACACATACCTCGACCCCGAAACACTCACCACACCACAACGCATAGCACTCAAACCAATACACAACAGCTCATAGTCGGAAAACCAGCGCACAATCACACACATACGTTCCGCCACAGAGCCAAGCGTGTATGTCCGGAAAAACCAAAACACACATGCCTATAATCCCGCATAGCGACACGTCAGCCCCGCCGACGCCAACGCAACACCCATAAAGGAGCCGCATATGCGCAACGAATACACGCGTCCACTGGAACACTCCATCGACACCGACAACAACCTGTTCTCGATCCTTGAAGAACGAGCACAGCGCTCGCCGAATGATTCTCTGGTCGAATACAAGGATGCGCATGGTGCATGGCGGTCTTTCAGCGCCGCCGAATTCAAAGATAAGGTCATCGCCATCGCCAAAGGCCTGATAGCCCGTGGCGTCATGCCCGGTGATTCCGTTTCAGTAATCGCGCATACATGCTGGCAGTGGACCGCATTGGATATGGCCATCATGTCCATCGGTGCGTTGACCGTGCCTGTGTATGAGACAAATTCCCCAGCGCAGGTCAAGATGATCTTTAACGACGCCGACGTCAAAATGGCATTCGCCGAAGATGACGCTCAACGAGACAAAATCGAACTGATCCGCGAGGACTGCCCGTCTCTTGGTGACGTATACGTCATTCAGCTCGGTGCCATCGATACGCTTATCGAATACGGTCGCGGAGTCAGCGATGCGGAATTCTATGAGCGTGAAAAGTCCGTGCGAGGCGGCGATCTGGCGACGATCGTATATACGTCCGGCTCGACGGGAACGCCGAAGGGCATCGAACTAAGCCACGGCAATTTCATCTTCATCACTTATTCCGGCGTGCAGTCCATGCCGGATATCGCGATGAAACCGAACCGTCGTCTACTGCTGTTCCTGCCGCTCGCGCACGTATTCGCCCGCTATATGCAGTTCTTCTGCTTTGCCGGTAACGTGACGTTAGGCCTGTCCAGCAACCTCAAAACCATTCTGGCGGACTTCGCGGCATTCAAGCCGACTTTCATCCTGGCCGTGCCGCGAATCTTCGAAAAGATCTACAATGCGGCATCTCAGAAGGCGGGTGCCGGTTTCAAAGGACGTATTTTCGCCGAAGCGACGCAGATCGCTCGGGACTGGTCGCATGCGCAGCAGTCCGGTGAAAGCATTCCTGTAATGCTGAAATTCAAGCATGCGTTGTACAACAAGCTGGTGTATTCGAGCATTATGGATGTGTTCGGCGGCAGCGTGGAATACGCGGTTTCCGGCGGTGCCCCGCTTGACGCGTCCATTGCTCACTTCTTCAACGGCGTGGGCCTGCCACTGTTGGAAGGCTACGGCATGACCGAAACCTGTGCGCCGTCATGCGTGAACCCGACTGAAGGCTACAAAATCGGCACTATCGGCCTGCCATTGCAGGGCGTTTCCGTGGGGGTTGACGATGACGGCGAACTGTGCATCAAAAGCGCGGCCGTGTGCGTCGGCTACCACAATCATCCGGAAACCACTCAGTCGCAGATTGTTGACGGTTGGCTGCATACCGGCGACTTGGGGTCAGTCGATGAAGACGGCTTCGTCACCATCACCGGTCGTAAGAAGGATTTGATCATCACGGCCGGCGGTAAGAACGTGTCGCCGGGTGCTATGGAGGCTTCGATCATGACTTCGCCGGTAGTCAGCCAATGCGTTGTGGTTGGTGACCGGAAGCCGTTCATCGCCGCGATCATTTCCCCGGACTTGGCCGAAACGAATCTATGGCTCGCCTCGCAAGGCGCTGAAACCGTATCCTCTCTGGAAGAGGCGGCAAAAAATCCGATTGTACGCGCCGAAGTAGACCGTGCAGTGAACAAGGCCAATGAGCTGGTTTCGCGCGCTGAATCCATTCGCAAATTCGAAATCGTCGTAGACGAGTTCACCGAAGAGAATGGCTTGGTGACGCCAAGCATGAAGGCTCGCCGACAAGCGGTGAACGAGTATTACCGGGATCTGATCGATAATGTGATTTACGCTCCGGTAAAGCGTTGATTCGAACGGAGTGACTATCACGTCAGCATAAAGTTGTGGACGGTATCGATATGATTCGATGCCGCCCGCAACCGTCTTGCGATTAGCCGACGATACCGGGTCACAGTCCGGCGTCTGCCAATGAAATGTATCCCGGTTCGATCAGATCCGCTTTCAGGTTGGATGCGCTGACCGTCAAAGGGGTTTCGGAAACAAGCGCTACGTCCTTCACTCCGTTGACGGTCTTCTTGGTGATGAAAGACAGACTGGTCAAAGCGATTCCGTCGTTAAGCGACACGCAGACCTTGGCGGTGTCTGCCGCAAGCTGCTTGCGGTCTTCCAAGGCGGTCATCCACAGGTGGCCGTTGACGATTTCCGGCATGGAATCGATGTAGGCGCCGTATCCGGTGACAATCGGCCACTGGTCGTTTGCGTCGTTGTATTCCCCGGAATCGGTGTCTGCCGATTGATCTGAATTCGTTGAGTCATCCGTACTGTTTTCCGGAGCCTTAATAGGATCGGGGACTGCGGTCCTGTTGAGATCAGGCTTGCCGGTGATGTTATCGACAATGCCGGAAATGGTGATGGAAGGATTAATGTCCGCTGAAGAGCCGACATATCCCATGTCATGCAATCCGTCGATGACACTGGAGGCCACACGGTCGTTCACGGCGATGATGCCGTCGATGGTGGTGCGGTCTTTGCTGTCTTCCTCGGTGCACAGTCTGGTCGCCAGCTCCTGCGTCACCGCAGTGGAATCCTCTGCATCGAACAAGACGGAACGCCAGTCGTCATTGGTGCTATCGGCATCCAGTAATCCGGAGGGGCTGTACGCCTTACCTTCAGCGAAATACGGCTGCAACACTTTCCAAATGCCGCGGAACACATCCTGAGCGAATGCGTCCGAATCCATGTCGGTCGCACCTGCATCGGAATAGGGGAGCAACACTTCAATGGATTTCGGATTGTCTGAGCTGGCCTTATCCAAAGCAAGCTTGTTGACAAGCTGCTTCGCCTGTAGGTTGCCGATCTGCTCGGCGGCCGACGCCTGTACGAGTGCGTCAGGCGTGAATCCGTCGATGGTGTTCGACATCAGCACGACATGCATACCGGAATTCTGAGCCAGATTCAACGCGGACACCAAACGAGAGGCGGCGCTGATGTACTTGGCGGCATCGGATTCGACGTCATTGGCGTTGCCTGTATCGGTGCCGTCATTAGCGTTAATATCATCGGCGTCCCCGTCGTCATTGGTATTGTCGGAGCTGTCTACTGCCGCATTCTCGTCGTCGCTCCAATCGATATGACGACTGACATAATCACCGTATTGCTGCGCCGCGTCGTCGCTTTCATATACGGGTGCCACTACCAGCGTCACATCACCGGCGTCGGCCTTATCGTCGGAAATGCGCTTGACGACGTAATCTTGGACTGCTTGGCTTTGCTTCTCCAGTGTGTCGCTGGTATGCGTTGTGACGTCTCTCTGCTTGACATCCTCGTCTTTAAGCGCTGCGGTCAAGTCGGAGGTAAAAGCGTTCCACGTATTCAGCGGTGTTTGTTGTGAGATGGTAAGCACATCCGAAGGCGTGAAAATCGCGACTTCTCCATGATCGCTGCTTTTGGCGGAAGTCGTTGTCTGCTTATCGCCATTTGTCGATGTGCCGTTGGGTTTCCTGCAGGCACCTGATGCCAGAACCAGTCCCATGCCAACGATCAAAGCAACCAATCGTCTGAACGTCGCCGCGTTGTGCAATGCCATGTATCGACCTCTGCTGTATATGTATGGACATCGAATGCAGACATGATTTTAGTATCGGATATATAAAAGGTCTGATTCTCGCGTGTGGACACGCGAGAATCAGACCCTTCCAGTAGCAATGATTCGCGATGTTGCCGCGACGTCAGGCGTTCAGACGGCGCGCCAGACCTTCATCCAAAACGTTCATGAAACCTTCGGTGTCTTGCCATGGCTGGTCGGGGCCGATCAGCATGGCCAGATCCTTGGTCATCACACCGGATTCAACGGTTTCGATGATGGTGTGCTCCAGCGTGTCGGCGAAATGCGCCACTTCCGGCGTGCCGTCAAGCTTGGCGCGATGACGCAGACCACCCGTCCATGCGTAGATTGATGCGATCGGATTCGTGGAGGTTTTCTCGCCCTTCTGCCAGCGGCGATAATGGCGAGTCACCGTGCCGTGTGCGGCCTCCGCTTCAACGGTCTGCCCATCCGGCGTCATCAGCACGGACGTCATCAGGCCAAGCGAACCGAAGCCTTGGGCGACGGTATCGGACTGTACGTCGCCGTCATAGTTCTTGCAGGCCCATACGTAACCGCCATGCCACTTCAAGGAACTGGCCACCATATCGTCGATCAGACGATGCTCATAGGTCAGTCCGGCCTTCTCGTATTCCGCCTTGTATTCGGTTTCGAAGATTTCGGCGAAAATATCCTTGAAACGGCCGTCGTAAGCTTTCAGAATCGTGTTCTTGGTGGACAGATATACCGGATATCCGCGCAGCAGACCGTAGTTGAAGCAGGCGCGAGCGAATCCGCGAATCGACTCGTCCAAATTGTACTGCACCTGCGCCACGCCGGCGCCCGGATAGTCGAATACGACATGTTCGATCGGCTCGCCGCCATCTTCCGGCTGGAAGGTGATGATCAGGCGTCCGGCCGATGGCACCTTGAAATCCGTCGCTTTGTACTGGTCTCCGAACGCGTGGCGGGCGACGACGATCGGCTTGGTCCAACCTGGTACCAGTCGCGGAATATTGGAGATTACAATCGGTTCACGGAAAATAGTGCCGCCTAGAATGTTGCGGATTGTGCCGTTGGGGGATTTCCACATGCGTTTGAGACCGAATTCCTCGACTCGTGCTTCGTCTGGGGTGATGGTCGCGCATTTGACGCCCACATGTTCTCGTTTGATGGCTTCGGCGGCGTCGATGGTGACCTGATCGTCGGTGGCGTCGCGGTTCTCGATGCCCAGATCATAGTATTCAAGATTCACGTCGAGATAAGGCAGGATCAGGCGGTCTTTGATGTCTTTCCAAATGACGCGCGTCATCTCGTCGCCGTCGAGTTCGACGATTTTGCCTTCGACTTTGATTTTGGCCATGGGATTGCACTCCTCGCATGTTTGAAGATTACTGGCATCAGTATTAGCGGATGATTGTTGCGAGTGATGGCATATGTCCAAAATGACGTCCATTACTTGTTGCGTCGCTGTCATCACTCGGCACTAGCCTTAAAGGCATGTCTCAGGAAATTGAAATCGGTTTGGGTAAAAAGGGCCGCATGGCCTACTCCTTGGATGATGTTTCCATCGTCCCTTCTCGCCGTACGCGCGATCCTCAGGACGTGCGCACCAACTGGCAGGTCGATGCATACGAATTTGACGTGCCGGTGATCGGCGCTCCCATGGATTCGGTGACGAGTCCGGCGACGGCCATCGCGATGGGTCGTATGGGCGCGTTGGGCGTGCTGGATTTGGAAGGCGTGTGGACTCGTTACGAGAACCCGCAGCCGATGCTGGATGAAATCGCACAGCTGCCGGCTGAGGAGGCTACGCGCCGCATTCAGGAGATTTACGCGGAACCGGTCAAGCCGGAGCTCATCACACAGCGTCTGCATGAGATTCGCGATGCCGGGGTGACCGTTGCCGGCGCCCTGTCTCCGCAGCGCACGCAGCAGTTCTATTCGACCGTCGTCGACGCTGGCGTCGACCTGTTCGTCATTCGCGGCACCGTAGTGTCTGCGGAGCATGTGTCCACCGATCATGAGCCGTTGAATCTGAAGAAGTTCATCTATGATCTTGACGTGCCGGTCATCGTCGGTGGCGCCGCGAACTACACGGCTGCATTGCATCTGATGCGCACCGGTGCGGCAGGCGTGCTTGTCGGTTTTGGCGGCGGCGCCGTTTCCGCCACCCGTACCACGCTTGGCGTGCATGCCCCGATGGCGACCGCCATCGCCGACGTGGCCGAAGCCCGTCGTGATTACATGGACGAATCCGGCGGCCGTTACGTGCAGGTTATCGCCGATGGTGGCATGGGCACTTCCGGCAACTTCATCAAGGCGCTTGCCCTTGGTGCTGACGCCGTAATGCTGGGTGTGCCGCTGGCCCGCGCCGCGGAAGCTCCGGGACAGGGCAAGCATTGGGGAGCCGAAGCGCGTCACCAAACGTTGCCGCGTGGCTTCCGCACGGATGTCGGCACCGTCGCCCCGCTGCAGGAGATTCTGTTCGGACCGAGCCACAAGGCCGACGGCACGACGAATTTCATCGGCGCATTGCGTCGCGCCATGGCGTCCACCGGCTATGTGGACATCAAGAGCTTCCAGCGCTGCGGAGTTGCCGTAACCCCATATAATCGCTGAGAACATGGGCTTTTGCGACGATTTCGGCTGTGATTATTCGCAGTAAGGATCAGTGAAGCCGCAATCAGGTTTTCCACTTATCCACAGGAGCGTCTTTCGTATTTGACGAGAGACGCTCCTTTTGCGTACTACTTGAATCAAGCGCTTTTACATTGAGCGCGATACATGTCAATGCGGACATGAGAGAGTAAAGGAGACAGCAATGATGGGTGGATATTTTGAAAATCGGAGTGACGACATAGTGATTCAACCGGATGATGATTCGGGCTTCCATGTGCCGTTTTTCTCCATGGCAAGACGTCCGTTGCCTTGTTTCGACGGTTTTATCGTCGTCGAGCTGGCCAAGGAGCCGGTGCCGTATCATGTCGCATGCTGCTTTGAGAGCGACTGGAATCCTGACGACTGTCATGCGCTGATGATGAGTACATGCCGGATGGCGTGCAATACGACCAATATCGTGCGAGGGCGTATGCCGTTCGGTCGCATCAAGCAGGTGATGACGCCGTCATGCATCAAGAAACTCGAAACGATGACCTATTTGATGGATACGGAAATGCGCGACAGTCCCGATCTTAAGGTGCGTCTGCATTATCTGCCGGTCATTCCACGTATGATCCATGGCATGCTGGTCAGCGCAAGTACTTTGGAAATGACGGTGTACTTGTCCATCGGGCCGGACGACTACTGGGCCAACCTGGTGCTCAAACGTATGGGCAGTCGGTGGATGTGCACTTTGGCCGATGTCGGATGAGCATGCCGACAGCGTCGTGCGCTGCGTCATGCCGGGGCTATAGTTGAACGTATGACGTTGCGAGAATACATACCGGACCCTGGTTATGAGACCACCGAAAACGATACGGTCTACTCTTTACTGGCCAATCGTGCCGAAAAGACGCCGGACGATCCGATCGCCCAATGGCAGGATGAGCGAGCACAATGGCATACGGTGACCGCACAGGAGATGCTTCAGCGTGTGCAGGAGGTCGCCAAAGGCCTGCTTGGCCTCGGCGTGAAGGCCGGCAATATGGTCGTCATCTATTCGGCTACTTGCTATGAGTGGGGAATCGTCGATTTCGCATGCGCCGCCATCGGAGCGGTTACCGTGCCGATCTATGAAACCGATTCCCCCGCGCAGGCCGATTCGATTATTGACGAAATCGAGCCGGTGATCGCATTCGCCGGAGATGCAGCGCACGCACAGACGCTGGAACAGATTCGCGACGATCATCCGGGCTTGGAATATGTATTCAATTTCCAAGCCGACGGCTTGGACGCCGTTGCTGATTTCGGCCATTCCGTGTCACAGGAGGAGCTCGATCATGCGATTGAGGGCGTTCGTGCGGACGATATGCTGACGATCGTGTACACATCGGGTTCCACGGGACGCCCGAAGGGCGCGATGCTGTCGAATCGCAATTTCACGCATATCGTGCTCAACGGCTATGAAATCCTTGACGAAATGCTGTATCAGCCGAATCGTCTGATGCTTTTTCTCCCGTTGGCGCATTGCTTCGCCCGATACATTCAGTACGTCGCCATCGGCGGCCACGGCGTGGTCGGCTATGTTCCCAGTGCCAAACATCTGCTGGCCGATCTGCGCAGCTTCAAGCCCACCTATCTGCTGGGCGTGCCGCGTGTATTCGAAAAGGTATACAACGCCGCCTCGCAGAAGGCCGGTGCGGGTCTGCAAGGACGTGTTTTCGCCAAGGCCGTGGATCATTTCGTGCGTTGGTCGAAGGACGATCAGAACGGCGTGCGTCATCCGTTCGCTCAACGGCTGCAGCATGCGTTCTTCATGGAGACCGTAGGTAAATCCATCCGTTCCGCCCTAGGTCCCAACCTGCACTACCTTGCCTGCGGTGGCGCCCCGCTGAATGTTGATCTGGCGCATTTCTTCAACGGCATGGACGGCATCACCTTCATTCAGGGCTATGGCATGACCGAAACCGCTGCTCCGATGGTGGTCAATTGGCAGGACGACAATCGCGTCGGCTCGGTCGGCAAGCCAGGCCCCGGCATGGGAGCCCGCCTCGCCGACGATGACGAGCTCTTGGTGCGCGGCCCCAACGTGTTCCTCGGCTACTATCGCAATCCTCAGATGACCAGCGAAGTCAAGATGTCGGACGGTTGGCTGCACACCGGCGATCTGGCCAGCATCGACGATGACGGATTCGTCTACATCACCGGCCGTAAGAAGGACATCATCATCACCGCCGGCGGCAAGAACGTCAGCCCTGCCCCGATGGAGGACATCATCAACACCTGCCCGGTTGTTTCGCATGCGGTTGTCGTGGGAGACGGCAAGCCGTTCATCTCCGCACTGATCGAACTCGATCCGGAAATGACCCGCTCTTGGCTGGCCAATCAGGGATTGGACGCGCAGATGCCGATGGAACGCATCGCACAGAACGATGCGTTGCGCGCATTCATCCAACAGTACGTCGACAAGGCCAACGCAACGGTTTCGCGCGCGGAGTCGGTAAGAAAATTCGCGGTGCTGAGCGAGGAATTCACGCAGGATGCCGGAACGTTGACCGCCAGCATGAAAATGGTTCGTCCCAAGGTACTGCAACGCTATGCCGAAGTGATTGACAATGTGCTGTACGCGCCGAAGGATCCCGCTAAGCCGCTGCCTAAGACGGTGCAGCTGCTTGACAAAACCGCGGAGCGTTTGCAGCAGGCTTCGGAAAACGTTCGCCAGGCATCCGAAAACATGACCCCCAAGGTCCGTCAGGCGTTTGACAGCGTGCAGGAGAAAATCAAGAAGCAGTCCGACGATAACGAATCGGATACGGCCGACGCCGCGGCATCGCATTCCGCGTCGCGTCCGGAACAGCAGTGAGGAGACAATAGTGGCAATTCGTGAAATTCGCGTCGTACCTGACCCGGTTCTGCGCACCCCGTGCGATCCGATCAAGACAATTACGCCGGCGGTGGAACGTCTGGTTCAGGACCTGCTGGACACGGTGAACGATCCTGGTCGTGCAGGCCTGTCGGCCAATCAGATCGGCGTCAACCTGCGCGCGTTCTCCTACAATATCGACGGCAAAATCGGTTACGTGCTCAATCCTGTTCTGGAAGAGAAAAGCGGCGAACAGTACGGTGACGAAGGCTGCCTGTCCGTGCCGGGACTGTGGTACAAGACGCGTCGCGCCGACTATGCCCGCGTACGCGGCATCGATTTGGAAGGAAACGAAGTCGTTTTGGAAGGCTCCGGTCTGATGGGCCGCATGCTGCAGCATGAATGCGACCATCTGGACGGCCACGTCTACCTTGACCGTCTGGAGAAGGAAGAACGCCGCGCCGCGATGCGCATGATGCGATCGGGTCGCTGATTCGTGATTTCGCAGTTGATTTGCAGCTGACCGCTTGACGGCAAACAACACATGGCCCCGCCATTATCGAATGCGATATGGCGGGGCCATATGATATCGTGAATCCTCGTGTGTCATCCCGGCAAAGAGCGGAGTCGCAACCGTTCAAAGCCAACCGATATCGTCAACCGACACACAAAAATTCGCGCCATGCTCGCGACGACCTGTGTCGGTCGGCCGTCTCCGAATCGGAAAGGCTGCACGCAGGTACGCATGGCCAGGCAAGAACCGACAAGAAAGAGGTAGTAATACCATGGCTCAGATCAATATGAGCGATATGCTGAAGGCCGGCCTGCACTTCGGCCATCAGACCCGCCGTTGGAACCCGAAGATGAAGCAGTTCATCCTCACCCAGCGCAACGGCATCCACATCATCAACCTGTTCAAGTCCCTTGAGCAGATCGACAAGGCTTACGACTTCATCAAGGCCACCGTCGCCCACAACGGCACCCTGCTGTTCGTCGGCACCAAGAAGCAGGCTCAGGAAGCTGTGTCCGCTCAGGCCACCCGTGTGAACATGCCGTACGTTTCCGAGCGTTGGCTCGGTGGTATGCTGACCAACTTCCAGACCGTGTCCAAGCGTGTGAACCGTCTGAAGGAACTCGAAGAGATGGACTTCAGCGACGTTCGCGGCTCCGGCCTGACCAAGAAGGAGCTGCTGCTCCTCGAGCGCGAAAAGGACAAGCTGGCCAAGCAGCTGGGCGGTATCCGTAACATGACCCGTACGCCTTCCGCGATGTTCGTCGTCGACATCAACAAGGAAGCCCTGGCCGTTGAAGAAGCTCACAAGCTGGGCATTCCGGTCATCGCCCTGGTCGACACCAACGCCGATCCGGAATCCGTCGAGTACCCGATCGCAGCCAATGATGACGCCATCCGCGGCATCGAACTGCTGACCAGCCTCATGGCTGACGCAGTGGCCGAAGGCCTGCTGGAGCGTTCCGGCAAGGGCGCCAAGGCCGAAGGTGAATCCGAGCAGCCGATGGCCGCTTGGGAAAAGGAGCTGCTGACCGAAGGCGCTCCGGCCGCTGAAGCTGAAGGCGAAGCCAAGGCTGAGTGAAAACCTTGGGTATGATGGGAGGTGCACAACCTCCCATCATCCTGGGATAGGTAATTTTTTAGAGGAGACAAACCAATGGCAGCAATCACTGCAGCTCTGATCAAGCAGGTGCGCGAAGAGACAGGCGCCGGCATGATGGACGTTAAGAAGGCCCTGACCGAGGCTGAAGGCGACGTCGCACGCGCCAAGGAAATCATCCGCGCCAAGGGCATCCAGGCCGCTGGTAAGCGTGAAGGCCGTAAGGCTCAGGAAGGCACCATCGCCTCCACCGTCGTCGAATCCGCAGCAGGCCAGACCGGCTACGCCGTCGAACTGAACTCCGAGACCGACTTCGTGGCCAAGACCCCGAAGTTCGTTGATTTCTCCAACGAAGTGCTGGGCTACGCTGTCAAGGCTGAAGCCAACAACGCCGACGAGCTGCTCGCAGCCGCCGCCGAAAACGGCACCGTGAAGGAAGCCATCGAAGAAGCCGCCGCTCTGTTCGGCGAACATGTCAAGGTCGGCCAGTTCGCCAAGGTCGAAGGCCCGCACGTCGAGATCTACGCTCACAAGAAGTCCGCTGAGATGCCGCCGAGCATCGTCGCCATGATCGCCACCGACGAGGCCGGTGCCGCTGTGGCCCACGAAGCCGCTCTGCAGATCTCCGCAATGGGTGCTCAGTGGCTGACTCGCGAGGACGTCCCGGCTGAGGTCGTGGAATCCGAAACCCGCGTCGCCACCGAGAAGTCCCTGGCCGAAGGAAAGCCGGAGAAGATTGTTCCGAAGATCGTCGAAGGCCGTCTGAACGCCTTCTACAAGGAGAACGTGCTGCTGGAACAGGCCTACGTCAAGGATCCGTCCAAGACCGTCGGCGATTTGTTTAAGGAAGTGGGCGGCCAGGCTGTGGCCTTCGCCCGCGTCGAGGTCGGCAAGGGCGAAGCTGAGTGAACTGACGTTCATTCCTCTCGTCTGATGTGACAATTGCACGTAAAGAGGCTACGCATCGTAATGATGCGTAGCCTCTTTACGTTACATCAATCTCCGGGGTGCCGTAAAGACGCAATCAACACACTCCGGACTTGAATAGTCGAAGACCGCATCATTGACGGGTAATCTGGAGTGGACACTCCATGTCTAATGATGGGAGGGACAACGAATGTCCAAACTAGCAAACGGCAATATATTGTGGCGTCAACGAAAACGCAACTGGTGTCGCACGCCATTCACCTTCACCGTATATACACTGACCGATCAGGAATTATCGATTAAAAGCGGCATCCTCAATGAACGCTTCAATTTGATCAAACTGTTCCGCATCGTCGATATCAGTATTGAACGCACATTGCTGCAGCGCGTGTTCGGCATGTCGACATTGGTGCTGAACACGCGGGACAGGTCGTCTCAGGACGGCGTCGTCCGCTTGACGAATGTCATCGACGGGTTCGCGATTCGACAGCTGCTTCAGGAAGCGGTTGACCAATCACGCCGCGCAAACGGCATGACGGCACGTGAATTCATCGATGGTGGTGCGGGATCGTACGCCGGCGGCGCGTATGACGGTGAGTACGGAGATTCCTACGGTGATGATTCCGAACAATGATTGATGTCCATCGTCGCATTGTTGATTCACCCGGCGGCAAATGCGATGTCAAGGATTTTCTCTCCACTGTCTTCGTTTGCAGATAGTCTGAGAGACGGTAATTTTCGTGGTTTTTCAGGCAAGAAAGGCTGTGTATGACTGGCGAAAACACATCCGGCAAGCCCCGCAGGGTTTTGCTGAAGCTGTCTGGTGAAGCGTTCGGCGGCGGCAGCGTCGGCATCGATACGAAGGTGGTGCGTCGCATCGCCGAAGAAATCGTACCGGCGGTTCAGCAAGGCGTACAGGTCGCGGTCGTGACTGGTGGCGGCAACTTCTTCCGCGGCGCTGAACTGCAGCAGGCAGGTATCGATCGATCCCGCGGTGACTACATGGGCATGCTCGGCACGGTGATGAACTGTCTGGCGTTGCAGGACTTCCTGGAGCAGGAAGGCCAGGCGACCCGTGTGCAGACCGCCATCACGATGGGACAGGTCGCCGAGCCGTATATTCCGCTTAAGGCCATTCGTCATCTGGAAAAGGGACGTGTTGTGATTTTCGGCGCCGGTGCCGGCATGCCGTACTTCTCCACTGACACGGTGTCCATTCAGCGTTCTCTTGAAATCCATTGCGATGAAGTGTTGATGGGCAAGAACGGCGTCGACGGCGTGTACACCGCCGATCCCCGCAAGGACCCGCAGGCCAAGCGTTTCAAGACTTTGGACTACAACCGTGCGCTTGTCGACAACCTCGCGGTGATGGATGCGTCCGCGCTATCCATGGCCCGCGACAACAAGCAGTGCATTCGTGTGTTCGGTCTGGAAGAAGAAGGCAATGTGACTCGCGCCCTTGTCGGAGACAATATCGGCACTTTGGTGTCCTCGTACGATGCGACGCTTGCCTGACCACGTTGAATATGGCCGTTGACGTATGTCAACCGCATTCAATGACGAATCAGTAAGTACAATTCAACCTAAACACCTATCAAAGGAGCAACCAATGGCGAATCTTGTAGATCAGGCCAAGGAGCAGATGGGCAAGACCATCGAATCGACGAAGGAAAACTTCTCGGGCATCCGCACCGGCCGTGCCAACCCGGCACTGCTGAACGGCATCACCGTGGATTACTACGGTGCCCCGACGCCGCTGAAAGCCGTTGCCACCATCGGTGTGCCGGAGCCGCGCACTCTGGCCATCACTCCGTTCGACGCATCCCAGGCTAACGCCGTCGAAAAGGCGCTGCGTGACTCCGATCTTGGCGCATCCCCGCGCCGCGACGGCAACGTGATTCGTCTGACCATGCCGGAGCTGACCGAGGAACGCCGCAAGGAATACGTCAAGCTTGCCAAGGGCAAGGCTGAAGATGGCAAGGTCGCTGTGCGCAACATTCGCCGCAAGGCCAAGGAAGGCATCGACAAGGCCGTCAAGGACGGCGAAATGGGAGAAGACGAAGGCGATCGTCTGCTCAAGGAACTCGACAAGATCACCAAGTCCACGACCGATGAACTCGACGCTCTGCTGGAAACCAAGCAGAAGGAGATCATGGAGGTCTGATCTCCATGGATGAATGCTGCGCCCGTCAAAATCTGACTTCATATGAGTTTGACGGGCGCAGTTATCATGTCGATTGCGAATTGCCACGTCGATTGCGGCTTGTGCATCAATGAAGGAGCGTGAATTGGAACAGCGCGGACAGCGTGAACGGGAAGCCGAGCAGACACTTGCCGACATCAATAAGAAAACCGGACGCAACATGCCTCAGGCCATCGCCACAGGAGCATTGCTTGTAGCGGTTATCGTGGCATGTCTGCTGATCAGCATCGACCTGTTCGTCCTGTTGATTGTCGCATTCATGATGTTGGCGCTGTGGGAGTTGCGCGTCGATTTCGCCACCGCCGGATTGCATATTCCGGTGGTCATGCTGTGGCTATGTTCCGCGGCCACATTGCTGATCACATACTATTCGCCGCATCATATCGTGGCGATGTCCGTATGCGTGCTGGTCTCCCTGCTGCTGGTCGCAATCGCAGCCAGCGCAAAGATCTCCATCGGCAGCCGTCTGAGCTTGGCCGTAGCCAACAAGCTGTCGTATACCGACGCCGGCGCACGATTGGAATCCTCCTTCAATCATGAGGAAGGCGAGCAGCATCACAGCCGTCTGAGCCATGTTGCGGTTTCAATGTTCACCGTGCTCTACATCGCTCTTTTGGCATCATGTTTGGTGATGCCTCTGACCTTCAACGGCCATCCTGTCGCCCACGCCATCATGCTGGTGTTCCTTCCCGCTTTAAGCGATACCGGCGGTCTGATCGCCGGCGCATGGCTGGGCAAGCATAAGCTTTCTCCCCGTATTTCCCCGAAGAAGTCAGTGGAAGGCCTAGTCGGTTCGATGCTGTTCGCCATGGTCGGCGCTTTTGTGATTTTCGCCTGCACATATGACTCCGCGCAATTCACGACCTATTGGTGGGCTCCGATCGCCATTGGCATAATGACCGGCGTCGTCGGTACATTCGGTGACCTGTGCGCTTCGATGCTGAAGCGCGATATCGGCATCAAAGATATGGGACACCTGCTTAAGGGCCATGGTGGCGTCATGGATCGCGTCGATTCCATCCTGCTGTCCGCGCCGTTCATCTGCGTGTTGTTGTGGGCCACCGGCCTGTGAAAACATCAAAACAACCAATTCATCTCATCGGAAAGAATCAATGAGCGAATTCAGATCAGTTGCTTCCAATGACTCCCCGGAAAGCGGCATCACACCGGGCGGCACTTCCGGCGCATTCCGTGACGTGCTGTCCAAAGACCACGCCCGTCGAGGCAAGCCTCCCGTTCATTTCGCCGATATGAGCGAAGCGGAACGCATCGAGCGTGCCGCAGAATTGGGTCTGCCGAAATTCCGCGTCAAGCAGTTAGCCAATCATTACTATGGTCATTTCGACGTCAACGCGGAAGAATTCACGGATTTCCCCGCAGCCAAGCGCACCGAAGCAGCCGGAGCGTTCTTTCCGACGCTGATTGAGGAAGTGACTCGGCAGGTCGCCGATCAGGGCACCACCATCAAAACACTGTGGCGACTGTTCGATGGGTCCCTTATCGAATCAGTGCTGATGCGGTACCCGACGCGCACCACATTGTGCATTTCCAGCCAGGTGGGCTGTGGCATGGGATGCCCGTTCTGCGCGACCGGCAAACTTGGCCTGACCCGCAACATGTCGGCTGGTGAAATCCTCGAGCAGGTGCGCGTCGCCGCGAAAATGATGCGTGACGGCGAAGTCGCAGGAGGGCCCGGCCGTTTGAGCAATATCGTGTTCATGGGCATGGGCGAGCCGATGGGCAATTACAAGTCCGTGCTTTCCGCCGTCCGCCAGATCAGCGCGATGCCGCCGGAAGGCTTCGGTATTTCAGCGCGCAACATCACCGTGTCGACCGTCGGTGTCGTGCCGGGCATCAAAAAGCTCACCGCAGAAGGCATTCCGGTCCGTCTGGCCGTGTCTCTTCACGCGCCGAGCGACGAACTGCGTGATGAGCTGGTGCCGATGAACAAGCGTTTCAACACCACACAGGTGTTGGATGCGGCGCATGATTACTTCCTCGCTTCCAAGCGTCGCGTCAGTATCGAATATGCGCTGATGCGCGGCATCAACGATCAGGCGGAACATGCCCGACTGTTGGCTAAAAGGCTGAATCATTACGGCGATAATTGGGCACATGTCAATCCGATTCCGCTCAACCCGATTGAAGGTTCAAAGTGGACGGCCTCCAAACCGGAGGACGAACGGCGTTTCCTTGAAATCCTGCATAATGCCGGCATTACCGCGACCTTGCGAGACACGCGCGGCCAAGACATCGATGGCGCCTGCGGCCAGTTGGCGGCAAAGGAGAAGCCGGTCCAGAATATGGACTGATCGCATGGCTTGCAGCTTCGCTCACGAACAATAAGCAACGGATACGCCCCCTGTATCAGGGAATGTGTCCGTTGATTTTTTATACGGTCGGTTTATACGGTCAGGAGGGAATCATGTCGCTGGCGGTGCGAGTCATACCGTGTCTTGATGTCGATGCGGGTCGTGTGGTCAAGGGTGTGCATTTCGAGAATCTGCGCGATGCCGGCGATCCGGTTGAATTGGCGCGCGAATATTACCGACAGGGCGCCGATGAGCTGACGTTTCTTGATGTGACCGCATCCAGCTCGCATCGTCGCACGATGGTGGACGTCGTGTCGCGTACCGCCGAGCAGGTGTTCATTCCGTTGACGGTCGGAGGCGGCGTGCGCACGCCGGAGGACGTCGATTCACTGCTGCGCTGCGGTGCCGACAAGGTTGGCGTGAATACCGCCGCAATCAATGATCCAACGCTGATCAGCCGCGTCGCTCAGCGCTTTGGCAATCAGGTGTTGGTGCTGTCTGTGGATGCTCGCCGCGAGCAGGGGGAGCGCCATACCGAATCCGGTTTTGAAGTGACTACCATGGGCGGCCGCAAGTCGACCGGCATTGATGCCATTTGGTGGGTGAAGCGCGCCGAAGAGTTGGGCGCGGGCGAGATTCTGCTCAATTCGATGGACGCTGACGGCACGCAGCAGGGATTCGATTTGGAAATGATTCGCGCGGTACGCCGTGAAGTGAAGATTCCGATCATCGCATCCGGCGGCGCCGGCAAGGCCGCTGATTTCCCGCCTGCGATTGAGGCTGGAGCGGATGCGGTATTGGCGGCGTCGATTTTCCATTACGGCAAGGTCACCATTGGTGAGGTGAAAGACACGATTCGCGCGGCGGGATACACCGTTCGCTGATACGAGATGGGGAAAGAAACCATGGTGACGGAACAATACGATAATTCCACGGTGTTGGACCCACGCATTGCGCAACGTTTGAAGCGTGACGGCATGGGATTGGTGGCCGCGGTAATCCAGCAGTACGATTCGAAGGACGTGCTGATGGTCGGCTATATGAATGATGAGGCGCTGCGCCGCACGTTGACGGAAGGCCGTGTGACCTTTTGGTCGCGTTCGCGTCAGGAATACTGGCGTAAAGGCGATACGTCCGGCCACTTTCAGTATGTGAAGTCGGTTTCGCTGGATTGCGACGGCGATGCGCTGCTGATTGAAGTCGATCAGGTTGGCGCCGCATGCCACACTGGCAAGTGGTCATGCTTCCTTGAAGGGGGGCCGTTGCCGGTTGTGGAAGGTTCCCGACCGTAATCGCATATTTCAAAAACGTGCCCACAATGTAGAATTCGTCCGCTTTGGGAGTATTTACGCGGCATACAGTGTTGGTGATCATATTCAACGATCACCAACTATTTGAGGAGAAATATGTCGGTATTGGACGAACTCGTAGCGGGTGTGCTGGAAGACCAGCAGGCCCGTGAACGCATCATGTCGCTCGATTCGCTCAAGCAGGCCGCTGCTGCGGCCCCTGCAGCGTTCGATGCGACGCGATGGCTTCGCCAGCCCGACAGTATTCCGGTAATAGCCGAAATCAAGCGCTCCTCTCCATCCAAGGGTCATCTTGCCGATATTCCAGACCCGGCAGGACTTGCCCGTGAATATGAGCAGGGCGGGGCCAGTGCGATTTCCGTGCTTACTGAAGGGCGTCGCTTTGGTGGAAGTCTCGACGATTTGGACGCAGTGCGTAAGGCTGTGCGGATTCCCGTATTGCGCAAGGATTTCATCGTTACCGAATATCAGATCTGGGAGGCCCGCGCCCACGGTGCCGATCTGGTCCTGCTGATCGTCGCTGCATTGGACGACGACAAGCTGCGCGGCCTGCTCGCTTTGACGCATCAACTCGGCATGCGCGCCCTTGTCGAAACGCATAATGCCGACGAAATCAAACGTGCCGTCGGTGTGGGTGCGCAAATCATCGGCATCAATGCGCGTGACTTGCGCACATTGGAAGTGGACACGGCAACATATCGCCAGCTGTGCGAAAGCCTGCCCGATAACGTCATCAAAGTCGCGGAATCCGGCATTTTCGGATCCGTTGAAATCGACGAATATGGCCGCGCAGGCGCAGATGCCGTGCTTGTCGGTGAAGGTGTGGCCACGTCTCGCGATCATGCTTTGGCCGTGCGACGTCTGGTTACGGCGGGTAAAACCGTTAAGGCATCCGAAAAAATGCCGCTTAGCGAACATGAAGGACCATATTTTGGCCGTTTCGGCGGACGCTATGTACCGGAAGCGCTTATCGGCGCTTTGGATGAATTGGAGCGCATCTACAACGAAGCGAAGTCCGATCCGGAATTCCACAAGGAACTCGACCGTCTGAACCGCCAGTATGTCGGCCGTCAATCCCCATTGACCGAAGCCCCGCGTTTCGCTCAGCGACTGGCTGATAAAACCGGAATCCTTCCGCGTGTATTTTTGAAGCGCGAAGATCTCAACCATACCGGCGCACACAAAATCAATAATGCGTTGGGCCAGGCGCTGCTCGTCAAGCGCATGGGCAAAACACGCGTCATCGCGGAAACTGGAGCCGGACAACATGGCGTCGCCACTGCGACCGTATGCGCAATGATGGGTCTCAAATGCCGTATTTACATGGGGCAGGTCGACGCTCGTCGTCAAGCCCTGAACGTGGCACGCATGCGCATGCTCGGCGCCGAAGTCGTGGAAGTGACGCTTGGCGACCGCATCCTGAAGGACGCCATCAACGAGGCGTTGCGCGACTGGGTCACTAATGTCGCCGACACGCATTATCTGCTTGGCACAGTTGCGGGTCCTCATCCGTTTCCGTCCATGGTTCGCGATTTTCAGAAGATTATCGGCGAAGAGGCGAAACAACAGCTTAAGGATTGGTACGGCATCGACCATCCGGATGCGGTGTGCGCATGCGTCGGCGGCGGCTCCAATGCCATCGGCGTGATGAACGCCTTCTTGGACGATGAACGCGTGAACTTGTATGGCTATGAGGCCGGAGGCCACGGTCCGGAAAGCGGGCGTCACGCGATTCGCTTCGCGCCGGGAACCGGCGAGCTCGGCCTGTTCCAAGGTACGAAGAGCTACCTGTTGGAAAACGAAGAAGGCCAGACCCTTGACACGTATTCGATTTCCGCAGGTCTCGATTATGCTTCCGTCGGTCCCGAACACGCATGGCTGAAGGAAATGGGGCGCGTCCAATATTCGTGGGCCACCGACGAGGAGGCCATGTCGGCATTCAAGGACCTGTGCGAAACAGAAGGCATCATTCCCGCCATCGAAAGCTCTCACGCCCTGGCTGGCGCCTATAAGGCCTGTGCCGATTTGAAGGCGAAAGGCTACGAGCATCCGGTGATGATCATCAACGTCTCCGGTCGTGGCGATAAAGACATGAACACTGCAGGCAAGTGGTTCGGATATCTGACCGACGAGCAGGCGGCGGCATTGGACGCCAACGGCGCGCCCGGCAACGAAACCAGCGGACGATAAGCAAAGCGGGAAAAGGACGAATCACATGAACGATGCAATGACGAACCGCGGCAATCATGCAGGCAATGGCATGGAAGGCCACACAGGAACGATGTTCTCCCGCCTCAAGGCGGGAAACAGGCCCGCTTTCATCGGATACCTGCCGTACGGATTCCCCGATCCCGAATCTTCCGCCGACGCGCTGACCACTATGGTCAGGCATGGCGTGGATATGGTGGAAATCGGTCTGCCATACTCCGATCCGGTTATGGATGGTCCCGTCATCCAGGCGGCTTCGCAGATTGCGCTGAATGCGGGGGAGAAGATCGCAGGCGTGTTCAACGCGGTGGAAGCGGTGGCCGGAGCCGGCGGTGTTCCGCTGATCATGAGCTATTGGAATCTGATCTACCATTACGGCGTTGACCGTTTCGCACGTGATTTCTCCAATGCCGGCGGCGCAGGTCTGATCACGCCTGATCTGGTTCCTGATGAAGCTGGCGAATGGATTGAGGCTTCCGACCGCTACGGTTTGGATCGTGTTTTCCTGGTCTCTCCGGACTCCACGAATGAGCGTCTTTCAATCGTCGCGCGCAACGCACGTGGATTCGTCTACGCGGCGGCACGCATGGGCGTCACCGGCGAACGTGATGACATCGGCACCTCGCCGGAAACGCTGGTCGCTCGCACGCGCAGCGCAGGAGCCGGGAACGTATGCGTCGGTATCGGCGTTTCCACACCGGAGCAGGGCGCAATCGTCGGGCGCTATGCCGACGGCGTCATCGTCGGATCGGCATTGGTGCATACGCTGCTCGACGACACCGGTCGTGGCACGTTGCCGCTGAAGGCGGGGCTGTCGGCGTTGGCGGTAAAAACCGAACAGATTGCCGAAGGCGTCCATAACGCGCGTCGCTGAATCAGCCGTATCGCAACAATCACGACGAATCCGATAACCGAATAATCCAAAACGTTGTTGGATGGCATATATGACGCCTGTATATGCGAAATCATATGAACAATCGCATATACGGGCGGTCAATGCTGCCTCAATCGTTTTTACAGGCATACTATGCCAGCAAAAGCCGGATTTCTCGGAGTGAAGGCTATAGGATAAGGAATCATGACACTTGCATCTATTCCGTCGCCGCCGATTTCGCTGTTCACCATCGGCCCGCTGACGATTCACATCTACGCGTTATGCATTCTGGCCGGCATCATTGTGGCCGTATGGATAGTGAATACGAGGTGGACGCGATTTGGCGGCGACTTCGATCAGATTCTCGACGTCACGCTGATTTCCGTGCCGGTCGGCATCATTGGCGCGCGCGTGTACCACATCGTCACCACGCCGGAACGATTCTTCGGTCCGAACGGTGACTGGGTGGAAATGTTCCGCATCTGGAACGGCGGCCTTGGCATTTGGGGCGGCATCGTCTTCGGTGCGGTGGCCGCATGGCTGTGGTGCCGTCATAAGCATTATCCGATGGCGTTGCTGGCTGACGCGATCGCGCCGGCGTTGCTGGTCGCGCAGGCCATCGGGCGATTGGGCAACTGGTTCAATCGCGAGTTGTACGGTGCGGTCACGACGCTGCCGTGGGGCCTGAGGATCGACGGCAGCGGCGCGTTGTACCATCCGACGTTCCTGTATGAGCTGATTTGGAATTTGATTGGCGCCGCGTTGCTGGTGTGGGCCGGACGCAGAACCGTGAACGTCCTGAAAGCCGGATCTCTGTTCACCATGTATGTGATGTGGTATACGGCCGGGCGCACCTGGATCGAAGCGCTGCGCATCGATTACGCGCATACGTTCCTTGGCGTTCGCGTGAATGTTTGGGTCTCCATCGTCGTATTCGTGCTCGGCATCATTGCCTTCATCGCAGTTCAGCGTATGGGGCGTATGACCGACGAACTTACTGTGATGCTGCGCGAGGTGACCGCTCATGAAGTGGCCGCTCAATCCGCATCCGAACACGATGATAATGGTGTCGTGGTCGATGCCGTATCCGGTGAATCGGATGCTTCGGATGCCGGTTCGCCCGCCGAAAAGGGTGAACAATCCGTTCCGATGGGTGAAATTCCAGCCCAACAAGCCTGATTCAAGTCGCTTACCTTCCATAGAATGAAAACCATGACTATTCAAATCGCACCTAGCATTCTGTCCGCTGATTTCTGCAACCTCGAGCGTGATCTCAAGGCCATCGCCAACGCCGACCTAGTTCATGTTGATGTGATGGACCACCATTTCGTCCCGAACCTGACTTTGGGCGAACCGATCGTCAAGCGCATTTGCGAAGTCACCGATCTGCCGGTGGACGTTCATCTGATGATCGAGGATCCGGATCGTTGGGCTCCGGAATATGCCAAGCTGGGCGCCGCCTCTGTCAGCTTCCATATGGGCGCCACCCACGCTCCGGTGCGTCTGGCACGCCAGCTGCGAGACATGGGCTGCAAGGCATGCTTCGCCGTTCGCCCGGCAGAACCGGTCGAACCGATTTTCGACATCCTTGACGAGTTCGACATGGTCCTGATCATGACCGTCGAACCGGGCTTCGGCGGCCAGAAGTTCCTCGGCAATCAGATGGCCAAGGTCCGTCGTCTTCGTGATGAAATCACCCGTCGTGGCCTGAACACGAAGATTCAGGTGGATGGCGGCGTCAGCCCGTCCACGGCGCACATCGTCGCCGAAGCGGGCGCCGACGTGCTGGTCGCCGGTTCCGCCGTGTACGGCGCAGAGAATCCGGCTGAAGCCATCGACTACATCCGTAACGAGGCCCAGGCTGCATTCAAGGCCTGATCGTCCAAGTCGAAAGGACCCGTCTTAACTATGAAGACGTTTGAATCGCTGTTCGCTGAACTGAGCGAGAAGGCCGCTTCCCGCCCGGAAGGCTCACTGACCGTCGGCGAATTGGACAAGGGAACGCATTTCATCGGCAAGAAAATCGTCGAAGAAGCCGGGGAAACCTGGATTGCGGCGGAATATGAAGGGGCCGAGCGCACCGCCGAGGAAATGAGCCAGCTGATCTACCACTTGCAGGTCATGATGATTGACCGTGGCATCACGCTGGAAGACATCTATAAGAACCTGTAACACCGGATTGCTGCATCTGCGGTACCGGATGTGCGCTGCGCGCGAAGCATTGCTGGAACGTTTTCCGCGAAACGTCGTCGCAGTGTTTTGCGCGCAGCATATGCATGTTCGGAATCCGGCTTGAGGAGGAATCATGTTGAGAATCGCTGTGCCCAATAAGGGCATGCTGTCCGAACCCGCTTGGAACATGCTGTCCGAAGCGGGTTATCGTCTGCGCAGCAATCCGCGTCAGCTTGTTGTGGAAGATCCCGACAATGATGTGGAACTGTTCTACCTGCGCCCGATCGATATTGCGGTCTATGTCGGCTGCGGCACGATCGATGTCGGCATCACCGGCCACGATCTGCTGCTGAATTCCGGCACTGACGCGCAGGAGCATATGCAGCTCGGCTTCGGCGCGTCGACTTTCCGTTTCGCCGCTCCGAATGATTCTCCTATCAATTCCCTGGCCGATATCGAAGGCAAGCGCGTCGCCACGTCGTTCGACAAGCTGGTTCATGATTATCTGGTCGCCCAAGGCATCAACGCTGAAACCATTCATCTGGATGGTGCCGTCGAATCCTCCGTGCAGCTGGGTGTTGCCGATCTGATCGCCGATGTGGTGTCGACCGGCACGACGTTGCGCAATGCTGGACTTCGTGTTTTCGGCGATCCGATCGTTCATTCCGAGGCTGTGCTGATCCGTTCCCCGCGTTTGTCTGAAGATGACGAGCGTCTGACGATTCTGAGCCGTCGCCTTCAGGGCGTGTTGACCGCGCAGCGCTATGTGCTGATGGATTTCGACATTCCGGTCGACAAGGTTTCCGCCGCCGTCGCGGTGACTCCCGGCTTTGAAAGCCCGACGATTTCTCCGCTGCATGACAAGCAGTGGTCTGCTGTGCGTGTGATGGTGCCGAAGGCGAAGGTCAATCAGCTTATGGATGAACTCTATGAGGTTGGCGCACGCGGTATTATTGTCACTGCATTGCAGGCTTCTCGAATTTGATGTGAGGGTATGAACGAACGGGTGATGGGTAGCCAAGAGCGTCAGAAGTACAGTCCGGAAGCTCGGGATGTGTTGTTTACCGTTCCGAACGTCATTAGTTTGCTTCGTATTGTGTCGATTCCGGTGATTGCCGTGCTGATTGCCCGGCATGAAATGGTGTCGGCTCTGGTGCTGTTGGCGATTTCCGCTGCTTCGGATGGTATTGATGGCATCATCGCCCGTACGTTCAACCAGGTCAGTAAGATCGGACAGATTCTCGATCCGGTTGCCGATCGTCTGCTGATTTTCTGCAGTATTCTCGCATTGGGCTGTGCCGGCATCATTCCTTGGTGGGTGTTGATTGTCGTCGGCCTTCGTGATTTGATTATGGCGGTGTTGGTGCTGATGCTCGCTCAACATGATTACGGCCCGCTGCCCGTGCATTTTGTCGGTAAGACAGGCACGGCATTGTTGATGGCGGCGATTGTCGTGATGATTTTCGCCGACATCAAAGATAATCCTGCGTCGCAATTGTTGAATTATTTTGGCATCGCCACTTGTATTTGGGGCATTGTTCTGTATTGGCTTGCGGGATACATTTATATGCGGCAGGGCTTTTCCTTGATTGCCGCGGATAGGCGCTTCGCCAATGGTCGATGAGCCGTCCGTACGTAATGTCTTTCCTGTGCAGCAGGAGAATATGCCGGCGAAACGTCGCGCGGTGTTTTCTCATTCCTTTGCGGGACTTGGCTCGCATCATGCTCCTGCGCAGGGCAGCATTGGCGTGGCCCGTCCTCATCGTAGGAGAATCGATGATGATTCGCTTCGTCTGATTGATGATTTGACGAATCGTCCGATGGATATGCTGTATACGGATGCGCGTTTGCTGCAGCGTCCTGTGTCGCCGGTTTCATTGTGGGCGACACGTATTATCGTTTTTCTGATTTGTATTGCAGTCGGTTGGGCCGGCTCTCTTTTTGTAAGGCAGCTGAGTACGGATCCTCGACGTGAGGTGCGTGAGCAGCTTGTCAGCCAGTTGGAGGGCGAGGTTTCGCAGGCACAGACCTTGACTGAAACGGTGAATGGTTTGCGTTCCGATGTTGAAACGCGTTCGAAGAATCTGAGTGATTCGTTTGATAGCTCGGCGTTGACGGCTGATGAAATGGCGAACGGTCAGCTTCCTGTTGAAGGACCTGGCATCGTGTTGACTGTGGCCGATCCTTTGAGCGCCGCCATTGAGGGGACGAACGGTTCATCATCGAGCAATGAGATTCGTGTGGTGAAGGACACGGATTTGCAGATGTTGGTATCTCTGTTGTGGCGTTCGGGTGCGGAGGCGATTTCGGTGAATGGATATCGTCTTGGCGTGCAGACCTCGATTCGCACGGCCGGTTCGTCGATTCTGGTCGGTGTCAACGCGATTCAAAGTCCATATCGCATCGAAGCGATTGGCGATCAGAACATGCTGGCGGATCAGATGGACGAAGATTCGCTGCCTGACTTGTATGCGTCTTTCTCTGAAGCTGGCATTTATCCGCGGATAGCGAAGTCGAATTCCATTACACTGGAAGCGGCGGTGCTTGGTAATATCAGTTATGCGACGAGAGAAGGGGAGTGATCGAATGGCGGCGATTTTGGGCCTTATTATCGGCATTGTCATCGGCGTGTTCGTGCAGCCCGATATTCCTGTTGAATTACAGCCTTATCTACCGATTATGGTCGTCGCCGCGCTGGATGCGTTGCTGGGTGCGGCACGTGCGTATTTCCAGCGCAGCTTTTCCGATAAGGTGTTTGTGATTTCGTTCTTTTCGAATGTCATCACCGCGACGCTGTTGGTGCTGTTGGGCAACCAGTTGGGTGTGGGCTCTCAGTTGCAGACGGCCGTCATCGTCGTGCTGGGCATTCGTATCTTCTCGAATGTTTCCGCTATCAGACGTTTTATTTTCAAGGGCTAGTCGATGATTGACAAGAATGGTCACAAGTCTGATGTGTTGAGTCGGATGCATCGGCAGCATGCGAATGATAAGGCGAATGACCGGACTGAAACTGGCTCGTTTCCGATTATTCGCAAGAAGCCGAAGCGCAATGTCGCTTTGGATGCGAAAGCCGCGCGAACACGTCTTTATTCAAGCATTCTGGTGGTTGTGCTGTGCTCGTTGTTGGGATACGGCTATGTGATTCAGCTGAATAATACGGATCAGACGTATGAGTCGATGAGTGAGGAGGAGCTTATTCGTCTGATCAACGAAACCAATTCTCAAGTGCAGAAGCTTGAGCAGCGTAGGGATGAATTGAACAATCAGCTTGAATCGTTGAAGGATACGGCTGATAAGAATGCGCAGGCTCAGGAGATCGCCCGTCAGAATGAGGAGACGAGTGGCTTGCTGTCTGGTCGACTGCCTGCTGTAGGCAAGGGCATTACGGTCCGTATTTCGCAGGGCGAGAATCAGGATGTTGACGCTTCGGTGTTGTTCACGCTGATTGAGGAGCTTCGCAATGCCGGTGCCGAAGTGATTCAGATCAATGATATTCGTGTGGTGACCAGCACGTATATCAGTGATGTGAAGAACGGACTTGAATGTGACGGCCAGGAATTGGATGCGCCGTTTGTCGTGAAGGCGATCGGCGATCCCGATAATCTGCAGAATGCGATTAATCTTGCCGGGGGAGTAGGCTCCCGGTTGAAAGTGAAGTATGGTTCTTCGGTGAATGTCAATACGTCGGATGAGGTCGTTATTGACAAGATTCGTGAAGTTCCGCAATATCAGTACGCGAAGACGGTAGAATGACCTTTATGACTGATCCGATTCCAAGTGCAGGCGAGACGACCATTATCGGTCTTCCCGCCATTACTGTTCCGATTACATCCACTGGCGACCGCCCGTTGACGCAAGGCGATTTGGATACGATTGCGCGTCTTTCGGAGGGTACTGCGTTGCTGATTTCCACGCGTGGCGCGGTGACGGGTTCGCGGTATCTGTTGGACGAGGATGAAATCACGGTCGGTCGTGATCCGCGTGCCGACATTCTGCTTGATGATTCCACGGTGTCGCGTTCCCATGCTGTTTTCCGTCGTGTCGATGGTGTGTATCATGTGGTTGACGCCGGCAGCCTGAATGGCACGTATGTCAATCGTCAACGTGTTGATCAGGCGCAGTTGAAGAACGGCGATGAAATCATGATCGGTAAATTCCGTCTGGTGTTTTTCACCAAGTCCGCCGTCGTCGCGTAATACGAATTGCATTGAGCGAAATATTCAGTTCGATTATTTGATATATGCCGCCGATGACATCATCGGCGGCATTGCAATATGTGGGGGAGTCCTACGCTGTGAAAGATATGCTGCCGATTCTGCTGTGGTCTTGCGCGGCTGTGCCGCCTGTCCTGATTTGTTTGATGTGCGCCGTCAACGCGCATTATATCGGTGGTCGCCGCAGCAATCCCGTAAAACCTGTGGCTTGGTCGATTTTTGTGCTGCACATTCTGTCGTTGCTGTTTGCCATGACGCCGTTCATCGCATATAAGACACTTGCCGATGATATGACTGACGGTATGCGCACATGGTATGCGCAATTTGGTTGGCCTGCAGGCATCACCATGATTCTGCTGATCGCCGCAGAACTGCTCATGATGTACCTGCAAGCCAAACGCGCCGCCGATAGCGAAATGAATCAGGTCCTGCATCGCCATGCTCAGAATTGAAGTAGACGATAGCAGAGGTCTGACTCATATATTTATTTGCTAAAAATAAACTCAGTTATCCTGTTGCTTGCCCCTTCAGTCGCTGTCAAAATATCTTCTTTCGTCCAATAAGGTTTTGACTCGTTTTTATATTTTTCAACAAGGGTCTGTGCAATCGGATAATTGCTATCTACATATCCTGTTTTGTCAGTAAGCGTCGTTGATATCTTTGTTCTAAACCACTCATTGCCAATAGAACGATTGATTCTTTTTTCAAGGAGTATTTTATTGCCAATAGCATCTACAATGCTTGAAAATTCATCCTCTCCTATGCCAGCGTCTTTGCGTATTTCTTGAAGATCCTTTCCGCTAGATGGCATGATATGTTCAATATCACAAGAAGAAGTTATATTAAATGAAATATTATTTTCTTTAGCAACTAAATATTCATTTAAATAAACAAGAGAGTTTTCTTTTGAATAGCTAATGTATTCTTTAATGTTTTGTTTATTCCAATTATTGTTTATATGATCAAAGAAGTCTTCTCTTATTTCATTAAACGTGATGGAAGTGTCGACTAATTTTATTTCTTCGTGGAAAAGGAAAGTCTTAAAGTTTTTGCTTGAATAGCCGGCGTCAATCAACTCAAGAATAGTGAACAACTTTAAGAAACTTTCAAAAAGCGGCTTAGCTATTTCTTCGGTGATATCATTTTCATCGAATCGATAAAGATAGCTTGCCAAGAATAATTTACAATTCTCATTAAATTTAAACATCACTTGAGCTATAGGATATTCTACAATTTTTTTCCAAATTTTAGCTAGATTAACCATTCCTTCGCATAATTCAATTGGATTATTTTCCAATAGATCTTTATTAATATCAGTAAAATATCGTCTTAGTCCCGGGACTGTAACGTTGATGGAATCTGTGTTGTTGCTGTATAGAATATCCTTATTTTTGGCCCTTTCATAATACATTTGTTGCATGAGGATGGAGTCAACATTTTTAATCTCATCAACTTCATCAACAACTGTGTTGAGCTCTTTCCAAAGAGTGGTAAACTTTTCGAGTTTGTCTTGTTTTCTCGCTGATGCATACAGTCTTGCAGATATGATATCCGAATCGTATAGTGGCATTCCGTCTGAATTCAACGAATTGAACATCGTGATTGCTTGTTCAACGTTCCAACTTTTAATTTCAATAACTTCGCAGCTATCAATAAAAGTTTTCGTGAAAGTATTTACTTCAGATTCGGATAGATCTTTACATTTATTGCAAAAATGTTTAAAATTTCTAAAGAAATTTGTGTATTTATTGTCGTTTTGTTTTCTTGGTATTCTGATTATGTTACGTTCAGCTTCGGCAAAGTCGACAGCTTTCAAAATAGCAATTAAATCAGAGCTATACTTCTCGTTGATGGAATGATTGTCAATTAAATTTACTGTTTTATATATTTCTTTATCTTTATTTGGATCGGGGCTGTCTTCAACATCTTCTGCATCTACTTGATAGAGGATGCTCATTATTCTTCTTCTACGTTCATGCAAAGCTCTACGCAGAGTTGCAGAATCCGCGTCACTAGAAAAATTGCTGATTGCAGTATTGATTCTGAAAAGCAAAGCTTTTAAGAGCAGGAGAAAAGTGGTGGTGCGCTGTTGACCGTCGATAAGACTGTATTTTGTATCGTTGTCTTGGCAATTAAGAATAATAGTACCGAAGAAATAACTATCTTTATCATCATTATCTATATAATCCGCAACGTCTTGCCATAATTTATCACAATTATCAATATTCCATGAATATGCTCTTTGATATTCAGGGATATTGAAAGCTGTACCTTTTTTTAACTTAAGATATTCACCTATCTTCACAAGGTTCGGGTCGATTTGTTTTGCCATAATGTTCCTCCGTGACATCGTTGTCTGTTGTTGGACTAGCAAACATATTTTATGCCGACTTGTGCTGGGGATGTCGGCAAAACGTAGGCGACGTTATGCCAGAAATAAAATTTCTGACATAACGTACATTATCGGTTGAAATACTCGGCCACCGCTTCCGCCAATTCATCCACGTTTTCGATGATTGTATACGCGCCGTGTTCCGCCAGTTCTCCGTCTTCGGCGTAACCCCATCCACATCCGAGGCAGTCAAGTCCGCATGCGATGGCGCCGTCGACGTCGGTCCAACGGTCGCCGACCATGAGCGCTTTGTCGCCATTGTCGGCGTTGTATCCGATATGGTCGAATGCGTATCGGATGACTTGGTCTTTGTCGAGACGTGAATTGTCTTCGCTGGCGCCATAGACACCGTCGATCATGTCGGTGATGTGGAAATGTTTGCAGACGACGTCAGCTTGGTATTCGGGCTTGCACGTTGCGACGTAGAGCTTGTATCCGGCTTCGCGCAGTATCGCGAGTTGTTCCGGAATGCCGTCGTAGACGCTGTTGTACAGTCGGCCTGGCACTTTGTTGCCGGGATTGTTCGGATCGTCGAATATGGCTTGGTTGGTGTAGTAATCACGGTAGATTGCGATGGCGCGTTCGAGTTGGTTTTCGGGAACGTTGTTGCGAC
The DNA here is from genome assembly GCF_056356435.1 of Bifidobacterium sp. LH_512. Taxonomy (NCBI): domain Bacteria; kingdom Bacillati; phylum Actinomycetota; class Actinomycetes; order Bifidobacteriales; family Bifidobacteriaceae; genus Bifidobacterium; species Bifidobacterium sp. LH_512. Next base: position 727,376 of record NZ_JBKEUE010000001.1, read on the forward strand.
GTAAGGATTCGATGATTGCCGGTCCGATGAATCGGTGGAGTTCAACGTCGCTTGGCACGGTATATCCGAGTTCTTCGAAGGTTTTGACGACACATGCGATGATGCCTGGATCGGATTTGGTGAGTGTGCCGTCGAGGTCGAGCAGGACGATTTTCTGCGGTTGGTCGGCCATAATGTGGTGTTTCTCCCCTTGTTTTTGTGATTGTTGCAAAATACAATTATGCCCGGTTTTATTGACCGGGCACATGGTGTTACGTATTGTTTGACGAGGGTTCACTCGTAGTCGGGAATCCAGCCGTCACGGTGCATTTGCAGTCGCTTTTCGAGCAGAGCCTGCAGTTCTTCTTCGGTGCGGCGTTCAAGCAGCATGTCCCAGTGCGTACGGGTCGGTTTGCTGATTTCGTCGGCTTCGCCGTCGTTGCCGCCTTCACGATGTGCGGTGGATCCGCAGCGGCATTCCCATTCGTTGGGGACTTCGGCGCCCTCTGCAAATGGCAGGATGGTGCGGTGTCCTTTTGGACAGACATATGCGACGTCGTTGCGTGCCGCGAAGTCGACGTTGTCGTCGGATTCGAGTGATTTCGCGCCGATGCTCATGCCTCTCAGGCTGCGTTCTGCCATGTTGCTTTGCCTCCTTTGATTGCTGCTCGTTCTACGCTACAGAACAGTTCGGACGAGCGGTTTATTCCCTTGTGATTACGCGTTTCGCCGCTTATTCGATGCCTGAATAGGCTACAATCCCGCGATTGACGCCTTCTGCGGCTTGACGTGCGGTTTCGGCGAGTCGTTCGTGGCCTTTTCCCAGATATGGTCCGGCGACGGCGATTTGTTGGAGCACGTCGGAGAGTCGTTTGGTGCTGCGTACGAAGTCTCCGCCGGTGAGTTCGGTGTCGTCGAGTATTCGGGACAGTGTCTCGCCGGCTGCCCAATCGTAGATGATGTCGGCGATGCCGAAGTCGAGTTGCGGCAGTTCGCTGAGCATATTGTCTTCGCACAATACCGATACTTGGCCGTGGATACGTCGCATGTCCAATGCGGTCATGGACACCGTGCCGTAGAGTCCGCCTGGATAACGACGCGGCTCCCCCGAGCCTCCTCGTCTGGATTCGTATACCAGCGACGACAGCACTGCAGCAAGCTGTGGCGCCGTCAGATTGTCGAGTATGCCACTGACGATGACCTGCGCCAACACGAGATCCTGCTCGCTGTAGAGTCGGCGCAGCAGCTGTCCGCGTTCGGTCAGACGGTAGTCGATTCGATCATTATTGGTGCGTCTGGTGAGATATCCCAATGTTTCCAATGTGCTGCAGATACGGTCGAATTGTCGTGCTACCGAGCCTGTACGTGATTCGAAACGATGCTGTACACGCTGTAATTCGCGGGCTTCTCGAGCCCAGCGATGCCCCCATTTGAGGTGTTCTTTCAAATCCGGGCAACGGCGGCATGGGTGGTTGCGATCGTCTTCACGTAATGCGGCGATGCGCTTGTCCAGCTCGCGGAAGGCGCGGGAACGTTCTTCCGCGGTGTTGAACGGCTCATGCTTGAGCTTGCGGCGTTCGTTTTTCTCCAAATCGCTCAACGTCATGCGAATACGCATGAAGTCCTTGAAATCACCATGATCGCATGCGAAGGCCGCTTCGTATCCAGTCAGTGCCTTTTCCAAGGTTTTCATTTGTTCTTCGAGCTGCCATGCGGATTCGTTGGCTTCCCACTGCGCGAAGGAATGGTCGAGCGTGATTCGCGCGGTTTCGTAATCGCTGGCATTGAGCAGATTCACCGCCATGTTGAATGTCGGCTTGAAACTGGAATGCAGCGGATAGACGCGTTTGCTGGACAACGATGCGGCGGTTGCCGGCAGGAATCCGCGATGGTCCACGACGACAGCATGTCCGATGGTGTCGATGCTGCGGCGCCCTGCACGGCCGGTCAGCTGGGTGAACTCCCCCGGTGTCAATGCGACGTGCCCGGTACCGTCGAATTTTTCGAGTTTCTCGACGACGACGCAACGTGCGGGCATATTAATGCCCAGAGCGAGCGTTTCAGTGGCGAACACCACTTTGACCAAGCCTTCTTCGAACAATCGTTCGACGATTTGGCGGAAGAGTGCAATCATGCCGGCATGGTGTGCGGCGAAGCCTTCTTCAAGCGCGAATCGAAATTGCGAGAAATGCAGCGCTTTAAGGTCTTCTCGGCTGAGTTGCCCTTCGATCATTTCATCGATGATGCAACGGATGCGCTGTGCTTCGTTGTCAGTGGTCAATCGCAGTCCGGCGTTGATGCACTGATCGACGGCCTGATCGCAGCCGTTGCGGGAGAAGATGAAGAAAATGCCTGGCAGCATGTCGAGATAGTCAAGCTCGTCGACTACCGCCCATCGGCGTGGAATATGTCGTTCCGGACGGCGTTTGAAGTCGCGACGTTCTTTGCCGCGGCCCTGATATCGACCGGAATGATGATTCGCGGATTGGCGTTTGGCGGCTCTTCTGTCCAATTGGTCGATTCGGCTGATCAGACCGGCATTGATTTTCGTGGTCTGCTCCCCCATATCGTTGCGTCGATACAGGTCAATCAATTCCGGCTCGGTGCTGTCGTCCGACTGGACCATCACATGCTGTTCCAACGGCACGGGACGTTTTTCGCACACCACCAGTGTGGTGTCTCCGCGCACTGAGGAGATCCAACTGGAGAAATCTTCGACATTGGAAACAGTGGCGGAAAGGCCGATGATTTTCACGCTTTTCGGCAGATGGATAATGACTTCCTCCCATACCGGTCCGCGGAATTTGTCGGCAAGATAATGCACTTCGTCGAGCACGACGTAGCGCAACGCATTCAACGTCACCGAATGCTCATACAGCATGTTGCGCAAGACTTCCGTGGTCATCACCACGATATCCGCTTCGGAATTGATGGAGATGTCTCCGGTGAGCAGGCCGACTCGATCGGGACCGTATATGTCGATCAAATCGTGATATTTCTGATTGCTTAGCGCTTTGATAGGTGTCGTATAAAAGGCCTTGACATTACGCTCTTGTGCAAGGAAGACTGCGAAATCTGCGATAACGGTTTTACCTGCGCCGGTGGGGGCGGCGACAAGCACATTGTTACCGCCCTCCAATGCTTCGTTCGCTTCGATTTGGAAATCGTCCAATTCGAACGGCAGGGATTTCGCGAATCGTGCGGCTGCGCTCAGGCTGCGTTTTTGAGTATCACGGAATGCCGCATATCGTTGCGATGGAGATAATGACGTTTCGCTCGCCACGCCGTTTGTTTGTTGTTTGTTGTGATGATGGTGACGGGTCATTAATCCTGCTTTGTTGAAATCATTCAGTCATTGTAATGCGACCATCGTGCCCAGATGCGGGCATGACGTTCACGCTTGTCGGCACGACGCTCATATCGGCGGGTTTGCGCCTGCTCATAGCGTTGTGCGACTTCGCTAAGTGGCACGGTGAAGGAAACGGCGTGCTCATCTCCCTGCGGCGTGGTGTTTTCCGACAATGCCGCCATATGGTCGCTTATCGCCATACCGGTTTCCATAGCGACTTTACCGGCGCGAATCGCATGCACGATTACGTATACCGTGCCGGCGATAATCATGGACAGCATGAACAATGCGAGTATCAGCCATATCCACCAAGACATACCGGATCCCCTTAACACGCCTCGTCGCGCTGGCCGACGCTGAGCTCATGCTGGGCGCGGGCGACGATCATCGTGCGCAACGTTTCCGGGGCGACGGCGGTGATATGGCGTGCATGTGCGATGCAGAAGGCCACGAACCAGGAATCGGAGGAGACGATTAGATGAACTTTCTCACCTTCTCCGTATGGTTCGACGGAAGCCCCGGGCAGGCGGTCGATGAAAGACAGACCAGTCTGATCGGTGATGAACACCGCGGCGGTGCCGTTGTCGAAATTCCACTGTCGCAGTTCCGAAACGGGTACGTCCGGAATGTCGACATGGCATGTCGGTGTGACCAGTTCGGCCCTTTCGATGCGCGCGATACGCAAGGTCTGCCAGATGCGTGGTTTACCGTTGGCTTTGTTGATGGTCATGTCTTTCCGGACCAAGTCGAGTTTGTCTTCCGGCGCGGCGTCGGCGACATCCGTCCAAACGGCTGTATAGTACACGCCTTCATCCACGAAAATTTTGGCCGGTGCGACGAGCTTGCGATGCGTTCTGCCGGCACCATCCGTGTATTCCATGTCCAGCAGGGAATCGGTGGAAATCGCACGTTTGACGATGGAGAAGGCGCGTGGCTCCACCTCGAATCCGGTAAGGCTGAGCCATGGCGTGGATCCGGGTTCGACATGCTGACGCAAACGCTTATACAAAGATTCTGCCTTGATCCGTTGATCGTCAGGCAGTAGTGGCGAATGCGCCAGATAGCTTACGGAAGCCGTCAGCATACTCAAATACTGCTGGGAGATTCCGGCAAGTCGTTCCAAACCAAGCGAATTAGTAGCGGACACGATGCCTTCAGCATCCAACAGGGGCCAATCGATGTCGAAGAACTGGCTGCCGGCCATTTCGCCGTCGTCGGAAACCGTGGTCAACGTATTGATGTCCTTATGGATGACGTTGATGTACTTCTTCAGTTCCTCTTCGCTCTTCGGCTTGCCGATGAAACGTTCGGCGAGTTCAGCAAGAGAGAATTCCTCACCCAAATGCGCGGACAGGAACAGCATCAGGCGAAGACGACGATCCACTTCGCTGCCTGTCTGGAATGACGCGCCCTTCTTCTGATGGGCCTTCAGATCTTCCGGATCCGGCTCGTTGGAGGTGTCACGGCTGATGGAAGGCGCGACGACCGCCGCCGCCTGAGCGCTAGCCGATTCGTCGGCATGCTGGAATTGCGCAGCAGCGTTAAGACGTCGATTGAATGCGGCAGCCGCTTCCGGCGGACTGACGATGGATGCGCCCGGATGTTCCAGAACGAACATGGCCAAATCGTCGGAATCGGTGTAGGCCACGTTGAGATGCTCGCCGTCCACGTCAATCGTTGCTGCGAAACGACGCGAATCCACGACCTGCATCAATTCATCTGGAATGACCTGAGTGCCAAGGCCCGGAGCAATGGAATCCAATCCAAGTCCCGGAATCGGTGTCTGCGGCACTCGTGGTGCAGTACGGGACGTATGCTGCTGAATCTGCTGAGGCTGCTCGGAGGAAATGGACATCGATCGTGCCAGATAGTTGGCCGCGGCGAGAACGCCCATATCTTCCTGCGCGAACTGGAGGCGCACACGCGGTTCGTCGCCCAGCTGCAGTCGGTAGGAAGCGAAATCTTGGCCTTCGGACTTTGAAGAATACTCCGGCTGCCTTGATTCGATGGCGATGCCCATTGCGGCCAGCTTGGCGCGATCACGCTGGAACTGCTTGGCGAACGCCGCCTTTGCGGCCTGATCGGCCAGCTCTCCATACGAATCCGCATATGCCTTCACGCGTTGTGCGATTTGACGAGAAGTAAGCCATTGCGGGAACGCCGATGACAACACAGCCAAGACATCGAGCTCATGCTTGCCCCACTTGTCGGAAAAACGACGCCTTCCGTTGCTACCTTCTGCCATTAGTCCTCACGTATCGTTAACATTGTCGTTTGAGTGTGCAGCTGTTGCTGCTCTCACTCTATGATAAAGGCTTTTTGCACATTTCGGGACCGATTTTATGAAAAAATCGGTTTTTCTTTTATAAACGCCCCTGTTGTTCAGACCCAATCATCAGGTTCAACGCCTTGTGGTCCAACGTATTCGCCGTTTGGAACGTAGCTCGCTTCACCCTTGTCTTCGAGAATCGCGTCGCTATACATTGACACGTCACGTCCAAACGTCCAATCGCCGTTGACGGTCACCGATTTCGCGGCGGCCAACGACGGCACGGAATACGGGAAACGTTCATCGAAATCATGAATATTTCGATAGAAACGTGGGTCCAGATGCACATCGGGGAAAATGTAGTTGCCGTCTTCCATTTCATACTGGTCGGTCAAATGGAAGCGATCGGAACGCATAATGAACAGATCGTCTGTGGTTTTTACCGGCAGGAAACGCATACGGTCGACGCACACGCATGTTGCGCCATCGAATAGTGTAACCGCCGCGCCCATCGCGGTTTCCAATTGGATGACCTTGGCGGAATCCGGATTCGACGGATTGACGGTTTTATGATTGCGGATCACGGGCAACGGCAAAACGCCGTTATACGCCGCCAATTTTGCCCTCAGCGCATCAATACGTACCCAAATGCTGTTCGTGTTGAAATACGGATGTCTGCTGATGTCTTCCGCCGCCGCTTTGTCGTCAGGATGGACCTGGCTCATTTCCCGCAGCATCAATCGGCCCGTGGCCTTATCTCGTACGATATGACCGCCCTTACGGTCTGCGGACGTGCGCTTGGCCACCTCAATCATGAAAGGCGCGCCGGTATTCTCAAAATGCTGGGCCAGCGTGCGGGAAGGACGCGCACCGAGATTATCCGAATTGGAAATGAACAGGTATTGGATACCATGCTCCTCCAATTTATCCAACAACCCGGATTCCCAAATCGTCGCGAAAATATCGCCGTGACCAGGCGGGCACCATTCCAATTCAGGATTTTCCGGATACGATACCGGCTCCCCCGTCGCCGCAACAAGCTTCGGCTCTTGATGTTGGATGATTTCCATCGGAATATCTTCCTGACGGAATTTACGATGCTGCGTCATCACCTTCATCGTATCAGCGGAGGTACGGAAGGAATTCATCATCGTCAACGGCAATTCCACACCAAGACGAGTACGGGCGGTAAGCACCTGACCGATGATGATGTCGATGAAACGCATCGGCTTCGCCTTATGACGGCGAACAGGCAGCAGGGATTTCGCGCAATCCAGGCCCATCGACGTGCCAAGACCGCCGTTGAGCTTCAGAAAAGCGGTTTTGGCGAACGCATCCACGGCCTTGTCGTGATTGATCGTTTCGTAGACGGCATGGAAGCTGGGAACACCGGTAAGCGGCTCAACATCTTGCTCGCGAATCCAAGTGCTGTCTTCCTCGTTATGCCACACATCATAAAGACGTTCAAATTGTGCGATGGATACGTCACTCATGCCATGATCGCGCATCTTACGAGCCGAAAGCTCGAACACGTCATCACTCACTGGTATTTCCCCCAATCGGAACGCATACTTGCCCGGTGCGATAGATACGTAGACATCTTACGCGCTCTATGGGGCGAACGCCATTAATCACGGCTGATATCGGGCGAAAAAATGTCATCAGAATTATATCGGCCAATTTTTAGGGTGTGACTGGAATTCGCAGGTATGGTTACGGGACTTTTTGAAGTTACATGTTCAATAGTGAGACAAATCTGTAGAGACATCTGCGAAATTGGCCCGCTGGGCGCTTGCCAGTGAGCTGCTAAACGGAATCTGCCTACAGATTTGGCTCACTGAGCAATACAGAGCAGAAGGGCGGAAATCGTTGAATTTCCGCCCTTCTGGTCGGACCAGCGGGATTTGAACCCGCGACCCCTTGCTATAACGGGTGGTTTTTGCGCTGTTTTGCACTATCATGCGTTAACCACCTTTTTGGCTATTTTCCAACGTTTTCCAACAATTCTAACCGCGCGTAGAGACACGCTGTTTCGCGCTGTTGAGGATAGCAATGTACCCGATTTGTACCCGATTTATGAGTCAAAACGACGGAGACAAGCAACGATCGCGGCCGTCTGACGTGCCGCCATAAGCCACCATCCTTCCCTTCGCGCGCCGACCCGGTTTCAGGCCGGATGCGGGAAAGGACTATGCGGAACAAGAAAACGGGCGCGCACCCCCCCAACAGAAAGGAGCACGCACCCGATCACACAGGCCGGACCGGACCGGCATCCGTCAGTTGCTCGCACCCTGGCCGAACGCGATGCCCTCATCACGCCAGCCGTTGCCGACCGCCACATCCAACTCATGACGGCTCAACGTCCACAAATGATCATCCTGACCCTTGCTATAGCCACGATACACGGTCGCCATCGAATCATCATACCGGAACGCGACGCCCTCATACCGCCAGCCGTTCGCCACCAGATGATCACGCTCCGCAGCGGACGCGGTCAGATGATGCCGACGCGAACCACTCAGATGATACAGACGATACACCGGATAGCCTTCCGTACCGTCCTTGTCCAGCACCTGGAACGCAAGGTTCTCCCCACGCCAGCCGATCGAAACCAGATGATTGTACTCGGTCGCGTTCATCGTATACAGATGCTCACCACTGTTCGGATTATACAGACGATACAACGGCAAGGTGCCATCCCCACCCGGTTCGGACGGTTCGACCGGCTCCTGACCCTGCAGATATATGTTCCCACCGGTGAAGAAGTAGCTGCGGCTCGACATGCCATCCCTGTCGATGAAGAACACACTGCCATAGCCGTTGCCATTGCTGATTCTCGCCGTCCAACCCGACGGCAGGCCGCTGATGATGACATCCCCGTTGACCGTATAATCGGTCACATCCTGACTGAACGGCAGACGCCGGCCGGCCACCGTGAACGTGATGCCGGACAGATCACTCACATCCGCGGCAGGCTGAGACTCCTGGATGAAGTCCCAGTGCATGGTGAACTGGCCGTCAGGGCTTTGAGCGTAGTAGGCGGCGCACGAGGATGGGCAGGAATCGCCGTTAGGTAGATTATCGCCGGCCTCCATCCACACACGCCAGCCTAGATTCGTTGGGACGCCTTTAACGCCAACATGCGTATCACCCGTCGTGCCCCACGGGAAATAATAGGGTCCGGAACTTCTGTAATCGAAACCCTCGATTACATGGGCCTGATCATAATCGGGAGCGTTTGGATTCCAGTCGAACCACAGAGCCTGCGCATTTTTTAGGTCCTCAATACCGTACTGCGAGGCGTAGGTCTGTACGCCTAGATTCTCAGCCGAACCGCTGGCATCGTCCGCGTAAGCGGCCGTCGGGGCCGCGAACGTCACCGACAACGCAAACGCGACCATCACTCCGGTCGCCTTCCTCCCATTCCAAACCATGTCTTCGTCTCCTTAAATCTAATGGTCGATATTCTCCCCGATTCGGCCCCATATCCCGTCATCGGGTATGGGAAGGCCCGAACCTGTCAACCACCTGCATGCGTCCCCGAAAACCGGTACACGATTTCAGTCTATCCCCGTCACAGCGGGAACAGGCCGGGACGCGCCGAAACGATCCCCGCCGACGGATGCATGATTGCAATCCACGCGCCCCTCACGGGATTTCATGCCCATCCGACGCCTTTGAACAGCTCCCACACCTTCCGCTGCCCTTCACCCAACGGCAGGTTCCGCCTGCCTCGCCCCGCGCACCACAGGGGCACGCCCGCCTCCAAGCGCGGCCTAAGCAAGGAACAGATCTGCGTGGTGACCGGCGTATCTGATGACGGGTCTGCGTTCCTGACCATGAGCGGACGCGGACTACCGTCCAAGGACCGCGCCCTCGCCGCGTTGGACGGTAAGCTCGCGTCCGGTGCCTTCGCCGTCACCGACAAGGCCGCCGCCTATCCCGGGGCCATGGAGGCCATGGGCGTCATGCTCACCCGGACAAAGGCGGACGACCACGCCATCAACCGGGTCAACACACTCCACTCCCTCTTCCACGGTTTCCTCACCGGATTCCGAGGGGTCAGCACGAAACGGTTGGACGAGTATCCGGGATGATTCCTGTGGTGGTGCACCTACGCGCAGGACCGGGAGGACATCGTCGTCCGACAGGTCAACGTCACCCCATGCGACAACACGGTGCGCGACTGGGCGCACGTGATGCCGCCGTACATGGACCACTGGGGCATCACGGCATAGACTGTATGTACACTGTAATCGGCAAGCATGAAAGGAACCGAGCATGGCGAACACCCCGACCACCACCATGCGCCTCGACCCCGAGGTGAAAGACGAGGCGCTGAAAGTTCTTGAGCCATTAGGGCTGAACCTCACCAGCGCGGTCAACATCTTCCTCAAGGCGGTTATCAGAGAAAAAGGACTGCCATTCGAGGTCAAGGGTGAGGCGCAGCGGACACAGGCGAAGGGGTGATGATGGCAGAGAAGTCGTTCCGTGATTACGGGCACGAAGAGAGGCGGAACTACATAACGCTGTCCTCTGGCGAATTTTACCCGGACATCCTTGAGCAGGCGTGTCTGTTGTACGAGCCTGTGTTGCAGAGCTTCCGGCGGATGCTGGAGATTTCAGCGAGTTCGACGGAGTTGTTCATGAACATCGCCGCAGAGCGAAGTTCATGGATGCGCGTGCAGTTGTGCCGGGTATTCAAAAGATACGTGTCGCCGGAGACTCCCGTGGAGATGTTGAAGAAGAAAACGCAGGCGGAGCGCATCTGCCGCGATTTCGGTCGGGACTTCCGTGCAATACCGGTAGTGCAAGCGAAATTCGACTCCAGACCATTGCCTGACGAAGCGTTGTGCGCACTGCTGTGGGAATACAAGGATAGAGGCAAGAAGTTGTCCGATGGGGTGGCTGAGGCATCTAATGCCATTCGAGTTGGTATCAGTGATCTATAAAGGATGGATGATTGACGATGAGTAAGCATTCTAGAAATGATGGTCGGCAACCGGAGCAATATGCACGTTTATCGGAGTCTCCTTCGGAGGATGAGTCTGATGAGGAGTTCCGTCAGTTTCTGCTTGCTAAGGGAGACCAGAACGATCCTGCGGTCAGGGATATGTTAAAGACCATTGATAGAGACAAGTATGAACGGTCTGCGGCGAATGGTGGTCCGACTCTGGAGTATGAGAGTCATGGCTTGTTGGCGTTGACGGTTCCTCATCTGCATGGTCCGCGTCCGGGGCGTCGTGCGTTCGGAATGCGTGGCGTGGTGTTGAAGTCTTTGTGGTTCCTGTTTGTTTTTGTGGTGTCCGTGGTGGTGCAGGTAGTGTTCATGGATGTGGCGAAGGCGAATGGGTCGGGTGATTGGTGGCCGTTGGCGGCCGTCCCCAACGTCGTGGTATTCGCTCTCGTGTTCACGTCGATGGCGCTATCCCCGTTTCTCATGTTGTTGTTCGGCGGTATTTGGCCTCGACTGTGGGGTTTGTCGATTTTGTTCGGTTCCTTGGCGATGCTTGCGGCTGGTTCGTTTGTGGGTCAGGAGGTTGGTCGTAGGTGGTTGTGGGACCGGTATGTGGCGACGGGCTTGTTGAAGCCGGGGGATTTCGTGGATTGGTCGTCTGATCGTCTGCCTGCGCCTTTGGCGCAACCCGCGTCGGGTGGTTGGTGGGTGATTGGCTTGGTGGCCGGTGTACTGCTGGTGTCGGGTTCCCTGTTCCTGTACCGGGAGGATCGGCATCGTGGGTCGAACATTCTTCCTCGCTACATATCGTATGGTGGCGGCGTGGTTGGCTTGGTCGCGGCCATCGGCATCGCGTTGACCCGTCATGTGAGCGGTTTCGCGTTGGTGGCTGCCCCGTTCATCGCCTTGTTCGTCGGGCTTCTGTGGTTCCCGTTGGATTTGGCGGCTGCCTGTTTTTGTGTGGATAATCGTCGTGAGTCGTGTGGCGAGTGGCCGGCCGCGTTCTGGCTCACCGCCGAGGCGTTGTTCGTCATCGGCGTGTGTACGGCGCTGCCCATGGCGTGACGGCTGGTTGTGCGCTGGGATGGTAGTGCAAAGGAGGGTGAGTGGGGATGTCCATTCGGTTGGATGAGCGACGGTATGCCGAGGAAGCGGGGATTACGTGATGGACTGCTTCGCGGGAGGAGGTACCACGCTTGGAGCAGCTCAAGAACTGGGAAGACGGTGGATAGGAGCGGACAATAGCCCAGAAAGTCTCTCGGCTGTCATCAGGAGGTTTCGTGACGGGCTTCAGGATTACGGCGACTACGTGAGTAAGCCATTCGACCAGCCCGAACTCACATTGAAAACCGAAACAGACGATACTCGCTTCTCTCTCTTCTCCGAGCACGCGAAGACGGACGAAGCTCTGTCAATCATCAAATCAGTCGGCTAAAAATGGGGCCGGATAATGCCCCCGGCCCCATTCATATCAGCTAAGAGTCGAAATGACATGTCAATTCCGGTTTAACAGAGCCTTCCGAAACCGGATATCTGCAATGCCTGTATCCCATACTGCATACGCTGGCTCCGATCCTGGCCGTCGCGGCGCTGCTGCTTCTGCTGGCGGGACTGGCGGTTCGGCTGTGCGGGTCGACGGTCAGATGGCGTAGCAGATTCGTCCGAAAACGGAGGCATAAACGCCGCAAATCAAGATGAACACGGATCCGCCCAAAAGCTCGAACGCGTACAGCCAGCCTCTTCCCGTAACATACGGCACCCAGTCCGGAGCCGCGGACGAATGGCAAATCGCCGGAACAACCCACATGACGGCAATGACCGGCACGGCAAACAGGAGGCCGAACTCGACTGCGGGAAGCGGACGTGGAATGAAAACAAGAAACCATGTCAGCGCGTTCAATTCCGCACCGAACTCCCACCAGTCCGCCGATCGGAAGCCATCATACCGGATCAGATGAAACGCCACAAAACCCAGCGTGAACACGACGAACGCGACGGAGGCGACCGTGGGAATCATATACAGCACGTTCGCCGCCCGTTCGGACATGACGAAATCAAACGGTTGTAAGCATTCGGGCATCATGCCCCCACGCATGCGTCCGTCCGCCTCCGGCCGCCGGGAGCGGCCGTTGATCGTCGACGATAGGCCGGCCGCCTCCCGTCATCGTCGGCACGGCCACGCCGCACCATCACCGGTCAACCGTTCTCCAGCATACGCAAGGCGTTCGGCCACGACCGGTCGACCTCCGCGATGCCATCGGACAGAGTACGTCCGATGGCATCGAACACGAACATATCCGATGACTCCCTGATCGCGTCGACGGTAATCACGGCGTTCCCATGACGCCGGTACACATTCCTCCACGCGCCACCCCCACGATGGGACAGGCGCACAAGATCGAACGCCGTCAACCCCCCAATATGGGACATGACCCCATGCACAACCTCAAGCAGACGTTCCGAACGCTCATACTCCCCCGCCGTGGCGACGCGCCGGCCGCCGTACGGATGGAACCGGCGATACACGCCCGGCTCGACGGGGCCATGATCCCATGCCTCAATCGCATCGTCGAACAGCGGGATGCCGGTCTTCTTGAGGGAAAGGACCTGCGCGAAATACACAAGCTTGTTGTTTCAATCCACGCGCCCCTCACGGGACGCGACTGCGGAAAACGGACATCACCGGCCTGAATGCCGGACATTATGACGATCGGCCATCCGCCTCCAATCCCGGGTTCCGCGACCTCCCGGACTCCGACCGTCCAAGCCCATCCGCTACGGCGGCTTCGAACATTTCACATGATTCGCATGGTTCATGCCCCCACGCATGCGTCCGAACCCTTACGGGGCAGTCGTTCCACACTCCCCCCGCATTGCGGGACCATGCGGGCCGATTGCCGACGACGCTCCCGACATGCCGTCATCGCCGTCAACGGTGACGCAGGCTGCGACACGCCGGACGGCAAGGCCCTGACGCAGCATACGGTACAAGCGCCTAGCAGTACACGCCCAGTCGCCGCGCCTCGGATCGCAGCGACGCATTGATGCAGTCCCGCGTGATTTCGATTGCGCGAGGGTCGAAATCCTCACGATCGCACATCTCCATCAAGATCTGCACCGACGGTGTCATCAGATCCGGCAGCATCCGTTCCAACGCCGCAAAATACGGGCCGCAACCGACCGCTTGCATTACCGCGACTATGTGATCGGCAAATTTCCAAAACCGTCCGTCAGCCTCCGTTTGCTCCTGCGCGGACATGTCTTGGTAATCCGTAAAACGACTGGGGCATGAATAGATTACGATCCAGTCCAAACCCGTCTCAGCCATTTCGGCCAGATCAGTGTTAGACGGTGGGTCCGGCAGGGACAGGATGATGCGACGAGCGATATCATCAGGCGTGTTCATAACGGCATCCTTTCCATGCAAAATTAAGTGTCGGGCACCATCTATGCAATGGAAAGAAGGAAGCAATCGCGGCCAAACAACAGCCCCGCACGCCATCCGCGACCGGTATCAGACAGCCACGGACGACGCGCGAAGCGGGACGGTCACCTGCCCGAATACGCCTTGTCAACCGCCGACGTGATGCACATATCCGTATCCTTGGGATCATGGCCGGCCGGGACGGCGGCACGCAGACGATCCATCTCGCCGTCAAGCCACTGCCTGTCATAGCCGCGATGCGCGGCACGGCCCGCGATCCGCAACGCGGTGTCACGCAAAGCATCGTGCGTCGCGCCCGGCATCATGGGGGGAATCGGCACATGCCCGTCATCGGCCGGCACCGGGGCATGATGCGATTGCTTGCCGTCGGCGGATGCCGCAGGGGAAGGATCGTCGAAGACGGACTTGTCCTGCATGATCCAACGCGCAAGCGCCTGCGGCAGCATCGGCAGACGACGGCATCCACCATCCCCATCCTCGTCCCGGACGATCGGGGGCAGGGCGACCACGCCCGGATACTCGACCACACTGCCGTCCACGACGATCCGCGAGCCGGGGCCGACGACGTAGCTGCGCTCCCCCGTACGCAGGTCGATCTGCGACCCGTGCACGTGCGTGGCCGCCTTCACCCGCCCGACCCAATCATCCGGCATACGATAAACGAGATGCAGGCCGTGCGGGGATCGCATCACCATCGTCACCAGATCCCCGGCCGTCAATCCGGGGATGGCGGCGAGCGTGTCGATGCCGTCGGTCCCGCCATGCTTCGCGGCATCGATGTCGATGATGATCACGTGCCGGTCGGGCAATAGCCCGTACACGCCGGGGATTCTCGCGGGGTCGGCCGTGGCGAGCGGCTGACGGACACGGGAGGCCGGATCCTGCCATTTGACGGCCAACCCCTTCCCACGCCACGCGTCGGCCGGAGCGACGAGCAACGTCGCGTCGAAGCCCTCGACGGATTTGAGCAGTCCGACCTGGCCGGGGATGCCCGGCACGTCGGCCGGCGGGGGCGTCACATCGTACAGGCGCTGGCGGATCTGCGCGGCCAATCCGTCGGCTATGGACCGTTCCGCAGCCTCCTCCTCCAAACACTCCCGATTCTCCTCCTGCCAGAGTTTCGCGAAGGGGGCGAACTTGTTGCGGTCACGGATCGTGATCACCTGACACGGCTTCTTGTCACCATAGATGTTGCGACTATTCTTCGTCTGCAAGCCCATCACGGCGTACTGCTCGCTGCGCTCACGGCGGCCCACGCTGGCGATGTCCTCGCTGTTGACGGGCACACGCGGGTCGATGGGCATGCCGTCCGCATCCTGCGGGCCGGACTGCATGACCGCATCCAAGATCATGCGACCGCCCTCACTGAGCCCATCGATCAGATTATTCGTGGTGACCGGATCCGGCTCCAGGAAGGCGAACGACATCGTCCCGGCGATCAGCGCGTCGTAGATGCCGTCATCCGGGTTGCTGCCGTCACCCAGGTATCGGCTCCAGTCACGTATGGCCTCATCCGTGTTGCCGCGCCTGAAGGGGACCTGCCAGATACGACGCCGCCATTCAGGCGTCGAAGGCAACGTGATGGTATGGTTTGTGGCGATCAATATAAATGCGGTGACCGGTGACGACACCACGTTCTGTTGCAGTAGGCGCATCGACAAGGACTCGCCTGCGGACGCCTTCTTCAAGTTCTCGATCAGCCCCTGGCCGGGGTTGACGGCGTCCGAATCATACGCGAGCAAACCGGTCAGCAGGCCGCTCGTGGCCTGGTCGTTGGTCGTGGACGAGGAACGCGCCACACCCAACAAAGCCGCGAGGCTGAAGGGATTGGCGAGCTCGCCGTACATCGCGGCGATGGCGTCTATCGTACGCCCCTTGCCGTCACCGCCCTGGCCCGCGAGCACCGCGAAACCATGGGGGTAAGGCTGCGCCACCGGCGCGGCGATGATGCGTGCGAGCATCTTGACGGCCGCATCCCCGTCGAGTATCTTCGCGGCCTCCTGCTCATACCGGCCGGCACGGAACGGATCCCACTCGACATCGGGCAGGTCGAGGGCCCAGCAGCGGCCGAAATCAGGACTGGTATCGAGGACGAGGTCCGTCTGCGACAGCAGGCCGTCATAGCGACGCGCGATGCCGATATGCGCATATCTGACGCCGAGGATCAGCGTCGCCTTCGGCACGGTTTGCAGGCAGCGGCGGACGAAGGTATCGAGATCGCCCATATGCTCCGAGGCCGGGATCCCATACTCGGAGTCGACGCCCGCTATCGGACGCCAGTACATGCGTCCTTTGTTGCCACGCACGCGCCGCCAGATCTTGCCGGTCCCCTCCTGGACGGCGAGCAACGGCTCCTCGCCGCCCATGGTCACGCGCAGTTCAGCCATCAGCAGCGCTACACCG
This sequence comes from Bifidobacterium sp. LH_512, assembly GCF_056356435.1. Classification (NCBI taxonomy): domain Bacteria; kingdom Bacillati; phylum Actinomycetota; class Actinomycetes; order Bifidobacteriales; family Bifidobacteriaceae; genus Bifidobacterium; species Bifidobacterium sp. LH_512. Next base: position 743,778 of record NZ_JBKEUE010000001.1, read on the forward strand.
TTACTACACAGAGTCTTTCCGTCCCCGTCCCTCGGCGGGCAGATCCGCCGTCCGTCGGATCCGATGATCCTCCACGATTCGTCAAGCTCCGACGCGGCGCAGGACACCGACGCCAACAATCGCTCGTGAAGGCGTATCTTGCCCGCATAGTCTGGTACCGGTCGTGCGGGCGGCAGCGAATCGAAACACGGCAGGATGCCGTTGCCGTCCGTAACGTCATGATCAGTCATGATCACTCCCTTCAATCCGGGCGGGCCGCGTATTCGGTCCGCCGATTTTTGTTTGCGCCCGCGACCTATGCAGACCGCCTTTCATGCAGGATTCCGAAAATCGGATAAAATTGGGGTCAAAAAGCCGGATACGACGGGATATGAGTATCAAAAACGGCGGTATTCCAACGATAAAAAAATTTGGAAAAAATTTTATGACGGGGCAAAACTCGAGAAAAACACAAACCCGCAAAACGGTGTCCGGATTGGGAAGACGAATAAGGGCAACGCGGAAGCGCAAGCACTGGTCCCGACGGGAGCTGTCCGACATGACCGGCGGGCATGTGACGGCGGGGGCCATCGAGGCATGGGAGCAGGGACGACGTACAAGCATCAGCATCGGCGAGCTGCTGTTGCTGGCCAAGGCCACGCGCATGCCTCCCATCCGCCTGCTGATCGACTACAAAGCACCGGGAGACGGATATTGCGACTATCCGCCGCTACGACGATGGCGCAACAGCGATGTCGCCTACCAGTTCCTGCGACCCATAGAAAATATCGACATGCGGCGAGACCTGGGATTGCCGGGGAACCCGGAAGACATGGATTTGTCGAGTTTCGGAAGGCGTCTCGCATGCGCGCGTCACAGGACCGGTCTGATGATATTCCCAGACTCCAAGCAGGAAATCAGAAAATGGTCCGAAGGCATTGTCAAAGAGAGCGCAATCGAGTCGTGGGAGTCCGGACGGCGGACGCGCATCAGCGCGGAGGCTCTCCTCGGACTGGCCGCCGCGGTCGGCTGGCCGCCCATCTGCCTACTGGTCAATGTCTTCGAGCCCGACGGGATGTGTGACTATCCGCCATTGCAGGCGATGGCCAACCGCGACGTCATACGACTGTTTCGGGCAAAACGGTACCGACGTACGAACGCACACATAAGGGAGGACGAGCAAAGGGAGAGGGAGAGGCGAAGGAGCCTCTATGGCGATGTGGTCTTTGCCCCGGCCGTGAAGAATGCCGATGCGGTCCGACTCCGCGGAAGGCTTCGCAGGAAAGGGGACGTCAGTGTCGAACGGCAGTAGCCTGCGACAGTAGGACGACCACCGAACGGACAGGACCTACATATTCCACCGCCGACAGTGCATACTTTGTCAGCATGTCAGAAAAGCGTCATACATGATTGTGACGGCCTGACACTAGTCGGGAGTAGGGCTTACAGCATATTGTCACAAAGTCATCGACCCCTATAGTCGATATATGTTTTCATAGTCGAGGGTATAAGAGTCTGACATTTTGACAGCCCCGTACGCATCGATCCTGCCTGCATAGTCGTATGCCAAGGTCGGCGGCCGCCGGCTTGTTTCGACAGATGTAAGGAGGACGACATGCGTCGAATACCGGTCGATCAGGGAGCATTGGGAGATATGCGCTACATACAGTCAGAAACCCGTACCACGCCGGATGGTGCGATTGTGATGCGCGACGGCATACCGGTACAGCGCGTCAGCGTGCTGGTCAAGCCAAAAGGCGATAAACCGGAGGTCCTGGAGATTAACGTGCCCAGCGCCACTCCCATCGTGTTGGATGACAATGCCAAGGTGCGGATCGATGACCTGACCGCAATGCCCTGGAGCAACGACGGCAGGTCGGGGATCAGTTGGTCCGCGGCCGGGATCAACCAGATCGGAGGTGTCCCAAAGCCATAACGATACGCTGATACAGCGTCATACCGCATAGACAGGGGACGTCAGTCAACCGGCTGGCGTCCTTTGTTTTTTGAGGAGTCACCATGGACCATCTTGTTGCCCAGCTCATCGGTCTTCTGCCGATCGTCATACCCTTGATAATCGTTGGCATTGTGATCGCACGCGCCGCGTACGAGACACGTGAGAATCATGAGACCATATGCTCGCTGCTGCGGATTAAGCCCGAGGACCGCCATACGGTACGAGTCATGTACGGGCCTGGCCTGCCCTGCACGCTGGGCTACGCCCGCACCATCCGCATACATGTGCCCGACAAGCTGATTCCGCACATCACCACGCCGGAGGATGCGGTCGAAGCGGGCGTAATGCTGATGCGGTCCCTCGGTATGGATGACGTGCAATCGTCCAAGCATCGCGCCCGCTACCGTGATTGGACGTTGACACGATGATGATGCATCGTGTTTCGCCCCCGCCGTCCGGTCATGGGATCATGTGGTATCGCAATGCGCTGGACGGCGGGATTATTGCTATCCCGCCCGGCATGCATACGCTGGTTGTCGGCCGGACAGGGGCGGGTAAAAGCCGACTGATTACACAACTCTTGATCAATACTCTGCCTGATATCCTGCAAGGTTCGATGATTCTGTACGGGATTGACCTGAAAGACGGAGTCGAGTTAAGCGGCTGGTCTCGTTGGATGCAGAGAGTTGCCGAAGAGCCTGATCAGGTTGCACCCCTGCTCGAACAAGTTGATGCTATTCGCAAGGAGCGTAACCGAACCCTGCGCGAGCAGGGCGGTACAAAAGTCATCATCGACACGGACATGCCACTGATTGTGCTGGTGGTGGATGAGATGGCCGAGTTAGCTGGAGCGGTCGGCAAGGAGGAGCGGTCCCGGCAGGAGCAGTGCCAGCGTTTATTGGACCGGATTTTGAGGTTGGGCCGGAGCGCGGGCATCACGGTCGTCGGCGCCACGCAGGATCCGCGCAAGGAGGCCGTCCCCTTGCGAGATCGTTTTCCAAATCGCATCGCTTTGGCCCTGACATCGAAAGCCGAAACCATCATGATGATGGGCGAGGACGCGGTCAAGGACGGCTGCGCGCCGCACACGATACCGACGGATATGCCCGGCACGGGATACTGGCATGACTCGCTGCACAGACAGGCCGTACGTTTTCGGACCGTTGACTCACGCGGTCTGGAGGGTTTCGAATGAATGAACAGACGAAAGGGCCGCAGGATGCGCGGCGCAGATCGGATGATTTGCGGCATTGGAGAGAGGAACAGTACGCACGTCGCGCCAGATCGCAGGCGTGGTTATTGGATCGCGCATCGGGTGGTGCGGGACGGCTGCGAACATGGCAGTTGCGGGAGTTGCCGCGTCCCGCGCGTTGCGGCTGGCCTCTGACCAGCACGTCCATCCGCCTGCATGACGGCAAGGCATATGTTTCGGGCACGGAGCGCTGCGCCAGCCCGTGGGCCTGCCCCATATGCACGCCCATCATCCGCACGCGTCGCGCCCGTGATCTACGCACGGCAATCGAACGGTGGCAGGAAACGGACGGGCACAACATATGGTTCGTCACGTTAACCATCCCGCATCATAAGACTGATCCGCTCGATGCGACGCTGTCGCTGGTATCCAACGCGTGGTCCTATATGAGAGGCGGTCAGGCGTGGAGAAGATTCGCGCGCGCTCATGGCATCGAACATTATGTGCGCTCCGCGGAAATCATCTGGAGCCCCAGACACGGCTGGCATCCGCACCTGCACATACTCCTTTTTTCCGCCGGCTCGACGATGCCTGAGCGCAAACAGATCACCCGCATGTGGGCGGCGGTCCTTCATACGCTTGCGCCAAATCACAAATCCCCATCGAAACGACATGGAGTTTTGATTGAATCCGCGGATGACAACATCGCACTGGCCGACTATCTGGTCAAGCCACCGGACAAGCATAAACGCAGGGATATTGCGTCCGAAGTCATCCGGGGGGATCGCAAACAGGCCCGCAGTGATGATGGAGTCAACCCGCTGCAGTTGCTCGACGACGATATAGTACAGCGGCTGGGGCCGGACCTGGCAAAACGTCTGTGGGTGGAATACGTGGATGCCACCTATCGCAAACGCAGTATCACATGGAGCCGTGACCTGCGCCGGGACATAGGTATCACGGGTGAGGAGCCGACCGACGAGCAGATTATCCAGCGATCAGTACACGGCATCCCCGTCATCGACCTGACCATGGAGGCATACCGCATGCTGCGCACCACGCCATCCATCCACGCTTATGTGATGCAACGCGTCGAGGACGGGGAGGTGCCAATCGCCATGCAGATTATTGACGAGTGCACCGCGCCTTCGCGCAATTAAGTGCGATTCTATTACCGAGCCGCCCCCTTGCCGGCTAACGCCGGCCGGGGGCTCGCCCGCGCTTACGCGCGGGCATACACCAGTATCCGACAATCCGGCAACCTGCTGGCGAGACACACAATGTTTGGCGATGACAGGATACGGAGCGGGCACGGCCCGCCGTTGATAGGGACGTCCGGCGTCGAGGCCGGACGGCAGTAGTCATATATCTTTGTCGGCCGACGGCCGACAGTTTTCTTTCGTTCCTCGCGCACGCCATCGTAACCGTGGGGTTCCGTCCGCGCAAACCGCCACGCGTGGCATGTACCCGTCCGTCGTTTTGCGCGGACGGAACCCCACGGTCCTTTTCGCGGCGCCGAGGAACGGCAGAAAACAAAGTCACAAAGGCAGGAGGCTACCAATGAACATCACCATCAACAACATCTGGCATGACATGCAGGCCCCGGAGAAGGGGAACCTGGCAGACCTGGCAGAAGCCATCAATCACAGCTATGCAGTGCGCGACGCCGTATTATTAGCAGCGATTGACGATACCCTAACGCTGGACAAGTTTGCCGAAATCGTCAAAGATCCTCATGGCACGAAGGCTGAAATGGAACGCCGTCTAACCCGCACCTATCAGCATCCCGACAGCATCCCGCATATCCGGGCACAGCGCATCGCCGACGGGCTGGCACAGGAGGGGAAGAACCGGCATCTGGCGCATCCGCTGGCCTCCGCGGCCTACCTGCATTGGATAATCGGCAACTACCAAACCGCGATAGACCTTGCCAATACCGCCTTGCAAATCGATGAGGACACGTCGCTGGCCGCAATCGTGATATCGGCGATATGCCACGGCATCAGCTGGGGCAGGTAACGTAATTAACCGCGATTATGTACTAAAACAGGATCTCCCGGTTGATGGCGGCCGCGACCTCGCTGGTCCGACTGGGCCACAGGTCCGCGTACGTGTCCAATGTTTCCGCCGCGGACGCATGGCCCATGACCGCCTGCAAGGTCTTCACGTCCGCCCCGGCCTTGATCGCCAAGCTCGCATACGTGTGCCGCAGCGAGTGTATCGTCAACCCGTCGATCTCGTCCATACCCGCGGCCCGCAAGGCCCGGAACCAGATTCGGTTCCGCCAGTTTCGCGTGGTCTGCATGCCTCCGCGCGGCGCACGAACGAGATATTCATCTGACCCGTGCCCGTCGATCAGTCGTATGATTCCGGCGCGTAATCCCTCGGGGATCGGCACTGTGCGGGACCGGTTTCCCTTAGGCGTGGTTTCAAGCGTCCGGTTGCCCACATCCACGGACTGGGTCTTCGTGATCGATATCGTCATCCGGTCAAGATCCACATCGCCGCATCGCAATGCAAGCAGCTCACCGATGCGTACCCCGGTATAGGCCAACAGGTATACGGCGATGGCATTGTTGTCACTCATCTCGTCGGCGATGGCCTTGACCTCGATAGGAGTCAGATAGACGCGCCGATGCACGGGCAGGGCCCGCGGCAGTTTCACCCGATCGACGGGATTGGCCGTCAGCCATCCATTCGATACGGCCAGATCCAGCACGGCCTTGAATACAATCTTCACGATCGAACGGATGGATTTCGGGGCCAACGGCCTTGCCTGGCCGATTCGCCCGTCGCGGGGCGCGTCCCCGGAGACGAGCTGCGCCACCCACCGCTGCACGGTTGCCGTGCCGATACGTCCCAAAGGCACCATGCCCCAGCGCGGAAGCACCCAGATCCGCAACTCACGCAGGTAACGGGCCTCCGTGGACTGTTTGATGCTCCCCCGCAATCCCGCGATCCAGATTTCGGCGACCTCGCCAAAGGTACGTTCGGCATCCTTGGGATTCACGTACCGGGCGGATCGAATATCGTCCTCCAAGCCCGCCCGGAACTCATCCGCCTTGCGGTAGTCCCGGAAATTCCTGCGATGACGTTCGCCATCCGCCGTCCAGAACACCGTCCATCTGGATCCCTTCCCGAAGACGCTGGTTCGAAACTCAGCCGGGACCTTCGCTTTTTCCGGATCGTCCATATGCATCGACAGCGCACGCTTTACCGCCGACGAGGGAGGAACATGCACCTTTGAGCCGTCATCCAATATCTTCACGGCATCGGTCAGCCATCGATCGTTAATCCAACTCTTCGCCATGACCGTCACCTATGCGCCCTGACGCACGTCGCATAGAAGCACGACATGAAGAACAATGCCGATAATGCCGGTCGTAGCCTGATTACTCCCGGACAGGCTGCGGAGCAGCTGAATATTCCCGTTTCGACGCTTTCACGTTGGCGCAGCGAACGTCGCGAGCTGCCGTACGTGACCGTCGGCAGGCTCATCCGATACCGGCAGACCGACATCGACCGATGGGTCGACGACAATACCGTCAACCCAGTCGAATGATTTAATGTAATTCCCGCAATGTACCCGATTTGTACCCGATGGCATTTCACCCGAAAAGCAGGAGGGCGGAAATCGTTGATTTTCCGCCCTTTTGGTCGGACCAGCGGGATTTGAACCCGCGACCCCTTGACCCCCAGTCAAGTGCGCTACCAAACTGCGCTATGGTCCGAACGGTGCGAAGCACCGAATAGGTAATTTAGCACAAATATGAAAAAAACAAAATCCGTCGTGTCGCTTTAGTCGTGTCGCTTCATAGCACGCATATGTTGGGGCCGTCCAGTACCGCATACTGGACGGCCCCAACATATGCTTACGTGAATGCGATTATCACTTGCGCTTCTTCTTTTCTCGGATGTTCACCGAAATCTGGATCGGCGAACCGTCAAAACCGAATTCTTCACGCAGACAACGCTCAATGTAACGACGGTAGCCATGCTCAAGGAATCCCGTGGCGAAAATCACGAAACGCGGAGGTCGCGTCGATGCTTGGGTCGCGAACAGAATACGCGGCTGCTTGCCGCCACGAAGCGGATGTGGATGCGCCGCTTGAATCTGGCCCAGGAACGAATTGAGCTTACCGGTCGGAATACGCTTATCCCACGATTCCAAAGCCCCACGCATCGCATTGGCCAGTCGGTTCGTGTGCCAGCCGGTCTTAGCGGAAAGATTCACACGCTGCGCCCACGTGACACGGTCGAATTCGGTCTTCCACAAGCGTTCCATACGCTGGCGGTCGAATTCATCCATCAGATCCCACTTGTTGAACACCAACACGATAGCGCGTCCGGCATCAACAGCCTGGCTCATCACCTTCAGATCCTGATCGGAAATAGGCTGGGAGGCGTCGAACAACACAAGGGCCAATTCGGAACGTTCAATTGCAGCCTGCGTGCGTAGAGACGAATAATACTCCGCGCCTGACAGCTTATGCAGACGACGCTTGATGCCGGCGGTATCGATGAACAGCCAATCTTCATCATCGACATTCACCACTTCGTCAACCGGGTCACGGGTGGTACCAGCCAAATCATTGACGACGGTACGCTCCTCGTGCGCCAACTGATTAAGCAGCGACGACTTGCCGACATTCGGACGGCCGACCAGTGCCACACGACGCAGATTGGACGGGGTCAAGAAGCCAGACGTACGTTCGGCCTTACGCAGCGAATCCATCGCGACATCCAGCAGATCTCCCACTCCCCTGCCATGCATGGCAGAAATGCCGTACGGTTCGCCCAAACCCAACTTCCAGAATTCGGCGGTCAAGTATTCGCTGATCTGGTCGTCGACTTTGTTGACGGCAAGCGTAACGGGCTTACCAGCCGCACGAAGCATCTTGACGATACGTTCGTCGGTCGAAGTTAGACCTACCTGACCGTCGACCACGAAAATCACGGCATCGGCAAGCTGCACCGCAACCTGAGCCTGCGAAGCGATGGCGGACTCAATGCCTTCCACATCGGCCTCCCAGCCACCGGTATCGACCAGCTTGAAATCTGTACCGGCCCATTCTGCGTCATAGCTGACACGATCGCGGGTCACGCCAGGCGTATCCTCGACCACTGCTGCGCGGCGTCCGAGAATACGGTTCACCAGTGTGGACTTGCCGACATTCGGACGGCCGACCACAGCCAACACGCCAACGGCCTTCGGACCAGCATTGGAAGCACGATTGTCAAAGGCGGAACCATCAATCAGGCCCTCATCGCCTTCGTCAAGCTCATAGCCCTCCAAGTTGGCGACATAACGGCGGTATTCCTGCTCTTCGATGGCGGCGTCGACCAATTCGACCAGCATATCGAAAGTCTGTTCGAAATCAAGATCGGAATTATCTATGGTCGTAACGCCATCGGCTGCGGTTATGAATTGTGTGACCTTGGAATCGGCCTTGTCACGGGCGGCCACGTCTTCCACGCCAACGCCCTTGACGCTCTGGCCGGCGCGACGTGCCTGACGCACCTCTTCGCGGGCGGTGAGCAACACACGCACTTCGGCATCGGGAGAGACGACCGTGGTGATGTCTCGGCCTTCGGCCACAACGCCCAAACCGGACGAGAACGAATCTTCGGCCTCTTCCTGAGCGATATAGGCGCGCTGTGCGGCAATCAGCACATTACGAACCGGAATGATGTTCGACACTTTGGAAACATGCGCAGAGACCTCGGACGAACGAATCTCCTCGCTGATATCCTCGCCATCGGCGAAAACGCGAGCATCATCCGGATCGACGCTGATGTCGAAATGACCTTCGGTGAAGAAGGCGGCGACGGTTTCGGTGATCTCCTGCCCGTCAAGCGCTTCGGCATCAAGATCGATGCCTTGCTGCATGCACCACCAAGCACAGGCGCGATACATCGCACCGGTGTCCAGATAGGCGAAACCATAATATTTCGCCAATGCCTTGGATGTGGAGGATTTGCCGACGCCGGCGGGTCCATCAATGGCAACGCGAATCACAGTCCCACCGCCTTAGACAGGGAGCGGACCTCGGTCTGCGACAGCACACGGTAGGAGCCGGACTTCAGATCGCCGAGCTTGATCGGGCCGATCTGCGTGCGCACCAGACGCTTGACAGGGAAACCGATCGAACCGAAAATACGGCGCACGATGCGGTTCTTGCCGGAATGCAACACAACCTTCACCAGCGTGGTATCGCGGTTCGCGTCGATGATGGCGCAATGGTCGAGCTTGGTCCAGCCGTCATCGAGTTGCACGCCGGTGGTGACCAGACGACGGCACACGGTACCGCTGATCTTGCCCTGCAGAGTGGCGATATAGGTTTTCTCGACCTCATACTTCGGATGCATGACGTGCTGGCTGAGCTCGCCGTCATTGGTCATCAGAATCAGGCCTTCGGAATCATAGTCGAGGCGTCCCATATGGAAGATGCGCTCGTATTTGTCGCCGACGATATCGCGCAGCGTATAACGTCCCTTCGGATCGTCCATCGTGCTCAACACGCGACGCGGTTTGTTCAAAGCAAGAGTGATATGGTTCGGGTTCACGCGTACGCGGGAACCGTCAACCCTCACCTGCTGACGCTTCGGATCGACGCGGGTGCCCAATTCGGTCACCAATTCGCCGTCGATTTCGACACGTCCGTCAAGAATGATCTCTTCGCATTTGCGGCGAGATCCGAATCCTGCCTGCGCAAGCAGCTTCTGCAGGCGGATACCTTCATTGTCATTATGCGCCTTCGCGGCGCGAGAATATGCGTTTGGCATCGTTCTCCCAACGTGGCCGGGCATGTTTTTTTAATCATTCGTTTCGTCGGCCGGAATCGGCGAAACGAGAGCTAATCCATACTACCGTAAGGGTTGACTGGTAGGATGGCTGCGTTCGGCGGGATGATTCCCGCGACGTACACAATGATAAAGGAATGATATGACTGCTGTTGAAGCGACTCCTGTAGCTACGCGGAAAGAGATTCAGCCGTTGGTCGTGCGCGTAGGCGCCGAGCTGATCGGCAGCTTTCTGATCTGTTTCGCGATCTATACGACAAGCGCTCTGGGACTGGGTATTTTCGGCGTATACATGTCGTTTGTGACCATCTCCATCGGATGCATCTACGCGTTGGCGACGTATATTTTCGGCCGCATTTCCGGCGCACAGTTCAATCCGGCCGTCACCATCGCGGCGATGCTGGTCGGCAAAACGAATGTTCTTGACGGCGTACTGTACATCATCGCGCAGGTCGTGGGCGCCATCGGTGCGGGATTCGGCATCAAATTCATGCTTCCCGTTTCCGAACAGGTTACGGCGAGCGTCTGGTACACGCCGGCCGTCAACGGTTTCGAAAAAGGCTCTGTCTCGTATTCGACACTCGGCAATTACGGCATCACCTTCGGCATCACTATGGCAATCGTCGTGGAAGTCGTCGCTGGACTGCTGATCGTCTCCACTGCGATGCGTACGATGAACGGATCCGATGAGATGAATGGCCGGCAGGCTCTGATGATGGGTATTGCCTATGGCGTCGGCACCGCCATCACATATCCCGTCACCGGCGCGGCGCTGAATCCGGCGCGTTCCACCGGCATCGCCATTGTCGCTCAGGGACAGGGCATGACCCAGGAGCCGTTGCCGCAGCTGTGGGTGTTCTGGATTTGCCCGGTGCTCGCCGCCGCCATCGTCGCACTGGTGATTATCGTCGCGCAGATGGCCAAGAACACTGCCGCCAAGAAGAAGGACGCCCAGCTTGCCGCTGCCGAAGCCACGGCCATGCAGGAAGCTGAATCCTTTGAAATCGCTGGTTCCGAGACTTCCGAAAGCTTCACACAGCAGAACGCGCAGGCTGAAACGATGCCGGCTGATCAGACGTCACAGGCTGCTACATCACAGATTGTTGGGGAAACTGAAGTACAGAACCAGCAGTCCGACGCCCAGCAGAATGCCGACGAGGGAATCGAACGCCACTGAGCGAACCTTCCAAGGGCTTTTCTCTCTGAACATCAGGCGGACAAGTCCAGTGAAAATGGCCGTCGCCGCAATCATTGCGGTGGCGGCCAACGTATACCCAAGGAACGCGATCAGAGCAGCCAGCACAAGAACAATGGCGACCGCCCATTCAAACCAGGGCTTACCCTCGTGATCTTCCGAAACGAATGGGTGATTTCCCATAAATGCGCCTTCCTGCGTGCCGTCTCAATCGCATTGAACCATACGACATCAAAGATGATGCCATACGAAAAACCGTGGGAATCATAATACTCGTATTGCATCCCGTCAATGATTGTACGCGATGTGACGGTGTCGCCGTCTCCCATGTCGGGAGACGACGACACCGTCACATACTCTTTAGTGGAAGAAGTGACGCGTGCCGGTCACGTACATCGTGACGCCGGCCTTACGCGCGGCTTCGAACACTTCCTCGTCGCGAATCGAGCCGCCAGGCTGAACGATGGCCTTGACACCGGCATCGATCAGAATCTGAGCGCCATCGGCGAACGGGAAGAACGCGTCGGATGCGGCGACTGCGCCATTGGTGCGATTCGCGCCGTCAGCCAGCGTGTTCGCACGTTCAACGGACAGGTTGGCGGAATCCACACGATTGACCTGGCCCATGCCAATGCCGACCGTAGCCTGATCGTGCGCGATAAGAATCGCGTTGGACTTCACGCAACGAATCGCACGCCATGCGAACAGCAAATCGTTCAGGGTCTGCTCGTCGGCCGGCTCGCCGGAAACCAGCTTCCACGCGTCTGGATTGTCGCCGACCGCATCGATCAGATCGGTGGACTGCACCAGCAGGCCGCCGTCGATCTGGCGGAACTGCGTCTTGGCCTTCGGCGGCTCGGCCACCTTGAGGATGCGCAGGTTCTTCTTCTTGGTCTGCAGCAGTTCAAGGGCAGCCGGCTCATAGTCCGGAGCCACTATGACTTCGGTGAAGATCGGGCGAACGCTTTCTGCCATATCGAGGGTGACCGTCGTGTTGCAGGCGATCACGCCGCCATAGGCGCTCATCGGATCGCAGGCATGAGCCTTCTTGTGCGCTTCGGCTGCGGTTTCGCCGATAGCCAGTCCACACGGATTGTTGTGCTTGACCACTGCGACGGCGATCTTCGGGGCAAAATCCCACACGGCGCGCCATGCGGCATCGGCATCCACGTAGTTGTTGTAGCTCATCGGCTTGCCACCCAGCTGTTCGGCATGGGCGAATCCACCCTGATTCAGCGGGTCAAGATAAAGAGCCGCCTGCTGGTGTGGGTTTTCGCCGTAGCGCAGAACGTGGGCGCGATCCCAAGTGCGCGTGAATGCGGTCGGGAACTTTACCTCGTCAACCGGGGTCTCTTCCGGTTCGGCATCGGCGGAAACAACCGTGGCCGGCTTCGGCCAATGCTTCGCGGTCCATTCGCTGATCGTAGCGTCATAGGCTGCGGTATGAGCATAGGCCTTTGCGGCAAGCCAACGACGTTCTTCGAGGGAGAAGCCCGTGCCGTCGGCGACGCGCTGGGCAACCAGAGCGTAATCGGCCGGATCGGTGATGATGGCGACGGTGGCGCTGTTCTTCGCCGCGCCACGAACCATGGACGGACCGCCGATATCGATTTTCTCGATGGTGTCGGCCTCGTTGGCACCGGAACGAACGGTGTCGGCGAACGGGTACAGATTGACGACGACCAGGTCGAACGGCTTGATGCCGAGCTTTTCGAGCTGACGAGCGTGGTCTTCGTTGGTCATGTCGGCAAGGATGCCGGCATGGATGTGCGGATCGAGGGTCTTGACTCGTCCGTCAAGGCTCTCCGGAAAACCGGTGACTTCGGAGACTTCGACGACCTGCACACCAAGTTCCGCGAGACGCTTGGCAGTGGAGCCGGTGGACACCACTTCGGTACCAGCCTGCTTGAAAGCTTCGGCAAGCACCTCGATGCCTTCCTTATGGAAGACCGATACCAGAGCTCGTCGTATCGGACGATTCGTTGTTGTCACCCTGTTCCTCCTTATGTTGTGGGGTTGAAGTCGCTACGCGTGCAGGCGTGGCAACTTCACGAACGGTCGTCGGCTGAGCGTCGGAGACGTCACGCCGTGCGCGAACACGTTTAGAAATCCAGCGTATCCCGAAAATCGCTGCGACGCCAATTGCGGCAATCATCCAGGCGCATATCAGGCCGAGCGCGGTCGGTTGGCCGACGCTGCGCGTGGCGGTGATCACATCGACGCCGATGTGAGACAGTCTTTCGGTACCCAGCGAGCCGTTCGACATGGTGAACAGCAGGCTTGACCCCACGGAAACCATCGCGCTGGCGATGCAGAACGCTCCGGCGGGATACGCGAAAGCGAATATCAGCGACTTATAGTCGATATGCGATTGCGTCGGCGACGGAATACGCAGATTGAATCCGCGCTTCAAAATGATGACTGCAAGACCGCATGCTGCCGAACAGATGACGGGAATGGAAACAAACAGTATTCTCAGCAGATCGTTGTGCACTGCATCCGGGAAAATGCCGAACGCGGGAATCGGCGGCAGCACATCCACATTCCTGGACCACAGCGTGTATGAGGCCGTTTGCCCGATGGTGAACCCGTCTCCGAACAGCCAAGCCAGCGCCCATAACGCGAAATTCGGCAGCCAGGCAAGAGACGCGATGGAAGTGAGAATCGATGATCCGGTCTGCATACCGGAAATATCGAAAATTTCCGCCGCCGTGGACCAGTCGATACCGGTCCACGCCAGTACGGTCAACAATCCGATGATGACGTAGACGATCAGTAGAACAGTCGCGATTCTGACACCCCATACCACGGCTTTACGCAGTTCTTCGGATATCCGACCGGTTATGCGGGAGAATAGTTCACGAATGGTTTCGGAACGCAACGCGGCAAGCAGGAAGCCGATGGTGAACACCGCGGACGTCTTCACATGAATTAGCCATGGAGCGTCAATCAGTGTGACTCCTGCATTGTTGCGTAACACCATGGTGATGATATTCCATACCACAACGCCACTGACATACGCCCGCCAATTGGTATCGAACCGCAGCGCCAGCGTTCGTACCACTCCGATAAGCAGCAGAGTCAACGACAACGGGATAATGGTCAGCGTTATGCTGCCGGTATGAAAACCGGCACCTTGGCTGAGCAGCATAATCGATTGGGCCAAGGGCGTGGAGATGGAGGAAATATTCTCTCCGCCCTCCTCCATGGAAATGACCAGTAGCAGCAAAGCGAGGAAACTCCACAACGCTGCGCCGTAGACAATCGTCGTGGCGGCTGCTATAACGACTCCCCTGATCCAATGCTTCAGTTGGGTTGCTGTCATCGTGGCAATGAGGCAAGAACTTCGCGCACGTACTGCGCGGTTTGGCCAGGGGTCGCACCAACGCGGATACCTACCGCTTCAAGCGCGTCTTTCTTGTCTTGTGCAGTGCCTTTACCGCCGGAAACAATCGCTCCGGCATGACCCATCTGTTTGCCTTCCGGCGCCGTGAATCCTGCGATATAGGCGACGATGGGCTTGGTCATATGCTCGTGGGCCCACTGTGCGGCCTCTTGCTCGGCGTTACCGCCGATTTCGCCGATCATAACGACAGCCTTGGTGTTGTCGTCGTTATCAAAGGCCTCCAAAGCTTCCTGAAGCGTGGTGCCAACGATCGGGTCGCCACCGGCGCCAAGGCATGCGGTGAATCCGATATCGGACAGTTCGCCCATCAGCTGGTAGGTAAGGGTTCCGGACTTCGACACCAGGCCGAGCGGTCCATGAGCGACGATGCCATCCGGAATAATGCCGAGGTTGACGCCATGCGACGATTCGGAAGAAGTTGTTGTCAGCAGGCCGGGGCAATTCGGCCCGACGATGCGGACGCCCCTGCTGCGGGCCAGAGCCACGCAATATGCGCTGTCTGCAACCGGAATACCTTCAGTGATGACTACAATAGTCTGCAATCCCGCTTCGACTGCTTCCACGATGGCGTTTTTCGCGAATCGCGGGGGCACAAAGATGACGCTGGCGACGGCACCTGTCGCCTGACGCGCGTCCTGGCAAGTCGCGTAGACGGGAACGGAAAGGGTTTCGCCGTCCATGCCTTCGAACTGTATTTCAGTGCCAGCCTTACGAGGATTGACGCCGCCCACGATGTTGGTACCGGCCTTGAGCATACGAGCGGTATGGGTCATGCCCTGGTGTCCGGTCATGCCCTGAACGATTACCGGGGCATCGTCTTCAATGAACACAGTCATGCTTCTCAGCGTCCTTCCATGCCGTTTGCGGCAAGACGTGCGGCTTCCTGAGCCGCTTCCTCCATGGTTTGCGCAACCTGCACATTCGGATTGTGAGACTGTGCAAGAATGTTCAATCCTTCTGCCGCCGCATTGCCATCGAAACGCACGACAATCGGCTTGGCGGCATTGAGCTTATCCAACGCTTCGAGAATGCCCTTGGCCACCTCGTCGCATGCGGTGATACCACCATACACGTTGATGAACACAGAACAGACCTGCGGGTCAGACAGCACGATGGTAAGGCTGGCATCCATGACCTCGGCCGAAGCTCCGCCACCGATATCCAGGAAGTTCGCCGGTTTGATGCCGGTGCCTTGAGCTTCGCCCGCTCCGGAAACAGCGTCGAGCGAACTCATAACCAAGCCCGCGCCATTGCCGATGACACCGACCTCGCCATGCAGATGCACATAGTGTAGACCGTGTTCGTGTGCCTTCTGTTCAAATGGATCCGCCGCGATCGGATCGTGGAAACGAGCCCAACCGTCGTGACGGAATGCGGCGTTATCATCCAAGGAGATTTTGGCATCCAGAGCGCATAGCGATTTCGAGGATTCATCGTCCGGATCGCCGATTTTCGCAAGCGGGTTGATCTCCACCAGTGTGGTGTCGTTTTCGATGAAACAATGCCACATCTTCAGCAGGATTTCCGCCGCCTGCTCGACATCGGCATGATAGAAGCCGATGCTTTTCGCCATGCGTCGGGCTGCTTCGATATCAAACTCGCCGAGCGGGTCAATATGCAGGCGCTTGACCATTTCTGGATGTTTGCGGGCCACTTCTTCGACTTCCGTGCCGCCGGCTGCAGTCGCGAGCACATCGTAGTCGCGAGATGAACGATCCACGGAGATGGAAACGTAATATTCGTGCAGAATATTCTTCGCTTCAGTGACCAGGACGCCGCTGACCTTGTGGCCGCGAATGGTCATTGGAAGGATCTGTTCGGAAAGAAGAATCGCCTCATCACGTGTTTTGGCGATTTTCACACCGCCGGCCTGCCCGCGATGTCCGGTTTTCACCTGTGCCTTGATTACGCACGGGTAGCCGATGACATCCGCAGCTTCGGCGACCTCATGAGAATTCTGGGCGAAAATTGCCTTCGGAACGTCAATTGATTGCTCTTCGAGCAGCTCGCGTGCTTGATATTCGTAAAGATCCATTGTTGGACTCCCCTGTAAACGAAATCGTAACGGCCGTTGATTTGAATCAGGCCGGCATGGTGATAAGGCGGCTGGACGGATACTCGCCCAGCGACGCAATGCCATTGATGCCGAGCAGCTCCATAACGAAGCTGAAGCCGACGACGGCGCCGCCGCAGCGTTCGATAAGATGAGCCGCCGCCTTGGCCGTGCCGCCGGTTGCAATCAAATCGTCGACAATCAGAATACGAGACCCTTCATGTACCGCATTGACTTCAATCTCAACAGTTGCTTGACCATATTCGAGATTATAGGATTCTCCAACCGTTGGAGGCGGGAGTTTGCCCGCTTTGCGGACCGCAATGAATCCCTTGCCGAGGCGTGCAGCCAAAGCCGGACCGAACAGGAAGCCACGTGCCTCCAAACCGGCGATGGCATCGAAGGAATCCACCGGTACTGGCAATGCCGCTTCCAAGGCGTCCATCAGGATGCCGAGTCCGCGCGCATCCGCCAACACAGGCATGAAGTCACGGAAAATAATACCGTCTTTCGGAAATCCTGGAATGGAACGAACCAAGGAGATCAGATATTCAGCGTCCTCGGTCGCGATCTTGTTCAAATCGGCGGGGATGATATCCGCTTGCGTCATATGTGAGCTCAATCCTTCAGTATATGGATGAATCGTATTTGAAGTGTCAATGATGTGTTGGCAAAAAACTGATGCGCTCATAATTGAGCGCATCATGTATCACTTGTTATCGTCGGAGGATTCGACGTTGTCGGTTCCGGCTTCCTGCGGAGTCGATTCGATAGCGTCGTCCGCCGGAACCTGATCCATGCCGGCGTCTTCCTGCGGCAGCGGGTTGCCGTTTTCGTCGACTTCGTCATCATGAATGTATGCCGGACGCGTGTATTCACGGCTGATGGCATTGAAACTGAAACGAATCAGCGAACCTTCGGAGTCGATGACGATTTCCTCGTATTCGGAATCCACGGACACCACTGTGCCGATGATGCCGCCAATGGTAATGACCTGGGTTCCCGGCTGGAGATTGGAGCGGAAGTTCTTCTTTTCTTCCTGCTGCTTTTTCGCGGAGCGGGACTGCCACCACATCATGCCGACCATGACGACGAGCAGGATGATCATAATTGCCATACCGGAGTTCTCCTTTGCCGATAGGAACGGTTATACGGGTCGGTTGCCCAACCGGTTGATTTTATGATAGCGGTCTGACATCTTATTGAGAATTATTCTCAGGCTGAAGTCCGAGATGCGCCCACGCTTTGGCGGTGGCGACACGCCCCTTAGGAGTGCGTACCAAAAAACCTTCGCGCACCAAGTACGGCTCACACACCGTTTCGACGGTTTCCGATTCCTCGCCCACCATGGCGGCGAGATTGTTCAAACCGACCGGTCCGCCGTTGAAATTGGTGACGATGGCCGTCAACACCGCGATATCGAGACGGTCCAAACCTTCCGTGTCGATCTGGTACAGGGCCAATGCGTCTTTGACGTCTTGAGGAGATACCGAGTCAAGATCGTGGACGATGGCCCAGTCGCGCACGCGGCGCAGAAGACGATTGGCGATACGAGGCGTGCCTCGTGAACGCATCGCCATCTGGTGCGAGGATCCATCGTCAAGACGCAAGCCAAGAACGGCCGCCGAACGGTCGATCAGTTTCTCAAGCTCTTCATGCGGGTAGAAATCCAAATGCGCGGTGAAACCGAATCGCGCACGTAACGGGGAAGGCAACATGCCTTCACGTGTCGTTGCGCCGATAACGGTGAAACGCGGCAACGTCAACGGAATGGATGAGGCACCAGGGCCCTTGCCGACCATAACGTCGACGCGGAAATCCTCCATTGCGATATAGAGCAGTTCTTCCGCCGCACGCGGCAGACGGTGAATCTCGTCGATAAACAGTACTTCACCGGCATCCAGCGAGCTGAGGATTGAGGCCAAATCGCCTGCATGCTGGATGGCCGGTCCGGAAGTGACACGAATGGGCACGCCCAGTTCGTTGGCGACGATCATCGCCAACGTGGTTTTACCCAATCCGGGAGGGCCGGCGAGAAGAATATGATCCGGCGGCACCTCGCGTTTACGGGCCGCATCGAGAAACAGTTGCAGCTGGGCTTTGAGCAACGGCTGGCCGATAAAGCCATCCAGCACATGTGGACGGAGCTCCTCATCGCTCACAGGTTCGTCCGCAATCGGAGCTGCGGAAACCATACGGAGCGATTCTTCGTTGGCACCGGAATTTTTCATCGTCGTTGTTTCGTTGGCCATGATGGGCTAATCACCTACCTCGGTCGAGCGATGCCAACGCAAGGCGAAGCACGTTCGGTACGTCTTGCGCACGCAGTGGTTCGTCAAGTCCCTGTTCCGCACGCACTGTCTCTACTGCGCGATGAGCATCCTGCTGGCTCCAACCGAGAGACATCAATCCTTCAACCACCTGTTGGGCGCCAGTGTCCGGAGCCGGAAGACCGGCCGATTGTTCATCCAACTGTTCGAGATCAATCGACCCCTTGAGCTCGAGAATGATTTTCTGGGCTCCCTTGTTTCCCAGCCCCGGAGCCTTCGTCAACGCTTTTGCGTCTCCATTCGCAATGGCCTTTGCCAAGCGGTCTGCAGGCAAAACCGACAACAGCGACAGCGCGACTTTCGGACCGACCCCACTGACCTTCTGCAATCGCAGGAACATGCGTTTCGATGCGGGGGAGAGAAAACCGAATAACGTCACGGCATCCTGGGAAACCGATAAGGACGTATAGACGCGATGCTCCTGCCCCGCATGAATGGCGGATAAGTCAGCCGAAGGCATGCGCACTTCGTATCCAACGCCGCCAACGTCAATCAGGGCGGCTGCCGAATCAACTGATTCGACGCGGCCGGTCAGCATTCCGATCATGACCGTCACTTCCCTTGCTGCTAGCTATCGAATAGAACATCTGTTCGATAGCTTACATGCCTCTACGGACCCCCGAGCGATGTGCGGCCTGTTGCGCAGCTTTCGCCCATTGCCGTTGCGCCGCAGTCAGATGCTGTTCCCGCTCCCCTCCTTGCAAAGCGCCGGCCGGTCGTAGTGCGTGGCAGATGGCGACGGCCAAGGCATCGGCGGCATCTGCAGGCGTCGGAATGGTGTTCAATCCGAGAATACGAGCCACCATGCGTTCCATTTGCGCTTTATTCGCTTGACCATTGCCGGTGATGGACATCTTCGATTCGGTCGGCGTATGCAATGCCACGGGAATGCCGCGTTGCGCTGCGGCAAGCATGGCCACGCCGGCCGCCTGCGCCGTTCCCAACACCGTATTGCGGTTTTCTTGGGCGAACACGCGTTCGATGGACACCGTATCCGGGCAGAAACGTTCGATTTTCTCCACCAAACCGCTGTAGATGGCCAGCAGACGAAGATCCTGGGAGATTTTCGGATCAGAACGCACAACATCCACATGAATAAACGAAAGCCGGCGGTATGCGCCGGCTTCTATTACGCCGACCCCGCAGCGAGTCAGCCCGGGATCGACGCCAAGGATAATCACTCTCGACTACTCCTCGTCGAGCTGGGCCATAACCTCGTCGGAAGCGGTCCAGTTGGAGTAGATATTCTGCACATCGTCGAGATCGTCGAGATTGTCGATGAGGCGGGACACCTTGCGGGCGTCTTCCAAGCTCAGCTCGACCTCGGTCTTCGGGGCCATCACCAGATCGGCGGAATCATATTCGAAACCGGAATCCAGCAGCGCCTGACGAACGGTGTGGATATCGGACGGATCAGTGACGACGACAAACATTTCGCCTTCATCCTGCACGTCCTCGGCGCCAGCTTCGGCGGCCTTCTCGAACAGATCGTCGAAGTCCACGCCTTCGGACGGGATGGCAATCTGGCCCTTGCGCTCGAAGTTGAAGCTCACGGAACCGGTGGTGGCCAGAGAGCCACCGCCCTTGCCCAGAGTGGAACGGACGTCGGCAGCAGCACGGTTGCGGTTGTCGGTCAAGCACTCGATGATCAGACCGACACCAGCCGGAGCATAACCCTCATACACGATGTCTTCGTAGTTGGCGCCACCAGCTTCTTCGCCAGAACCACGCTTGACAGCACGCTTGATGTTGTCGGCGGGCATGGAGGCCTTCTTGGCCTTGTAGATCGCATCGGCGAGGGACGGGTTGCCGTCCGGGTCGCCGCCGCCCATACGGGCTGCGATTTCGATGTTCTTGATCAGCTTGGCGAACAGCTTACCGCGCTTGGCGTCAATAGCGGCCTTCTTATGCTTGGTGGTCGCCCACTTGGAATGCCCTGACATATTGCTCCGATCAGGTTAGACGGATAAGACAAACGACATGATTTTAAAGCGGTTTGTAGACAAAACGTGCAGAACGACTAAAATCGCATCGCTCCAAGGCCATATTTATGCTTGATCCCGCGTCATCAAACGATGTGCTTCACCAATGCGCTGGCCCACGGTAATCACGCCGAGCGCGGCAAGCAACACCATCGCAACGCACAGCCAGATGCCATGATGCGCCAATCCGGTGACGGCCATGCCAATCAAAATAATGGCTAGCCTGTCGGCGCGCGTGGCGACGCCGACCTTCACCTCATATCCGACGGATTCTGCGCGAGCCCTCGCATATGACGTCACAAACGACGTCATGATCGACACCAACGCCGCGCCCAAGCCAATCATCGCGACATAGTCAATGGATGTATCAGAGGCATCATGCCACCAATCGGCATGCAGAATGAAAAACAGCATCACTGCAACAAGCAGCGCCCAATCAGCAATGCGATCCAGCGTCGAATCCAAAAAGGCGCCGAATTTGGTGCCGCCATTCGTCAATGCCGCAACCGATCCATCTAAAGAATCGAACAATACAAGAATCGTCAATACAAAGGCGCCTGCGAACATCCAACCGGTCACACCGGTGACAACGGCCACGGCAATGGTCAGCAAGGAGCCGACAATCGTCACCACGTTCGCGCTGATCGACAAACGCACGCACAGCACCGCAATCGGGTTGATAATGCGCTTCCAACCCGATCGAAAACGTTCCAGCATGGCTCTCCCCTACTGTTCGACTTGTGCCGATCTCGACAATGGCAACGAAAACGACGGCGCCAGACGTTCGAAGGCGTCAGCATATGCCGCGCGCTGGTCGGACAGCAGAATCGGCATCGTACGCGTCTGCGCGACGATTGGCATGAAATTCGCGTCACCGTTCCAGCGCGGCACCACATGCTGATGCACATGCGCGGCGACGCCGGCACCTGCGACCTCGCCCTGATTGATGCCGATGTTGTAGCCGTCCGGATGCGACACGTCACGCATCACCGTCATCGCCAGCGTCGTCGCCTTTTCGAATTCGAATAGTTCTGCGTCATCCAATTCAGTGATCATGCCGACGTGACGGTACGGGCAGATCATCAAATGGCCGACATTGTACGGATACAAATTCATAATGGCGAACACGTATGTGCCGCGCCATGCGATCAGGCCGTCCTCATCGGACTTCTTCGGCCCAGCACAGAACGGGCATTCCTTTGTTTTCGGCTTCGTCGGGCGATTCTCGGAATTACGCAGCACATAGGTCATGCGTTGCGGTGTCCACAGGCGTTCGACGGTGTCCTCCTGAGGCGGGAAATCAGTGGGATCATCGATGCGTGGTTGTTCGTCGTTCATGGTCACTCCTTATATATACATGTGACAATGTAGTCGGTCGAAAAGCTTTCGTCGGTATTCGACGGAAAATCCCCAAGAAAAATTCTGTGATACGAAGAAAGGGAGAATCCTTGGAAAAGGACTCCCCCTTTACAATCTATACGGCTTTAAGGCATCATTCCTGGCCGGTGGCGGCCTTGAAGTCGTCGGCGCTGTTGATCAACGCATGGCTTTCGATGGAACGCATGATCCATTCCTTGGCCTGCGCGACCGGAACGCCATTGAGCTGGCTGCCGTCGCGGAAACGGAAGCTGACGGCGTTGTTGTTCATATCCTCTTCGCCGACGATGAGAATGAACGGCACCTTCGACTTGGAAGCATTGCGAATCTTCTTGCCGAAACGATCATCGGAGGAATCGATTTCGCAGCGCACCATGTCGGCTTCCAGATCCTTGATGAAGGATTCCAGATGCGGGGCGAATTCGTCCGCGACCGGAACGCCGAGCACCTGCACCGGGGCAAGCCACGCCGGGAACGCGCCAGCATAGTGTTCGAGCAGAATCGCGAAGAATCGTTCAATCGAACCGAACAGTGCACGGTGAATCATCACCGGGCGCTGATGCGTTCCGTCAGCGGCGATGTATTCCAGACCGAAGCGCTCCGGCAGGTTGAAGTCCAGCTGAATCGTGGACACCTGCCAGGTGCGGCCGATGGCGTCGCGGGCCTGCACCGAGATCTTCGGGCCGTAGAAGGCGGCTCCACCCGGATCGTCCACGAGTTCGAGGCCGGAATCCTTGGCGACTTCGGCCAGCGTGTTGGTGGCTTCCTCCCAAATCTCATCGGAACCGACGAACTTGTGCTCGTCCTTGGTGGAAAGCTCCAGATAGAAGTCGTTCAGACCGAAGTCCTTCAGCAGGTTCAGCACGAAGGACAGCAGGTTCTTCAATTCGTCCTTCATTTGCTCGCGAGTGCAGTAGATGTGGGAATCGTCCTGAGTCAAGCCACGCACGCGGGTCAGACCATGTACGACGCCGGACTTTTCATAACGGTACACTGTGCCGAATTCGAACAGGCGCAGCGGAAGTTCACGGTAGGAACGCTGACGGGACTTGAATATCAGGTTGTGCATCGGGCAGTTCATCGGCTTGAGGTAATAGTCGAAACCCTGCTTGGTGACATTGCCGTTCTCGTCGTGTTCCTCATCCATACGCATCGGCGGGTACATGCCGTCCTTATACCAGGACAGATGGCCGGAGATCTCGTACAGATGACCCTTGGTGATGTGCGGCGTCTGCACGAAGGAGTAGCCGTGCGTGCGATGCAGCTGACGAGAGTAATCCTCCATCGCGTTGATGATGGCTGCGCCCTTCGGATGGAAGACGGCCAGACCCGGGCCGATCTCATCCGGGAAGGAGAAGAGATCCATCTCCTGACCCAGCTTGCGGTGGTCGCGCTTGGCGGCCTCCTCCATGCGGGTCTGATAATCCTTCAGTTCTTCCTTGCTGGCGAAAGCCACGCCGTAGATGCGCTGCAGCATCGGGTTGGCCTCGGAACCACGCCAGTAGGCGGCGGCTGCGCGTTCCAGCTTGAAAGCCTTGATGAAACGGGTGTTTGGCAGGTGCGGTCCGCGGCACAGGTCCTTCCAGACCGTATTGCCGTCGCGGTCGACGTTGTCGTACATGCTCAGTTCGGACTGGCTGACTTCGGTGGCCGTTTCCGGATCGAGCGCCGCTTCTTTGTCTCGGATCAGCTCAAGCTTGTACGGCTGGTCGGCTTCTTCGGCAATGGCTTCCTCTTCGGTGACCGTGCGGCGACGGAAGGACTGGGCCGACTTAATGATGCGCTGCATGCGCTTTTCGATTTCCTTCAGATCCTCCGGGGTGAACGGATCCTTGACATCGAAATCGTAGTAGAAGCCGTTCTTGATGACCGGGCCGATGCCGAGTTTGGCGTCCGGGCGGATTTCCTGCACCGCCTGCGCCATGACATGGGTTGCGGAGTGGCGCATAATGGCCACGCCGTCTTCGCTGTCGAGTGCGATCGGTTCGACGACATCGCCGTCATGCAGCGGAGTGTACAGGTCGCGAGGTTCGCCGTTAAGACGAACGGCGATGATGTTCTTGTCTTCCGCGAAGATCTGGACGCCGGTCTGGCTGGATTCCACCTCCTTCGCTTCGCCGTTGAGTGTGATGGAGATGGTTTGTTCAGCCATGGTTGTCCTTTGCTATCGGGGCCCGCGGTACCAATGTGCAGGCCTGGACTTCATATCAACGATTACAAAAGATAAATGTGAGGTTCGACATTGCGCGACGCAGCACGCCGCACGTGCCCGTCACCATGGTTATGCCGGTCACATTTGATGACGAAAATGCTTTCCTTCAGCATGTGTGACCGTTTTGGCATTTGGTTGGGATGATGATTGGACGACGAGATGAATGCGGATACGCAAAAGGCCTCCCGATCGGGAGGCCTTTTCATTGGAGCGGACAACGGGACTCGAACCCGCGGTCTCAACCTTGGCAAGGTTGCGCTTTACCAACTAAGCTATGTCCGCGTGAGGATTCTCGCAGTGAGAAGCGAGACTCCAGTGGGTGATATAGGAATCGAACCTATGACCCCTTCCGTGTGAAGGAAGTGCGCTAGCCGCTGCGCCAATCACCCATATTAAATTATGCGCATCAATTGATGTTGAGTGGGCGATACAAGATTCGAACTTGTGACCCCTTCCGTGTCAGGGAAGTGCGCTACCACTGCGCCAACCGCCCAAAGTTGGCTTTCATCATGCAATAAAGATTACAATCCGAGAGGTGGGTACGAGAGTCGAACTCGTCTATACGGCTTTGCAGGCCGCTGCCTAACCGCTTGGCTAACCCACCGTAAAGGTCGTTTAACTCTTCGGGACCTTAGAGCGGACAACGGGACTCGAACCCGCGGTCTCAACCTTGGCAAGGTTGCGCTTTACCAACTAAGCTATGTCCGCAAGTGTTTCCGGCAACTCTCTGCTGCCTGAGCACGAGTAACTACTATAACCGTGATGTCAGCTTTTGCAAATCCGGCGTGTCGCAGTATCGCGATCCCTTATTCCATGCATCACGAATCGTTGGAAAATCAACGATTCGCCGACTGCGAAGTAGTTGTTTGAGCAACGTTCTGCACGATACATTGGAATTATGAGCGAGCAAGTGAGCAAACCAAGAACCGTATTGGTGGCGGCCTTTGAGGGATGGAACGACGCGGCACAATGTTCTACATCGGCGGCCATGCACCTGGTGTCGCAGTATGAGTCGCGTGAAGTGCGGCATATTCGACGCGACGGTTTTTACGACTATCAGGCGGCACGTCCCATGCTGTGCAATGTTCAGGGGCGTCGCCGCATCCTGTGGCCGCAGACGACGTTCTATGACGTCACTGTTTTGGACGATCTGCATCTGCTTGTGCAAATCGCCCCCGAGCCGAATTACCGGTGGGAGGATTATTGCCGAATCAGTCTGCGGTTCGCCGAAGAATTCGAGGTCGATGAAATCGTCACCATGGGGTCGATGTTCGCGAATTGCCCGCATACAAGGCCATTGCCGTTGGACGTGACCGATTGCATGTGCCAGTGCGATTTGGATCGGGAATATTCCGGCCCGGTGGGCATTCCTACGGTGCTTGACGTAATGGCCTGTGAAGAGGGCTATACGACTGCGACGATGTGGGTGTCGGTCCCCCAATATCTTGATGCGGATGAATGCCCTGCGGGAGCCCTGCGACTGCTGCGTGGCTTGGGTACCGTGCTCGGCGTGACACTGGATGAAGGAGACCTCGAGCAAAAAGCCGCGCAATGGAAAGAACGTGCGGATCTGCTAACGCATTGCAGCGATGACTTGATGCAATTCGTTCATCATATGGAACATGACTATGACTTGCGAGAAAAGGCTGAGCACATCGCTGCGCTGGGTGCCCCCGCCTGCGAGCAGTTGGTGAAGGAAGCCGAAGAATTCTTGCATGGTTTCGGCAAGGGCGACGTTACGGCGTAATCGCTCGCCCGTTTCGTCATAATCGTACTGATATGACGAAACGGGCGGTTTAGGGAGGCCTGAACCGTTACATCAGCATTGATATGACGAAACGGGGTTGGGCGCCATGCGGTTTTCGCACGGCGCCCAACCCCGCTTCGTATATGAGCCGGACGATCTAGGCGACGGTCGCTTCAATCGGCGACAGTACGCCGCTGATCAGCAGAATCGCAACGATGACGGCAAGTGCGATGCGGTAAATCGCAAAAGCGCGATACGAGAATGTGGACACGAATTTCAGAAATCCGATAATCACGACATATCCCACGATGAAAGCGACGATGGTGGCCGCAATCGTCGCGCCCCAACCGGGGAACATGCCGGCGTCCCCCGCAGCGACATCCTTCACTGCGGAAACGGTTTCCAAAATTCCTGCGCCGAATACCGCAGGAATGGCCATCAGAAAACTGACACGCACCGCGGCCTCACGCGTATAGCCCAGCGCGCGTCCGAATGTGATGGTACCGCCGGAGCGGGAAACACCCGGAATCAACGCCAGCATTTGACCGATGCCGAACAGCAGTGCGTCCTTGGCCGTCATCTCCTCCATCGTCTTCACCTGCTTGAAACGGGAATCGACATACCACAACAGAGCGCCGAACAAAGCCAGCACCGTAACCGTGATCCACAGGTTGCGCAGCGTCGTCTCGATCACGTCCTTGAACGCCAAGCCGGCGATCAGAATCGGCAGCGTGCCGATGATGATGAACCAGCCCAACTGCGTGTCGCGATTATGCGCGCCAAGACGGTTTTTCCAATCCTTGCCTTCCTTGCCGAACAAAGAACCGAACCATGCGCTTAGAATGCGGATGATGTCGCGGCGGAAATACAGGATAACGGCCAGTTCGGTGCCCAATTGGATGATTGCGGTGAACGCGGCGCCCGGATCCGAGCCCAGCATCAAATCGCCGATAATGCGGATATGCGCGCTGGAAGACACCGGCAAATATTCGGTCAGCGCCTGTACCAATCCTAGGAAAATAGCTTGGAGAAAATTCATACGACCCTTCTTGTCGTTGATTCGTATGCACGTGTGCGTACTTATGCGTGCCTATGCCAATGACACATAGATTAGCGGCTAGCCTCTAAGTGCGCACATAGGAATGCGGGATTGTCGCACAGCGTCTCCACAATGGGAGCCGAGAATCGTCCGGCCGCGTTTGAGTATGGATTTGACCATATGCGCGTGCCGTGGCGCTGGAAGAGCATCGACGATAAGGCGGCAATACAATGGCGAAATACCGTAAAAGCAGGGCATTCAGCCCCGAAGGTTTTTTTGAATGCGAAGGACGCGGCCTGCAATGGTTGGGACAGGCGCACGCCCAAGGCGGCCCCCGCGTCGTCGACGTGTATGAATGGGGGAAGGATTACCTCGATATCGAACGTGTGAACGCCTGCTCCCCCACGCCTGCCGCCGCACGCGCATTCGGCGCGGCGCTGGCGCGCATGCATGACGTTGGCGCACAGTATTTCGGCTCCGCCCCGGACGGATATGAAGGCATCTGCTATTTCGGTCCGCTTCAGGATCCTGTGCCGATGGATTGCGGGCAGTGGACCGACGTCGCAACATATCTGGCCGAAGGCAGGCTACGTCCGATGGTCGAACTGGGCGTTCAGCGCGGCGAACTGCGTCAAAGCGATATGGAACTGACCGAGGAAGTGATTGCCGCGCTGCCTGAAATTCTCGGGCGCGCAGCCAACGACAAGCCCGCACGTGTGCACGGAGATCTGTGGAGCGGCAATGTGATGTGGGCCGCCGACGGCGGCGAAGTCGAAGCGGTGCTGATCGACCCGGCCGCGCATGGCGGACATCGCGAAGAGGATCTGGCGATGCTGCACTTGTTTGGCATGTCATATATGACCGAAATCACGGAAGGCTATCAAAGCGTGCATCCGTTGAAAGCCGGATACGAAGAGCGCACCACACTGTGGCAGCTCTACCCCATCGCTGGGCATTGTGTATTCTTCGGCGGCGGATACGTAAGCCAGTACCGCGCGATGTGCCGTTCTTTACTGCACTGATCGTCAGCCGCAGAGCAAAGCAATCGTCATGCGCGATATATGAATGGTGGCGTCACCTTGATGTAGGTGACGCCACCATTTTTACGCTGTGCTGCAGTTGCTGCCGATGTCGCTGCGGTGCCATACGGCGGGATTCGCCGCAACGGATTCAGTTCAGCTCAGCGCATCCTTCAGCTTGGAGAAGAAGCTCTTCTTCGAAGCCGCAGTCGGGCGGGAGCTTTGCGTGATGTGCTCGGCATGCGTGTCATGGCTGGCGCTGAATCGCTCGATCAAATCACGTTCTTCGTCGCTGAGCTTGGTCGGAATCTGCACTGCTACATGGGCGATCAGGTCACCGCGCTCGCCGCCGGACTGCAGGCTGGTGACGCCCAAGCCATCCATGGTGACGGTCTGTTCGGGCTGACATCCGGCAGGAATGGAAATCGTCTGCTTGCCGTCAAACGTGTCGATATCGACGTCATGGCCTAGAACGGCCCAGCTCATAGGAATCTGCACCCAGCAGTGCAGGTCGTCGCCGTCGCGCGTGAATTGCTTATCCGGCTTGATGCGGATATCGACATACAGGTCGCCGGCTGCGCCTCCGCCTTCGCCGACTTCGCCCTGATTGGCCAAGCGCAGGCGGGAATTATCGCGGATGCCGGCGGGAACTGTGACGCCGACGTTACGGGTGGTCCGCACGCGTCCGTGTCCCATGCAGGATGGGCAAGGATTCGAAATAATGGTGCCGTGCCCTTCGCAGCGTTCGCACGGTGCGGAAGTCATCATCTGACCGAGCATGGTGCGCACGACCTTCTGCATGAAGCCCTGACCGTGGCAGTCCGGGCAAGTCGTTGGCTGGCCGCCGCCCTGTGCGCCGGAGCCGGAGCATTCCTGACATAGGCCGAATGTATTGATACGCACGTGCGCTGTGCCGCCAAATACTGCGGTTTTCAAATCGATGGTCGTACTGGCCAGTGCGTCGCGTCCGGGCTGGGTGCGTGGAACCGGGCCTTGGGAGCCGCCACCGAATGCGCCACCGAAGAACTGGCCGAAGATGTCTCCCATATCGCCCATACCGCTGAATCCGGAAGCGCCGAAGCCGCCGGTGTTCGGGTTGTTCGGATCCACGCCGGCATCGTACATCTGACGCTTCTGTGGGTCGGACAGCACCTCATAGGCGTTGTTGACTTCCTTGAATTTGTCTTCGAATTCCGGGCCGGCGATATCGGGATGGTATTTGCGGCTCATCTTGCGATAGGCCTTTTTGATTTCGTCGTCGCTGGCTGAGCGGTCCACGCCCAGAACTTCGTAATAGTCTGCCAATGCCGTTCCTTTTTTCCTGTTGATTCGCAGTTATTGTGCCATAAGGCGGGGTCAGAATGATTGCCGTTCGTCATCATGCGTGATGATGGACGACAGATAGTGGGCCACGGCCTGTACTGCGGCCATGGTGACCGCATAATCCATATGCGTCGGCCCGATGGATCCGACGAACGCCAAGGGCGTGACTTCGTTGTGGTTCGTATCGTCGCAATCGTCGTTGCCGTCTGCGGCTGTGTTTTCGTCGTGGCTTGTGGAACGTGCCGTTCCGTATCCGCTGGACACAACCGACGCATGCAGCAGTCCCGGAGTATGGGTTTCGGAACCGATGGCCACGCCCACGCCGTCCGCCGAAGGGGTTTCGCTCAGAGCGCTCATCAGCTTCATCAGCACAACCTGCTCTTCGAGGGCGTCGAAGAGCGGCGCGAGATCGGAAAGCGTGCGCTGATGGGCGAGATGGGATGTACCGGCCATATACAGTTCGCTTGCCTTTTCGTCATCGGCCATGCCGGCAAGGGCTTCCGCCAGCGCTTCGATAAGGGATTTCGCGTCGCGGTAGTCGGGGCGTAGCGCCATGGCGCGTAATGTTTCCGCGGAATGCGCCAATGGCATGCCCGCACATTGGACGTTGGTTTCATCTCCAAGGCGGCTGAGCGTTTCCTGACTTGGCAGCGCGGGCACGCTCAGCATATGTTGTGCGACGCGTCCTGTATCGGTGATGACGACCGCAAGCAATGTAGTGGTGGAACCGGGGACGATTTCGACATGCCGGATTGCCGATTTCGCCAGTGAAGGCGCCGCGACGATCGCCACTTGGCCGGTGATCTGCGATAGCAGTCGCGCTGCGCGCTGCAGCGTATCTTGCAGATTGACCGATCCGGACAGGAAACTGTTGATGCCGCGACGTTGCGCTTCGCTCAGCGGCATGACGGTGGATAGCCTGTCCACGAAATAACGGTATCCCTTTTCCGTGGGGATTCGCCCGGCGGATGTATGTGGCTGGATGAGATAGCCTTCGTCTTCCAAAGCCGCCATATCGTTGCGGATGGTCGCGGAACTGACCCCGAGATTGTGGTCGCGCGCCAACGCAGTGGAACCGACGGGCTCTTGGGACCGGATGTAGTCTTCGACGATTGCACGAAGCACCAGCATGCGTCGTGTCTGCGCCATGATGAGCCTCCCCCGTGCTGTGTTAATCAGCAATGAATTTGTGCGCTTTCGCGCATCGATCTGCACGATAATGTTTTAGCACTCTTATGCGTAGAGTGCTAGCTGTTCGTCCTTAGGGGTATTGAATGTGCGTATATGTCAATTGTGAGCGTTAACAGAACACAATCGACCATAATCGTGTCAAAAGTTAACGAATTAGTCGGTTGAGGTGGCTAGTATGTAAGAGCAATGTGAGGGTGCCTACGGCTCGGCACAAGCCGAAAGCCTGGTTCCCGAAGTATTGGAAGGAAAGTAGATCACCTATGACCGATATCACCTGGTCCGAGTTGGATGAGCGCGCCATCAAGATGGCGAAGGCTCTCTCCGCCGATGCCGTTCAGAAGGCTGGCCACGGCCACCCCGGTTCTCCGGTTTCCCTGGCCCCCATCGCCTACACCCTGTATCAGCGCTTCATCAAGCATGATCCTAACGACCCGCAGTGGGCTGGCCGCGATCGCTTCATCCTGTCCGGCGGCCATGCATCGCTGACTCAGTATGTTCAGCTGTACTTCTCCGGCTACGGTCTGACTCTGGATGACCTCAAGTACTTCCGCGGCGGCGCCGACACCCGCACCCCGGGCCATCCTGAAGTCGGTCTGACCCCGGGCATCGAAATGACCACCGGCCCGCTGGACCAGGGCGTTGCCTCCGCAGTCGGCTTCGCTTACGGTCAGCGCTTCGAGCGCGGCCTGCTGGATCCTGAAGCCCCGGCCGGCACCTCCCCGTTCGACCACAATGTGTGGGTCATCTGCGGTGAAGGTGACGTCGAAGAAGGCGTCTCCAGCGAAGCTTCCTCCCTCGCCGGCAACCAGAAGCTCGGCAACCTGTTCGTCATCTTCGACGCCAACCACATCCAGATCGAAGGCGAAACCAAGATCGCTTTCGCTGAAGACGTGCTCAAGCGTTATGAAGCCTACGGCTGGTACACCGACGAAATCAGCTTCATCCAGCCTGACGGCTCCTACAAGGAAGACCTCGATGGCCTGACCGCAGTGCTCGAAAAGGCCCAGCAGGTCACCGACCGTCCGCATTTCATCAAGGTCGACACCCTGATCGCATGGCCGACCCCGGGCAAGACCAACGATCCGTCCTCCCATGGTTCCGCCCTCGGCGCTGAAGCCGTCGCCGGTCTGAAGGAAGCCCTGGGTCTCGACCCGGCTGTTGATTTCCCGGTCGACGAAGAAGCCCTCGCCCACGCTCGCAAGGTTGCCGAGCGCGGTCTGGAAGCCCACAAGGAATGGGACGAAGCCTTCGCCGCTTGGGCCGCCGCCAACCCGGACAAGGCCGCCCTGTACGAGCGCATCAAGGAAGGCAAGCTGCCTGAGGACTTCGACAAGGCCATCGACGAGCTGGAAGCCGGCTATGAAGCCGGTGCCAAGGTCGCTACTCGTAAGGCTTCCGGCGCCGTGCTCAACGCGCTGGCTGCTGTAATGCCGGAACTGTGGGGTGGCTCCGCTGATCTGGGCGGCTCCAACAACACCGATATCAAGGGCGCTGATTCCTTCGTGCCGGCCGAGTTCGCCACCACCCAGCATCCGAACTGCTCCGAATACGGCCGTCAGCTGCACTTCGGCGTTCGTGAATTCGCTATGGGCGCCATCACCAACGGCATCCTGCTGGGCTCCGATACCCGTCCGTTCAACGGCACCTTCTTCCAGTTCGCCGACTATGAGCGCGCTGCCGTGCGTCTGGCCGCACTGATGGAGATCCCGAACCTGTACGTGTGGACCCACGATTCCGTGGCCCTCGGTGAAGACGGCCCGACCCACCAGCCGATTGAACATTTGGCTTCCTTCCGCGCCATCCCGCAGCTTGAAGTCGTGCGTCCGGCCGATCAGTGGGAAACCGCTGAAGCCTACCGTCACTTCTTCGAGAAGAAGAACACGCTGCCGACCGCTATGGTGCTGACCCGCCAGGGTGTGCCGACCCTCGCCGAAACCGCCGAAAAGGCCAAGGACGGCGTCAAGCACGGCGCTTACGTGTTGGTTGAGACCGAAGGTACCCCGGACGTCATCATCATGGCTTCCGGCTCCGAAGTCCAGTGGGCCGTGGCCGCCGCCAAGACCCTGGCCGGCGAAGGCATTAAGGCTCGCGTCATCTCCATGGTCTCCATGGAATGGTTCGAGGAACAGGACGCTGAGTACAAGGAAGCCATTCTGCCGGCTTCCGTCAAGGCTCGTGTCTCCGTCGAAGCCGGCCTGGCCATGCCGTGGTACAAGTACCTCGGCTCCTACGGCAAGCCGGTCTCCATCGAGCAGTTCGGTCTGCAGGGCGACGGTGGCCAGAACATGATCGACCTCGGCATCACCGCCGAGCACGTGGTCGAAGCCGCCAAGGCCTCCATCGAAGAAGCCAAGTGATTCGTCGGGAGGGGCGATGCAGCATCGAAGCCTCGCCCCTCCCTCCCCGATTCTTATAAAGATTTGATCCAATTAGGTATCAAGGAGAAAAACAAATGACTGAAGCAACTCAGCGCACCTCTGACTCCGGTGTCTCGATCTGGCTGGACGACCTGTCCCGCACCCGCATCGAATCCGGCAACCTGCAGGAGCTCATCAAGGACAAGAACGTCGTTGGCGTCACCACCAACCCGTCCATCTTCCAGAAGGCTCTGAGTCAGGTCGGCCCGTACGACGCACAGCTCAAGGAACTCGGCAAGGTCGACGTTGAGACCGCCATCCGCGAACTGACCACCACCGACGTTCGCAACGCCACCGACATCTTCCGTGAGATCGCTGAAGCCACCGACTTCGTCGACGGCCGCGTTTCCATCGAAGTTGATCCGCGTCTCGCCCACGAAACCGAAGCCACCGAAGTCCAGGCTGTGGAACTGTGGGAGAAGGTCAACCGTCCGAACGCCATGATCAAGATCCCGGCAACCCTCGAAGGCCTGCCGGCAATCACCGCCACCCTGGCCAAGGGCATCTCCGTCAACGTCACCCTGATCTTCTCTCTCGAACGCTACGAGCAGGTCATCGACGCCTTCATCGAGGGCATCGCCCAGGCTGACGCCAACGGTCACGACCTCAAGCACATCGGCTCTGTCGCTTCCTTCTTCGTCTCCCGCGTGGATACCGCTGTCGACAAGATGCTGGAAGAGATCGGCACCGACGAAGCCAAGGCTCTCGAAGGCAAGGCCGCTATCGCCAACGCCCGCCTGGCTTACGAGCTGTTCGAGAAGAAGTTCGCCGAGGATCCGCGTTGGGCTGCCCTCGAAGCCAAGGGTGCCAAGAAGCAGCGTCCGCTGTGGGCCTCCACCGGCACCAAGAACCCGAACTACTCCGATTGCGTGTACGTCGACGAGCTGGTCGGCCCGTTCATCGTCAACACCATGCCGGAGAAGACCCTGAACGCCCTGGCCGATCACGGCAATGGCGCTCCGACCATCGCTGGCACCTACGAAGAGAGCCATGCCATCATGGACAAGCTCGCTGAGCTGGGCATCGACTTCAAGGCTGTCACCGACAAGTTGGAAGCCGACGGCGTTGCCGCCTTCATCAAGTCTTGGGATTCCGTCCTGACCGACGTTCAGGCCGGCATCGACCGCGTCAACGGCTGAGACTATCGCCTTTGATGTAGGCTTCGCCTACTAACGAATGGTCCCCTTGAAGCAATCTTCAAGGGGACCATTTCATATATATAACGCCATAAAACATATGTGTGCCATATGCGTATTGCATATGGCACACATGGCCGTGTTCATTCCGTTATATTCGTCATTGACGGTAGTAGCTCAGGAAATGCGTGAGTTTGTCGGTGGCGTCCTTCAGCACTTCGATGCGCGGCAAGTAGACGACACGGAAATGGTCGGGCTCATGCCAATTGAAGCCACCGCCATGCACAATCAGCAGTTTCTCATCACGAAGCAAGTCCAAAGCGAACTGCTCATCATTCGTGATATTGAATCGCTTCGTATCGATTTTCGGGAAAATATAGAATGCCGCCTTCGGCTTTTTCGCGCTGATACCTGGAATGGAATTCAACGCCTCGTAAATATAGTCGCGCTGTTCGTAGATACGCCCGCCGGGAACGATGTAATCCTTGACGCTTTGATGCCCACCAAGAGCGGTTTGAACAATGGACTGCGCCGGCACATTTGAACAGATGCGCATATTGGTCAGCATGTTCAAACCTTCGATATAGTCCTTGGCGATGGCCTTATTACCGCTCAGCACCATCCAGCCAACACGGAAACCTGCAATCATATGTGACTTAGACAGGCCGGAGAACGTGACGCAGAACAAGTCGGGAGCCATTGACGCAATGGAGACATGTTCCAAACCGTCCATAACCAAGCGATCGTAGATTTCGTCGGAGAAAATCATCAACTGATGCTCACGAGCCAGTTCAACGATTTTTTCCAAGATCTCCTTCGGATACAACGTACCGGTTGGATTATTCGGATTGATAATGACGATCGCCTTCGTCTTATCGGTGATCTTGGAACGCATGTCTTCGATATCCGGGTACCAGTCAGATTCCTCATCGCATACGTAATGTACCGGAGTGCCGCCGGCCAGAGTCACGCATGCCGTCCACAGCGGGTAATCCGGGGACGGCAGCAACACTTCATCGCCAGTGTCAAGCAAGGCGGACATGGACAGATTGATCAGCTCGCTGACGCCGTTACCGGTGTAGATGTCTTCGATGGTGACATTTGGCAATCCCTTGAGCTGTGCGTATTGCATAATCGCCTTACGGGCGGAGAACAGGCCCTTTGATGCGGAATAGCCCTCGCTTTCCGTCAATTGCTGGGCCATATCGTAGATGACCTCATCCGGCGTGCGGAATCCGAACGGAGCAGGATTGCCGATGTTCAATTTCAGTACATGGGTGCCGGCTGCTTCCATGCGCGCCGCTTCTTCCACGACCGGGCCGCGCACATCGTACAGAACGTTGTCGAGTTTGTGAGATTTCGTAAAACGACGCATGGGCGTGCCTTCCATAGATTCGAATGATTGTTGAACAGAAGTATTCATATTGTTGTTTTGAACTGTGGACTCAGCAGCTGGTTCAACCTGTTGTTCAGGCTGTGTTGAACCACGTTGCATAGGGACGTCATCGCCGTGCAGCCAGTGTTCATCCACGTTGAGAATCTGTGCCAGCGCGCGAACGATGTCAGGGCGTGGCGTGATTTTGCCACTGACATACTGGCTCATATGGCTTTTACCGAGCTTGACGCCAAGCAGGGAGGCATGACGTACGCAGTCGATTTGTTTGAACTGCCGCAGCGCCATCGCTTGGTTCAATCGTTCAGCGAAACGTGAATCCGTCATCTCGCCCCTCCGGTTTGCTGGTCAACAACAGTTCAAAGTTTAGCATGCGATATGCGGTAAGTATGTGACTGCTGAGGCAAAGTTCATATGTTGAACAAGTGTTGCTTTGAACCAAAGTTCAAAGGCTTGGAAGCGGTATCATATTGAACATAAAGAAAGCCTGCAGCATCGTATTATCGATACTGCAGGCATATTGCGAAAGTTCAAAATCAGTGCAGCAAATGTCGCTCAATCCACTGCGCGACCCCGTCTTCGTTATTGGACGGGCAGATCGCATCAGCGATGTTCAATACTTGAGGATTTGCATTGGCCACTGCAATCGACTGGCCAGATTGTTGCATCATGGCGATATCAATCAAATCATCGCCAAAGGTGACGGTATCCGCCAAAGGAATATCCAAGCGATCACACAGAATGTTCAATGCATGTTCCTTGCTTGCCTGCGGGTTCATTAGCATCCACAGCGAGCCTTCCGAAATATGCACATCGAAATCCGGCGGAATCAAAGAACGCAACTGCGACCACTGCTCCGGCTCGGGAAACATGATCAGCTTGTCTGCAACGCCCTGTGGCACATCATGGAAATCGGTATACTGCCAGGCCTGCGTCTGCCAGATCTTACCGACATCGAAATTGGTATAACGAATGTCATTCATCACAATACCGATTTTCAGATCCGGCAATCGCTCCAGCAGAAACAGACAGACCTCGCATGCGCGCCGCGACGAAAACCCTATCTGTAACAAGTGGCCTTCATCGGCGGATTTCGCACCGATCAGCAGATCGTAATCGGATTTCGACGGCATGAAATCAATCAATGCGCCGTTCAAATATACGCAGGCGTCAACAGGGAGCTTTTCGACGATGCCTAATCCCGTGCTGACCGGCCGAGCGGTCGACACAGCAAAACGAATGCCGCATTCATGAAGCCGTTCGATGGTGCGAATCGCGCGTTCGGTAATGAAACGCTGCTCGAAAGTCTCACCATCATGCAGCAGCGTGCCATCAAGGTCGGCAACTACCAGACGCGGGGCGTCGCTCACAACAGACCCTCGCAGTGGGCGCGGACGACCTCGGCGGAATGATGCAGCTTGGCCATTTCCTCATCCGTCAGCGACAATTCCACGATTTCATTCGCTCCATTCGCGCGTAACTCCGTCGGTACACCCAGGAACACGTCATGCAGGCCGTATTCGCCGTCTAGCAATGTCGATACCGGCACAATGCGGCGTTCATCCCATAGAATCGTCTGCACAATGCCGGCGACGGTCGAAGCGATGCCGAAATTCGTGCCGCCCTTCGCCTCCTTGATGACATTGCCGCGCGCACGGGTTTTGTTTTCGATTTCCTGTGTGGACACGGAAGTGAAACGGGTGCGATTGTCTTCGAGGAACTGCGGGAAAGGCTTGCCACCCACGGAAACCGTCGACCATGGAACGAACTGGGATTCGCCGTGCTCCCCCATCACGAAACCTCCAACATTGCGCGGATCCAAGCCGGTTTCCTCACCGACGATGGTTTTAAGACGGGATGTATCAAGCGCGGTGCCGGTGCCCAACACCTGCGTGCGCGGCAACCCGCTTCGCTTGTATACATACCAGGACATCACATCGACCGGATTCGACACCATGATGATGACGCCGTCGAAGCCGGATCCCATAATGCCGTCGACGATGCCGTCGATGATGCTCAGCGTGAATTTGAGCTCGTCCAAACGATTGGCGTCCTGCGGAGGGCGGCGTCCGGCTGTGATGACGACGATATCCGCATCGGTGCAGTCGCTGTAGTCTCCGACCTTGACCTTCACATGACGGTCAAGGAATTCGCTGCCGTCACCAAGATCATGGCATTCGCCCAAGGTCTTCGTCTGGGCGGGATCGATAAGAACGACCTGATTGCATAGGCCTTGGGTGATAATGCTGAAGGCGACAGTGGCGCCGACCGTGCCAGCCCCGACGACTACGACTTTATTGCTGTTCATGGTAACCACGATGATGCTCCATTTCTTTACTCTGCATTCACGAACCAAACCGCATAAACGCAAAACGTCGGCCCATGGTTCTTAGACGAATCATGGGCCGACGTACAGCAGTGATAACGATCAGATGAGGCCGAACTTTGACATCAATCCCAAAGCGATGATAATCGCCACCCAAATCAGGGCGATGATGACGGTCCAGCGGTTCAGGTTCTTTTCCGCGACGCCGGAGGAGCCGGCATTCTGCGTCAGGCCACCGCCGAACATGTCGGACAGGCCACCGCCCTTACCCCTATGCATGAGGATAAGCAGGGTGAGCAGCAAGCTGGCGAGCACGAGAATGATTTGCAGCACAATCTTGACGATATCCATAGCTGTCAGGAACCTCCAGTTCGTAAATACTGCTGACAAGAATAGCGCAACCCATTGAACAAATGGGCGCAATGACATTGCTTTTGGAATACATGACGGTATGTATTCGGTTGAATTACCGAGACGACTTCAATGTGAGACGGCAGATGCGGGCGAATTCGTCGACATCCAGCGAAGCACCGCCAATCAGGAACCCGTCCACATCGGGCTCCCCTATCAGCTCCACTGCGTTCTTCGACGTAACCGATCCGCCGTACAGAATGCGCACGACGTCACCGACTTGCGGACCGAACGTGGCGGTCAGGTCGGCTCGTATGGCTTGGGCCGCATCCTGTGCGGATTGCGGCGTCGCCACCATGCCGGTGCCGATGGCCCATACCGGCTCGTATGCGATGATCAGACGCGCGGCTTCCTCATCAGACAGATCGCGGGTCACGTCGTGCACTTGGCCGACGGCGAAATCCAGTTCAATGCCTTGACGGCGTTCCTCGTAGCTTTCGCCCACGCACAGAATCGGCTGCATGTCGGCGGCCAGCACCGCGCGCACCTGATCGACGATGGTCGCATCGTCTTCAGGATGATATTTGCGGCGTTCTGAATGGCCGACAATCACATATCGGCATCCCAAGTGGGCGATCATGTCGGCGGACACGTCGCCGGTGAAAGCGCCTTGCGAAGTGACGGAAACGGCCTGTGCGCCATAGTGGATGTTCAGGTCATCGGCTTCGACCAGCACCTGAACGCTGCGCAGGGAGGTGAACGACGGCATAAGCGCGACTTCGCAGGCGCGATAGTTGAAATGCACGTCACGCAACAGCCAAGCCAGTTTCTGAACGAAGTAGGTGGCTTCGCGATGATCGAAATTCATCTTCCAATTGCCCGCTACCAGCGGAATGCGTTGTGATGCCATAGAAAAAGTGTAAATCCTTGGATGAATCAGGCTATAAACGAGGCTGCGCCCCGGTTCGTTCAAGGACCGGGGCGCAGCTCATGATGATTGCGATCAGTCGAGCACCTTCAGGCCCGGCAGTTCCTTGCCCTCGAGGAATTCGAGGGAAGCGCCGCCACCGGTGGAGATGTGCGAGAAGCCATCCTCCGGGAATCCGAGGTTACGCACTGCGGAAGCGGAATCGCCGCCGCCGACGATGGTGAATGCGCCAGCTGCAGTGGCGTCAACGAGACCCTGGGCCACAGCGCGGGTGCCATCGGCGAATTCGGCGATTTCGAACACACCCATCGGGCCGTTCCACACGACGGTCTTGGAATCGACGATCTTGTCATGGAACAGCTTCTGGGAATCCGGACCGATGTCCAGACCCATCTTATCGGCCGGAATGGCGTCAGCGGCAACGACTTCCGGAGCGATCGGGGTCTCGCCTGCCGGGAAGCCCGGATTCACGACGATATCGGTCGGCAGCACCAGTTCGACGCCGTTCTTTTCGGCGGTCTCGATGTAGCCCTTGACCTTCTCCAGCTGATCCTCTTCCAGCAGGGAGGTGCCGACCTCATAGCCCTTGGCTTTGAGGAAGGTGAACACCATGCCGCCGCCGATGACCAGACGGTTGGCCTTGCCCAGCAGGTTCTCGATCACGCCGAGCTTATCGGAGACCTTGGAGCCGCCAAGCACGACGGTCAGCGGGCGCTCCGGGTCAACGGTGGCCTTGGACAGGGCGGTGACTTCCTTCTCGACCAACAGGCCTGCGGCAGCCGGCAGGTCGGCGGCAACGTCATAGTTGGAGCCCTGGGCGCGGTGCACGACACCGAAGCCGTCGGACACGAAAGCGTCGCCGAGAGCGGCGATCTTCTTGGCGTATTCGGCGCGCTCGGCCGGATCCTTGCTGGTTTCCTCAGCATTGAAGCGCACATTCTGCAGCAGAACGACGTCGCCGTCGTTCATCGCGGCGACCTTGGCCTGTGCGTCTTCGCCGTAGGTGTCTTCTGCCAGCGGCACTTCGATGCCGAGCAGTTCGCCAAGACGAGCGGCGACCGGGGCGAGGGACAGCTCCGGAACGACCTGGCCCTTCGGACGGCCCAGGTGGGCCATCAGGATGACCTTGGCGCCTTCTTCGCGCAGGGTCTTGATAGTGGGCAGGGCAGCCTTGATACGGCCGTCATCGGTGATCGTGGTGCCGTCCAGCGGAACGTTGAAATCAGCGCGAACGAGAACGCGCTTGCCCTTGAGATCTCCGAGATCCTTGAGTGTCTTCATGAATTTCCTTTCCTAGCCGCATGATGCGTGGAATGGCATATTTTTGCCAATTTATGATAATACAGGCTTTAACGAACAAAACACCGCATCCGAAAGAAAACGGACACGGTGTTTTGGGATATGTATAAAGTCAGGCATCCTGACGGCGGGCCTTCTCGGTTTTCTCCGCCAACTGCAGCAGTCGCCGAATACGACCCGCGATGGCGTCCTTGGTGATTGGCGGATCAGCCAAACGGCCCAGCTCTTCAAGGCTGGCGTCGCCGTGGTCGAGGCGTAGCTGGCCTGCGGCGCGAAGATTTTCGGGAATGTCATCGCCAAGGATTTCAAAAGCCTTACGGACCTTGTCGCTTGCCTCGGCGGCCGCCTTCGCGCTACGACGCATGTTGGCATCGTCGAAATTGGCCAGACGATTCGCCTTTCCACGGGCTTCGCCGTCGGAACGCTTTCCGGTCCATTCTCGCGCGGAACGCGGTGCACCCATAAGGATGAGCATGCGCTCGATTGAATCCGGATCCTTCAGCGTGATGCGTTCGGAACTGCGCAGCTGACGTGGCTTGGCGCTGATGCCGAGACGACGTGCGGCTCCGGCCAAGGCCAAAGCGGCTTCGTTGGTCGGACAGACGATTTCTAGATAGCTGGCCTTGCCCGGGTCGGACAAGCCGCCGTGCGCAAGGAATGCGCCACGCCATGCAGCTTTGACCTGAGCGATGTTGCCGCTGATGATATCGGCGGGCAGACCGAGCACAAGATGCTTGCGACGGTCGAGCAGGCCGGTCTGCAACGCCAGCGCCGCGCCTCCGCGCTCAACGCGGATCAGATAGCGCTGGACGACACCGTTAGGGGTCTGGCGGGCGACCTGAGTCAATGTGGCATCATGGCCATACAGGTTCCTGATGGTGTCTTGCAGCCATTGCGCGGCGTCCAACGAATCGAATTGCGCCTGCACAATGATCTGACGCTGTACCAGATGCAAACCGCCGCCAAAACGAATCATCGACGTCGCTTGCGCCTTCTTCGCGGCGGGCAACTCGTTATTGATTGCGGACAGTTCGCTTTTGACATCATCCAGAAGAGCCAAGAGCCAGCCTCCTCCATCCCGTTTCTTCTCGTCTTTTCCGCGCAACATATCGGTGTGTCGCGCGTTGTTATCGGCTTACTGTGATACCTAACGTAGTGGACAACTGTCCCAACGATTTTCTATATTTGGACGAATCTTCTCACAATCCGGTCTTTGTGGTGTGATTGGGCCCGCCGTCCAGTTTATCCAGTTCTCGTGCTGAAACCGTAACGGACAATCCACGGGCCCTTAAACGTTTGGCCAAGGCTTCGCTCATCGCCACCGAGCGATGCTGGCCTCCGGTACAACCGATGGCAATGGTGACGTAATGCTTGTCTTCCTGTGCATAGCCTTCAATGGCGACGGCTATGGCCTTCTCGTATGCGGACAGGAAATCCTGAGCCCCTTCGCTGGAAAGCACATAATCGCTTACCGGCTTGTCTCGTCCGTTGAGATTACGCAATGCGGGAACCCAAAATGGATTCGGCAGGAAGCGTACATCCGCCACGAAATCGGCGTCGATCGGGATGCCGTATTTGAAGCCGAAACTGAAAATATGCACTGAAACCGTTTGCGGGCCTGCTCCCAGCATGGCTTCATACAGTTTGGTGGACAGCTGATGGATACTGAGCTGCGACGTGTCGATGATGATGTCGGCACGCTCCTTGAGACTTTCCAGCATGTCGCGTTCCTCAAGGATGCCGTCGATCAGACGATTGCCCTGCTGCAGCGGATGCGGGCGTCTTACGGACTCATATCGCTTGATCAGCACTTCGTCGCTGGCGTCCAAGAACAGGATCCGTGTTTTGACGCCCAAATCATCCAAATGGCTGAGCACGGCGGAAACGTCAGTGAAATAGTCGCGGGTGCGCACGTCGATAACCGCGGCGAGCTTATGCACGCCGGAATCCGAAGACGTCATCATGTCGACCAATGGGACCATAAGCTTCGGCGGCATATTGTCGACCACATACCAGCCCATGTCTTCGAAACTGTT
Source organism: Bifidobacterium sp. LH_512 (assembly GCF_056356435.1). Lineage (NCBI taxonomy): Bacteria > Bacillati > Actinomycetota > Actinomycetes > Bifidobacteriales > Bifidobacteriaceae > Bifidobacterium > Bifidobacterium sp. LH_512. Next base: position 786,470 of record NZ_JBKEUE010000001.1, read on the forward strand.
GGCCGCATGGGAGCGGCCCGCGCCGCTCATGCCGGTGATCAGCAGCACTTCGAAGCCTTCCGCAGGCGCGGGGGTTCCGAGATATCCTGCGTTCGGCGCGTTCGGGGAAGATTCGTTGGAAGATCCACTCGTAGGCGTCATCATATGCGTCATCGTATTACAGCACCTCCTTGAGTGCCTCGCGCATGGAGGTTTCCAATGCGGCGTCGGCGTTGAAATCGGTGAATACGTCATTCACATCGGTTCTCGCGGTCATAAGGGCAACCTGTCCGATTGCCTGATATAACAGCATTTCTTCGCCTCCGATGGCAAGGCCTCCAGCGGTTCGCCAGGCTTTCATCAAAGCGGTCGGGCGAGGATCATACAGCACATCCAACAGCAGACCATGCGGGCGGACATCATATTGCTCGATGATGCTGGCGATCGCATCCGCGGCATGACCGGGAATCGTGCTGATAACGACATCGGCGGCCTGCAATGCGGGCGCGATATCGTCGATTGCGATTGCGTCAAGCGGCGTGGATTCAAGAATGCCGGCGACATGCTGCAATTCCTCGATATTCTTGTCAGGATGACGCGCGGCGACGGTGATATGCGTGATCAGAGGATTCGACAGTGCGGTGCAGGCTGCAACAGCGGACGTCGCGGTGTTACCGTTGCCGATAACCACAGCCTCCCCCGTGGCGGTTGTGCCGGATGCCGTGACGCCAATGGCATGCCCAATCGCATTGACGATGCCTTTGACATCGGTGTTGTACAGTCGAATATACGGAAATCCGTCCTCATGACGATGCTCCCAGTCGAAAATCGCCGTATTCGCGACCTTCAACTCCCCCGCCCACAAGTCATCAGGCGTGCCGTAGGGCTGAATCGTCTTCTTCAACGGCATCGTCAGACTCAAACCGGCCCACGTCGGGTCAAGCGAATGCAGAAAAGCATCAAGATCGTCCCGCCCGACTTCGTGACGATCATAGAACCAATCATCCAAACCCAGAGCATGGTAGGCGGCATTGTGCAGAACGGGAGACAGCGAATGTGCAATCGGCTGGCCCAATACCGCGCAACGATGATTGATATTCGACATGTCGTCCCCTTCTTAAAAACACTTCCCCTATGCTACCAGCCGAGGCGAAATCACGAGGGATTCCGTCCAGCTGACGTTTTGCCTTTGGCTTCCTGCGATTCTTCGGACTCTTCGGCATGCAGCGCCTGATAAATCGTTTCGGCCTTTGCCTGACCTATGCCCTTGACCTGCTCCAACTCTTCGATGCTGGCCTGGCGCATGGCGCGTACGGACCCGAAATGATTAAGCAAACGCTTCTGATATGCCGGGCCAATGCCCGGAATATCGTCCAAAGCCGAACGCAACGCGCCTTTACGGCGGGATTGACGATGATACGTGATCGCAAAACGATGAGATTCGTCGCGCACCCGCTGCAGCAGATACATGCCTTCGGATTGACGTTTGAGAATGATCGGGTAATCATCGTCCGACACCCACACCTCTTCCAGACGTTTCGCCAAACCACAGACGGCGACATCATCCACACCGCAATCCTCGAGCGCTTTGGCCGCGGCCATCACCTGCGGTTTGCCGCCGTCGACGACCACCAGATTCGGCTTGTACGCGAAATGACGACGATTCGTGTTCTGCTGCACAGACGTTGCTGCTTCCCCGTTCGTCGGCTGAATGGTATCCGCTGCGGAATCATTATCGTCATTCTGCAGTGAAGCCGAAGCCGCACGTCGCTCGTTATCCATGCTGTCGCCTGAATCACCGGCGATATTGCCATGGCGGAAACGTCTGGTCAGCGTCTCATACAACGCGCTCAGATCATCCAACGCCCCCTGCCCGTCGGCGCCACGAATCGCAAACCGGCGATATTCGCTTTTCTTCGCCATAGCATCTTCGAACACGACCATCGACGCCACCTGGAAAGCGCCACCCACCGTATTGGAAATGTCATAGCATTCAATGCGCAGCGGAGCCTGCTCCAATCCCAACGCGTCGGCCACATCATTCATCGCCGTCGAACGCGACGCCATATCACTGACGCGACCCATCTTGCTGCGCTGCAACGCCTGCTTCGCGTTTTCCGTGGCACGATCCATCAACTGCTTCTTATCGCCACGGGCGGCAACGCGGATCGTCACACCCGCCCCGCGCAACGAACTAAGCCAGGATTCCAGCTCCTCACGGCGTGCAGGCTCGACCGGCACGATCACTTCACGCGGAACCGGAGCGATAGGGGCAAGCAGATCGTCACGGCCAGTTTGCTCCTGACGCTCATTGCGTGTTCTGGTGGCCTGCGCGCGGGCCAGCGCGTCCGTGGCGGTAGCCGATTGCGTGACTCCGATGGCGTTGCGGCGCTCGCTGATCACCGTCGCGCTCTGAGCCGTCGGCAGCCGTTCCGCCTTGGCGCGGTTGACGCTGTCGGACGCGATATCCGAATACACCTGCACGATCAGGTCGGCGATCAACTCGTCATCGCCGACGTCCTCCACACGTTCCACACTCCAATTGCGCTCGCCTCGAATCGTGCCTGCTCGTACGAAAAACGCATGCACCGACGCTTCCAGCTCGTCACTGTCCATGCCGAACACGTCGGCGTCGACCTGATCGTCAAGTACGACTGCGTTCTGTTCGACGACGGTCTGCAGCATCTGAATCTGATCGCGAATACGGGCCGCCTTTTCGAATTCAAGTTCGGCGCTTGCGGCTTTCATATCTTTCGTAAGCTGAGCGATATACGATTTGCCGATGTGACCGGTCAATACGCCGGCCAGCTGTTCGCATAGCCTGCGATGCTCCTTGGCGCTGACCCGGCCGACGCAAGGCGCGGAACATTTGCCGATCGAGGCAAGCAGGCAGGGACGTTTCGTCAGCTCCGCCTTATGGAACACGCTGTCCGAACAGGTGCGAACAGGGAAGGTCTTCAACAGACGGTCAAGGCTATGCCGCAGCTCCCACACTTTCGCATACGGGCCGAAATAGCGGGTGTCACGGCGCTTGCGGCTGCGCGTGATCCACACACGCGGCACGTTCTCCCCCGCCGACACCGCAAGATACGGGTAGGTTTTATCATCACGGAACACGACGTTGAAACGTGGGTCGAATTCCTTGATCCACGTGTATTCCAATGTCAGGGATTCCAATTCGGTGCCGACCACCGTCCATTCAAGAGAACGGGCGGTCAACACCATGGTCTGCGTGCGTGGATGCAGCAGATACAGCGGTTGGAAGTAATTGGTCAGACGGTTACGTAGATTCTTCGCCTTGCCGACATAGATCACGCGCCCTTCACCGTCGCGCCATTTGTAGACGCCGGGTTGTGCCGGGATATCGCTGGTTCTGGGACGGAACAGGTCTCGGGTGTCACCCAGCAGCGGTGCGCCGTTTTTGTTGACCGCCGCACCCGTCTGCGTATCGGCGGCGTGAACCGACGCGCTCGCATCTGCCTGCAATGCGGACGCCGTTTTGCGCCATTCACCCGGACTATGCCGTTCCACCAATCCAGAGGACACGTCTTTCCTTTCCGCTGTTCCCGACCTGCATGTTCGCTACGCTTTGAGCATCGGCTTGAGGAATTTGCCGGTCCACGATTGCTCGCATTGGGCCACATGTTCCGGCGTGCCTTCCGCGACGATGGTGCCGCCCCCGTCGCCGCCTTCAGGGCCGAGGTCGATGATCCAGTCGGCGGATTTGACGACGTCGAGATTATGTTCGATGACGATAACCGTATTGCCTTTGTCGACCAATCCCTGCAATACCAGCAACAGCTTGCGTACGTCCTCGAAATGCAGACCGGTGGTCGGCTCGTCGAGTATATAGACGGTTTTGCCGGTTGAGCGACGCTGCAATTCGGTGGCGAGCTTGACTCGCTGCGATTCACCGCCTGACAGCGTCGGTGCAGGCTGGCCGAGCCGAATGTAGCCCAAACCGACTTGCACCAGTGTTTCCAGATAGCGGGAAATCGACGGATACGATTTGAAGAATTGCGCCGCCTCTTCGATCGGCATGTCCAGCACGTCGGCCACGGACTTGCCGTTGTAATGCACTTCCAAGGTTTCGCGGTTGTAGCGTTTGCCATGGCATTCTTCGCATTCGACATATACGTCGGGCAGGAAGTTCATTTCGATCTTCAACGTGCCGTCGCCATGGCAGGCTTCGCAGCGTCCGCCCTTCACGTTGAAGGAGAAGCGTCCCGGACCGTAGCCGCGCACCTGTGCCTCCGGGGTTTTGGCGAACAGGGTGCGGATCTTATCCCATACGCCCGTGTAGGTGGCGGGATTCGAACGCGGTGTGCGGCCGATCGGGTTCTGATCGACATGAATCACCTTGTCGCACTGGTCGATGCCTTCGATACGCGTATGCTTGCCCGGCACGATACGTGCGCCGTTGAGCTTGTCGGCCAACACCGGGTAGAGGATCTGATTGACCAGCGTGGACTTGCCCGAACCGGAAACGCCGGTGACGCAGGTCATGACGCCCAGCGGGAAGTTCACAGTGAGATTCTTCAGATTGTTCTCACGCGCGCCGACCACACGCAGCTGCTTCGTACGATTCGTCTTACGACGCTGCCGCGGCACTTCGATGGCGCGCCGGCCGGCGATATAGTCGCCGGTGACGGAACGCGAAGCATCGACTAGATGCTTCGCCGGACCGGAATAGATGACCTCGCCGCCATGCTCGCCGGCGCCCGGTCCAATGTCGATCACCCAGTCGGCATTGCGAATCGTGTCTTCATCATGCTCGACGACGATCAGCGTATTGCCCAAATCGCGCAGATGATGCAGCGTGCCGATCAGCCGTTCATTATCGCGCTGATGCAGGCCGATTGAAGGCTCGTCAAGCACATACATGACACCGACCAGACCGGAGCCGATCTGCGTGGCCAGCCTGATACGCTGCGCTTCGCCGCCCGACAGGGTTTTCGCAGCGCGTGACAGAGTCAGATAGTTCAATCCGACATCGTTGAGGAAGCCGAGACGGGCGCGAATCTCCTTCAGTACCTCGCCGGCGATCTGAGCCGCCGAGCCTTCCAATTCCAAACCGTTCACCCATGCGAGGCTTTTTTCCGCCGACATGTCGCACACGTCGGCGATGGATTCGCCTCCCACCGTGACAGCAAGCACCTCCGGGCGCAGACGGCGCCCGTGGCAGGCCTGACATGGCACTTCACGCATGAACGATTCGTAATACTGCTTCATCTGATCGGAATCGGTTTCGTCATGACGGCGCATCAGCGTACGCACGACACCTTCGAATCCGGTCGAATATTCGCGCATGCGACCCCAACGGTTGCGGTATGACACCTGTACTTGGAAATCATGGCCGTACAGGATCGCATTGCGGATATCCTGTGGCAGATCCTTCCACGGTGTATCCAAATCGAAACCCATCTCGTCGGCAAGGCCTTCAAGCACATGGCGGTAATAGTCGCTGGTGCCTTTGCCGATGCCCCACGGTTCGATGGCGCCCTCGTTCAGCGTCTTCTCCGGATCGGGGATCACCAGTTCCGGGTCGATTTCCAGGTTGTAGCCGATGCCCGTGCATTCTGGGCAGGCGCCATACGGCGCGTTGAACGAGAACGTGCGTGGCTCGATTTCATCGAGCTCAAGCTGATGGCCGTTCGGGCATGCGCGTTTTTCCGAGAAGGGTTTGCGGCGTTCCGGATCGTTCGCATCCAAGTCGACGAAATCGGCCACCATAATGCCTTTGGCCAGCTTCAACGCCGTCTCCACGGAATCGGTCAGGCGTTGACGGATACCGTCCTTGACGACCAGACGGTCGATCACCACTTCGATGGTGTGCTTCTTCTGCTTGGTGAGTTTGATGTCGTCGGACAGCTGCACCATTTCACCGTCGACCAATGCGCGTGCATAGCCGTCCGTTCTCAACAAATTCAGCAGGTCTTCGAACTCGCCTTTACGCCCGCGAACCACGGGGGCGAGAATCTGGAAACGAGTGCGTTCGGGATATGCCAGCAGAGCGTCGACCATCTGCTGCGGCGTCTGCGCGCTGACCGTCGAACCGCATTCAGGGCAATGGGGAATGCCCGTGCGCGCGAACAGCAGTCGCAGATAGTCATAGATTTCCGTAATCGTGCCCACGGTCGAACGCGGATTGCGGTTGGTGGTTTTCTGATCGATGGAGACGGCAGGGCTCAGGCCCTCGATGAAATCGACGTCCGGTTTGTCCATTTGCCCAAGGAACTGGCGGGCGTAAGCGGACAACGATTCGACATATCGGCGCTGACCTTCGGCGAATAAAGTGTCGAACGCCAATGAGGACTTGCCTGAACCGGACAAGCCGGTGAACACCACCATACGGTTGCGGGGAAACTCCAGATCGACGTTCTTGAGATTATGCTCGCGTGCACCTTGGACGACGATTTTCAGATCGTTAGGCAGATGCTTCAGATCCGCCACCAGAGATCCATTAGTGTTGACCAGTGGCGCTTTTTTGATTTCGCGCGACAGGAACACGTCGCTGGTCATGATGCGTTCCACCGTCACTTCACTGTTTTTGGGAGCCGTATGCTTCACCACTATCGGATTCCTCCGCCCTGCTCGAATAATGTCTTCGAACAAGAATACCGCATGCGCCACCCAGAATTCGAACAGTTGTTCGAGGTGTGTTGTGTGCGATAAAGGCTGATGATACGGAGGAATCCGTGTGCGCGGCCCCTACGATAATTCACATAAACAGAATCGTCCTAGCATGTAATGAGTAAGATGTCGCGCATGAGCGAACGCTACACGCATGTCGAACATGAATTCGGCCCTGTATGGAATGAGAGCAGCCGCATTCTGGTCCTAGGATCGATGCCCAGTCCGAAATCACGTGAGGACGGTTTCTACTATGCGCATCCGCGAAATAGATTCTGGCCGGTGTTGGAGCGGTTGTTCGTCAATCCGGCCAAGCCGGATGACGTGCCAGGTAGCAGCGTCGAGACGCGGCGCGATTTCGTGCTGCGCCACCACATCGCATTATGGGATGTCATCGCCTCATGCGATATCGCCGGCGCCAGCGATGCCAGCATCCGCAACGCCGTTGGCAATGATCTGACGCCGCTGCTTCGCGGGTCCGAAATCGGTATGATTTTCACCACCGGCGTGAAGGCCGCACAACTATACCGTCGCCTGTGTCTTCCCTATTTGCAGCAGGCAGATATCAACATGCCGATGATCGCATTACCATCGACAAGCCCGGCCAATGCGGCCATGAATCTGAATCAATTAACCAAAGTGTATAAGGCTGAAATACTGCCTGCCTTGACGTAATTTTTCGGAAAATCCATCAAAATAAGGCCCCGTCTTGTGGCGGGGCTCTATGTATCGGCGGCATTCAGGCGCTTTGTGTGTGATGTCGCTTTTTCAATTGGATCTGCGAGAGCAGAATCGCGCCGAAAATCAGGACGAATCCGATGACGGAACGCGGGGCGAGCCGCTCATGGTAGAAGAGCATGGACGCGATAACACCGAAGATGCATTCGGTGCTGAGTAGCACCGACGCCTGCGACGTGGGAATGCTCTGAATGGCGACCGTTTGGAAAATTTGGCCGATAACCGTCGAACCGATCACCAGATACGCGTATCCCAAAGCGATATCCCAACGCGCCCAAGTCAGCGAAGGTGCGCCCTCCGTAAGAACTGCTCCGACAAGAAACAGCACGAAGCACCAGAAGAATTCCATCACCACTAGGCCGATGGCGTCAAAACGGGCTCCCAGCATGCCGACGTTCACCATATTGATTGCATAAAATACCGCACTGGCGATGGTGATAGCATCAGCAAAATTCACCGACAGCAGGTTCGCGGCGCCGTCACCGCCCAAAGACACGAATCCAATGCCGACGATGCAGATGACCGCAGCCGCAATATGCTGCCAGGTGGGACGCCGTTTGGTGAACGCCCATACGAAAAACGGCACCATAACGCAATACGTGTCGACCAGGAACGTATTACGTCCCGGCGCCATATCCTTTAGCCCCGTCAATTGCAACATATAACCCGCCCAATAGGTGACAGCCAGAATCAGACCGGGAATGACGTATCGGCGCAGTCCCAGTTTCATCAGATGCGGCAGAAACACCAGTCCCATCACTACGATCGCTAGGAACATTCGGATCGCCATCATCCACTGCGTCGGAATCGTGTCCTGAATCATCTTCAGCAGCGTATACCCCGAACCCCACACGGCGGCATTGATGATCAGCATGATGCGCGCCGTATTCGGCGACATCTTGCGGTGCATCGACTCCGCTTGGGCATCGGTCGTCGAAGTCACGGAATTCTGAAGAGATGCCACATCGTCTCCTAACTCGCTATGCTCGCTTACAGCGAGCCATCGTAACGTAGCCGATACCGTGTGCCATGTCGACCGTGTCGAAACGACCCTTCGGCGTCGCGAAGGCCTTCTGCTCGGCATCCGCGTGCGGCGGGAGACCATTTGACGTATCGTGGATGGTGCGGCGGATGGGAATCCCGTAAGGAAGCGGGATTCCGACGTCGATGCGGGGCCGGATTCGTGGGCTCCGGGATGAGTTGGGATGTGATCATATGGATGGCGCACAGGAAAAGCGAAACGGTCTCTCACACAAGGGCGGATCAGATACCGGGACCGTGTCGGAGGCGGTCGTGGTGTGGGTGGCGTATGCAGCGATGCTCGTCGTGAACATCTTGGCGCAGTTCGGCATATTGGGAGGAAGAACGACCGCCGAGATCTCGAATGAAGTGTTCGTCTGGTTTACGCCGGCCGGGTATGTGTTTACGATCTGGGGAATCATCTACATCGCATTGGCCATCTGGCTGGTGCGTATCACCGGCGCGAAACGCATCGGCAGACGCTTGCCAGGACTCCCCCTTGACCTGCGTGGGATGCTGTTCGTGTTGACCTGCCTGCTTAATGTCCTTTGGCTGACGGTCTGGCAGTTTCGCTGGTTTTCGGCCAGCGTGGTCGTGATACTGATGCTGACATCGACGGTATGGGTGCTTCGGGTCATCAGCCGTCATCGGTCTGCGGGAAGGAACGGCAAAGGCGGCATTTGGGATTGGGCGCCACTGTCCGTGTATGCTGCGTGGACGACTGTCGCCTCGCTCGCGAATCTGTCGTATGTGGCCACTCGGGCGGCCGGTGGCAAGATCTCATGGCCATGGTCGAGCGTATATACGGTGGCGCTGGTGCTGTTCGCCCTGGCCGCGGCTCTGCTGATGAAGCATAGGTTCGGTGATTGGGTGTTCGGACTCGTCATCCTATGGGCGAGCATCGGCATCGGCGTACGCCTGATGGGTGTCGTTCCCCTCACCGCCGTCGTGGTGCTGGCCGCGTCCGTAGCAGGTGCGGTCCTGCTGTACCTTCCTTGGCGGCGCATCGTCGAATGGGCAGGAAGCCTCCGAGCATGAACCGAAGGGATGGCGTTCGCCAGGAAAGGAACGGCACCGTCGTCATGATGACGGCGTTAAGCTGAGGCGCGGACGAATATTCCGTTCGACCGGAATGCCACACGCTAGAGGAGCGCTATATGAATACGCTTGTATTGCTTTTTCATCCTGATATGGGGTCGTCGCGCGTCAATGCCCGTTTGATTGCCGCATTGGACACGGTTAAACCTGACAATGTGACCGTGCGCGACGAATATGCCGAGAATCCGAATTTCACCATCGATGTCGAGGCGGAGCAGCGGCTTATGGAACAGGCCGATCGCATCGTATTGCAGTTCCCGTTCTACTGGTACAGCTCCCCCGCTTTGCTCAAGGAATGGGAGGATCGCGTGCTTACGGCGGGATGGGCGTTCGGCGGCGCTCGTAAGTTGTTCGGCAAGGAGCTCAGGCTGGTGGTGACGACCGGTTCCGAAGCCGGTAAATTCAGTCCGGACGGCGACTACAAGCGTACCATGGACGAGCTGCTCAGCCCATTCGAAGTGGTGGCTCGCAAGATTGACATGCGTTTTGTTAAGCCGTTCCTCGTACAGGGGTGTTCGGTCATCGACGATGAGACCTTGAACGAAGCCGCAGCCGAATACGTGAAGGCAATCACGCAATAAGACGAAGTGGCACTCGCCGTTGCGGCGTCACCGTTCGACGCACGTCGAAAATGTCGGACAGTGGCGCATAGTATGCGCATGACGCATGAGCGCGTCATGCGCATTTTTATGACACACAAAGGCGGTGCACATGGCAACGGCGACACAGACGCAACAGGGGAACCGGCTCGGAACAATGCCCATCGGCACGCTTGCCGTATCTCTTGCGCTCCCCGCCATCATCGCGCAAGCCTGCAACGCGCTGTATACCATCGTCGACCGTCTGTTCTTGGCGCGTATTCCCGAAACCGGCGACCTCGCCATGACCGGTGTCGGCGTCTGCTTTCCGATTCTGCTGGCCGTTTCGTCATTCGCCGCCCTGGTCGGCAACGGCGGCGCTCCCCTCGCTTCCATCGCCCTTGGCCAAGGTGATGTGCGCAAAGCCGAACGCATCCTCGGCTCGTCCGTCGCAGCCCTCATCGCCATCGCCGTCGTTCTGCCGACCATCCTGCAGATCTTCAAAGAACCGATTCTGCTGGCATTCGGCGCCAGCGCCAGCACCGTCCCCTATGCGACGGAATTCCTGACCGTATATCTTTCCGGCACCGTATTCGTGCAGTTCGCGCTTGGCCTGAACACCTTCATCACCGCGCAGGGCAAAGCGGGCGTGGCCATGGTGTCCGTGCTCATCGGCGCGCTCGTATCGGTGGCGCTCGACCCACTGTTCATATTCGCACTCGACATGGGAGTATATGGCGCCGCATTGGCCAATGTCATCGCACAGGCGTTGTCGGCCGTATGGGTGATCGCATTTCTTGCATCCAAACGCAGCGTTATCCGCCTACGCTGGTGCAACGTTCGCATCGGACGCATCCTTGGCCCGGTGCTGATGCTTGGCGTCTCCCCGTTCATCATGCAGTTCACCGAATGCGTGATCCAAGTCGTCTTCAACTCCAGTCTGCAACGGTATGGCGGTGACGCCTATGTGGGCGCCATGACCATCATCACCAGTCTGATGCAGTTGATTTCCGTATTCTCCAACGGCATCACACAGGGTGTGCAGCCAATCGTCGGATACAATTTCGGCGCTCGTCGCTTCGATCGCGTTCGCCGCGCATTCCGCGGCACATTGGTGGTGCAGATTGCCATCAATAGCACCATGGTGGCGTTGTTTATGATTTTCCCGGCGTTCTTTGCGGGAGTTTTCACGTCGGACGACGCCATCGCCGGCATCGTTGTGGCGATGCTGCCGATTTTCTGCTGCGGCATGGGCGTGTTCGGCATTCAGAACGTCGTGCAATGCGCGTTCGTCGGCATGGGGCAGGCGAAACCGTCACTGTTTTTGGCGATTTTCCGTAAAATCATCCTGTTGGTGCCGCTGGCGCTGATTCTGCCGCATATCGCGGGCATCGGGACGTTGGGTGTATTTGTGGCGGAGCCGGTTTCCGACATTGCGTCCGCATTGACGGCCGGATTCCTGTTTTGGAAGTTGTCGCCGGCATTGCTGTCGGAATGATGCCGCCTGCGGTGTTGTGGCTTGTGATTTCCCGCGACGCCGCCGCTGTGCCGGTCGGCGGGCATTCGCTATGATGTTCCATTGGTGATTTGCGGGATGGATACGATGAATTCCCGCGATGCGAACGTGATTGATGACGACAACGGTTGAAGAAAAGGCTGAAACAACACCATGGCGATTGAAGCGCAGGAACTTGAGATTCAGATTGGCGCGCGAACTTTGCTGCACCCCACAAATTTCCACGTCGCCAAAGGCGACAAAATCGGTTTGGTCGGACGCAACGGCGCCGGTAAAACCACACTGACCCGTGTGATCACCGGCGACCTGCTGCCGACCGCCGGCAAGGTGCGCGTTTCCGGTAAGCTTGGCTACCTGCCGCAGGACACGCACGCCGCCGATCCGGAGCAGACCGCACTCGACCGCATGATGAGCGCTCGCGACATCGCGACGATTATCAGCCGCATCCGTAAGGCGGAAAAGGAGATGACCGACCCCGACCCGGATGTGATGACGCGTGCGATGAACCGGTACGACAAGGCGATGCAGGATTTCGACAAGGCCGGCGGTTATGCCGCCCAGTCCGAAGCGACCGCAATGGCGGCGAGTCTGGGCCTGCCGCAGGAAGTGATGAGCCAGCAGCTCGGCACGCTGTCCGGCGGCCAGCGTCGTCGTATCGAACTGGCGCGCATCCTGTTTTCCGATGCGGATACGCTGATCCTCGACGAACCGACCAACCATTTGGACGCCGACTCCATCGAATGGCTGCGCGGCTATCTGAAGAAATATGAAGGCGGATTCCTTGTCATCTCCCACTCCACCGAACTGCTGGACGAGGTGGTGAATAAGGTGTGGCATCTGGACGCGCAGCTCGGCCAGATCGATATGTATTCGCTGGGATGGAAGGCCTACCTGCACCAGCGTGCGGTGGATGAGGAACGTCGCCGCCGCGAACGTGAAGTCGCGGAGAAGAAGGCGGAGCGTCTGATGCAGCAAGGCATCCGTCTGCATGCGAAGGCCACGAAGGCTGTTGCCGCGCAGAACATGATGCGTCGTGCGGAACGCCTTCTGTCAGAAACCTCGGAAGCGCAGAAGAAGGAGAAAGTGGCCGACATTCGTTTCCCGGAGCCGGCACCTTGCGGACGCACGCCGATCATGGCGAAGGACATCTCCAAGGCGTATGGCTCGAACATCGTGTTCGCCGGCGTGAACCTCGCCATCGACAAGGGATCCCGCGTGGTCATCCTCGGCTACAACGGCGCAGGCAAGACCACGACGCTGCGTCTGCTCGCCCACCTGGAGGATCCGGACACCGGAGAAGTCGAATACGGCCACGGCTGCAAGATCGGCTATTTCGCGCAGGAGCACGACACCCTGGATTTGGATGCCACCGTGCTGGAGAACCTGGTGCATGTGGCGCCGGAATTGAACGACACCCAAGCCCGCTCCATTCTGGGCTCCTTCCTGTTCTCCGGCGACGATGCGCTGAAGCCGGCCCGTGTGTTGTCCGGTGGTGAGAAGACGCGTCTCGCGTTGGCAACGTTGGTGACGTCGCGTGCGAACGTGCTGCTGCTCGACGAGCCGACCAACAATCTCGACCCGGCTTCTCGTGATGAGATCCTGAAGGCCATCGCAAAGTATGAGGGCGCGATCGTGCTCGTCACCCACGATGAGGGTGCGGTGCAGGCGCTGAATCCGGAACGCGTGCTGCTGATGCCTGACGGTGACGAGGATCTGTGGAACGACTCCTATCTGGAGTTGGTCGCTGAGGAATAGGCGCGGGCTGCATCGGAAGCGATGCCCATCCTGCCTTGCGGTGCTTCGTGATGATTACGATGTATCGATTTTATCTATAGACGGCGGTGTCCTCAATGCGGACATCGCCGTTTTGGCATGGGATGCGTTCTGTATCGTGCCGAAGGTATTTCACTGTTACCGATAACAAGGAGAGCACACCATGCCATATGCCCATACCGCACCGTTCCGCGCCGACGTCGTCGGATCCTACCTGCGTCCGGAATCCCTGAAGCGTGCCCGTGCCGATTTCGCCGCGGGCGCGATCGACGCCGCTGCGCTGAAGTCCGTCGAGGATCGTTGCATCGAAGATCTGGTCGCCAAGCAGAAGGCCGCAGGCCTGCATGTGATCACCGATGGTGAGTTCCGCCGCGCCTACTGGCATCTTGACTTCATGTGGGGCCTGCAGGGCGTTGCCAAGGGCACGAATCCGGTAGCCGTCGAAGGCTCCGCAGGCGCCGAAGTGATGGAGACCGCGGCAGTGTGCGGTCCAATCAGCGGCGAGAACCATCCGTTCATCGAACACTTCAAATTCGTCAAGCAGTTCGAAGACGACAACACCGTCGCCAAGCAGACCATCCCCTCCCCGGCCCAGACGCTGTTCCTGCTGCAGGCCGGTGCCGCCGAACATTTCGAAAACCCGTACACTACCGATGAGGAACTGTCCGCGGCCATTGTGGCCGCATACGCCCAGGTGCTCGCCGACCTGCATGAGGCCGGATGCAGCATCGTGCAGCTGGACGACTGCACGTGGGGCATGCTCGTCTCCGAAGCCTTCAAGGAAACCGTGTTCGGCCGCGATCCGAAGGAAGTGCAGCGCCAGTACGCTTCCATCAACAATGCCGTCATCGACGCCGCTCCGGAAGGCATGACGGTCACCACGCACGTGTGCCGCGGCAACTTCCAGTCCCAGTGGTTCGCTTCCGGCGGTTACGCCCCGGTCGCCGAAGTGCTGTTCGGAGAAGAGCATCCGGCCGCCTACTACCTGGAATTCGACGACGACCGTTCCGGCGATTTCGCGCCGCTGGCCGAAGTCACCGGCGACAAGAAGGTCGTGCTCGGCCTGATTACTTCGAAGAAACCGGAATTGGAAGACGCCGACGCCATCAAGGCCCGCATCAAGGAAGCCGCCCAGTATGTGCCGTTGGACCACCTGTGCCTGTCGACCCAGTGCGGTTTCGCCTCCACCGAAGAGGGCAATGTGCTGACCGAGGAGCAGCAGTGGGCCAAGATCACACTCGTGCGTTCCATTGCCCGGGACGTGTGGGGCGAAGACTGACGGCCTGCGCCGCCGAAGGCCGTCAGGTGAGCGGAGCGAAAGACGTATGATCGACCCGGGGTCGAGGAAGGGGCTTTCCCCTCCTGCGACCCCGTTTGCCGTCCGATGCCGTCTTTGGGCCTTTCGCGATGCGCGGATCAGTTCAGCGCGATGCGTGTCCGATGCCATCTCGATACGAACCGGACTACAGTAGGATGTGTATGCCAACCGTCCAAGGGGGATTTATGGATATCGTCAACGATGATCGCCTGCGTACCTTACTGTACAGCGCCTATAGCGCGGCAACCGTGCGTGACATGGAGCGCCCCCTGCTTGACGACGGCGTGCCGTTGATGCGTGCCGCCGCTTCGGCCGTCGCGCATACAACGATGCGTCTTCTGGATGACGAAGGCCTTTCCGTGGAGGATGCGCGCATCGTCGTGCTCGCCGGAGCCGGCGACAACGGCGGCGACGGCCTGTATGCGGCGGTCGAACTGGCGAATGAAGGCGCACACGTCACCGCAGTCGCAGTCGGACGCTCGTTGCATGAGGAAGCGTTCGACGCATTCGTCCACGCGGGCGGGCGCGTTCTTGTGTTGGACCCTGCCGCCGATATTCCAGGCTGCACAGCCGGCTTTTCTGCTGGCGAAGCCGGAGAGCGCCTGCAAGCCGCAATCGCGCACGCGCAAAGTTCCCATGTGATCATCGATGCGATGACAGGCATCGGGTTGAACGGCGCCTTGCATGGCATTCCGGCCACCATTGCCTTGTCACTGGGCCTGAACGGCGAGACCCCTGACCGCCCGGCGCTACCCCACAATGAGACGGACAGCGACCTGCCGCTGGTTGTCGCCGTGGATACGCCATCGGGCGTCGGCGTCGACGACGGTACACTGCCGGGCGCTTATATTCCCGCCGATGTGACGGTGACGTTCGGCGCGATGAAGCCATGCACGATGGTACCTCCGGCCTCATATGCCTGCGGGCAGACGATACTGGTCGATTTCGGCTTTGACATTGACGATGCGACGCCTGCAGTGGAAATGACGGACGGTGATTTCGTCGCCGATTCGATTCGTCTGCCGCGGTTGGACGATTCTAAATATTCCCGCGGCGTCGTCGGCCTGATTACTGGATCGGACCGCTACCCTGGTGCGGCCGTGCTTTCGGCGAAGGCCGCGGCCCGCGCGAATACCGGCATGGTGCGCTATCTTGGGCCGCAAAGCGCCGGATATATGGTACTTTCCGCGTTGCCGGAAGTGGTGCTCGGCAAGGGACGTGTGCAGTCGTGGGTGGTCGGCTCCGGCGTGCCCGCACAGAACGACGATGACGGCCGTGCCGATTTGCAAAGCGAAACAATCGCGCGTCTATTGCGTCATTACGCGCTGTCGGATGGCGCGGATGATGACATGGACATGGATGCTGCGACGAGTGACATGCAAGGGCATGGGCGTCATGCCGCACCTTTAGCCGGCGTCGACTCTGCATCACGCGATGCAGATGATGAGGATGCGGATGAAGAGGCATATGCCATGCCGCCGATCGTCGTGGACGCCGGCGCATTGGATCTGCTGCCCGACCGTGTGCCGCCACAGGTGGTGATCACGCCGCATGCGGGTGAATTGGCACGATTGCTTAACCGTATCGACGACGAATCGGACGGTACGTTGACCGGCGATGACGTCACCGCTTCTCCTCTGTATTTCGCCCGCCACGCCCACGAGCTGATCGGCGCGACCGTGCTGTTAAAGGGTGCAGTCACCATTGTGGCCGGTGCCGATGGCAATGGAGACACTCGCGTGATTCTTTCAGGCCGTGCCCCAGCCTGGATGGGCACCGCCGGATCGGGCGACGTGCTGGCCGGCATTACGGGCGCTGTATTGGCGCAGCAGGATGACATGGTGGCCGAGGATGCCGCATTGATGCCGGAAATCGCCGCCGCAGCAGCCTATATTCATGGCTTGGCCGGCGCGTTGGCGGCGGAGTCGGAACAGCGCGGATGGCATCGTCCGGAATTGTACGGCCATTCGTCGAAGTCGCGGTTCTCGTCTTTGGGTCATCCGATTGTGGCTGGTGACATCATCGCGGCAATCCCTCAGGCGTTTGCGGAATTGGTGCAGTAAACGGCCGAAGTTGTGCAATAAAGACGCCAGAGCTTGCAGTAAAACTATCGCAGTACCAGCGTCATCCCCCACAGCACAGCCAGGAATATGACGTTCCAGACGGTGAAGACCAGCAGATAATGGCCTTTACGCTCCGGATATTCCGCAGCGATCTGCTTGTAGGAGATCAAGCTCGCCATCGAGGCGATCAATGTGCCCAGGCCGCCCAGATTCGTGCCGATAATCATCGACGCGGCATCATCCGTATAATGCGACAGCAGCACTGCGGCCGGCACGTTGCTGATGACCTGGCTGGAAAGAATCGACACGGTCAGCGCATGCTGTTCCATCAACGCGGACAGCCACGTGTTGATCGCGTCAATGCGACTCATGTTGCCGACGAAAACAAAGAAGAACACGAATGTCGCCAGCAGGCCGTAATCCACGTTGCGCAACAGACTGCGGCGTTTCATCGCAATCGCGCAGCATACGATGATCAGCAGTATCCAAACCGGCAACACCTTGGCCACGGCGAACAGGCACAGGATGAACAACGCCGCATACCAATACAATTCCACGCCGATCACATCATCCAACGAACGCATCGTCGCATGATCGGCATTGTTTCCAATCGAAGACGCATTTGAATCGTCATGGCGGTCATCATTGCGAATCAGAAATGTGCAGGCCGCCAGCATCAGCGCCGCGACCGCGAAATACGGCAGCGTCAGCAATATGAAATCCGTCAAACCGTATTCGCTTGACGCATACAAATACAAATTCTGCGGATTGCCCATCGGCGTGAGCATACTGCCCAGATTCGCGGCAATCGTCATCAAACAGACCGTCAGATAAGCCTGCGACTGCAATCCCATCATCTTTAACACCAGCATCGCAAACGGGACGAAAGTGATCAGCGATACGTCATTCGTGATCAGCGTACTGCCGAAAAAGCACAGCATCACCAATGCCAACGCGATGCCGCGCGGCGACGTGATGCGGCTGACCAGTGCGCCGCCCAACGCTTCGAACAAGCCAAGATGCTTGAAGCCTGCGACGACCAGCATCAGGCAGAACAGCAGCGCCAGCGTATGAAAGTCGATATAGCCGACATATTGTGCGTCCGGCGGCACGATGAAACAGGAGATCACTGCTGCAATGCAGGCGATCGTCATCACCATGTCGCGTTTCGCGAATTCCACCAAGCTACGCATTGTCCGGCTTTCTCTCTTTGCTTTGTTCGAATTCGTATCGTAGCAAGGCGGATTCCCGATTGTACTTCGGCGTGGTATGTGATTAATGCCACAGTGCGTTCCCTCGCGTGCTGCAGTCAGGGTTTGTTTTTTGCTGAAATACCGCCAAAATCACTACATCTAGTGTTTTTATATACGACACGCCACTAAACATAGTGTGTTGATTTCAGATGGCTTACCTGTATCGTATCCATTCAACAAGCCGTTGTCCGAAAGAAACAACCAAGGAGCAGCCATGCACGTGACCGTGTACACGAAACCGCATTGCCCGCAGTGCGACGCCACCAAGCGACAGTTCAACAAGCGTGGCATCGACTATACGACGGTCGACATCACGCAGGATGCCGCCGCATTGCGAAAACTGCAGGACGCGGGATTCATGCAGGCGCCGGTCGTCATCACCGACAGCGACTCATGGTCCGGCTACCGTCCCGACAAGATCCGCGGACTGGAAGCGGCGAGCGTTGTAAAAGCCGCGCCGATTCACGCGGTGCGGGCGGAGTGAACACAATGTCAAAGGAAATCGCGATACATGCCGTAAGGCGTGAAGACGCCGCACGGATGACAGTCGCGTCCGTGCCTGAATACGCGGCGAATATGCAGCCTGCAATCGGTGCGATCGTGTACTTTTCGTCCGCGTCCGGCAACACGGCGCGATTCATCGAATCCTGCGCGCTGCACGAAAACGGCGTCAACGTGTACCGCATTCCGTTGATGGCGCAGGATACGCCACTCGCCGTGCGTGAACCGTATGTGCTCATCGCGCCGACCTATGGCGGCGGAGTCGCACGTAAGGCCGTGCCCATCCAGGTCAAACGATTCCTCAACGATCCGGAAAACCGCGCATGGATACGCGGCGTCATCGCATCAGGCAACACGAATTTCGGCGAAGCCTACTGCATGGCCGGCGACATCATCGCAGCGAAATGCAACGTGCCGTTGCTTTACCGGTTCGAATTGCTCGGCACCGCGGAAGACATCAACACCGTACGCAACGGTATCATCACATTTTTCAAGGACAACACATGACCCTCAGCGACACCACACTCGACCTCGACCGTACGGTGGCAACCACCGCGGAACGCTATGATCCGGCGCATGACTTCCACGCGTTGAACGCCATGCTCAACCTGTATGACGCGGACGGCCTCATCCAGTTCGACAAGGACAAGGCCGCCGAACGTGAATTCGTCACCGTGCACGTCGCCGGCAACACCGTACATTTCGACTCCGTCGTCGAACGTCTGCGTTATCTGATCGACAACAGTTACTACAACGGTGGCGTGTTCGAACAGTACTCCTCCGAATTCCTGGAACGCATCTATGAGCATGCCGACAGCCTTGGCTTCGAATTCTCCACCTTCCTCGGAGCGTTCAAATTCTATCGTTCCTACGCGTTGAAGACTTTTGACGGCAAGCAGTATTTGGAAGACTTCCCGCAGCGTGCAGTGGCCGTATCCCTGGAACTTGCCGCCGGCGACGAACAGGCCGCCCTGCGTTACGTGGACGAGATCATCTCCGGTCGATTCCAGCCAGCCACGCCGACCTTCCTGAATCTGGGCAAGGCGCAGCGAGGAGAGGCGGTCAGCTGCTTCCTCGTGCGCATCGAAGACAATATGGAATCCATTTCGCGCGGCATCAACGCGGCTCTGCAACTGAGCAAGCGCGGCGGCGGCGTGGCACTGCTGCTGAGTAACCTGCGTGAACTTGGCGCGCCGATCAAGCACATCGAAAACCAGAGCAGCGGCGTCGTTCCCGTGATGAAACTGCTTGAGGACTCCTTCAGCTACGCGAACCAGCTGGGCGCGCGCCAAGGCGCGGGCGCCGTGTATCTGAGCGCGCATCACCCCGACATCATGCGATTCCTCGACACGAAGCGCGAAAACGCCGACGAGAAGATCCGCATCAAGTCCCTGGCCCTGGGCGTCGTGATTCCCGACATCACCTTCGAGCTGGCCAAGAACAAGGAGCCGATGGCCCTGTTCAGCCCGTACGACGTCGAACGCGTATACGGCAAGGCCTTCGCCGACATTCCGGTCAGCGAACACTATCGTGAGATGGTGGCCGACGAGCGCATTCGCAAAACCTACGTGGACGCCCGCGAATTCTTCATGACCCTGGCCGAAATCCAATTCGAATCCGGCTACCCGTACATCGTATTCGAAGACACCGTAAACCGCGCCAACCCGATCGAAGGCCGCGTCACCATGAGCAACCTGTGCTCCGAAATCCTGCAGGTGCAGGAGCCCAGCGCCTTCAACGAAGACCTCACCTACTCGCACGTCGGCCGCGACATCTCCTGCAACCTCGGCTCGCTGAACATCGCCAAAGCCATGGACGGCGACCTCGGTTCCACCGTGGAAACCGCCATCCGTGCGCTGACCGCCGTGTCGGAACACACCAGCATCAACAGCGTGCCATCCATCCGCCGTGCCAACGAGGAAGGCCACGCCATCGGCTTGGGCCAGATGAACCTGCACGGCTTTCTTGCCCGTGAAGGCATCATGTACGGCTCCGACGAAGCGCTCGACTTCACGAACCTGTACTTCATGACCGTCGCCTACCACGCCTATCGGGCCTCGCATGATCTGGCCGTGGAACGTGGACGCGCATTCGCCAGCTTCGCCGCTTCCGACTATGCGAAGCCGGCCGGCGAGGGCAACTACTTCGACAAGTATGTGAACGGCCAAATCGAGTTGGCTCCACGTACCGAAATCGTACGGGAACTGCTTGTACGGTTCGGCGTCGCCCTGCCGACCGCCGACGACTGGGCCGCATTGCGCGACGCCATCATCCGCGACGGCATCTATAACCAGAACCTGCAGGCCGTGCCGCCTACCGGCTCGATCTCATACATCAATCATTCGACCAGCTCGATCCATCCAATCGCCTCGAAGATCGAAATCCGCAAGGAAGGCAAGACCGGACGCGTCTACTATCCGGCGCCGTACATGACCAATGACAATCTCGCCTACTACAAGGATGCGTATGAAATCGGATGGCAGGCCATCGTCGACACCTACGCCGAAGCGACCAAGCATGTCGACCAGGGCCTATCGCTGACGCTGTTCTTCCCCGACACCGCAACCACGCGCGACCTCAACAAAGCGCAGATCTACGCGTGGCGCAAGGGCATAAAAACGCTGTACTACATCCGTATCCGCCAGCAGGCGCTGGAAGGCACCGAAGTGCAGGGCTGCGTCAGCTGCATGTTGTAAGACGGCGAGGCCTGTCTCGCCATGCTGCCGCAAAGCCGCGTGCTCCAGGGGCGCACAATGCGCACATACTGCCGCGCATTGTGCGCCCCTGTCTCCCGACATGCCTCACCTTTTGCCCGATCACCCGTAACATCCCCCCCCCCATACCCGCAACGTCACTGAAAGGACACCATCATGGCCCCCATCTCCATTCCGCGCCAGCCGCTGAAACTCATCGACCGCGTCACCGCAATCAACTGGAACCGTCTTGAAGACGACAAGGATCTCGAAGTGTGGGATCGACTCACCGGCAACTTCTGGCTGCCCGAAAAAGTGCCCGTCTCCAACGACATCCCCAGCTGGCAGGCCATGAGCGAAGCCGAACAGACGCTGACCATGCGCGTGTTCACCGGTCTGACCCTGCTCGACACCATCCAAGGCACCGTCGGCGCGGTCAGTCTCATCCCCGACGCGCTGACCCCGCATGAGGAAGCCGTCTACACGAACATCGCCTTCATGGAATCCGTGCACGCGAAAAGCTACTCGTCGATCTTCTCGACGCTGTGCTCCACCAAGCAGATCGACGCCGCGTTCGACTGGAGTGAAAACAACGAATTCCTGCAGAAGAAGGCGCAGATCGTGCTTGACTATTACGAGGGCGACAATCCGCTGAAACGCAAGGTCGCCTCCACGCTGCTCGAATCCTTCCTGTTCTACTCGGGCTTCTACCTGCCGATGTACTTCTCCGCACATGCGAAGCTGACGAACACCGCCGACGTGATCCGCCTGATCATCCGCGACGAAGCCGTGCACGGCTACTACATCGGCTACAAGTATCAGAAAGGCCTGGCCATGGTGTCGGCCGCGGAGCAGGATGAAATGCGTGACTACACGTACGACCTGCTCAACGAACTGTACGACAACGAAGTGGAATACACGGAAAGCCTGTACGCGCCGGTCGGCTTGGAAGAGGACGTTGAAAAGTTCCTGCGCTACAACGGCAACAAGGCATTGATGAACCTGGGCTACCAGGCGCTCTTCCCGCAGGAGATCTGCGACGTGAACCCGTCCATTCTGGCCGCACTAAGCCCGAACGCCGACGAAAACCATGACTTCTTCTCCGGCTCCGGCAGCTCCTACGTGATGGGCAAGGCCGTCGAAACCGACGACGACGATTGGGATTTCTGATTCCTGCGTGCAGAATACGATAAACTGGCCGTGCTGATGATATCGCCCCGACGATTGGGATGCCGTACGATTCGTGGATTCGCTGCATTCGTATTGCATTGATGTGATCGTCGGGGCTTTATGTGAAGGGTATGACATGGGTTCCGCTGATACGAAAATCACCGACGTTGTGTTCGATTTTTGCGGCGTGCTGCTGGATTGGCGCACCAGGGCCTGCCTGGAAGGGCATTTCGATGACGCCATCGTCGAACGCATCTGCGCTAACGACGATCCGTGCAAATTCTTCGCCTATGAGGACCGCATGGATGCAGGCGAGGATTTTGACAGCATCTTCCCGGATGTCGTGCGCGAGCAGGGTGATGAGATCGCCGCGATTTTCCGCTATTACATCGACCATTATGGTGACGCCCTCCCCCGCATGCTGCCCGGCATGGAACAGCTGCTGCGTGACCTGAAAGCCGCCGGATACGGCATTTGGGGCTTGACGAATTGGTCGCACGAGACGATTCACATCGCCTTCGACAAGTATCCGCAGCTGAGCGAACTGCTGGACGGCACCGTCGTCTCCGGCGTCGAGAAGATGCATAAGCCGAATGCCGACATTTACGAACTGGCGCTGAGCCGTTTCAATATCAAGCCTGAATCGTCCGTGTTCTTCGACGACACCGCCAAGAACGTGACCGGCGCGCAGGCCGTCGGCATGCACGCTTTCCGCTTCACTGCGGCCGAGCAGGCTCGCGCCGACCTGTCGACGCTCGGCGTAACGCTATGACTTTCACAATCGGTGTGACCGCTATAACATTGCGACGATGAAACGGATGCGCCACGAGGGAAGACCTCATCCCTCGTGGCGCATCCTTCGTCAGGCTTCCGTCTTATGCCGCCCCTCTGCCATCATGCTTTCTTGCCGCCAAATACGGGAAAGCCGCTGTATTCGCCGTAGTCCTTAATCCGCTCCACTTTTCCGAGTAGCCCCATGTCTTCCGGGGAAATCACGAAATCCAATTCCGCGTTTGACTTCATGTGCTCCGGATTCTCGGTTTTGGGAAGAACGATCAAGCCGAGTTGCAGATCATAGCGGATGCACAGCTGCGGAACGGAGACACCGTATTTCTCCGCCATTCTTTCGACTTCCTTGTTTTTCAGCATCTCACCATGGGCGACGGGAGAATATGCCTCCACGACGATGTTCAGGTCCCTGCAGTACTGAATCAGGTCCATCGGCGTATTGGAAATATGGCATAGTATTTGGTTCGTCATGGGTTTCACTGTGCAGGAATCGAGAATGTTCTCCATATCCTCCCGCTCGAAATTGGAAACGCCGATGGCTTTCAGCTTCCCTGCTTTGTAAGCGTCTTCCATCGCGTGCCATGCTTTGCGGTTGCCTTCATCAAAGCTGCGCGGGTTCTCTCGAAAAATCGCCCAAGGCTGCGGACTGTGGATGAGCAGCAGGTCGATGTAGTCAAGTCCGAGCTGTTCCAGCGAGCCGTCAATCGCCTTGGCGGCAGCGTCATAGGTTTTGGCTTCCGCCGCCAATTTGGTAGTGACGAAGAGATGTTGACGGGGAACGCCACAGGTGCGGATCCCCTCGCCCACGCCACGTTCGTTCTTGTATGCTTGTGCCGTGTCGATATGGCGGTAGCCGATTTCCACGGCGTCACGCACGGCCTGTGCGGCATGGTCGTCCGCGATGCACCATGTGCCAAGGCCGATTTTCGGAACATCCACGCCATTGTACAGCGTATGGGTTTTATTGAGTATGGTCGTAATGCTCATGCTTTCCTCCTGATGGTCGGGTCGTGTATCGTTATGTTGCTGGCTCTTCGTTTACGAAGCGTCGCCTATCATTCCTTTTGTTCTGTTGGATTTTGGTAACGTAGAACTTTCGCGGGAACCCCTGCGACTACTGCATAGTCTGGAACATCTTTTGCAACAACCGCGCCGGCCCCGACGACGGCGTATTCGCCGACGGTAACGCCGGGGCAAATCGTCACGTTCATACCAATCCACGCGTTTTTCTTGATGAGGACTTTCCCCCATACTTGTACACTGCGTGACGTTCATTCATATCATGATTGATGCTTGCGATGCGCGCGCCCGGGGCTATCATGACGCCGTCTTCGAATTCGATGCCGCCGGATGCCGACAGGATGGCGGAATGGTTGATGAACACGTTTTTCCCGAATTTCACGCGATTGCCAAAATCGCAGATGAACGGCGTCAGAATACGGACATCGTCAAGTTTTCTGCCGAAAAGCTCTTCCAGATACTGCATATACGATGGGTCGTCCGGCATTGTGGCGTTGGCTTTTGCGCATAATGTCCGAGCGCGCATCATTTCGTCGACGGCTTCCTCGAAATATGGTTCTCTTACATCGGTGGGGCCTCCCTGATCCATGAGCCTGTAGACATATCCTTGTTCGTATTCCATGGACTTCACACCTTTCTTGAAAATTCACCCAGCACCTTACAATTTGAAGTTCGCTTCAAGTCAAATTGTGTTTCGATTTGTCAATATCCATCCGCTGCCCTACCGTGTAACCAGCGCACAAACGTCCATTCCGGCCAAGGAAGCGATACATATATGACATTGCTGCAATTGAAATATATTGTGAAGATCGTCGAATGCGGTTCGATGAACGAAGCATCCCGCGAACTGTATGTGTCGCAGCCGGCGTTGAGCTCGGCCGTCAAGGAACTGGAGAACGAACTGGGCATCGAGATCTTCACCCGTTCGTCGCAAGGCATCACCCTTACCGTGGACGGCGTGGAATTTCTCACGTACGCCCGTCAGGTGTTGGATCAGGCGTCGCTTCTGGAGGAGCGCTATAAGAACGCGAAACCGCGCAAGCAATTGTGTTCGGTGTCGACACAGCATTACATGTTCGCCGTTGAAGCATTCGTCAATATGATTCATGAAAGCGATTCCGACGAATATGAGTTCACGATTCGCGAGACCCGCACGCGCGACATCATCAATCAGGTAGCGGGCCTTCAGTCCGAGATTGGCATCCTGTATCTGTCGGATTTCAACAAGCATGTCATCGGCAAACTGCTACGAGAGAAGCACGTCGATTTCCACCCGTTGTTCCGTGCCCCCCTGCACGTGTTCCTGTCGAAGACGAATCCTCTGGCCTCACGTGACAAGGTGACGATGGAGGATTTGAAGCCATATCCGTTCATCCAATACGAGCAGGGCGACGAAGGTAGCTTCTATTTCGCCGAGGAGGCGGTGTGGCCGGAATATTCGCCGAAGCAGATCAACGTGACCGACCGTGCGACGATCCTGAACTTCATCATCGGCTTGAACGGCTACACTGTGTGCACGGGCATTGATAATGGCGACCTGAACAACGAGAAGATCGTGACAGTGCCTTTGGACAGCGATGAGACGATGTTGCTCGGTTGGATCAGCCACAGTCGCGCACGCCTGTCACGGGAGGCGGAACGATATCTGAAACAGTTGAAAACGGTGATCGCATCACATGGATACGGGCTGATCGAATAGTAGGTTTTGGATTGCGGCTGCCAATCGCACGTGGCTGATGCCGCATATGGTGATGCGCCGCACACGGACCATCGTGCACGGCGCATCACCATATGCGGCTGCTGCGATCAGGCGCCGTATTGGGCCAGATAGGCGTCGGCAGCGGCTTTGATATCGTCGGTCACGTACGGCGTGCCATCGGCGGTTTCGATCTGACGGCCGGCCTCGAAGATCTCACGCACGTTCGCGATGGCGAACACCGGGAAGCCGAATTCCTGTTCCACGGCCTTCACCGCGGACATGTCGGAGTCCTTTGTCTTCTCCATGCGGTCGACGGACAGCACCAGGCCCACGACTTCGACGTCGGCTTCGGCCTTGAGCTTCGGGATCACCTCACGCACGGCGGTGCCGGCGGTCATCACGTCGTCGACGAGCAGCACCTTCATACCGTCGGTCAGCTGCGTGCCGACCATCATGCCGCCGTCGCCGTGATCCTTCTTCTCCTTGCGGTCGAAGGTGTATCCGACTTCCATATCGTGTGCGGAAGTCAATGCGATCGCGGTGGAGACGCCCAGCGGGATGCCCTTGTATGCCGGACCGAAGATGGTGTCGATGTCGGCGGGCAGATTGACGGCCTTGATCTCCTCGACGATCTTCTCCGCATAGAATGCGCCCAGCGTGGCGATCTTACGGCCGTCGTTGAACGCGCCGGCATTGATGAAATACGGCGACTTACGGCCGGACTTCAACGTGAACTCGCCGAATTTCAGTGCCTGGGATTCCAGCAGGAATCGGGTGAAACGAATATCGAGACTATCGGTCATTGGTTGTCCTTTCGTCACAAGATTGAAATGACATTACGATTTGGATGATGCGACTTCAGCGCTGCGATTCGCGGCTTAGCGCCAGGTTTCGCCCTTGGCGAGCTTCGCCGCCAGTTCCGGACGCTCGTCGAGCAGCACTTCCAGCTCGTGGGCGATGCGCAGCGGCGCGATCGGATCGAACAATGCGGCTGCGCCGACTTCGACGGCGTTCGCGCCGGCATACAGATATTCCAAGGCTTTTTCTCCTGAATCGATGCCACCGATGCCGATGATCGGCGTGGTCGGCAGGGCCTCACGCACACGCCATACGCAGGCAAGACCGATCGGCAGCACGGCAGGGCCGGAAACGCCGCCGGTCACATGGTCGATGATCGGCCTGCCGGTACGGGTGTTGATGCGCATGCCCATCAGCGTGTTGATCATGCTCAATGCGTCGGCGCCGGATTCGACGGCTGCGCGCGCGGGCAGTGTGATATTGGTGACGTTCGGCGTGAGCTTGACGATCATCGGCTTGCTGGTGATCGCGCGCAGGCGTGTGATCAGTTTGCTGAGCGTCACCGGGTCGGTGCCGACGCTCATGCCGCCGTGGCTGACGTTCGGGCAGCTCACGTTGATTTCCAGCATGTCGGCCGGGGAATCATCCAGTTTCGCGACGACTTCCGCGTATTCGTCATCACTGTGGCCTGCGACGTTGGCGACGACGGTCGCGCCTGCGGCCTTCAGCTTCGGCAGGTCGTCGACCAGATAATGGTCCACGCCGGGATTCTGCAGGCCGACGGCGTTGATGTTGCTGGCGGGGCCTTCGGCGGTGCGCACGCCCGGATTGCCTTCCCACGGCACCGGGGAGACGCCCTTCGTGCTGACCGCGCCCAGCTGGGCCACGTCATAGAACCAGCGGACGGCGGCATATTGGAACGTACCGGAGGCGGTACCCACCGGATTCTTCCACGTGACGCCGGCCACCTGCGTGGAATGCCGCCACTCGTGCGGCTCATACAGGTTGACGACGGTACCGTTGGCGTCTTCTCCGTTTTGTGTCATGTGCATCGTTCCGCTCAATTCACTCACCCCATCCCAGCTGTTCGCGGGTAAAGACCGGTCCATCCGTGCAGACCTTCAGACGGCCTTCCTTCGTGTCGACCGTGCACAGTACGCATGTGCCGTATCCGCAGCCCATACGCTGCTCGAGACTCAGCTGGCATTCCACGTCGCGCTTAGCCGCCCATTCGGCCACGGCCTTCATCATCGGCAACGGACCGCAGGACAGGATCACCGGCTTGAGCCCGCCTTCGGCCAGTTCGTTCTCCAAACGGTCGAGCAGCGTGATGACGTTGCCTTCCGACTCGTCGATGCTGTGCACCACATCGGCGTATCGAGCCACGTATTCGTCGCCGAAATGCACGTTACGGTAACCGAACACCGCAGTGGTCCTGGAGCCTTCCAGTCCGGCGATATGCTGCGCCGCATATACCAGCGGCGGTACGCCCAGGCCGCCGGCGACCAGCACATAATTGGCGTCCTGCTTCATATTGAATGAGCGGCCCAGCGGTCCCATCACATCAATACGGTCGCCTGCCCGCAGGCGTGAGAACTCGTCGGTGCCGTTTCCGACGACGGCGAACATCAGGCTGACCTGATCGCCGTCGACTTCGCTGACGCCGAACGGTCGCGGCATCGGCTTCATCGGATCGGACGTGTATACGTCGACAAATTGTGCGGGCTTCGCATGCTTTGCGATGTATTCATCGCGGAAAGTCAGACGCCATACGCCGTCGGTCAATTCGCGGTTATGGGTCACTTCCACGGTATGACGGCTGGGAACGAATCCCGCCGCGATCGCGTCCGCCTCCGTGGCTCGGAACGTGGTGCTCATGGGTGATGTCATCCTTATGAATGGTTGCGATTGGGGTGTATCGGGAGGTGCCGACGGTATGTCGTAATACGTCGGCACCTGTATGAGGGGTGGATGCCGTTACGCGGATCAGTATGCGTTGACGCGCAGATCATCGCGCATGGCGATGGCGGCGTCGCGTGCGGCGGATGCGACCAGGTCAAGCGCGGAGTCGACGTCCATGGATTCGCTGTACTTGCCGGACTTCCTCCAAGCACCGATGATGCCGCGTGAGGAATTGACGATCGCGCCGGAGCCGTTGCGGTCGAACATGCCGGCCACTCCGGCGGCGGTGCCGCCCTGTGCGCCGTAGCCGGGCACGAGGAAGAACGTGTGAGGCATGCGCGCCCGCAATGCGGCGCCCTCTTCGGGATGCGTCGCGCCGACCACGGCACCCACGCGGGAGTAGCCGTGGGAACCGATGACGTTCGCTCCCCATCCTTCGACCAGATCGGCCATATGCTCATACACGCGTGCGCCGTCGGCCAATTCCAGCTCCTGCAGTTCGCTGCTGGACGGATTCGACGTGCGGACCAGCACGAAGATATCCTTGTCGGCGGCTTGCGCCGCATCCACGAACGGCGTGATGCCATCGGTGCCCAGATACGGGTTGACGGTCAGCGCGTCCTCATGCCATGGATCGAACATCCTCTCCCCTGCCGTCACGCCGCTCAGATGGTGGGCATAGGCAGCTGCGGTGGATCCGATGTCGCCTCGTTTGGCGTCGCCGAGCACATACAGGCCCTGCTGCTGCGCGTATTCGCAGGTCATCGTATACGCGTCGACACCGGCCGGGCCGAGCGCCTCATACATGGCGATCTGCGGCTTGACGGCCGGTACGATGTCGGCGACCGCATCGATGATCGCACGGTTGAATTCGAAGAACGCGACGGCCAGCTGTGCTGCGGGCGCCTCCTGAGGGTCTTCGACCTGTTCGGCGATTTCGTCGGCGAAGGAGTCCACCACCTGCGGCGGGACAAGCGCTTCGGTCGGGTCGAGTCCGACGACGCTCGGATTCTGCTTGGCTTCAATGGCTTCGATCAGACGATCCATGACTGTCCTTTCAGATTCGGTCAAATACCAGATCAGATTCGGGTGAAGGCGAGCCTGCCGCCGATGACGGTGGCAAGCGGACGGCCGGTGACCTTCCAGCCGCCGAACGGGGTGTTGCGTGCGGAGGAACGGAACTGTTCCGGATCGACGGTCCACTCCTCCGCGGTGTTCAGCACCACCAGATCAGCCTTGTCGGCATCGGCCGCGGCGGACAGGTCAAGCACGCGCTTCGCGCCATCGCCGTCGGCGGGGCCGCCAAGCAGGGCTGTGATATCCGTGGACGTATGTCCCATCAGCTTCGCCGGTTCGGTCGCCATCAATTCGATCAGACGCTGGTCGGAAATATGACCGCCGTCGACCAAAATCCTGTGGCACACGCCGTATGCGCATTCCAAGCCGATGATGCCGTTCGGCGCTTCCAGGAACCCCAACGCCTTCTCCTCCAACGTGTGCGGCGCATGATCGGTGGCCAGCAGATCGACCGTGCCATCGGCGACGGCGGCGATCGTCGCCAGACGGTCGGCCTCGCTGCGCAGCGGAGGATTCATCTTCGCCAGCGTGCCATATTCCAGCAGCGCCTCATCGCACAACGCGATGTAATGCGGGGCGGTCTCGCAGGTGATCGGCAGTCCCTCGGCCTTCGCCTTGCGGATCGCTTCAAAGGAAATGGCCGTGCTCACATGCTGGAAGTGTACGTGCACGCCTGTCTTGCGCGCCATTTCGATGTCGCGTTCGACGATACGCAATTCCGTATCCTCGGGAATGCCGGGAACGCCCAGCTCACGCGATACCGGACCTTCATTGACCGCGCCCGTGTCATGATGCTCGCAATGCTCGATCAGATACAGACCGGTATCCTTCAAATTCCGGAACACCTGGTCGAGGATCTGTGGCGTCACCGCGGCGCCGTCATCGCTCATCGCCGTCACCGGGTGAGCCAGCTGCGCCTCATCCTTCGTGGCGTCATCCACACCCGGCATATAACGACGCCAATCGGCCGGATCGGACGCCTCATGCCCTGCACGATCCTTCGACGCGCTCACGCACAGGTCATAGCGCACCGGCAGCCTGACGCCGTGCACCTGCTCGTAATGCTGCAGATAGTCGATGACGTTGTCGTAACCGGCTTTCGACACCTCCTCGGCGCCCGGCTCGTCGGCGTCGATCGTGTCGCCGTCCATAGCCGGCAGCGTGTTCGGCATGATCAGCACATTCGTGTAACCGCCGGAGGCGGCCGCCGCACAACCGGAAACCATCGACTCCTTATAGGTCTGGCCGGGATCGCGGAAATGCACGTGCGGATCTTCCAAACCCGGAGCGAGCGTCATACCGGAAGCGTCGATATCGCGCGCCTCGTCGGCGGGAACGACCAAGTCGATGACCTCGCCGGTGTTCCACACCGTGATGTCGTGCAGGGTGAGCGCCATCAGAACTTCGCCTCCTCGTCGCAGTAGTCGCAACGATACTCCTGACGTTCGGTGTGCATCAGGTGGAACATCTGGTCGATTCCACGTTCGGTGGTGGTCACGCAGCGCGGGTTCACGCATTTGATAATGTTGACCACATGTTCGGGCAGCGTCGGCTGCATCTTTTCGACGATCTTTCCATCACGGACGATGCCGACGGTCGCCTGGCGCGCAATCAGACCCAGCACATCAAGATCGACGCTTTCCATGCCGGATTCGTCCTCGATCTTGATGATGTCCTTCGTGCCATACAGATGGCTGTCCGTGTTCATGATCAGGGCGAGCTTGGTCTTCGCCGGATTGATCTTCAGATACTCCAACACCTTCAACGCGGTGCCGGCCGGCACATGGTCGATGATGATGCCGTTGTGAATGCTGGTGACCTCCATCAGGCCTGTACCTCCTTGGCTTCGAGCGGTTCATAGCCCGGCAGTTCATCACCGAGCACCGTGCTTTCCAACGCCATGCGCATCAGCATGCCGTTCTTGACCTGTTCGAAATATGCGGCGCGAGGATCATCATCGACTTCGACGGCGATTTCGTTGACGCGCGGCAACGGATGCAGCACGGCCATTTCGGGCTTCGCCAGCGACATCTTGTCTTCGTCGAGAATGTAGGTGTCGCGCAGACGCAGATAGTCGTCCTCGTTGAAGAAACGTTCCTTCTGCACGCGGGTCATGTAGAGCACGTCCAAGTCGCCGATCACGGAAACGAGGTCGCGCACCTCCGTGTAGGAGCAGGACGGCGTGGCGTTGATGCGGTCGAGCACATACTGCGGGGTCTTCAGCTCGTCCGGGCTGATCAGTACGAAGTTCACGTTGCCGAAACGGCACAACGTTTCGATCAGCGAATGCACGGTGCGGCCGAAGGTCAGATCGCCGCACAGGCCGACCGTCAGATTGTCGACGCGACCGAAACGAGACTGCAGCGTGGCCAAGTCGGCCAACGTCTGCGTCGGATGCATGTGACCGCCGTCGCCTGCGTTGATCACTGGCACATTTGCCGCGCGGGAGGCGACCAGAGCGGCGCCCTCCTTCGGGTGACGAATTGCGACGACGTCGACATAATTGGACACGGTCTTCAACGTGTCTGCAATGGATTCGCCCTTGGTAACGGAGGCGAGCTGTGCGCCGGCGAAGCCGATCACCTTGCCGCCAAGACGCAGCATGGCGGTTTCGAAGCTCAGGCGAGTACGCGTGCTCGGCTCATAAAACAAAGTGGCGAGCACCCTGCCATCACAGGTGTGCGCCACTTCCTTACGATGAGAATCAATGTACTGTGCTTTATGCAGCAGCTCACGAATCTGGGGAACGGACAGATCATCAAGCGTGATAACGCTTTTACCGATCATCGGCGTTTCGACTGCCGAAACGTGTTCAGAGGACAACGGCTCACCTTTCATGCAACTTGTGGTTGAAGGTGGCCACCGGAAGTGACCTAGCCAACTATAGACCGACAACGGGACTCACCCGTTCACCGCGTGTTCACTTCGTTGCCGCCGAATGCCGTGCCGGAGACTTCGCTTGTTGATCCGCGGCTTGTGGAGTCGCCCGGCTGACAGAGGCCGGCATGTGGCGCAGCAGATCGCGTTCGATCCATGTCATGATCAGAGCGGTGAGACGATCGATCTCCTCATCGGTCAATGCGCGGCCTTTGGGAATGCGATGCCATTTTTCGATGCATCCTCGGCAGCAGGTCGCCGTCGCATGCTGCGCGGTGAACACGGGATGACCACGCCAAGGCGTCTGCTTGCCGTCATGCAACGGCTCCGCATCACCCACGCGGGAGCGTAGAAAATCGTGTGCATGCTGTGCGATGACGGCCTTGCCTTTCGCCCGCGCATAGGCGCGGTCCCTGTCGCTGAGTTCGAACCTGGAACGGAACGCGGAATGCGACAGCCGCTCCAACGTCGCATCCACCCATTGCTGATTGCTCATGATATATGTACGTGCTTTTCGTCATCCCACAGCATGCTCGCTGAACATGGAATTATGATTCGTTTATCTATTCCGGATTGGAACCGGTGACGACGTCGCCGGTCCAGTCGAGGATGCCTCCGAATTCTACGATGTTGGTGTAGCCGATGTTGGCGAGCTTCTGCGAGGCTTGGCGGCTGCGGTTGCCGCTGCGGCAATAGACGAGAATCAGCTGATCCTTATTCGGTAGTTCGCTCGGCGCGGGCGTGCCGATGGTTTCGAGCGGAACGTTGATGGCGCCTGGAATATGTCCGCTTTCGTATTCTTCGACGGTACGTACGTCGAGAATGATTTCGTCGGTCTCTTCCTGCATCATTTCGACGGCCTGATCCATGGAAATGCGCGAATATGTACCGGTGTTCATGTTCTCCTCCCCCGTGCCGGAATTCCGTCCGGCGCATCCTGTGAATGCCAATGCTCCGGCCAACACAATAGCAGCGATTCTCGGACTTGGTTTACGCATGGTGGTTGAGGCTTCCTTGCATGAGTCGTTTTCATTCACCGTCGAAGAAGTCGCTGTCGATCGCTTTGACTTCGTAGACGGTTTTGACGTTGACACCGACGTTGTATTCGATCATGAGATTCGCCAAAGTGATGCCGTCGATGAGCACGACGCTGACATTGCTGGCACGCATGCTTTCCTCAACATATCGGTGCGCGTCCTTGGAGAAATGCGAAGTGGTGATGAATACGCCTTTGCTCGCCCCATTGCCGATCAGCGCGCCGACGAATCCTTGAATGTCGGGCGCGCCGACGGTATGGTCGTTCCCCCATCGTTTCGCTTGAATATATACGGAATCCAGGCCGAGCTTGTCCAATCTGACCACGCCGTCGATGCCGCCATCACCGCTTTTCTTCGTCACTTCGGCCGAACTTTTCGACAGATCCCCATATCCGAGTTTCAACACGAGACGGACCACGAGGCGTTCGAAGAAATACGGGTCGTTGGCCATGATGCGGTCGAGCAGTTCGTTGGCAAGCACCGCGTTCAACTGTTCGGCGGCCTTCTCCATCTGATCTTCCGGCGTGATTTCATCGACGGCAAGATCGGAAGCTGCAGCCGGATTTTTGGAAGCATACACAGTATCGGTCATATTGGAAGAAACAGGATCCTTGTCTTTGTTCTGATAACTTTTCTTCCATTCGCTGAACGCGGGAACGGTTTCCAATTCCTTCAGCAGAAATCCATTGACATGCGCCTCTAGGAACGCTTTGCCTGCGTCGGTGATGCGGTACGTTCCACGCTTTGTGCTGTTTTCAATTAGTTGTGTTTTGCGTAGATTTGACAAGCCCCAGCTAACACGATTGAAGATGCGCGTCTGCCCGCTTTTCAACGTTTCGTTCTGCTCGGCAGTCGTCATGTTGAAGACGTCGATTACGACGGAGCGAAGCTGCGCCGCATTCTTGACTTCCCCGTCAGATAGTTCTTTCATGATCGGAAACATCGTCTGATCCCAAGTTGGCATTACCACAGTTCGCTCCCCTGCTTGGCGGCATGTTCGTCTGCTCTGATTGTTCATCCTAATGGATGGATGCAAGATGGTCTGAACATGCCGCCGGCATGTGATTTACAGAGCTTCTTCACATGACTTTTTGATGGAGAATCCCTGTGCCGTCGCCTCGATGTCCAAAACCATCTGATCTGAAGTATTCAATACGGGTAATGCATCAGGCGCTTGATGAAGAGCCTTGGCCATTTTTGCCAAATCGGTACGCATATCAATGGTCTTGCGCATGGCGAAAGCCACGACGGGGATTTTACTGGAGTCAAGGGGCAGAGCGTTCAAGTCATCGACTAGTTCTACAAGCTGCTGCTGTCGTTGTGCGATATCAGACAACTCGTTATGGAGCACTTGCTGGACTCTGGATAGTGAACGATTCTTATTGAGCGACTCCGCTGCAATCTTCTCCAGAACAACGACTTGCGCATGAAGGGACAAAGCTTCATACGTGCGTATGATCATGGTCTCGAGCGTCTGTATTGAGCCCTCTTTTTCCTCCGTCAAAGATTCGAGCAGCTCTTTGCTGTTCACACGTGACTCTTTGCCATATTTTTTCACACTATCAGTCCACCGATCCAGTCGATTGACATATTGATTGGTGAGCGTTTCTAGTTCGCCAAAAGCATGTGACGCTGAGGAGAAGACGGGAATTTCGGCTTGATCCAGCAGATAGCTTGCGACTTTCTTCGACTGCGTATTGGCCGTGTCGAGAACGGCGCGATCATGTTCATCCATACGTTCATGAATTGCCTGCACGCTGCGTTGAATCGTGTCGAGCTTTTTGTTGATTTGATGCTGAGCCAACATTTCACTTGCAGTGGCAAGTGCGATAGTGGCGATCAATGGGCCTGCCGCGAGAGTAGCGGCGGTGTTGATGCCGGCGACTGGAATCAGACGTGCCTGTCCGGCGATTTTAGTCGATTCGGCTGTACGTACGATGCCGCGAAAACCTCCGCCTACGGCCGGAACCAGATCGCGAGCTGTTGCTCCCGATGGCAGAATGACCTTATACAATCCTTCTGCGCTTCCCCCATTGTGTGTGAAAGTTTGCGTAGCCGTTCCCATTGCACGCGCGAAAGCCCCTGCTGTCTGTGCAAGGAAACCAGAATCTTCTGCATTGGCATGCGTAGCCTTCGTACGCGTAATCATGACGGCATCACGGTTGAGGAGCATGCGCAGCATGGATTCCGTATCCAACTCACCACTAGTGGGAGTGAGCGGCACGACCACGATTTCGTTTGAAGATTCCAATGTCTCTCCTCGTTCACTCAGTATTCCGTCACTGCAGTCATATTCTATGTCCTCTGACGATAAAACAAAGGCATCGCCGATGATGGGCCGCTACGCATCATTCGTTTTTCGAATAGTTGAAGGTGGCCGCTTTGACGTGGCGCAGTCTTTGCTGGCGTAGTAATGGGTTGAACCAGTTCATGTCGATTGGTTGGTAGATGTCGAGGCCGCGGCCAAGATCGATGGTCCAACCGGTGTCGGTTTTGATGAACCTGTCATGAATGGTACCGTTGCCGAATTCGAAGGTGAATGCGACGCCGAACTGAAGATAACTTTCCTGTAGAGACTTCAGATTGTCGATTTGTTCGTCTACGTGTTCGTCGTCATTCTGCCCCGTGATGAGATGCACTTTGACTTCGTCGGTGCGGCGAGTGACGCTGAGCACGGTTTCCAGGAATTCGGCGAGATTGCGGATCTGATACGGCAATCGGATATACGGATCCTGAATGGTGATTTGCGTGGCTCCGGCAATCCATGGGCCAAACAGCTGATTATATGAGACTCCGCGTTGCCCTTCTTGGATCTCTTTACGTCCGGCCTTGGCTTTTGCGGCATATCGTTCCAGCGGATCTGCGGACTGCGTTTGCCCGTTCTGCTTCTCTTGTGCCGCGGCATCGGTCGCAGATGCAGAATCCTGAGCGGTAGACGCTTCAGCAGTAGCGATAGTAGCGGCATCGGATTCGGAAGAAGGTTGCGCAATAATCTGTTCAGTCTGTTCCGTCTCCTCCAAAGACGCTTCTTCCTGCACGCCTGCCGCACCACGATGGTACAGCGACGGATATTCGATCTCCTCCAAGGTCTCCACATGAACGGGCTCTGTGGCACCGACCTTCATGTAGGAGAAGTCGACTGCCGCCATGGTCTGATCGATGCGGCAAAGCTGGTCTTTGACACGTTTGCGCCCTTCGATGGCACAGCGCAACAGCGGCTCCATCTGATCCATGGTAGCTTCGCCTGTCGGATAGATGAGCTTCATCAGACCGGAGAACGTTTTCCGAATACCGTCCTTGTCTCGCGTGGACAATGTCGGAGAGAGCGTGAAATATTTCTCGTACAACGAGCTATAATCGACGTCTCGCAGATTATGCAGAATCTCCGCCAGATAATCAACGACGAAGCCATAGCCCTGCGTAAACATTTCCGAACGGATCTGCTCGAATTCCCAACCTGGAATGTAGTAGTGGATGCGGTCGAGGAATGCCGGATCATGGTATTGTGCCGGCAGCTCTTCGAACAGATCGGAATTCTTCAGCATGTACGGAACGTTGTGCGACGTGTTGCCGACGAACACCATGGATGCTTCCGCTTGCATCACGTTGGTACCGCGGGAGAACGACTTGTTCGCCATATAGTTTTTCATGATATCGACGAGCGCACGGTCAGCTTTCTTCGCTTTGCCGGCGAACTCGTCGAATGCGACGATATCCCAGAATCCGACGAGACCGATCTGATGATTCGCATTGTTGACGAACAGCTTTGCG
Source organism: Bifidobacterium sp. LH_512 (assembly GCF_056356435.1). Taxonomy (NCBI): domain Bacteria; kingdom Bacillati; phylum Actinomycetota; class Actinomycetes; order Bifidobacteriales; family Bifidobacteriaceae; genus Bifidobacterium; species Bifidobacterium sp. LH_512. Next base: position 823,773 of record NZ_JBKEUE010000001.1, read on the forward strand.
GCGGTCACTTCGCCGCCGGATATCAGTATGCCGTGCGGCGAGAATTCCGAGTAGATATGTGATTTGCCGGTGCCTTTCGGCCCTAATTCCACCAGATTGTAATTGCGTTCGACGAACGGAATCATACGGACCAGGTGCAGCAGTTTGGCTCGCTCCCCGAACAGGTCCGGGTTAAAACCTATCGACTGCATAAGCAGGTCGATCCACTCCTCCGCTGTAAGTTGCGGGCGCAGCGCAAGATAAGTCTCGCGGTCGTCGTGCGACATTTGCACCGGTACGAGGCGCTGCAGCCGCCACGGTACTTCCTTCGAGTCGCCTGAATACGCGTATACCATGCTGCACTGGCACCAAATGCCGGTGACGAGCAGTTTCGGATTATCCTTTACCGTCGCCGGAGAAACAATGACGCGACTGATGCCAAGATTTTCGAATGATGCTTCGTACTGGTCGAGTTTTTCGTTGAGTGTGACCTGCACTTTGTCGATGATTTGATAATGCCCGCGTTCGCGGATGCGTGATTGAATGAGATTCGCTTCCTCGCGATGCACGTAATTGTCGGTCAGGATTTTGCGTACACGTTCGATGCCGGTTTCAATGCTGGCCTGATCGGTGACGGTGGCGTATTTGCTTAACAGATATTCCAATACATATGACGGCACCATCGCATTCCCTTTTACGGCGCTGACCAGATCTTTGCGCACCGTATATCCGGAAAACACGTCGGTGATTTTCTTATCCAACTCGCTGAGAGCTGGTGAACCCTGCATCATCGGGGAATTCTCGTCTTCAACCGTCATGATTGCTTATACTAGTGGGGAAATACGCATATTGCTGGCATTGCTTGCTGTGATGATGGATGCTATTCTCGCATGGAATATGCAATCTCGCTTACTTGTTTGGTATAAACGTCGATGCAATGGCATGTTTCCGGGTCAAACAAGCATAGATTAACGCCGCCTGTTTGTAATGTGCTGTTGTACTTCACGCCATCATAGGGACCATCGTTTTCTGAGTCGATGCTTTTTATGAATTCAGCGATATATTGTGAGGGCACATATTCCAAGGGGCTGTCACTACGCCGTAAAGGTTTCGAGATATCGTTGGCCATGCCGTTGAGTATGTCTTTGTAGACGGCGAGATCCATGAGATCGTCTGAATCGAAGTCGAATGGGCTGATTGTGGAGATGCGTGTTAAATCGATGATGGTGATGTCGCGAGTGAGTTCGAATTTGCCGAATGATACATAGTCGTGCATGCCGGCACGTATTTCATGTACGGCGGTATCGTCGGCATTGGCTTTATCCGTATCTATGGTCGTATATAGTTCGCTGATTCCGGCAGGATTGATTCTTCCTGCACTGGCTTTCGTGCGTGGCGGTGCGCCCATTTCTTCCGGTTTGAAACCGTTGCTGTCAGGCGCGATACGCGCTCTTGTCAGTATGGTTCCTTTGTCATAGACTTCACGGACATGAGTGATGTATTGAGCGATATGCTTAAAGTCAATAATCGAGGGGAAGAAACGATTATGATGCTTTATTTGATCCGTGAAATTATCCCAGCTCAGTTGCTCTGGTTGTTCGTCATCTGTTCTGAGATGGACAGACTCGTGTAGCATGGCGGGCAAATCGATTCCGAAAATACCGTTCTTGCCGCTTCCATACATGCCCTGTAACAGTTGCGCGCTTTGCTGATGCGAAAGATTGAACAGCTGCCAGGTATCACACAAAGCCGTCAGCACAGTATAGGGCTGTTGCTGTTGAGAAGGATTCGGATCAAGCTCATATAGTGAACATACTTGTGCGATTAGGCGTTGTATATCGTCGTGCTGCTGCAGGTCATAAATTTCTGTATCGGTAGCGCCGCAAAAGTCGCAATCGCCGCGAGCGCCGGAGACTGCAATGATGCCTTGCAGACGCGGATCTTGAAAACAATGTTGACAGCAACTACTCATCGGTCTGGCCTTTCTGCGAGGAACCATCCCATGAGTTCGAGATGATGCATCATTGACAATTTCTTGATCATCGGCAGGCCCGGATATGCTTCGGCTTCCGCATACCGTATGAGCGTTTCGAGACCGTATGTCATGCGAGTATAAGCGGAATCCATTTTCGATTCATAGCCATGCCACCAATCGCGTAATTGCTGCGCTGCTTCAACGAATTTTGCAGGAGTCTCATGCGAATCATTGCTGACGCGTGAAACGAAATGATGAATTCGTAGAGCCCAATCGTCATCGAAGTAGACGATGTGAATCGCTACGGCTTTTGGCATGCCACCATGCTCGTTATAATTGTCCCCGATGATTGAGTAGTCGCCAAATCCCAAAGTGTTTTCCGGCGTCTCCATGAATGCCAGATGATCATCTGAGAAGAATTCGTCCTGACAGCCTTCATCCGAGTAAGCCGCATTGTTTTCACGTTTGATGAAGGGGTCGGAGAATGATATGCGCAGACCAGAGACTTTATTGCGTTCCAGATCCCTGCTGATTCGATCATTGCCGGATGTCGCGATTGCATGGAAAGGAAGATTGCTCAGTTGCTTGATTCGAGCACGGTCATTGTCCGTTATAAAAACGATGCCTTTGTCCTTGAGCAAGGTGTCGTCATGTTGATTGACACGCTGTGCAACAGTGGTCGCGTCATTGTTCAGAAGAACAACGGGAAGAATATCACCCTGCTCTTCATCCGAAAAGGATGGTTGGGCCACATCGGAATATATGTGCAGTTGCGCATCCAAGTCCACGCATTCTGTCAGATCACCGACCGCAGGGTTGAGCACCACGCCCAGCTGATATCCCTCTCTGCCTTTAAACAGTTGGATAAGCTGAAGAAGCTGCGGAGTCATTTTCACCGGCTCGATGATGGGACAAACCTCTGATGTCAGCCGATTGGATTCCAGCAGGTCCCTGACTGCCAACAATTCGTATTGTCTACCGCGCAAGTACGGATAATATGGCATCATCGACCTCCCGTTAATCATTCCGATGAAAGCACTGCTCCCTCTTTCGGAACCTTGTGTGCACTATTGTACGCAAAGTACAGAGAGACGCGTTGCCCGGCAGGAAAACGGTCCAGTTCTTCACGCGTCCAAGTATTACGTTGCTTAAGAGCGTGCATAACCTTCTGCTGTGCTTCCGCTACCGGAATCCGGAGAAACCATTTCCGGCATGCGTCGTAATAGAACGCCGGAGTGGTGTCCGGAAGCTTGCCGAACTCGGATTTCAATATGGCGGAATACTCAGGCTTGCGCAGCATCTTCAACAATTCTGCGCCGCTCAGCATGCCGTCGTATTCGCGTGGTTTGCGAACATTTCTCAGCGCATTGCGACGGGTCAGCACATAAATGCCGACATGTTCGCCGAACTCGTTCAGATCGTTGAGACGGCGTTGCAGGCAGGTAAGTTTTTCCTCCGGAATGACAACATTCACATAGGAGAACACTTTGTAGTAATCCTCTAACTGTTTGCCAAGGCGGTCGAACGTATCCAAGTCGGATTTGATCTCATACACGGTTCCATGTCCGTTGATGATGACCGTATCCGCAATGGAATCAGCCACATGCAGCTGCCGGAAGCCTTTGATGTTACGTAAGCGGCAGGAAGGACGCAGCAACAGGCGACGCGCCACCACGTCCTGATAAAAAGCCTCGTCTCGCACCATGTTGACTCCTGCCGGGAATTCATAGCAAGTATAGCCTTGAATCCCCGGCAAACAAGCCGACTAGTCGAAATCGAAGCCGTCGTCGGTGATTATGCCGCGCTTCAGCAGGTAGTTTGCTTTCAGATCCAACACCTTCTTCTGCGAAGACTTAGCCTGGTCTTCACGGAGACGAAGCTCGACGTTATGCCCATTGAACTGTTCGGCTTCACTGGTAAGCACAAGCGTCGCACGCTGATGTCGATCCTGCGAATGCTTGCTCGTCATGTTGAACGTGACAGGCGTCTCATTGGAGATAAGCATCGGCTTACCATCCTTCACGCCCCACAGGCCGGCCCACACGGTCCTCTCGACATGCTTGCCACCGACCGGCTCCTTTTGGAAGAATTCAACGGTAATCTGACCGGACGTAATACGGTCGGTCTGCTGCAGAATATCGAATTCAACCGGTCGAATATCACCGTTGGCGGTACGCCCCTTATTGATATGCACAACCGGCACGACGATCTCCTGCAACGATGCGCCGCCATGCACGTAACGTGTACCGGTCCCCTGCTTGCGTATACGCAGAATCGAATTGGGAATCTGCACCGTCACATGTTCGGCCGCATCATTAGCCAAGCCAAGCTGCTGGCTGGTGAACGTCAGGAAAGCATTGCTTTTCGCCAGATTCGCGCCAATGCTGAAACGACGCTTCCTGACCCAGACCTCATCGCCTTGAGGCTGTTCACTCAGCCAGTCGGCATCGCCGATATTGGAATTCTGATAGAGGAATCCATGATCGGCCGTGACGATCATATTCGTCACATTCGCATTGGCGAGATCCTTGACCAGTTTGATGAGATCGGCGATGGCGCGCTCGCATGCGTTGAACGTTTCGCCTTCCGTGCCTTCCTTGTCGCCGGTGCTGTCGATGACGTTGTGATACACATATAGCACGCTGCAGGATTTCATCAGTTCGCGTCGCGCGATCCGATCCAATGATTTGAAGTCTTCGGCTTGGATTGCCCTGCCGTCAACCTCGGAAAGAATCTGGTTGCGGTTGTCCGTGCCTTTGGTGCTTCGCCCATCAGCTAGCACGTGTTCGTGGTCCGAATCCAAGGCGAGTTCGGAATGCGGCAATAGCGCGGCCATGCCCAGCTGCGTATACGAGGGCAGTACGCTGTATCGCGCATCGCATTGTACGGTGAAGCGCTGTTCGGAGTTCAGCCGTTCCGTGAATTCCCGGGCGACTTCGTATCGCAGTGCGTCGGAAATGATGACCGCGATCTTACGGCCGGATTTTGTGAACGGCATGATGACGTTCATGTAGAAGTCCGATTGTGCGGGTGTGTTCGGAATATCCCATTTCGGCAGTTTTTCGATTTGCGACTGCCATGTCTGGTTGAGTTCCCGCTGATAGACGCAGTAGTCGTGTTCGAGGTCTTTGGCGATCGCCGTTCTTTCATCGCCGACCTGATTCCATGCGGTGATGAAAGAACGGTATGCCGCATCCACTTTGTACAGCTGCCTGCGGTATTTTTCGAATCCGTCTTCGGCGCTGTTGATGGAATCGATGATGGCGCCGCTTGACTCCAATTGCTGGTGCAATGCGCTGGCTTGGGCGATGGCCTGATAATCCTTGGCGTATTCGTCGTACCATAGGCGCATTTTGCGCTGCTGGATGATGTTCAGGATTGTTTCGTTGCTGATGTCATGTGTGGAGATGAGCTCGTACAGTTTGTGCACGAGCGTGTCGTCGACTCCCTCGAAATAGTCATGTGTGACGAGCTCATCAACGCTCATGTCGACGATGGCGGAACTCAGTGACAGGCCTTCCACCGCACGTCGGGCAAGCTCTTTGAATGTGCTTGTGAACGTACGGTCGTTATACCAGTTTTCAAAATCGCGCTTGATATTCGCATACGGTGTGATGCCGGTTTTCTCTCCGTCGAATCCATGCCATGCAAGGTCGAACATCCACAGTACGAAATCTCCGACGATTTGCTCCGGCGTAGGCGCCTTGTCTTTCGAATCGCTTTCGACGAAATGGTAGATATGCTTGGTGCCTTGCCAATGGAAGTCGGCAAGACCCATGTCGGTGATCAGTTGGATGCCGGAATCGTCGTCATCGGCATACTGTTCCAGCAGTTTGCGCCAAATATCCTGCAGACTGTGCTTGCCGTTTTCGAGATTAAGCAGCACGGCGATCATCTTCGCTTGGAACAGCTGTGCATCGTCCTGTGGCGTGAGTCGCGCAGCGAGCTTGCTGATGCGCGCATCGCTCGTGAAGAACTCGGTTGTCCGCTGCATGATCTCCAGCCATGCGCGTTTGGTGTCCGGCGATGCCTCCGGCAACAGTTCGGTGGCGATCATGGTGAGACGGTCCGCCGAAAACACCGGTCCGTATGCCAGTTCCATATCCAGCAGCCAATCGTCTTTGGCGTCCGGAACAGGACCGGTCAGATACACGAGGAATTTACTATCCGGCTCTTCCTTCGTCATACGGTAACGGGCGGCGAAAGGTGTGTATGTGGTTTTCCCGTCGAACGTGTCGTATGGGCGAATCAGTTCCACATTCCGCAGAGCGGGATCAGTGGCTTCCTCGCCGACGATGGCGCTGACAGTGTCGGCATAATCCCCAGCGGTGTCGCGCCAGAATACGATACGTCCGCGCTCCCCCGGCCGAGCGAATCGCTCCGCCAGCAGTTTCGACACCTGATCGATTCCGCTCACTCTTCCAACTCCTTTTGCCGTGCCTGTTTGATGCGTCTTCTGTACCGGTCGCAGTAAAATTCTAAGGCATCGCATGTTCGCTAAAAGTATTGCGTATGCTCAGCCTTTCTGCAGATACTCCCCTACTGCTCCTGCTGCAGTGGGTAATGGGGCCAAGTCCAGGTTTGGACGTCTTTGCGCTTCTTTTCAATGGCGGGGATTTTCTGCAAGGCGTCGCCCATACGCAGATAGTTGACAAGAACGCCGTCATCGAGGTCCATGGGAAGCTTCTGCGTCGCCAGTGGATACAGAATCTGATCCTCATACGTTTCGCACTCGGCGATGGCCTTACGCAGTTTTTCGGCAGCGCGCTTGTCCTGCATACGCTCGGACTTCTCCAACTGCTCCGCCTGATTCGTTATCTTGGCGACGAAATCGCGAAGATAATTCAGTACGATGTTCGGGGTCTTCGTCGTATACCGGTGCACGTACATCAGGGCCTTGAACGCTCCACGATTCGTGGAACTGCTTGAATACTGCCAATAGATCGGACGGTTCTTATACATTTTCACATGGTCGGCATAGAAGTCGTTCATGAAATACGAACGCAGATCCTTGCCCAAAGCCTGTTCAATATAGTCGATGTTTTGTCGCAGCGTATTTTCGCCAAACACCACCGATACGAATTTGTGGAAACGCGCGACGATATCGTCCTCAAAATAATCATCGGCCGTAATCGGAATGACATTATCAGCGTCAGGCTCAAACGTTGGTTCAGGAATCCGCGCATGATAATCGGCAATCGTCTCATCTTGGGAAGCAAGAATCAGCCCTGGCTTGTCAAGCGAATACCGGCCGAACATGCAGCCGACCGCATAGGAGATAAGCTCTTTGACAAGGTCGACGGCAAACAACGCATCGCGTTCCTCCGGCGTTTTATTCGGATACGTAAACGCCGGATTACGTTTCAACGACACTCGTTCAATCGGCACATCGCATGGCACTTCGCCTCGCACTCCATACGCGTCGGCAACAAGTTCGTTATTTTCAATTTCACGAGATTGTTGTTCGACAGCGAATTGATTGTGGTGTTTTGTGTAGGCCGTAATAATTTCGGCTAAAGTTTTGTCCGATGAATTATTATCCGTCAGTCTTCTTAAACCGACAGAAATAATTTCTGAGTTTTGGAAATCCTCCGATGTTTCGTATGAATTCCAGTCCCTTTTTGCAGTTTGCGCTGATTGATCGGCATTTGCCGATATTTCTTTGTAGTCTCGAGCCACTATGGCAATGGGTACTTTCCCAAGAGGACCCTCATGATAGTCAATTGTGGGAGATAATATTTGCAGGATAGCTTGAACAACAGAGGAATTGAGCAGACCCAGCAAATATGATATTTGATTCATATCATTTGGGAAACATACGGATCCTTTGGTTTCAAACAGTGTTCCTTCAGGACTGATTCTCATTGCAAAATCGCCCGTTGATAATGTACTCCAAGTTAGTCCACCACGAAAATAAAACTGCGCATTACGAATCACCGAATGGGGACGAAAATGCTGTAATTCAGATCCGTCATTTTTCCAATTGACGATGTATTCTCGATTCCCATACCATCTACGAAAGTCTCCGCCCTTGTTACACGGGAACCATTTGCGTCCGCTTTCTTTTGCGGCAGCTCGTGAATTCATTCCAAGTCCGATATTATTAGTCGATACTTCCCACCAAAAGCGTAGAAAACGATCGTTATTCCCCGTTGCCAGTCCTTGTTTAGGCGCTGCAATTTCTATAAGACTAGGATTATTGAAGAAGACGGCACGAAATGTATCAGATACCCAATACGCGATTGGGCTGCCAGGAATTTGAGCAAAATCCTGTTGGTCTACAATATAAGTATTGTATTTTTTGTTTAAGAAAAGCTGACGTATAGTTTCGACAGAACGAACATCGACATGTTTTTCAAATAATCTTCTGTAAAGTCCAGCGCATTCATCACTAGTTGATTGATGAATTACAAATGCAACGCTACCAAAATCGGAACCAAATATGCCACGACCTAAATCAATAAAAGAATCAATATGTGAAGTAGTCAGTAGATGATTACGTAGCTCAGAGAAAGATGATAGTGATGTCCATGAAGGAAGATTAATCATTCCCCAATATCCTTGCGGCAAAACAAGTATACTTGCCCTGAGCATAAAACAGGTCATTAAATCTTTATTACCTAAAGTGTAAACCTCATTCACAAAGTTTTTTAATTCAGAATTCATATTCTTCGAACCCATGTATGGCGGGTTGGCGACCATGACAGCATACTTGCGCGTCAGATATCGGGTATGTCGGAAAACAACGCCAGCGCGGTCGACGAGTGTGAAGCTTTCAACATGGCTCGTACCGAATTCATTTTCTTCCGTGTCGCAGGCTTTCGCTGCTGCTTCCGCCAGTGCTCTGCTCGGCTGAATCAGCGAACCGTATATGTCGGCGTTCGCATACAGATTCCATTCCTCGCTGCCAAGCATAACCCCGTAATGGTCGTTCAACGAGTCCACTTCGGATGCAGTGAAATTCTCCACCTTTGTAATCTGTTCGATATGCGGTTCAACCGGATTGCGGAAGAAGCGGCGGGACTTTTCGCGGGCCTTCATCGTCAAAGCGAATCTGGCGAGTGTGGCCGCGCGCTCGTCGATCTCCATGCCGAAAAGGTTATGCTTCAGAATCAGCTGGGGAATCTCGCTTGGACTATAGCCTTCCTCTTCATAGATCGAATACAGCACATCAAACGCGTACGTGAGCATATGGCCGGAACCGCAGGCCGGATCGCATACCGTCAGCTCTTCCGGCGACGTGATATGCAAATAGTCCTGAGTGTTCCCATCAGTGGGCGGAATATAGTATTCCCACTGACGATACAGTTCGGATTCGGGATGGTTCTGCATCCACAAACGCCCTACCGTATTCTGCACCAAGTAGCGCACGATCCAATCCGGCGTAAACAACTGTGTCGCAGCGGGAATTTCAGCTGGACCGGCTTTCTTGTTCTTTTTGAAACCGGCCATCACCTCGTCTTTACGCTCGGCGATATAAAACTGGTACAGCCAGCCGATGATTTCGACATTGGAGGCTTCATCGGCATCGTCATAATCGACGATGCAATCCTCGGGCGTTATCACCTCGACAGCTTTGCGCAATGCGGAATCCGGAGCCAGCAAGTCCGCAGGCATCAGCAGCTCGTCCACACGATCCACATTCGTCCTGCTTTCGAACATGAACGGCATCGACTTGCTCCAATAATGGCAGGCTGCCTGCATCAACAAGCCGTACGCCTGGCCCTGGGGATCATCTGACTGCACCGTGCCATTGAACAAACCCTCGATGGTGTTGCGCAGCCGTGCGTTTACCTTATCGGAATCGTCGAAAATATTCGGATCATATTCGCCGCGTTTGGCGGCGGTCAGAATCTCCGGCAACGCGACCGTATCCGTCACGTTCATCGCGGACACCACATGCGGCGACGTGTAATCATGCACATCCATATAACGGAATGCGACAATACGGTTGAACCAGCGATACGCGTAATGCTCCACCACATACTGCTGGCCTTCTTTGCCGCCTCCATGCATTGTGATTTCGTTCGCAAGCAGTTGGAGAACCTCCGGCATGTCCACACGAGCCGAGGAATTCGGCTGCAATGCGGCATTCAGCTTCGCCTGCACCGCACGCATCAACTGCTGACGAGCGTCCATAGCAAACGACTGTAATTTCGAGGTGTTCATCACTCCATGCCCTTCATCGGTTCGTGTGGTTGGTCATATTGCTTATTGTGTTGCCTTGCCGGCGGCGTCAGATCAAAAGAATGCGCTTGCCTTCGTCAAGGGCGGCGATCAGCTCCTGACGGTACGTATTCAGGAACGCATCCACATCATCGGCGTTTTCCAGCACATCCTTGGTGTGCGGACGGTGAATCTGCGTAATCGTCACGGTCTTCTTCACAACAGGCGGTGCCGGCTCCGGCGCGGGAGCGGACGGTGAGACGTCATTCGGTTCGGCGGGTGTTTCCGGAAGAACGGGCTCTGCGGATTTCGCCAGCATATCGATCAGCTTAGGGTACGTCACTTCCTTGAACGTATTAACCTCACGCTGCATGACCACCACAAGTGAAGCTTGTTTGATTGAATCAATGGTCTTGTCCACTGAATGCAACGCCTGTGCCTGCACCTCATCGGTGGCGTTCACGAATGTTTCGCCATCCTGCAGTTGAGAGCGGAAATCCTGCATGGACGACACAGCCATATCGCGCTTGTTGTCCACGAAGTTCTGGATCTTTTCGCGCAATTCATCAATTGTATTTTTCAGCTGGTTTATCTTTTTCCCGCGGAAAATATTGCGATCGGTGGCAAGAATGCGGGCCTGCTCGTTCAACTGCTGGATTTCCGCGGAAGCGACCTCGATATTCGTGGCATTGTTCTGCAGCCAAGTGGTGCTGTCTTTCAGCATTTTGGACTGCGAGCCATGGATGAACTCGGAAATTGGCCTAATGATATTGTCGTTATCATCCAGCAGCTCATCAACATTCACATTGTCGTTGTCGGCGGTATCGGTGAAAGTCTCCAACAGCCAGATTTCAGACTGGTTGGCCGCATATCGGATCCGACTGATCGGCTCATCCAGCATGTCCATGAACGTGAAGGATGAATTCGCCGTTTGCAGCGTGCATAGACGTTCCGCCTTGGCTTCCAATCCGCTTTTGATCATGATGGCCATGTCAAGCGGTGACGTGGGCAGGTCAGAAGAATGCATGTCCAAGAACTCGGTTGCAAAATCACGCAATTTACGTACCAGATGCTCATCAAAGGTACGCGGCAATGAAACGTGGATGGATTCCTGCTTTTTTGTATCGCGCAGCACTTTGATGGCAGCCGTCCGCTCCACCGGTTTACCGTCCAGCATCAGCGTAAGCCGATCCTTCCCGTACAGATAGGTCAGACACGCCAAAGTCGCAGGATACGGCCAGCCGTACGGTGCATTGGAGAATTCCTCCACAATCGTCTTAACCGTTGCATCCAGGTTTTCCTGTTTTTGCTTCCGCTGAACGAACGACAATACTTCCGCGGCGGGCGTTTCGATCTTCTCCTGGACGGTGATGTCGAGAGTGTCGTCATTCGCAAGGAAAGCGGACAATTCCTTTTCCTCATATTTTGCTCCGTCAAGTAGGGCGAAATTCGTGTAATATTTGCTGACCAGCAGTTGCAGCGCTTCATTGATGCGCATCAAAGCATCAGAAGCCTTTATTTCGACCAAACTGCCGTTATAGGCAAACTGACCTTCGCTGATAGCGGCTTTAAAGCGTTCTATCAGGGATTTGTACAACTCCCCATTCGCTGTCTGACGGTTTTCGATAATGCGTTTGCGTGTTTCAGAAGGGTTCTTGCCTCCCTGATGCGCAAGAAACGCCTTCGTCTTTTCATATTGATTCAAATCGTAAAGCAACGTGGCGTCACGGTCGCTCAACAGTAAAGTGATGGAATCACGCACGCCGGATGATTGAAGAACGGCGTTTTCTCTATCGCCCTTATCACGAGACGTGATGATATCCAACCAGATTTGACGTTTGGCCGATGACATAAACGGGGTCTGATCGATGCGCACACCGAAAGAAAACGATGCTTTTTGCGGGCCATAAAGAACCGTCGTCGAACCGATGATATCCTGAACGATGATTTGGTTCATCGTTCTCGATACTCGTACGGGATCGACGTCGGTGTTCTTGATTTCCTTTTCGACGTCCTGCTCTTCATTGGTCAGATAACAATACGTATTACCGTTGCGCTGCACATACGTATTCCGTTCGAGACTGTCCAACGCCTTACTAATCCGCGCATCCAATTCGGCCACATTGGTATCGAAATGGTCAATGAGAAGAATCCTCAAATTGGAAGGAGTCGCAGCGAAACTGTCCACATGTTTGACCATCAACAGTACTTTAAGAATGCGTACGCCAATTTCGTTCACGTCCGATTCAAGACGCTCCTGTGCGTCATGAATACGGAAATTCGACGTGCTGCGAAGCGTATCGCGAATGCCGTCATACAACTTGTCAAACGGAATAATGTCGCCGACCTTGCGGTTCTTCGATTCGCGTAACGCGGAGCTGACCACGGACAGCATGGAACGCTCGCCCACCGACGCATGTTTGCCTTCAAACATGTTGAAGTCACTCATGCCGCGAAGCGCCGACTGGAACAATTCAAACTCATAGTTCACGAACGGATATGACGCAATAAAATCATCAGCCTCATAAGCGCGGCTATTGCTGAACTTCTCACCGCCGGTAAATTCGAACATGGTACGCAGATTCGCGTTCTGCTCATCCCAAAGTTCGTCCATGGCTGGCATAACGCTATTTTTCTTGGAAAGCAGACGCTTCTGAATCACTTCGATGACATCCGCGCTGTTCAGCTTCAGCTTGATGGCGAAACGAGCCTGAATCTTTGAAAAATCGTGACTCTGCTCCTTTCCCATATCGCCGACGATAGTGTCCATATCCTCCTGCGAAGTGACCACCACCCATGCTCGATTATTTGTCTTGGCAGACAAATCTTCTGCGATGGTCTGCAGATTCAGCATGCGCTGGGTATTTCTGCCGATGAACTGACCGACTTCATCAACCAGGAATATAATTCTGTGGTTCGGCGCTTGGCGGTCGAGCCACTCCTTCACGGTATTGGTGAAGTCATCAATGGCATAATGATTATCCGCGTCCTCATATCGTTCGATGATGTTGTCTCGTTCCGTTCCACCGGTTACTGCAGCATATGCCTTGCCGATTTCATCATCCACAAGAATCGTATCGCTACGGCCGTCTTCCCAAGATTGCTCAGCATAAAGTTCGAACTGACGTTTGAATTCATCAAGTTGACCACGATTATCGAGATCGCGTTCAAACTGCGCCACAGAGGGTATCTTGCCGAAATATCCGCATGCTTCATCAAACACGCGCCTAAACGCGTACAGCAGAGCATCGTCGTTGCTTTGGCTGGCTTTCTGATCAATGTTGAACAGAATGGACGTGGCCGGAATCGTCAGCGTGTGTTCCAGTGCGCCGGCGAGCATGTCATCATTCTGTTCATCCGCCTTACGAATGAACTTGTGAACAATGTCGTCACGCGTCAACGAGTCATTATTGCCATTGACCAAGTTGCGCGGCACATCACCCACAATATGTGACAGCATCTTTAGCAAATGCGATTTACCGGAGCCGAAGAAACCCGAAATCCAAGCGCCATTGGACGAATGATTCGTCGGATCGGCGTATTCCTCCAGAAAATTCCGCAGATTCTGTTGAATTTCATGCGTCAACACGTATTCGTTCACTTCACTGTCAAGTTCCTTTTCATCATTGGCTTTGATGACGCCGTTGATTTTCTGGTCGATATCCTTGACGAACAGGTCTTCGAGCTTCATATCAGCGTTGATATTCGTTGAAGTGCTTGCCATGGTTGAGGTTCCTTTATTGTTGATAACGGGTGATGGAGACGTTTGCGTCTGTCATGTGTTACGGCATCAGTTGTTGTTGTCGATGCTGTGTCAGGCTAAGAGATGTGTCATGCTTGATGGGCAATCATCTCCCGTAAGCTTCTCGCACGGTAATAGTTTTCTGCAGGTACGCAGCCAAACAAGCTCATTGTCGAGCCGGAAACGGAATTGCTTTCAAAACGACCCGGGTAAAACATCACCAACGGGCAATCATCAATACGTCCCTGCAACATTTCCAGCAACATATGCGCACGGACAATCGGATACACCTTGCCCACACCAGTAATGAACACGAGATCCGCGTTGTCTTGTTCCTTCGCATCGGCATAGCAATCACGAATTGCATTAGGTAGCGGATCCGTGTCAGCTCCAATAATATTGTCCAACGTGTATAAGAATTTATCCTGCTTGACGTCCGAAGACATGACTGTATGGCGCTTCGGCTCGATCTTCAGCACCTTATTCAGAACGCCACGTTGTTCAAGAACATCAATTGCAACGTCATATAAGTCGATGGTCAACACTTTGGGTGCATAATCTTCGGGATCTTCCGGGATCATGGCTTGCAATCGCGAAGACAGCTTTGCGATATGTTGGCGAGCTTCCAACTCTTGTGCAGGCGGATAATCGTAAATATAGAATGCCTGCTCGCCGCCCATATTGGTGCCGTTGCGGAAGCTGCGGTTCGTCATTATGCCGAACAGCTGGCTGAATTCGGTGTCAAGATCACGCCGTTCGCTTATCACTGCATCCAATCCCGGCGTGGAATCAGTCATCGTTCTCTCCTGTGCGTCAGTTCATAACCGTATAAATATAGTCCATTGAAGCATATTAAACGGCTGACATGCTTCAATGGCGGCAAGTGTTGTTCATGTACTGCGCTGCCTTGCCTAAAAGGTTCCTCTTAATGGCAAAAATCGAAAAGATTCCGGCCTGAGCGACAGCAAATCATGCATGCCGGGGCTGATCACAGGAGGCGTAATCGTATTGGCGTCGGCTTCAATCAGATCCGCTTCTCGCATGGCCTTGAAAATGTTGCCGCGAAGCTTCTGCCTCGTCGCTTCGCTTAATCCGTCCAATTCAGAATGCCACATCGACTTGGAGAAAACGAACCGTTCATACTCGTCATATGCGACGGTCATTTCGCCGATTCGATAGCGTTCACGCAGCACCTCTTCGGCGAAGTCCCCGATGAAAGCGTAGTAACGACACATCGCCACCCACATCAGAATGCGGCAATCCGGAGCGAAAGTATCGCCGTCGGCCAGTGCTGCAAGCTCCTTGATAGTCAGTGCGCTCAAACGTTTGAGTACTTCACTGACCGTACGGCTCGTTGCCGTTTGCGTGCGAATCGCTAATACGTTTTCCTTGATGGCTCGCTGCCGAACAACACATATCCTGTCCCCCAGCTCAACATTAGATTTGCTGCTGGCCTCGTCTGACTGCAGGTCTTGTGCCGGCTGATCTTCGAGGAATAACCGCGCAATGATTCTGCTTTGTTCCGTAAGCAGCCCGCCAACGGTAAACGACAAACGATACCGTTCAGTATCCGGCCTCTCAGCACCATAAGTGGCTGCCATCCGGTTCCTCCTCTATGTCACTGTAATCCCACGAAATATTTCAGAATACACCCACGACTACAACTGCTGACAACAAAGTAGTTAGTCTAGCTCCGCTTCGGAAGCAATTAGGCGCAGCCAACACCACACTGTGCCAGCAACTCCCGCACAATCGGCTCATACTGCGAGCGCAGCCATCGTGTTGTCTGATCGGCGGCATTTTCGTATGGCCAGGTCATCATGGCGATCCATAGTTGTTGCTTTTCCGGCAGAGACTGCAGCGTTCTCGGCAGTGTAATCTGCAGGTGCTGCGAATCTACCGATTGAAATTCCGCCTTCTTGAAATTGCTGGAGTTTGCCCATGAACGCGACTCCCAATGTGACTGTGCAAGGGCAGTCTTCCACACTTGCGCAGCGTCGGTTTTGTTTGTGTCCGAATGACGTGGCGTCGCATACACCATGCCGGATATCTGATATGCCGGCATGGTCATATGCGTGGGATCGGTCAATCCGAGTATCGCATCATAATGTTCGGTAATCGGTGTAGTGTGCGGCTGCGTGCAGCGGTACAGATTTTCAGGCGTGGACTTCAAATCGCCTGCCGCAATCAGCATGGAACAAATATTTCTTGTACATTGCGATTTGGTCGCTTTTAGCTCGAACCATTCGCGTATTGCCGGGTAGCTGTCGGCAAGATTGTTGAGCCAGCGAGCGGCTTTACGCTCGATGGTGCTGCGGCTTACGCCGTAGATGCCGCCATATCCATCATCCAAACAGTAGGCCTGCATCCAAAAACGTATGCTGGACCATGCTACGCGGCAGCTGAAATGATCAAAGGATTCGCCATCAGCCTGCCGAATACGCAGATCGAGCGCCATATCATCGATAAGACTGTCACTCATGTATGTTCTCCCCAATGCGGTCGAGCAGCATACACCCCTCGTCGTATTCCCATTGTTGCATGATTTCGCGAGCCTGCTGCGCGCCGACGGTAGCACGAAGCTGCAAGGCTATATGCGGAGTGATCCAACGCAGACCCTGATTGCGATCAGCAAACGAGCTGACAATGGATGCCGGCATTACCAAAGACGACATTGCAAGAGCGGTCTTTAGCTTGCCTCTGTACAGCTGCTTGGTTATTCCCGCGACTTCTTTCGCGTCGAAGTTCACCGCGGTTGGTTTGAAAGTCGATTGAGCCATGTTTTTCGGATGCACCGGTATATGAATGAACTGTTCAGACGGCACATAGAATATGCTGTTCCAGATTTCTTTGGCGAACAGCTTCAGATTGTCATAGGCGCCAATTGGCACAATCAGCGTAGCGGCAGGATTGCAACGTGCCAGAGTGAACAGCAGGCTTTCGTTGACGGTATCGAAAACATTGTCCAGAACAAGTACTCCCCCTTCAATGTTCTTCAACATATGATTCAGGTCGCCGGTGTCATTCCAATCATGAGGAATACTGACATGCTGCGCGGCCGTGCCATATTGCGCATATGATAATGCGCTGGCGACAGGGGCGACGATTGCCGAATCCAAAGCAAGAATGCGGCAATGCTGCAGCGTGAGCATCATATTCGACGCGAATTCGCCGCGCTGAAGCACGTCCTTATTCGCGGACGTCAAACCTACGGCACGCATGTTTTCTTTGAATGCCGTGTCAACGGTGCTTCGTTCGAAAATTGAAGTATATGACCGCAAGGGCTGCGGCTGTAATCGCATATCTGTTGCCGCCACAGGTCTTTTCGTCGGCGAACCGCTGTTGCTGCTTCCGGCCTGCGTGTTTGTCCGCACAACCGCGTTGGCGATGGTTTTCAATCCTAGCCGCAATGCGATATCCGATTCGAAGCGGTCGGTAAAGGAATCCTGCTCTTCCCGCAGCCGGGCAAGCTCTGTAGTTCGCTTGTCGATTTCCTGCTGGAGTTCGTCATGCAGGCTCATCAGCTGCTCATTGTCGGCAGAGGCATGCCGCACATTATTCTCAATCGTCTGCAGCTCCTGCTGTTTGGCATTGATCTTCTCATCCAAGCCGGCAAGCAGCTCATTACGAAAATGATTCGCAAACGCATCGTTGTTTTGCAATGATTCATGAATCATAGAATCCATCAACCCATCACGTTCAACCGATTGGGCCACTAATGTATTCAGCTCTGCCTTATCGGCATTAGACGGGCGGAAACCGGTATATTCTTCCAATCGCGAAGGCGAATTCAACGCGGTATCCAGAATCACGCGTACATGGTCTAGTTCGAGCTCACTCAGAGGAATGCCTTCCCGCTCGAAAAACCATTGCACATAATCATCTGCATATTCCGTAAACGGCCGCAGCAGCACCTTACCTTCACTGGCCGGAAGAACAGGGCTATCGAATACCAGGCGGTTGCCGAACAGATGCTTAGGCAAGACCTTCACATGTTTCCTTGAAAACGTATAGCGAGGCACATCTACCGGGCCGCGGCCACGCAAACGAATTCTTCCATTGGAAGCATCCAATGAAGTGCGGTCGATAAGCGCAGCATCGAGGTCTTCATCATGTTCGGCATAGATGAACAGCACCTGGTCGGTAGGAAGTCCGTCATACTCCCAGCCTCGTTGAAGCGCGGCACGAAGTTCGGCCGACGAATTGACTGCAGGGCAATCGATCACTTCATAGATTTTCGGCATATCCGCATAAGGCTGGTCAGGTATCGGCCGCACTAAGGGACGATTCGGCGCATCATCGCGCGGTCCCCATTGCACAAATGCGAAATCTGTGTCGGCACGTTCCACGGATTCGACCAATTCACGGCTGTACAAGGAAAACGGATTATCGGCAATGCCGCTGCCGTTTTGCAGTTCTCCATACGAGACGGGCTTGTACACCCATTCATAGGAAGGATTGCCTTGCAAATCAGTGCGGTAATCCATGATGCGCACCAAACAGTTGATTTCGCTGTGTGAATTGCGCAGAGCCAAACACACTGATTCTCGTGTGAACTGCGAATCATTCGTCCAAACCATCAAACAGACTCCCCTCGTCTTTGCGCGACGCTGACTTCGATTGGCGTTGCATAAGTGACATCTTCGCCGTTGCGTCGACGCGCAATGTACATGCTTCGACTGTATACAGATATCGCAGCGGCAATTGAGCTCGTAACAGCTGGCGCTTCTGCCATATTGCCGTTATCAGTTGCGGAGCCGGCATCTGACTTGATGGATTCAGATGGCTGCGACTCCTTGCGGTTTGCGGTATCGCCTATAGTCTGGCCCATATGCTGGTCCACAGACATTGGATGGATCTCATCCGGCTGTGCGTGCGCTAAATTGACCGCGCTCCAAGGCAGGAATTCTCCAGGACTGAATAGAAGGCAATCGCCAAGCATTTCGCTGCGGAACGATGGACCGAAATCGCAATCAAGAAGCTTGACCGCACGCAGAACGGATTGGCGGGCACCAGTAAAATCCTTCCGAACAAGCCTCCCACCTTTATCACGATTCGTTCCGGTTCTGAACGGCGCCTGATAGACGGGATCGGATTCCAGGAACAACGGCTCGTCTATGCCGGAAGCTTGCAAGCTTGGGGGCCACAGCAAACGTGCCTCCCTGTTAAAGCCGGCAAGGTTGTATCCACGGTCATACAGCCAATCATCAATATCTCTGATATTGCCGGCATCCGGTTGAATACGAACGCGATATACGCCAAGATCGCCGGACCGATCGCGGTGGATCGTACCAGCAGGCAAAGCGCTGCGGAACAGCGAATACATTTTGCGCTCAAGCGAACGTTCAACAACAAGAAAATAATATTCGCCCAGCATCATGCTGGATCCCCACGGTAGACGACGGCCGCCATTCCCGCCGAAAGCATCCGAGAAAATGAATACGTCGGAAGCCTTCTCGACCCTGCCCACCGTTTTCTCCCAACATGCTGGAATCGTGATGCGTTCTCGCAAATCGAATGTCGGATTATTGATGACAACGTGATTCGAGCGTGACTGCATCAAAGTTACCAACGAATATGCGGCATCGTCGATCGTTACGACATCGTTTTCCCGAAAAGGATGATGCAGTTTGCGAATGCCGCGCCTGCGAAATCCGATTTCAATGCGGAAATGATTGGAAGACGGGGAGATTCTGCGTAGGAACATGAGCAGAGGCGGAATGTAGTTGTTGGACTCGCGTGAGACTCCTGTCCGATACAGTTCACAGCTTTTCGCCCAATCATCATTCTTTCGATGTCGGAAATGCGGTGATTGAGTGCCTGCCGACCTATGTCCGTGCAAAGATGATCGTATGTCGTTGTGGAAAGCAAAAGCGTCTACCGGTCGTCCGCAACATGGGCAGATGAAGCGAATCTGTTTTGGCTTCCGTCGAGTATACCGCTCGCACGTCTCTTCTGCAGTGACCAACTGCGATGCCGTTGAAGGCATCATCTGCACGGCCACATCCATGTTTTCCGCCCCTTCTTCGTCGGCACTGAATGTTTTTCATCATACAGTGCGAGCATATGTAACGGCGGGAGATAATCCGAACATTCCCAACATGTAAGTGTTCCTGTAGGCTGCTGACGGCTGTCAGCAGCCTATAAGGCGAACGGGCTGATGGACTGTTATGGCACGAGGGCAAGTGGCGATATGCCTTGGACAGGCAAGGTCGGAGAATCGGCCCTGCACACGTAGACGGCATTTCGCTTCCATGCGGTGTGGCTCCGGGCATAAAACGTTATTTTTTCGAAGGTATTTTTCGATTGTGTGTACCTGGACCGAGTGAAGCGGATTTCCCGTCATTGGAATTCCGCGGGGAATCGTACGTCTCGAGGTCCTAATGCATCGGCCATGTACACACAATCGCAAGATGGCTTCGAAAACTCGGCATGTTCTGAAGACATGCCGAATTTGAAAAGGAGGTCCACCATAACCGTGGGTAAATGTCGAAGGAGATCTTCCCCATTCTCCACGTTCACAACCCGTAGAACACGCGTTCGCACACGTCGCGGGCGCGGCGCATGACGGCGAGCAGATCGTTCTCGAACTGCTGCCCATGATTCGCGCCATACCCCAAGTAGACGGCGATGCCGCCCAGCGAATACGAATCGTCAGGCAGAATATCGGCCTGTGCGGCGCGCCCGCTCCACAGGTAGTTGCCGTTACGGGCCGCGGTGCACATGCGCCATGCCTTGCGCAGCACCATGGCGTCGTCCTTGCGGATGAAGCGTTTGCATTCCAACTCGTCCAACGCGTCCAGCGTGGAGTTGACACGCAGCGCGGAATCCGTGCCGGCATGCTGCAACTGCAGCAATTGCACGGTCCACTCCACGTCGCTCAGACCGCCCTTGCCGAGTTTCAGATGTCGTTCGCGACGCACGCCACGTGGCAGACGCTCCGCCTCCATGCGTGCCTTAAGCTTGCGAATCTCCCCCAATTCGCCGTCGGTCAAATCAGATGACGGGTATCGCAGCGGGTCGGCGATGTTGGTGAGGAAATCGTCCGCCAACCGTTCGTCACCCGCCGCGAAACGCGCGCGCAGCAACGCCTGATGCTCCCACGTGCTGGCCCACGAGCGGTAGTATTCCTCACAGGAGGCATACGAGCGCACCACCGGCCCGTTCTTGCCCTCGGGACGCAGGTCCATGTCGAGTTCGATCTTCGGCTCCAGACTGACCGGACCTTGCAGGATGGCGCGCACATCCTCCTGCACCTTGCGTGCGAACAGGTTCGCTTCACCGTCATTCGCGCCTTCGGTCGGACGGTAGATGATGATCACGTCCGCGTCGGAGCTGAAATTCACTTCACGCCCGCCATAGCGCCCCATGCCGATGATGGCGATAGTAGCCGGCGGGGCTGCGACTTCCTCGGCATTCGAAGCATTCTCAACGTCGCTGCCCCCATCGGGACTCGACCCCGCAAGCCGTTCACGCATTCGATGCCGTATCGCCCAATCCAGCGACGCATCCAAAATCGCGTCATACACATCGGTCATGCCACGCAACGATGCATCGTCGTCGATGACGCCGCTCATCCATGCCAGTCCGATACGTTCAATCTCATGCCGACGCATCGAACGTATCGAATTCGCGAAATCGCCGATGACATCAGGATGCCGTTCCAATGCGGAACGGCATTGGACGTCAAGGCTTTCGCGCGAACGGGCCTGCAGACGTTCCTCATGGCCCAGCCATGTCACCGATTCGACGGATTTGTTGAGCGCGTCGCCAAGGAAGCGTGAATTCGACAGGATATGGCACAGACGTTGCGCGGCTGATATTGAGTCGCGCAGGAATCCCAGATATTCGCTTTCGTCGCCGAAATTCTCCTCCAGTTTACGCCAGTTCAGCAATCCCATGTCGGGATTCTGGCCTTCGCCAAGCCATT
Organism: Bifidobacterium sp. LH_512; assembly: GCF_056356435.1. NCBI lineage: Bacteria > Bacillati > Actinomycetota > Actinomycetes > Bifidobacteriales > Bifidobacteriaceae > Bifidobacterium > Bifidobacterium sp. LH_512. The sequence continues at coordinate 845,565 of NZ_JBKEUE010000001.1, forward strand.
GCAGCACGGCGGGCAGAATGATGCGATTGATCTTCGCGGCGCGCGTGATGCCCGCGGTCAGCGCCTCAACGTGACGCATGGCCGCATCCGCGTCGGCGAATCCGATGGATTCGAAACGGTCATGCGCGGCCTGCGAGCTGAGCGTGACCTGCTCATCATCCAGACCCGCTGCGATCGGCAGCATCGGCCGGTAATAGATGTCCATGTGCAGGTGGCGCACTTCGCGGCGCACTTCATCGTATTTGGCGACGAGCTCTTCGGGATGCATATGGAATGCGCGGGCGAGCCTACGCAGTTCGGCGTTGCGGCCGAGCTCATCCGGATCGATGTCGCGCTTGCGGTCAAGTCCTCCGGCATTGGCGGCTCCCAGGTCCGGGAACAGGTGCGTGCGTTTCAGCGACCACATTTGCTGGCGATGTTCGAGCACGCGTTCGAACCGGTAATCCCATGAAAGCCTTGCCGCCTGCTTGCGTGACACGTAGCCGCCCGCGGCGAGATGCTGCAAGGATTCGAGCGTGGCACGGGTGCGTAGCGTTTCGTCCGACCTGCCATGCACCAGCTGCAGCATCTGCACGGTGAATTCCACATCGCGTAGTCCGCCGCGGCCAAGCTTGATTTCACGGTCCTTCAACGGCTGCGCGATGAGATCTTCGACACGCTTGCGCATCTGCTGGCAGTCGTGCACGAAATTGTCACGCTTCGACGCGGTCCAGACGAACGGCCGTGTCATATCCATGTAGGCTTGGCCGAGCTGCGAATCCCCCGCCACGGGGCGTGCCTTCAGCAATGCCTGGAATTCCCAGTTTTCCGCCCACTGCTCATAGTAGGCCTGATGCGATTCGAGCCGGCGCACGAGCGGACCGTCCTTGCCTTCCGGCCGCAAACCCCCATCGATCTGCCACAATGCAGGTTCGGCGACGCCCATGATGACCGACTGGCAGACCCGTTGCAGCGTGACACCCATCTTCGTGCCGACACGGGTCAGAGTCACGCCATCGACGTCTTCCACGGCCGGTTCGACGACATAGATCAGATCCACGTCGGACACGTAATTCAATTCCCGTGCGCCCAGCTTGCCCATGCCGATGACGGCGAAACGGACCTGTCTGCTGCCGGAGACCTCATGTCGGGCGATGGCCAGCGCTCCCTCCAGTGCGGCGTCGGCCAGATCGGACAGCTTGCCGCTGATCATGGGTTGGATTTCGACGGGATCTTCGGCGAGCACATCCTGCGCCATGATGGATGCGAGTTGTTTGCGGTAGGTGCGGCGTAATGCGGTCGTTGCTTCGGCCAGCGGCAGCGTCGCGCGTGGTGCTTTGCGGTCGGCCGGATCGGCGCCGACGGCGTTGAGGATATGCGCGCGGCGCTCATCGTGGGTGAAGTCGCGGCTATGGCAGGCATCATATGCGACCGCTTCCACGGCTTCCGGGCGGAATCGCATGTATTTGCCCATTTCGTCGGATGCGCCGAGCACGGTGACGAGTCGTGCGAAGGCATCGTCGTCGTTGATGATGGTGGCGAATGCGACATCGTCTGACGTTGCGGCAGCATGGATGATATCGACGAAATTGTGCAATGCGATGTCCGGATCGCAGGAGCGTCCAAGAGCCGTGAGCAGATATCGGAGACGGTCGTCGTCGATGCCGTTCCGGGAAAGCTCCCCCAACATGTCCCGTGCTGTATCGATGTCCTGCAATCCCGCGCGGATGAGGTCCATCGCTTTGAACTGCAGTGCCGTATACGTCGTTTCAGATGATTCCATGATTCCAATGTACTAGCCATCCACCCGCAAGACGTGCCATACGCGTGATTGCATGGAAAAATCCGTTGCATGTCGGCGCGGAGCCACGAACGTGGGCGTGAAGGCGTGAATTGGGGGCGAACGAATACGCGTATGTGGTATGCGGGTTGTGTCCGCATACCACATACGCAATGTGTCCGCCGATTTTCGCGAGTGACGCCCGGCGATGTTACGCGAACAACGGTTTGACGTTGGCCCAGACACGTCGGCTCACGACGGGATGATTCATCGTATACAGGTGGATGCCGTCGACGCCGTGCGCCATCAGCCCGTTGATCTGCTCGGACGCGTAGATGATGCCCGCCTCCTTCAAGGCTTCGGGGTCGTCGCCCCACCGTTGCAGCATCGTCTCCACTTCCGCGGGGACGCGCGACTGGCACATGCCCGCCATGCGTCTGACCGACACCGGCGTGGTGATCGGCATGATACCGGCCTCGATTGGCACGTCGATGCCTGCCGCACGAGCCTTGTCTCGGAATCGCAGGAAATCATCATTGCAATAGAACAGTTGCGAGATCAAATGTGTGACGCCGGCATCGACCTTACGTTTCAGGAAATCGATGTCCTCATCCAAAGTGGACGCCTGCGGGTGCTTCTCCGGGTAGCACGCGCCGTAAATCGGCATGTCGGGCCGATGCTCGCGAATGTATGCCGCCAAATCGCTGGCATGCTTGAACTCGCCGATCGGTTCGCGGCCTTCCACACGGTCGCCGCGCAGAGCCAGTATGCCGGCCACATGCGCCTGGTCGAACAGGTCAAGCGCCTCGTCGACCGTCTGCAGATCCAGATACTGCGCGGTCAGATGGGCGACGGCCGGAATGCCGTATTCGGAACGGATCGTGTTCGCGATGCGTGCCGTGGCGGTGCGGTCGGCCGATTTGCCGGTGCCGTACGTCACTGAAATGAACGCCGGTTCCAACCCATGCAGGCCGTCGAGCGTATCGTAGATCGCACCGATCGGCGACGTGCGTTTGGGCGGAAACACTTCCAGTGAGAAAATCGGTTTGTTCGCCATGATTGCTGCGCCTTACCAGTGTTACGCCCTGCCGATTTCGGCGCGCACCTCACGTGCCGCTTCCACCAGATTGGCCAGGCTTGCCCATGTTTCGGCATTGCCGCGTGTCTTCAGACCGCAATCCGGGTTGATCCACACTTTGCCGGCGTCCATGCGCTTGAGGATTTCGTAGATTCGCTCCTTGATTTCGGCGACGGACGGCACACGCGGACTGTGAATGTCGTACACGCCCGGGCCCGCTTCGGTTTCGAATTTCGCCTCATAAATCGCGTCGAGCACGACCAGATCGCCACGGGACGCTTCGAACGAAATCACATCAGCGTCCATATCGTCGATGTCGCGGATGATGTCGTTGAATTCCGAATAGCACATATGCGTGTGGATCTGCGTGGTCGGCTTGACGCCGGAATGCACGAGGCGGAATGCGGGAATCGCCCAGTCAAGATACTTCTTATGCCAGTCGGAGCGGCGCAGCGGCAGTTTTTCGCGCAATGCCGCCTCGTCGATCTGGATGATGCGAATGCCGGCTGCCTCCAAGTCGAGCACTTCGTCGCGAATAGCAAGGGCCAGCTGCTTGGTCTGCTCCTCATGGGTGATGTCCTCGCGCGGCCACGACCAGTTGAGAATGGTGACCGGGCCGGTCAGCATGCCTTTGACGGGATGATTCGTGCGGCTTTGCGCATACGCGGACCATGCCACCGTAATCGGCTTGGCGCGGGACACGTCGCCCCATACAATCGGAGGCTTGACGCAGCGCGTGCCATACGACTGCACCCACGCGTTGTCGGTAAACAAGAAACCGTTGAGATGCTGGCCGAAGTATTCGACCATGTCGTTACGCTCGAATTCGCCATGCACGAGCACGTCGAGGCCGATTTCCTCCTGATGCTTGATACAGGCGTCGATCTGCGATTCGACGAAGTCGACGTACTGGTCTCGGCTGATATCGCCCTCGCGGTATTGTGCGCGGGCTGCACGCACTTCGGCGGTTTGCGGGAAGGAACCGATCGTCGTGGTCGGCAAGTCCGGCAGGCCGAGTGCTTCACGCTGCAGCTTCTGGCGTTCCGCCCGGGCCGGGGTGCGGGTAAAGTCGCTGTCGTGCAGGGCGGAAAGTCGCGCGGCGACCTGCACGTCGGCGTCGACACGCGTACCGTCGAACAAGGCTTGGTTGGCCTTGAAAACATTGGCGTCTGTGCGCGTTGCGGCATTGGCGTCGTACAGCGCGGCGATTTCACGCAATTCATCGATCTTTTCGATGGCGAATGCGAAATGCTGACGCACATCTTCAGGAAGACCGGTTTCACCGGCGACGCTGAACGGCACATGCAGCAGCGAGCAGGCGGTGGAAACGGCCATGTTCGGTGTGGCCTTGCGCAGCACGTCGATCAATTCGAGGCTTGTGGCATAGTTGTTACGCCAAATATTACGGCCGTTGACGACTCCGACGAACAGCGTCGTGTTCGAGGCGACGCCATATTTTTCAACGGCAGCGAGATTCTCATCGCGACCTTCGACCAAGTCAAGGCCGATGCCATCGAATCCAAGCAGGTTCACGGTTTCGTAAATGTCGGCGATATGGCCGAAATACGTGTTGAGTAGCAAGCGCACCTTGCCTCGACGTGCCGGCAGTATCTTCGCATACAGGCTCTTGAACAGTTCCGTGTCCCCCGGCTCCTTGTCGAGCGTCAGATATGGTTCGTCGAATTGCAGCCATTCGGCACCCAATTCGGCGAACCGTTCCACGATCTGCGCATAGGCCGCGGCGACCGCGTTGATCAGGCCGAAATCATATTCCAATTCCTTCGCCTGCGGATTGCGTGCCAGTTTAAGGAACGTGTACGGGCCAATCAGTACAGGCTTGGTCAGAATGCCCAAGGTCTTGGCTTCGTTGAATTCGTCGAACGGCTTCGTGCCGACGAGACGAATGTCGGTTGCTTCATCGACTTCCGGAACCAGGTAGTGGTAGTTGGTGGTGAACCATTTCTTCATCGGCAGCGCGGTCACGTCGCCACGCTCCCCCTGGTAGCCGCGGGCCATGGCGAACAACATATCTTCCGGCTGTTCGAATGCGAGACGCGCGTAGCGTTGCGGTACCGCGTTGATCAACAACGCCATGTCGAGCACCTGATCGTACAGGCTGAAATCATTGCTCGGAATCAGCGTGATGCCGGCTTCGGCCTGCAGTTTCCAGTGTGCGGCGCGCAGCTCCTTGGATGTGGCGCGCACATCGTCAAGCGTGGCCTCGCTTTTCCAATACGATTCGATAACTCGTTTCAGCTCGCGGTCGCGCCCGATGCGTGGGAATCCGGAAACGGAAGTGATGGTGGACATGTGGGCCTCCTGACGGCAGTGGAACTTCGTTGTGCGTTGCCGTCAGACTAACAGAAAACCCCTTGATATAAGTCATCAACTGAATCGGAGTGTCGTTATAACTTGAGCTTATATCTGGGTTCCCTCCCCTGATACATCCGCCTTCATTCCCTCCTCTTTTCCTTCCCCTTCCCTTTTTCCTCCTTTTATTCTCCCTATCCTTCTTGCGTCTTTCCCTACTTCCCCTTTTTATCCTCCGCTTTCTCAGTGACACTAATTTGTAGGTAGAATCCGTTTAGCATGTCACTGAGCTCACGTCAGTGACATGCAAAAAATATCTATCTACAGATTTGTGTCACCGAGAAGGCGACAGCCATTTCTGATGCCGAGAAATAGTTGAAACAGACCAGAAAAATCCGCGCATCATCGAATGAAACGTGACTTCACATTGCCAATAGCATGAAGCCGACATGACCGGCGAGTATCGCGGCAACAAATAATCTCAGCTGATTCTGCGTCGGGTGAGGCAATGCGAAAGATATGATGATCATGCGGGGTTGGTGCAGGATTGATGTTGTGATTATACGCGCGATTGAAGTTTACGACTGGTTTTGAACTGGTTTTGCGACTGACGCTTACGACTGGCACGGGACCGCGCAGGATTGCTCAGGCACACGCAAACGATTGCGGTCCGGCGATGACATCCACCGAGCCGCAATCGCGTTTTGAATTATTCGAAATCCTTTGGGGAAATGATGGCGAACACCTCGCCGTCATGTGTCTGCCACTGGTTGAAAGGCTTATCCGAGCCGAGCATCACTACGGACCCCGGCGTCATACCCAGATTCAGCAAGTCAAGCAGTGCCGGATCCGACGAGTCGCTCGCCAACCATTGGCATGCGTACGATACCGTCGGCTCATGGCCCAACACCATCAGCACGTGATGCTTGTCCTTCGTCTGCTTCAGCTCGTCGAACACCGACTGAATGCCTTCTGCGTACAGGCTCTGACGGTAGTCAACCTTCGGGTCATCGCCGAACACCTTTAACATGCGTTCGCACGTCTGGCGTGCTCGTGTGGCTCCCGAACAGGCGATGCGGGTTGGCATCAAATCCATGCCGATCAAGCCCTTGGCCACGGTTTTCGCCTGCTTCAAGCCCTTATCGGTCAGTTCACGTTCGATATCGCCGCCCGAGTTCGCCGGCTCGGTTTTCGCATGACGCATCACAATCAGCACATACGGATAATTCTTGGCCTTCTTAGCCTTTTTCTTAACGTTCACGGACATGCCGTACGCTCCATCCCCGCCGTAAGAACAGGCGAACACAAAACTTCTACAAATTCTACAACTGCATTATTGCAGGCAAATGCGCGTGGAAACGCACGTGTCGTCTGCAATTTCCGCATTATTCATCCAACGCGTTCACCTGAGCGTCCAAATCACGCAGCACCTTACGCAGTTTGCGGTCGGAAATATCGCGCAATTCCAGCTCTTCGAGCTGTTCAGCGCGCTCCTCGGCGGTCAGAGAATCAACATCCGTTACAGTGTCCTTCGTGGCGCGGTCGCGTTTGCGCAACGCCGTACAGCCTTCGGCCATCGCACGGCTGACCACGAGGAAGCCCGTGTGTCCGATCATCTGATGATCGGGACGAATCGCCAAGCCCTGCGCCTTCCAGTTGCGTTCCATCGTCTCCTGAATCTCAGGCTCCGTCCAGCAGCCGGCTTCACGAAGCGCCTCAGTCAAACGGCTGATCTGCGTGGTCGTCGTCACGTAGCAGATCAGTACGCCGCCAGGGGCGATCACGCGATACGCCTGTTCCAAGCGATTCCAAGGATCCAACATATCCAGCATGATACGGTCAAACGAATGTTCGAGCAGGCCGGCGGCAACCGAATCGAAATCACCGGCCAAAAGATCCCACCATTGCGGGCGGGCGCCGTAATACAGCGTCGCATTCGCTTCGGCCACGCGTGCGAATTCGCTGCGCATTTCAATCGTCGTCAGCCGACCGTTCTCTCCCACGGCATCCAACAGATTCAGGCTCATCGCGCCAGAGCCCGCACCCGATTCAAGCACGCGCATACCGGAACGGATATCGCCAAGCTGAATCACCTGCGCGATGTCCTTCGGATACATGATCTGCGCGCCGCGCGGCATCGACAGCACATAATCCGCCATGCGCGGACGCATCACCGCATACTCCCAGCCGCCGATCGCGCGCGTGCCCTTCCACGGCTTGTTCGCATCACGCTCGGGATGCTGTTGGTTGACCTGCGCCTCACGTTTCGCCGTAACCGTAACGACGACCACGCCCTCGGTTTTGCCGATCACGTCATCATGCAGAATCAGACCGTGTGAAGTCTGTGTGGAACCGCCCGCAACCAGCTGATCGGTGATTTTGTTGGACTTCCGGTCGGTAAACTGAACCTTCTCCCCCGCCTGCAACGGTCCACGACGCATGATGCTCCTCACTTCTGAGTATTCCTGACTGTGAAAATCGAAAGCGGCAACAATACAACCGGGCATGCCGTCATGTACAAGGCCAAGACGTTCATGCAATGCATTATCGCGCCATCACCATAGATAGTAGTGGAAACCGCGCTCAGCGATCTCATGATGCCGACGAACATGGCAGAGTCGATGGAACCGGCCAACGTGCGGACTGGCACCAGTAGCGAAGAGCCGCCGGTGGTCTTCTTCGACTCCACACTGCTCGCCATCCGCGTCAGCAAAGTGTGGTTTAGCCGTTCTGCCGACTGATGCCGCCTTTGTGGCCGGTGGCTTTGAATGGCATCGCTCGCGTCGCCTTGTTATTCACTTTCTTTTGTGCGGCGCTATATGCGACTTTGTTGCTGTTGCAACTGCTGTGGGCGTTGTGTTTCCCGGCGTCGCGCACGGTACTGATTCCTTTAGCCTGCAACGCGCGCGCCCAACGGTCGTCTGTTCTGTTCGGCATAGTACCTTTCAGATTCGATTTCATAGATTTCAGTCCCGCAAAAACGGTCACATATGCTGATTTAAACGCATCCCTTCAGCAAATGCGACCGAAAAGCCGGCCTAAAACGGTCACATATGTTATACGGCGTAGGCGGACCAGCGGTTGTGAGAGCGTTCCACCTCAATCGGCATGCCGAACAGCTCCGACAGGCGTTCGTTGGTCAATCCGTTTTCCAAAGATCCTGCGTAGACAATCGTGCCGGCGGAAGGATTGCCCATCGCATCGATGCCGTCATTGGTCGCATCTTCGGTGGAAACCGGCTTGCGGCCCATAATGGCGATATGGTCGAATCCTTCGGGAATCTCCTCAAGTCGATGCGTCACCAGTACGACGGCACGTTCGGAATCCTCACGCCCGATGCGGCTCAGTGTACGCATCACCTGTTCGCGACCTCCCAAATCAAGGCCGGTTGTCGGCTCGTCCATGATCAGCAGTTCGGGGTCGCCCATCAGCGCACGGGCGATCAGCACACGCGTGCGCTCACCCTCCGACAAGCGCCACATCTGCTTGCCTTCAAGATATCCGACATGGAAATCCTTCAGCAATTGACGTGCACGCGCGTAATCCTCATCGGAATACATGTCCTGCCAACGGCCCGTCACCGCGCTTAGGCCGGTGACGACGGCGTCCAACGGATCTTCGAAATCCGGGAATTGGCGGCCGAGGTCGGCTGATGCCAGGCCAATGCGTGTGCGCAGTTTGAATACGTCGTATTTGCCGAGCTGGTGTCCGAGTACGAAAACGCGTCCTTCCGACGGGAATGTGCGCGTGGCCAGCATGCCCACGGACGTGGATTTGCCGATGCCGTTCGGCCCGAACAATACCCATCTCTCCCCTGCGCGAATGGTCAGATTCACATCGGTGATGATAACACGCCTATTACGGCGGAATTCGACATTGTCAAGCTGCAGGACGATGCGATTGGAATCGTTGGCGTCATAATTTGCGACGGCTTGTTCGAAAGCGTCCTGCACGACTTGCTTGTCCTGCACGGCGAGGTGTTGTGCGGAATCATTTTGCGTCATGGCTGTGATTCTAATCATGTGCCGCGTGCGATGTCGCTCGGCGTCTCACAGTGTCATCATTTCGACTGAAAACCTGGTCGAGAACGATGCTTGTCCCCAAAGAAGGTTACGACCAGCGACGAAAATGACACTTCTCAAGCAGGAATGTTGTTGGCGACCAAGTTTTGGTCGCGCAAAGGCGGCCTCCCGACGTCGGGAGGCCGCCTTTGCGTATGCTCAGCAGTGCTTACGATTGATTACCGTTTGCGATTACTTCCGCTCAGCCAGCACGTCCTCGTAGACCTTGACGGTCTTGTCGGCGATGGATTCCCAGCTGAACTTGTCGCGGGCGCGCTCGTAGCCGGCCTGACCCATCTTCTTGGCCAGTTCCGGATCGGCCATAATCCTGTTGATCGCGTCAGCCATGTCATGCACGAACCTGTCTGGATTGGTCGGTGTTCCGGTGCCATCATGCAGCTGGTCGATCGGCACAAGATAACCGGTTTCGCCGTCGACGACGACTTCCGGAATGCCGCCCGTTGCGGAGGCAACGACCGGCAGGCCGCAGGCCATGGCTTCCAAATTCACGATGCCGAGCGGCTCGTAGATGCTCGGGCAGATGAACGCGTCACAACCATGCTCGAGTGCGTTCAGTTCCGGCTTCGGCAGCATTTCCTCAATCCAGATGATGTTGCCGCGTTCTTCGTCAAGCTTGGCGAATGCGTTCTTGACTTCTTCCATGATTTCCGGAGTATCCGGAGCGCCCGCACACAGCACGACCTGCACGCCTGGGTCGACGAAATGCAGCGCCTGCAGCAAATACGGCAAACCCTTCTGGCGGGTGATTCGACCAACGAACAGCAGTGTGGGCTTGCTGCGGTCGATGTTGTAACGTTCAAACACCTTCCAGCCCGGGTCGTCGTCGGCAGGAGTGGCGAAATCGGACAGCGTGATGCCATTGTGCACGACAACGACCTTTTCCGGATCGATATTCGGGTAGGCGGTGAGAATATCTTCACGCATGCCGGCGGACACGGCAATCACACGGTCAGCATGTTCGTAGGCGTCCTTTTCAGCCCAGGAGCTTAGTTCGTATCCGCCACCCAGCTGTTCGCGCTTCCACGGGCGGAACGGTTCCAGCGAATGCGCGGTGATGACCAGCGGCGTACCGTGCAACATCTTGGCCAAATAGCCGGCCAGGCAGGCGTACCACGTATGCGCATGGATAATGTCGGCATCGACGTCATTGGCGATCTGCAAATCCACACCGAAGGTCTTCAAAGCGGCGTTCGCGTTCCTCAATTCGGCTGGAGTATCATAGCCGACCAATTTGAGAGAGCCCTTCGGATTTTTGCTCGGAATGGTGGGAGTATCAGCGTCGGTGCGAGGGCCATCGAAGGCACGAACGGTCACATCAACACGTTCGGCCAAAACCTTGGAAAGCTCTTCGGCATGCACGCCTGCGCCACCATAGACTTTCGGCGGATATTCACGGGTCAGGATGTCAACTCTCATGGCTGTGCTCCTCTATGAGTCAAACGGTTGGGACCATGACCCACTTTAGGCGACAAGACCGTGAAACACGTGGCTTTCAGTGTCGTGTCACGCATAAAAGCAACAAAAACGTGTTGTGGTTCGTCAGATTCTGACGAACCACAACACGTTAGGGAACAACGCATGTAGGCACCGCGACGGTGCGAACGATCACACAGCGGTACCGTTCTGGTCTAGATTCGGATTGTGCTTCGAATCACCGGCGGTGAAGAACAGACTCAGCACGCCGACGATGAAGACAGCGGAAACGGTGACAATCAGCCAAATCGGATGGTTCGGCAGCCACATCACCACGAAGAACGCGATTACGGAAATGGCGATAAGCAGCCAGCTGATAAGACGGAACCACTGACGAGTGGAATGTGGGGCCTTAAACATCTTCGGATTCATGTAATCCGGATTCGTGGTCAGCAGGATTTCCGCGTCCTCAACCGTTGCGCCGGCCGGCTTCCACGGGCCATCCGTGCCTTCCTGCAGACGGCGGGACTTTTCCTGCAACGCGTATTCGTCAATCATGCCAGCCCTGGCGCGTCCGCGGGTCTGGTCATACTGCTGCGGCACTCCCCTACGGCTGTCACGTGCGGCCCTGCGACGTTCTGCCCGATTCGGCATCGTTTTCTCCTTCATATACGAATCGACGGATGACACTGGGCAATACTGTACCTCGGCGTCATCCGTCGAATAGGCTAATCAGCCAAAATTGCAGTCATATTACAGTCGTACAATCAGATTTCGCGGTTCTGCATTCATCGCGGCAACGCCATTGGACGTTGCGAAGCGACAATCGGCGCCGGCAATTCCGTATTACCGTTGAGGTAACGGTCCACTGCGGCGGCGCAGGAGCGGCCTTCAGCAATCGCCCACACCACAAGACTCTGACCACGGCCGGCATCACCGGCCACGAACACGCCGTCCTGGGAAGAAGCGAAATCGTCATTGCGAGCCACATTGCCACGGCCGTCCAACTCCACCGGCAGCTGATCGACCAGCGTAGCGGTGTCCGGGTGCAGGAAGCCAACGGAAATCAACACCAAATCAGCCGGAATAACACGCTCGGTGCCCGGCTGACGGGTGAACGGGCCGTTCTCGCCGGGAGCCACGTCAACGATCCTCAAGCCAGTCACGTGACCATTGCTATCGGCAACGAAACCAGCTGCGGTGGCGCTGTTTTCCACGTTGACGCGGTCGTCGTCTCCGACGAAGTTCACCGAATCCGTATTGTACAGGTATTCGCCGCCCTCGGCCATCGACGTGGTCTTCTGGTAAAGGCGCGCAAACGTCGGCCACGGCTGATTATCCGGACGTTCCGACGGCTCCTTCGGCATGATCTGCAGCACGGTGACACTCTTGGCGCCCTGACGCAAGGCGGTGCCCAAGCAATCGGAACCGGTGTCGCCACCGCCGATAACGACGACATGCTTGCCTTCGGCGGTGATGTCGTTGACCGGCTTCACGCCATACACGCGACGTGTGGCATCCGGCAGGTACTCCATGGCGAAATGAATGCCATCCAGGTCACGACCGGGCAGATTCATGTCACGCGGCACGGTGGAGCCGATGGCGACGACCACTGCATCGTAACGGGAACGAAGATCATCCCAGCTGATATCGCGGCCGATTTCAATACCGGTGCGGAACAGCGTGCCTTCCGCCTTCATCTGTTCGACGCGACGGTCCAGCAGATGCTTGTCAAGTTTGAAATTCGGGATGCCGTAACGCATCAGGCCACCGATCGCGTCGTCACGCTCGTAGACGACCACTGTGTGACCTGCACGAGTCAGCTGCTGGGCGCAGGCAAGACCTGCCGGACCGGAGCCGACCACGGCAACGGTCTGATCGGTCAGGCGCTGCGGCGGCAGAGGCTTGACATAATCCAAATCCCAAGCTTGGTCGATGATCGTGCACTCGTCGTTCTTGATCATCGTCGGCGGCTGGAAAATGCCAAGCACGCAGGCAGATTCACACAACGCCGGGCAAATGCGGCCGGTGACTTCCGGGAAATTATTCGTTTCGGACAGACGGTTGTACGCGTCCTCCCACTGTTCCTGACGGACCAGATCGTTGAATTCCGGAATGATATTGCCCAACGGGCAGCCGGTCATACAGAACGGAGTACCACAGTCCATGCATCGGGCGGCCTGCTCGCTGGTCCACGGCTGCATGCCGGATTCGGCATGCACGTCGAACCAATCCTTGATACGTTCCTCAACCGGGCGTTCGGCCAATTCGCGACGGGTGCGGACTTTCAGAAATCCTCTCGGGTCACCCATGTTCACACTCCTTGCATTACCTGCTCGTACACCTGCTCCCAAACGCCAGGCGTATTGAAATCGATATTGTTCTTCTCAGCATCACGCATCGCATCGGTCATGGCGACGAACTGCTTGGGCACGATGTGGGTGAAACGTTTGACGGTCTCACTCCAGTCAGCCAGCAGGTCGGCGGCGAATGCGGAGCCGGTTTCTTCGGCGTGACGCTTGACCAGATCATGCACAATCGGTTCGGTCACTTCGTCGAGCGTTTCGAAACGCAGCGAATGTTCGGCTGCTTCCGGATTGACCTTGGTGTTGTCCAGATCGAGGATGTAGACATGGCCGCCGGAGAAGCCTGCGCCGAAATTGCGACCGGTCGAACCGAGCACGACGACGGTACCGCCGGTCATGTATTCGCAGCCGTGATCGCCGACGCCTTCCACCACGAAGGTGGCGCCGCCGTTACGTACGGCGAAACGTTCGCCTGCGCGGCCGGCCACGAACATTTCACCGGAAGTAGCGCCGAAGCCGGTCACATTGCCTGCGATGACATTCGTATGCGGATCGAAGGTGACGCCGTCTTCCGCGCGAACGATCATGCGACCGCCGGATAGACCCTTGCCGGCGTAATCGTTGACTTCGCCGTACACGCGCATCGTTTCACCTCGCGGAATGAATGCACCGATGGACTGGCCGCCGGAGCCGTGCAGTGTCATGTCGATGGTGTTATCCGGCAGACCTTCGGCGCCGTAACGCTTCGTAATCTCATAGCCGACCATCGTGCCGAGTGTACGGTTCACGTTGCGAATGGGCATGTCGATGCGCACGGGCTCGCGGTTGTCGAGCGCCGGCTTGGCCATGTCTATCAGCTGGTTGTCGAGCGCCTTGTCAAGCTCATGGTTCTGCGGTTCCGTATTGTGCAGAATCGTTCCCGGAACCGGCCCCGGCTGCATCAGCACGTTGCTTAGGTCGATGCCATCGGACTTCCAACGGCGAATCGCCTCGTTCTGATCCAGGCATTCAACATGGCCGACGGCCTCTTCAAGCGTACGGAAGCCGAGCTGTGCGAGCAGCTCGCGCACTTCTTCGGCAATGAACATGAAGAAGTTGATCACATGCTCAGGCTTGCCACGGAAACGTGCACGCAACTCAGGGTCCTGGGTTGCGATGCCCTGCGGGCAAGTGTTCTTCTGGCAGGCGCGCATCATGACACAGCCTTCGACGATCAGCGCCGCAGTGGCGAAACCGAATTCCTCAGCGCCCAACAGCGCTGCGACCATCACGTCGCGACCGGTCTTCAATTCGCCGTCACACTGCACGGTGATACGAGAACGCAGGCCGTTGAGGATCAGCGTCTGCTGCGTTTCGCTCAAACCGATCTCCCATGGGGTGCCCGCATGCTTGATGGCGTTGAGCGGAGCCGCACCCGTGCCGCCGTCATAGCCGGAAATCAGCACGACGTCCGCATGGCACTTGGCCACGCCTGCGGCGATGGTGCCGACGCCGAATTCGGAGACAAGCTTAACGTGGATGCGTGCCTTCGGATTGGCCATCTTCGCATCGTTGATCAGCTGCTTCAGATCCTCGATGGAATAGATGTCGTGATGCGGCGGCGGGGAAATCAGTTCCACACCCGGCGTGGCATGACGCACCTTGGCAATCCATGGTGGGACCTTCGCGCCCGGCAGGTGTCCGCCTTCGCCCGGCTTGGCGCCTTGGGCGAGCTTGATCTGCAGATCGGTGGCATGCACCAGATAATCACTGGTGACGCCGAAGCGGGCCGATGCGATCTGTTTGATACGGCTGACACGCTCCGGATCGTTGATACGGTCGTCGGATTCGCCGCCTTCGCCGGAATTGGAACGGGCACCGATGCGATTCATGGCGATGGCGAGCGTTTCGTGCGCTTCCTGCGAAATGGAGCCGTAGCTCATGGCGCCGGTGGAGAAACGCTTGACGATTTCGCTGGCCGGTTCCACTTCGTCGATATCGATCGGCTTGCGCGTTTGACGGAACTTCATCAAACCGCGCAGCGTCATCAGACGGTTTGAAGTGTCGTTGATATGTTCGGAATACTTCTTGAACATGCCATAGTCGCCGCGCTGTGTCGACTGCTGCAGCAGGAAGATGGCTTCAGGATCGTTGAGATGCTCTTCGCCGGTGCGACGCCACTTGTAGTCGCCGCCAGTCTCCAGATTGCGATGCGGACGGGCCGTCCACCGATTCGGATAGGCGACGCGATGACGGATGGCGACTTCTTCGGCGATTTCGTCGAGACCGACGCCCTCCACGCGAGAGGTGGTGCCGGTGAAATAACGGTCGATGACGTCATGGTTCAGGCCTACCGCCTCGAACAGCTGAGCGCCGCGGTAGCTCATGATGGTGGACACGCCCATCTTGCTCATGATTTTGAGCACGCCGATGGAAAGCGCCTTCGTCAGATTTTTCACCGCGGTTTTGCCGTCCACGTTGAGATAGCCTTCGGCGGCGAGGTTCTCCACGGATTCGAACGCCAGATACGGGTTGACCGCGGCCGCGCCGTAGGCAATCAGCAGTGCCACATGGTGGATTTCACGCACATCACCAGCTTCCACGACCATGGAAATCTGCGTACGCGTATGGCGGCGCAGCAGATGATGCTGCACTGCGGATGTGAGCAGCAGCGACGGAATCGGGCCCCACGTATGGTTCGAATCACGGTCGGAGAGCACGAGGAAGTTCTTGCCTTCGGCGATCGCCTCATCAATTTCAGCGAAAATCTCCTCCAAACGTTCCGCCAAAGCCTTGCCACCGCCGGCCACCTGGTACAGGCCCTTGACGACATACGGCTTGTAATAGCCGCCGAGAATCTTCGCACGATCGAGACGCTTCAGTTGCGCCATTTCTTCGGAGTTGACGACGGGCAGCGGAATCAGAATCTTCTTGGCATGCAGCTCGCAATCCTCCAGCAGATTCGGTTCCGGACCGATGGCGGATTCCAGGCAAGTGACGATTTCCTCACGTTCCCAATCGAGCGGCGGGTTGGTGACCTGCGCGAACTTCTGCGTGAAATAATCGAACAGCATGCGGCTGCGATTCGACAATGCGGCCAAAGGCGCATCGTTGCCCATTGAGCCCAGCGGCTCCTTACCGGTGTTGGCCATTGGAGCCAAAATCAGTTTCAGATCCTCTTCCGTGTAGCCGAATGCACGCTGGCGGCGCTGCACGGACTGGCCGGAATGGCTCACATGCTCGCGGGCCGGCAGTTCGCTCAGATCGACGCTGTTGCCTTCGATCCACTGACGGTACGGATGTCGGGAGGCGAGGGTCTTCTTGATTTCCTCATCGGAAATCATACGACCTTCGGCCGTGTCGACAAGGAACATCTTGCCCGGTTCCAGTCGGCCCTTCGCGACGATGTGGTCTTCTCCGACCTGAGGCAGTACACCGGTCTCCGAAGCGAGCACCACCGTGCCGTCGTCGGTCAGCTGCCAACGTCCCGGGCGGAAGCCGTTGCGGTCAAGCAGCGCACCGACCTGCGTGCCATCGGTGAAAATAATGTGCGCCGGGCCGTCCCACGGTTCGATCAACGTGTTGTTGTACTCATAGAACGCACGAATATCCGGATCAAGCTCGGTGTTCTTCTCCCACGCCGGCGGCAGCATCATCGAAATCGCGTGCGGCAGCGTGCGTCCGGACAGATACAGCAATTCCAAGCATTCGTCGAAGGTGCCCGAATCGGAATAACCGGGCGTATCAATCGGCAGCAGCGGCTTCAATTCGCCGAGCAGCTTCGAGCTAAGCTTGCCTTCACGCGCCGAGAGCCAATTGCGGTTGCCCTGAATGGTGTTGATTTCGCCGTTGTGCGCCAACAGACGGAACGGCTGCGCCAAGGGCCAGCTCGGAAACGTGTTCGTGGAGAAACGGGAATGTACGATGGCGATGCGCGCCTTCATGCGTTCATCGGAAAGATCCGGGAAGAACGGCTGCAGCTGCATGGTGGTCAGCATGCCCTTGTACGTGATCGTGCTGCTCGACAGTGATGCGAAATACACGCCGACCTCATGTTCGACGCGTTTACGCACGCGGAACGCCCTACGATCCAGTTCGACGCCGCCCAGCGCACCTTCCGCATCGGACATGACAAGCGTCTTGAAGGACGGCATCGAAGCCAGCGCTTGCAGGCCAAGGCCGTTCGGATTGGTCGGTACAACACGCCATGCAAGCACTTCGAGGCCTTCCTCTCGTGCGATTGTGGCGATGGCCTGCTCCTGTTGTCCGGAAATGGCGATATCGCGGTCAAGGAACGCGATGCCGGCGATGTAATGGCCTGCCTCGGGCAACTCGACGCCGACGGTGGCGCGCATGAATTCGTCAGGCATGCTCATCAGGATACCCGCACCATCACCGGTGTTCTCTTCCGCGCCAACGGCGCCACGATGGTTCAGGTTGACGAGCACCTCGATGGCGTCATCGATGATCTTTCGCTCCGCACGCTTGTTGAGCGTCGTAACCATACCGACGCCACAAGCGTCATGCTCAGCTCCGGGATCATACAATCCTTCGGATCTGTGTATCGTCAAATCAAGCGGAGCGTGGAAAGTCACCGAAACCACCCTTTTCTCATTTTGGCAGACGAAACTGCGGTTCTTTAATAATGCGTTCACAGGGTACGCCCACACATATGACGGAAATGTTTCGGTGTCCATATGACGGAGATTTCGGCATTTACAATCCGCATATGTCAAAGAAATCGTTGATGATAGCGTCGTTGAGAAGGCGGCCTTTTCTGGTTGGGATGATGCGGTCGCCGTCTATGATGACGAGGCCGGATTGCGTCATGCCATCAAGGTGTGACATATCGATATCGCGTGTAATGCCGGCGGCACGCATCGCATTACGAACACGCATCAGCGACAGGCCTTCACGCAAACGCAATCCCAGCATGATGGTTTCTTCCAGATTTTCGCCAGCGGTGATCGTTTCACTGTCCGCCCACGGAAGACGGTTTTCCCCAATAGCAAGACCCCACAATTTCGGATGCGCGATATCCCAGCTGCGCAATCCCGCGGATTGGCGCATTACGGCGTCGCTCATTGCAGCGTCATCATCAGATGCGTCCTGCTGCGATTGCCCCGCCGACTGCGGTATCATATAATGGCTATGCGCGCCCGGCCCGATGCCAGCCCAATCGACGTTGCGCCAATATCCCAGATTATGACGGCTTTCAAATCCCGGTCTCGCCCAATTGGAAATCTCATACCATCGCAGGCCCGCCGCGCTCAGCAAATCGTCGGCAATCTCATATTTCGCGGCTTCATCGTCGTCATCAGGTTTCGGCAGCAATCCGGCCGCAATCCTGCGTCCCATCGTCGTCGTCGGTTCCACCGTCAACGCGTACGCCGAAATATGATTGACGCCCAAACCAATCGCAGTCTCAACCGATGTGCGCCAATCGTCAAGGCTCTCCCCCGGCGCGCCGTAAATCAGATCGACGCTTGAGCGCAATCCTGCCGTCTCGGCCGCGCGCACGCCAATCTCGACATTCGCCGGTGTATGCGTGCGGTCCAGCGTGGCCAACACGTGTGGCACAGCCGACTGCATACCAAACGAAATGCGCGTGAAGCCGCCGTCCGCGAGTTCGCGAACATAATCGGCGTTCACCGTATCCGGATTCGCCTCCGTCGTGATTTCCGCATCGTCGGCGACGCCCCAAATATCACGGATCGCCTGCAATATCGCGTTCAAGTCACGCGCCGGCAAAATCGTCGGCGTACCGCCACCGAAAAACACGGTATCCGCAGGCGGCTCATCAATGCCATGATCCAACTGCCATTGGCGGGCCAGACGCATTTCACGAATCACCATATTCGCGTAATTGCCGCGCGAGGCGCCTCCACCCATATCGACGGCCGTATACGTGTTGAAATCGCAGTATCCGCAGCGGCGCAGGCAGAACGGCACATGCACGTAGACTTCGAAAGGATTCGGCGACATGGTGTCCTCCAATATTGATATTTCGCGGTTTTGCGAGTGAGGATTGAAATTGGTGGTTGATGATTGATAGTTACTGATTGCAAAATGATTGCAAGACAATTGCGACGCGGCAATACGCGATATACCGGTATTCAAATGGTGACGTTCGATATTGCGATTCGAGATGACGCATGGATCGCATCGTCCACAAAATATGCCGCCACCCACAGTATGGTGCGGATGACGGCATCGCTGGCAATATCAGCCTTCGGTCTTCTGGGCGGCGCGAATCTTGTCCTTCGTATCACGGTCGTTTGCGCCGTCATCAGTGGACAATGCAGCGATGAACGCCTCCTGTGGCACCTCGACATGGCCGAGCATCTTCATGCGCTTCTTACCGGCCTTCTGCTTTTCCAGCAGCTTACGCTTACGCGAGATATCACCGCCATAGCACTTGGCAAGCACGTCCTTGCGCAGCGCGCGAATGTTCTCTCGGGCGATGATGCGCGAACCAATCGCGGCCTGAATCGGGATCTCGAACTGCTGGCGTGGAATCAGTTCACGCAGCTTCTTCGTCATCATCACGCCATAGCTGTACGACTTGTCCTTGTGCACGATGGCGCTGAACGCATCGACCTTCTCGCCCTGGATGAGGATATCGACCTTTACCAGGTCGGCGGACTGCTCGCCATCCTCATGGTAATCGAGCGACGCGTAGCCCTTCGTGCGGCTCTTCAACTGATCGAAGAAATCGAATACGATTTCGGCGAGCGGAATGCGGTAGTGCATTTCGACGCGGTCGGTGGAAATGTATTCCATCGTTCCCATGATGCCGCGGTGGTCTTGGCACAGGTCCATCACCGCGCCGATGAATTCCTTCGGCGTGATGATATCGGCGGCGACCATCGGTTCGACGATCTTCTTGATCTTGCCGTCCGGGAATTCGCTCGGATTGGTGACGCGATGCACGGAACCGTCTTCGGCGGTAACCGTGTACGGCACGTTCGGGGCGGTGGAGATCAGATCCAGGTTGAACTCGCGGCTCAGGCGTTCGGAGACGATCTCCATATGCAGCAGGCCGAGGAAGCCACAGCGGAAACCGAATCCCAACGCGACCGACGTTTCCGGCTCATAGATGAGCGCCGCATCGTTGAGCTTGAGCTTGTCGAGCGCTTCACGTAGTTCCGGATACTGCGCATTGTCAATCGGGAACAGGCCCGCATACACCATCGGCTGCGGATCGCGATAGCCGGCAAGCGGCTCGGCGGCGCCGTCCTTCGCCGTCGTAATCGTATCGCCGACCTTCGATTGGCTTACGTCCTTCGCGCCGGTGATCACGTAACCGACCTCACCTGCGCCAAGCGCCTTCGTCGGCATCATTTCCGGGCTGATCACACCGATTTCAATCGGGTCATGCGTCATGTCGATGCCCATCATGTGCAGCTTTTCACGCGATTTCAGCTCGCCGTCGACCATACGAATATAGGTGACGATGCCGCGGTACGAGTCATATACGGAATCGAAAATCAGCGCGCGCGCCGGGGCGTCGGGGTCTCCGGTCGGTGCGGGGATATCCATGACGATGCGGTCGAGCAACTCGGCGACGCCTTCGCCGGTTTTGCCGGAAACACGCAACACGTCGGACGGGTCGCAGCCGATCAGGCCGGCGATTTCTTCGGCATGCTTATCCGGCTCCGCACTCGGCAGATCAATCTTGTTCAGCACCGGGATGATGGCCAGGTCATGGTCGATGGCCATATACAGGTTGCTCAGCGTCTGCGCTTCGATGCCCTGCGTCGCGTCGACCAGCAGCACAGCGCCTTCGCATGCCGCCAGTGCGCGGGAGACCTCGTACGTGAAATCGACATGGCCCGGGGTATCGATCATGCCCAGCGTGTATTCGGTGCCGTCGAACGTCCACGGCACGCGCACCGCCTGCGACTTGATGGTGATGCCACGCTCCTGCTCGATATCCATGCGGTCGAGGAAGCGGTCGTGCATCTCACGTTCCGGCACGATGCCCGACAATTGCAGAATACGGTCCGCCACAGTGGATTTACCGTGATCGATATGTGCGATGATGCAGAAATTACGTATCAGCGACTGATCGGTGTATCCGGGCTGATTATGCTGCTGGCCCACGCCATCCTCCTCGTATATACTGCATGTACTGCGAACTTACGCGGCGCAAACATGCCGCGAACTGCGTAACGGAACGATTTTAGCCGCAACCATGGGCATCCGCGTGGCGACACTCCTGAAGGCGCTGTGGTTTATCCGTGCACCGTGTTATCATATTTGCTTGTATGTCCTTATATGTAAACGTCGTTTGGAGAAATAGTGGCAAACATTAAGTCGCAGAAGAAGCGCGTCCTCACCAACGAGAAGGCGCACAAGCGCAACGTGATGGTGAAGTCCGCCCTGAAGACCGCGATCCGCGCCACCCGTGAGGCCATCGCCTCCGGTGACAAGGCCGCCGCTGAAGCCGCCTTCCAGGTCGCTTCCAAGAAGCTCGACAAGGCTGCAGGCCGTGGCGTGATTCACAAGAACCAGGCCGCCAACCGCAAGTCCGGTCTGGCTGTGAAGATCAACGCTATGTGATCTGACTGAATAAGTCGCTTTTATATTTGTCCCCGCAGATTCGAAAGAATCTGCGGGGACAACTTTTTGTTTGTGACGATGATGCTGCCCGTTTGGCGAGCAGCATTACACCAGATACTGCTTCTTCCACTCTTGCTCGTACTCGTAGGAAGTTTCAGACAAGTCCTCATAAGAGAAATCCGTATGCATGTCGCCGGTATCATCGACCACCATCGTCATCGTCGTCCACTTGCCCCCGGGAGCGTTCTTGCGTGCCGGCGCAACGAATTCATTGATGCACTTGAAGGATGTGAGTAATTCAGCATCGGAAACGCCGGCAAGGTCGTAGCATTTACGATATTTGCCTGATTGCTTGACGAAAAAGGCGATGGTATACGACGCTTCCCCGTATTCAAGGTAGACAACCAGTTTCTGCCAATCCTGAGGCAGATACTGTGCCAATTCGTCGAGAATACGCTGGTAGATTGTTTCATCCATCATGATTGCTTTCCTTCATTCGAGAATGTAGTTATAGTTTTTTCACCGTCGATAGAATATGTCGCCGTGAAACTGGTAGGCCGTTTGGAATCATCCGTATATACCGGCTCCACTTTTAGATATACTTCTTTACCAGCCTGAAGTGCTCCGACAAGCTTGTTTTCCATTTTCTTGTAGTCACTGAGATTCAGCTCTTTATTCATCGACACAAGATTCTCTATGCCGTCGCTGCCTCCGAACAGGCGCCCGAATATATGACCTCGTTGATCATCCGGCAAATTCGAACCGTTTGCCACGGCTTCCATATTATCCATGTTGCGATTTTTGAGTTGCTCCGGCAATCTGAGTTTTCCGGACACGGATTTTGTTCGACCTAACTCATCCGTTTCGTAGTTGTATCCATTCCGGGTGAATTCCGCATTCGGCTTGAGCTGGTTGCCGATGCGATATATTTCGCCGTTGTCGTCATGATAGACCTTTTCCTTGGCCATATGTTCCGCTTCGGCCACATTATGTGGAACCGAGGATTCGACATTGGCTAAGGCTTGCTCGACGCCTACACTTTGTTCCGGTTTTTTGACGTCCAGTCGCTCCGCTTGCCGGTTAAGCCCTTGAGCGTCGGACGTATTGTGCATTTCGCCCATACTGCTGCTTTTCCTTTCACGCGATGTGGCTTCGGAAATCCATGAAGCGTTGCAGATACTCTCCGTATATGGCATCGCGCCAAACCTGTTCGCGCGTCATCAATTCGATGATACGGTCGACTTGTTCGCAGGAGAAATCGTCGAGAGATGGTCTGATCTCCTCAAGCAGATGCTCTTCCCATTCCTTTGGCTGCGTATAGCGGCGGGCTTTCTGGTAAATCGGCTCCATATCGAGGAATTCGTATGCGAACCGCCCGAAAGTCGAAGAAAGTTCCTCGAAATTCCGAGCGTCGGCATTCAGATAATCCATGAATTCGATTTTGACTTTGGTGCTTAATCGTGAAGCGAGAACATCCTCTTTCATGCGCAGCAGATCATTGCGATCATCCATACCAAACAGCAGTTTGCTCATCAAGGAATACAGCAACGTATCCTTTAAGGCCTTGTCCTGATTGTCGGAAGACGGCAACGAAGAAGGTGCCGGCATGTATGCCTCTCCCCCATCATGACGGTTGATCTTGCACAATACCGGTTCGACCCATTCGTTCTGATATATGGCGGCCACACCTCGCGGCAATTTCGCCAACTGAATTATCTGGTCTTCGGTGAGATTCGCCGCTTCGCCAACCAGTTTTCGATCGGAGAAATCCGGCAATCGCATGATGATCTTCGTGTTGGTGTTGCGAATGACCGAAGCGTCGAGCAGACCTGGCGCCTGATCGGCGATGATGAAACCCTCACCGTAGGTGCGCATTTCCGCAATGGCGTTGGACAGCATTTCCACGCTTGCGCCGCGTAGGTCGCCGCCATCGGCAGAAGCGGAAGGCGAGGTTCTGCGCAGCAGATTATGCGCTTCCTCCAGAACGGTCAGATGGCGAAGCGGCGCGTTCATACCGACATGTTCAGACATTCGGTGCTCCTGCAATTGCAGCACCAATATACCCATGATCAGCGATTTCGTTTCGTTGGAGCCGACTCTGCTCAGATCGACGATTGTATTGTGATTGAACAGCTGTTCGGTGTCGAGCTGTTCGCTGGTGAAGATCAAGCCGTTGATGCCGTTGCATAGCGATTGCAGACGGGTGAGCAGCGACCCCTTGTAGGCGCCCTTATTGTCGCTGTCATATTCGCTGTCGTCGATGATGCTGCGCACACATTGTGCGACATCATCGAATGTCGGATATAGGCGTTCGCCATACGAATTGGTGGAATTCATCAAATCCCATCCGCATTCCTCATAAGCGCGTTCCACCGCCTGCTTCAATACCGCAGGCATGGCGGCATACATCGGCCAACACACGTTGAAGATTTCGATCAGACGGTCCAGATGCTCTAGAATGTGGATTTCCGAAGGGAACGAGAACGGGTTGAGACGAAGCAATGCCCCCATTACAGGATTCGTGCCATAGACGTTCACATCCGGGTCCATGCCGAATACCTGTTTGTATTCGCCTTTCGCCGGTTCAATGACCAAGAAAGTGGTGTGATGCCGTCGGGCTTCCTCAAGAATCGTGTATACGGTGTTGCTTTTGCCTGATCCCGTGCTGCCGGTGATGAACGTGTGCGCGGACAGCGATGCTTTGTTCAGCCGGACCGGAGTCGGTTCCATATGGTTCATGTGGAAGATATGACCAATATGGAAATGTTCATGCCCGGATGTGAATGCGTCATCATAGGTGGAGATGCTGCGCCCGAATCCGGCGCATTCGAGAACGGGCAGGCCTGGAACGGAATGTTTCGGAAAATTCAGCGAATAGGCCAGCTCTTTACCCGTCAGTATCGCAGTTGCGGTTACGCTCGCCGGGTAGGCTGCGAAATCCGAGACTTCGCCGTCCTCCCCCTGTTCGAGGACGTCCGGCCTGAGACCAAACAGAGGGTGGCGAAGATCACGCAGATACGAGTAGATGGTTTGGGCGGCATCATCCTGTTCGGGCATGTCGCCACGCCACACGTTGACCGCGGAAGCCGACATGAACGATCCGTCGCCTTGCGTCAGCGCCAGATAGAAATGGGCGACGTTATTGGCGATGTTCTGGTCTTCGCTTAGCACGTACGCCGCAAAATCCCACATGCCCAGCGCTGAACCGAGATCCATGCGCTTCATCTGGGATTCCAACAATTGGAGGGCATGTTTGATGCTGTAATTCGTGAAATTCTGGCTGATGCTTTCGCTTTTGCCGATGGTCGCCGTCACATTCGAAGTGCGCGCGAAGCCGAGACCGAAGTTCGCTCCGACGTTCAAAGCCTTGGATGCCGCATTGGTGATCGTGTTTGCGGCGTTCACGGCGAGTCCCAACGTATTGTTGATGGAATGCGCCACATTGTTGGTGACGGCATGAGCAAGGGAACTCCCCTGCGCATGGCTTATAGAGTCGGAAACTGTTTGCGTGAGGATTTCCCCGACCGTTGCGGTATCGGTGTAGCTTCCTCCGATTCCGATGCTGCCGATGTCCTTTGAGCCAAGAGACGCATTCGCGTTCACGCCCACGGCCGTGCTATCCGACTGCGAACGCCCGATGCTGTTGCCCGTACTTTGCCCGGTCGTGTCGGTGTATTGCGTGCCTGTCGTATCGGAGGTACCGGTGCCTTCCGTATATCCCTGCGATGTTCCCGATGACTGTGTCGTGCCGGTGCTGCTGCCGGTGCCTTGCGAACTGCTTTGCTGGGTTCCTGCGCTGACACCGACGTTCACGCTGACAGTGGCCGACGATCCGATGGAATTGCTCTCATTGCAGGTAAACTGCGTACTCCATGATTCATATGGCTTCAGTGCGGAATACAAGCCTTCCAAAACGGTTTTCCGCTCTTTGACATCCGCTATCGGCGTCGCCAACAGAATAAGCGTATAGTCCTGCTCCACGGTATCGGGAACGATGCCGTCCAACAGTTTTTCTATGGTCTGGCTGACGAATTTCTCCGATTTTTCTGTGGGGACATTCGATACGGCTGCCACGGAATATGCGACGTCATCATCAAGACACGGCAATTTTCCCGACTGCTCGGAGTCGTCCCACTGCGCTCCGGGAAAATTGCCTGCAAGAGCTCCGGCAAGCAGGTGCCTATACCTGCGCACGTCGACATTGTTGTCGGCATTCCATGTATTGACGACGGCAAGATAAACCTGTGTCGCATCGTGGGTACGATGGAACACCAACGCGATGTTGCAATGTTCGCCCGACAGTACTTCATACACGTTGACGAGCTTTTCCAGACTGTTCTCGTTCTTGTCCGTCACCCAGGAGGTGATGTTGAAGAAGCGAATATTACGTTCGCTGTCAAACGGTTGCTCGTCGCGTACCGGAACGTAAAGCTCGTGCAACTGTTCGAGATATGCATGGAATATTTCGATGCCGCTTGCCGACAGCAGCCGCTTGGTCAGCTTCTGGGCGGTCGGATCCATGGGATCCGGCTTGAGCTGCAGATATTCCTCGCGCTTGCGTTCAACGTCACGCAATTGCTCCGGGCTCAACGACGCAGCACGCGCCACGGTGTCAGCCGCTTTCGCGCCGACACGCGATACGATCCTACCGATTCCCATGATTCTCTCCTGCGCTCACACCTGCATCCACGGCAATGCCGGTGACCTTAACGTTCCATCCAAGACATCAGTTCAGTGATATGCCGTCTTTCGTCGTTGATCTGCTGCCATTTGCCTTCCAGCTCGGCGATTCGCTGTTCCAAATCGCTGATAGCCTGGTTCTGGCTGCGAAGATGAGGATTGTACTCTTCGATATTGGCGGTGATATCGTCCAACAACTCCTGAGTCCAACGATGAAAGCCATCGGCATGCTCTCCGCTCAGATCGGTTTGCACCTGCTTTAGCCAACGTTGAAGTTCGTTGTTGTATATTTGGACGATCCGTCGTATATCCAAACCGTCGCCGAGGAACTTCTGCAACTTGTACCTGTTGAAGATCTGGCTGAGATTGTCGCTGAAATCCATCGCCTGATGCCGAAGAATGATTTCATTGATTTCCATGCGTTTTTCTTCGGTCAGTTTTTCGGAGCCCATGACGATCGCGGACAATTCAGCACGTAGCTGCGCAGTACAGTCATTCCAGAATTCCTGGGACTTCCGGTCAAGCGATTGGCTCACGTGATTTCTGGCGTCAGCGAATTGCGATCGTACTTGTGCCAACAAATCGTCGGAAGCTTCACGGTCGACGATTTTCTGCGTATTCTTCAATTCGCCGAAATTCTTGATAACGTTGTGCGCGTCGGCAGCGAGATCTGCCCCCATACGTTTCACTGCGTCAAACGATTGCCTATTGGCCACATCCGCGAAATTACCGGTCAAATTGTCTTTCAAGGCCTTGTACGCATTGTCGACCTGCCTTTTTTGGTCTTCGACATGATGCTCGCTTGTCTGTAGTTCGAGGAACTGCTTCTCCGTTTCTTTCAGCTTGTTCTCGCTCGTTTTGAAAATCTCTTCCACTTCGGAAGCATGCTGAGTCATCTCATCCGGATATTCGGTATTGAAATTGTTCTCCAATTCATCACGACGCCGTTCCAACTGCTCAATCAGCATCCTCTTATCGCGTTCCATATTCGCACGCACCGCATCACGTGTTTCCGCCTGCTGATTTTTCGCGTCTTCAATGGCCTGCTTGGTCGTTTCAATGGCCTTATTCAGGAACAGTTCCGACTGCCGGCACTTGTTATACGGCGCATACTTGTCGGCGAATGTGACGATGGCCTGCTCCACCGAATACAGGCCGCTGTTGGCATACAGCAGGTTGCTTTGCGCCTCAGCGGACTTCACATATTCCCGGCGAATCTGCTCGGGAAGAATATCATAATGGTAGAGCTGCTTGTAAAAACGCGATTCCGAATTGGTGTACTTGTTGTACTGATCCTCATAGATCTCCGCACTGTGATCGTCGATGAAATCGCCGCGATTCTTGGCGCCCAATCCCATCACCGAAGACAGGAAATACACGCCGCCCGAATAGAGCTTGCGCGGAATGGCCAGATTCAGGATTCGTCTGCGCCCCTCATCCGTTTTGCCGTCATTGCTTAACGCGGCAGCATCCGCCTTGTTCACGATAATCATCGTGAAACGGTTGTCAAGTTCCTTCAGTCCATGAATCTCCTGATACAACCTATCATTATCGGTACTGTCCAACGTGTCGTATTCGCAGACGAAGATCGGCAGGCCGTTCGACAGATTCCGCATGGCATCCTGAAGCACCTGATAATGCTTCTCATTGGACGCGGAATTCGAGCCCGGCGTATCGAAGATAACGAATTGACGCAATGACATCTCCGCATAATTGTCGCGGACGAATGGCGTTTCAATGCTGATCAGATCGGAAATGGAATCATCCGTCGTCGCATTCGCCTCCTGATTGACAAACGTCAGAATCGTATGAAGCTTATGCTTGATCGGTGTTTCATTCAGACTTTCGCACAGGTCGCGAAGTTTGTCGAGGAAATCACATGAATCGCATTCCGTTCTGACATTGCAGGTGACGTCGGTGAATTCCAAACGAACGCCGGCGCCGTTGTACTGGAACGAAATCAATGCCCGATCGCTTTGCAGCGATTGCGAAATCCTATACACTTTCGCAGTGGTCGGCTCATCGCTGCTTGGCAACAGCTCATAACCGATCAAAGCATTGATGAATGTGGATTTGCCCGAACTGTAGTTTCCGATCACACAAACCGGTATCGTCTCATTGGACGCCTCGGAGAACTTCCTCAGATCCTGTTGTATATCGCCTTTCTGAAAACTGCTGTCGGTGAACACCAGCTCAAGTCTTCTGAACGTTTCGATGGCGTCGGGCAGAATATCGCGGGCATTCTCCAATGCTCGCGACGAGCGTTCCGCTTTGATTCTTCCCGCATAATCCTCGCTGCTGCAGATCGCTGCGAGTTCGCGGAATTCATCATCCGTGCCTTCGAATACCACATCGACGGCTTGCTGCCCGTCCCCATATTCGTCCAGGATGATGTCAACGATCTGCTTCGCCTTGAACGGAAAAACCCGCTTCTGAATTCGTCGCGCAGCAGTTTGCTGCCGGCATTGATCTGGATATTAATATCCGACCATTCTTCAGCGGCCTCATTCCTGCTTTGAAATGAGGTCTGCTGTCGATAGGCGTCGCTGATTATCTTGACCGCGGTCATCATTGCCTCTCTCATAAGTCATACGGCAGCGTCCATCCTATCATCACGAAGATGTGATTCAAGCTATGCCGATTGGAAGATTAGTGCCTTAATGCTTCGCGATGCTTTACTGTCTCGGCTTGTCTGCAAAGTGCTCATCTCCATTTCCTGTCTTTTCGCCGTCATTCGCTACATGAAGATGCAAGTCAGGACGTTTCAGATACGGCAGATCACTCGGCAAATACGTGTGATGCCGTTCCAATGCACCGGGCAGCATAATGTTGAATTTGACGGACAACAGGCGCATCGCCACGACCAGTACAACGATGGCGACGTCGAGCACAACTTCCATTTCAAAATTAATGTAGCCGGCCTGCATGCCTTTGCACACGAATACCGTCAGCACCGATCCGACCGCTGAAGGTACGGCATACCAATGTTTGTCACGGATCACCATCGGTACCTCATTGATCAGCATGTCACGAATCAGACCGCCGCCCAACGCGGTGAACATGCCCATGAAAGCGGCCGTCATGCCTGAGGTGCCCATCTGCATCGCCTTCGACGTGCCGTTGACGGCGAACATCGCCACAGCCAGCGCATCAATCGTCAGCATCGACCACTTCAATTCGTCGACTTCCGGATGAATGACTGCAATCACCAAACCGGAAACCAATGCTGTAATGACGAAGCCTCTGTCTGCGATACCGACCGGCGGCAGCGACCCCAACATCACGTCACGAATGATGCCGCCGCCCAACGCGGTCAGCCATGCAGTGATAAGCATGGCGAACACGTCATAGTTCTTTTTTACCGCGGACAACCCGCCCATAAGCCCACTGCAGAACACGGCCACATATTCGACGCCCATGAGAAACGCATTGCTTTCCAAAGCCAATTCCATGGCCGTTCTTCCCCCAGTCTTCCCTCATTGTCTCATCGCGCCATTTTGAGCCCGCGTTCTTTCCCGTTTCGGCTGTGTCAGCCGCATGAATTTTGCGGTCTGCAACCACGTAAAAGCCTACAACGTCACAGCTTATGTCAACGCCGAAATTCATGGAATGTGAATTTCGGCTTTTGTGGACGGTTGGCGGTCACATTTGCTGCAGGAGTGCATCAATATCAGCAAAAGTGATTGCAGCAGGCATGAGCGGAACAAAACGGAAGTGGCCTCTACGAATGATGTGCATTCGCAGAGGCCACCGTTAGCGTATTATTGACAATATATTAAAAAAACGTCAGCAGACTTTCCACATCCAGTTGTGCGGATCTTCGATCTCGCCAAGCTGGATGCCGAGCAGCTGGTTACGCAGGGCCAAGGTGAACTCGCCGGAGCCGCCGTCTGCGACGGTCACATCGAACTTGTCGGACTTGAAGCGGCCGATCGGCGTGATGATGGCGGCGGTGCCGCAGGCGAACACTTCGGTGACTTCGCCAGACTTGATGTCTTCCAGCAGCTGATCCAGGGCGATCATGGTTTCGACCACGTCATGGCCGTTGTCCTGGATGAGCTGAATCAGGGAACGACGGGTCACGCCCGGCAGAATGTTGCCGGTCAGGGACGGGGTCTCCACATGACCGTCCTTGTGCACGACCATCATGTTCATGCCGCCCAGTTCTTCCAAGTAGGTCTTGGTGGCGGCATCCACGAAGCACACCTGTTCGCAGCCGTTCTCGATGCCCTTGTACTCACCGAGCAGGGACGCGGCATAGTTGCCGCCGCACTTGGCGAAACCAGTGCCGCCCGGACCGGTGCGGAACCACTTGTCCTCGACCCAGATGCTCACCGGCTTCACGCCGCCCGGGAAGTACGGGCCGGACGGGGAAGCGATCACGCAGTATTCGACTTCCTGCGGGGCGCGCACGCCCAGGAATGGCTCGGAAGCGAACATGAACGGACGCATGTACAACGTGTATTCGCGACGGGACGGAACCCAGTTCACATCACGCTTAACGAGGGCAGCCACGGAACCGATGAAATCATCGATTGGTAGTTCCGGCAGATACAGGCGCTTGGCGGAATTCTGGAAGCGTTCAGCGTTCGCATCCGGGCGGAACAGCCATGTGGAACCGTCGGCATGACGATAGGCCTTCAAGCCTTCGAAGCATTCCTGTGCGTAATGCAGCACGGAAGCGCCCGGATCCATTTTGAGCGGCGCATACGGTTCGATGCGGCGGTCGGTCCAGCCTTCGCCCTTCGTCCAGGTAATGTGCGCCATATTGTCGGAGAACAGCTGTCCGAAAGCCGGCTTGTCGATCAGTTCGGCACGCTTGGCGTCGGATGCCGGATTGTCGTTCGGCAGCACGGTGAACTTTTCAGCGAGCTTGTCAAGTTCTGCCGGATCGTGATGATTCTGCTCAGTCATTGTCACTTCTTCTTATCGGTCCGCCGTCCAGATGACGGCGTTGCGTTCTGTTATGTTATTTCGCGCTTGTGGCGCAAGTTCCGGTTGATACTTTAACCACAAGCAGACTGCGTACCAGGTGTAAGCGTTCATAATATGAAAATGAACCGCGCCTGAACGAATCGAGCCCGCCGCGCGGCGGCTTTGCGCACACGCGACGGGCTCGATTCAATCGCTTACAGCTGGAAGACCTGGAATCAGGCTTCGGCCGGGGCCTCGGCTTCAGCAGCCGGAGCTTCAACGGCGTCTTCCGGAACGGTGACGCTCACGACGGATTCTTCCGGATCGGCAACGTCGAGTTCGACGCCTTCCGGCAGCACGACGTCCTTGGCGAAGATCTTGGCTCCATCCATCAGGCCGTCAACGTTGACCACGATGCGTTCCGGCAGGTTGGCAACATCGGCGCGGACCTTGAGCTCCTGAATGTCGACGAATGCGATGGCAGCGCCCTTCGGGGTTCCTTCGACGAAGACCGGAACCTCGACGTCGATCTTTTCGCCAGCCTTGACTTCGTAGAAGTCAACGTGCTCGACGATGCGCTTGACGGGGTTGCGCTGAACATCCTTGACGACGGCCATCTTGGATTCTTCGCCGTACTTGATGGTGAACAGAGCGTTGGTGTGACGCAGAGACAGGGTGGTTTCCTTCATCGGCAGCTGCACGAACACCGGAGCTTCACCACCGGCGTAAATGGTGGCCGGAATCAGGTTGGCGACGCGCATGCGACGAGCAGCGCCCTTGCCGAATTCGGTACGAGCAGCACCTTCAAGAGTGATAGTGGTAGCCATAATGGTCTCCTTTACTGGTTGGTCTATTTCATTCTCGGCGCATCAACGAGCCGTGAACACCAGCAAAGGAGTGGAGCACACGCCGAGTCGATAACGGAAGTCGCCACATATCGCACAACGCGCATATAGCGCTTCCCTCGCCAAAGCAGTCATCCGTCATCCGATCTCAAATATTTGAGGTCGCTTCCAGACAACGGTCACTAATTATAATCATGCTTCGGACAAATCATTGTTTCGCACCGTCATGTGCAGCAACGCAGCAACACAACGCCGCAACGTCACATCGTCACACCATCTCAATACGCCATCCGAACATCATCGCGTCAACAATCAACGTCATTACGAACCACACCGCCCCATGCAATGCCCTCATGCTGCGTTTCCTTCCGCCGCAACGCCGCGCGCAAACCGTACAATGAAACAAGATTCCCGAATACTCGAATCTTCGAAGCATTACAAGAAGGGGCAGCAATGACGCGTTCCACTTCAACTATTATTCGTGACATCGCCGCCGGCGCAGGCGTCGCGACGGCAATCTGCGCCGGCGCGCTGTATGTCGGCGCAGACAAATTCTTCCGCCGCATCGTTGATTTGCGTGATGGCATTGAAGCTCCGCTGCATACCAGTACACATGTCAACGCCGCCGATGAGGAGACTGACGTCTGGTTTACGCAAACGAGGCAATCAGTGACGCTTACCAGTTCGGATGGGTTGCGTCTGCATGCGTGGTTGTTCGACCCGGATTGCGTTTGCAAAGACACGCATCGTTATGCGATTTGCCTGCATGGCCGCAGCGAGGAGCCGCGCATAATGGCGCCTTGGGCCCACCATTATGCGAAGCTTGGATGTACGGTGCTTGTGCCGGCCCAACGCGCGCATGAGCTGAGCGAAGGCCGCTATACCGGATTAGGTTACCTGGAATCCGACGACCTGCTGCGTTGGATTCAATTGGTCGTCGCAGCCGATGAGGATGCGCGAATCGTGTTGCATGGCAATGCGATGGGGGCGACGGCGGCGATGATTGCCGCTGGCAGCCCGCGCCTTCCTCGTAATGTTGTCGCCGCGGTGTCCGACAGCGGTTATGCAAGCGCCCGCGACCAGTTGATTTTCGGCTTGCAACGCACCACGCATATGCCGCATCTCACTGCCGTCGCCTGCGTTGATATGGCGAGCCTGTTGTGCAAACGCCGGGCCGGATACGATTTTCGGCAGGCTTCCTGTGCGGATGCCTTGCGGCACGCCACCGTTCCGATGCTGTTCATTCATGGAGGCGGCGACATATTCGTCTCCCCCGCCCAGATGCGGCGCAATTATGATGCGTGCTCGTCGATTGACCGCGACATGCTGCTGATTCCCGGCGCCGCGCACGCGCAGGGCGCCATTGCCGCGCCCGATTTGTATTGGCGGAAGGTGACGCATTTTATGGAGCGCGTCTTTGCAAGAAAATAAAGATTGATTGATCATTGAATGATCATTGCAGGCTGCTGATTGCGATTGATTCGCAATGCCGCTTCAAATGCATGTGGCCGCCCTCCAAGCGGAGGGCGGCCACATCGTTATATGCGCGCCATTATATGCGTATATGCGCGCGCACTATCGGGATGCGCGGATGTTACGCGATCAGCTCCTTGACGGCTGCGATGACGGCCTGCAGGCCTGCCTTCGCGTCGCCGAACAGCATCTGCGTATTGTCCTTGAAATACAGTTCGTTTTCAATGCCGGCGTAGCCCTTGCCGCGGCCGCGCTTCATCACGACCACGTTCTGCGCCATGTCGACGTCGAGGATTGGCATGCCGGAAACCGGAGTGCCGGGACGGCGTGCGGCCGGGTTGGTCACATCGTTGGCGCCGACGACGAGCGCAACGTTCGAGGACGGGAACTGCGGGTTGATGTCATCCAGGTCGATGAGCTCCTCATACGGCACGTTCGCTTCGGCGAGCAGCACGTTCATATGACCTGGCATGCGGCCTGCCACCGGGTGGATGGCGTACGAGACTTCGACGCCATGGCCCTTGAGCAGTTCGCCTAGGTCTGCCAGCTCGCGCTGCGCCTGGGCCTGAGCCAAGCCGAAGCCCGGCACGAAGATGACTTTCTCCGCGTAGACGAGCTGTACGGCGACGTCATCCGCGGTTGTTTCCTTCATGGTGCCTTCAGGTCCTTCGGCGTCGCCCGCAGCTGCGGAGCCACCGCCGAACCCGCCGGCGAGCACGCTCATCAGCGGACGGTTCATGGCCTTCGACATGTCGATGGACAGGGTCACACCGGCTGCGCCGACGAGGGCGCCAGCCACGATCAGGGCGATGTTGTTGATGGCCAGACCGCTCATAGCGACTGCGGTACCGGTGCAGGCGTTCAGAACGGAGATAACGACCGGCATGTCAGCGCCGCCGATCGGGATGACGAAGACCAGGCCGTAGCACAGGGCGAACACGGTGGTCAGAATGCTCCATAGCAGACGCTGCTGCGGCTGCACGCACAGCATGACGAACGAGGCCACGGTCAGCACGATGAAGATGATATTCCACACGCCCTTGGCCGGCAAAGTCAGCTTGCGCAGGAACTTGACGCCCTGCAGCTTGCCGGCGGCGATCAGAGAGCCGGAGAAGGTGACAGAACCGATCAGGATGCCCAGGCCCGCGGTGGTCAGCACGACGATGGTCGGCAGTTCCTCGGAGGTCAGGATGTCGTTCAACGCGACCAGTGCGGCGGCGCCACCGCCGACGGTGTTGAAGATGGAAACCAACTGCGGCATGTCGGTCATCTTGACCTTCTTGGCGGAGACGACACCTGCTACGGCGCCGATCGCGATGCCGACGATCAGCAGTACGACGGCAACGCCATGCTGGAATCCGTTGCCGATCTCATCGGCGAATAGCACGATGAACGCCATGACGACGGCGATGATCATGCCGATCGCGGAAACCATATTGCCTTTGCGGGCGGTTTTCGGGGAGTTCATCAAATGCAGGCCGATGACGAACAACACGGCCGCGAACAGATAGACAAACCATTCAATGACGCCGAGCGGTGCACTCAGCATTTCAGACAGCGTACCCATTACTTGGCCTCTCCGTCCTTCTTCTTTGACTTATCGGACTTGAACATCTCCAGCATGCGGTCGGTGACCACGTATCCGCCGACGACGTTCATCGTGCCCAGCACCGCGGCCAGGAAGATGAACACCCAGGCGAGCGGCGAAGTGGCGTGTGCAGCGACGATGACGACGCCGACAATGACGATGCCGTGAATGGAATTCGCGCCCGACATCAGCGGGGTATGCAAGGTTGCAGGCACCTTGCCGATGACTTCGACGCCGATAAGCAGCGCCAGAACAAACAGGGTGATTGCTACGACAATATCCATGTGCTCACTTCTCGCTTTCTTACGCTGCGGTTTCGTTGGAGGCGACGGTTTCGGTGCGGCCGGCGACCACAAGCGCATTGTCGAGTTCTTCGCTCAGATCCATGCCGAGCTTGCCGCCCTTGACGAAGTGCACCAGCACGTCGGCAACGTTGCGACTCAACAAATTGGAGGCGGTCGTGGAGACGCCGCTTGCCAGATACGGCGCGCCGATGATGGTGACGCCGTTTGCGGTGACCTGCGTGCCGACGATGGAGCCTTCGACGTTGCCGCCCAAATCGCTGGCGGCGCAGTCGACAATAACCGCACCACGATGCAGACCGTCGACACCGGCCTTCGTCAGCAGAACCGGAGGCTTGCGCCCCGGAACTTTCGCGGTCGTGATGATGATGTCGAATTCCGCAGCCTTCGTGTCGACAGCAGCCTGCTGTTGAGCCTGCTCTTCAGCGGTCAGCGCGCGGGCGTAGCCACCTTCGCCTTGACCTGAGGAGAAGTCCAAGCCCAAGTCAAGGAACTTGGCGCCTAAGGATTCGACTTCGCCGCGGGATGCCGGACGCACGTCGTATGCGGTGACGACGGCACCCAGACGACGTGCGGTGCCGATGGCCTGCAGGCCTGCGATGCCGGCACCCAAGATCAGCACTTTCGCCGGGCGGATGGTGCCGGCGGCGGTGGTCATCATCGGGAAGAAAGATCCGTAGGCGTTCGCGGCGACGAGTGCGGCCTTGTATCCCATGACGGAGTTTTGGGAGGTCATCTCATCCATCGACTGCGCGGAGCTGAGCTGACGCGGCAGCTTTTCGATGGCAACTCCGACCAATCCGGCATTTTCCAGTGCGACGACGTAGTCGGCATCGGTGAAGGAGCCAAGCATGCCGACGATCCAGGTTCCGCGCTTGATGCGGGAGACCAGATCGAGGCTTGGACGGCTGACGAATCCGAGCGCGTCCGCGCGGGTGATCACTTCATCTGCGGAGACGACTTCAGCTCCGGCTTTCGCATAGTCTGCGTCGACATAATGTGCTGCGGCGCCTGCGCCGCTTTCAATAAGGCATGTGATCCCGGCCTTGCGTAGACGAGTCACGATGTCCGGCGTCAAAGCAACGCGGGACTCGTTCTCGCTCGTCTCATTCAAGACGCCGAAGACCACGGTGGCTTCTGGTGTTTGAGCCATGTGAGCCCTTTCCTCTGTATTCTCGAAGAAATGTGTAATGGACGTCACACAGTCTAGCGGCAAATTCGACGAAATCTTGTTTTTCGTTTCGTTGTACGGAATATTGCAAACTTGGTTTACGTGTTCGTCAAACATATGCGTCGATGCCTGGATGTTCGCTTGCCTACGGTAGCGTAAGGTGACGAACCGGACGGAAACGATTAATATTCATTAGCTGAGAAAGATCGTTATGCGGTAAAGGGAGTTATTTTGTCTGTTATCACCTCATTGAACAAGCAGGCTGCGAATCTGGTGCAGAAGGCGCTGCGTCTGGGAGGTGACTTCGTCCACCCGGTCAGCGATGACTCCGGTAATACCCCTGATTATGTGGACCCGGGCGAGTACTCGACCCCAAACGGCAGCATCGCGTTGCCTCACACCGACGAGTGGGGCCCCGGATTCCCCACCACAACCTTCATCGACCCTCAGACCGGTCTGCTGACATCGTCCACCGAAGGCAATCCTCCGCTGGACGAAGGCACGTCGATTTACGACATTTACGCCGACCGCGCCAATCGTATGGGCGACGACCCGCTCTATACGTATAAAGTCAACAATGAGTGGATCACCAAAACCGGTAACGAAGTGCTTGCCGACATTCGCGCGGTGGCCAAGGGCCTGCTGCACTATGGCCTGAAGAAGGGCGACGGCGTCGCTTTTATGTGCCGCACCTCGTATCAATGGGATGTGTTCGACGCTGCCGTGATGGCATGCGGCGGCGTGCTGGCGACCATCTACGACACTGATTCAGCCGATCAGATTCGCAATATCGTCGATAATTCCGATGCGCGACTGCTAGTTGTCGAAACAACCGACATGCGCGATGAAGCCGCTGACGCCGAAGAGCAATGCCCGACGCTGGAACGCGTGATGTGCTTGGAAACCGGAGCCTTGGAAGAGCTGATGGCGTATGGGGCTTCCATAAGCGATGAAGAGTTGGATGAGCGCATCGATTCGGTGAAGAAAACCGACCTGTGCTCCATCGTGTATACCTCCGGTTCCACCGCCGCGCCGAAGGGCGTGGAAATGACACACGAACACTATTGTAATACCGCGTTGAATCTGCCGAACTACATGCCGCAGCTGCTGCACGACAAGAAAGGCTCCGTGCTGCTGTTCCTTCCCCAGGCGCATTCCTTCGCACGTGCCGTCAACTATATCGTGGTGGCCAGTGCCCTGCGCATCTACATCGCACAGGGCATCAAGACCCTGATTTCCGATCTTCAGGTCGCCAAGCCGGCTGTGATGATCGTGGTCCCCCGTGTGCTGGAAAAGGTGTACAACGCAGCCTCCCAGAAGGCCGGCCACGGCGCCAAGGGCGTCGTGTTCGCCTCCGCGGTGGTCGCCGCCCAGAAGTACATGCAGGAATCCAGTGAAAAGGGCAAGCCGGGACGTCTGACCAGTGCCCGGCGCGCAGCCTACGATCCGATCGTCTATTCGGCACTGCGTGAAGTGCTGGGCGGCCGCGCCAAGTGGATCGTCGCCGGCGGCGCTCCGCTTGATCCGGAACTGCTCGCGTTCTTCCGCGGCGCAGGCGTGCCTGTGTATGAAGGCTACGGCCTGACCGAAACGACGGCTCCTTGCGCATTCAGCGCGTTGGGAACGCCGTTCCACCAGGGTTCCGTCGGCATCGCCTTCCCGGGATTCCAGCTGCGTATCGCCGAAGATGAGGAAATTCAGGTCAAGGGCACGTCCGTGTTCCCGCGTTACCACAAGAATCCGGAAGCGACCGAAGCTTCGTTCACCGAAGACGGCTGGTATGCCACCGGTGATTTGGGACGCTTGGACAACGACGGCTTCCTGTACATCACCGGCCGCAAGAAGGATCTGATCATCACCGCAGGCGGCAAGAACGTCGCCCCAGGCCCGATCGAAGAAGTAATCAGGCGCTGCGAGCTGGTATCCCAGGCCCTGGTGCTTGGCGACAAGCGTCCGTTCATTTCCGCGCTGATCACCCTCGACGAAGAAGCACTGCGTCCATGGCTTGCCTCCAAGGGACTTGATGAAAACATGTCGGCGGAGGACGCCGCCGAAAACGCCGCCGTCCGTGCCGAGATTCAGAAATGGGTGGACAGGGCCAACGAAGGTGTTTCCCGCGCCGAATCGGTGCGCAAATTCATCGTGCTGCCTGAAGAATTCACCCAGGAGAACGGCTTGATGACCGCCTCCATGAAGGTGATTCGTCCAAAGGTCATCAAGCGTTACTCAACGCTGCTGAACACGAAGATGTACACCAAGCGCAAGTAGCCTCGAAGAGATTAAGCCCTTATGGCTTAACGCTAGAAGGGGCGGGCGCACGGAATCAAATCCGCGCGCCCGCCCCTTCTCGTATCTGCGCGTTTGAGAACAATCAGGGCGTCAGAAGCCGAGACGTTCCAGCTGCTTCGGATCGGACTGCCAGCCCTTGGCAACCTTCACATGCAGGTCAAGCTTCGCC
This sequence comes from Bifidobacterium sp. LH_512, assembly GCF_056356435.1. Classification (NCBI taxonomy): domain Bacteria; kingdom Bacillati; phylum Actinomycetota; class Actinomycetes; order Bifidobacteriales; family Bifidobacteriaceae; genus Bifidobacterium; species Bifidobacterium sp. LH_512. The sequence goes on from NZ_JBKEUE010000001.1 coordinate 884,488, forward strand.
TTGCAGCCAATGATACGGTTCACCGGGGTACGCAGCTTCTTCTTGATGCGCACCAGATGTTCCGCCCCCTTACCGATGATGATCGGCTTCTGGGAATCACGCTCCACATAAATCGACACCATGACTATGGCCTTGCCGTCATAGCCTTCGCCTGTCTCATTGTCTTGCGGGTATTCAATGGAATCAACGACGACGGCCAACGAATGCGGCAATTCGTCATCCAATTCTTCCAAGAACGCACCACGGATCAGTTCGGCGATCGTATCTTCCGGACGCTCTTCAGTAATCATCTCCGCCGGGTACATCTGCGGGCCTTCAGGCATGTTGGCGATCAGCACATTGCGCACTTCTTCCAAATTGTCATGCTTCAAAGCGCTTACCGGAACAATTTCAGCGAAATCAGCGAATTCGTTGATCTCAATCAGCTTTGCAATCAGCTGCTCGCGATCCAATTCATCGATCTTCGTCACGATAGCAATCAGCGGCACTTTCCAAGAGAAGGTGCCATCTTCGCGTTTCGTAGCGAAATTGGAACGCAGACGGCTCAGAATGCGACGGTCACCAGGGCCGATCTCCTGATCGCCCGGAAGCAGGAACGCAACGGCGTCCACGTCCGCCAGAGATTCGTCCACAACGTCATTCAAACGCTGACCGAGCAGCGTACGAGGACGATGGATGCCAGGAGTGTCAACCAGCACAATCTGCGCGTTTTCGGTGGTAAGAATACCGCGGATGGCCTTACGGGTCGTCTCTGGACGAGACGATGCGATGGCGATCTGCGTGCCGATCAACGCGTTGATCAACGTCGACTTGCCCACATTCGGGCGGCCGACTACGGCCACGAATCCGGAACGATAAGCGTTCGATTCCGTATCCGTGTTCGTCGTGTGCTGCTGGCTATCAGTCATGCTGCTCCTTGGATTCTTTATTCAATGTATGGTTCTGGTCCATTTCGGACCCATTATCCACGCTGCCAGTTTCCTCGTCGGCCTCGACGTGCGCCGGCTCGACCAAAATCGTCGACACCTTCTTACGACGTCCGGCGGAATCGACAGCGGTCAGACGAAGTCCACGCGTCACCGACGTGGCACCTACAATCGGCACACGCCCGATCAGTTTGGTGAGCAGCCCATACACGGTATCGACGTCATCTTCGTCGATATCGATTTCGAAAATCTCTTCCAAATCGGCGATCGGAGTACGCGCCGGCACACTCCAACGGTTTTCGCCGACCTTTTCCGGCTCCAAATGCTGCGTGCGATCGTGCTCGTCTTCCAACTCGCCGACAATCTGTTCAATCGCATCCTCAATTGTCACCATACCGGCAATGCCACCGTATTCGTCAACGACAACGGCGACATGCTGTCGTGTGCGCTGCATCTGATGGAACAGATCATCAACCGGCTTCAATTCCGGAACCAGCATCGGCTCACGACAAATCGACGCGACATCACGCGTCATCGCGGCAGGATTGAACGCCGTCGCACGCACAGCGTCCTTCAAATAGGCGACGCCAATCAAATCGTCGACATCCTCGCCAATCACTGGCACACGCGAAAAACCGGAACGCGAGCACAGCTTCAGCATATTTTCTAACGTATCGTCGCGGCCAATGCAAATCATATCGGTGCGCGGCACCATGATTTCACGCGTCAACGTTTCCGACAACGACAGCACATTACGCATCATTTCAGAAAGCTCAGGATCGAAATCATTCGACTCGACCAAACGGTCGATCATCGCGCGGCCCTGTTCAATCTGCAGCTTCTCCAATTCCTCATCGTCGGAAAGATCCTGATTCCTATGGCGACGCGAATCCGCCTGACCTCCGACACGGGAAAACGGCGTCAGTACAACGGCAATCGTGGCGATGCCAGCATGTTTGAGCATAATGTCGACCGGCTTCGACATGCCAGTGGAACGCGGACGAACAAGAATCGAAACAACTGCGGCAATCAGTGCAAATGCCACGCCGCACACCAGTTCCATCCACAGCGGCGCATCGTACAGCGACACGATGCACGAGACCAGCACGCCATCCAGCACATTGCAGACGATGCGAAAAAACGCGCAGGAACCGGACGTGGCATAACGATTCGCAATCAGCTTCTGCACTTTATGAATGCGATCGATTTTCTTCATTCGAACAAACTGTGTGATTTCGGAATCCGTCTGTGCTTCCAGAATCAGATTGTTCAAACTTGCCCTGGTCACGCGAGCAACAGCGCCCTCCGTCGCAGCCATGGACAATGAAAACCAAACCAAAAGCAGCGCCACCGCGCTCAGCACTACAGTCAACGTAATCGTCGTACTGTCATACATCGTGTTGTAAATCCTTCATATAGTTTTGGCGAAAATGCGACTTCTCGCAGCCCTTCACAAGGACCGTGCAACAGTTTAGCATCGGAGGCACAAACAACCGCGAATCTCAGACGCCGCAAATGACGGCGTCCGATGAATCACACATCATCACGGATCACTTGAAAAACTGACGTTTGCCGCCATGCTCCTCATCCCACAGCGTCAACTCGTCGCGTGCGCCGGACGGCAAAACCGCGGGCGCACCAGCGCCCTGCCTCAACGCGAAGAATGTCAGCAGCAGCTGACGCTGCAAGCCGAACATCTGACGTTCCTGCTCCGGCGTCACATGATCATATCCAAGCAAATGCAAGATGCCATGAATCGTCAACAGCAGCATTTCATCCATAACGCTGTGACCCGCAGCCGCAGCCTGCTGTGCGGCCACCCATGGGCAAATCACGATATCGCCCAACACGCCTTCCATAACGGTACGGCCATCACCCGGGCGAAGTTCATCCATCGGGAAGCTCATCACATCGGTCGGGCCTTCCAGATTCATCCAACGCATATGCAATTGCGCAATCGGATCAGGGTCGACGAACATAATCGTCAGATCAGACTGCGTGCTCACACGCATCTGATCCATCACCCACACACCCAAATCGGAGAATGCTTTCTCATCAATTTGCCAAACGGTTTCATTTGTCACTTCGACGCTCATTGAGCATCCTCCTCATTATTCTGCTTCGCCAGGTTGCGGCGATACTCACGTCCATGATCGCCGACGATTGCAGCATGCTGATCATACGCGGCGACGATGCGCCCCACCAAAGCGTGACGTACAACATCCTCGGCCTGCAAATGCGCGAAGGCGATATCGTCGATGCCGTCAAGAATATGCTCGATCGATGCCAAGCCGGAGCGCGGCACCGCCAAATCAACCTGAGTGATGTCGCCGGTAATCACCATCGTCGTATTGAAGCCCAAGCGCGTCAGGAACATCTTCATCTGCTGTTCGGTCGTATTCTGCGCCTCGTCAAGAATCACAAACGCATCGTTCAGCGTGCGGCCACGCATATAGGCAAGCGGCGCAACTTCAATCGTACCGTCATCCATATAACGATGCAGCTGATCGGCACCAAGCATATCGGACAATGCGTCATACAACGGGCGAAGATACGGATCCACTTTCTCATTCAGAGTGCCCGGCAAAAAGCCGAGGTTCTCACCCGCTTCCACCGCGGGACGTGTCAGAATAATGCGGCGCACACGGCGATCCTGGAACGCGCGCACTGCCTTGGCGACAGCAAGATAGGTTTTGCCCGTACCCGCGGGGCCAATCGCGAATGTGATCGTATGCGATTCAATGGCGTTCACATACGCGACCTGACCAGCGGTTTTTGCGCGAACCGGTTTGCCAGTGGCAAAGGCGATCACACCAGGCACCTGCGGCTTACGGCGTAGACCATCCTCCGTCGTGCGTGCCTGCGGAAGACGATCCTCCGCATCCATACGAAGCTGCTCCATTTTTTCGCCGTGTCCCGGATATGTGCGACGCACATCATTGCGCAGCACACGCTGATCCATCAAACGACGAACCGTATCAGCATCCATCGGCGCCACATATGCTGCCTGGATGATGTCTTCAATCACATGCTGCGCCTGCGCCGCCTGCGACTCGGTCTGCTTCGAACGAGACATAACACCGATGCGATTGCCTCGAATGACAATCGTCAAATCAGGGAAAGCGCGTTCGACCTCGCGAATCACTTCATCACCCGGACCGAAAACCGTAACCGGATTAAGCTGCTGAGGAATCGTAATGGTACGTGTCGTTGTTGCCACTGAACCTCTTCTTATGTCGTTATGCGTATTGCCGCATTGATGTCGTAGTCGATGCTGCGTTGTTTATACCGCGTTCGTCTATGCTGCGCTTATGCCGCGCACCGCAAGCCGACCATTGTCAGCTACTCCGCTAGTTTTTCGCCAGTCAGTACGTGAGCATGCACATGGAATACGGACTGGCCGGCGTCCAAACCAGTGTTGAAAATCAGGCGATACGCGCCGTGGAATTCTTTATCGGCGATCCGCTGCGCGACTTCGACCATATGGGACAGCTGCACACTGTCGGAATCCGCCAAAGCGGCGACGTTCTCGCAATGCGACTTCGGAACGATCAGCACATGCACCTTGGCCTGCGGATTAATGTCCTTGAACGCGTACGTGGTGTCGTCCTCATACACCTTGTCGCTCGGAATCTCACCAGCGATGATCTTGCAGAACAGGCAATCCGAATCAGTCATGATGCTCCCTCCACCAAGTCAATGGCATTTACGCAACCCATGCTATTGCGCATTGCGGATAACGCGCGGGATCATTTCGTTTTCAGGAAAAACGTCCCACCGAACGCGCCAGCAACGACAATGCGACGGGACCAGCAGCGGAAGCCCTCAGAATATTCGCGCCCAATACGCATACCTCCGCGCCTGCATCCGTAAACATGCCGACCTCCTGATCGCTGATGCCGCCTTCCGGCCCTACCACCACATAAATGGTGCGTTCCTGACCGTCTTGCAGGCAACGGTCGCACAGCACGCGAATCCGATCGTCGATTTCATCCCATGTGCGCGTCGCATCCTGATGCAGCACAATCACCAGGCTTGCACGCACGCAGGCGCGCCGGCAAATCGCCACGACCTGCTTTGAGGAAACGCATTCCCCCAATTCAGGCATCCACGCGCGACGAGACTGCTCGGTTGCCGCCTGCAATACCTGACTCCACTTGCGGTCGGTACGCCCCACCTTCCATTTGGCGATCGAACGATCAGCCTGCCAAGGAACCACCTCATCAACACCAATCTGCGTGGCCACATCGATGGCCTGCTCGTCATGGCCGTTCTTCGCCAATGCCTGAATCAGCGACAGCCTGACTTTCGGAGCCGGCTCCCTGCCGAATTCAAGTACCTCCGCAATACCCTGCTGCTCGTCACGAAGCACGGCGCGTACACGCAATCCCTTGCCATCAGACAGCTGCAATTCATCGCCTGCCTTCAAACGCATCGACTGCACGGCGTGACGTTTTACGGACGCCGGCAGCGTCAGCTTCCATCCAGCATGCATACCATCGCTGTTAATCGGCACGTCATCATGTTCGGTATCAAGCAAAAACAAAGGATTCGTCATGCTTACAGGCTACACAGAAGAAGCGCGACACGCCGTATTTGCGCAACCCGCTACTCTCGCGTATATTTTTAACTCGTTGCCGCGCAAAGCAGCAGATAAGTCCGGGTGGCGGAATGGTAGACGCGCTAGCTTGAGGTGCTAGTGCCTATTTATACAGGCGTGCGGGTTCAAGTCCCGCTCCGGACACAGGTAAGGCCGGTTCCCAAGAGATTGGGAGCCGGCCTTTCACATTACCGACGAATTCACGTCTCGTGAAACCGTTCGACACTTCGAGAACCGTTCGGCGAAACCGCTCCGATGCAATAATCGACGCGAAACATTCGGCATGGGAAAGGCAGTGGCATGCAATTCATCACTTTGGAAAGCATTGACGACGAACGCGTCGCTCCGTATGTGAATCTGACTGAGATGCAGCTGCGTAATCGTTTGGAACCGGAGAAGGGCCTGTTCATCGCGGAATCCCCGAAGGTGATCGACCGTGCGCTGGCAGCCGGTCGTGAACCGATTTCCCTGCTGGTCGAAGAGCCGTGGATTGAAGGCATGGCTGATACTTTCGCGGTGATTGAAGAACGTTGGGGTACGAATATTCCCGTATATGTCGCCTCCCCCGAACAACTGAAGCGTTTGACCGGCTATCGTTTGCATCGTGGCGCGCTGTCGGCGATGAAACGCTGGCCACTGCCCAATGTCGAGGATGTGTGCCGGAATGCGCGGCGTATTGCGGTGATGGAGAATATCGTCGACCACACGAACGTCGGCGCTCTGATGCGTTCGGCGGCCGCTCTTGGCGTTGATGCAGTGTTGGTGACGCCGTCGTGCGGCGATCCGCTGTACCGCCGCGCCGCGCGCGTTTCGATGGGTACGGTGTTTCAAGTGCCGTGGACGCGTATCGGCAAGGAAAAGAACGACTGGCCGTTCGTTGGCATGCAGACTTTACATGATTTGGGATTTACGACGGTTGCGATGGCGTTGGAAGACGATTCCATTTCGTTGGATGAGCTAGTTCGCCGTTTGAACACTGATTCCACAGCGCCTGATTACATCGACAAGCTTGCGCTGATTTTCGGCACGGAGGGCGACGGGCTATCGCATCATACGATTTCACGCGCCGATTTAACGGTGAAAATTCCGATGTATCACGATGTCGACAGTTTGAATGTGGCGGCATCCAGCGCCGTTGCATTCTACGCGACCGCCGTGCGCAATCAATAGTCAGCTGCACATATTGTATTGGCGATATACAGTGTGATTTTGTGCGCTAATATGCACAAAATCACACATTCTCCTTTTGATTTTGTCGAATAAACAAAATCTCGATGAAAATCTTTCGACGCGCGATCAAATCTCCCTGTCCCAACTTATTTTTGTGCAATTATTGTGCGTGTGGTTGGCCAGCAACGATGCGGGCTGATGCAGGACAAACGTAGTGCGGTGTCGAAAGACGCTCTTAGAGAGGAGTAATGATGGTAAAGAATCCCAAGATCCTTTCCATTGTGTTGGCAGGCGGCGAAGGAACACGACTGATGCCTCTGACCCGCGACCGAGCTAAGCCGGCGGTTCCATTCGGTGGTGTGTTCCGCTTGATTGATTTCCCGCTGAGCAATCTGGTGAACTCCGGATACCAGCATGTGATTGTGCTGACCCAGTACAAGTCGCACTCTCTGGACCGTCATATTTCTCTTACTTGGCGTTTCTCGCCGTTGCTGGGCAACTACGTGTCCCCCGTTCCGGCACAGCAGCGTCTGGGCAAGCATTGGTATTTGGGGTCTGCAGACGCCATTTATCAGACTGTGAACATCATCGAGGATGTTCAGCCTGATATCGTCGTCATCGTCGGAGCCGATCACGTGTATCGCATGGACTTCCAACAGATGGTGCGACAGCATATCGAATCCGGAGCCGAGTTCACCGTCGCCGGTATTCGCCAGCCGATCAGCCAGTCCAATCAGTTTGGTGTGATCGATGTTGACCCCGACCATCCAAATATGATTCGTTCCTTCCAGGAGAAGCCGGAAACCGCTACAGGCCTGCCGGATGACCCGAATTCGATCCTTGCCTCGATGGGCAACTATGTTGCTAACACCGATGCTCTGTTCGAAGCTCTGTCGTTGGATGAGAAGGCCGAGAACACGAAGCATGATATGGGCGGCGACATCGCCCCATACTTCGCGTCCCGCCATGAGGCCGGCGTGTACGATTTCACAACGAATGAAATTCCAGGTTCCACCACGACCGATCACGCGTACTGGCGTGATGTGGGCACTCTCCGCCAGTTCTACGATGCGCATATGGATTTGATTTCGTATGAGCCGGAATTCAACCTGTATAACATGGAATGGCCTATCTACACGATGTCCGGCAATCTGCCGCCGGCAAAGTTCGTGCATGCCGGCCGCGATCGTCTCGGCCATGCCACTGATTCGATCGTCTCCCCTGGCGTTATCGTTTCCGGCGGTGAAGTGCATCATTCGGTGCTCTCCCCGAACGTCCATATCCATTCGTGGTCACAAGTCGTCGATTCAATTCTGTTCGACGGCGTGACAATCAACCGTCGTGCGCGCGTATACAAGGCGATTCTTGATAAGAACGTCGTACTGACCGAGAATTCCACGGTTGGCATCGATACGGAGCACGATCTCGCCCGCGGCTTCACAGTAACTCCGGAAGGCATCACCGTTGTGCCGAAGGGTACGGTCGTCGACGACTGACGTGTTTATGGAAAAGTGGCGCTTCGATTATTCGAAGCGCCACTTTTTATGCCGATTTTAATATAATGCCATAACGCTTGGTGCTTGGTGATCAGTATTGCGGCATTGCATCAAGATTGAAGCCCAATGCGGCAAGCTGTTCGCGACCTTCCGGTGTGATTTTCGCCGTCGACCAGCGCGGCTGCCAGGTCCAGTCGATTCGGAATTCGTCAACCAGCCCGGCAAGTGTGCTGGCGCATTCATCTTCGATTAGATCGGTCAACGGGCAGGCCGGCGTGGTCAACGTCATGGTGATGATGGCGCGTCCCAATTCGTCGATTTCAATGCCGTATACCAAACCCAAATCGATGACGTCGATACCCAATTCCGGGTCGATGACCTGATGCAGTGCTTCACGCACATCCGCAGCCGTGGCACGTCCGATTTCGTCAACGGCTTTCAACGGGATGCCGTCTTCCTGCTGTTGGCAGGAACAAGCTCCCTCTCCCCTGTGCTCGTGACCGCCACATCCACAACCGCCCGAGGCACGGCTATCGGCAGCGTCGGCGGCTGCAGCATGATTGCCGTCATCGCTCGACGTATACAGTGCAGCCAGATTCGGATTGGCCATAACACGACGGGCCGCGTCTTCGTTGCCGATCACCTTGTTCACCGAATCGAATACCGTTGCGGAGGGTTCCGGAACCAGATTGTCGCTCATTGTCACTCCATTATCGTTCTTGACGTCGTATCCACCATATCCGACCGCCTTGCGACATGCCAGTCACACAAAGCCGAAATCGTGTATCAGGCGGACGCCAACGCCTTTACCACCGAATCCTTCATGCCTTCCCATCCAAGCAACGCGCATTTGATACGCATCGGATATTTGGAGGCTCCCTGGAATACGATGGCGTCACCCAATCGTTCTTCAGCGTCTTCATTGTTCAAACCTGCGCCACGTGATTCCATCAATTTGTGGAAATCGGCGGCCAATGCCATCGCGTCATCGATTGTCTGCCCCTCAATAAGGTCGACCATAATGGACAGGCTTGCCTGCGAAATGGAGCAACCGTGGCCATCCCAGACGATACGACTGATGCGATGCGGCTCGTCCGTTGAAATTTCAACATGAACCGTCGCCTCATCGCCGCAGGTCGGATTGAATTGATGTGATTCACCGGGTACGCAATACTCATGCAACGCGCGCATGGTGCTGTTTGTTCCCGTCGACGCGCCCTCCTGCGCAAGGTCAGACGCAAAATGCTCCTTACCATGCGGATCCTTCGATGCTTCCAGGATGACTTCCTGGTACATCTGTTCAAGATCCGCGTCACCTATACCGAAATCGTTCATATTCCTGCCATTTCGTTATCTGTCTCGGAGTCGCTGTGTTTTGTGATTATGCGGCGCCGAAGAAGTCCCGCACTTGAGCGACCGCATCAATCAGTCTCTCGGCGTCTTCAACCGTGTTGTATACGCCCGTCGATGCACGATTCGACGCGTAAATGCCGAAATGACGGTGCACAGGCTGTGCGCAATGATGGCCGACGCGAATGGCGATACCCTTCGCATCAATGAATTGGCCGACATCATGCGGATGCACGCCTTCAACGTCAAATGCGACCGTGCCGATACGCCGCTCGGCCGAACGAGGACCGAGGATACGTACACCATCGATATCACCCAGTTTCAGCAGTTGATCGGTGATTTGACGTTCATGCGCTTCGATGGCATCCATGCCGATATTCGACATCCACTTCGCGGCTGCGGCCGCCGCGACGACCTGAGCCACAGGCTGGGTTCCCGCTTCGAATTTCGCAGGAGGAGTCATGTATTGCGCGGGTGCGTCCATCCAAGCCAATTCCACCATGGACCCGCCGAAATTCGCAGGCGGCAACGCCTCCAGCAGACTGCGACGCCCATACAGGAAGCCCACGCCGGTCGGGCCGTACATTTTATGGGCGCTCCACACTGCAAAGTCGACGTCCAAAGCATGCATGTCGACAGCCAGATGCGGAACGGACTGGCAGGCGTCCAATATGAACAGGCCGCCCACGTCGTGTGTGCGCCGCACAATCGGTACGATATCAGTGATTGCACCAGTGACGTTGCCTACATGAGTGACGGCGACGACGCGAGTGCGTTCGGTGATAGTCGATTCAAGCGCATCGGTACGGATGCGCCCTTCAACGTCAAGATCCAGCCATTTGAGCGTGGCACCGGTGCGGGCGGCCAACTCCTGGAAGGGCAGCAACACGGAATGATGTTCCGCTTTGGACACGACGATTTCATCGCCCGGCTTCAACGTGAACCGTTCCGCCAGCTTGCCTCCACGGCCTAAGGATGCCAATCCGAATGCATTGGCCAACAGATTCAATCCGCCTGTGGCGCCGGAAGTGACGACGATTTCCTCGCCGCCTTCCTGCCATTCGGCGCCGACGAAACGTGCGATGGTCGCGCGCGCATCTTCGAACGCCATGGTGGAACGGGCCGCCAATTCATGAGCGCCACGGTGCACGCCGGCGTTGATGGTGCGGTAGAACTCGGTTTCCGCATCAATCACGTATTCCGGTTTCTGCGCGGTGGCCGCCGAATCAAGATAATCCAGCGGCACGCCATGAATCAGCTGATGCAGAATCGGAAATTGGCTTCGGATGGAAGCAAGATCTGTACTCATGCCAAAGCCGATTCCGAATCGGAGCCTTCCGGCAGATACTGGTCGTAGCCGTTCTCTTCCAGCTCGTCGGCCAGCTCAGGGCCTGCCGTGCGCACAAAGTGGCCGTCGGCGAATACGTGCACGATATCCGGCTTGATGTACTTGAGGATACGCGTGTAGTGCGTGACCATAAGCACGCCGAAGTTATTCGCTTCCTTCGCGCGATTTACACCTTCGGATACGATGCGCAGCGCGTCGACGTCCAGACCGGAATCGGTTTCGTCAAGAATGGCGAACTTCGGCTTGAGCAATTCCAGCTGCAGCACTTCGGCGCGCTTCTTCTCGCCGCCGGAGAAGCCTTCGTTCACGGAACGGGTGGCGAATTTCGGATCCATCTTCAGTCGCTTCATCGCCTCGGTCAGTTCCTTCGTCCACGTGCGAATCGCAGGGGCCTTGCCGTCTATCTCCGTCTTCGCAGTGCGCAGGAAGTTCGTCATGGACACGCCCGGCACTTCCACCGGATACTGCATGGCCAGGAACAGGCCGGCCTTGGCACGCTCGTCCGGGGTCATCATCAGCAGGTCTTCGCCGTCAAGCAGCACTTGGCCGGAATCGATCTCATACTTCGGATGGCCGGCAATCGTGTAAGCCAGCGTGGACTTGCCCGAACCGTTCGGGCCCATGATCGCGTGCACTTCGCCGGAATTGACGGTGAGGTTCACGCCCTTCAGAATCTGCTTGCGGCCTTCCTTGGTTTCCACCGAGGCGTACAGGTCTTTGATTTCAAGAGTTGACATGCTGTATTTCCTCCAATTCAAGTCTCAAATTCACGCCGCATCGGCAGCGTTCACGTTTTCGCTGCGCGTCAGACGACGATCGATCACGTTCATCAAGTGTTCCGAAATAGCGTCGACGCCAATCTCTTCAACCAACTCGCCGAAGAAGCCGCGCACCACCAGCTTGCGGGCTTCCTTTTCCGAAATGCCGCGCGACTGCAGATAGAACAGCTCCTCATCGTCGAAACGGCCCACCGAACTGGCGTGACCGGCGCCGACGATATTGCCGTTTTCAATTTCCAGATTCGGCTCGGAATCGGCGATTGCACCCGGAGTAAGCACCAGATTTCGGTTCAGCTCATAGGAATCCGTGCCCGGCGCATTCGGCTCGATCAGAGCGTTGCCGACCCACGTACTGTGCGCGCCCTTGCCGGAGAGCGCACCCTTGTAGACCACGCGGGACTTGCATTCGGGCTGATTGTGCACGACCATCGTGCGATGTTCGATATGTTCTCCCGGATCGACGAAGTAAATGCCCAGCATATTGAGATCCGCCTGAGGACCGGCAAAATCCTGGTCCATGCGAATGCGCACGAAATCGCCGCCCAAGGTCACGGCCGAATGACGCAGCGATGCGGCCTCCCCCACATGAATGCGATGGTTGCCGACATGCTTGCTGCCCGGCTCCCACTCCTGAACGAACGTAGTCGACACGTGTGAATCCTTGCCGGTGACGATTTCGACGCCTTCAGCCAGACACGCCGGGCCATTATGCTCAACGACAATATCGGCGTGCACATTGGCTTCGGCGATGATGACCAGGTGCAGCGCATCCAAGTCGAAATCCTTGCCCTTAACGTTGATCAGCACAGGCTGCTGCGTGTCGGCGGTGATGCGCACAACGGTGGCGGTGCGACCGGAATGCCATTCCACAACCGAAGCTCGATCATTCGGCTTGGAAACGGTTCCCGTGGGAATCTCTCCCATACGCACGGTTTGCACATTGACGATCGCCGGATCAAACGACGTGCCATCAACATTGCCTACCGTGATTTCGGTATGGCCGCTCGGCTCGAATACGTCGAAGAATTCAGAAATACGATCGACCGGAGTGAAACGCCAGTCATCCTGATTGCGTTCCGGCATGGAAAAATCATCCAATTCGAACGAACGCGGAGCACGGTCGGCGCTGGACGGCATGCCGGCCGGATTCGCGTACGAGTCGTTCTTTCCCGCAACGGGAATGTTGATTTCGGTTTCTGCTGCCATAGATCAGCCCACCGATCCTTCCATCTGCAATTCCACAAGTCTGTTCAGCTCAAGCGCGTATTCCATCGGCAGCTCACGGCTGATCGGCTCGACAAAGCCACGCACGATCATGCCCATGGCTTCCTTTTCTTCAAGGCCACGGCTCATCAGATAGAACAGCTGATCTTCGGACACCTTCGACACCGTGGCCTCATGAGCCATGGAAACGTCGTCCTCGCGCACGTCCACATGTGGATACGTGTCGGTACGGCTGTAATCGTCGACCAGCAGTGCGTCACAGACCACATTCGAGGAAGATCCCTCAGCGCCCTTGACGATCTTGACCAGGCCACGGTACGCGGAACGGCCGCCGCCACGGGAAATGGACTTCGCCACAATCGTGGAGCTTGTATGAGGCGCGAGATGAATCATTTTCGCGCCCGTATCCTGATACTGACCTGTGCCGGCGAAACCAAGCGACATCGTGGATGCGCTGGCATATGGCTCAGCGAGAATACAGGCCGGATATTTCATCGTGGCCTTCGAACCGATATTGCCGTCAACCCATTCCATCGTGCCGCCTTCGCGCACATACGCGCGCTGCGTCACCAGGTTGTACACGTTGTTCGACCAGTTCTGCACGGTGGTGTAACGCACGCGGGCATGCGGTTCGACGAAGATCTCGACAACGCCGGAATGCAGCGAATCAGTGGAATAGATCGGTGCCGTGCAGCCTTCGACATAATGCACGTAGGAGCCTTCGTCGGCGATGATCAGCGTACGTTCGAATTGGCCCATATTCGGGGTGTTGATACGGAAATACGCCTGCAGCGGGATATCGACATGTACGCCCTTCGGCACATATACAAAGGAGCCGCCCGACCATGCGGCCGTGTTCAGGGCGGAGAACTTGTTGTCATTACTCGGAATGCACTTGCCGAAATACTTCTGCACAAGTTCCGGATACTCCTGCACGGCGGTATCGGTATCCACAAAGATGACGCCCTGCTTTTTCAGATCTTCCTGAATCGAATTGTAAATGACTTCGGATTCATACTGGGCGGCAACGCCTGAAACAAGACGGCTTTTCTCGGCTTCAGGAATGCCAAGCTTGTCATACGTCTTGCGAATATCGTCCGGCAGGTCCTCCCACGTCGCAGCCTGCTTATCGATCGGCTTGACATAATACTTGAAGTCATCGGCGTTGAAATCATCCAAATCAACGCCCCACTTCGGCATTGGGCGATTGATGAAATCACGATATCCTTCAAGACGCTTTTCCAGCATCCATTCCGGCTCGTTCTTATCGGCGGAAATCTCACGAACGACCTGCTCGCTGATGCCCTTCTTCGCGGCTTCGCCGGCAGCGTCTGAATCATGCCAGCCATACGTGTAATCGCCGAACTGGCTGATGATCTCTTCGTCCTGACGAAGCTTTTCCTCATTCACACGGCCGCGGTCTGCCACATACTGGCTCATCTCCACGTCTGCCGCCGCGTTTGGCGCTTGGTTCTCACTCACCTACGCTGCCTCCAATCACGATGTAGTCCTGAATCAAACTAACAGAATTTATACGGCCACGCCAGTATTCAGTGCAAAATACGATTCGCCTACAGCGTGACATACCTAACACATGCTTACACACAGCCACATGGATGTGCAATGGCAGCGGTTTCTCTGACATGCAGTAAGCCCCGCGACATGGCGGGGCTTACTGTTTGTGCGCTTTCGCATGCGAGGCTTTCCGCATTCACCCATGGACCATACGGCTACTGCTGCACGTGCACGCTGGTTCCATACAGACACCAACCGTAGAACCATTCGGCAACATCCCAACCGATGCCGACGCAGCCATGGGAAGTGTTGGCGTTCATTGCGGCAATCTGCGCATCCGTCATCGGGGAGACGATACGATGGATCGCGCAACCGGTTTTCGAGAAGTAATTGACGAATCCGACATCCTTGACATCCCACTGTGACGTGGATCCATCGGACAGAGTCAGATTACCGCTCATGTCCTGCGACTGGTACTTCAGCCAAATGGTGAAATCACCGGTCGGCGTGCACAGGTCGCCAGTGCATGCGCCAGTGGCGCGATTATTGCCTTCGCCCGCGGACATACTCATCGTCTTGACCAGCTTGTCGTTTTCGTAGGCATATACCTTGCCATCGGACAGATCGACGACGACATGGCGCTTCGTCGTAATCTCCTTCATCGGGTCGACTGTGCCTTCGACTTCGATGTTGCCACCACCATTCGCCAGCGCTTCAACGCCCTGAACGCCGATATTCGCGTCGGCACCGTCGGCCACAGTCACACCATCATGGCCTTCCGTAATGGTTTCCAGCACATCACCATTATTATTGACAATGGTTTCGCGGTCTTCGCGACCCGTTTTCAGATTTGGCTTGATGCTGTCCGAATAATACTGCTGCAATTTGTCGGCATTGAATACGACATAGCCGTTACGTGTTTCGTTCTTGGCGAGTACGGCGTTATCGTTCGCGTCGATTCGCATGGAAGCGAATAGCGCGGGGGCGTCCAATGTGGCGATTGCATGGTCGTCGATGGTGATTTGAATCGGATTGGCAACCAAATCATTCAGCGTTTTCTTCGCCTGATCGGCGATGTCGTCGGTGACGGCCGGATCGATGGTCTGCTTCTTCAACGCGATGGTCTGCGCGTCATGGCTTCCAAAGGATTCGATGACGTCACGCATTTCCTCGGCGATATCCGTAACGCCAAGACCTTCGCCCTGCTGAGCGGCGACGGTTTCGAAACCGGTGCCGTCGGCGTTCAATCGCACCGACGCGTCGACCGGCTTGGCCTCTTCAATGTCCAGCTTCTCATTCAGCGCGTCCGCAACCGCGGCCTTCGCGTTGAACGGGGCGTCGGCAATGTCAATGGTATTCCAGAAAGCGAACTGCTGCCACCAGGGAAGATCACGCTTCGCTTCGAACACTTCGGAAGCGATTGCATCAGAATCGACCGACAAGCCCAAATCTTCCAGCGATACCTTCACCGTCATATCGTTGTATGACACCTGCATGCCGACATCAGACACCTGCTGATCGATTTTAGCCGCAATCTGGCTTTGCGTGCGGCCAAGCATGGAAGTGCCCCACAATTTCACGCCCGGAAGCGTGTGCGACTGGAAAAACCAGACACCACCAGCACCTATCGCAGCCAACACCACCACAATCGTCAGCGGAATCCACAGCCACAGCAAACTACGCTTCTTCTTGGTGGCCAAGGCTTCGTCGTCGGCAAAATCAAGCGGCTGTACGTCTCCGACAACATTAATCGGAGTGAACACGCTTGTGGTATCGGCGTCGCTCATAGTCTGTTCATCATTCATCGCGTTGCGGTTTTCCTCAGGAAACTCCGCTGCGCTCCCCTGTGCTTCACTCATCTGCAATTCCTAAAGGTTTGCGTTCTGTTTGTGCTGCACGCACATCACCCGATAACGCCCCAATTATGCAACATGGTCATGAATTTTCGTGGAGAAAATCCATGGCCATGACGCTTATATTGTGTGATTTAGCTGACTATTCAATTGAAAATGTCTAGCTTCAATCATGTGCGGCTCAGTGTTCGCGCACGGCTCAGCGTTCGCGCTGATGATCAAGTGCGGCCTTCACCAGACCGGCGAACAGCGGATGCGGCTTCGTCGGGCGCGACTTGAACTCCGGATGTGCCTGCGTCGAAACGTAGAACGGGTGCACTTCTCGCGGCAGCTCAACGAATTCGGTCAGCTCACCGTCCGGACTCTGGCCGGAAATAACCAGTCCGGCTTCACGCAGACGATCCTTGTATGCCACGTTCACTTCGTAACGGTGACGATGACGTTCGGTGACATGCGTGGTGCCGTACAATTCGGCGACGATCGAACCTTCGAGCAGTTCCGCCGGATAGGAGCCCAAGCGCATCGTGTGGCCCATATCGCCATGACCAGCGACGATGTCCTTCTGCTCTTCCATCGTGGCGATAACCGGGTTCGCGCAATTCGGATCGAATTCGGAAGAGTTCGCGTCTTCGATGCCAAGCACGTCACGAGCGTATTCGATAACCATCGATTGCAGACCGAGACACAGACCAAGCGCCGGCAGTCCGTTTTCACGGGCAAAGCGCAGAGCACCGATCTTGCCGTCGATGCCGCGGATGCCGAAGCCACCCGGAATGCAGATGCCGTCGACCTGATCGAGCGCTGCTGCAGCGCCTTCGGGGCTGGCGCACTTATCGGCGGCGACCCACTTGACGTTGACCTTGGCCCAGTTGGCGAAACCACCGGCCTTGATGGCTTCGGTGACCGACAGGTAGGCATCCGGCAGGTCGATGTACTTGCCGACGATGGCGATGTTCACTTCGTGCTTCGGATGGTGGACGCGTTCCAGCAGGTCCTCCCATTCATCCCAATCTACGTCATGGAACGGCAGACCGAGCTCACGGACCACATAGGCGTCAAGGCCTTCATCGAACAGGATCTTCGGGACGTCGTAGATGCTCGGAGCATCCACACAATTGACCACGCCTTCGGCGTCCACGTCACACATCAGCGAAATCTTGTCCTTGATGGACTGGTTCAGCGGACGGTCGGAACGCAGCACCAATGCGTCCGGGGAGATGCCCAGCTGTCGCAGCATCATGACGGAGTGCTGGGTCGGCTTGGTCTTGAGCTCATGAGCGGCGGCGATGTACGGCACAAGGGAAACATGCACGAACATGCAGTTGTCGGCGCCCAGATCGCGACGAACTTCGCGGGCCGCCTCAAGGAACGGCTGGGATTCGATGTCGCCGACAGTGCCGCCGATTTCGGTGATGATCACATCGACATCGTCGGAAGCCTGCGCACGCATGCGCGACTTGATTTCGTTGGTGATGTGAGGAATGACCTGCACGCACTGGCCGAGATATTCACCGGCGCGTTCCTTACGCAGCACCTCCTGATAGATCTGGCCGGTGGTGACATTCGCCTTCTGGCTCAGATACACGTCAAGGAAACGCTCATAGTGGCCGATGTCCAAATCGGTTTCGGCGCCGTCTTCAGTAACGTAGACTTCGCCATGCTGGAACGGGTTCATCGTACCCGGATCCACATTGATGTACGGATCAAGCTTCTGCTGCAACACGTGGATGCCACGAGAGCGAAGCAGACGTCCAAGAGAAGAGGCCGTCAGGCCCTTGCCAAGAGATGAAACGACACCACCGGTGACGAAGATATGCTTGGTGACGTGTTCCTGAGAATTACCATGTTGTCTTCTGACCATGGAATTTCAGCATATCACCCTCATGTGACGCGGCGTGTTGCACATCTTACACTGCGGATTCATTCACCAATCCTCGTACGCATTCGAACATACACAAGGCGCACAGCACCGATAAAGGCACAAAATAGCGGTATTGCATGCCTTCTACCACTGCAGCATTTGATGACGTATATTGCAACCAGAGGGCCAAATATGTCAAGAGCACAATTCCCCCAGCAACCAAAACGGATGCCCACCAAAATAGAACATGCTCGCGATTCTGAATCTGTTTTACAGAGGCAGCAATCAAAATAATCAGCATCACAATAAATAAAATCCAGAAAATTCGAATCAGCAAACTGTCCAAAGGCCGGTCGAGATTTGATTTGGCTTCTAAAATCGACAATCCAATCGACCGTAGAGCATGAATCATCGCCTGCGGATCAGTCATCAAAGCATGCTTGCGCGCCGACATTTCTTCGTATGAAACAATCATTGGGGTTGTTACAAACCATCCAGTCAGCTTTAGCCAAATCAACACCCATCCAATTGCAAGCGTATCACCTACGCAGCATATCCAGGTGCGTATATCATATAGAACACTGTCGGAGATTGAAGTTTTTCCATCCTGCTTGCGGTAATTCACAAAACCAGATTGTTTATCAAGACAACGCTGGTTCCAAGGAATGAACAATATCAGCACAACAATGGGCAAATATATAAATTTACACATCGACACCGCTACACATACCGCAACGATGCCAATGCAATACAATGCCGATACTCGACAATACAGAGTACGAAAAATCATACAGGAAAGAAGAAAAGTCAGCGCCTGTGTCATTGAATCCGCTGAAATCGCAAAAGAATAACGAAACAGCATCAAAGGGCACAACATTATATGTCCCACAAAAACACGCCAATGGGGTAACAGCGCAACCCCAGCTGCCATACACCCCGCATATACCAGCAACGTAATCGTTTCAGTCAGCCTATACGTAATCAGTGCCGGCAAATTGAAAAACTTTCCAATTACAAAACCAATTAACTGCAGCAGGTATACAAACGGAGTATTCGTCGCTGTATTGTTATAGGGCACGTCCGCGCCTATTGAATCTTGCACCGTAATCGTTTCCGGTAGAACAACGTTGGGATCGTATCCATCGTAATATTGCTGCGAAAAATCAATTCACTTCCATGCCACATGACCGCCGACATTACCGGATCCTCCATGAAGCATGCTTTTTGAAGATACTGGACGTGCGAGCAAATCCCCGTTCAATATGCCATCAATACGGTATATATGCGCCCAAACATCCGGAATGTGTCCCGGAATTGCGAGCAACATAAAACATCCACCGATAAGCAGCGTTCCTAAAGCGACAATCAATGGCATGAAACACCGTAATCTATCGAAAAAAGTATTTTCCATCATGCAAAATCCAGTTGCCGGCCATGACTCTGACTACTCGCATCCTCTCACTCGTAAAGGGGCAAGTCTTTAAGCATGAACATCTTTGTCACAGCACACTCCCATCAATTCGCTTTAGGCTACCCCCCCCCCAGACAAAATCCTCAAAAATATCAATTTCAGTAGCCGTTGCAGCAATCACCAGACTGGGAAGCATCGAGAAATAGATCTTTATAGCTGGAAAATAGTGAGACATACCCTACTCATAGAGTTATCCACATTTGCCGGAAGCGGTTGCGCGCATACCTCGTTTACCTGTACCGTCATGTTATGAGACAGCATGCCGAGGTTACATCCATTCTGGCGGAAGCGGCTGCACAGCAACGATGCGCCGTCGCCACGAATAACGCTGTCCAATGCGCTCTGCGACGACGCCGCAGATCAGGAGAAATCATCTCGCCATATCGCGGCCTTTATATCGAAGCATCATGCTGGAATGCATTGAATGAATGTCAGCAAATAATGTACGTCACTCGCGCTCTTACCCTGCAACATCCTGAATGGGTATTCGCAGGACTTACGGCAGCTGACATATACGGCTTCTGGCATGCAAGATATCTTCATAACAACGCTATAACAATTGCAGATCAGTATCACGCAGCCCCACGTTCTCATCGGTCAGCGCAATCTTTACAGGTTTCAAATGCAATCGATCTCAATCGTATTTGTATGACACAAATACCCGTTATCAATAAATCCGGTCTCCTAGTAACGTCACCGGAACGTACACTAGTCGATTGCGCATTGCGTATACCTTTTGAATATGCACTCGGCATGTTCGATTGTGCCCTGCGGCAAAAAATATCGCCAACAGCAATCCTGACCGAATGTAGCAAAATGAAAGCAAATTGTTCGATCGTACAAACTTTGCTGCACTATGCAGACGCCGCCAGTGAAAATGGTGGTGAATCATTAGTACGTGGCGTCATTATTCTTGAAGGCTTTGCAGTACCAGAATTACAGGTTGAATTTTACGATCCGGATTGTCCTGCGACACGTTTCCGAGTCGACTATATATGGCGATTGCATGATGGTCGTCTAATCGTTCTTGAATTTGATGGAATGCAGAAGTACACGAATCCTCGCATGACCAATAAACGCACAGTGGAACAAGTTGTCGGCGATCAAATGGAACGCGACAATATATTGCGGCAGTTTGGCGTGACCAAAATCATTCATTGCACATATAAGGAAGCGATGCAGCGCACACCACTAGTGGTCAGTTTACGTAATGCGGGTGTTCCATGGCCGGGATACCGCTCTATTCCAAAGCCTCCGCTGGCGTAGGACACTTTCACAAACAGTAATTGCTTTAGACTGGCTTCCGCCGCGCATGTTTTCACTGCTGACTGCTCAAGCTGCCGCGAATCTGTTCTTTTGTGACGGCTTGCGGAGGACAAAATCGGAGTAAGCTCCGCATTCAGTCGCAAAGGTGGTGTTTTGTGACTGAATGCGGAGGTCGCGGGCATTATGCCCTCCCCAAACCGTCGCGAACATGGTGTTTCGCGACGGTTTGGGGAGGATGGCCTTGTTTTGGCCTCCGCATTTCGTCGCGGAGGAGACGGATCGGCAGGGGAATAACAACGAGGTATCGGGCCGCATCAAGAATAAAAGGTACTGAACTTTCAGTGCAGTACCGATTGCCGCAAAACGGCTCCATTGTGGCACGCTGCGGAGCATAAAAGGCTGGGACGCTCCGCAAAGTGCTGCAAAAGGGAATTTTCGCAGCACTTTGTGGAGCAGGGCCTTTGATTATGCTCCACAAGATGCCGCTTACGACATCGGATACCCAAGTTCACAGAGGCAGCGACAGAGGAAAGCCGCTACCTGACAAACAGGAGTAAAACGTCAGCTGAATGGGAAGTCAGTCTTCCGACAGATGAGCAACGGCCTCTCGAAGGTTTTGAGATGCCCGATGAACAGAGGGAAGTCAGTCTTCCAGCAGATGGGCGACGGCCTCCAAGGCCAGTTTGTAGCCGTAAAAGCCCATGCCGGTGATAGTGCCGGTGGCGACCGGGGAGATCACCGAACGCTTGCGGAACTCATCGCGTGCGGACGGGTTGGAGATATGCACTTCCATCAGCGGCAGGCCGGCATCCCCCACCATGTGGGCGGCGTCGGACAGGCCATACGAGTAATGGGTGAAGGCGGCGGGGTTCATCACAACCGGCGTCTTCTCGTCGACGGCCTTATGCATCCAGCCGATCATCTCGGCCTCGTCATCGGTCTGACGCACTTCCACTTCAAGACCCAGCTCGGCGCCCCATTCAATGCATAGGCGACGAAGCGTCTCCAGATCCTGACGGCCGTACACATCCGGCTGGCGAACGCCAAGGCGCCCCAAATTCGGACCATTGACAACGATTATCTTACGCATAGATCATTCCTTCCGTTGTGCTGAGGCTGTGTCGAGGTTGTGCCGACGTTGTTCCGCCGCCGTTTTGCCGGAAAACCGCCGGCAGCGGACAGCCAGCAGACGTCACCAATTGCGAATGCGTTCGAACGCTTCATGCACCGCGTCCGCGGGCGGATCGTCCAAATGCATCGGATGGCCAATCTCGTCCAATATCACGAAGCGCAGTTTGTTGCCGCGCGCCTTCTTGTCGCGATGCATCAAGGCAAGAACTTCGTCCCAGCTGCCGTTGTTCCAAGAAATCGGCAGGCCGAGAGAAGACAGCAACGAACGGTGATAGTCGACCACGTCTTCGCCGATATACCCCAGCAAATAGGAAAGTTCGGCAGCATATACCATGCCGACGGCCACTGCATCGCCGTGACGCCAGCGGAAATGCTCCAGCTTTTCGATGGCGTGGCCGAGCGTATGGCCATAGTTGAGGAATTCACGTAAGCCGGCTTCCTTCAAATCCGCGGACACATGATGCGCCTTCACTCGCACGGTACGTTCGATCAGTTCGGCGACCACATCCTCCAATGGGCTGCCGACGAATTCGTGCCCATCAAAATTGCGCAGCTGACCGGCATGGGCGGACAAAATGTTCAGGATTTCCGTATCCATGATGAAGCCGGATTTAGCGACTTCGCCCAGACCTTCAATGAAGATGTCGTTGGGCAGCGACATGAGCGTGCGCATATCGGCAAGCACGCCGGCCGGCGTATAGAAGGAACCGACCAGATTCTTGCCTGCGTCGGTATTGATCCCGGTTTTGCCGCCGGTTGAAGCGTCGACCATTGCCAGCAGCGAGGTCGGGCAGTTTACGTAGCGGATGCCGCGCATCCATGTTGCCGCGACGAATCCGGCCAAATCGGTGGCCGCTCCCCCGCCTAGGCCGACAATCGCGTCGGAACGGGTGAATCCGGCTTTGCCCAGACGCGCCCAAATACCGTTGGCAACGTTGATGGTTTTACCGGCTTCAGCGTCCGGAATCACAATGTCGAGCACTTCATAGCCGGCTTGACGCAGCATGGTTCGGGCGTGGTCGGAATGGCGTTGCACCGGCTGCGTATGGATCAGGGCGACCTTGACGGGCTTGGATCCCAACACTTCGGCCAGATGCAGCATCACGCCTTCTCCGATGCGCACGTCATACGGCTCGATGCCGCTGCCGTCCACGTGCACGCAGCGTTCCTGCAGCATGTTGATCAGACGCTTTGCGGCGGCTTGTGGCGTCTGACCATGCGTACGCACGTGCACGTTGGCGACTTCACAGAATACTGGATCGCGTTCTTTATACAGTTTTTTCCAACGCGCATCAGCATCGCCATCCAGCATGGGGCGGCCTCCGCTGCGGCGCGCGCGTTCCATCGCCTCTTCGGGGTCGGCCATCAAATACACGACTTTCCCGCCGTCCTGCACGTATTCGGCCAACGCTTCACGTGTTGCCGGCGTCATCGGGGCACCGCCACCGAGGGAAAGGATGCCGTCGAAATCCTCCAGCATGTCGCAGATGAGTTTGTTTTCCACCTTGCGGAATGCGGGCTCACCATATTGTGCGAAATAGTCGGGAATCGTCATTCCGACTTCATGTTCGATTTCATTGTCGGCATCGGCGAACGGCAGTTCCAGCATTTGAGCCGCTTCACGTCCGACTCGGGTCTTACCGGCCCCCATCATGCCGATGATCACGGCCACTGGACGGGTGTAAGTCACGATATTCCTTCCCCTTGCTTAAGCGAAAACGTCAAACCGATTTCAATGAAACGCCAACCCGACGTTCAGCGCATATGCTCCGGCCAGGAGGCCTTATATGCTTCAGCGTTGCGACGAGTTTCTTCAATGCTGTCGCCGCCGAACTTTTCGAGCACATACTTGGCCAAGGTCAGGCGCACCATGGCCTCGGCCACGACAGCCGCCGCAGGCACTGCGGTGGAGTCGGAACGCTGGTTGATGGCCTGCGCCGCCTCGCCAGTGGCGACGTCAACGGTGCGCAACGCGCGCGGGATTGACGGAATCGGCTTCATCGCAGCACGCACGCGGATCGGCATGCCGTCAGACATACCGCCTTCAATGCCGCCTGCACGGTTGGTCAGTCGTGTGATACGTCCGTCTTCGCCAACGGCTATTTCATCGTGTGCAGCGGAGCCAGGGCGCTCGGTTTCAAGGAATCCGTCGCCAATTTCCACACCCTTGATGGCTTGAATGCCCATCAGTGCGCTTGCGAGGGCAGCATCAAGTCGACGATCGGATTCAACATAAGTGCCGATGCCTGCGGGCACGCCGTATGCAATGACTTCGACGACACCGCCCAACGTGTCGGCGTTGGCTTTCGCTTCGTCGATGCGCGCAATCATGCGGGCTTCCGCGTCCTTGTCCAAAGTGCGAACAGGAGAAGCATCGAGTGCGGCGACATCGTCGGCGGTTGGCATGTCATATTCGCCTTCGATGCCAGCCCCGCCGATGGAAATTACATGGCTAACGGTGTGAATGCCAAGCGACTGCTCAAGGAATTGGCGTGCGACTTCACCGAGAGCGACTCGAGACGCGGTTTCGCGGGCGCTGGAACGCTCCAGCACAGGGCGTGCATCGTCAAAGGCATACTTTCGCATGCCGGTCAGATCGGCATGGCCCGGCCGCGGGCGGCTCAGCGGCGCGTTGCGGCCTTCTCGCGGCAGTTCGTGGTCGAGCGGATCGGCGCTCATGACTTCCGTCCACTTCGGCCATTCGGTATTGGCGATTTCAATGGCGATGGGAGATCCGAGTGTCAGACCATGGCGCACGCCTGTGAGCAGACGCACCTTGTCTTGTTCGAATTTCATGCGCGCACCACGCCCGTAGCCCAAACGGCGACGTGCCAATGCGCCGACCACATCGTCGGTGGTGATGCGGACGCCGGACGGCAGCCCTTCAATCATGGCGACAAGCGCTTCGCCGTGCGACTCGCCTGCAGTCTGCCAACGCAACATGCCTTCTCCTTTTCGTCGTTGATGCACACCTTCGGTGCAACTTCGGGCTATTTTAGCGTTATGTGGTATCTAGCATGCATACCAAGTCTGATTTGTGGACTTGCCGTCTCAGTCAATGACATTCGCTGCCGTCGCGTGCCGCGCCTTTGGATTGCGGTCGGCGTTGCCGCACAGTTGATTGCTACATGCATGTACGCATTGTTGACGAATAATTTGTTTGTTGTGTTGCAGTCGCTGCTGTTTGCATTGCTGTGTGCCGCAGTGCAGGTGGCGTTGGCTTTGATGAAGCCGGGCGCTTTGGGATTCGGAGATGTGACGACGACGTTGGTGATTGGTTTGGCCGTTGGTTTGTGCGGTTTGCAGGCGATTGTCATTTGGTGGCTTGCTATGGGATTGCTTGGCGTGTTGTGGATTGCGTTTTGGACGCGCTTTGATCCGCAACACGGCACGCAGTATGCGGGGAAAACGCCATTTGCGCCGGTTATCGTACTGGCTGGCGTTGTCGCTTTGCTGGTGTCGACAATAATGTGATTGCAATATGACAATGAGCGTGTGATGAAATTCGATGATTCCATCACACGCTCATGTTGCTATGCCGTTCGCTTGATATCAGTGTGATTATCAGTTGGCGTTTTCGTTGGTCGTCTTGTATTCGTTCACGTACTGCTCGAATTGTGCGTTCTGCTCGTCCATGGTGCCGGTGGTGAACTTGGTTTCACCGGTTTGCAGATTCGTAGTAACGAAATACAGCCAATCTCCTTGTTCGGGATTCAATGCCGCTTTGATGGCGTTGTCTCCGGGATTGCTGATCGGTCCCGGAGTCAGGCCTGTATGAAGGCGCGTATTGTACGGATTCGAGTCGTCCTGCAGCATGGCGTCGGTCAATTCGTCTGCGGTGATGCCCAAACCGTAGGCCACGGTCGTATCCATACCCAACGTGATGCCCTGTTCCAGACGGTTGAGAATCACACGCGTGACCTTGCCGTAGTATTCGGGCGAATTCACTTCGGATTCCGCAATCGATGCCATGATGAGAATACGCTCACGCTCTTCGCCTGTGGGCACTCCCAAGGAGTCGAGTTTTGCGATTCGTGATTCAACCATTGCGGAAATGATTTCCTCAGCGGTTTTGTTCTGCACGTCGTAGCTGCCCGGTTCGAACCAGCCTTCGAAGTCACCGTTCGCTTCAGCCGGCAGAATATCGGATCCGCCGCCGTTGATGATGGCGTCAAAGTCGGATTGAGACAATCCGGACAGTTCCACGGCCGCTGCGATGACGTCGGACACTCGTTCGCCGGAACGCACTTCCAGAAAGCCGCTGGCCTGAGTCTGGTCGGACAGAATCGCGACGACGTCTGCGGCCCTCATATGCTTCAGCAGCGAGAAGGTTCCCGGATATAGCACGCTGTTATTTGCCATGACAACGCTGGTGAATGCTTCCGGAGATTTGATGATGTCGGCTGCATACAGGTTTTCGGCAATCGTGGTGGCATCCTGCCCTTGTTCGACAGTGAATTGCACTTCGCCTTCGCCCGGACCCGGATAATCCTTGATAACGGTTTCGGACGAATTGTTGGCGTCGCGCCATTGAATCAGCTTGCGATAGCCGAAATAGCCTCCAACGAATACCAAGGCAACGACCAGGACGATTGCGGTAATAGTGAGCATCTTGCGGCGCTTGCGCCGTTCACGCTGACGACGCATGTCTCGGCGAGATCGCGGAGGCGATGGTGGCTGCATCGGGACGGCGGTACCGGTACCGTCTGTTTCCCATCGAACATTCTCGCCAAAGAACTCCTCGAAATCCTGTGACATCGATCGCTTCCCTCATTTCTCCACGCGGTCCAATGCCGTTTGCAAAATCACCACCGCGGCCTGCTGATCGACCTTCGGACGATGCTGCCGACTGCCGACATGAGCATCAAGCAACTGCCTATGCGCAGCCACTGTTGTCAAACGTTCATCGACCAGTTCCACCGTCGGCATCTGATCAAGGACCACCTCTCCTTCTTCAACCCAATTCTTGAGTCGCTTTTCGAGGTTGGCAGCCCAACGTCGGGCTTTTTTCGCGCTTTTACCTTCTGTGCCATCCAATTGCAGCGGCAATCCGATAACAACGTGTTCAATCTGCTCATCCTCGATGATATCGATAACGTCATCGATTGCGCGGAAAGAATCACCGAATACTTGGACGTTTCCTGCGGGATGGGCAAGGGCAAGGCCCGGGTCGGACAATGCAAGTCCGACCCGGGCATCGCCCAAATCAATGCCAAGCCATACCATGCGGGTATGCTCAGGCCTTCATCGCCTGCTCAGCAAGCGCCGCGACGGCTTCATCGATCTTAGTCGCGTCGCTACCGCCGCCCTGGGCGAAGTCCGGCTTGCCACCGCCACCGCCGCCGAGGATCTTGGAAGCGCCGCGGACCAGATCGCCGGCCTTGATGCCGGCCTTGCGAGCGGCTTCATTGGTGGCCACCGCAACCATCGGCTTATCATCTTCGGAAATGCCGGCAAGTGCGACGACGACCGGAGCGTCTTCGCCGAGCTGGCCACGAACGTCCAGAACGGTCTTACGCAGTGCGTCGAAAGAACCGAAATGCCCAACGTTCTTCGCGGCGACCTTCACCGGAGCTGCGGAAGCCTTGGTGTCGGAGACGAGCTGCGGGACTGCGGCTGCCAGCTGGCCTTCATACATGGCGGCCAAACGGCGGTCGGATTCCTTGAGCTTGGCGAGCAACGCGTTCACGCGTTCAGCCAGCTCATCCGGGCGAGCGTTGAGCTTGTCGCTCAGCTGGGAGACCAGCGCATGCTCGCGAGCGTTGTACTCGTATGCGCTCTGGCCGACCAGAGCGTCGACACGGCGCACGCCGGAACCGATGGAGGCTTCGGACATGATGTTGATGGCGCCGATCTTGCCGACATGGTCGACGTGGGTACCGCCGCAGAGCTCACGGCTCCAGCCGTCTTCGCCGATGGACACCACACGCACGATGTCACCGTACTTTTCACCGAACAGGTGCATCGCGCCGAGCGCGATGGCGTCGTCGAACTTCATTTCCTGAGTGGTGACGGCGAGGTTGTCGCGCAGACGGTCGTTGACGCGCGCTTCGACGGCGCTCATCACCGTCTTGGTCGGAGCCTTGGACCACTGGAAGTCGAAACGCAGACGGTTCGGGGCGTCTTCGGAACCACGCTGGGTGGCCTGCGGACCGAGCTCTTCACGCAATGCCTTGTGCACCATGTGGGTTGCAGTGTGGGAACGGGCGATGGCGCCACGGCGATCAAGGTCGATGGTGGCGTTCACTTCTGTGCCGACGACCAAGGTGCCTTCGGTCAGACGGCACTGGTGGACGATGAGGTCTTTGATCGGCTTCTGCACGTCGTCGACTTCGAGCACTGCGCCATCATCAGACAGGATTTCGCCTTCATCTGCCAGCTGGCCGCCGGCTTCCGCGTAGAACGGGGTGCGGTCGAGGATAACTTCGATGGTCGCCGGAGCGGTAACGGCCGGAACGGATCCCTTGCCTTCCTGCATGATGCCGAGCACGCGGGCGCGTGCGGAGAAGTCGGTATAGCCGAGGAAGTCGAGCGGCTTGGCCAGCGTCTTCTTGAAATCGTCGTAAACGCTCAGGTCCACGTTGTGACGCTTCTTCAGAGCATCGGCACGGGCGCGGGACTTCTGTTCGGCCATAAGTTCACGGAACTTTGCCTCATCGACCTTGACGCCCTGCTCTTCGGCCATTTCGAGGGTCAGCTCGATCGGGAAGCCATAGGTATCGTGCAGTTTGAATGCGTCGTCACCGGAGACAACGCTCTTGCCGGCTTCCTTGGCCTTGGAAACGGCCATGTCGAAGATTTCGGTGCCGGCTTCGAGGGTACGACGGAATGCGTCCTCCTCACCGTACGCGGATTCGGAAACATCATGGAAAGTGTCTTCCAGTTCCGGATAGCTCGGAACCATGGCGTTCTTGGACACCGGGAACAGAGTCGGCAGCACCGGGTCGGTAACGCCGAGGGCGCGCATGGCCTTGACGGTTCGACGCAGCAGGCGCCGCAGCACATAGCCACGACCGTTGTTGGACGGACGCACGCCGTCACTCATAATCATCAAAGCGGAACGCACGTGGTCGGCCACGACGCGGAACTTGACATCCATTGCTTCGTCATCGCCATAGTGACGGCCGGACATGGCCTGCGCGGCTTCGATCACGGGGAAGACTTCATCGGTCTCGTAGATGTTCTGCTTGCCCTGCAGCAGGTAGGCCAGACGTTCGAGGCCGGCGCCGGTATCGATGTTCTTGTTTTCCAATTCGCCGACGATATGCAGGTCGGTTTTGGACTTGACGTTGTCGACCTCGTAGTTTTCGAACACGAGATCCCAGATTTCGATATAACGGTTTTCGTCCGCGATCGGGCCACCTTCGACACCGTATTCCGGGCCTCGGTCGACGTAGATTTCAGAGCACGGGCCGCCGGGGCCAGGGCCACCGGTGGTCCAGAAGTTGTCTTCCATGCCCATGATCTGGATATGCTCCGGGTCGACGCCTTCGTTGCGCCACATGGAACGGGCTTCCTCATCGTCGGTGAAGGTGGTCATCCACAGCTTCTCCGGATCGAAACCATAACCGCCCTCGCTCTGCGGGGTGGTCAGCAGCTCGTAAGCATAGTGAATCGCTTCTTCCTTGAAGTAGTCGCCGAAGGAGAAGTTGCCCAGCATCTGGAAAAAGGTACCGTGACGCGTGGTCTTACCGACTTCGTCGATATCGAGGGTACGTACACACTTCTGATTCGATGCCATACGCGGTGACGGCGGGGTCTGCTCGCCCATCAGGTACGGGATGAACGGGACCATGCCTGCAATGGTGAACAGCGTGGTCGGGTTCGGGGAGATCAGCGATGCCGACGGCACGACAAGATGATCGTGTCGGTCATAGTAGTCGAGATAGCGCTTCGCGATTTCAGAAGTGCGCATGTGTTTTTGAGCTCCTTTATGGATGGGACCGGGGATAGTCCCGTTTGTCGTGATTATGACTTGTGCCGCCTGATGGATGTAATCAAGCCGACAGCATCCGCTATCGCATTCGCGGCTGCGGATGTCAGCGGGCGTATCGTGAGTTCAGTTCAGCCTCGCGGGCTCGGCGCGTGGCATTGAATTCGTTGATCAAACCTTCGAGCGTGCGCATCGTCACATGATCCTGCTCGGGGCCGAACAGGAATTGACGCGCCTTATCAGGGGTGTTGGCCTTCACATAAGCCTGCGCCTTGGTCACTGCAATCACGCCGATCGCAATGCCGACGCCCACCCAGAACAGACGTTTGAACATCACTCCCCCTTAGCGGAATCCGCACGTCCCTCAGTTTTGTGCTGCAGGAACGATTGGGCGGTGGACTTCGCCGCATACGCGGCAGAGGCGATTTTGATGACAGGCTTGCCTAGGAACGAGCCGTACAAATCGCTTAAAGCGCTGACGTTGCTGGCGGTGGCCGAAGCGGCCGCGGAGATTTTGTTCACGTCATCAAGCGACTTGTTGACCTGCTGTATGGTCGTCACGCTTTCGTCAAGTGCCGGAATCGCATGATCGCCGGTTTCCTTGACGACTTGGGCGAGCTGGTCGAACAGTTTGCCCAAGCGAATCAGCGGGTAGATCATGAATCCGGCCAGAATCGCGAACGCGATGGCGGCGATGAGACCGGCAATCTCTCCTACACCCATCATGTACCTCTTTCTGTATCACGGCACAGCACCGCGACCACAATACCCGCACCAGCCTAACGAACGCCCCAGACGCTACAGGCTGAGCATAACCTACTGATTATACGATATGACGGTTATCGCCTCATCGAATGCACGGTCAGTATCGAAATCGAATCGTGTCACGGATCCATTCGCCGGACGCTCGCTTAAGTCGTATCCTTCCGGTGCGAATCGATGCATGAGACTGAGCAGCGTGTTGCCATGCGAAATCATCAGCACATCATCGCCGTCGCACAAACGCTGGTCGGCGGCGATCAACGCGAATGCGTCTTCGACGCGCTGCCAATATTCCGCGTCTGATTCCGCATCATGGAAGGGATCGGCTTCTTTCAGGAAATCGCGTGTGGCGCCGAGCCCGAATCGGCGCACGATGTCGTTGTAGTCCTTCGCCCCATGAGGCCCGCCTGCAGCCGTCCATGCCAACGACATGTCCTGTCCTTCAAAATATCCGTAGCATTGTTCACGAAAATGCATGTCGTTGACCAATCCCGGACGTGTATGCCCTGCGGCTTCGTTGATATCGAGGATGCGCTGCGCCGTCACCATGGCGCGCGTAGTATCGGAACAGAATGCGCCGGCGAATTGAATACCGCGTAGTTTTTCACCTGCTCGTTCGGCGTCGGCGATGCCGGATTCGGTCAGCGGCGAATTGCTCCATCCTTGGAGGCGATTATATCGGTTGAACAGGGTCTGCCCATGGCGGACTACATACAGATGCAATAACATGCCTTCAGATTAGCGCATCGTCGCTTGGATAAAGGGCGCCATTCTGTAATCGAACGAACATGTCGTGTTACATTCAGGGACGTTTCAGGGGTGACCCGCGCGGAATCCGCCGTTATTGCCGGTACGATATCGGTTATGGGTAGTTTTATTTCACGTTGGCTGGTGCTGACGATCGCCGCGGGCGTTATGGTCGCACTATTGCCAGGTATGGAAGTGGTCGGCGATCCGCCGATTCTCGGTGTCGCCGCTTTCGCTTTGTTCATGGCTTTGATTAATGCGTCGATTAAGCCGATTGTGCAGATGCTGGCATTGCCGTTTTCGATTTTGAGTTTCGGTTTGATTGCGCTGATCATCAATTGGTTGTTCATGGAATTGGCGTCGTGGCTTGCGATAAGTCTGTTTGATGTCGGCGTCGTCATCGACGGTTTCTGGTGGTCGGTGATCGGATCGCTGATTATGTCGATTGTGTCAAGCATTGTCGGCGCGGTGATTGGCGAATAGTCCGATTACATAACCGAAAAAAGATTGGGAAGAAAGCGAAGAGCCTCGCAGATGTGCTGCGAGGCTCTTGCTGTATGTATGTCCTTACACTGTATGTTTTTACAGTATGTGAATCCAGATCAGCGGGCGTAGAATTCGACCACGTACTGGATGTTGACCTGCACCGGGATTTCCTCGGCTTCAGGCTTGCGAGTCAGGGTGGCCTTCAGAGAAGCCAGGTTGACGTCCAGGTAGCCCGGGACTGCCGGCAGCACATCGCGGTGCACGCCTTCAGCGGCCATCTGGAACGGAACCATGGTCTGGCTCTTCGGCTTGACCTGGATGGTCTGGCCGGGCTTGACACGGTAGGACGGGCGGTCCACGATGTTGCCGTCAACGAGAATGTGACGATGAACCACGAACTGACGAGCCTGGGCGGTGGTACGGGCGAAGCCGGCGCGCAGGACCAGGGCGTCGAGACGGGTTTCGAGATCGGTCAGCATGGCGTTACCGGTCTGGCCGGCGGTGTGGGTGCCCTTCTCGTAAGCAGCGCGAAGCTGCTTCTCGGAGATGCCATACTGAGCGCGAAGACGCTGCTTTTCGCGCAGACGCACTGCGTAATCGGATTCAGTGCGACGGCGGGTGCGGCCGTGCTCACCCGGAGCATACGGACGCTTTTCGAAGATGCGCTGAGCCTTCGGGGTCAGTGCGATGCCGAGGGCGCGGGAAAGACGCACCTGACGGCGAGAACGCTGAACGTTCGTCATTGGTTTAATCCTTTGTTTGTTCTGTCGTTGTCTGAACGGAACGCGAAACGTGAGGTTTCGCGTTGAGCCGGCCTCTCCAGCGCTTTGTCATGGTTGACATGAACGGTCTGGCCTTGCGGCCTGGCCGCCGTCCCGCTGATGGGCTAAGGCTCCAGACGATGTTTTTCGAGGAAAAACACCAATCGATAACTATACACGACGGGTACGGACTTTGCCGTGTCGTCTACAGCTTTTCGATGGGAGCGACACGCAGCATCAGACGTTTGACGCCGTCAGTACCGAAGTCGACGGTGATCACCGAGTTGCGGCCCTTGTCTTGCGTATCGAGCACGGTGCCCAAGCCGTAGCGGTCATGCGTGATTTTGTCTCCGACATGGAAGTCGGCGATGTTAAGCGCATTGTCTTGGCTCAATGCGGATGCCGGAGCGGTTTTCGGCTTATCCAGTGGAGTGACGCGACGCGTGGTCACCTTGCCGGACCGAGAAGAGGAGCGCGATGAGCCGGACGAACCATACGAGGATCCGCCACGGGACCCATAGGACGAGGACGAGCCGTATGAGGAGCCTCCGGAACGACGACGTGACGAGCCGGACGAACCATACGAGGAACCATACGAAGAAGAGCCGTACGATCCCCCGCGGCGCGACGATCCGTACGAAGACGATCCATAGGACGAGCCACCGAATGATGATCCGAACCCGTCATCATCGCGCCATCCTCCGAAATCATCATCAAAGCCATCGGAGAAACCTGCGTTGCGCCAACCGCCCTGCATGCGCTCCATGCCGGTTTCGCGACGTTTCCAATCGATCAGCTCGTCCGGAATCTCATCAAGGAACTGGCTCGGCAGCATTTCATTAGCTTGTCCCCACTGCGCGCGTACGGCGGCGCGCGTCACATACAGGCGGCGCTTCGCGCGTGTAATGCCGACATATGCGAGACGGCGCTCTTCCGAAAGTTCGCTTGTATCTTCCATCGCACGCGAATGCGGGAAGGTTCCCTGCTCCATGCCGGTCAGGAATACGATTGGATATTCCAGACCTTTGGCCGTATGTAACGTCATCAATGTGACCTTGCCGGAATCCTCTCCCTCGCTTGGCAGCTGATCGGAATCGGCCACCAATGCCGTGGTTTCGAGGAAGGCGGCCAATGTGGCGTCCGGCGTGTTCTGTTCGAATTCGGCAGCCACCGACTGCAACTGCGAAAGATTCTCCACACGCGACATATCCTGTGGGTCTTCCGAACGTCGCAGCTCTTCCAACATGCCCGTCTTATCAAGCACTTCAGCCACGATTTCCGACGGCTTCGCATCATGTTCGGCGGCGAATGCGCGCAATCCGATCATCAAATCACGGAATTCACGTAGTGGTTTCGCCGTACGCGCCGTAATGCCTTCCAATTCGTCGGCATGTTCGATGCCAATCCAGAACGGGCCCATATGCGCATCCGCATAGGAGGCGATCAATGCTTCGGCACGTGCGCCAAGGCCACGTTTCGGTACGTTCAGAATACGACGCATGTTGACGCTGTCGGAAGGATTGACGATGGCCTGCAAATACGCGACGGCATCCTTGATTTCGCGACGTTCATAAAACTTCGTGCCACCGACCAACTGATACGGCAATCCCGCATTAATCAGCGCCTCTTCCAAAGAACGCGACTGCGCGTTCGCACGATACATGATAGCCATATCCGAATAGGCGACGCCCTCTTCGGCATGTACGCGCGCGATTTCGCCGGCAATCCACGCGGCTTCCTGCTGCGCGTTATCGGCGGCGTATCCGACAATCGGATCGCCCTTGCCCAAGGCCGTCCACAGTTTCTTCGGCTTGCGGCCTTCATTGCGCGCGATCACGGCGTTGGCGGCGTCCAGAATGGTCTGTGTGGAACGGTAGTTCTGTTCCAGCATGATGGTGCGTGCATTCGGGAAATCCTGTTCGAAATCCTGAATATTGCGGATGTCGGCACCTCGGAAAGCGTAGATGGACTGGTCGGAATCGCCGACGACGGTAATCCATGCGGGGCCTGTCTTGCCCGCGGCGACGGCAGTGGGAGAAGTTTCTTCCGCGGAGTCCACGCCGGCAAGCTCACGCACCAGCACATACTGCGCATGATTGGTGTCTTGGTATTCGTCGACGAGAATATAGCGGAACTTGTGTCGGTAGTATTCGGCGACCATCGGATCGGTGCGCAGCAGTTCGACGGTGCGCGAAATCAAATCGTCGAAATCGACGGCGTTGGCCTGTGCCAGACGGTACTGGTATTCGGCATACACGACGGCATACAGTTCTTCGACATTGCCGATGCGTCCGATTTGATAGCCACGCTGGCCTGGACGGTAGTCGGGCGCATGCTGCTTGAGCTGCGTGCGCCAGTCGGTCAGATTGTTTTTGTAGTCGGAGATTCGCGACAGGATTGCGCGCGGCGTGTAACGCTTCAAATCGATGTTGAGATCGGCGCCGATTAGTTTGACGAGTCGCTCGCAGTCGGCGGTGTCGTAAATGGAGAAGCCGGAATCAAGTCCGATTTGTTTGCCGTCGCGACGCAGAATGCGCACGCAGGCGGAGTGGAAGGTCGACACCCACATGCGCTCGGCGACTGGCCCGATTAGAGCGGAAAGGCGCTCTTTCATTTCGGCCGCGGCCTTATTGGTGAAGGTTATGGCGAGGATCTGGCTGGGCCATGCACCGAATTGCGTCAGAATCCATGCGATGCGACGTGTGAGTACACGCGTCTTGCCGGAGCCTGCGCCGGCGCCGATCAACAGCGCCGGGCCCGCATATTGTACGGCCTGCGATTGCTGCGGATTCAAGTCGCCGATAAGTTCCTCGGCATGCCGCGCGATGAAATCAGGATCCTGCTGCACTGGCGTGGCCCTCCCCCTGGGTTTGTTGCTTCTAGCGTTTGTTGCTGCCTATTTGATAGGGCTTCTTATATCTATCACACAAGCACGTCAGTGCCGCGCGGACCAAGCGTTGAGTGCGTCGCGTACGGTGGCCGCGTACAGATTCGCGCCGTCCGGCATGGTATGGATGCCGTCGGAATAGAACGCTTCCGGATGTGGTGCCGCCACAGCGTCCCAGTCGATCAGCAGCGATGAGTCACTGTGAGCGTCCACATAGTCGCGTGACGCCTGATTGGAAACGGGAATCCATGTTCGGTCGCCGTGGGCGCTGATAATACATAATATGTGGCCGGGGCCCGCCATTGATGCGATTTTTTCGTACTGTTCGACGGTGGTCACTCCATTCGTATTCGCCGCGATGACGATGTACTTTTTGAGTTGGCCGTTCGCCTTATATGCTGCGATCAAATCGGGGACTGCCATGATGCTGCGTGATTCCTTGGCATCGACATAAATGCCGGGAAGAGCTGCGGACAATGCTGATGATGCGCCGAGCATGACGGAGTCGCCGATGGCGATGACGTCACTGCCATTGACGGGTTCGATTGGCGCGGGCGGACGCTGAGCAGTTTTCGTCTCACCTGGCGCTCCGCTGTTTCCAGCGTTTTTTTCGGATGATTCATCCTTTGCTGATCCGCCGCCGCTGGGTTTGCCGTCGGATGGCGCTTCCCTATGTGGTTCTTCCTGTTGTGGAGTGGACTGAATTGTCTTGCGCTGCTGTTCCTTCAGCAATGCCTTCTGCTGTTCCAAGGCGAGCTGCACTTTGGTTTTATCGGGCGCGATATGCATCGTATAGGCGAATCCCGTGCATAATGCCGCTGCGACGACAATAGCGATAATCACGTGCAAGCGATCGCGTGCGTCTTTCAAATCCGGACGCCAACCTTCAAGAATGCGCGCTGCCGGCTGTTCGACGAAACGCCATGAGAACGCGACGCATGCCACGGTCAGGCTACCGGCAAGAATCCACAACAGCAATTGCGGCTGCGCGCCGTGAACGGTCGACGGCAGCAGACGTCCGATAAGCACGTACAGCGGCCAATGCCACAGATACAGGCCGTACGAATATCGGCCTATCAGACGCAGCGGCTGCCATTCGAACAGGCTTTTCATCCAAGAGTCTTCGCCAATCGAACCGACCAGCATGAGAATCGTCAGTATTGCGGACAACGCCAAACCCCAACGAAACGCCGAAGCATCCTGTCGAATATATCGGGTCAAGGTGAGGAACGCCGCTAATGCCGCGGTAGCCAACCATGGGCTGGCTTTCAGCCAAATGTTGACGAAGCGTTCCGACAATGCGACATGCAGATTGCCGTGCAATACCCATGCGAAAGCCACGCCGGCCAGTAATCCGAACGAATGTGTGTCAAGTCCATAATAGACGCGGGTCGCATCCTCGCCTGGCGTATATATGACTGCCATCAACACCGCGCTCATAGCGGCAAGACAGGTGGGAACAAGCCACTGTATTTTTTCCGGAACGTATTTGCGAATCAGCAGCACCAGCACCGGCAGCAGTACCGCGAATTGTGCGAACACCGCTACATACCAAAGATGTTGCAGAGGCTGAGGTGCGGTTGTCGCGAAATAGCTGGTTCCGCTTGCGATGCCATACCAGTTGTAGGTGAAAGTGATTGCGGCGAGGCTTTCCGCACCGTATTTGACCAATGCATCGGCATCGATTGCGGCGCTGAGCAATGCGACCACGGGAATTAGCAGAACGATTGCTGGCAGCAAGCGCACGATGCGGCGCAGATAGTATCGTCCGAATCGTATGCCGCCATGTTCCTCGTATTCATTGAGCATACTCCATGTCAGCAGGAATCCTGAAATCGTGAACAGTGTTTCCACGCCGAGGAAACCGCCGGATTCGCCGGTAATCGAAAAATGGTAGGCGACGATGGCAGCAAGGGCGATGCCTTTGATGCCGTCGATGCAATGGAAGCGCTGCCGCTGCGACATGACTTCTTGTTTCTCCTTAATACTCGCGGCGCTTTCAGCGCCGTGGACCTTGAATATGGTAGTCGCAGCCGTGCCGAACATGCCCGAGTCCACCTCGGGTTTGCTCAACGTACGCGTTCTCGCCATGCCCCAGCGTGTTATGAAACACGGTGTATTGCGTAAGGGTGTTATCACGTCATCTCACGCGAGTATGCTGGAAGTTCTTAATACGCGAGCGTTGCTCGCGTGAAAGCAGTCATAGCTCATCAACAACTATTCAAAGGGGTTTCATGAAGGAGCTTGAGGAACGCATTCGCCTGGAGGGCAAGGTCAAACCGGGCAATGTGCTGAAGGTCGACGCTTTTCTTAACCACCAGTGTGATGTGACGCTGTTCGATGCCATGGGTGCGGCTTGGGCCGAACATTTCAAGGGTAAGAACATCACCAAGATTCTGACCATCGAAGCATCCGGCATTGGTATCGCATGCTTTGCCGCCCGCCATTTCAACAACGTGCCTGTTGTGTTCGCCAAGAAGGCCCAGTCCATCAATCTTGATGGCGACCAGTATTCCACCACGGTGTACTCGTTCACCAAGCAGAAGGAATTCCCTGTTATCGTAGCCAAGCAGTATCTCAATGAAGGCGACCACGTGCTGCTGATTGACGACTTCCTGGCTAATGGCAAGGCCCTGCATGGCCTGATCGACCTGTGCAACAAGGCTGGCGCTGTCGTCGAAGGCATCGGCATCGCTGTGGAGAAGGGCTTCCAGGGTGGCGGCGATCAGTTGCGCGCCGACGGTTATGACGTTGATTCGCTGGCCATTGTCGAATCGATGGATCCGGAATCCGGCACCATTGAATTCCGCCAGTAATATGCAGGATTTTCCGGGGCTCCCGCATTGCGGGCACCCCGGTTTTTTCTGCCTGCAATCATAGACGATGCAATTTTGTGATGTTATGCTTCAACGATTCGACAATTTGCGTCACACAAGCTGAATAGATTGGTATTTGGGTTTTCCAAGATATTTGTTTCGAAAGAACAAAGAGATAAGAGAGAAATAACAATGGCAACAAATAAGGATAAGACGACGAAATCCGGCGTCTCCTTTGAAGCTCTGAGCAGCTTGGATGCTCCGGTCGCCTTCTGGCGCGGCATTCCGTTCGGCCTGCAGCATGTTATGGCGATGTTCGTGGCGAACCTTGCCCCGATTTTCATCGTCGCCTCCGCGGCAAATATGAACGAAGCGCAGTCTGCCACTGTGATCCAGGCCGGCTTGCTTGTAGCTGGCTTGGGCACGTGCCTGCAGCTGTACGGCGCTTGGCTGATCGGCTCCCGCCTGCCGATGGTCACCGGCATCTCCTTCACCTATGTCGCCGCCGCAGTGGCGATCTGCGCAGATAAGGGTTACGGCGCCGTGGTCGGCGCCGTCATGGTCGGTGGCCTGCTGGAGCTCGTGCTGGGCCTGACCGCCAAGTATTGGCGTCGTTTCGTGCCGCCGATCGTGTCCGCCATCGTGGTCACTTCAATCGGTTTCTCCCTGCTGACGGTCGGCGCCGAAAGCTTCGGCGGCGGTTCCGGTGCCGAAGACTTCGGTTCCTGGCAGAACCTGACGCTCGGCATCATCTCCCTGATCGCCTGCCTCGCCTTCCAGCTGCTGATGAAAGGCACCGCCAAGCAGCTGTCCGTGCTGTTCGGTCTGGTCGTCGGCTATGTGATCGCCATTTTTATGGGCAAGGTTGACTTCTCCGGCTTCGCCAACCTGTCCATCGTGTCCGTGCCGCAGTTCATGCCGTTCAAGCCTGAATTCGATCCGGGCGCAATCATCTCCCTCGGCCTGCTGTACGTCGTCTCCTCCGTCGAAGTGCTCGGCGATACCGCCGCTCTGACCAAGGTCGGCCTGAATCGTCTGCCTACGGAGAAGGAAACCGCTGGCGCCATCGCCGGCGACGGTCTGATTTCTTCCGTATCCGGCCTGTTCGGGTGCCTTCCGCTGACCTCTTTCGCCCAGAATATCGGCCTGGTCGCCATGACTAAGGTCGTCAATCGCAAGGTCATTCTCTCCGGCGGCCTGATTCTGGTGCTGGCCAGCTTCGTGCCGGCCATCGCCGAAGTGTTCAATTCCATGCCGCAGGCAGTGCTTGGAGGTTGCACGATCATGATGTTCGGCAACATCATCCTCTCCGGCTTCCAGATGATTGCCGAAGCGGGTTTCACTCAGCGCAACATCACCATCGCCGCGTTGAGCCTGACCATCGGCATCGGTTTCACCCAGGTGAGCGACATCTTCGTGAACTTCCCGGTTCTGTTCCAGCAAATCTTCGCTTCGAACTGCATCGCCGTGGCGTTCGTCGTCGCCCTCATCCTGAGCCTGGTGCTGCCAAGCGAAGAGCACTTCCTCGCATCCAAGAGAGACAACACTGACAGTGAGTGATCTGCTTCCGGTCGGGAAGTGAAATCGTATGTCGCAGGAGGCGGGCCGCATGGCCCGCCTCCTTCATATTCCACACATGGTCCCATCGATCATCGCATCGTCGACGACAAGGATTCCTTAGCCGACTGCGCAAGCACGCGATGCGAATCATCCGTCTGCAATCGACGCAACGACTTTAACTGCACTGGCACGCACAACGCCAATGTCAGCGCATCGGAAATCGGCTGCGACATCTGGATGCCCAGCAATGCCGGAAAACCGAAAACCGGCAGAATCGTGGGCAGCAGCCACACCAGCGGCACAAGAAACAGACCTTGACGTGCGACGCCCAACACGGACGCGATCAGCGTATGCCCCATCGTCTGCTGGCTCATATTCGACATCATCGAAAAACCATTCGCCCACAACGTGCAGCATTGCAATCGCAATGCCAGTGTACCGATCGCGATCACCTGCGCATCATCACGAAAGAGCGCAATCAGATCAGGCGACCAAATCGCGAACACCGCTGCCGCGCAAATCAGGATGACCGTCTCCACACGCACGCCGAACCAGAAGCCTTTACGCACGCGCTCGAATCTGCCTGCGCCGTAGTTGTAGCCGCATACCGGCTGAAAGCCCTGGCCGAAGCCGACGATCATCGAATTTGCCGTCAACGCAATGCGATTGACGATCGCCATTGCTGCAATCGCCGCATCACCGAATGGATTTGCGGCTAGATTCACGCAGGTCACGGCGACCGAGCCGACACCGTTGCGCAGCAATGACGGCAATCCCCCGCCGACCACCTCACGTACCAGCAGCATATCGGGACGGAACCAACGAGGGGACAGCTTCACCACACCGACACGGACGCACATCACCGTCAAAATGCAGAAACTGATCGTCTGGCAGATCGCAGTCGCCAGACCGGCTCCGAAAATACCGAGTCCCGCACCGAAAATCAGGGCCGGAGCAAGCGCGATATTCAATAACGCGCCGGATACCAGGCCAATCATCGAATATGCGGAAAGGCCCTGGAAACGCAGCAGGCCATTCATGGTGAACGAGCCGGTGACGCAAGGCGTGGCCACCAGCAGCGGCGTCAGGTACTGCACCGTATACGGAGCAATCGTATCCGTAGCGCCAAGGCCATGTGCGAGCGGCCGCAATGTCAACAGGCCCAATACCGCCAATACAACGCCGAATCCGACCGAACCGAAGAAGGCCACCGCCAGCAATCGCAGCGCGCGTTCCTCGTTGCGCTTGCCCAATTCACGGGACAGGGAATTGCCGCCGCCCTGACCGAAGAAAAAACCGATCGCCTGCATTATGGTCATCACTGAAAACGCGACGCCGACCGCGCCGGACTGCGCGGTGCCGAGTCGGCCGATGAACCATGTGTCGGCCATGTTGTAGGTGACGGTGACGAGATTCGAAATGATGGCGGGAGCCGCAAGGCGAAGGATCAGCGGCTTCAACGGCGACTGCGTCATCTGAACATACTTCGCATCAGCCTTCGCATGCATGTTCGTTTCCTGTTTCCCAGCCCGTCGTTCTCGTGTCACACGCGGCATTCTATCACCGGGAAGGCAACGTACCGGTCTGTCGCATATCACCGGAACACGGATTTATACCCCTTGTTATGCCGAATGCATACCTGTACAAGGTGCGGTAGAGTGGCGACGACGGCATATAATGCTTCGCAGCAGGCGGGGTGGGTGAATCATCATGTCATATCTCGAACAATTGTTCCTATGGTGGATGTTCTATGCATTCGTCGGCTGGATATGGGAGACCCTGCTCGCATTGGCGCTGCGGCATCGTCTCGTAGACAGAGGCGTACTCAACGGTCCGATATGCCCGATCTACGGGTTCGGCGGCATCAGCGTGATTCTGCTTCTGCACGACGTGGAGAATCCGTTCGCGTTGTTCCTCAGCTCAGGCGTCATCGCATGCGTCATCGAATACCTCACGTCATATGCCATTGAACGATTGTTCAGTGTCAGGCTCTGGGACTACACAGGCAAGCCTTTCAATATTCACGGGCGCGTATATCTCAATGGATTCATTGCGTTCGGAGCCGGATCCACGCTCGTCATGCTGTTCGTCCAGCCTTGGCTTTCGGCAATGACCGCAACGTTCACTTCGTTCGAGCTGCACCTCATTGCCGGCATTCTGGCGGTGCTGCTGCTGGTCGACCTTGCGCTCAACGCCGCAGGCCTATACACGCTGCATAGCCGACTCGCCATGCTGAATAGCGAGCTGAATCGCCATCGCGCGGCTCGCATCGACGCGGTCAATGAGCGAATCACGGAAGAGCATGAACGTCTTTCGCAGTTCAACGAACATATTCATGAAACGCTCAATTGGCAGCAGCGCAGACTGATCGATGCGTTCCCCCAAATGATGTCCATACGCGATAAACGAATCCTCGACGAGATTCGTCACGCTCTCGAAGAACGTCGCCGGCATCGCCGTCCCTAAAACGTTGAATATGGGAATGGGGCCGGATCTTTACGGATTCCGGCCCCATTCCCATATTTTCACGATATGTGCGTCAGCTGTTCTTCATGACGATGCTGTCGATGACGCCTGCGACGCGTTCACAGTCGTCGGTGCAGCGTTCCAGCTGAGAATACAGCTCATGCCATGCGAACACCTGCAGCGGATCGGTGCAGGTGGTGTGCAGCGTGCGCATCGCATCGACGAACAGACGGTCTGCGTCCTGCTCGATCTTGTTGATGGCGAACACGTGCTCGCGCAACGTCTTGGAACGCTTGAAACGCGGCAATTCGGCGACCAGCTCCCCCATGCGGTCACATGCCTGTTCGATCATATCGATCAGCTGCAACGCGTCGGGACGCATCTGCCGCACATTGTCGTAGTACAGGCAATACAGCGTCTCCTCAAGCGTGTCGACCACGTCGTCCAATGCGCTCGACAATGCGGCGATGTCCTCACGTTCGAACGGCGTGATGAATGCGGTGACCAGCTCATCCATCATTCCGTGACGGATTTCGTCGGCGGCCTGCTCGATGCGGTGCATGTCGTCCATACGGTCGCGCAGCTGGTCGGAATCATAGTCATGCATGACGTCGGAAAGCAGCTTCAC
Source organism: Bifidobacterium sp. LH_512 (assembly GCF_056356435.1). Classification (NCBI taxonomy): domain Bacteria; kingdom Bacillati; phylum Actinomycetota; class Actinomycetes; order Bifidobacteriales; family Bifidobacteriaceae; genus Bifidobacterium; species Bifidobacterium sp. LH_512. The sequence goes on from NZ_JBKEUE010000001.1 coordinate 927,524, forward strand.
CGCCTGGCATGCGCATTCAGCGCTCTGACGGAATCCGTCGAAATAAAAAGAATCGTTTTTCCTTGCCATTAGTCGGGTTCCTTCCTTAGAACATGAACATGAAAAGCTTTGCCATGACGAAGCTGATGATGCCGCAGCCAGGGAACGTGAACACCCAGGTAAGCATCATGTCGCGCACGACGGCGAAATTGATGGCGGACAGGCGACGGACCGCGCCGACACCCATGATAGCGCTGGTCTTTGTATGCGTTGTGGACACGGGAATGCCGAGCACCGTCATGAGCAGCAGGCACACCGCGCTGGACAGATCGGCGGAGAAGCCCTGATACTTTTCGAGACGGACCATGTCCTGGCCGACGGACTTGATGATGCGCTCACCACCCACACTGGTGCCGACACCCATGATGGCGCTGCACAACAGCATCAGCCAAACCGGAATGACGACCCCCACGACGCTGGACTGTCCGTTGCAAAACGCCATGCCAAGAAACAGCACGCCGATGAACTTCTGTCCGTCCTGGGCGCCGTGCATGAAGCTCATCGCCGCGGCGCCGACGATCTGGGCATAGGTGAAGAAGCCATTGGCGCGCCGACGGTCAAGCCCCGCGCAGACCAGCGTCACGATCTTGCAGGCCATCCAGCCGATGCCAAAGCCCAGTACGATGCTGGCGACGAGGCCGTAGAGCACTTTGACCCATTCGTCCATGTTGATGCCGCCCATGCCGCCTTGTATTGCGATGGCCGCTCCGGACAGACCCGCGATCAGGCTATGGCTTTCCGATGTGGGGATGCCGAACAGGGACGCGGCCACGCTGTAGACGACGATGGAGAACAGGGCCGCGCACAACGCGATCAGCGCCTCGTGGGTGTTGCCGCCGAAATCGACCATATTGCTGATGGTGGAGGCCACGGAAGCGTTGATCTGCGTCATGACCAACACGCCAAGGAAATTGAGGACGGCGGCCATGATCACCGCCGGCCGAATGCGCATGCACCGTGTCGTCACGCACGTGGCGATGGCGTTGGGTGCATCCGTCCATCCATTAACGAAAATAACACCAAGCGTTAATAACGTGGTTATGGCCAACGCCGGATTCGAAAAGATCTGTTGGATGAAATAGGAGAAAGACACATCCAAGGGCGTCGTCACCTTCCTCATTAAAGTGAATCCGACGGTTAATTTTCCGCGAATATTTGATAAACAATCAATGATTGTACCCGACGCACAGCGAATTACCTACATAGTCGCCGTTTCACGACTACATAAAACCGCATTGCGATGAAAAAGGTGCGACTCCCCCGATGAACAGGGGCGTCGCACCGAATCCATGCATGAAGCGAAGTTCCGAAAATGATTGCGGATTACTTGTGATACAGGCTCACGCGCTCATACTTCGGCTCGCAGCACACGTTGATGCCGAGCTTGCGGTACAGGTTCTCGTCGGCCGCGGAAATGATGACGGAGAAGAACGCATCGCAGCCGCGCAGCTGTTCCAAACCGCCGATCACCTTGGCCGCACGTTCGCTTTCGGAGCTGGTGATGGACAGCGCAATCAGCGTTTCGTCGGAATGCAGGCGACGGTTCACGCTCGACAGATGCTCGGTCTTCAGCTGGCAGATCGGCTCGATGGCGGATTCGTTGATCACCAGTTCGTCTTCCGGCACGCCGGTCACGGCCTTCAACGCATTCATCAGCAATGCGCTGGCGGCACCCAGCAGATCACCGGTCTTGCCTGTGACGACACGGCCATCCGGCAACACCATGGCACCGGCCGGCGCGCCCGTCATCTCCTCCTTCAGCAAGGCGGCGGAACGCGCCGGAGACAGATCCTGATCGACGCCGGCCTTCTTCATGATGGAACGCAGACGTTCAACCTGCTCCTCACCGGTTCCGGTGCGCTTATAATGCACCGCCGCATCGAAATAGCGGCGTACGATTTCCATATTCGCCGCCTCACGGCAGGCTTTGTCGTCGACGATGGCATAGCCTGCCATGTTCACGCCCATGTCAGTGGGGCTCTGATACGGGCTAGTGCCCATGATCTTCTCCATCATGGCCTTCAGCACCGGGAACGCTTCGACATCACGGTTGTAGTTGACGGTGGTCTCGCCGTATGCCTCCAGGTGGAACGGGTCGATGATATTCGCGTCGTCGAGATCGGCGGTGGCGGCCTCGTAGGCGATGTTCACCGGATGGTTCAGCGGCAGGTTCCAGATCGGGAACGTCTCATACTTCGCGTAGCCGGCGCTGATGCCACGCTTGTTCTCGTGGTACAGCTGCGACAGGCAGGTGGCCAGCTTGCCCGACCCCGGGCCAGGAGCGGTGACGACGACCAGCGGGCGGCTGGTGACGATGTAATCGTTCTTGCCATAGCCATCCTCGGATACGATGTGCTCGATGTCGTGAGGATATCCGGCGATCGGATAATGCAGATAGCAGGTGATGCCCAGCTGCGCCAGACGATGACGGTACACGTCGGCGGCCGGCTGGCCCGCATACTGCGTCAGCACGACGGAACCGACATAGAAGCCGCGGGAACGGAACACGTCGATCAGTCGCAGCACGTCCTCGTCATAAGTGATGCCCAAATCGCCGCGCATCTTGGCCTTTTCGATATGATTCGCATTGATGGCGATGATGATCTCGACGTCATCCGACAGGCTCTTGAGCATACGGAATTTCGTATCGGGCTCGAAGCCGGGCAATACACGCGACGCATGATAATCGTCGAACAGCTTGCCGCCGAATTCCAAATACAGCTTGCCGCCGAACTGCGCGATACGCTTTTTGATGTTCTCCGCCTGCAGCGCGATGTACTTATCGTTGTCGAATCCCTGACGCATAGGTGTATGGGCTCCTTGTGAAGCAACGTTTTCGTGACCAAAAGATTATAGCGGTATGACGGTATCAGCACGCCGACCTGCGGTATTCGATGCATGTAATGCAAGAGGTCCCATGGAATATTCCATGGGACCTCCCTGTTGCGCACTCCCCTATCCGGGAATGTTGATGGTCGCCAATGGTGTGAAACCGCACAATCCGCAATCGCACAATCAAGCAATCATCGCATCATCAGGCAACCGTTTCTTCCGTTTTCTTGCGGCTGACAAGCCACATGGAAACCAGCGCGATCGCATACAGCACGGTCAGCACCGGAATCAGCGTCATATAACGGTTCTCCGCATTCGACGCATGGGAGACGATGAAGGATGCCAGCTGATTGCCGGAAAGGCCTGCGAACGCCCACGCGCTCAAGGCGAGACCATGCACGGTGGAAACGGATTTGATGCCGAAATGCTGATCGAGCAGCACCGGCAGCGTGGAGAAGCCGCCGCCGTAGCCGGCGTTGACGAAGAACAGCATGACGAGCACACTCCACAGAATGCCGTTGGCGATGCTGCCGGTCAGCAGCTGCAGCGCACAGACGGCGATCGACATGATCAGCAATGCCTTGTATGCGGTTTCGCGACGTTTGCAACGATCCGACAATGCGGAGAAGCCGAGACGTCCCGCCGCATTGAAGACGGCGTCCACCGCGAGCACGGTGCCGATGATGCCGGCGATGGCCGTGGAGAATTCGGTCGCGCTCAGGCCGGCGTATTGCGGGCTCATGTGCAGCACGTCGGAAAGAATGTCCTTTTCCTGGGAGATGAGAGCAAGGCCGCACGTGATGTTGAGGTAGAAGGTGATCCAGATTCCCCAGAAGACCGGGCGGCGCATGATGGAAAGACGGCTGACCTGCGAGCTTTGCGCGTCATACACGTAGCCGGCGGGACGCTTGATGAGCAGCCAGCCGAAGATCATCATGACGGCGTAGATGACGGCGAGGATGAAAAACATGTTGACCAGGCCACTGGTTGCGATCAGCCATTCCATGACCGGGCTGGCGATCGCCTTGGCCAGGCCGAAGCCGGCTACGGCGATGCCTGTTGCAAGGCCCTTGTTGTCGGAGAACCAAAGCATGAGATTCTTGACCGGGGTCAGATAACCGACACCCAGGCCGATACCCATGATTACGCCGTAGAAGATGTATACACCCGGCAGGAAATGCAGCATGATGCTCGCGCCTGTGCCGGCAAAACCAACGATGAAGAAGACCAGTGAAATCAGTGCGGAACGTTTGATGTCACGCTCGACCATAGGGCCCAGGAACGCGGCGGACATGCCGAGGAAGAAAATCGCCAGCGAGAACGCCCATTCGATCTGCCCGGCGCCGACTTGGAATTCATCGGCTATCAGCTGCTTGAACACACTCCAACAGTAGACGGTACCGATGGAGATATGGATCAGCAGGGCCGGAGCCACGGCACGCACCCAACGGTTTTCGCGAATCGTTGCCATATCATCCCTTTCCGTACGGGACGTATATCCTCTCTTGTGCCCCGCACGGGAAACAGGCTACGCGAAAACACCCATGAAAAACGCACACCTTACTTGTGCGAAATTTCACAGGTGAGGTGGGTCACATTATTGTTCCTCCTGTAAGGCAACAACCATAGATGGCTCTATATCGGGGTGATATTGGTGTACTGCCCACATCATTTCCGATAATCACGATTCCGAAAAGATGAGAGAACTGTCACAACCCACATCTCTGTAAGCAAACCCATTCTCACGCCCCATTCCGACGCACAATGTGCTAGTGGCACACGCACAATGTGTGAGTATCACATACACAATGTGTAGATGCCACATACACAATGTGCGTCGGATGTCTTCCACTAGCACATTGTGCGCTGTTCCCACGCACATTGTGCGTTGATTCGGCGCACAATGTGCGTCACCCGGGCAGTCTACGCACATTGTGTATGTGGGACTAGCACATTGTGTGGGTGTTACATACACAATGTGCGTGTGAGACCAATACGATGTGCGACCACAGCTGTCACAGTGTACGGAAATGTTATATGCGGGAAGTGCTAAATGAGCGGAAGATGCTGATGCTTTAGAGTTCCTTCACCGCCGAATCCGCTTCTCCCCCGACAACTCCGCAAACGCAATGAGGGCCCGCTGGTTGCCCAGCGAGCCCTCATCTGCTATGAACCGTTATGCGTTCGCGCTAACGTCACTCGTTGTCGCCAGCGGTGGCGGCGGTGGCGGTGACGGCACCCTGCTTGTCGGTCTTCACATCGGAGTACACCCAGTCGGTGTAATCCGGGTGATCGTAGCCGTTGTCGACAGCGAACTGGAAGGCTTCCAGACGGAAGGCTTCGAGCTTGTCGATGTCGGCGGCGTACTTGTCGGCGTCGATCATGCGCAGAGCTTCAGCGACGAGCTCGTAGCGGTCGATGTCGTTGACACGCACCATGTCGAACGGCGTGGTGGTGGAACCCTGCTCCTTGTAGCCGTGAACGTTGAAGTTGTCGTGGTTCGGGCGGTCGAAGATCAGGCCACGCACGTCGTGCGCATAGGAGTGGTAAGCGAACAGGACCGGCTTGTCTTCGGTGAACAGCTCAGCGAACTCCTCATCGGAGAGGGCTTCGTTGTTTTCCTTGGCGGACTGCAGCTTGATCAGATCAACGACGTTGACGACCTTGAACTTGATGCCCATGGCGTTCAGCTTGTCGGCGGCGGCCATGATTTCCTGGGTCGGAACATCGCCGGCGGCGGCCAGCACGACCTGGACTTCGTCGTTGGAGGCAGCGTTGGAAGCCCACTTCCATTCGGCAGCGCCCTTGGCGAGCTCTTCACGAGCTTCGTCCAGGGTCAGCCAGGTGGCGGCCGGCTGCTTGCCAGCGAAGATGGCGTTGATCTGGTTGGTGGACTTGTAGCACTTCTCGGAGACGGCCAGCAGCATGTTGGAGTCGCACGGGAAGTAGATGTTCACGACGTGATCGTTGTTGAACGTCTTGTTCAGCAGGACGGAGGTGACACCCGGATCCTGGTGAGAGAAGCCGTTGTGATCCTGACGCCACACGTGGGAGGAAACCAGCAGGTTCATGGAGGAGATCGGCTTACGCCACGGGATCTCACGAACCGTAGCTTCCAGCCACTTGGCGTGCTGGTTCAGCATGGAGTCGATGACGTGCACGAAGGACTCGTAGGAGCTCCAGATGCCGTGGCGACCGGTGAGCAGGTAGCCCTCCAGGAAGCCTTCCATCTGATGCTCGGACAGCTGCTCGGTGACCTGGCCGGTGACAGCCATGTGCTCATCGGTCAGCTCGGACAGGTAGCCGGCGGTCCACTGCTTGTCGGTCACGTCGTAAGCGGCCTGCAGACGGTTGGAAGCGGTCTCGTCCGGTCCGAAGATGCGGAAGCTGTCCGGGTTGTTCTTGATGACGTCGCGGGTGTAGACGCCCAGGCGGCGGGTAGCTTCGAGCTGGCCCCAGCCGTGGCCGTATTCCTTGACTTCCTTGACCTCATACTCGTCGAGGTTCGGCAGCACCAGTTCTTCACGGATGCGGCCACCGTTGGCGTTCGGGTTCTCACCGATACGCAGTTCGCCGGTCGGCATGAAGGCGGTGACGTCCGGCTTCACGGCGCCGTTCTCGTCGAACAGCTCTTCCGGCTTGTAGGATTCCATCCAGTTCTTCAGCACTTCGAAGTGCTCTTCGGTATCGCGGGCGGAAGCCAGCGGCACCTGATGGGCGCGCCAAGAACCTTCGGTCTTCTTGCCGTCGATGTACTTCGGGCAGGTCCAGCCCTTCGGAGTACGGAAGATGATCATCGGGTAGAACGGACGGGTCATGTCGTCGGTCTGAGCGGCGGCCTTGATGTCGCAGATCTCATCGAAGATGGTCTCGAACAGCTCGGCGAAGCGGCGGTGGATCGACATGTGATCTTCATCGTCGAAGCCGGCGACGAACTCGTACGGCTCATAGCCCATGCCGTGGAAGAACTCGTGCAGCTCTTCGTCGGAGATGCGGGCCAGGATCGTCGGGTTGGCGATCTTGTAGCCGTTGAGGTGCAGGATCGGCAGGACGATACCGTCGGTGCGCGGGTTCACGAGCTTGTTGGACTGCCAGCCGGTGGCCAGCGGGCCGGTTTCAGCTTCGCCGTCGCCGACGATGGCAGGAACGAACAGGCTCGGGTTGTTCATCACAGCGCCGTAGGCGTGGGACAGGGCGTAGCCCAGTTCGCCACCTTCGTGGATGGAGCCCGGGGTTTCCGGAGCGAAGTGGGACGGGATGCCGCCCGGGTAGGAGAACTGGCGGAAGAACTTCTGCAGGCCAGCTTCGTCCTTGGTGATGTTCGGGTAGTACTCGGTGTAGGTGCCGTCCAGATAGGACTGAGCGGTACCGGCCGGGCCACCGTGGCCCGGGCCCATGATGATCACGGTGTTCTGGCCGTGGTCAGCGATGAGACGGTTGATGTGGCCGATCAGGAAGTTCAGGCCCGGGGTGGTGCCCCAGTGGCCGACGAGACGGTGCTTGACGTCTTCGCGGGTGAAGGGCTCCTTCATCAGCGGGTTGCTGCGCAGATAAATCTGGCCGATGGAAAGATAGTTGGCGGCGCGCCAGTACTTGTCAACGCCTTCGAGAGCTTCCTCGGAAACCGGAGCGTTCAGCTTCTTCCAAGGGGTGCCAATAACAGGACTCGTCATGTGTACTCCTGTACTCCTGCACATTTACTGTGCGATTGATACTAACGTTTGATGACCGCCATGTACGAAACCTTGCGATTCCGCGCATAAGCTCGTCACCAATCACTTCGGTATATTACGAGCCGTGCGCGACTTTGGGCTGTTTTTTTGCAAGTATGTTTGATTCTGTTAAGAAAAATTTCGTTTTTGTGATTATTTCATGACCGATTTGTGAAAGATGCAAATGTGTCAGCACTTAACAAAAAGGGCGGAAAATAGCCATTTAAGGGCATTGAATACAATTTCCCGCGTTCGTTTTGGTGAATATCCGTGCGGCGTGTTGCTTAAACAAACGTGAGGGTTTGTTATGTTTTCATATTCTCGGGAAAGCACCTCCCGATATGGAAGAATGCGCGGCACGAAGCCGTTTCTTTGTCGCCTAACAAGGTCAAAATAGGATATACTGTTCATTTCCATTCCATCCGTGAAAACTGTGTCTATATATAAGGGAGAGTGTTATGGCAACAGGTCCTGTGCTCGTCGTTGATTTCGGAGCCCAGTACGCCCAGCTGATCGCCCGCCGCGTGCGTGAGGCCAATGTCTATTCCGAACTCGTGCCGCATTCGATGCCGGTCGATGACATACTGGCCAAGGATCCGCAGGCCATCATTCTCTCCGGTGGACCCGCTTCCGTATACGAGCCGGGTGCCCCGACCATTGACAAGAAGATCTTTGAAGCCGGCGTTCCGGTACTGGGCATCTGCTACGGCTTCCAGGTCATGGCCCATGAGCTCGGCGGCGACGTCGATAAGGCCGCTCTGGGCGAATACGGCAAGACCGCAACCGTCATCGACAAGGCCGAAGGCCTGCTCGCCGGCTCCCCCGCCGACCAGGACACTTGGATGAGCCACGGCGTCGCCGTCAAGACCGCTCCGGAAGGCTTCGAAGTCCTCGCCCACACCGAAGGCGCACCCGTCGCCGCCATGCAGGATGAATCCCGCAAGCTGTACGGCGTGCAGTGGCATCCGGAAGTCAAGCACACCCCGCTCGGCCAAAAGCTCATCGAAACCTTCCTGCACGAATGCGCAGGACTGGGCAACAATTGGGACGCCTCCAGCATCATCGAAGACCAGGTCGCCAAAATCCGCGAACAGGTCGGCGACGCCCAGGTAATCTGCGGCCTGTCCGGCGGCGTTGATTCCGCCGTCGCCGCAGCCCTCGTGCACAAGGCCATCGGCGACCAGCTCACTTGCGTGTTCGTCGATCACGGCCTGCTACGTAAGGGCGAGGTCGAACAGGTCAAACACGACTTCGTTGAAGCCACCGGCATCAAGCTGATCGCAGTCGACGCGGCCGACGATTTCCTCACCGCACTGGCCGGCGTGAGCGAACCGGAACGCAAGCGCAAGATCATCGGCGAAAAGTTCATCCGCACCTTCGAAAAGGCCCAGCGCCAGGTCATCGAAGAAGCCGGCGCCGAAGGCAAGGAAGTGAAATTCCTCGTACAGGGCACCCTGTACCCGGACGTCGTCGAATCCGGCGGCGGCGACGGTGCGGCCAACATCAAGAGCCACCACAACGTCGGTGGCCTGCCGGAAGACCTGAAGTTCGAATTGATCGAGCCGCTGCGCACCCTGTTCAAAGATGAAGTGCGCGCCATCGGCACCGAACTGGGTCTGCCGGATGAAATCGTCTGGCGTCAGCCGTTCCCGGGCCCGGGCCTCGGCATCCGCATCATCGGCGAGATCACCAAGGAACGCCTCGACCTGCTGCGCGAAGCCGATGCGATCGCCCGCGAAGAGCTTTCCAAGGCCGGTCTGGACCGCGACATCTGGCAGTGCCCGGTCGTGCTGTTGGCCGACGTGCACTCCGTCGGCGTGCAGGGCGACGAACGTACCTACGGCTCCCCCATCGTGCTGCGTCCGGTGTCTTCCGAAGACGCCATGACCGCCGACTGGTCCCGCCTGCCGTACGACGTGCTGGCCACCATCTCGACCCGCATCACCAACGAATGCCGCCAGATCAACCGCGTCGTTCTCGACTGCACCTCTAAGCCGCCGGCAACGATTGAGTGGGAGTAGTCGAAAGGCTATTTTGAAGCCTCGATTTTCCGTCCGCTGAGTACCGCAGAGTGTCGCAGCGTACGGAAGAAACGCAAAGCCCCCAGCAACTTGGGGGAATAAATTGAGCGAGATACCCCCGATTTCCACTTGAAATCGGGGGTATTTTTTATGCTTTGACCTGCTGTTTTAGGAAGCTTTACTCCTAATTGCCGTACAGGGCGGACATGGCGGCACCCCACGGACGGGGAGTAAAAGGTTTGTTGGGGGAGTAAATTGTCCCAGTCGCCTGTCCCAGTGGGGCAAAACGGACCCCAAAACTCAACTGAAACTCAACGGGGCGAAATATGGTGGCTTTTCAGCAAAACCGCAGGTCAACAATGGGGAGTAAAAAATTACTCCCCCAAGCGATTTTATCGGCTTTAACCCACTTCGAATGGTGGGTTTCGGGCATAAGAAAAGCAGGTGTTTTACTCCCAATTGCGGGGGTAAAGCCACCTGCTCGCGTTTCAGTAAATATTTACTCCTAGAATTTGGCCTTCCAGTCGGCGTATTCCTCCGGCGTGATCTCTCCGGATTCCAGCTCGTTTCGCTTTGCGGCCCAGGCCTTGAGCATCTGGGTCGTCTTGGGCGCCTTCTCGGCAGACGCGTCGATAGAAAGACCAGAGCCATCCTCAGCGGGCACGATGCCGAACTCGTCCTCCAGCTGCAGAAGGAGGCCCAGGAGGTCTCGGGCGTTCTCTACCCCGAAGTCCTTCAGGGCAAGCGGGGAGATGTCGAGGGCTTCGGCAATGGCCTCCACCTGAGGCTGCTTGGGGGTCCTGAAATCCGTCTCGTAGTGGCGGATCGCACCCTCCGAGACGCCGATCCTCTCGCCCAGTTCTCCCTGGTAGAGCCCGCGCAGCTTGCGGTAGTACCTGATCTTCTCGCCAGTCGTCATCTTCCCTCCTGAAAATCTAAACCTCGTAATTCTAGCACCGTACGCAAACGTACGCAATTTCTTGACAGTACGAAAGCGTACGATTATGATTCGCTCATATCAAACGTACGTAATCGTACGATATTAGGAGGACAAATGAACCAGGAAGAAAACAGGCCCACCATGCTCAACGCCGAGCAGGTCGCACAGAGGCTGAACATGTCGAAAGGGTTCGCCTACAAGATCATCCAGGAGATGAACGAGGAGCAGATCAAGAAGGGTCGCGCGGTGGTCAAGGGCCGCGTCCGCTCCGACCACTTCGAGGCAAGATTCTTTGCCGGTGATGAAGATGCCCGTATATAGAAGCGAGAACGGGACGTTCTACTCCCAGTGCTTCTACCGTGACGGCAGGGGCGCGAAGCGGCACAAGGTCAAGAGGGGCTTTGCCACCGAGCTCGAGGCGCTCATGTGGGAGAAGGACTTCCTAGCGGTTCACAACGGCACCATGGACATGCTCTTCGCGGACTTCGTCGACGTGTACGCCACCGAGATTAGGCCTCGAATCAGGGAGCACACCTGGCTGACCAAGGAGTACATGATCAAGGACAAGATCATCCCCTTCTTCGGGAAGATGAGGATGTCCGAGATCAAGCCCATCGACGTCGTCCGCTGGCAGAACCAGCTTATCGACCACAAGGACGCCAACGGGAAGCCGTACTCGGCCACCTACCTCAGAACCATCAACAACCAGCTGAACGCCATCTTCAACCATGCCGAGCGCTACTACGACCTGACGGGCAACCCGTGCAGGAAGGTAACGAAGATGGGCTCGAAGAAAGGCGGAGAGATGAACTTCTGGACGAAGCAGGAGTATCTGAGGTTCTCGGAGGCCATCATGGACAAACCTCTTTCCTTTTACGCTTTCGAGGTCCTCTACTGGACAGGTATCCGCTGTGGAGAGCTCCTCGCCCTCACCCCATCCGATTTCATCTTCGAGACCTCGGAGCTCAGCATCACGAAGTCGTATCAGCGTTTGAAGGGCATCGACACCATCACCGACCCGAAGACTCCGAACTCCGTGCGAAGGATCGCCATGCCCAAGTTCCTCGCCGAGGAGATGAAGGAGTACCTGGAAGACTTCAGAGACGACCTTGGTCCCCATGACCGCATCTTCGACGTGACGAAGTACTACCTGACGCACGAGATGGAGCGCGGATGCAAGGAGTCCGGAGTCAAGAGGATCAGGGTCCATGACCTGAGGCACAGCCATGTCTCCCTGCTCATCGAGATGGGCTTCTCCGCGTTGGCGATCGCTGATCGCGTTGGCCACGAGAGCACCGATATCACCTACCGTTACGCCCACCTCTTCCCGAACAAACAGACCGAGATCGCCAACGCTCTTGAGTGCACCAAGGAGGGCTAGCCATGCCCTGCCCTAACTCCGCGCGCAAGAGGTCGAAGACCATGGCTTTCAGGGTGAGCCCGGAGGAATACGAGCGGATCACCAATTTGGCCAAGTTGAGCGGGATGGACAAGCAAGATTTCATCATGGCCAAACTGATGGATCACGAGATAGTCGTAAGACCCTCTACGAGGGTCTACAAGGCCTTGAAAGACGCAATGGCGGAAATATACCAGCAACTGCTCAGAATCCGCGCAGGAGGCGAGCTGGACGCCTCAATGGAGGAAACTATCGGACTGCTGGCGAAGTTCTTTGACGGCCTTGCGCCAGCTGCAGACACCACCAGCAATATCGACCGAGAATACGAAAGTGTTTGGGATCTTGAGAGATACTAGGGTGTCCGTTGGTAGGGACAAGGTGCCATCGTACTCATCGTAAAATTCTTCTGGCATTGATACACAACGACAGGGGTTTGGCATATGAATTTCAATGCGTGCGTAAGGCCCGAAACCATCAGCAGCCCAACTAGCTTGGCGCATCCTTTTGGACGCGCCAAGCTAGTTATCCCCAATCAAAAGAACGATTATGGGAAGAATGAATCCGCCACGCTCGAAGACCTGTATGGGATGGAATTTGTAGCGGCCTACGTCCTTTGTAACGCTTACGCAAACGGTGAAGCGAAACCTCAGGCCGTTTTATTTCGATTTGAGAACTGCGATGTTCTGCTTAAAGTTAATCGGTGTTCAGGTTGTTTAGAGATGCAATTGGAAGCTCTTGATCTTCGAGCAATCCGTTATTCAGTCCCACTCAATCAAGATTGCTATTACTGGCAACTCGACTATAGTTCCTTGCATTTAACTGGGAATACCCTGATTTCTTTCAAGCTCAAACTGGACTCATCAAGCAACGATGCACAACGAGCTGAGTTTAACCTTGGAAATGGGAGGATAATCTTTTCACCTGCTGAAGGTTATCAATCTTCTTATTGAGTATCTCGGCATTCTTTCTTCTGCCAATGCCCTGGCGGGCAGATCCACCGCCCTTTCGGCTGGTTCGGGGGCACAGGCATGCCCTGGCGGGCAGATCAGCGCCTTTTCGGCTGGTTCGGGGGCACAGGCATGCCCTGGCGGGCAGATCAGCGCCTTTTCGGCAGGTTCGGGGGCGCAGGCATGCCCTGACAGACGGCTGCATTGCCCATATGCGTTTTGCGCGCGAGGACCCTGTTGCTCCTGTCAAAAGCGTGGCGAAATGAAGTGGCCCAAAAGAGGGCAGCAGAATACCGAAATCCCAGCTTGAAATAGCTCAGCTATTTGTCACTGTGCGGTTCTGCCTGCTGTGATTAGCCATGCACTGCTGGGGAAGACTCATCTGCTAGAATTGCTTGGACGAAAGGAGACGCAATGGTACTCGACAGATACGCGCGATTTGCTGACAGCGCCGACGTGCTCTCTTGCCCCCTTTGCCACAGCGCCCTGAAGCTGCAGGAAGGGAGCCTCGTATGTCCGAAGAGGCACTGCTTCGATATCGCAAAGCAGGGGTACGTAAACCTTCTAGGGCCCTCCAGGCAGTCAGCCCACTACAGCAAAGAATTCTTTGAGAGCCGCATGGCAATCCTGGAGGCAGGGTATTACGACCACGTGAAAGAAGCCGTCCTCACCGCGGTAGGAAGGGCCCTTTCCCCAAGCGAGGGTCCTGCAGCTGTGAACGCGACGCCATTCCGCGTGCTCGACGCGGGATGCGGAGAAGGCTTCTATGCACGTGCAATCCGAGAAAACCTCTGTGTCGACGTGGTGGCGTTTGACCTCTCAAAAGACGCCATGCTGATGGCGGCCCGCCACGATTCCAGAAAGGCGGTCAAATGGCTGGTTGGCGACCTGACGAACATCCCCGTGCTGAAAGGCTCCATCAACTGCGTGGTGGACGTATTCGCTCCCTCGAACTACGACGAATTCAAGCGCGTTCTCACCCCAACCAGAAACGCCTCCGCGCCAGGAGTGCTGGTCAAAGTGGTTCCAGGCAGCAATCATCTTACGGAGCTGCGCCACCTTGCTGAAGGATTTTTGCGCAGCAAGGAATACTCAAACCAGCTGGTGACCGATTGCTTTGAGAAGCACTTCAAGATGACCGACCGCATCAAGGTGACGCGCACCTTCGAGATGTCCGAAAGGGACGTCCGCGTGTTCGCCGAGATGACGCCGCTGCTGTTCGGCATCGACGCGGAGTCCCTAAATCTATCGCGTGTGAAAAGCATCACCATCGAGGCTGAATTGCTGGTGGGCACCCCTCGCTCCCAAGGCCCTTCATGAGCTCAGCCAGCTCATCATCCTCTTAATTGCAGGGCTGAAGGACAGCCCTTGTCAACCGCCCCAGAAGAAATCTGGCTCTTCGGTGGTTTCTGTGGGAGAGATTCCGGCATAGGCCCAGCTCAGCGGGCGAAAACAACGATCTGGAACTGAAACGGCCCCGGGAGGGGCCGTTTCCGCGTCATCCGCCTATGATTGCTAAGCCAAATTCAGACAACCGAAGAGGTGTGACGCATGAAGAGTCTACTACTTCTCGCCCTCGGTCTGGCCCGCACGGTCGTCCTGGGCGCGCGCATCGAGGCCGAGCGCATCGTCGTGAGCGTCCGGCTCTACAAGCGCGAGCAGCGCCGCTGCCCCGTATGCGGCAGGGCCTGCGACTTCTACGACATGGCGAACCGCGGGGCCCCCAGGCTGTGGAGGGCGATGGACCTGGCGCGCTCGGCCTGCTACCTGGAGTACGCGCCCTGCAGGGTGCGCTGCCCGGAGCACGGCGTGCGCACCGAGGCCGTCCCCTGGGCGCGGCACGGGGCGCGCTTCACGCGCGACTTCGAGGACTGGGTGGCGTGGCTGGCGGTCCGCTGCACCGCCTCGGCGGTCTCCGAGCTCGCCCGCGTCGAGTGGCACAGCGTGGGCGGCGTGTGCAGGCGCGTCTACGCCGAGCTGGAGGCCGCGCGCGGCGCCTCGAGGTTCGACGGCGTGCGCCGCATCGGCATCGACGAGACGTCGTACAAGAAGGGCCACAAGTACGTCACGGTGGTCGTCGACCACGACCGCGGCTGCCTCATCTGGGCGCACGAGGGCACCGGCAAGGACGTGCTCAACCTGTTCCTCGACGAGCTCACGCGCGAGCAGAGGCGCGCCATAGAGGTGGTGACCGCCGACGGCGCGAGGTGGATAAGGCAGCTGGTCAAGCGCCGCTGCCCCAACGCGAGGTGGGTCATGGACCCCTTCCACGTGGTCCAGTGGATGAACGACGCGCTCGACGCCGTGCGCTGCGAGGAGTGGAACGCCGCCAGGGCCGCCGCCAGGGCCGCCAGGCCCAGGCCCGAGGGCAAGCGCGGCAGGCCTGCCAAAGGCGAGCTGCCGCCCGAGGAGGTCAGGGCGCTCGAGGAGGAGGCGGCCTCCATCAAGGGCAGCCGCTACGCGCTCGTGAAGAACCCCGAGGACCTCACCGACGGCCAGAGGGCGAGGCTCGAGGCGCTCAAGAAGAGGGCCGGCTCGCGGCTGGTCAGGGCCTGGGAGCTCAAGGAGGACCTGCGGGCCGTCTTCCGGGCAGCCGACGGCTCCGAGGCCGCCGAGCTGCTCGACGACTGGATGCACAGGGCCGCCTACTGCAAGATCGCCAAGGTCGTCGCCGTGGAGAAGAAGGTGCGCCGCCGGCGCGACGACATCATCGCCGCAGTCGAGCTCGGCATCAGCAACGGGCGCGTAGAGGCCATCAACAACAAGATCAAGGTGACGGTGAGGATGGGCTACGGCTTCCGCAACACCGACAACCTCGTGGCCCTGCTCATGCTCAGGTGCGGCGACTGCCAGCCCCAGCTCCCGGGTCGCCCGGTGAAGGCGAGGAAGAAGGGCGTGAAGGGAGCGAAGAGCGTTGCTGCCTAGGCTAGCCCCTTGTCACACAAACTACCGAAGCCTCAGATTTCTTCTTGGAGTTTTTTAACCTGTTCATCTCCCAGCAAAGAGATGACCCCAAATGTTTTTCCTGCATACTCCGGCTGCTCCATACAAGCCTGCATCAGAGCAACAATTGCTTTTGCCTCATTGGGATTAGTCTTACCGATACGCTTGCCGTTTGCAGTCCGATAATTTACAACAGCGGGCAAGAGAACACTATTGCTGCAATCCCGCAGGGGCTTAATCTTAAAGTCATAAGAAAGCCAGTTTGAAAATCCAATAATCTCCGGTACGCAACGGAAATGTTCTCGGAGCATCAACGGCTGGAATGTGGTTGCCGCAATATCATAGATTGATGTCTTGGCATCATAAAGGTGGTCATTGGGGATTTTGCCGGCAATGTACATTTCTTTCAGCATATTCGTCTTATCAACCTGAACGCCGACCGCCATAGGGCTAACCTGCTTATCGTCACCCACGATAACCAGTTTTTTGCCCATATACAAAATAGCCAGAGAAGAAATATCCGACTGACTGGCTTCATCAATGATGATAATATCAAACTTATTGGTACTGGGATTTAGACTTTCCAATGCTTTACCAATAGGCATAATCCAGCCAGGAACAGCACTTTGGCATTTAGCCATCAATTCACGGGCTTTGGCACGATACATCGGAGCATTTTTACCCGTTCCCTTGCCGATTTTCTTGACAGTCTGTTTCCAGCCTACCAATGCTTGCTTCATACTGATATCATGCTCAGTCGTCCGCAAAAGATTGTACCAGGCAGATTTCTCGGCATACTTTGCAGTAATGCTGCGATATTCTTTACTGAGGCTAAGACTATGCTTTTGAAGTTCCGAGAAAGGCTCCGCAGTAATTTCTTCAATGATCTCATAGTACTGTTTCCATTTCCAAGCATCATCGATGTCACTTGGAACAGCCGATTCCCCATGAATACCGTTTCGGGTACGAATAGCGTCAGCCCACTGAGGTGCCACCGGAGCCAGACGATTCAAATAGCCTTCACGCTTGGCTTTCAGACTTGTCTTGTCGTAGGTTTCTTCCAAAATTGCGAAGGCATTCCGATATTCATAAGGCTTATAGCCTTCCGCAGCTAAAAGTAGCGCTTTGCAGACATCGGAATGCATACGCTTCCCCATCTGAAGAATATTGCGGTTCTCCTCCAGCTCCTTCTGCTTGTCGGCAATCGCCTGAACCACTTTAAAAATATCACAGATCTTGGGGATGGTATTTCCAAGAGCTGTCAAGATTTTCTCAGTGGATACGATTTCAGAATCCTGCACATTGCTCTGGAAAATCACATCACAGGGCAACCCCACAGCATCCATTCGCATGGTGAGCACTTCATATTCTTTCTGGAACCAATTCAGATACCGTTGAACATAAGGGATATAGTTTGCGGCAACTCGTTCTGGCTCAGATGAATCCAGATCATAGAACTCAGGAACACCATGCTTGGAAAACAGATCATTCCAGTAAGAGGCACACTGATCCCGCATCGACTTCATTTCCATAACATGAAGAATCAGCTGGCAATCTTCTGCTGTCTGTGGCTGCTGCCCATTCACAGTTGCACCATTCAACGCCACCTTCAGCTGCTTATTGAAAAACAGCGTAAGTTTTCCAACCTCCCTATTCTGTTCGTATTTCTCCAGCAACTGTTTCATTGCTTCTGCATAATTAGGGTCTTGGCTACGAATCCGAACCTCTTTGCCGAATTTCTCATCGGTCAATCTCTCAGCATACGCAGAGGTATCCTGAATCTGCTGAATCAGTCGAATCCACAACTGTTTATATGCATCCCCCTTCTTTCCATCTACAACGCAATACAGCATCCAAGGCTCTACTTTGGGAAATGCTGCAACGTAGTTTCGCAATTGATCAACAGCTTCTGCTTTCGGATAATTTAGCGTCAACTGGCCGAAAGGCGCAGAAATCCGTATTTTGTTTTCAGCGGACAGATTCTGAATTTCCCACTGAATGTTTTCAGAAATAGTGTCAAGATGAGACCGCGCTGAATTTAGAAAATTACAATTCTTTTCGAAACTACTCGGAGACATCACATCATTCGGATTTGGAAGATCGTGGTCGAATTCAGATTCATCTTCTGTGGAAATAACACCATTGCTCCAATACAGCTCAGATAATTCTGTAGCAGTAAGTGGCAACGGCTCATAAAGTCGGACTGTACCAGGAATGTAGGATAGAGTTTCACTATTTTCCTGAACAAATTTTGCAGCCAAAGAGGGAGAAATCTCCTCTCCATTATAAACAATACAGTTGCATTCCTGATTGATAATAGAAAACAGTTTCTTTCGGGTTTCCGCAAGATCATGAATAATCTGTTTCCGCTCCCGCCCCAAGGCCTCCATCTCCTTTTCAAGCTCAAAAGAGGTGTACTGAGACATATAACTTGTAATTCCATCGATGGATTTTTCCATATCCACATTCGAATCATCCAGCATGGAAACACACAGGCTTTGCAGACCAGGGGCGATCTTTTC
The DNA here is from genome assembly GCF_056356435.1 of Bifidobacterium sp. LH_512. NCBI lineage: Bacteria > Bacillati > Actinomycetota > Actinomycetes > Bifidobacteriales > Bifidobacteriaceae > Bifidobacterium > Bifidobacterium sp. LH_512. The sequence continues at coordinate 945,879 of NZ_JBKEUE010000001.1, forward strand.
TTTCAGAACACTCAATGCTTTTTGCGTATGACTGGTCACCAAAACGCTCTTGCCTTGGGCCAGAAAGTGCCCCATCAGGTTCGCAATGGTATGTGTCTTGCCTGTACCGGGAGGGCCCTGCACCAAAACAGCGTTATAGCGCTCAATTCGCCGGGCGATCTCCAGCTGTTCCTTATTAGCTTCTTTAGAAAGCAGAATATCTACGCTCTCACCGCCGACTGCTGCAAGCTGTTCCTCAATAGAAACTTCTCCGAAATCCTCGGGAATATCGATTTTACCACCCTCGACAATATCGCCGATTGGGGCAGGGACCTCGCCGGTTTCCTCGACATGCTCAATAATTTGCTCAATGGCTTTCAGCGTACCATCCATGCGTTTGCGTAGGATATAGCATGGATTACGGTACAGCAGGAGCCTTTCTTTTTTCTGCCAGTTATCAGGAATACCATCTTCAGCATAGATACTCTCCGAAGAAAGCTGGTGGACAAATATTTTAAGAAATACAGGCAGCTCATTACGGTCCAGAGGATGATAATCATTCTGATGGAGGTCATCCCTCATGTGGTTGATGGAAGATAGGTTGATCCCGTCCATGCTCTGGAACATTACGGTGTACAGCTCAGTTTCCACAGTGGTGTCTACGATATATATCGTATTCGCCACTGCATCATGCCGAATCTTTACGCGTCGAGTCAAAATAGGATGATCCAGTTCAGGCATATCCCGATCCCGGAGAAAGCCGTCAACGACCACCAGTTCCAAGGTTTCAGATTCACGCTCCAAATCGGTACTGATCTTATAGAGTTCAGAGAACAGATCTCTGGTTTTTTCCAGCATTTTCTGCTTTTCAGCCCACACATCTCGCTTTGCCGTCCAGGCACGAAATGTTGATACACGTTCTTCACTGTCGGTGAAAAACTCTTTATATGTTTGATTTTCTTCGTCAATGCGCTCCCTGTCATCTTTCGCAATTTCTTCCGAAAGATGTAATTGATTTAAGGGCCGAAGAATAAAATTCTTAACTCTGGCTTTATCATGGTAATTGTCCCAGCCTTGTTCCAGCCAATTTTCAAAGTTGGGATTGGGGTCTGGGCAATTCTGGAATTCAGGCTTATGGACAGCCAGCAGCACATCTGTCGTATTCTCAGTGTCTTCCTCTTCTACTCGATCTCTGTAATAGACTTTGATGTTTTCCTGGTCATCAGGAAGAGAGTTGATGGAGCGAGACCAAGGATAATCCGATACCCTAAGTACCACTTTTTGCTTTAATTCATTCAATTCTTCAATGAATTTAAAGAGTGACAGTACTTTTTCCTGCTTGGTGATTTTCTGTTTTGCTTCAGCGGTTGCAATCATATTATCCAAGATTACACCTCCTTTTCCTTTACATGCCTTGATTGAATGTTTGAACAATCTCCATGATGTCGCCTATATCACAGTTTAAAACTTTGCAAAGTGTGACAAGTGAATCTGTTGATACATGTTTCACTACTGTCCATTTCGGCAATCAGAACAGAACCGACTCCGACAATTTGCTATAAATTCTTCTTTCTTTAATATCCAAGTCAATCAAGAATAGTGCTCGCGATCTTACGCACTTTCGGCTATATTCCCGCTGTTGGGACTCTGCGATGGAAAACCTAGTCCGAGACGGACAGGAGGAACATCGCGCGTACAGCGAGGAGCAACGCGGGGAAGGCCATCAAGGCATTCATCAGATTCGACCATAGCTACGCCGACACCATAGCCGAACTAAGGCCATCCGAACAGCTGTACGCTACGGCTCTGACAGAACAAATACAGACAAAACAAGGGCCCCTCCCCCTAGGAAATGCGTACACAAACAACACGAACTCGATATGATGCGACGAGAAGGGAAGCCGGATGTTGTTCCAAACCGTATCCAACGCGTACGAGACACACAACCTGATATACGCCACGAACATCGAGTCCAGCGGGTGGGGCGCGTGTTCGATGCTCCGGATATGGCCGCCACAATCATCGATCATACCGTGCGCCACGGCAGGATAATCAGGTTCGAGGGCGAGTCCTGGCGCAGGACTCGCCCTGATGCAATAACGAAAAAGCGATCTGGACGGGCCGGGAACCGAACATGTGACGAAACGACTTAAAACAGGCCGGTCGTGTGACCGGAAAACTTAGTAAAATACACCCGTTCTCACCTCCAGTTCGGAGACAGCCTGTACCTTCTCTTCGAGCGGGATACCGTCACGGTATCCCGCCGTTGGCCGTCTTTTCCGCTCGCCGGGCGCATACTCGTCGAGCCAGAGGGAGAGCAGCTGTCTGCTGGGGGTATCCCCCGGCACGGATGGTTCTCGCAGGGCTCCTCCCGCATCCTAAATAGTAATCTACCGCAGCCCGATTCCCAGATTCAATTTGTAAGTGCGACACCGACCTCTGCGCCGTCGGTCTTCGATGACAGCCGCCGGATCTCCTCCTGCCAAATCTCGTTGGGCGTTCGGTAAACGAGGACCTCGAAACCGGTCTCTTGGGAAGGCAGCGGCGTATCCCGCAGTTCCTGTTCTCGTTGTTGCCGCGCTGCCATGAACTGTACGGATCGGCATAGCACGCGGGCATGCCCGGCACCTCGTCCACCAGTGGTTACAACGACGATTCCGTCCCGTTGCCCCATGTGCGGTCGATCCGGACCGCAGACGGAATATGTCCTTGCGGATGTCGTATTCCGCCATGGCGGTCCGCGCAGCGCTCTTATCGTCGACGAACCCGGCGAACAGCTTACGGACCTTGTGTTCGATCTGCGTGCCGGTGCGCCGTTTCGACGGTCCGGAGCCAATGACGGTGTCCAAAATGGACGAATTCGACGCGGGAGCCCACGCGTTGCGGGCTGTCGCCGATGGATGCCCATCAGGATTGGCACACACCTCAAGCCCCTGCCGCAGCGTTTGGTGGGGCATCGCTCCCCGCGAGCCAGGTACTGGCGCAGGCCCATCCCCTTGTTCTCTGCGGCGTAGACCACCGGTACAGGCATTCATGGCCGGCGCGCATGGTCTGATTGTCGGGACGCTCGGCCTTCACAACCAGCCCGGCATCAGTTCCGGGCTCCAGCCACGCCTCAGCCCGTCCAACCCCAGTCTCGCAGGCGGCCGCACGCCATGCGCCGCGGTTTGCGGAGCCGTTTCCGCTTTTTCTCAGCCTTGCGCTGCGCCGTCATCGTCGAATAGAACGGCTCCGAGGTGTTTTTAGTCAAGTCGGCGTTTCGGTTTTCGTCGGGTATTTTTTCGGGTTTGGGCTTGGGCGTGCCGGCCGGGGGTGGGTTTATTGGTTTTGGGGTTTGCCGAACATGAGGGCCTGGCTGATGCGGTGGCTTTGTCCGGTGAATTCGATGAGTCGCCCGTGGTGGACGATGCGGTCGATGATCGAGGCGGCGAGCTTGTCGTCGGCGAAGATCGTGCCCCATTTGCTGAACTCGATGTTCGTGGTGAAGATGATGCTCCTTCTCTCGTAGCTGCCGGCGATGACCTGGTAGAGCAGTCTGGCGCCGTCGACGTCGAAGGGCACGTAGCCGAACCCGTCCAGGATGATCAGGTCGGCCTTGGCGATGTCCCTGAGCATGGTCTCGAAGGTGCCGTCGCGTTTGGCCCGGCCCAGTTGCAGGACGAGCTCGGCCGTGGGCAGGAACCGCACGTTCATGCCCCGGCCGACCGCGCTCATGCCCAGCGCGGTGGCCAGATGGGTCTTGCCGCGTCCGGTCTTGCCGTAGAACACGAGATCCTGGGCCTTGCCTACGAAGTCCAAGGAGAGCAGCTCGTCCCGGGTGTACCCGTCCGGCAGCTTCACGTTCGCGAAGTCGTAGCCGTCCAGCGTCTTGGGGACGGGGAACCGGGCGCGGCGCAGGAGCCTGGCGCGCTTCGAGGTCTCGCGGTGGCCCCGGTTCCGTGCGCAGCAGCCGGTCGACGGCCTGCAGCTGCCTGGGCGTGGCCCAGGCCAGCAGGTCGTCGACCGTGGCCTTGGAGATGAACAGGCCGCGGGCCCTCGCCCGCAGCCGGTCGACGTCCGTGCGCTCCTCGTTTCTCTGGTTCATGCGTTGTCCTTCCTCCCGGCGAACGCCAGGTCGTATCCGCGTCGGGTCGACGGGTTCGTCGTAGGCGACGGGCGCGATCCCGGAGGCATGGCGGGCCGCGGCCAGGCATACGCCGGCGCGATCGATGCCGCCGGTGGTCTCGAGGACCTCGGCCATCGCGGCCACCGCATTCGCCCATCCGCTCTCGCGTTCGGCCTGCCGGAGCGTGCGCAGCCCCTCGGCGAGGACCGCGCGCTCCTGCATGTCGAGCCATTCGCGCAGCGGGTCGGGAAGCGCCTCACGGACCCGGCTGTTGGGCCAGGCCCCGGGCCTGCTGCACAGCAGCCCGATCTGCATGGACGGGTCGTCGCTGCTGGTGGGCCTGTCGCCATAGGCACGCGGATGCGTCGTGATGCGGGCGCCGCCCGCGTCGAGCAGCTCGACCTCGAACGCGCGCAGTCCGACGATCAGCTCACGTCCGGCGTGCTCGGGCCCAGCCGCGTACCGATGTTTGCTTTCGACGGTGACGATTCCGTACTTGTCGGCCTTCGCCCGCTTCCACGTGACCACGTCGAAGCGCTCCTCCGGCAGGGCCAGCAGCGCCCTGCGGTCCTCGGCGAACAGGTCCGTCTCACGCCCGCCCCCGCGGTAGTGCTCCTTGTCGGCCAGATCCAGGCACCGTTCGAGCAGTCTGCCGTTGAACGCCGGCACGTTCCACACGCTCGACACCGGCACGAATAGCTTGCGGCGCACCGCGCCGACCCGGGACTCCACGCCGCCCTTCCCATGCCCCGAATACGGGTTGCAGAACGCATAGTCGAACCCGTAATGCGCCTGGAACGCCTGGAACAGGCGGGTCAGACGCACCCGCTCGAACGTGCGGCGGCCCACGCCTGCGGCGTTATCGAACACGATCCGCGGCGGTACGCCGCCCAGCCACTCGAAGATGTCGCGAAGCGCCTGGCACGCGCACTCCGCGTTCTCCCCGGGCATCAGCTGCGCCGGCCCGACGTTCGAATACGGGAAATCCAGCACGAAATGACGCATGCGAGACACCTCACCCCGATACCTGACGTCGACCTCGCCGAAATCGGCCTGCGCCTCTCCGGGATGCCACACCAGATCGAGATAACCGGCCTCGCGTTCCACAGCGAACTCGCGCCGCAACTGCGCGACCTTCCTCGTCACCGTCGACAACGACACCTCCGCCCCGTACTCGTCACGCAGACGCTCCCATATCCGCGTGGCGGTATGACGCTGCTTGCGCCACGTGCCGCGATCCTCCGCGAGCCACTGCCCGAATCACCGGCACGTAACGGTCGATGACCGACTCCGCGCGTCTCCGCCTGACCGGCGGCATGGGTGACAGGTCCCCCGCCTTCAGGTACTTGCGCACCGTCGGCTCGCTGACATTCTCGCTGCGCGCTATCGACGCGATCGACTCGCCGTTCATCCTGCGACGACGGATAGACTGGACTTTGGGCATGCTGATCATAACCTTTCCGGACCTCCTTGACGGAAAACGAAGCACCATCAAGATAAGGCCCACGGGTGGTCGGCATGCCTTTTGCCTAAACCCGAAAAAACTACATGACTAAAACCTCAACAAACTGCTGGTGAAATCGTCAGCCAGGACAGCGACACGGAACAAGCGTACTTGGCGTTTATCTGCAAACGGCTCAAGCTGAATTTTAGGAAGCTGTCAGTAGAAGAACGGAAGTGGCTGAAAAAGATTGCGGAAAAATCCGACTTGCTGAAGAATCCAAAACCGCAGAGAGGACGAAGATAAAAAATGCCTGAACGGCGGTTCTGGTTTTTCAGAACCACCATCCAGGCATTTTGTTTAGTAATAGAAAAAGGTGCAGTTGATTATTGCGTATTGTCAATCTCTCTCAAACCGGGTAGTAAAAATACGGCAAGCGCAACGATGATAATGCCAATTCCGCAAATGACAAACCATTTCTCAACTCCCAGCCGCTCCGCCAGAGGCCCGGAAATGACAAGGCCAAACGGCATGGCGAGGGAAGCGGCGCTTGTCAGTAGAGAAAAAACTCTCCCCAGATATTCTGGTTTGACCGTTTCTTGAAAAATCGCATTTTGCACACCGTAAAATGGAGCGGAAATTCCCATAACAGTACAGCACACAACAAAGACAAGAAATGCGTCTGGCGGCAAAAGCCCGGAGAGCATATTGCTAACGCCCATCAGGAGAACGGAAAGACCGATGGTGTACCGCCGTTTCTTAAAACCGCCCCAAATGCTCAGAATGACTCCGCCAAGCAGCATACCAACCGCAAAAGCAATTTCAGCGGCAGAGGCATGGGCCGGTGTTCCTTTGAAGTATGACATACAGATGAGAGGAAAAAGCGTACTGATTGGCATATAAAAGAACATATAAATTACACCAATCCAGAGCAGAGCAAAGAGGCCCCTGTTTTGCTTTAATACCACATACCCCTCTTTCATATCCTGTAAAAACTGTTGTCTTTTCGTTTCTGGACATAGTTCAGGCGTTGGTATGGACGAAATCGCAACAGTCACACAGGCAAGGATTGCACCCACAATATCTAACAATATAATTGCATTAAGAGGCCAAACAGCATATAAAAACGCTGCGGCAGCTGGACTGATAATCGCACTTACTGCTTGCATGGTCTGCGTGTAACCAGCGCATTTTGTAAGTTCCTCTTTTGGCACAATCATAGGTGTTGCTGCGCTGAATGCTGGAGAATGAAAAGCAGTTCCCGCACTTCGGATTAACAGGACAACCATAATAGACCATACGGGCAATTCCATGTAAAACGCCACCAGCGCCAGAATACCGCCAGCGGCGGCAATTATCAAATCCGCACCAATCATTACGCTTTTACGGCTGTGCCGGTCAACAAAAGCACCTGCAAACGGGCCTAAACAGGCTTGCGGCAAAAATCCAATCAGTGTTGCCGCCGTCAATATGATTGCAGAATTAGTTTTCGCAACCAAATAAAAGATAATGGCCATTTGCAAAATACCGCTGCTAATAAAGGATATTGCTTGTCCGGCAAGAAGTGTAAAATAAGTTTTTCTCCATGAATTGTTGTTTTGGGTCATAATGCGAACCTCCTTTTTTATTGCATTGTTCCTTTGTTTCTGCAATAAAAAGCAGGCGTTGTCCCACAGAGAGGGCAGACGCCTGCATAACAACAAAGCACGAAAAAACACCACGATACAGTTCAAAGACTGCTCGTGTCAAACCTACGTGTTCCTTTGCATACGCACGCAAAAAAAGCCCACCATCATGTGGAAAGGTACTTCTACTTTTTATTGCTTATTAGCGTACACAAATTAACACACGTAAGCCTCCTTCCAATCTCAAACTGTCGCACAGTATAACACACATCCGATAGACTTGTCAACCATTTTTAACCTTGTTTTCCATCTTGTTTTTCCATCTCTTACGGGCAGTAGCAAAGCCAGGCGAGCCAGTCAACGGTCAAGATGAACGGCGCTTTCAGCGCCGCCGTTGACAGTCTCGCCCGTCTTTGCTAATGGGTAATCAAGGCGGGAAAGCCATTTTAGGGCTTTCCCGCCCATTTCAATTTTGGGAGAAGAAAGGCCCCAAAATGAACGAGTGCGGCCAAACACTTTTAGGGATTGGCCACCTTGTCCACCCATCCAGCGGGGCGGCGGGGAACGGTCAAGGCCGGGCGTCAGCCCATTCATTTCAGCCTTGACGGTTTCCTGCCGTCCTGCTACTTTTCCCGGAGTGTGGCCACACATCTGGTCACGGTGTCCAGAGCTTTGGGACTTTTTGTCCCATAGGCCGGGGGCGGAGGACGAGGGACGGGGGCTTTCATAATACGCCCTGTCTGCTGCTGAAATCAGCCCTTTGTTTCCGGCTTACCAGCCCCAAACAAAGCCCTGCTTTCCTGCCGCGTCAAATGCCCTTGCCCTCCCCGGCGGCAACGGTATTTTCAGGGCAACGCCGACAGAGCGTATAACACACTACACTTTGCTCCGCAAAGTCGTGTGCCAAATGGGGCGCTGCCCCCTTTGGAAACCCCCGCAACAAACAGGTGCTATGCACCCAGCCGGGAGCATAGCGCCGTTTGTTGTCAGCAGCCCGTTTCACGGTCTGCGTGTAGTTCCTTGTAAACTGACCTAAACAATTGAATAAAACATCCGAGGTCCACGGGGCCGGCCCCGAGCCGTTTCGGCCAATCCTGCGGGCAATCTCGCGTATGCTCAACCCCTCGCGGTTCCCGGACATATCGATCATATTTCGTTCGTTTGCCGATAGGTGCGAATAACATTGGCTCATGGGTGCGGCGCTTTCTCTGGCTGGAATCTGAACACTTCCAACGCTAGGGGCAACGTTGCATTTTTATTTTGAACCCGGGAACGCGACAACGGTAGGCACACGGTGTCTGATAAAGTAAGGTTATATAGTAAGAGATTGTTGTGGCTAGCGCAGCGACAACTAAGTCCATTTCACTAAGCCTCGCAAAAATGAGGAGGCCTGCTTTACCTCTGTCTGCGGCGAAATCGGGCCTCCCTGAGCAATGCCATCCGCAAGTTCGTTTCCGCGTTCAACTCTTCCCATTCGGCCCCTCGAACTTTGCGGGTTCAACCCTGAGATGCCCTCTGCGATAGATGACGCGACGACGAGCAGAAACCTCTCTCTAGTCCCTACGGCACTGCCAAGAAGGTCGTGACAACGTTCGACAAGGAAATAGATCATGATGGAGTTAAGATTCACGACGAAGTTCAGGAAAGACTACAAGCGTGTCAAGAGGCAAAGCAAGAATTCCTCGAAGCTCGGGGCAGCCTTCAAAATCCTCGTACGTGGGAATTCTATCAGATGTGATGCACGATTACTCACCGGAAAAGACGTACTGCGACCATCGTGAGTGTCACGTCAAGTCGGACTGTCTGCTCACCTACCGCATCGACGAGAAAGAGCTTGTCCTCGTTGCCGCGCGTACGGGTCATAGCGAGTTGTTGGGGCTGTGAGCCGTTCAAATCTGCATAGCAAAGAAGGAATAATGTCTCGATTGAATCTGGTTGAGGACAAGCTAAAGCAGCTCGACGGCGGCTCTTTCAGAAGCTTGCCGAGGCGTACGTGTGTCGCAAACTTCATCTAAAAACGATTACGACACTTGGATCGCAGCCTGGAACCAATAAGACGACGAAGGGTATCCCAGATGCCCACAGCTTGGCTAATGGTGAAGCTATTCTCATCCCGTTTACCACCGGCCAACGTAATTCGTTTGCAAAGCTCAAACGCGATATCGAGGAATGCGTTTCTACTCAAATACCCGAAGGATATAGTAGAAAAATCGTCTGATGCCATCTCGTGTGGAGGCTGACGCCTACGCAGGAGGGTGCGCTCTTGGGAATCGATTCACGCGTCGAGCTTCTTGGACCCAAGACCATTGCCATGGATCTGGCCACCGAATATCACGATCTTGCGGCTGATTTTCTCCATATTCGAATGGGGGAAGGAACGCTTGTTGCTGTAAACGAATGGATTGAGAGGGAAGGACGGAAGAGCTTCGCCGCTCCACAATCTGGACCTTTGCGCTATAGGGATGGGGAACTATATGAGCTCGAAAAAAAGCTTGGCCAAGTTCAAGTTCTTGTTCTAAAGGGCCCGTCGGGAAACGGAAAGACAAGGCTTGCGCTGGAAGTTGTAAAGCGCTACGCAGATAGCAAGCAAATAGAGTCATACGTATTATCGCAGGCATGGATTTCTGGTGTTGCAGAGGATATCAACGTCTTTCTATCAGAGGGGGATGTCGCGCTCCTGGTCGATGACGCTCAGCAATCCGAGGGACTTGATGCGGTTCTCGAAGCGGTTGTAAGGAACCCAGGTCTTCGGGTAATCCTCACAGTGAGGGATTACGCCTATGAGCAGCTGATGCATGCCGTTCGACGTTCGATGAAGAGTGAGACTTACTCACTTGAGCGATTGGAGGATGCGTCTATAAGGGCGCTACTGCGGGAAGACTATAAAATTATCAACCCCTTGTTTCTCTATAAGATTGAAAGGATTGTCCGGGGCAACTTAAGAATCGCGATAATGGCGGCGCTGTGCGCTAAGCTTGACGGCTATTCCGGCATTGAAAGTGCCTATGGGATCATGGATGTCTTCTATGGCAAGCTCGTTGACGAACTTGAAGAGGAAGATCTTGTCCTTCTCTCATATCTGAGTGTATACGCCCCGTGCGATTTCAAAGAGGACGATCCAGCTTACGACAGGTTGTTGTCGGAGGGAATATCTCGTTCTTCAATAGAGCGAAGAGCGAGAAAGCTTCATGATCGCAGCATTCTCGATTTGCTGGAGAGTTCCGATGGAACTGTCGCAGTCAAGTTTGAGCAGCTGAATCTCCAAGACTACTGCGTCTACAAAGCGATTTTCAAAGAGCACATCATCAGCCTTTGTAACTTCATCGAGGAATTCGTTGCTCGGGATAGACGGAAGGTTATCAGGGTCCTCAACATCCTCATTTCCGTGTTTGGTGACGATGCGACGCTCTCTTACGCCAAATCTGAATGCGCGAAAGTTTGGAGGGATTTTGAACCGGAGTCGGATGCTGAACGACATGAGATTATGGATGCGCTCTACTCACTCATTCCGGACGAGGCCTATCACTTCGCGCTCAATGAAATTGCTGGTGCGACACCTTCTCCAGTTTCCCTGTCTGAGCGAGGTGGTTATGAAAGGCAAGTGGTTAGCGCGCCCCCAACCAGCTTGGCTATTCTATGTGAGTTGAGGGATCATAAGCGCTTTCCCGATGCGATTCCCACTTTGTTTTCTGCCGTTGAGAAGGGCTGCTTTGAGCTCGGAGATTATCGTTCAACAATTGAAGGACCGTTGGCAATATCGGCATACTCCGTCGAAAGCGGATTCGAGTATGAACGCGCTCTTATCGATGGCATAAGTCGGATGATTGCCCTTAGGTCCGATGCTCGTAATCTGCAGTACTTTGGGATGAAGCTTTGCGAGCAGTATCTTGCTTTCACACATACATCGCACGAGATTGAAGAAAGCGGGTCGGTTCGCTATATCACGATTGAGATGCCTGAATCGGAAGCCTCTCTCGAGCTTAGAAGCGATGCGATAGCGTTTCTCTGTAGCCTACTTTGCTCTCCGGATTATCGGGTCGAAGCTGCCAGGATTCTTACTCCTCATGTTGGAATATTCAACAAAACTACAATTGGAGAAAACATTCAGATATTCCTAAAAGATGGTGTAGAAGCATTTGCATCAGCGATTCCGGCGGGATATAGGCCTGCTACGCGAGAAGAGCGCGAGCTCGTCTATCATTGTGTCCTCGCCTGTGAGGCACTTTCGATATCGGGGTTCAAGAAAGTGTCTGCACTTTTGCCAAAAGAGTTTTTCGATCTCGAGAAACTTATGGAGAGTTTTGACCCTGCCGAGGGGGAAATAATCTCTGCCACTGCAGGTTGGGATGTTCAGCGATATGAGAACGTTCTTCGCATCAATCGGGAGATGTGGCAACACGGGGAGCTGAACTCGTATTACGCAGGTTCCCTTATCGACAGGGTGTTAGTGTCTTTGTTGGTAAAGGATGACTCTTCCGTCGATATAAAACAAATATTTGAATTTTTCTGCACTCTTTACAGTGGTGATCAAGATGTATCAATCGGATCAAAAATCGTCGAAAGGTTAGCACAGGTGATGGGCTGGCGTCTGTTGATCGATCAAGCGCGGGCTCGTGGCCTTTCTGCTTTGGTTGGCACCGTCATCGCGAGCGCGCCAGCAGAGGTTTTGACTGCTAGCGATTTGGATTCATTGGTTAGCCTGGCTAGTAATGGGCGGGCGTTGATGCGTATCGACGGCGTCATAAGCATCGAGCGAAAATCTTCTGGCTTTGCAAAGCGCTATTGCAAGGCGGCAAAGAAGTGTCTGCTTGCAAAACCGGAATACGCGTATTACTTCTTTTTGCCTCTTGTCAAATCGGATAATTCGACCGAAGTGCTGGACACCTGCTTCGAAGGTTGCCAAAACTTGCTGAGGGAAGTTTACGAGGCAAATATTCTAAACAGGCATTTCGATTATTTTGGCGTTCTGTTTAGATACCTTGATGAAAGAGGCGCTGATCCGATTGATTGTCTATTTCGGTGCCTTGAGCTTGCTGACAGTTATGATGACCGCCGTGAGATAATATGCCACATGGGACAGGCCTCTGGGCTGAGTAATCCGGAGAAAAGGATGCATGAGGTTGTTTGGCGTCTTGGCTCTTGTCGCAAACTTTCTAGATTTGATATCGGGACCTTGCTGACTCATAATGAATACCTTTCCACGGACTTTGATGTTCTGGGATTTATTGTCAAAGAGCTAGAGTGTGGACTGGCAGAGGAGGACATTCCGGAATTCTATTCCTATGTTCTTGCGGATATTCCGTTTAAAAGTCGTATGGAAACCTACATCGACTTGCTGAGCAAAGATCCGGAGGGTAATCTTCTCGGAATTCTTCCATTCGGATCTTCTTCGTACTCTGGTTCTGTGAAAGAAGGTTTTGCCCCCGCATATTCCGCGGAAATAGAGATCATCAAATCCATATCGAGCTCTTTGCCAGAGGACGCTTGTTTTGCCTACCACAGAAGGTTCTTGGATAAAATCGTCCGTTCGAAGGAGCGTGAGATCGAGCAAGAAAGATGGCGAAGCTTTCACGAATCGGTCTAAAGGAAATCTAGGGATTTCGACGTAGGGGGGGGGATGATGAGCGTGGGCTTTACGTAATCAGCGACGGAGCACCTTATTTCGAAAATGTGACATCTATTAGACATATTTAGGATGCTAGCCCGAACGTATTCTGGACGGCAGTGGCAGTGTACTCAGAATGAGCTGGAACATTCCATGAGTGATTTGATCATGGATAGAAGGACGAGTACGTTGCTTTCCGATTCAGCAAAGACAGTTCCTACCGTCTCTGAAGAGCAGATGTCCGTCATGCGGGTGAATTATCAAGTAGGTATCGATACGTACCAGTGAGAGAGTATCTGAAACGGAGCAGCATGAGGTGATTCACGTAGCCATTGGTGACGAATTTTCCGATTGAGCGGGAGTAAATCCTGCGGTAGCGCATTGAGTCGTTAACATTTGGGTGTTCCGGATTCCACCGGAACACCCATTTTATCCATACGACTCTCAGTTAATCCAAGTACCAAAATAATGATGCATAGAGGCTACCTTCCCTCATGTACACATTTGATATCGCCTTTGGCCTTGACACAAAAGCTCACTGTCCCAAGTACACGCAAAATTCTTAACATCGCTGACGGACACCGACAATTCAACACAGATTAAGGATGAGACACCAGACCACGTAAAGCGTCTTCGCATTCAGCGTGAAGAAGTTCCATATGCCGTGCACGAGGAAACGCAGACAACAGATATCGATGCATTCCAGATAAAGAAGCAAGTTAAGGTTGATATTCCTGGCGCTTAGACTCCGGGACAGATGGAAATCAATGGCACCGGTGACGTGAATCTGAGTTGCGACGAATAAAATTTCGATATAGCCACCATGATGTTCAGTATGGCACTTGACAATGCCGCCGGACAGAATATCGTCAGTAACGAACGGCATATAACAGGCGGTACTGTTCCTCAATCGGCATCCAGTACTTCCCTTGCTGCAGATTCCTGCCACTGCATATCACATGGCAATTAATAGTCAAGCCGCGGGATTGTTTGAAATGTCGATATTGACTAAAAATGGTTGTCTTTGGACAGTCACCGCCGATAAGTTTAGTTTTAGGAAAAATATGTCACAGTGGGAAAAACTGGTGCTGTGGATCAGCTAAAAGACATGTTTACCAATTCGATATCGTCTATTCCGGCACAAGAAAAATCACAAGGCAATGCCACGAATTTTCTGCATGTACGAATTGTGCTCCATCACCGATGATGGAACACAATTCACTTAACCGCATCTGGCCCGATTCTCACCGGGTGCCGGCGTCGGTCCCTTCGCTGGTGTTCTTCCATTGGAGTTTGCTGTTGTAGCCGTGCGGGTGGGCGGTGTCGGGATCATATACGGAATCGACCACGCTCATCCAATAGTGTTCGCGTTTGATGATGTCGCTGTTGCTGGTATCGAGGTCGAATATCTCGAGAACGGAGTAGCGGAAGTACTGTTCAATGTATTCGCTCCCCTCTTTCTCCGCGAGTGTCTGCAGCAGCTTGTTGCCGCCCGTATGATCTCCCTCAACGTAGGTTTCCCAACGGGAAAGCAATCCGCTGGACGCGCCGCCGCGACCGTATGCAGAACCTACGTAATGCCATCCCGTGTTCGTATCGGTTAGCATGTATACGCCGGCAACAGAGCCTAGAGCGCCACGCCATTCATCGTTTTTCAGTATGGCCTTAAGCTGATCGAAGGTGACGTTGACTTCCTTGAAACCGGGGAAAGACATGACAGATTCTGGTGTTACTGCAACACGAATCAGGGTCATGTCATTCCTGATTTTCCGATATCGATCTGCATCGTTCAGGTTAAGACATATCCACGTTGGGCCTTGCTCTCTGCGGTATCGGATTAGAGAGCGTGCCGACAATGGCATGAGCTGCGGTACAGGCGTGTATTCATACACCTTGCTGCCATCCGGCATCTCTTGCAAATCGCCCACTTCATATCCACCAACGTATAACCATGTGGCATTGTCTTGCGGATTGAGCTGAATGAACTGCAAGACTCTGGGGGTATTTATCCTTCCTTGCGCCCTGCCGTCATTCGGCCATCTTTCAGTAAATATCCATTGCAACAGATCATCACGATTCGCAAAGAACTTGTCGAGAATGTTAAAGAACTTGCCTGAGTTCAATCGAATGCTATATTGGCTGGCGTTCTCTTCGTCAATGCCCAGCAAATCCAGAAAATAAATAGTGTTTTCGTCCATCGCAGCACCTCCCATTGCGTCATTCACAGCCGGCCTCCTTGTCGGCTGCTTCGCACAAACAATTGTACCACTGCAAGAAATCTCTAAGTTAAGCCGGTGAAAGCATAACCAGCCGCATCAAGCGTTCTACTGGCAAACATCAGATCCGCTTCACCGGATGCCTGATTACTGTTTTCATCTTTGCGGGGTCGACACGTCTCGGATCCGACAGGTAGATTTCGTGGTGATGACGTTCGTCGGAAAAATCAGTCGTATAACCGGAATCCTGCAGGAACGCATGCATGCGGGCAACGGTTGCCGGCTCGTCATCATACGGGCCGACGTGCATGGCCTGCACGCACTCCCCTTCGTCAATCGTGACGAGTCCGACCGCCGACAGGTCAAGTTGTTTCTTTCTTTCCGCCTCAGCCTTAGCCCACTCAAATTCCGTCTGCGTGACGAAATCAGGCATGCGTATAGCGGAGATCCAGCGAAAATCCTGCTTACGCGAATAATCAACACCATTGAGACCGTCCTGCCATCAGAATCCTTCCAACGGCGGCACAGTGAAATCGAAATAGCCGGGCATCTGATGCTCGCCTTTCTTCGACATTTTGATGGTGTAGGCGACGGCGTAAAGCGCGCTTACCGCCCGCTGATATTCGCCATCGACGGTATTCGGATCGCCCGCACCCCGCACTGCAATGAATTTCATCGCAGGCACGGCAATTATCGCCGGCTGCATCTTAGGCTGATACAGCTCCTTGCATTCCTTCTTAAAATCGAACGCCATAAATCACATCCTAAATAAATTGTGCAGTAGCTATCTCAAATCCGTGAATCAACGCCAATACCGCGGTAGATATGCTTCAACCATCGTCCAAAGGCATTGGTCACTCTTCTGTATCCTCCTCAGACAATTCGATCAGCGCTTCAACGATATTCTCGGACGTAGGAAGCGCAAACTGAGCCCTTTCAGCAGTCACTGCTTCAAAATAGGGGCTTAGGAAATCCCTTATGATGCATTCCTGTTCATCTGCTTTTGCAAGGTTTCCAAATAAAGTCCTGAATTCTCTCTGATCAATTTCATTCAGACGCGAAACCAGACTATCTATCTCCGTCTCATCCAACAAATACTCGCCAATCATTAAAGACACATAAGCGTTGAACAATCTACCGAGCGTTTCAACATCATCTTCATGCAGCAAATCACCTGCTGTTTTCACGACAGCTGCGCCTATGGCACCGCCAGCAAAACCTCCGACAATCCCGACTGCAGTGCCAACACCAGGCACAATAGCCGTACCAGCGGCTCCTGCAATTTTGGCGGCAACAACACCTGCAGCAACAGTGCCACCCGCGCCTGCAGCAATAGAACCAGCAAGGACACTCATATTCTTGGCATACTGTGCTCCCGATATTTTGCATGTGGCGACGTTATATGTTTCAGGAACTGAAAATACCGCAAAAGACAGGACAGACGTAAGAACGTTGCTCCGTAGAATCTTCGCAAGATGTTTGGATGCAGCGGCACCATAAATCGCGCTTTTCCCGGAAAGCGCACGAATACCGTTCACAACCGTCGCCGATGCCGAGTATCCCAACCGCCCGACAATATATTGGCTCGGCCCCAGCAAAGAATTCGCCAGTCCTGTTCGGCTGATCTGGGAGACAAGCATATGTTGAATAAACGTCATGCCGAAGACCTGTAATCCTGCAGTTGCCCCTGCTTGAATTGATTGTTTTATATCACCGGTTTTTCTCCAGCTTAGAAACACGGTAGCTACAAAAGTAATCCCAAAAGAGCAAGCGCAAGTCACAGCTCCGGTCGCGGCATCATAAGTGAGAGATTCTATGGTTCCCGGTTTGGTCAGATTAACAGCCTGTGCATAAGTCAGCCTGCCTTTACGGACAAACTTGGCTGCATCGTTCGGATCTGTGACACCAGGAACCTTCCCGTTCTCGATTTTCTTTCTAAAACCGTCCAATACTCTTTGGTACTGGTCTTTCGGCACTTCAAGCTGCATGGGTTTCCCGTTATTCATATACCGATATTGCCCGGTTTCAGGACTGAAACAAGCCTCAAGAGAGCCTCTGGCGGTTTTATAGTATTTTGTCTGAATGAAGATGTCGCCGATCTGTCTGTCAGCACCATTCTTGGCATTATCACGGCCGACTACTTGAGCGTCAAGACCGTGAAGTATATCCAGCATGTTGATGGCTTCTTCCGCCATCTCACCATGACCAGCAAGAGTATTGATATATGCTTTCTGCTCCGCGAAGATTGCATTCTGGGCTGATTCGACCGCAGCCCCGGCAACAGCACCAGCTTTTATCGTCGTCTCGTCAAAGGATGAATCCGAAATATCCAGATCTGCCATCGAGACACCATCGGAAGCAGCTTGTAAAGACCGCTCCCGACAAACTTCAACAAAATGTTTAGAGCATTGAGAATCAACCAGCAAAGCCTTATTTTCCATTTCGGACTCGCCAGCAAACCAACTTGGATCAAAATCATCCCAGCTGTAGAAAAGCAACACCGCTTTCCCACTATGATATTGCGAGCGCTGTGGTTCGTCCGCGGCCTTATCTTTGAGCACAAAATTGCGTACGTTGAATTTGCCTTCATATATCGATGCGTTTGTTCTGATGAACACGCCTTTGTCGGTAACGGCAATTCCGCTAGGTCTGAGGTCGAATTCGGCGTCCGCCCACAATATATTCTGTTCGCGGGGAATTGGGAATGTGTTCTTAATCTGTTTTATTTTGCCATCCGTAAGATCAACCGGAGATTCTCCAAGTGCATGAACGAACTGTTCTGCTCCCGTACCTGATAGGGAAAACATCGCTGCATCAAATTTTTCTTTTCTGGCAAGTTCAGCGGCAGCTTTCTGCTCAGTAATTGCATCATTTACTTTCTCGACAGTGGATATGACTGCATCACGAGCGTTCTCCGTGATGTCGCCGGCAACACCAGTCACCTTTTTTACGGCATCTTGCGATGCAGATTGCACTATCTCAACTGCAGATATGACTACATCTTGGGTGTTTTCCGTAACATTCCCCGCAAAATCCGCCATCGTCTTTGTCGTATCCCGTGATACAGACTGCACTGATTCAGCAGTGACTACAACCACATTTTGAGTATTTTCGACAGCATTCTCAGCAAAACCCGTCACCGCTTTCTTAGCATCCTGCGATACAGACATCACTTTTTTAAAGAAATCGCTAGGACTTTGTTTCTTCTGCATGCCAGCTCCATCATTATCGCATGAGATAACCTTCGTATCTATATACATTAATGCAGATGTTTGCAGTCGCATCTCAAAGCAATCCGAGCACCAACCAATTTGGGCGCTACCATTGATTTTACAGGCCTAAACCTTCAATGATGAAAGGAATCCCTTATGGATCAGACAGCTGTTTCGTTCTTTCATCAGCATCCCGACGCACTGCCGCTGTATGCCGAGCTGGAATCACGCATTCTCGAGACGATTCCCGGAACCCGTATCGACGTTCGTAAAACGCAGATATCGTTGTTCATCGAACGCATGTATGCATGCGTTTTGTTTCTACGAGTCCGGCACAAGGCGGAAATGCCCGACGTCTATATCGTCGTGTCCATCAGTCTTGGCCGCCCTCTTTTTTCACCGCGCGTCACCCCGCCCGTCCAGATAAGCGCTCACCGCTGAACCAATCATGTCGTCATCAGTCGGCTTGAAGAAATCGACGACGATCTTTTGGACTGGCTTAAAGAGGCGGCGAATCTTGTTCGCGGCCGGTCATGATCATTCGCTCTTGTCGGCGACGACGCCGATCGATTGCATACATGAATAGACAACATTAGAATTTGCGGGGCATCACATGGGACGATCAGAAAACTGGCTCACGCGGGTGAAGAAGCTTGCTGCAGGATGGTACGGCAGGATTTTGCTGTCGTTGTTTGCGTTGACCATGCTGGCGTATGTCATTGTATCTGCGACGGCTTTTGCGGATCTGCCGTTGGGTATCGGGCCGTTGCATCAGCTGTTGCTACTGTTCTCGCATTGCATTCCTATGTTGCTTCTTGAGATTATTTTGTGTGAGACTACCCGCCCATTATGGCGCGTGCTTGTTCCTTTGATATTGCTTGCCATTCCCGTGCTGATTTTCGTGACAGTAGGCGAATTCTATATATTAGCGTGGATGCTGGCGGGAATCTGGTGCATCGCTCCGGTCGTGGGCGCTTTATGCGGCTGTCTTGTTTGGAGAGTCAAGCAACATCTTACGCAGGCTTTATATGTTCGAATTCAGTAAATCAAGTTGACGAAAGTCAATGTAATCCAGCTCACACTTTCACGCATACAACACGCTCGAAGCATGTTAACGTTCACGCATTACAATGATGCCTTGGTGTAACAAAGCGGTCACCCATGACCAACCTCGTGAATTAAGGAGACAACGTGAGTCTTACTAATGTCACCATCATCAGCCCTGAAGCCGCAAACGGCCGCAACATCGTAGCCCTCGGCGTCGTCAACGCGCTGTCTGCAAAGTGCAAGACGGGCGTCTTCCGCCCTGCAGTGTGTAAGAAGGACACCTTCACCGACATGCTGCTTGGAGCATCCAATGCCGGACAAACCCGCGAACAGGCCATTGGTGTTTGCCCGCGTCGTGCACGCGAGAACAAGGGCGATTCCCGAGCCGACATCGTTGCCGCGTACAGCGAAGCCATCGCCGCCGTGCAGCCTGAGGCCATGGTCATCGTCGGGACCGACCGCTCCCCCGTCAACGATCCGTCCATGTTCGCGTTCAATGCGGATGTCGCCGCAGATCTGCAGTCGCCGGTCTTCCTCGCCGTGTGTACCATCGAACGCACTGCCGAACAGGTTATGGCGACCGTCAAGGCCTCCACCGCGATCGTCGAGGACGCCGGCACCAAGGTGCTGGGCGTGTTCATCACCGGCTGCGCCGAAGACCAGAAGGCCCCGCTGAAGGAAGCGTTCGCCGACTATGCAGTTCCGGTCTGGACGATTCCTGCCGTCGACTTTGCCGAAGACGACGCTGCCGAGAAGGCCGTTACCGCATTTGCCGACAACGTTCCGGCGGATGAGGTCGTCGCCGCGCTTGGCGCCCCGTTCGAAGCCCCCACCACGCCGTACGCGTTCCAGTACAGCCTGCTGGGCAAGGCCAAGGCCGACAAGAAGACCATCGTGCTGCCGGAAGGCGAAGAGGATCGCATCATCAAGGCGGCGGACTATCTGCTTGCCCGCGATGTCGTCGATCTGATCATCGTCGGCGATAGGGACGCCATTCTTGCCCGCGGGGCCGAACTGGGTCTTGAGTCTTTGGAAAAGGCCCGTTTCCAGGCGATGGATGACGAGGAAGTGCTCGCGCCGATGGTCGCCAAGCTGTGTGAGCTGCGCGCCAAGAAGGGCATGACCGAAGAGCAGGCTCGCAAGCAGCTGACCGATCCGAGCTATTTCGGCACGATGCTCGTCGTGATGGGCCATGCCGACGGTCTGGTTTCCGGTTCCGTGAATTCCACCGCCAACACCGTGCGTCCGGCATTGCAGGTCATCAAGACCAAGCCCGGCCAGTCGCTCGTCTCCGGCGCGTTCCTCATGTGTTTCAAGGATCACGTCGCCGTGTTCGCCGACTGTGCCATCAACCTCAATCCGAACGCCGAACAGCTCGCCGACATCGCCATCCAGTCCGCGGAGACCGCAGCCTCTTTCGGCATTACACCGAAGGTCGGCATGCTTTCTTACTCCACGCTTGGTTCCGGCAAGGGCCCGGACGTTGATCTGGTCGAGGAAGCCACGGCCATCGTCAAGGAGAAGGCTCCGGAGCTCGAGGTCGTCGGGTCCATTCAGTTCGATGCCGCATGGTCCCCGACCGTCGCCGCGACCAAGGCCAAGGGCAACCCGACTGCCGGCCACGTCAATGTGTTCGTCTTCCCGAACCTGTGCGCAGGCAACATCGGTTACAAGGCCGTGCAGCGTTCCTCCGGCGCTCTTGCCGTCGGCCCGGTGCTGCAGGGACTCAACCGTCCGGTCAACGATCTGAGCCGTGGCGCACTCGTGCAGGACATCATCAATACCGTTGCTTTGACTGCCATCGAAGCGCAGTGACGGCAAGGCCTGCACACATCAACACGTTTAAATCATAGAGCGCACCGAAAATGAGGCTGCAAGCCCCGAGAATGTCGGGGTTTGTAGCCTCTAACGAGTAATCTACAAATGGAAAGCCGCTTTCCGCGGTACACGATCAATACATGGGAGGATGCCCACAATGGCGAAAACCGTCCTTGTCATCAATTCCGGCTCCAGCTCGATCAAGTATCAGCTGGTTGATCTCGAGACCGGCGAAGGTCTCGCTTCCGGCCTCGTCGAGAAAATCGGCGAACCGGTTGACGGCCACTACAAGCACGAATTCAACGGCGAAAAGCACGAGCTCAACGAGCCGATCCACGACCACGAGCAGGGTCTGAAGCGTGTTCTCGGCTTTTTCGACGAGTACGGCCCGAAGCTTGCCGACGCCGGCATCGTCGCCGTCGGCCACCGCGTCGTCCAGGGCGGTTCCCTCTTCCCGCAGCCGGCTCTCGTCAACGACAAGACCATCAATGAGGTCAAGGACCTGGCCGTCCTCGCCCCGCTGCACAACGGCCCGGAAGCCAAGGGCGCTGAAGTCATGCGCGCCCTGCTGCCGGATGTCCCGCAGGTGTTCGTGTTCGACTCCTCCTTCTTCTTCCAGCTGCCGAAGGCCGCCAGCACCTACGCGCTGAACAAGGAAATCGCCGAACAGTATCACATTCGTCGTTACGGCGCCCACGGCACCTCCCACGAGTACATCTCCTCCGTGGTCCCGGGCGTCATCGGCAAGCCGGCCGAAGGCCTCAAGCAGATCGTTTTGCACATCGGCAACGGCGCCTCCGCCTCCGCTGAAATCAACGGCAAGCCGGTCGAGACCTCCATGGGTCTGACCCCGCTCGAAGGCCTGATGATGGGTGGCCGTACCGGCGACATCGATCCGGCCGTCGTGTTCCACCTGATCCGCAACGCCCACATGAACGTGGACGAGCTGGATACCCTGTTCAACAAGCGCTCCGGCATGATGGGCATGACCGGCTTCGGCGACCTGCGCGAAGTCCATCGTGAAATCGCCGAAGGCAACGAGGACGCCAAGCTGGCCCTCGACGTGTACGTGCACCGCATCGTCGGCTACATCGGCAACTACACCGCTCAAATGGGCGGCGTCGACGTCATCACCTTCACCGCCGGTGTCGGTGAGAACGATGAGATCGTGCGCAAGATGGTGTGCGACAAGCTCGCTCCGTTCGGCGTGAAGCTGGACGAAGAGAAGAACAATACCCGTTCCAAGGAACCGCGTATCATCTCCACCCCGGACTCCTCCATCATCATCGCCGTCATCCCGACGAACGAAGAGCTGGCCATCGCCCGCAAGTCCGCCGCGATCGCCGAAGAAGGCAAGGATTCCTACGGCAACGTGTTCGCCAAGTGAGCATCACGTTTAGATTAGTACGTACAACAACGCGTAACTAAAGATTGAGCCTCGGCCAAGAAATTGGCCGAGGCTCAATTCGTATCGAGCATTTCAATACGCGAATCACATCACAATAAAAAAACAAAAGCAACAATCAACTATTTACAAATATCGCAACGTAGCAGCATCATATTGGATGCCTGCTATATCGGCGTCGCAATATTGCAGGCATCCGAAGATCTGCGTCACTCCCCCAGCATCGACATCCACATGCCAGTGAAATCAGGAATCGTCTTACGTGTGGTCGCAACGTCCACGACACCGGTTCCCGACACGGCCAAGCCAATCATCGCGGCGAAAGTCGCCATACGATGATCCGCATAGGTTTCCATCGTCTCGCCGTGCAGTTCATCGCGAGAAACCGGAATAATCCGAATGCCATCCGCCAATTCCTCAGCCTGCGCGCCAATACGGCGAATCTCCGCGACCAGGGCTTCCAAACGATTCGTCTCATGTCCGCGCAGATGGCCGATGCCGAACAATTCACTCGGCCCATCAGCCAACACCGCCAACGCCGCAATACTCGGCGCGATCTCACCTGCGGCAGACATATCGAACCGTCCCAGCCCCAGAATCGTCCCGTCCGACGTCACCGACAGCATGCCAGAAGCATGCGGATCCGTATTCTCCTCAACCGCCTGCGCAAATGGCACGCCATCCAACGTGACCATCGCGCCCATACGCTGCAGCATGTCGGGCAGCAGACCGCCAGGCTGCGTGGTCGTATACGGCCAATACGGCACACTCACCGTGCCGCCAGCAATCATGGCTGCGCCAAGGAATGGCGCAGCATTCGACAGGTCCGGCTCCACAACGATCCGCTCCGGCAGCGACAGCATCGCCTCGTCCACATGCCAGCATGCGCGTTCAGGCATGGTCACGTCACCGCCCGCCATGCGTATATCTTCCATCGTCATGCGGATATGCGGCATGCTCGGCAACTTCTCCCCCGTATGGCGCAGCTCAAGTCCCCCCGGCAAGCGGGAGGCAATCAGCAGCAGACCGGAAATGAACTGCGACGACGAGGACGAATCGATATGGCCCCACGCATGCTCCGGCAGCGACTGCGGCGGCGTAATCGTAAACGGCAAGCGGTTCTCATCACCGTGGAATTCGACCGTTGCACCAAGCTGCTGCAGGCCTTCCAACACCGGCCCCATCGGACGCGCATAGGCCTGCTCATCGCCGTCAAAACGCACCGGACCGTCCGCAAACAATGCAAGACCGGGCACGAAACGCATCACCGTGCCGGCAAGGCCGCAAAACACGTCCACATCGCCATGGAAGACACCATTTTCCGGCGGCGTCACCGTGACCGTGGTCTCCTCATCGGCATCGACCTCACAGCGAGCGCCCAATGCGTTGAGGGCTTTCATCATAAGTTCGGTGTCGCGCGAACGAAGCAGGCCGACGAGTGTGACGGGCTTGTTGCCCAATGCTGCGAGGATCAGGTAACGGTTGGACAACGATTTGCTGCCTGGAATGGTCACTGTTGCGTGCAATGCGTGTTCCGCTACTGGTGCCGGCCAGATTTCGTGTGTTGCTTCGCTCATGCCGCCCATCGTATATGACGGGCATCACGGATTCGGGATTTTGTCCGTGATGGGGATATTTTGGATTGTGTATTCAACGTTTGAGTGATTGCAGGTAGGCTTTTCGTTCGTCGCTGACGCGTCTGGATTCGCGTGCTTTCTGGATGCTTTTGTTGTGCGTCCAATCATCGAGTTGAGAATGGGTTGGAACGTCCATTCGAAACAGTGGGATTGTCGCGTCCCATTGTTTGGTCAGCGCGGTGGCGAAGTACCATGCTCTTGCCATGTTGACGTAGTATTCGTCCGAGCGGATTGTGGCGACGGTTTCCAATTGTTCCGGTTTGAATCGCCTGTCGTCGAGGAATTCCGACATCAGGGTCGCGACCGCATAGCGTATGGCATATGGATGCCCGATCTTGTTTCCTTCGTCTATCCATAGGCACAATCGTCGGTATATTCGATCGGCGTCGGCTTTTTTGGAATGGAATGCGGTGATTTTGATCGCGTCGCAGACGGCCCAATTGTCCACATACGGCAGGAATGCATCAAGTCGGTCGAACGCGTCTTCGATATTGGGCGATACAAGGCCGATGAGTATGGCGTGCAGCATGTTTTCCTCGAACCATTGGTGCGGCAGGTCATCGAGAAAACATGGGACGACCTGCGTTCCGTTGCTCAGATCGTTGGACAGCAGTGCTTTTGCATACATGCGCAGCCGTGGCACGCGTATGCCGATTATTGTGTCAGGATCGATGTTCGGGATGAGCTTCGCACTGAAACCCCGGTACGTCCCGTCCGCCAGCGAGCGCAGATCGGTGACGATTCTGGACGGCTGCGTTGCCGTTGCCTTGGTCATTGTGTCTGGCATGCTTGCAGTATAGCAGGCAAGGATATGGAAAGGCCCGGAACCCTTGTGTGCTGAATTGCTGGGATTCCGGGCCTTTGTGGTCGGGCTGACAGGATTTGAACCTGCGACGTCCCGCTGTATAGAGCGCACCGATTCCGAAACCACGGTGAGGATTGAAATGCATGCGGAGAGTCAATAACCAACGTATCAGCCGGCGTATCGCCGAGAAACAGGAGCAGGGACAGGACGCAGACGAAACCGTTGAGGTGGAAACACAAAGAGGCTGATTGTTGATTTTTCACTTTTTGTCACATCGGTTTGACTACAACCACCCTCTATTTTATAGTCTCTATAAAATAGATATGATTTTCAGAAAGTGATGACCTGCATGAGCATGGAATACAAGACTTTGGCGAGACTGTTCCACGCCGACAGGAGCGGTGACGCATACACCAGCCACGATAATCTTGCAAAACAACGCCTCAAGTCCGACTCCACCTTCGCGACCGGGATCGGCACGCCACTGGGCGAGCTGTTCATCGCCACGCCACGCTGCATATGCATGCTCACGCAGAAAGTGCTCCTCGCCGAACGGAGGGTATCGGTCATGTGGAGGAGCATTCCGGGAGTCATGCGGTGGAACTACATTTACCACGCCATCTCCGAGGAACTGCTCGCCACCAACGAGATGGAAGGCGTCAGATTGACGAGAAAGGAAACGGAGGCGGCCGTGGCCGCCGCCCAACGGGCAAGGACCGAAGGCGACGTGAAGAAGGCCAGATTCGGCGAATTCGCAAAACTGTACCTCAACCTCACCGACCACGACATCGAGCTCCCCAAGACCCTCGAAGACATCAGAGACATATACGACAAGATCGCACTCGACGAGATCGACGACAAGGACAAGCCGGACGGAGAACTGTTTCGGAAAGGCGACGTAGAAGTACAAGGATCCCACGGCACGGTCATCCACAGCGGCGTCAGCGGCGAAGCCAAGATATCGGCGCTACTCGCACAGATGACGGACCTCGCCAGATCGGACTCGATACCGTTCCTGCAAAGGGCAATAGCCAGCCACTTCCTGTTCGAATACGTCCACCCGTTCTACGACGGCAACGGCAGAACCGGCAGATACCTGCTCGCGCTCTACCTCAGCCACGACCTCACGCTGCCCACCGTGCTGTCCCTATCCAGAACGATCGCGGAGAACAAGAACGAATACTACAAGGCCTTCACCGAAGCCGAAGACAAGCTCAACTGCGGGGAACTCACATTCTTCGTATACACCATCCTCGGATTCATCGATCGGGCACAGCAATCCCTGATTGAGGAACTCGGCGTCAAGATCGACCAGCTCGACAAGGCGACCGACCTGCGCGACGAACTACAGGAGGATCATGCGCTGTCCACGAACGCGATCCGACTTCTTTACGCGGTCATGCAAGAGGAACTGTTCGACACCACCAAGTCGATGACGCTCGGCGACGCGGAAAACGACCTCAAGCTGACTAAGCAGACGGTCCGCAAATACGTGGACGAGCTGGCGAACGCGGACCTCATTGAATTCGTCGGGAGGCGCCCGCTCAGATTCAGCGCGTCCGAGTCGTTGCGCATACGTATGGGTGTGGACACCATACGCGATGCGAAAACGCCAAGAGACTGACAGGCGGAAGACTGCTCCCGATAGCACAAAAGCAGCAGGAAGGAGACGTCATGGGGGCAGGAAATCAATCCGGATATCAACGCGCAGATCGTGCCATGCCGCACCGACGAGCAAACATACCCGTGGAAGGCGCCTACCGGAACGAAACATTCTTTACTTAACCAGTCCAATCGTGTCGGACACGACAAAACCCCGGAACACCAACACCTTGAAAACGTTGGTATTCCGGGGTTTATTGTCGGGCTGACAGGATTTGAACCTGCGACATCCTGCTATAACAGGTGGTTTTTTCGCTGTTTTGCACTGTCATGCGTTAACCACCTTTTTGGCTATTTTTCAACGTTTTCTAACGATTTTAACTTTGCGTAGGGACACGCTGTTAGGCGCTGTTGAGAGTAGCAATGTACCCGATTTGTACCCGATGCGGGGTGCAGATCACATCTCAGTTCGATTGGTCCCAAATGAATCAGACCTCAGTTCGAGCACTTCTAAGTACGGGCTTTTCCAAGAGTGTCGGGTTCATGGTTGTGAGATTCGTTCCCGTACGGTTTGTCTGAATCTCCCCGGCGTACAGAAAGCTTCTGGTGATGCAGTTGCCGAGGTTGGTGAAAGCCGAGGGTGATGCCGCGCAGGTGTTCGAGTCTGCCGTTGACGGCCTCGGTGGGCCCGTTGCGGGGAAACGCGTGGTCGAAGTAGGCCGGGACGTCCTGCAGGCGGCGCTTGAGCGCACGCCTCTGCCCATGAACGACGTCAGGACGAGCCAGTCCGGTTGGGTGGCCAGACAAATATGGCATAGCGCTATCCGAAGGAGCAATCTGACAAATGGGTCAAAACAAGCCAACACAGTTGTCGGATAAAACGAGGAATTATGCGACGATACTGTTTCTCAAGCAAAAGAACGCCACTGCAGATCGTCATTCCTCGCCATTATTCGAGGGAGGCTCCAGCAGCGCGCGGTAAGGTTCCAAGCTCAATGCCGTTCGTATGGCATCACTGCGCAAAGGCACAAACCTGCCGTCTTCTGTCATCTTCCCTAGAATCGCGGACCAGCCGTCGAATTCTTCTTGATTTTCCAGAAGTGGGATGTTCCGTTCCAAAGCCTTATTGATAAGATCCGTCACATTCTGTGTTGTCAGCTTCTCCATAGTCTGGCGCAATTCCAGTTTCATGTTCTCATCAAATGCAGAGTCTTGAATGTTGGCAAGGGAAAGCTCACGAATATCCTTCGCAAGATCCATCGCCTTGTACAGAATGATGAGCAATCGGTTTTGTGCTTCCTCGCTATCCATATGCAACCGGCACGCTTCAATTGCCTCGTCAACTTCTTTGGAGAATGCGTTCGCCGCTTCGGGAGTGGAAGATAACAAAGCGACTGGCTGAGGGGCGTCGTTATTGCTTTTCTTGGAACGACGAGTCATTTTGCCCCAAATTATGTCTACTGCAGGTTTGACGGACTCTTTCCACCAGCGAACGACATTTCTGTCCCACCAACTCCTGAATTGATCATTGTTCGCGAGATAGTAGGCCACTCCAACTACGGCGGCAACCGCAACCGCAGCAGCGGCTAGGGCCGCCGCAGGAGAGTCTCCCCCGTCGTCGCCTGCCTCTACACCATCCCCGTCATCAGTATCGTCGAAAACCGGTTCCCAACGTGCCTGGCCTTTCAAATGGTTGTCACCATCAAAGAAGGCTCCAAGATAAACATTGGGGTCATCTTTAGGATTGGCCAAATGCATCCCATCGGGCATTATCAAACGATACAAAGGCTCATCCTTCATATAGACTCCTTCTCACGCATCAGCGCCAAAGCACATGAACCGTTCGCTCAATAAGTATAGGTCTCGAAAAGAAACGACGCCCCTGTAACACCCCATATCTGGACTACGGGTTGAGGATAGCAATATCCCCGTTTTACAGGTCAGGAAAGCGCGGTCATCACTCATGCCTCGCCCCATTCCGCCGGCCAGCATGAGGGTTTGGGCAGTTCGTCGAGTCTCGGCAAACCGTTGACGACGTCCAAGGTTTCCATGCTCACCCGGATGACCTTTTCCACGAGATCCACGATGTAGCGTGGGTCCTTGGAATACTCGTTCGGATCGTTGACGATGCCGCTCTTGGCGTCCGTGGTGACCTGGTACTGCTTGATCAACCAGTCGATTGCGGACTTGCCATTGACCACGTAATCGTAGGCACGCACCGGAATGCCCTCGATGGTCAGGTTCTCCGCCACGTTCAGCACCGTCCTATCCGGCACCTTCTTACCGCTCTCGGGATCCTTGACCTTGCGTGGATACGACATCTTCACCGTACGCCCCGGATTCTCGGAATCGCCGATCTCCCGTACCGGCCACGGTTCGACCTTCTCGTACCCCAGATGCAGTTTCGCGAGCCTGCGCCCGGCCTCCTCGAACTTCTTGAAGTCCCGTGCCAGCGGTATGCGCGGCAGCTCCTTGGACAGGTTGTTGGCGAACCTGGTCCGGTACTCGCGGCTGTGGAGGATCCCGTACACGTAGTAGAAGATGTCCTCCTTACTGATCGGCAGCCCCGGATACGCCTCGCGGAACACGTTCAGACCGGTATCGGTGACGGCGTCATGACGCACCCAATGTTCCGATTCCGCCGACCTGCTCTTCTTCGACATCTTGAACATGCCCTGACGCATGGGATCGGCGAACAGTTCGTCATCGAGCGTTCCAGGATCGGGATACTCAATTGTCTCCGGTTCCACCTTCTCATACCAATACAACGGGAAACACTGTGTTTTCCCCACATAATCTAGACAGGGGGGTACGTTGGTGATCAGACAAGAAAAATTCCGGCTGCCGATGCCCGAGATACATATTTCATAATTATTGACTTCTTTCTCGGGAAACAATGCTGGTTGACTACTCGGACGCTCAATCATTTTAGGGTTGAAGTACAGCCATTGCTTGGAAAAAGGTCTATACATCGCGGCACGTATGGCTTTGCTGTCGTACGGAATTGGTTCCCTGCTCTTAAGTCGCTGACGCAATCCTGCGGTCCATTTGATTGCGGACGGATCAGCGGTTTCATGACCGTTTCTAATGCTGTTTTCGTAAGCTTTGGACATGCGTTCAGCATTAAACTGTAGAGACGCTTTCCCATAGTTCCAAACCCATGTATCGCGATTCGTGGACACTCCTAAAGCGGTCTCTCTATACATGCGCTTGATCGGGATGAACTGGTAGAAGGAGTCGTCGCGCTGATCGAGCCAGTCGCCGTATCTGTCCTGGCTGAGAATGGTATATTCGGGATCGGCGTCCACGGTCTTTTTGAGGATTTCGAGTTTCTCGTCGCGGCTAAGGTAGTCGCCGATATCACGGTAATGGATGACACCATGATGGTTAGAACCGGGGTTCTTGACCAGCATGGTGATCGCAATGGTCGCGCGAGATCCGGAGTCGAAGATCTTGCCTCCCTCACGGCGTGATTCCTCGCCTTGCGTTCGCTGGTTGCCTCGGAGGTTGTAGACGTAGATGTCATTGAACTCGTGGCTGAAGCAGCGGCGTACGCCGGCGCTGGATGCTCCGGTGAGCCATCCGCCGTTGGATACAAAGCAGACAATGCCGCTGCCGCCAATCCTGTCGCTTGCCCAACGAAATGCACGGATATAGTGGTCGTACAACTTGCTGTTCAACGTAGCATTCGATTCAGCCACGTAAGTCTGTTCGATGCGCGCGTCCAAGGACGGGTATTTGGTGTTCTGGTTGCCGGTGTTGTCGATGTCGCCGGCCCGGTAGGGTGGGTTGCCGATGATGACCTTGATCGGGGTGTTGAGCTGTTGTCTGACGCGCTCGGAGTTCTCCGAGAACAAGCCGGCATCCATGGTGTCGCCTTCTTCGCTCATCTGGAAGGTATCGGTGAGTAGGGCTCCGGGGAATGGCTTGTAGTCGCCGCCCATGCGCTTGTGGTAGGACTGTTCGATGTTGATGTCCATGATCATGGAGGCGAGGGGCACAATCTCGTTGGAGTGCAGGTCGTTCTCGTACTTGTACGGGAGGTCCCGGTCGCTGATGAGGGTTGTGTCCTCGATGAGGCGGCACATGTAGGTGCCGGTGCCGGCGAACCCGTCGAGCACGTGCACGTCGCGGTCGCCCAGTGATTGGCCGAACTCGCGTTGCAGGGCGCGCTGGACCATGTGCAGTTGGGCGTCGACGACCTCGACGGGCGTATACACGATGCCCAGCTCGGCGGCCATGTCCTTGAACGCGACGCTGAAGAAGTCGTTGTAGATCTCCTTGACGAGGTTCTGCCTCGCGCCGTCCGACACGACCTGCGCGGCGCAGGTGCGCACGCTGTCGTACAGGTCCTCCAGACGCCTGTCGCCCAGCTGACGGGGCAGACCGGCCTCGTAGAAGTCCTCGAGCGCACGATCCATGCCCTTGACGATCGGATTGTTGTCCAACACTTCGGGATTGTCGAACAGGCTGGCGAAGATCGGGCGGGTGACCTCGTGCTGGGCGAGCACGCTGACCGCCTCGACCGGCGTGTAGTTGGAATTCAGGCTGTCACGCAGCCCGGTGAGGAACAGGTCGAACCCGTCCTTCGCGGCCCCCTGCTCGACCAGATGGCTGATGGTGGCCGCGCGGCTCGTGGTGATCTCGGCGATGTCGCCGGTCCATTCGCCCCAATAGATCCGGGTGCCGCACTTGCGGACGATCTGCGCCTGGATCGATTCCGCCAGTTCGCGCAGGTCGTCGAGCTGGAACTCGCCCTGTTTCATGGATTTGGGATCGTCCGGGTCGCTCGGCTCCGGATCGCCGGGATGCTGCTCGTTCTCTCCGATATGATGCTTGCCGGATTTTTTCCGCCGATCCACGAGCCGGTTCTCGTCGAGCACGTCGACCTCGACGATATGGCTCAATGCCTCCGCGTCGCCTAACGCGGCCGCGTTGATCTTGGCTTCCAAACGTTCGTCATGGCCGCGCAGCGCGTTCACGACCTGCCAGACGATCTGGTATTCCGGGCTGTTGGCCAGACTGATGGTCGGGTCCATGCCCTTGGGCACGAAGATCGGCAGGATGATGTACCCGTACTCCTTGCCCGGGGCCTTGCGCATCACACGGCCGACGGACTGGATGATATCGGTACGCGACTTACGGCTGCTCAGATAGATGATCGCATCCAATGCGGGCACGTCGATGCCTTCGGCCAGACAACGCGCGTTCGACAGGATATGGCAGGCGCCGTCATCCTCGGCCAGATCGGCGAGCTTGCCCGCGCGCGTGACCGCGTCCATGCTTCCATCGACATGATCCACCTCGAAGGTGATGTTGCCGGCCTCGTCCATGAGGGCCTTGCGCTCCTCCTCGTTCTCATCGCCCAACGCGGCCGTGTACGCGTTGATGACGTTCTGGAATTCGTTGCTCAACTGTTTCGAGGCTTTGATGCTCGCGGCGAACGCGATCGAATGATGCAGGAGACGGCCCGCATCCTCGTCCCCTTCGAACCGCGCGTGACGGCCCACGCCCTTGAGGTCGCTGGCGTGCCGACGGTCGAAAAGGGCCTTCCAGATACCGACGAATTTGGCCTGGTCATCGACCTTGATTTCCGCGCTTCCTGTGATTTCGGCGAGACGCTGCTGCATGCTGGCGGGAATCATGCTCTCACTGATCTGCATGACCACGATCTTGTAGTCGGTCAGGATGCCCTTCTCCACGGCCTTGCCAAAACCGAGCTTGTAGCACAAGCGGCCGTACGTGTCCACGTCATCCATGCTGGCGACGGCGACCGCTCCCATAGTCTCCGCCTTGGTCTTCGCGCCCGTATCGTAGATGCGCGGCGTGGCCGTCATATACACGCGCTTGCGCGCGTGCAGGAAATCATTGTCGTGAACCTTTTGGAAAGCGCCTTCCTCCTTGACCATGCCCGTGGTGCGGTGCGCCTCGTCGCAGATCACCAGATCGAAGTCCGGCAGGCCCAGCTCCTGCGCCTTGGCGACCACGTCGATCGACTGGTACGTGCTGAACACCACGTTCAACGCGTCCTCGCGCTGTTTGAAGCGTTCCGCGATCGTATAAGCGTTCGTGGTCGCCGGATAGGGGATGTCGGACAGTTGCCCGTAGCTTTCGTCCACGACCTTGGAGGCCTTGCCGTCCGAGCAGACGACGTACGTGTTGATCCTGCCGCGCACCTGGTTGACCCAGCTGCGCATGGTCTGCGAGACCAAACTGATCGAGGGAGCGAGGAACAGGACCGTGCCGCCCGGGCACAGTTCCTCCGCCAAACGCAACGACGTCAATGTCTTGCCGGTGCCGCACGCCATGACCGCCAGCGCACGGTCATGATCCTTCAATTCTTTTTTGATGGCGTCGATGGCCTCACGCTGGTAGTCGCGCGGCTCGTAGATGACACGGCCCGCACTGACGCCCGCGCCGGTGAACGGCGACCAGTCGATGTTGGCGTTGCGGATCCAATCCAAGTCGATGCGCACGATGTCGCGATCGGCATGCTCGCTGATATAATTTTCCAGATTATGGCTGATCGACGGGGCGGTGTCCGCGATGATGTAATGCTTGTACCGCGCGTCGGCCATCGCCGTCATGAAGAACGTGCTCACGTCCAAGTTCGACAGCTGCTTGGAATAGCATTTCGCCTGGATCGCCCAATACTCGCCGTCCATGTCCTGGGCGACCAGATCGATGCCCGTGTCCTGACGGCCGGGATTCAACGCTTCCGGCGCGTCATCCCACATCCACACGTTCGCGAAACGTTCAGCCCATGCCGGATCATGCTGCAGGAAATACTGGACCGCCCGCTCCCAACGCGTGCCCTGCTGCCGCAGATCGGCCGAATCGGAAACGATCTGATCAAACACCTCATCAACGGTCGTAACCATACGCACGACATCCTTTCACCCCGGGCGACACTGTTCCGCTCTCAACTGTACCGAATCACAGTCGAAAACCATCCGGAGACAAGCCCGAATGACAGACATTATTCAGAAAAGGATATCGGGATATGGGCGAGCCAATGATAGCGCTCTGCGACTTCCACAAAAAGCGACGGCGGAGCAGCAGCCCCCGGCAATACGCTCAGCAATACACGCCTAGTTTCCGTGCCTCGGAGCGCAATGCGGTGACGATGCAGTCACGCGTGATCTCGATTGCGCGAGGATTCAAGCTCTCCGTATTGCACAGTTCCATCAATACGCTGATTGAATAGTTCGTCACGGACGGCAGGATTTGAGTCAGAGCCGCGAAATATGGGCCGCATCCGACCTTGGACGCCGCACAGGCTACATGGTCGTAAAACCTCCACAGACGGTCATCCGCCTCCGCCTGCTCCCGAGCGGACAAATCCGGCAAATCGGCGAAACGTTGCGGCACGTCGTACATCATGATCCCGTCCAACCCGACCTCGGCCAGATCGGCCAGCTCGGTGTCGGACGGCGGGTCCGGTAGGGACATGATGATGTGACGGGCGATATCGTCGGGCGTGGTCATGACGGCATTCCTTTCTACATAATAAGTATCGGAACGCTTGCCTTCTATGCAGGCAAAAACGGAACAGCCAAAACCAACGCGACTACACGATTAATATCAGGAATTCGACTGTTCCGCCCGCCTGACAATCATCATCCAACCGGTTAGGCCAGCCTCAGTTGCTCGCACCCTGGCCGAACGCGATGCCCTCGTCACGCCAGCCGTTGCCGACCGCCACATCCAACTCATGACGGCTCAACGTCCACAAA
Organism: Bifidobacterium sp. LH_512; assembly: GCF_056356435.1. NCBI lineage: Bacteria > Bacillati > Actinomycetota > Actinomycetes > Bifidobacteriales > Bifidobacteriaceae > Bifidobacterium > Bifidobacterium sp. LH_512. The sequence continues at coordinate 980,112 of NZ_JBKEUE010000001.1, forward strand.
TGATCATCCTGACTCTTGCTGTAGCCACGATACACGGTCGCCATCGAATCATCGTAGCGGAACGCGACGCCCTCATACCGCCAGCCGTTCGCCATCAGATGATCACGCTCGGCGGCGGACGCGGTCAGATGATGCCGACGCGTGCCGCTCAGATGATAGAGACGGTACACGGGGTAGCCTTCGGTGCCGTCCTTGTCGTACACCTGGAACGCGATGTTCTCCCCACGCCAGCCGATCGAAACCAGATGATTGTACTCGGTCGCGTTCATCGTATACAGGTGCTCACCGCTGTTCGGATTGTACAGGCGGTACAGGGGTAGCGTCCCATCCCCGCTCGGTTCGGACGGTTCGGCCGGCTCCTGACCCTGCAGATATATGTTCCCGCCGGTGAAATAATAGCTGCGGCTCGACATGCCGCTCGAGTCGATGAAGAACACACTGCCATAGCCGCTGCCATTGCTGACCTTCGCCGTCCAACCCGACGGCAGGCCGCTGATGACGACATCCCCATTGACCGTATAATCGGTCGTATTCTGATCGAACGGCAGACGCTGACCGGCCACCGTGAATGTGATGCCGGACAGATCATCCACATCCGCGGCGGGCTGCTCCTCCTGGATGAAAATCCAATGCATGGTGAACTGGCCGTCCGGGCTTTGGGCGTAGTAGATGCTCAGATTATCGGGGTTCTCCTTCCACTGGGTCCAACCGGCGGGGACGCCCTGAACCCCGGTATGGGTGTCGCCGCTAGACCCCCAGGGGAAATAATAGGGGCCGGAACTTCTGTAATCGAAACCTTCGATTACGTGGGCCTGATCATAATCGGGAGCATCCGGATTCCAATCGAACCACAGAGCCTGCGCATTCTTCAGATCTTCAATACCGTACGAGGATGACAGCGTCTGGACTCCCCCGTCCGCCGACGTATCCGTCCCGTCCGCGTAGGCGGCCGCCGGGGCCGCGAACGTCACCGTCAACGCAAGCGCGACCGCCACTCCGGTCGCCTTCTTCCCATCCCAAACCATGTCTTCGTCTCCTTTGTGAAAAAGCATTGACTTGATTGCGTCGAATCCGGATCCCGCCACATCCCACCATTGGGTATGGGTAAGCCCGGACCTGTCAATACATGCGTCCCCGGCCAGACGGCAAACGCCGAACCGCCTACGACGCCCATTTCCAATCATAGAAGCGAATAAAAACCACGACGCGCGGGGCAGAAAACAAGAAGCGGGCAATATGCTGATCGATTGCATGATGCCGGCAGGGACACCTGCGCATGCGGGATTTACCGACGTCCGAGAGAAAAACGCACCATTCCAACGATTCGTTGACATGGGGACACCGGACAGTGGAAACTGATGCACATAGACATGAGTAAGGACCTCAAAAATCGGTGTCCTTTTGTCCCCTTACATGAAAATGGCGGAATATCAAGCGTCCGAGAGGGGACACCGGCAGTGTCCCCCGATGTCCCTTGATGTCCTTACATGTTAGAGGGCAGGGCCGGAGATACGGCATGGCCGCAATCGTCCATACGCGCTGATGGAGTCATTTTGACTTCGTACATATATATGAATCCCATAGGCCATCCTCACTGGCAGGCGTATGGATAAGTCGCCGCGACACGCGCAAATGCCGGTTTTGTGACTTTTCCCGCCTCCTAAAAAACGGCCTCTACAAAACCTTCACATATTTTCCGACACGCCGCACACCTCGAAAATCCCTCTTTTTCCACTTCGCTTTGCCGCAAGCGAAATTGTGATATTCCTCACAGAAAATAGAAACCCCGGGGGCGAACCGGGGTTGCAGAATGGCGGGATTACTACGCTTTTTAACCTCGCTCACTTCAAGGTACCGTACTGGTGTCGGAAAAACAAATCACTTCAGCGTTTTCTGACATAACAACGTCCACACGCCATCCTAAATTCCGGAATTTTGACCTCCCGGCCGCCTGCCGAAATGATCCGACCATCGGATTGGATATTTCCCGATTTTCCGCCATTCCGCCCTCGCTATGATGGGTCCCACGCCGCAGGGCGAGCGGCGCGAAAAAAGAAAAATCAAACCATAGCAGAATGGCGGAAGCATATGGATGACAACAACAATCCAATCGCAAAACTGAACACTGTTACGGAAGCCTTCGCCGGCAGGCTGGCGGAGGCCTACCATCTGCCCCCGCAGTACGCAAAAGACATCAGGAAGGTCCGCTGGTGCTGCGACCGGGATCCGTTCGCGGACACAGACTATGCGGCGGTACGCATGCAGAACCAGACGGTCTGCGACGGCAAGCTCCTGTATCCCAGCACATCGGAGCTGCCGGTCTGGGTAGTCTGCGCGGCCGGCGAGATGGCCATCGGCGATCTTGCCGTATCCGTGGACGGGCAGACGACCTACCGTCTCGATCACGGGATCAATCTCGTCACCGACCCCGCGAAACTGCCCGCATCATACGTGCCCTGCCCCCGGGTCAGCGCCGTCCTGCGGGCCGAGAAAACCGAGCAGAACGGTGATATCGAAATACTGATCCGTCAGACGCTCCTCGACCTCGACCGGATCATCATCGGCGGCATCACATGGCACTGTTCCGACGGCGAGATCAAGGCCGTCTATTACGGCGGGACTGATGATCGTAAATGGATCGTCGCCTACCGTTTGGACGGGGGCGAATGGCAGGGGCTGCTTCCCAACGGGCGGACGGAGACGGATACCTGCGACCTATCGGAAGAGGCGTTGGAAGCCCTCCGGCACCCGACCATCGGCGGCCGCGACACCCGACAGTTCGGCACTATTGAACTGCTGCGCAAACGGCGCAACGCCGGCGACTGCCTCCGTAGCGGCTGCGCCGACGCCGGGTCCGCACGCAACCTGCTCATGCTGCTCGCTGCCCCCTATCTACGCGACCACGCCGAGGAGTGCGTGGTCCTGCAAGGCCCCGGCAGCATCGGCAAAAGCTCCATCCTGAACGACATGAGGGATTTGGGATATCCGACCTCCCACTTCAACCTTCCGATCGACTCCCTCAGCCACCCGGTTGCGCTGACGGCCGAGAACGCGATGTACAACCTGGCGAGCAAGATGCTCGCCCTCTGTGATGACTACGATCCGCACGGCAACTGGCCCGCCGCCATCGCGAAGTTGAAGCCGATCCTGACCGGCACCCTGCCATCCCCTCCTCGTCTACAGGGCAAAAACGCGATGACCGAAATCACGAAGGCGCAATCGTTCGTCCTGATAACCACGAACAGCATCCTCCCGCTGTCGTCCGATTATTCGCAACAACGGCGCTTCGCGTTCGCGACCATCTCAACACCCGGCTGGGCGAAAAGCTATCGGATGCAAAAATCCGTCCTCACGTTCGACGCCTTCATGCTGGCGTCGGCATTCGAGTGGGCGGCCGCTCAGGGGAGATTCGTCCACGGCGTACCCCAGTACGCCTCCGACGCGGAGATCAGCGCGTCCGTCGCGAGCATCATCATGACGATCGTGACGGACGGCTGCGTGCTCGGTGACGAGCTGAGGCGTGCCGGCATCACGGCCAAGTCGTTGGGATTGGAGCGCAGGCATCCGACCGCCGCATACTGCAAGCTTCATAATCTGCACCGTGACACCACCTTCGCGTATTTCGCACCTCGACCGGGCAGCGCCGGATATGCCATCTGGGCTCCCCAGCTTGACGCCGTCAAGGCCGCAACAGCAAGAGAAGAAGCCGAACGCATCAAGCCAGTCCCGGACGGCGGCAACATGCCGGCGGGCTTGGAGTCGGTGGCGTCCTGGTCCGACGTGCTGGCGGCTGCGGGCGCGCGCACGGCACTCTTCCCATGCATCGCACATGCTGAAGGAGAACGGAATCGCGTGAAGGCGCCGGACACGCCACTGCTCCAGCGGCTCACCGACGGCATCACAAGTTGGCAACAACTAGCCAAACAGATGCCGGACGCCTGCCGGGATCATCTGAACGAGAGCGACGCGTGGGGCATGACGCTCCTTGACAACCGGTATGTGTGGATCGACTGCGACTGCCATGCCACCGGCAAGGACAGCGGCTGGCATACTATGCAGGACGCGGTGGGCCCGTACGGATCCGACACGTTGCCACGCACGTACATAGTCCGCACGCCGTCGGGTGGCGTGCACTGCCTGTACCGTTTGCCGGAGGGCAAGACGTTGCCGACCCATGCCAACGGCGACAGTCAGGTGGACTTGCGTGCCGCCATGACCGGATACGTGCTGGCCGGAGGCAGTAGGATCGATACTGGCGACTACCAGCCGGTGGATGTCCCCGCCGACATGCGGGAAGTGCCCGTCATGTCCGACATGCTGTATGCGTGGCTGTTGGACACCACGCAGCCCGACAAGGCGAAGCGGCCGCTATACCGTCTGACCCCTGTCGTGTCGGATTCGCCGGATCGGCGGTCATGGCGTGGCCGGAGTCCTTTCGCGGGCATGGACGCGGCATCCGCGGACATGGCTCCGGGTATCAAGGTCGATGGCATCCCCTTCCGCCTGCATCCACCAACCATGACGGAGCACGCCGTGCATGACGCCATGTGCCGATGGTTTTACGGATTGGCCCAGAAAGCGCGCGAGGAGCGTCTGGACGATACGACTGTAGCCCGGCTTTTCCGTACGGCCGTCGGTCAGGTCCCGTCATGGCATGACCGGCAGGATACGCTGCGCTGCATGCAGGACGCGTGCGATCAGGCGGGGATCCCCTGCCCGACGATCTGACCACCCCCTGTGTAGGGGCATGAATCGAAAGGCCTTCGCCATCGAGACGGAGGCCCTTCCCCTCACTATATTTTCTTCACGCGTATGAGGGAATCTGTATATGATTGATTTTACACGGCGTCCGTGGAACGGATACACGGAACTGGGCACGTACAAACGTCTAACCGCCGCCGGTATCGGCCCGTATCTGGCATTGCTGATCACGCTGGCCGACGATCAGGGCGGCACGATACCCGACCGGTGGCGGCGCATCATGGATGATGACCAGTCTGCACCCCTGGACGACGATGAGAGGGAGACCTCGAAAGAGTACGAGGCTTTGTGCACGCAATACCTTGCCTCGCATCCCGACGCGCCGCAGGACGCTTTGGCCGGCGGCGCGGCAGAGCTGCTGACTCGGCTTATCGAGCAAGAGCCTGCGGGCGAGCAGCAAAAACCATCGGAATCGGATCCGCACCCCGCTCGCACGACCGAGGTGCGACCACCTATCGTCTGCCATAACTATGCACCCGTCCAACACATACGACAGACGGACGAATGGCAACGGCTCGTGGCGCACGGCATGGGCAGGACCTACGCCCTGCTGATCGTCGCGCTGATCGAGCGTGGCATCGACTATGATCCCGTCGCCACGCGCGTGGCGGCAGGCACGTCTGATGCATGGCTGGGTGGCAACGATGCAATCATCCGCGACAAGATGGCCCGCGTCTATTCGGCCGACTGCGGGTACGATGGCGAGGTCTTTGTATCGACCGCATACGCCTATCTGATTGAGATCGCCGAATATTGCAAGCGGATGGGCATCCCGCACATGACCCTGGCGTCGCTTTGGGTAAGGCAGGCATTGCATCCCGCATCACAGCCGATCGCGTCCGCATAGTCGTATGCCAAGGTCGGCAACCGTCGGCTTATCGGCAAATAAGCAATAGGAGGTACAGCATGCGTCGCATACCCGTTGACCCGGGAGCCTTGGGTGATGCACGATACGTGCAGTCGACGACGAGGACCACGCCGGATGGCGCGATTGTGATGCGCGATGGCATACCCGTGCAGCGCGTCAGTGTATTGGTCAAGCCAAAGGACGACAAGCCCGAGGTGATCGAGATCAACGTAGCCAATATGACCCCAATCACAATGGACGATAATGCGAAGGTGCGGATCGAGGACTTGACCGCGCTCCCGTGGGCGAACGAGGGCAGGTCCGGGATCAGCTGGAATGCGAAGGCGATCAGCCAGATAGGAGGTATCCCAAAGCCATAACGATACGCTGATACAGCGTCATACCGCATAGACAGGGGACGTCAGCCAACCGGTTGGCGTCCCCTGTTTTAAGGAGTACCGTCATGGAGCATCTTGTTTCCCAGTTCATCGGCCTTCTACCGGTCATTCTCCCACTGATACTCGTTGGCATCGTGATCGCACGCGCCGCATACGAGACGCGGGAGAACCACGAGACCATATGCGCGCTATTGCGCATCAAGCCTGATGACAGGTCGGCGGTAAGAGTCACCTACGGACCTGGCCTGCCATTCACGCTAGGGTTTGCCCATACCATCCGCATCCATGTACCGGACAAGCTGATTCCGCGCATCGTAACACCCGAGGATGCGGTCGAAGCAGGTGTGATGATGATGCGATCGCTCAACATGGATGACGCGCAATCCTCCAAACATCGCGCCCGCTACCGCGATTGGACACTCACACGATGAGCATTCGTGTCATACCGCCGCCGCCCGGACGAGGCATCCTGTGGATACGCAACAATCTGGATGGCGGCGTTATCGTTATCCCGCCCGGTATGCACACATTCATCGCGGGTAGGACCGGTTCAGGCAAAAGCCGGCTGATCGGTCAGATAATCATTAATCTGCTGCCCGATATCCTCCATGGAACAGCGATCCTGTTTGGCATCGATTTGAAGGATGGCGTTGAGCTCGGCCCGTGGCGGCGTTGGATGCAGGACCTGGCCGACGAGCCGGACAAGGTCACTCCTTTGCTCAGCCAAATCGACCGGATTCGCAGGGAACGCAATCAGGCGTTGCGCGAGCAGGGGCGGACCAAGGTCGATATCGGCGCGGATACGCCCCTGGTCGTGCTGATTATTGACGAAATGGCAGAGCTGGCGGGCGCGGTCGGCAAGGAGGATCGGACTCGGCAGGAGCAGTGCCAACGTCTGCTGGATCGAATACTGCGTTTGGGGCGCAGCGCGGGAATCACGGTAATCGGAGCATCGCAGGACCCGCGAAAAGAAGCCACGCCCCTGCGTGACAGGTTTCCCAACCGTATCGCGCTGGCCTTGAATTCCCGCGCGGAAACGGTCATGATGATGGGCGAAGACGCTGTCAGGGACGGCTGCACACCGCACACCATCCCGACGGATATGCCTGGCACGGGATACTGGCACGATGCCATGCGTCGGCAGGCGGTACGTTTTCGCACCGTTGACTCCCATGGGCTGGAGGGTTTTAAATGACCATCCGGACAGACGAACAACGAGAGGCACGTCGCAGATCTGATGACCTGCGTCGCTGGCGCGAGGATCAATACGCACGCCGATCACGGTCGCAGGCGTGGCTGCTGGATCGTGCTTCCGGCGGGAGCGGACGATTGAAGTCATGGCAGTTGCGAGACCTGCCGAGACCAGCACGCTGCGGCTGGCCATTGACAGGGACCAGCATCCGACTGCGCAACGGTAAGGCCTATATAGCGGGCGCGGAACATTGCGCCAATCCATGGTGCTGTCCGATCTGCACGCCAATCATCCGCACGCGACGGGCAAGGGATCTACGCACCGCGGTCGAACGGTGGATGGCCGTCGAGGGGCATAGCCTGTGGTTTGCCACATTGACTATTCCCCACGGTAAAACGGATCCGCTCGACGAGCTGCTGCCTCTCGTCTCGGCCGCGTGGGCGCGTATGCGCGGATCGCAGGCATGGAGGCGCTATGCCCGGGACTATGCGATTGAACATTATGTGCGGGCCGCGGAAATCACATGGTCAGCCCGGCATGGATGGCATCCCCACCTGCACATCCTCCTGTTCACCGCCAGTCACACGGTCCCGGACCGTAAACAAATCACGGAGATGTGGGTGGCGAACCTGCACGCCATCGATCCCGCGAGGAAAGCTCCTTCCAAACGTCACGGCGTGCTACTGGAGGAGGTTGACGGGAAAACCGTGATCGCCGACTATCTGGTCAAGCCGCCGGACAGACGCAGGGACATCGCGTCCGAAATCATCCGAGGCGACCGCAAGTCGTCACGGAGCAATGACGGAATCAACCCCCTCCAACTCCTGGACGATGACGTGACTGGCGAACTCGGCATGGACACGGCAAAACGCCTGTGGATCGAATACGTGGACGTGACCAGACGCCGACGCACAATCACCTGGAGCCGGCACCTGCGGCATGATATGGGCATCACCGGCGACGAGCCTACCGACGAGCAGATCATCCGACAATCCGTACACGGCGTACCTGTCTTGCCGTTGACCATCGATCAGTACCGCATGCTGCGCACATCGCCATCAATCTATGCTTTTGCATTGCAACATATCGAGAACGGCGAAGTGCCCATCGCCGTACAAGTCATCGAGGAATGCACCGCACCGGCGCGCAATTAGTCGCGTATTAGTTACCGAGCCGCCCCCTTGCCGGCTAACGCCGGCCGGGGGCTCGCCCGCGCTTACGCGCGGGCATACCAGCATCACATAGCCCGCCAACACAACAGTAATCAGCCAACAATTGATGGCGACGGGAATCGGAGCGGGCAAGCCCGCCGTCTACGGGGACGTCCGGCGTTGAGACCGGACGACGGTATTCATGCATCCTTGCCGGCCGACGGCCGGCGCAGTTTCCCGTTCCCCGCGCACATCATCATGGTTCGTCGGATCCGTCCGTGCAAATCGCCACGCGCGGAATGTATCCCGTCCGTCGATTTGCACGGACGGATCCGACGAACCCTTTAGCTGGCGCCGGGAACGGCAAAAAACAAAGTCACTATTATAAGGAGTGCATCATGAGCGTCACCAACATCACCATCGCACGCATCTGGCATGACATGCAGGCCCCGGAGAAGGGGAACCTGGCAGACCTGGCAGAAGCCATCAATCACAGCTATGCAGTGCGCGACGCCGTATTATTAGCAGCGATTGACGATACCCTAACGCTGGACAAGTTTGCCGAAATCGTCAAAGATCCTCATGGCACGAAGGCTGAAATGGAACGCCGTCTAACCCGCACCTATCAGCACCCCGACAGCATCCCGCGCATCCGGACGCAGCGTATCGCCAACGGACTGGCGCAGGAGGGGAAGAACCGGCATCTGGCGCATCCGCTGGCCTCCGCGGCCTACTTGCATTGGATAATCGGCAACTATCAAACCGCGATAGACCTCGCCTACGCCGCCCTGTCAATAGACGAGGACACGTCGCTGGCCGCAATCGTGGTATCGGCGATATGCCACGGCATCGGCTGGGGCAGGTAACGTAATTAACCGCGTTTATGTACTAAAGCAGGATCTCCCGGTTGATGACGGCCGCGACCTCGCCGGTTCTGCTGGGCCACAGGTCCGCGTACGTGTCCAATGTTTCCGCCGCGGATGCATGGCCCATGACCGCCTGCAAGGTCTTCACGTCCGCGCCGCTCCGGATCGCCAGACTCGCGTACGTGTGCCGCAGCGAGTGTATCGTCAACCCGTCGATGTCATCCATACCCGCGGCCCGCAATGCCGGAGACCAGACCCTATTCCTCCAATTCTGCGTGGTCTGCATGCCCCCGCGTGGCGCACGAACGAGATATTCATCTGCCCCATGCCCATCGGCCAGTCGCATGATTCCGGCGCGTAATCCCTCGGGAATCGGCACTGTGCGGGAACGGTTTCCTTTCGGCGTGGTCTCAATCGTCCGGTTGTTTACATCCACGGACTGGGTCTTCGACACCGACAGCGTCATCCGATCAAGGTCGACGTCGCCGCACCGCAACGCAAGCAGCTCACCGACACGCACTCCCGTATACGCAAGCAGGAACACGGCAATAGCATTATCGTCGTCCATTTCATCGGCGATGGCCTTAACCTCGACCGGGGTCAGATAAACGCGCCGACGCACCGGCACTGCCCGTGGCAGCTTCACCTGATCAACGGGATTGGCCGACAGCCACCCGTTCGACACAGCAAAATCCAGCACGGCCTTGAACACGATCTTCACCACCGAGCGAATGGATTTCGGCGCCAACGGCCGGGCTTGTCCAATTCGCCCGTCACGAGGCGCATCCCCAGAAACAAGCTGCGCTACCCACCGTTGCGCGGCCGCCGTCCCGATACGTCCCAAGGGCACCGTGCCCCAGCGCGGCAGCACCCAAATCCTCAACTCCCGCAGATAACGGGCCTCCGTGGACTGCTTGATACTGCCCCGCAGACCCGTCGCCCAGAGTTCGGCCACCTCGCCAAAGGTGCGTTCGGAATCCTTGGGATTCACGTATTTCGCGGACCTGATGTCGTCCTCCAGACCGGCCCGAAACTCGTCCGCCTTGCGGTAATCCCTGAAATTCCTGCGGTGACGTTCACCGTCCGCCATCCAGTACACGGTCCATCTGGCTCCTTGGCCGAACACGCTGGTCCGGAACTCAACCGGGACCTTTGCCTTCTCGGGATCACCCGTGTGCATTGATAACGCACGCTTCATCGCCGCAGAAGGAGCCACGCGCACCTTCGAGCCGTCATCCAACGTCTTCACCGCATCGGTCAGCCACCGATCGTTAATCCAACTCCTAGCCATGACCGTCACCTATGCGCCCAGACGCGCGCCGCATAGAAGCACGATATGAAGAACAACAGCACCAACACCGGACATAGCCTGCTCACCCCCGGGCAGACCGCCGAGCAGCTCGACATCCCCGTCTCGACGCTCTCACGCTGGCGCAGCGAACGCCGCGAACTGCCGTACGTGACCGTCGGCAGACTCATCCGATACCGGCAGGTCGATATCGACCGATGGATTGACGACAACACCATCAATCCAATCGAATGATCTAAACCAATCCCCGCAATGTACCCGAAATGTACCCGATAACCCTGCACCCGAAAAACAGAATGCCGAAAATCGTTGATTTTCCGCCCTTTTTGTCGGGCTGACAGGATTTGAACCTGCGACATCCTGCTCCCAAAGCAGGCGCGCTACCAAACTGCGCTACAGCCCGTCATGCTCCGTTCGTCAGTACGATGCACTACCGAGCGTGAACACAAGAAGATAGTATAACGCATATTCCTCGTACGACAAGCCGATTTCGTAATTTTGTTTTGCAGCATCACAGGTGTTCGTCTGAGTGGGATCGCTCGTCCGCCGCATGCGTATTCGCTGCACTACAATTGGCCCCATCGGGGCTATTCCGACACAAGGAGGGGGCTATGGGACGTCATCAGCGTGCCGAGACCACCGGTTTGGTTTCTTTTTTCTTGTGCGCTTGCATCGGCGCGGTTTCCATGATTGTCTACCTGAACACCGCTCCCGCTTTCTGGCAGCTCATGCAGCGCCGTCTTATGTTCAGTGCGGGCACCGTGGCCGCATGCGCCGTCATATCGTTCTGTGTCGGCTATATCGGACGCTCCCATTCATTCACATTGAAGCGGGGCTGGCTGAATCCTTTAAGACGGCTGTTCGAAACGCTCGCCTTGTCTGCCGTCTATGCGGCGACGGTGTTTCTGTCGGTATTCGCTTTGCTTAACGCGGTGAATAATATGATGGGCAGCGCTATATTCATTCACTATTTACCTGCGGTGTGCGCCGGCTGTGCAGGTGTGGTCGGATATATGACGTTTGTGCAAGCGCAGATGATGAATGCGAAGACGTTGGCCGCATTGCTTCCGTTCTTTGTCGTGTCGGGCGTGTGCACGGCCGGCTTGACGACCGAGGATCCGAATTGGTATCACAATAACTTTTCCCAGTTGGGTGACAGCACCACGTTTGCGGCGACGATGTTCAACGCCACGCTGATCATGTGCGGCATCTGCGTGATCATCGTCAGCTATTTCTCCGTGTCCGAATTGGTCACTACCGAGCGTCTGCGCCGCCTACAGCTGGAGCATGACCGGAGTGAGCCGAATCATGGGTTTGAGATTTCGCATTTCATGCTGCGCATGACCATCCTGTCCATCCTACTGACTCTCGCGGGATTGGCGTTCATGGGCATCGGCATGTTTCGGTATACACCGCACAAGATCGTGCATAACATGTTTGCGAAAAGTCTGCCGGTGATCATGGCGATGCTGTTTTTGTCGCTTCCGTGGCTGGCTCCTCGCCTGTCGAAGGCGATGATGGCGATTTCCGACATCGGTGGTCTGATATGTGCGTTGTTCTGGATGAACATGATGTCGGGCAACGATACGTTGACCAATGTGGAGGCTTTGGCAGGCTTCATGTTCCTAGGATGGTTCATCGTGTTTTCCCGTCAGATTGCCGCAATCGAATCCGATCGTGTACAGATGCAGCTGGCGATGGTGCAGACGCACAACAATATTCTGAACGCGGATGTCTCCGATGGCGGCGGAGCTGTTCTGGAGTCACGCTTGACATCCGATCGATGATGACTGGCGATCGAATAAATCGCATCGAACACGCGACATCGTCGCCAGCCGTCATATCCGCCAAAGCACGGACAGCATTCCCCGATCAGCGTTCCTTTTCGTCGTCGCTGATCAGCATCATGAAGCTGCGCGCCTGCGCAGTAATCATGAATCCGGCCTCATAATTGAGTTCCGGCCCTTTGGGATTATGCGTGTCGACAATCAGACGCCACTTTCTGCCATACCGTTCATCCGGCAGCGTAAACATCAACGGCTCGTAATGCGCGTTGAAAATCAGCAGGAAATCGTTATCGATCATCCTGTTGCCATACCAGTCGGCTTCCGGAATGTCGGAACCATTCAAGTAAATCATCACAGAGAAGGCGTGGGTGTTCTGCCAATCCGCCAAATCCATGATGGATCCGGTATGGTCCAGCCATTCGACTTGCGGAATGACGGAAGCGTCTTCACCGGGCTCACGCCCGGTGAAGAAACGACGCCGGTGCAACACGGGATGCTCCAGCCGTAGATGGATAAGTTTGGACACGAAATCGAACATGTCCCGCTGTTCTTCGGACAGATCCCAATGTGTCCATGAGATTTCATTGTCCTGGCAGTAGGCGTTGTTGTTGCCCTGCTGCGTACGGCACACTTCGTCGCCGCCGCAGATCATCGGAATGCCCTGGCTGAGCAGCAGCGTCGAGAACATGTTGCGCATCTGCTGCATACGCAGATTGTTGACATCGCTGATGGTGGTAGGGCCTTCCACGCCGCAGTTCCACGAACGGTTGTTGTTTTCGCCATCTCGGTTGCCTTCGCCGTTGGCCAAGTTGTGCTTGTCGTTGTAACTGACCAAATCGTTCATCGTAAAGCCGTCGTGAGCGGTGACGAAGTTCACGGAGGCGACCGGGCGTCGTCCGTTCATCTGGTACAGGTCCGAACTGCCCATCAAACGGCTGGCGAATTCCGGCAACGTGGACGGCAGCGAGCGCCAGAAGTCGCGGACGCAGTCGCGGTAGCGTCCGTTCCATTCGGACCAGCTGGAGGGGAAACCACCGACCTGGTAGCCGCCGGAACCCAAATCCCATGGTTCGGCGATGAGCTTGACGCGGCTGATCACCGGATCCTGTTCGACGATGTCGAAGAAGGCGGACAGTTTGTCGACTTCCTGAAACTGGCGTGCAAGGGTTGCGGCCAGATCGAATCGGAAGCCGTCCACGTGCATTTCGGTCACCCAATAGCGAAGACTGTCTGTGATGAGCTGCAGCGCGTGCGGCGAGCGCATCAGCAGGGAGTTGCCTGTACCGGTGGTGTCGAAATAGTGCTGACGGTCGTTATCGACCAATCGGTAGTACGCTTGGTTGTCGATGCCCTTGAAACTGAGGGTCGGGCCTCGGTCGTTGCCTTCCGCGGTGTGGTTGTACACCACGTCGAGAATCACTTCCATGCCGGCCTGATGGTAGGCCTTGACCATGGATTTGAATTCGTTGACCTGTTCGCCGCGCTGTCCCGAGCTGGAGTAGGCGTTATGGGGCGCGAAGAAGCCGATGGTGTTGTAACCCCAATAGTTGCTCAGGCCTTTGTCTTGCAGGAAGCTGTCATTGACGAATTGGTGGATCGGCATCAGTTCGATGGCGGTGATGCCAAGTTTCTTCAGGTACTCGATGACAGTCGGATATGCGAGGCCCGCGTATGTGCCGCGAATATCCGGCGGCACGTCCTTGTTGAGGTTGGTCATGCCGCGCACGTGCACTTCGTAGATGACCGAATCATGATATGGGATGTTGGGATGCCGGTCGGAGCCCCAATCGAAATATGGGTTGACCACGGCGGCTTTCATGGTGTGCGCTGCGGAATCGAGCGTGTTCATGTCGCCGTTGTCGTGCGGATTGCGGAACCAGTATGAGAACAGGCTTTCATCGCCGTCGATGTTGCCTTCGATGGCTTTCGCATACGGGTCGAGCAGCAGCTTGTTCGGATTGCACCGCAAACCGTTCACAGGATCGTATGGGCCATATACGCGGTATCCGTAGCGCTGCCCCGGCTGCAGTCCGGGTATGTAGTTGTGCCATACGTATGAGTTCTGTTCAGTCATCTCGATACGGGTTTCATTGTCGTTCTCGTCGAACAGACACAATTCCACCTTTTGGGCGACTTGGGAGAACAGAGCGAAGTTCACGCCGGCGCCATCGTAACTTGCGCCGAGCGGATACGTCAAGCCGGGTCTGATTTGCATAATTCTCAGTATCTCACGATTTTCAGTGAACGCGTGTGGTTGAGGTCAAGTTCATCGACGCATCGTCGATTATTTTCGCCTTTTTGAGACGTCTCAACGCCTCATGTTGAACGGCCAGCCACGAATTCGATGATGTGATGCGCGTATGCGTAAGCGTCGTCCACGGCACCCATGCCGATTGCACATGTTCGTCAGCGTCGAAATGCCGCTCCGCCTCATGCCACGCGTCCAAATGCAGCACCATGATGTGGGCGAATTCATCGCACATGCCTTCCGACGAGTAAAAGCCACCGATATAGTCGATACGACACGAATGCCGCGTGTCCGGAACGATTCCCGTTTCTTCATGCAATTCGCGTAAGGCGGCTTCGACCACGGTTTCGCCTTCATCCATCAATCCTGCCGGCAATCCGAAGGCAAACAGGTCGGAGCCTGCGCGATATTCGCGTTCCAACAAATATCGGTCTTCTGCGACGTCATGTACCAGCATGACGACGCAGGGCGCATGCCGCATCACCTGACGACGCACCGTCACGGATTCACCGTTGACGGCGGGCATGGCAATGCGTTCGTCATCGACTTGAAATACGGCGCCGCGATAAACAGTGTCGCATGACAGCGTCGTCGCTTCTCCTGACATGTCGACGATGTCTGAGGATTGCGCAAGATGATGCGCCGCTTCATGAGTCAATGCCGCTTCATCGTCTTCCGGCATGCCGTCAGCATTGCATGAAGTGATCCAAGAGCCTTCCATAAGACTTTCAAGTTTGCTCATCACGCATTCTCCTCACCCAGGCATGGAAAGGAGAACGTCCACGGATCAGTGTTACGACGATTCCAATGAACGGTCGGGCGTGCGCCGGTGGCCTGTTCGATGGCATCAGGAATATCAGTTTGCGCATAATGGAACCACAATGATTCGATGGCGCTGTGCGGCGTGTTGATAAAGGTGGGACGCACTTGCCCATCGCCCTGCCCCAGCATGATGCCGGCGGTACGCATCGCCGCCTCATAGCGGGCCTGCTCGATAGCGTCGGTGACAGGATGATGACGCAGGTCGCTGGTGACATACACATCGACGCCTGCGGCGCGCACATCGTCAAACAATGAATCGCCCGATCCCGGCAGCACCGCGACCGACTGCACCAATTCATCCGGATCCCCGCACACCTGAATCCCCAGTTCCGTATGCGGCAGCACTGCAGCCACACGGGCGGCGAAATCACGCAACGCCATAGGTTCCGGCAAACGTCCGACCCGACCTAAGCCGACAGGATGCGCCGCTGACGGATCATCAATCGGCACAAGCGGCCTTTGATCGACCAATCCGAACAAATCAGCGGTTGCGGTACCGACGCCACGATAGGATGCGTCAGCATTCGTATGACCCACCCATAGCGCGCAGCCATGCTCATTCAGGCGACGCACGATTTCACCGCGAAATCCCAAACCAGACACCGCATGCACGGAACGGAAGAACAGCGGATGATGCGTAATCAGCAAATCAGCGCCTTCGGCAATCGCTTCATCGACAATACGCATCGACGGATCGGCAGCGAATACGATATGGCGAATCTCATGGCGCAAATCCCCTACAATCAGGCCAGGCTCATCCCACTTTTCCGCATATCGCAGCGGATACAGCGTCTCCAAAACGTCAACGACCTGCTTCAACGTGGCCATTCATGGCTCCTTTCCATACGTCGAAGCCGCGAATGGAAACAACCATTCACGGCTTCACACCATTATGCACTCGTCCAATCAGTGTGCGGCAAGCTGCCAATCCGAACCGACGCCAGTGGAAACATCCAACGGCACGGCCATATCAACGGCGTGTTCCATCGCATCCTTTACCAATTGTGTGGCTTGCTGCGTCTCCCCCGACGCGATTTCGACCACCAATTCGTCATGGATCTGCAAAATGATTCGACTGGCCATATTGTTGTCGCGCAATGCAGCTTCGGCGCGAATCATCGCGATCTTCATAATGTCGGCGGCGGATCCCTGAATCGGCGCATTCAACGCGGCACGTTCGGCCGACTCTCGAATCGCACGATTCGGCGACTGCAAGCCCGGGAAATAGCGACGACGGCCGAACATCGTTTCGGTATAGCCGTTTTCACGCGCATCCGACACCAACGACTCCAAATAGCGGTGGACCTTGCCGAACGTGGCGAAATACTTCTGCTTCAACGATTCGGCGGCTTTCGGGGCGATTTTCAGCTGCTGAGCCAAGCCATACGTACTCAAACCGTATGCTAGGCCGTAGCTCATCGCCTTCACATGGCTGCGTTGATCGGATGTGATGTCGTCGACCGGAATCTGATAGACCAGGCTTGCCACATACCGGTGGAAATCGGCGCCGGATCTGAACGCGTCAATCAACGCCTCGTCTCCGGAAAGCTCGGCCATGATACGCAATTCGACCTGCGAATAGTCGGCGCTCAGCAGCGCCTCGTAGCCTTCACCCGGAATGAATGCGGAGCGGATTTCACGACCTGCGGCGTTCCTGTTCGGAATGTTCTGCAGATTCGGGTCGACGGAGCTCAGACGGCCGGTTGCGGCAACGGTCTGTTCGAATGTCGTATGAATACGGCCGTCCTCGCGATTCGTCGCGTCGATAAGCGTCTGCACAATCTGTTTGAGCTTATTCGTTTCACGATGTCGCAGCAGGGCGCCCAAGAACTGATTCGCACGCTCATTATCGACTGATTTGACGTACAAATCCTGCAAGGCCGCGGCATTCGTCGTATACGAGCCGCTTTTCGTGCGCTTCGTAGGCTTCAATCCCATGTCTTCGAACAGGACCTTCTGCAACTGCTTCGGGCTTTGCAGATTCACCTGCGTCCCGGCATTGCGCCAGGCGACCTCCTGCGCGTCATTCGCGTCCGAGGCGAACTGGTCGCGCATCTGCGCCAAACGCATGCTGTCGACCTGCGCTCCGACGCGTTCCATGCCATAAAGCACTTGAGAGACCGGCAGTTCGAGTGCACGCAGCAAACCGAATTGGGCGCGCTCGTCCAGCAAACGTGACAGTTCCACAGCCAATGCGGCCACCATTGCAGCATGTTTGGCCGCGTTTTGCGATGCCGTGGCATCATCGGCGGCGGAATCCGCATCGTCCGACATGTCGTCGAAATCCAACAGTCCCTGCGTCGCTTCCTGCGTTTCCTCTTCAATATGAAGTTTCAGAAAATGTTCGACGGCGTCCTGCAGGGTATCGGCGTGGAAATCCGGATGCACCAAATATCCGGCAAGCTTCGTATCGAACAATGGGACCGGCAGGTCGACGCCGATGGTGTGCAGCAGATGCGACTGCTCCTTGAATCCGTGCATCAGCATCGAATCGTGATGCGCGTCGATAATCGTACGCAGCGCCTCTACTGTCGCATCGTCGAATGGAGCGGCCAATACAACGGCTTTGCCATGCGCGCACAGCGTTATCGAATGCAATTGGGCACGAGCCGGCCTGCTGTCGCCTTCGGCATGAAGCACCCATGCGGCGTCGACGGACTGCGAACTCAACGCATGGTGGTCGATCTTGCCCGCATCGGCGGTACAGGCAGGCCCGCACTGCGTGTGATCGTGCGCTTTCGGACAATGCTGTTGCACCCACTGCATTAACGCGTCAGCGTCGACAACGCCATCAAGGTGTACATCCAGTGGATCATCGTCTTCTTCCGCTGCGATTTTGGCAGAGCTGACCATCTTGGGCTTTTCGCCGCCGTTGAAGGTTTTCAGCACGCGGCTTTTCGTTCTGGCGCCGAATTCCAATTCGCCGAACAGTTCGTCCACTTGTGCGACGTTTAATTCGCCAAAGGTCAGATCGTCGATTTCGACGCCCAAATCAAGGTCTCGCACCAGTGCGTTCACCGAACGGTTCAAACGAACCTGATCGATGTTCTCACGCAAGGCTTCGCCCTTTTTACCGCCGATCTCATCGGCATGTTCGATAATCCCGTCAAGGCTGCCGAACTGGTTGATCCACTTTGCCGCAAAACCGTCACCCACACCCGGAACACCGGGAATATTATCGGAAGTCTCACCCCGCAAAGCCGCCAAATCCGGGTACTGCCACGGTTTGACGTGATATTTCTCCTCGATGGCATCCGGCGTCATATGCTTCAGATCTTTGAAATGATGGCCCGGATACAACACGGTGACGTTATCGGTCACCAGCTGGAAGGAATCGCGGTCGCCGGACAATACCAGCGTGTGATAGCCGGCCTTCTCACCCATGGTGGCAAGCGTGCCGATGATATCGTCGCCCTCATAGCCGGGTTTTTCGATGAACGTCACACCAAGTGCGTCCAACATGCGTTGGATCAGCGGCAGCTGGGTAAGCAGTTCCTCCGGAGCGGCATCGCGCGTGCCTTTGTATTCGGGCAGCATCTCGCTGCGGAAGGTACCGCCCTTCACGTCAAAGGCCACGGCCAAATGGTCGGGATGCTCCGCGTCGATAACCTGCGCCAGCATCGTGGCAAAACCCCAGACCGCATTCGTGGCCTGGCCGTTCTGTGTACTGAAATTCTCTACCGGCAAGGCAAAAAAAGCGCGGAACGCCAGCGAATGGCCGTCAACGACCAGCAACGTTCCGCGCGATGCGCCTTCCGTATTCTGCGGATTAGCGTTCATCCCCTGCTTCCGACTTCTGTTCACCGTACTTGGCGATAATGGCCATGGCCAGACGCTTCTTCGGAATGCGCTGATCCATGGAGGTCTTCTGAATCCAACGGAACGCACCCTGTTCGGAGAAGTCCGCCTTATCCATCAGCAGGCCCTTCGCACGGTCGACGAGTTTGCGCTCCTCAAGCGTCTCTTCGGCCTTCTTCAGCTGCTCTTCAGACTTCTTCAGCTGCTCTTCGGCTGCACGCAGCTTGGATTCGTTGCGCTCCACATTGTCGAGCAGATCGTTGATCTCGGCGAAACGGCCCATAGCGACTTCCAAAGCCGGCAGCAGCTTCGATTCCTCGTAAGGCTTGGTCACATACGCCATGGCGCCGGCGCCGGTGGCTTGCTTGACCAGATCCGGCTGAGAGAACGCGGTCAACATCACCACAGGAGCAATGTTCTCATCGCAGATGACACCGGCGGCGGCAATGCCGTCCATGCGCGGCATCTTGACATCCATGCACACCACATCAGGACGATACTTGCGCGTCAATTCGACGGCTTCCTCACCATTGGCGGCCTCGCCGACCACCTCATAGCCACCGTCCTCAAGCATCGCGACAAGATCCATACGGTTCACGGATTCATCTTCGGCCACGACGACGGTACGCTTATGCGGTTCCTTGGGCTTGATCTGATCGGCGTCGCCCTGGGCAACGGCCTTCAGCTCTTCGGCAGTCAGTACCTCCTCCACTGCGTCGGCTTGATCCGCGGTCTTTTCTCCAGTCATGTCGGCCTCTTTCTATCCTTGCTTGTCTTCGGTTCCCGAATCCGATCCCCGTCATAAGACCCATGCCATCCGGCGAATATATGCGCAACGACACAGCACCGCCAAAATGACTCACTTATGGTACACGATACCGCGACAGGCGCCGTGTCTCAACTGCATCCGCAAAAACGGACGCGCAAGACCGGTCCGGCGCAGCGACTATCGGCGCAGTATCCTGACGCGGCAGAAGGCTCCTGCCTTCACCGTCAGGAAGCCATCGGCGCGAGGATCGTCGACGAGCATAGCCCCGGCCGCTTCGCCGTCGTTTACGAACACTTCGATGATGCCGCGGTCGTAGAACACTTCGATCCGACGCACCGATTCGACGTCGACTGTGCAGGACAGACAATCGGTGGGCGCCCCCTTGCTGAAGCAGCGCAGCCGCACGTTCTGTCGAACGTCCATCTCCCACACCACGTCACCGGTGTCCGCCATGACGACCGAGCAATCGCCCTCGGGGCGGATGTCGGCGTAGTAGGCGTTACCGGGCACGTTCCAGACGACGCCGCTATCGGTCTTCTCCGACGACAGTTCGTCGCCAAGCAGCAGATCGTAGACTTCGTCGACCGGCCGCGCGTAGAGGCGACCGTCACGGACGTGCAGTTCGCGAGGCAATGACATCGCTCCGTTGACGCCCTTTTCCGTCTCTTTGCGAACACCGTACCAATCCGCCAGCCATCCGATGGCGATCCTACGCCCATCGTCGTTGCGGAACGACTGAACGGCGTAGAAGCTGTCGCCAAAATCACACCAGCCGGAACGTTCCACGCCCAAACGCCCGGAATCGTCCAGATCTCCCACGTACCAGCGAATCGGCTGGAAACACCCGTTGGCCGTGCGAATGTGCATGATCGCCCCCACAGCCACAGCACGACCGTCCAGCGGAAAGACGTCGGGGCATTCGTAGGTGCGCCCTTCTGCATAGCCACGGTCGGAAAGCAGCGGCCCGGAATACACCCAGGCATCGTCTTTCAGGTCCGGCGTATCATTGCGAAACGCGACGATGGAAGGTACACGATTAGGGTCTGGACGGTCAGCTCCCGCGGCCCCCAGGCTGTTCAACGTGAACCAGCCGCCCTCGTTGTCGCAGGACACGCCGGTACTTTCCTCGGACGGGACCCGATCGGCCGGCAGATTCGTGGCGACCGCCATAATCGCGCCGCCGAAACCGGTCTCCACCTTCGCATCACGGAAATCACGTCCGAAATCATCGCCCTCGCGACGCACGACCACCGTTTCCGGACCGACAGTCAAACCGTCGGTGCTCAGGCATGTGGTCTGGTATTCCTCTACCGATTCGGGGTGCCCCACCCGTTCGAAATGACGAGTCAGGTAAAACCGGATGGCCGCAGCCGCATCGCCATCACATGGATGTCCGTCGGCGTCGACGGTGATCGCGGATCCGGAGAAAGCACCCCCCGCGATGCCTCTACGGGTGTGGAGCTCGCGCTGCGGCTCCAAGACGATGGGGAGATATGTCCAATGCACAAGGTCACGACTGACGGCGTGCCCCCAATGCATATTGTCCCAGCCCCAACCGTAGGGATTGAACTGGTAGAACATGTGATAACGGCCTTGGAACCGACACAGGCCGTTCGGATCGTTCATCCAGTGTTCCGGCGGTTCGAAATGAACCGCGCAACGGCGGCATGCCATGGATTCCTGCGCCCGGTCATCGGCAACGACAAGGTCTGTCGCGCCGTCCATTACCCGGATGCCGCGATCGATCAGATGCTCTCCGCCCGACAGATAGATGAAGGGAGCAGTGCATCCCTCGATTGTCAGCGTGTATTCACGTTCGGGCGCGAGTTCGAACCATACATGCTGCCGGAACAGATCGTCGTCCATGACCCGCTCGGCCGTAACGCCGCCGTCGCGGGGCGTCAGTTGGACCGATGGCTCCCCCTCCGCCGCTCGTTCCAGAAACAGATCGAGCCGCGTGTATCCGTCCGCGTCAAAGGCAATGCCGTTAGAATGCGTTGGTGCGATTGATGTCACCATGAATCCTTTCGTTGTCGTTTATTACTGTCGTGTTGATGAATAATGATGAGGCAATCGTTTGCCTTGATGGTAAAGTCTAAGCCCGCAACACACCGCCTAACGCCTAACACGCGACGGAACCCTTTTCGATGAGCATGCAGGAGATACGCGGGGCGTCAAAGCGCAGGGAAGGAAGCGGCACGCGAATGTTCGCATTGCCCGCGGCCGACGCGCCTTCCAATGCGATATCCTCGTCGTCGTTCCACTCTTCGACGAGGGAAACCAGTTTCCTTACGCCCCAATAGCCCATTTCGTAGTGCGGAAGCTCCACTGAGGACAGCTCCGGAACGAGCAGCCCCGTGACGAAAGGCTGGTTGTCCACACCGATCACCGAGCATTCCCTACCGACGCGCCACCCCCTGCGAGCGATCGCACGATATGCCAACGGCGCACGAACATCGTTGAAGCAGAACACGCCATCCGGATTCGTCTCATCAAAGAAACGATCGACCACCTCTTGTGGCCCTCGTTCATTGATGGGCAGCACCATGGACTCGTCGAATCCGCAGTGGGACCGTTCCATCGCCTCTCGATATCCGGTCAGACGTTCCTTCTGCGCATAGATCGACGCATCTGCATCAAGATAGACGATACGGCGGCATCCCGCCTGCAGCAGTCTTTCGACAGCACTGTAGGCGATGCCGCGTTCATCCGGACCGATCGAAGGATGGCTGCTGTTTTCATCCACCGCATCGATCACAACGGTGGGGATGCCGTCGAGCACTGCTGGAACGCTCACAGGACGGTCGTACATCATCGCATACAGGAACCCATCCACGCCATAGCGCTTCGCCGCGTCAATCTCCCGCTTTTCCAATTCGGCATCGTTGCCGGTATTCATGGAGAACAAAATATACCCAAGATCACGGGCCGCATCCTGAGCACCAAGTATGATGCGCCCGGCGAAGGGCGTGGTGGCGATTTCGTCGCTGATGAACCCCAGGATACGGCTGCTGTTGGTTTTTAGATTACGGGCAACGAGATTCGGACGGCATCCCATCTCCTCGGCGACCTTGCGGATCTTTTCCGCCATCTCGGGCTTGATACGCCCCCGATCCTTGCCGCTGAGCACACGGGAAACAGTGGAGATCGACACTTCAGTCGCGAGCGCTACATCCTTCATCGTCACCATATTCGTTTCCTTCCAGCCTTCGGTGTGTTGCGGGCGATGCCGCGATGACGTGTCCCTGAAGATGTTCCGCCGGTCTTCGATATCCCGGTCCTCATATCAATGTACGGCGACCTTATGATGTGCCCGGTACGATTCGCTATCGCGGACGTCCATGCCCGGTAGACGGGCGAACCAGTATACACATACCGATACCAAAAACGATGGTAGGGCCAATCCGAATACAACTGCGATTCCCGGCCACTTCAGCCAAATCGCGATGGTGAGAACGGCGACGACGACCATCATCAGTGTACACAGGGGGCGGGCAATCAGCATCTGCAGTGTGACGTGCACGTACCAGCGATTGTTTTCTGTGAAATTTGCGTGTACCGTCCAGACCAGCATCGAGAACGCGCCTAGGGCGATGATCAGCAGCAGGAGGATCCCCGCGCAAGCGTATCCGAATATGCCCGCGTCATGCCAATTGACCACCCAATAGTCGTACAGGATCAGCAATCCCAGCAACGCCATGGGCCATCCCAGCAGGTTCGCGGAACGCAATTCGGATTTCCACTCCCTGTGGAACATCGTCCAGGTCTGGCGAACCGTCCAGGAACGGTCCTCCGGCTTCAGCAGCCATGTGCGCCATAATCCATACATGGCTCCGATCGAAGGGAAGAGCCCCAGAACGACCAACCCCAGTATGGTGTGGACCAGTGCGGCGACGTTAAGGGTGAACGCGATGAGCACCGCACGGCAGCACCGCTCATAGCCGATGGCGAAACGTCCCATCATAATCGTCGACCTTTCATTACCTTGAAACCCGAATGCGTCGAGAATCGGAGAGAGAGGCCGGGAAAAGCCCGGCCTCTCTCTCCGACCTCCCGTCTTGTCTAGCCCTTGACGGCGCCAAGCATGACGCCCTTGTTGAAGTAGCGCTGCAGGAACGGGTAGAGAATCAGCAACGGCAGCGTGGAAACGATGATGATGCCGAATTTCATCTGGTCCGCCGCGCGCTGCGCGTCCGAGACGCCGACCGATGCGGTGGACGTGGTCTGATTCACCAGCAGCAATTGCTGAAGCACGTTCTGCAACGGTTTTTTATCCTGATCGATGATGTAGATGAGGCCGGTCATGAAGTCGTTCCAATGTCCAACAAAATAGTACAGGCCAATCACCGCCAGGATGGCGGAGCTCAACGGAATCACGATCCGGAAGAAATATCCGAAATAGCTCAATCCATCGAGCTGGGCTGCGTCATGTAATTCCTCGGGAATCGAGGTTTCGAAGAATGAGCGCGCCACGATCACGTTGTACACGCTCACCGCTCCCGGCAGGATGAACACCCACCAGGTGTTGAGGATATGGAGATCGCGGTACAGCATGTAGGAGGGGATCAGGCCGCCGGAGAAGAACATCGTTACCGTGAACATGAACAGAATGGCGCGACGGGGCTTGAATTCCTTGCGGGACAGGGCGAAGGCGACCGGAATCGTGACGGCCATGTTCAGCGCTGTGCCGACGACCGAATACACCAACGTGTTGCGGTAGCCGACCCAAATGCTCGACTCTTCGAAGATGCGTTCGAATCCGGCAAAGGTCACGTCAACGGGAAGCCAGCTGACACGGCCGCCGGCCACTGCATTCGGATCGGAGATCGATGAGATGATGACGAACCATAGCGGATAAAGCACTGCGACCGTGACGACCGCGATCAGTGCCCAGATGATGATATCCGCTACCCAATCACCGACGGTCTTGGACTGGCGACGCTTCTTATTCCATGGAATGTCGTCGCCGGAAGACCGCGGAGCCAATTGCGACATGCTGGCAGTGGTTTGTGCATTCATAGCAGACTCCTTAGAAAATGCTCGAATTCGCCACACGCTTCGAAATCGCGTTGGCTGTGATCAGGAAGACGAAGTTGATGACGGTGTTGAACAGGCCGATTGCCGTTGAATACGAGAACTGCGCGCTTTGGATACCGATCTTGAAGGTGTAGGTTGAAATAACCTCGGTCGCCGGCAGGTTCAAAGAGTTCTGCAGCAGGTAGATTTTGTCGAAGCCGACGTTGAGCACGGATCCCATCTGCAGGATCAGCAGCACGCCCGCGGTGGGTAGGATGGCCGGGAAATCGACATAGCGGACGAGCTGG
Organism: Bifidobacterium sp. LH_512; assembly: GCF_056356435.1. Classification (NCBI taxonomy): domain Bacteria; kingdom Bacillati; phylum Actinomycetota; class Actinomycetes; order Bifidobacteriales; family Bifidobacteriaceae; genus Bifidobacterium; species Bifidobacterium sp. LH_512. The sequence continues at coordinate 1,005,384 of NZ_JBKEUE010000001.1, forward strand.
AGCCTTCCTGCGCCGTCGATTTTCGCGGCCTCGTACAATGAGGTGTCCACCGAGCTCAGTGCGGCCAGATAGATGATGCAGTTCCAGCCGCAGTGCTGCCAGACTTCGGATATCCAGTAGACGGCGGTGATGGCCGAAGTACTGCCCAGCAGGCTTTCATCGCCGAACATCTTGCCGATGAAACCGTTGTTCGGGTCGAGGAAGATGTTCAGCATCGAGACGATCACCACTGTCGAGATGAAATGCGGCATGTAGGTGACCGTCTGCACGAACCCTTTGACCTTGTTGGAGTTGATTTGGTTGATCAGCAATGCCAGGACGATCGGGAAGATGAAGCCGGTGACCAACGTCCACAGGCTGATCCGGAAGGTGTTCCACATGATCTCGCCGAAAAGCGGCGAGGTGAAGAACTGCTCGAAATAGTGCAGGCCGACCCAGTCGCCGCCGGTCAGGCCCTTGGCCGAATCGAATTTACGGAACGCCAGCTGGATGCCCCACATGGGCACATAGGCGAACAACGCGACGAAGACGATGGCCGGTGCGGAAAGCACCCACAGCTGCCAGTACCTGCGGAAATGATCGGCAAAACGTTCAAGTAGGCCCGGTTTTCCATGTTCGACGCCGGCCATCGGAGTCGCGGCCGCGACCGCTGAGGATTTTCGTATACTCATCGCTGTTTCCTATCTTGTATATTCCGGCCCGGTCACTTGGTGGCCTCGTCGTAGTACTTCTGCCAAATATCGATGTTTTCCTGCAGTCCCAAGCTCGGCGTATTCAGCTTCTTGAGGTAGTCGTCCCATTGTTCGTCGATGCCGCCGTTCTGGAACCATTGAGCAATCATGTTGTTCGCGTAGTTGCCGATCGAGGTGTTGTTGTTCTGCAACGTCTCCATGTCGGAGCTATTAGGACGCACATAGATCGGAATCACGTCACCCGTCGGGTCGACGTTGGCGAGAGCCTCTTCGCATGCTTTGTTGCTGGCGGTCACGTATTCAGCGTTAGTGTCGTTGACCATCGTCACTTCGTCGGGGATGTATCCGCCAAAACGATCCTGCAGCGCCACCGCACGCGTGTCGGTGTATTCGGCATAGGCGACTTCCGGATCGATGGTGTACTGATGGTTGCCGTCGTCGCTGACCACCGCCGGGATGGATCCGAAATAGCCTTCAACGGACAGGCGTTCTCCGTACATCGCGTCAACGACCTTGAGCACAGCGTCGAGATTCGGGGCATCGGGAGACACCGTGACCGAATAAGCGAATTCGGTGGCATCCGCCGAATAATCCCACTTGACGTCGTCGTCCGACATCGATGCGTCCTGTTTCAGCGGAGGCAGAGTGATGTATTGGTCGGCGAGCTGCCCGTACTCGCTGTTTGTGGACCAGCCGATGGAGACGCCCGTGGTGGCGGTCTTCCCGTCTCCGATGGTCTGGGCGTCATATTGCGAAGCGTCACGCGTCAGCGAATCCTTCGGGATTAGTCCCTTTTCGACCAGTTCATGAAGGAAGGTCAGCACGTCCTTAAGGTTTTCGGACGTGTAGTAGCTTTTGACTTCGCCGTCCTTCACATAAAAACCTTGGCCGGAAGCCGAGGCTCCCATGAAGCTGGTGGTGATGCCGGTGGAGTTGAGCAGTACGAGGGCGCTCCACAATCCGAATCCGAGGCTGCGCACGTTCATCGGAACTTCGTCGGCCTCACCGTTACCGTTCGGGTCCTGGGTCTTGAACGCTTCAAGCACCGTCTCCAATTCGTCCCACGTCGTCGGCACGTCAAGCCCGAGATTATCCAACCAGGTCTTGTTGATGAACATGTGAGTGGCCGAGACTCGATAGCCTTTGCCTCGATCGGATGGGATGTTGTAGATTTTGTCACCGTCCTGCGCCATCTTCAACGCGACGGGACGCTCGTCAAAAAATTTCCTGACGTTCGGCATCTTGTCCAGATACGGGGCCAAATCAAGGAATTCCGAGTAGAAGCGACTGATGTCGGTGTAGTCGTACAACGTCAGCCCGATATCAGGGAACTCCCCAGCGGCCATTCGTGGCGCCTTCTGCTGGCCCCACGAATTATCATCGACTTCCGACCATTCGATCGTGCAGTCGCAGGCCGCCTCCAATTCATCGTCATATCCCATGTCCTCAATGGGATTGTCGGTGACGTTGCGCCGGACCATGATGCGGACGATCGGCCTGCCCTGCTCGTCGACGGTCGCTTCCTGAGTTTCTCCGCATGCAGCCAACGGCACGACCAAGGCCAAGGCGGCACCTGCGGCGATTGCGGCGCGTACTCCGCGGAGACCACTGCGTCTCATATCATCTCCTTTTCGATGTGTTTACGTCTCACACCGGCCAAGAACCACAAAAAAACGGCATCCTATGAATTCTTCTCCTTATGGCTCCTATGCCTATCGACGCCTTTGATTGTATGACGCCAAACGTTTGCCGTCAAACGTTTGACAAATGGAGTGTCGAAAATGGACAGGCATAGAAACGCCAGCGCGCTGGACTCCTCTCCAACCGCCGGCGAAAGACATGTAAGCCATAACCGTCCATCCACGTCACGAAACCGCCATAACAAAAAAGGCGAACGCCAATACGTCCGTCCGCTCCGCCATATCACACGGAACCGCAGCGCAGCCTGCAGGAAAACGAGCGTCTTCCCGGGCCTGCCGCACCATCCGGCATCAGCGATGCTCTATCTCGACGATTCCCACCTCAACGGCACGCAGCCGATTACGCAACGCCACATCCGCATCGAAGAGACAGGAGTTTTTCGCAAGGGGACTTGTTCATCGACACAGGCGAGTGCAGGGAAAGCCGCTCGAAACGCGTATTTCGGAATGTGGTACACAGAACACGCGCCCATCGGACAGGGAGGCGAGAAACAAAACGGCCGCAGCGGGCGATACCCGACTGCGGCCGTTCGTCGAACCGGTGCCCCCGGTGGGACTCGAACCCACACTGTACAGATTTTGAGGCTGTCTCCTCTACCAATTGGGATACAGGGGCGTTGCAAGCAACCCTGTTAATATATCACATTCTTTCGATTATGCAAATCTGCGCATGCATGCGTGTCACGTTTGTAAATCAGCTTTTGGATAAAGATATTGGACGGGCACTTACGAATAAAGTTTCTTATATGACATACCGGCTCATTTCCCTGTTTTCCCTTCAAGAGACCTATAATGTCAACTAGGTTGCATCATCCAACAAGGAGGCTGTATGAGCGACAAGACATATCGCCAGTTTGATCCATGGCGTCCCGCTCCGGTTCGAGAGGAATCACGTCAGCAAATCATTTCCAGCCATTATTTCAACGTGGATAAGGTCGTACTCGATTCCACGGACATCGGCCATTTCGACCGGTACATGATTCATGAGAACAACGGAGACACAGTCGGCGTACTTGCAATCACCGACGATGGGCGCATTCCTCTGGTGGAACAGTATCGCATTCCGTCACATCGATGGACTCTGGAGATTCCCGCCGGACATGAGATTTCGTCTGATGAGCGTCCTTTGGAAGTCGCCAAGCGGAAGCTTCGCGAAGAAGGCGGATTCGAAGCAAGCAAAATGACTCAGTTCTGCCGTTTCGTCAATACGCCCAGTTTCTCCGACCAGCACACCATATTGTTCCTTGCAACAGACCTGACGCCAGTTGAGCGCGCTGATTTCGGCCCGGAGACACCTCGTTCAGAGGTTCGCTTCTACACGTTGGATGAGGCGTATGACATGGTGGTCAACGGTACGATTATTGACTCGAAGTCGATTATCGCGATTATTCGTGCACGTTTCGCACCGAAAGGCCTGATTGAAGGAACGAATAACTAGACCGGCATCAGCAACGACTGCTGTGCGCACGTGGCGACATCACCGATGCCACCGGCAACAATGCATTGAGGGATGCCCCGAAATATTCTGAACTGCGCCCCAAAAGTTGGACGTTATTTATCATGATAGCGTCCTAGGCATTCAGGGTCATATCCGGTACTCGACCGGGGTGTGGCCCTGAAGTCTTTCCTGACGCCGTCGGGCGTTCCAATGGGTTATGTAGGACGCGAGCTCGCGTCTGAGCCGGCGGAACGTCATGCGCCGTCCCCGCCACGGCTCGTCCTTGAGATGGCCGAACAGGCCCTCGGTCGGCGCGTTGTCGAGGCAGTTGCCCTTGCGGCTCATGGACTGGACGACGCCCATGCCGGCGAGCCGTTTGCGCCACCACGCGTGCTGGTACTGCCAGCCCATGTCGGAACGCGGCACCGGGGCGCATCCCTCCGGCATGACGCGGGCGAGCCGCGACAGCAGCCGTTTCTGCTGCGCGAGACCGGGATGCCGGGAAAGGTCCCAGGCGACGATCTCGCAGGTGTGCATGTCGTAGACCGGCGCCAGATACGCCTTGCCGTCGTCCGGACGGAACTCGGTGACGTCGGTGCCGAGCTTCCGCCACGCGCCCGTGGCCTTGAAGTCGCGGGCGAGCACGTTGGCCACCTTCGTGCCGCTGTCGCCCCGGTACGAGGAGTACCGGCGCCATGGGTTCGGGCGTCCGACCGCGTCACGTGCGCCTCCCGGCCCGTGTGGTAATGGCAGGTGGACCTGGACAGGCCGGCGGCCCCGGGCGGGTCGCCCAAGCGATGGCCTCGCCCCGCCAGCCGCGAGACGGTCAACGACGCGCGGCGCCGTCCATCGACTCCCCGGCCAGCAGGGCATGGTGTTTTTCCAGGTACGCGACCTTGGCGCGCAGCCTCCGGTTCTCGCGTTCGAGCTCCTGTTCGCGCGTCGGCGCCGGTTTCGGCTTGTTGCGCGCGCCCTTCGGACGTCCCTTGGTCTTCGGGATCAGCGCCCCGGGGCCCGCCTCCCGGTACGCGCGGCACCTCTTGCCCAGCAGCTCCACGGCGGGGATCCCGTAGCGGCGCGCGACCTCGGGGGCGCCGGCGCCCCCGTCGACATGGGCGCGCACCGCGGCCAGCTTCGTCTCGTAGTCATACGTCTTGTTGCCCTCGCGCCTGCGCACGAGTCCGCCCTCTCCGCCGATGGAAAACCCATGGATCCATTTTCTCGTGGTATGCACCGAAACTCCAAGCGTGGCGGCAAGTCGCTCGGCCCCGTACCCATCACACAGCAGACCGGCGACCCGTCTCATGTACCGGTCGCTGAAACGCCTTCTACCGTCCTGCGACATGGTAAAACCGCACCTCAAAAGCCAGATCCGAATATTTCCAATCCAACTTTTGGGGTGCGGTTCAATTCGGGGCATCCCTCAATGTTTCCGAGTACTCGGACTGTACCCAGATGCCGCGAGCCGACGTCGAGACATCACCGGCTCACAGCGCTGCCGTCAGCAATTGATGTGGCATCATCGCAAACGACGTGTGGCGCTTACCCGGGAAATCAGTCGCAGGCGCCGACGGTGTGCACGTAAATGGAATCCGTGCGGCCCGGCTGATGCTCGCCCTGGGCGGAGCTCAGCACGACGATCTTGTCGCCGTCGGAAACCTTGCCGGCTTCACGCAGAACCTTGTCAGTGAAGATCATCAGATCCTTGCGGGACTTGTCGTGATAATCTTCATTCAGCAGGAAGGCTTCGGTGCCCCAGCTCAGAGCCAGCCAATGGTAGGTGTGCTCGTTGTTGGTCAGGCCGAAGATCGGGGTGGCCGGGCGTTCGCGGGAGACGCGATGCACGGTGGAACCGGTCTGAGTGTAGGCGACGATGGCCTTGGCGTTGAGCTTGTCGGCCAGGTCCACAGCGGCGGAGGAAACAGCGCCGGTGGAGGACATGTCGAGGTTCTTCAGCGTCGGGATGCGATTGAAGCCGTGCTCGGTGGCGAAGCTGGAGATGCGGCTCATCGTGTTCACGGTTTCGGCCGGGTACTTGCCGACGGCGGTTTCGTTGGAGGTCATCGTGGCGTCGGTGCCGTCGAGGACGGCGTTGGCGCAGTCGGAAGCCTCAGCACGGGTCGGGACCGGAGAGTTGACCATGGAACCCAGAACTTCGGTGGCGACGATGACAGGCTTGGCGTACTGGCGAGCCAGTTCGATGCAGCGCTTGGTGGCCAGCGGGACCTCTTCCAGCGGGCACTCGACGGCCATATCGCCACGGGCGACCATGATGCCGTCGAAAGCCTTGACGATGTCTTCAAGGTTCTCGAGAGCCTGCGGCTTTTCGATCTTGGCGACGACCGGGATACGACGGCCTTCTTCGTCCATGATTTCGTGGGCGCGATCGATGTCGGTGGCGAAGCGCACGAAGGACATTGCAATGATGTCGGCACCGGTCTGGATGGCCCAACGCAGATCGGCTTCATCCTTTTCGGTCAGGGCCGGCAGAGAGACAGCGACGCCCGGCAGGTTGATGCCCTTGTGGCTGGAGACCGGTCCGGCAACGATGACCTTGGTGTGCACGTTGTTGCCTTCGACCTTGGTGACTTCCAGACGGACCTTGCCGTCGTCGATCAGAATCGGATCACCAGCGTGGCAGTCACCCGGAAGACCCTTGAACGTGGTGGAGGTGATATGCTCGTCGCCTTCGATGTCATCGGTGGTGATGATGAATTCCTGACCTTCGGTCAGATAGACCTTGTCTTCACCCTCGGCGTTCTTCTTGAACCAACCACAGCGAATCTTCGGACCCTGTAGGTCGACCAGGACTGCGACGTTACGGCCGGTGGCCTTGCCTGCTTCGCGGACGTTGTTGTACACGCGCAGGTGATCTTCCGGGGTGCCGTGGGAACGGTTAAGACGAGCGACGTCCATGCCCGCTTCAACGATCTTGGTGAGGTTCTCAAGAGATTCGGTAGCGGGACCGATGGTGTCTACGATCTTGGCTTTACGCATGAATGCCTGCCTATCCTATTCTTTCTCAGTAAGGGCATGGATAGCCCCTGTTCAGAATTCAGTCTACTAGTATTTTTTCGATCTCACATCCAAACCAAATGGTGTGTTGTTAACGCTCACACTATTTTTCGGAAAAGGTTTACCCTTGACGCGAGAACGCCTTAACGTTCTTACTTTTCAGCAGATTGCAAAGAACGCATTTTCAATACACTTGCAAGAGCAGCGCCGCCGATTGCCACGACAATTACGGCAAGGGACAGCCACGTAGGCACTTCAGGCACCCATGCAACAGGGTTTCCGCCATTGATGAACGGCAGAGAATTACTGTGCAGCGCTTCCATGATCAGCTTCACACCGATGAAGCCCAGCACAACGGACAGGCCAACCGGCAGATAAACGAGCTTGTCGAGCAGCGCGCCGAGCAGGAAGTACAGCTGCTGCAAGCCAAGCAATGCAAACACGTTGGAAGTGAACACGATAAACGGATCCTTGGTCAGGCCAAAAATCGCGGGAATCGAATCGAAGGCGAACATCACGTCGGTGGTGCCGATGGTCAGGAACACGATCAGCATCGGCGTCCAATACTTCACACCGTTCTTTTCCGTGCGCAGGCGCTCGCCATCATATTCGTCGGTGATACGCACCACCTTGCGCAGCGCGTGAATCAATGCATTCTCATGATATTCCTCATCCTCATCGCCGCCGATGACCAATTTGACGGCAGTGAAAATCAGGAATGCACCGAACAGGAAAAACACCCACGTAAAACGCGAAATGATGGCGGCGCCCACCAAAATGAAACATCCTCGGAAAATCAGCGCGATCGTAATACCGACGCTCAGCACATATTTCTGCATTTCCTTGGGCACGACAAAATTCGACATGATAATGACGAATACAAACAAGTTATCCAAGCTCAACGAATATTCGGTCAGCCAGCCAGAATAGAATTCAATTGCCGGTTTCGGGCCTGCAACCGCCCAAACAAGAGCGCCGAAAATCAACGCCATCACAACGAAGAAACCGATATGCTGCACGCATTCCTTCGTGGAAGGAACATGTGGCCTGCGCCCGATAACAAACAAATCAATGACGAAAAAAATCGCCAATACCACAAATGTGGCAATCATAAATGCAACTGGAGTCTCTGACATAGCCTCCAAGCTTACGCGGAGGCCAAACATCTTACCCGATCACAGGCCGAGGCAACGAGTCTTTACATAATACCGACGAACGTCACAACGTGGACAAGCATCGATGGATGTCGCGCTCCCAAAATCGACATCCATCAACGCCCGTCGCAACACAGCGGATTTCAGCGCTTTGCTTCGGTCATCTGGCGTAGTTCCTTCTTTAAATCGCGAATTTCATCGCGCAGGCGAGCCGCCAATTCGAACTGCAACTGTTCGGCGGCGGTATGCATCTGTTCGGACAATTGCCTGATCAAATCAGCCAGATCCTGCGCCGGCAGTCCGGCCTTCAGGATTTCCTCGTGTCGCTTCTGCATTTCGTCAGCGTTCGCTGTGGGCACACCCAAATGCGTGTTTCCAGCCTTGCCAGCATTGCGGTAGCCGCCTTCCAACAAGGTCTGCGTATCGACGTCCTCTTTGGCAAGCATGTCATTGACGTCGCTGATTTTCTTGATCAGCGGCTTCGGATCGATGCCATGTTCCTTGTTGTAGGCGATCTGACGATCACGACGACGATTCGTTTCTTCGATGGCTTTGTTCATCGCATCGGTCATCTCGTCGGCGTACATGATGACGGTGCCCGACACGTTTCGTGCCGCGCGTCCAATCGTCTGGATCAGCGAACGGTAGGAGCGCAGGAATCCTTCCTTGTCGGCGTCAAGAATCGCGACCAGCGAGACTTCAGGCAAATCGAGGCCTTCACGCAGCAGGTTGATGCCGACGATAACGTCGATTTTCCCTTCACGCAGTTCACGTAGCAATTCCACGCGACGTAACGTGTCGACGTCGGAATGCAGGTATTCGACCTTGATGCCGCGTTCCAGCAGGTAATCGGTCAGATCTTCGGCCATTTTCTTGGTCAGTGTCGTAACCAGCGTGCGCTCCCCCCTGGCCACGCGATCTTTGATCTCCGCCAGCAGGTCGTCAACCTGGCCTTCCACCGGGCGCACGTCGATTTGCGGGTCGACCAAACCCGTCGGTCGGATGATCTGTTCGACCACGCCATCCGATAATCCCATTTCGTAGTCGCCGGGCGTGGCCGACAGATACACGGTCTGACCGACACGCTCCAGGAATTCCGGCCATTTAAGAGGTCTGTTATCCATCGCCGAGGGCAGACGGAAGCCGTGCTCGACCAGCGTGCGCTTACGTGACGCGTCGCCTTCATACATCGCGCCGATCTGTGGCACAGTCACATGCGATTCGTCGATGACCAGCAGGAAATCGTCCGGGAAGAAGTCGAGCAACGTATGCGGTGGAGTGCCCGGATCTCGCCCGTCGAAATGCCGAGAATAGTTTTCCACACCGGAACATACACCTACTTGGGCGAGCATTTCGAGATCGTAAGTAGTGCGCATCGTCAGGCGCTGCGCTTCCAACTCCTTGCCCTGCTTGCGCAATTCGGCCACGCGATGATCCAATTCCTCCTGAATGGTTTTGAGCGCGCGTTCCATACGTTCCGGGCCTGCCACGTAATGAGAGGCGGGGAAAATATGGATTTCGTTTTCCTCACCGATTACGTCGCCGGTCAGAGGGTGCAGAGTGGAGATGCGGTCGATTTCGTCGCCGAAGAATTCAATGCGTACCGCCAATTCCTCATACACAGGGATGATTTCGACAGTATCGCCGCGCACACGAAAGGTGCCGCGTGTGAATGCGACGTCATTGCGCTTGTATTGCATGGCCACGAATTGGCGCAGCAATTGGTCACGGTCAATCTGCTGGCCTTGGCGCAACATCAGCATACGCCCGGCATATTCCTCCGGCGTACCCAAACCGTAGATGCAGCTGACGGTGGCGACGACCACACAGTCGCGACGTGTCAGTAGATTCGCGGTGGCCGCATGACGCAAACGTTCCACATCGTCGTTGATGTTGGAATCCTTTTCGATATACGTATCGGTTTGAGGAATATACGCTTCGGGCTGGTAGTAGTCGTAATAGCTCACAAAATAGCTTACGGCGTTGGCGGGCATCAATTCACGGAATTCCGCACACAATTGTGCAGCCAGCGTCTTGTTCGGTTCGATGATCAGCGTCGGGCGCTGCAGACGTTCGATAAGCCACGCCGTCGTCGCGGTTTTGCCGGTGCCGGTGGCGCCCATCAATACGACATCGTTTTCTCCGTCTTCAATGCGCCGCGCAAGCTCTTCGATGGCTTGAGGCTGGTCGCCGCTCGGCTTATACGGCGATTTGACGACAAAGGGCTTGTTGATGCGTTCAATATTGAATCCCATGATAACTCCCGTTACAACATCAAATCATTATATAGTTCTTCCACTTGCCTTAGCATGAGATGCTTTGGCTGCGTCGAATCGATGATGATGTCGGCGATGGATTGGCGTTCGTTTTGCGTGGATTGGTGTCTGATACGGGCAAGAGCCTGTTCTTTGGTCATGTTTCGTGTTTCGATCATGCGCTGTATGCGTATCGCTTCAGGCGCTTCCACGGTGATGATGCGGTCGAATCGGAATGGGATGGTGTCAATGACTTCGGCCAACAGCGGCACGTCATGTACGATGACGCCACTTTGTTTTGTCGCGGCCTGCCATTCACGCATGCCCGCCAATTCGTAGATCAACGGATGTTCGATGGCGTCGAGTCGTTCGCGCGCGCCTTGTGGCGCGGATACGGAGAATACGTGTTCGGCCATCCAAGTGCGGTTCAATGTGCCATCCTCACTGATGGCGTCCGAACCGAAGACCTCTTTGATTCGTTGCAGGCCGATGCTGCCGGGGCGTACGACGTCACGCGCCAGCTGATCGTAATCGATAACGGTTGCGCCCAGTTCGCGTAAATGTTCGGCGACGGTGCTTTTGCCTGCCGCGATGCCACCTGTCAATCCCACTCGTATCATCACAACGTCATACTACCGTGCCGCTTGCGCGGCGGGCAACGACGCATCGGATATGGGAGAGCGTGATATCCGGAAGGCATTGCGCATGGATATGCAAGTGGCCCCTCACCGTATTCGGGTGAGGGGCCACCGATAACCGACTAACCGGCCAGTGCGAAGTTTACCTTGTTAGGGAAGGGAAACTCACTTGCCGAGCAGCTGGTCGCGCAGAGCGGCGAGCTGATCGGAGTCGGCGAGGGTGCCGGTGGAAGTGTTCTCGGAGGAGTAGTTGGACACCTCTTCGATCTTCTCTTCCTTGGCAGCCTGGCCGTCTTCGGCTGCGGAGGCAGCTGCGTTCTCCAGTTCCTTGGCGACGAACTCCTTGTGCTGTTCCCACAGGTCGTGAGCAGCGGCGTACTGGGATTCCCATTCCTCGCGCTGCTTCTCGTAACCGGCGATCCACTCGTTGGTGTTCGGGTCGAAGCCTTCCGGATACTTGTAGTTGCCTTCTTCGTCGTACTCGGCCGGCATACCGTACAGAGCCGGATCGAAGTCTTCGGAAGCCGGATCAACGGAGTCGTTGGCCTGCTTGAGGGACAGGGAGATGCGACGACGATCCAGGTCGACGTCGATCACCTTGACGAACACCTCTTCGCCCGGCTTGACGACGGTCTCCGGATTCTCCACGTGGCGGTTGGCCAGCTCGGAGATGTGCACGAGGCCTTCGATGCCGTCTTCGACGGAGATGAACACGCCGAACTGAACGATCTTGGTGACCTTGCCCTTGACGATCTGGCCCGGAACGTGGGTGCGAGCGAAGCGCTGCCACGGATCTTCCTGGGTGGCCTTCAGGGACAGGGAGATGCGTTCGCGGTCGAGATCGACGTCGAGAACCTCAACGGTGACCTTGTCGCCGACCTTGACGACCTCGGACGGGTGGTCGATGTGCTTCCAAGACAGCTCGGAAACGTGGATCAGGCCGTCAACGCCGCCCAGATCGACGAATGCGCCGAAGTTGACGATGGAGGACACGATGCCTTCGCGAATCTGGCCCTTCTTGAGCTGCGAGAGGAAGGTCTCGCGGACTTCGGACTGGGTCTCTTCGAGGTACTGGCGGCGGGACAGGACCACGTTGTTGCGGTTCTTGTCGAGCTCGAGGATCTTGGCCTTGATGGTCTGGCCGATGTACGGGGACAGGTCGCGGACGCGACGCATTTCGACCAGCGACGCCGGCAGGAAGCCACGCAGGCCGATGTCCACAATGAGGCCACCCTTGACGGCTTCGATAACGGTGCCTTCGACAACGCCGTCGGCTTCCTTGATCTTCTCGATGTCGCCCCAAGCGCGCTCGTACTGGGCACGCTTCTTGGACAGAATCAGACGGCCTTCCTTGTCTTCCTTGGTGACGACAAGGGCTTCGATGGTGTCGCCGACCTCGACGACCTCGTCCGGATCGACGTCCTTCTTGATGGAAAGCTCACGGGAGGGGATGACGCCCTCGGTCTTGTAGCCGATGTCGAGCAGGACCTCGTCGTGATCGACCTTGACGACGGTACCTTCGACCAGATCACCATCATCGAAGTTCTTGATGGTGGAATCGACTGCCTTGATGAAGTCTTCTTCGGTGCCGATGTCGTTGATGGCAACCTTGGTGACTTCGAAATTGTTCTCTGCCATTAATGTGGTTCTTACATAAATGAGTAGTGGATAATATCGTTATTCAGTTATCGCGCCGCACACGCGTCGAGCACATGAGCAGCAAAAATCAAGGATACCTGAAGCCCTGCACAAAATCCCTGAAAAATTTCGGGCGTGTCGCGTGAGCCGGAAGACACTCAAAGGCCGGGAAATATCATGCAAGGGATCGTTCTGCGACCTCCACCACATTACGCAGCAGCATCGCGCGAGTCATCGGCCCCACTCCCCCCGGATTCGGCGTATATGCGAAGGCCTTGTCATAGCATGCCGGATCGATGTCGCCCTTGATACGATGTCGGCCGGACTCTTCGTCATATACGCGGGAGACGCCGACATCGACCAGAACGGCCCCTTCCCTGATATGTTCCGGTTTGACGAATCCGGCCACGCCCATCGCCGCCACAATCACGTCGGCACAACGCATATGCTCTTCGACGTTCTTCGTGCCGGTATGGCACAACGTCACCGTCGCGTCGACCCCGCGGCGCGTCAGCATCAGTCCGATGGTTCGTCCGATGGTGATGCCTCGGCCGAGCACGCATACTTTTTTGCCGTGCAAATCGATACCGTAGCCATTCAGCAATTCGATAACGCCACGTGGCGTGCATGGCAGTGGCGTAGTGATGTTTCCGGAAACATGCAACACCAGTTCGCCCAGATTGTATGGATGCATGCCGTCGACGTCCTTGGCAGGATCGATCATCGCGATGATGGCGTTCTCGTCAATGCCTCGAGGCAAGGGCAGCTGCACAATATAGCCGGTGCAGGCCGGATCCTCGTTCAACTCGCGGATCGCCGACGCAATCTGATCAAACGATGCGTCGGCCGGCAGCTCGCAGCGAATCGAATTAATGCCGATTTCGGCACAGTCCGCATGCTTGCCGGCGACATATTTCATAGATCCGGGATCCTGGCCGACCAGAACTGTGCCAAGACCGGGCGTGATGCCCAAAGCCTTCAGACGTTCGACTCGCCCGGCCAGCTCGTTCTTCACATTGGAAGCGGCCAATTTTCCGTCGATTTTGATAGCCATCACGTCATTCTCCCCGCTATGCGATGTGTTACTCCGTATCGTAGGTTATCGTGGAATCGGCCCGACACTCGTGTGCGGGTTCGGAAATCGGTACGCCGTATTCCAGATAACGTCATGTAGGAACGAGGTCAATCATGAATAGCGGGATTCGTCGCAGAATAACCGCGCTGTTCGCGCTGTCCGCCGCCGGCATGCTGGCATTGAGCGGCTGCGGAACGACAACACCGGCCGAAACCAATCAACAGAGTGCTCCTGCCCAATCCGACGACCCGATCGTTGTGGTGGCGTCGGTCAATCAATGGGGTTCGTTGGCTGAACTCATCGGCGGCGACGACGTCGAAGTGACTTCGATTCTGTCTTCCACCGCAGTGGATGCACATGATTTCGAACCGGCCACAGCCGATATCGCGGCATTGCAGGCCGCGCAGGTCGTCGTATCCAACGGAGCCGGATACGACGCATGGGCCACCAAGAATCTTGGCGACGACACCGTTTCGGTTTCCGCCGCATCGACCGTGGGAGCCACGGAAGACGACAATCCGCATCTGTGGTTCTCCAAGGATGCACGTGATGCGGTGGCCACCGAACTTGCCAGCGAATTCGGAAAACTCTTGCCTGATAAGAAGGATGATTTCAAGCAGCGTCTCAAGGACTGGGAAGATCGCGAAAGCGAGCTCGCCGATGCGATGGACGCATTCTCGGAAGCCCATCCGGATGCGACGTATGCCGCCACTGAGGCGGTCGCCTATTACCTGCTCAACGACATGGGCTTTAAGGATGCGACGCCACAGGGCTATGCCCAATCGGCGGCTTCGGAAAGCGAACCGGCGCCGGCTGACCTGCAGGAGTTCCAAGCGCTGGTCGAGTCGCATGGCATTGACGTGCTGGTCAACAACACGCAGTCGGCATCCGATGCCACGAATATGATCACCGGAACCGCCGGCAAGTCAGACGTGCCGGTGTTCGACGTCAGCGAGCAGATGCCCGAAGACGCGAAGGATCTTACCGATTGGATCGCGACGCTGGTCAATGACATTTCGACATTGTTCGATGAACCCGCAGATTCTGACGCGCCCGCACAATCGACCGATCAAAGCGACACGATAGGTGATGCAAGCGACGAAACCCCGGATACTTCCGGTCAGATGGATCCCGGCGCATGATGCGCTGATCATCGTTTTTCAATGGTGTGGGCCATGACGAATATCGTCATGGCCCACATTGCGTCTCACCACCTTACAGCGCCGCCGGATGCATCCCAACCCAGCTTCTAAATGAGAATGATTGTCAGCCTCATTTGCAACAATCCTTGCAGACAATTCGTTTTCCCACATAAATCAGGAGCAATGATGGCTCAATCACACAACGACGAACATCAAAGCGATGCATCCGTTGAAGCTGAATCCTGCATCATCTTCGACAATGCCGCGGTCCGACGCGGCGACCATCTGGTCTGGTCGCAGGGAACTTTCCGCATCCCGAAAGGTTCCGTCACCGCAATAGTGGGGACGAACGGCACCGGCAAGACCACTATGATGCAGGCCGAACTCGGATTGTTGCCCCTTAGCGAAGGCTCCATCACCGTGCTGGGCAAACCTGCGGGCACGGCCAACCGTCACATCGGCTACGTACCACAAAGTTATATCGCGAACACGGAATCGAACCTGACTGCGGAACAATCAGTGCTTCTAGGACTGACCGGCACAAAATTCGGCATTCATCCGGTTACGGCACGTCAACGCGCGAAGGCGCGCGAAGCCATGGCCTTCGTAGGCATGGCCGACAAAACACACCATAGGCTTTCCCAACTGTCAGGAGGCCAGCGTCAGCGTGTGGCCATCGCCCAGGCACTGGTTTCGGATCCAGAACTGCTGATGCTTGACGAGCCCCTCGCCAATCTTGACCTAGCAAGCCAACGTTCCATGGTCCACATTCTCGCCAAACTCAGTCATGATCTGGGCATGACCATCCAAATCGTCGCGCATGACCTGAATATGCTGCTTCCGATTCTTACCGGAGCGGTGTATCTGCTGGACGGCCACCCGCATTATGCCTCGATGGACACCGTACTTGACGCGCATCTGCTGACGCACCTGTATGGAACGACCGTACAGGTCGTCACCACGCCGCAAGGCGACATGTTCGTAACCCCCAGCCCGGACGACGAGCGCATGCCGAATCCCGACATGCACCATATCGACGAAGTCGCGGCATTCCACCATCACGACAAAACGAAAAGGAAGTAGGATCGCATGGATGTCATCAGCTTTTCTTTTGACCCTCATTGGATGACGACGCTGTCGGCGCCATTCATGGCCAACGCCTTCCAAGCGGGCCTCTGCATTGCACTGGCCGCCGGCATTATGGGATATTTCACCATCGCACGTCAATCCACTTTCGCCGCACATGCTTTGGCACATATCGGGCTCCCGGGCGCGACAGGCGCCGCCCTGCTCGGACTTCCAGTAAGCCTTGGCATGGGAGTCTTCGCCCTCGCCGGCGCACTGGTTATCGGCGCGCTGGGCAAAAAAATCTCACAGCGAGAAATCGCGACCGGCACGGTGCTGGCATTCGCAACCGGCTTGGGTCTGTTCTTCGCCCGGCTCTCCAGCTCCGCATCGCAGCAAATGCAATCAGTGCTGTTCGGATCCATCCTCACCATCACCGACGAACAAATCACAGGCTTCGCCATCTTCGACGTATTGCTGCTCATCGTCATCACTCTGATCTACCGCCCGCTGCTGTTCAGCTCACTGGACGAGCAGGTGGCACAGGCAAAAGGCGTGCCGATCGCAGCCATGAACATCGCATTCATGGCCATTATGGCAGGCGTGATCACACTTGCGGTGCCGGCCGTAGGCACATTGCTGGTGTTCGCGCTTGTCATCACTCCGGCGGCAACCGCGAATATCATCGCAGGATCCCCCTTAAAGGCGATGATCATTGCATCAATGATTTGCTTGGTGTCGATTTGGGGCGGACTGCTGCTGTCCGCCATGTTCCCGGCTCCCCCAAGCTTCATCATCGTCACCTTGTCGACGCTGCTGTGGGCGGCCGCCAGAATCATTCAATCGATACTGCGACGATAAGGCGATCATGCCGACGGCCGCACCAACGCGTTGGCCAAGGCAGCCAGTCCTTCTCCCGCGCCGGTGAATCCCATGCCGTCGGTGGTGGTCGCGCTCAGCGACACCGTACAACCGACTGCATCGGACAGCGCCTGCTGCGCCTCAAGCCGACGCGGACCAATCTTCGGCCTGTTGCCGACAATCACCACGCTTGCGCTTACCGGCTCGAATCCGTGTTCTTTCAAATGATTCACCGTCATACGCAGCATGGCATCGCCATGCATGCCCGCTCCCGACGAATTCACGCCGACGCCGAATAACGTGCCGATATCCCCCAAATGCGACGCGGCAAGCAATGCGTCAATCAACGCATGAACGGCGACATCGCCATCGGAATCACCTTCAATGCCGTCTCCAGGCCATTGAAGACAGGCCAGCCAAAACGGACGCCCGCTCCCCGAAGCGGCGAAACGATGCGCGTCAAACCCCTGTCCAATCATCATATTCTGCATATGGCACCCCGATATCCGCAAATAGTTCGTCGTGACGTTCACCACCGGCGCATCACGTATGTCACATATGAAAAAGCCCGTCATTCGACGGGCCTGACACAATCACTTCTTCTTGCGTCCCTTGCCTTCGGCGGCGACGCGAGCCAACGTATCCGCCGCGGCCTCCTGAGGCGCTTCAGTGTGATGCTTCTCATCACCCGGCTGCGGCTCCTCGTATCCAAGATTGACATCCAGCAGACGCTGCGCTTCGGACTCCTCCAGCTTCTCCGATAGGGAGATTTCGGAGGTAAGAATGCTGCGGGCCTTCGTTAGCATGCGCTTTTCGCCTGCCGACAGGCCATGCTCGTCAACATCGCGCTGAGCGAGGTCGCGCACGACTTCGGCAATTTTATTGACGTCACCAGTGGCGATCTTCTCCACATTCAGCTTGTAGCGACGCGACCAGTTCATTTCCTTTTCGATAATCGGCGTACGAAGAATCTCGAACACCTTGGCGACGGCGCGACCGTCGACGATATCGCGAACGCCGACTTTCTGCGCGTTATCGACAGGAACATTGATGACAAGTCCGTCAGAGGACAGCACCGACAGCTGCAGGTATTCCCGCGTCACGCCCTTAACCGTTCGTTCGGTGATGGCTTCCACCTTTGCGGCGCCGTGACGCGGATAGACGACCATATCGCCGACCTTGTAGCCCATGAATCCTCCGTGAAATCGTTCGAAAAAACCCGAACTATTATGCCAGCTAGTGCGGACTTGAGCGGCTTTGCATGTTCCGAACTCCAAAATCACACGACACGATACGGGAAAACAGTCACGAAAACAGTTTTGCGTGGTTATATTTTTCCCATGGGCAAACATTCCACAATCAATGAAGATGTAGTCAGCATCAACCAAGACATTCTGGATGCGGTCAGCAACGCGGAATACTACAATCCGCATGAGGTGCTCGGCGGGCATCTCGGTTCCGGTGAGCATGAGGACACCGTCACGGTCCGCATGCTCCGCCCAATGGCGAAAACCGTGACGATTATCACTCAAGAGGGGGAATACGAAGCCGAGCATGAATACAATGGCGTATTCACTGCCACCATGCCTGCGCTGAATACCAGCGAAGGCTACCGAATTCCAGACTATCGAATCCGCACATCGTATGAGGACGGCCCCGCCGTCGTGCAGGACGATCCATACCGCTATATGCCGATGATCGGCGAACTGGACACGTACTTGTTCGGCGAGGGACGTCATGAACGCCTGTGGGAGGCTCTGGGCGCGCACGTGATGCGTTTCGATGACCCGATGGGCACCAATGAAGGAGTGACCGGCAAGCAACTGGTCGGCACGTCCTTCACCGTATGGGCTCCGAATGCGCGCGCTGTGCGCGTCGTCGGCGATTTCAACGGTTGGAACGGCAAAAGCCACGCCATGAGGGAGCTGGGCTCCTCCGGCATTTGGGAGCTGTTCATTCCCGGTGTCGAAGCCGGCGAGGTCTATAAGTACGAAATCCTGACGCAGTACGGCCAGTGGATCATGAAGGCCGACCCGATGGAACGCTCGCACGAGATTCCGCCGCGCACGGGTTCCATCGTCGTCGATTCCACGCACAAGTGGAACGATGACGCCTGGATGGACAAACGTGCCAGGACCAATCCGCACGACGGCCCGATCAGCATCTATGAGGTCCACGCCGGCAGCTGGCGCAAGGACGTGAAGAACTACCGCGAACTGGCCGACAAGCTGGTTCCGTACATCACCGAAATGGGCTACACCCATGTGGAGTTCATGCCGTTGGCAGAACATCCGTTCTCCGGCTCTTGGGGCTACCAGGTCACCGGTTATTACGCCATCGATTCCCGACTGGGCGGTCCCGACGATTTCAAATATCTCGTCGACAAGCTGCATGAAGCCGGCATCGGCGTGATTATGGATTGGGTTCCTGCCCATTTCCCGAAGGACGCCTTCGCGCTCGGCCGTTTCGACGGCACACCTTTGTACGAGGATCCCGATCCGATGCGCGGCGAACATCCGGATTGGGGCACGTACGTGTTCAATTTCGGCCGCAACGAGGTACGCAACTTCCTTGTGGCCAACGCCTGCTTCTGGCTTGACGAGTACCATGTCGACGCCCTGCGCGTGGATGCGGTCAGCTCGATGCTGTATCTCGACTACAGCCGCGAGGCAGGCCAGTGGCGTCCGAACATCTATGGCGGACGCGAAAACCTCGAAGCAATCGACTTCCTCAAGGAAGCCAACGCCACGGCGTATAAGAACAACCCCGGCATCATGATGATCGCCGAGGAATCCACCGCGTATCCGGGCATCACCGCGCCGACCGACGCCAATGGTCTGGGATTCGGCCTCAAATGGAATATGGGTTGGATGCATGACACGCTGGAATATCTGCACCATGCTCCAATCGACCGCAAATGGCATCACAACGAAATCACCTTCTCCATGGTGTACGCATATTCCGAACACTACGTACTGCCGATCAGCCACGATGAGGTCGTGTACGGCAAGGGCGCGCTGTTCGGCAAGATGCCGGGCGACGACTGGCAGCGTTATGCGGGCGTCAGAGCCCTGTTCGCCTACCAGTGGGCGCATCCGGGCAAGAAACTGAGCTTCATGGGCAATGAAATCGCTCAGTACGGCGAATGGGACCATAACGGTTCCGTGGATTGGGATGCGCTGAAGTGGCCGGATCATCGCGGCGTGCAGCGCTTCGTCGCTGATCTGAACAAGCTGTACAAGGCATCCCCCGCACTGTGGAGCCAGGATTTCGACCCAGAAGGTTTCCAGTGGCTGACCAGCGACGACGCCGACCATAACACGCTGAGCTTCATGCGTATCGGCAAAGACGGCGAGCAGATGGTCGTTGTCGTCAACTTCTCCGGCAGCGCCTGGCAGGACTATCAAGTCCCGCTGCCGAAAGGTGGCCGTTGGAAGGAAGTGCTGACCAGCGACGCCAAGGAGTACGGCGGGTCCGGCATCTCCAACGGCACGTTCAAGGCCGTTGCCGGCGAATATCATTCTCGCGATTGGTCCGCGAAGCTTACCATTCCCGCATTCGGAGCGGTATTCTTGGAACCGGAACTCTGAGAAAGGCAGCTTCACATGCTTAATACGTCAGCGCAGTCCTCGGTCCCGCGCACCGTTTTGATCGTCGAAGACGAACCTACTTTGGCCACGGCCATTGCCCAACGCATCACCGCCGAGGGATGGACGGCCCGAGTCGCCTCCGACGGTGCGAGCGCGGTGCAGACGGCTATGCAATTCCATCCGGATCTGGTCATTATGGATATCATGCTGCCGGTGATGGATGGATTGGAAGCCACCAAGCGCATTGTGGCCGCGCGTCCTGTGCCAGTGCTGATTCTTACCGCCCGCGATGACGAAGCGGACAAGGTCATTGGACTGGGGGCCGGCGCTGACGATTACATGACGAAGCCTTTCTCCATGCGCGAACTCATCGCACGATGCAAAGCTTTGCTGCGCCGCGTCGAGCGTGCAAAGATCATCGCGAAGAATTCCGAAAACGAAAAGGTGCTTGATTTCGGCTCGTTGATCATCGATCCCGCCCAGCGTATCGTTACGGTCAACGGTGAGCCAGTGCATCTGACCCCGACCGAATTCGATTTGTTGGCCACCTTGGCCCGTAAGCCGAAGTCGGTGCTGACTCGAGAAAAGCTGCTCGAAGAAGTGTGGGATTGGGTTGACGCTTCCGGTACCCGAACCGTTGATTCGCATGTCAAAGCGTTACGCCACAAGCTTGGCAGTGAAATGATTCGTACCGTTCATGGCGTCGGATACGCATTCGAGCCTCCGAGCAAGTAAGCTGACGGGGTAACTCGGATATGGCAAAGCCATCGCATCGGGGACGTTCCGCTACACCTCTGGCCGAACGTCCCCTCGGTCTGTTCACTTCGCTCAAAGTTGAATTGAGCGCGCTTATTGTTATCGCCACGTCCATTGCATTCGCCATGGCATGGTTCCTGCTGAAAATCAATTTCAGCGGGTGGATCGCCATGCCGTTGACTTTGGCCGTGGCGCTTGGCATCACCTATTTCTTCTCCCGTGGACTGACTGCGCCGCTGCGCCAGATGAGGGATGCGGCACAGGCGATGTCGGAAGGCGATTACACCGTGCGTGTGTACGTTGACGAATCGCGACGAGACGAGGTCGGGCGTTTGGCCCGTTCTTTCAACGAAATGGCAGAAGAACTGCAGCATGCCGATCAGCTGCGCCGCGATATGGTGGCCAATGTCAGCCATGAACTGCGGACGCCGGTATCCGCATTACAGGCCATGGTCGAGAATATGGCGGACGGCGTATCCGATCCGACTCCAGCCAATTTGGAAAGCATCCTTAATCAG
The DNA here is from genome assembly GCF_056356435.1 of Bifidobacterium sp. LH_512. Taxonomy (NCBI): domain Bacteria; kingdom Bacillati; phylum Actinomycetota; class Actinomycetes; order Bifidobacteriales; family Bifidobacteriaceae; genus Bifidobacterium; species Bifidobacterium sp. LH_512. Next base: position 1,026,921 of record NZ_JBKEUE010000001.1, read on the forward strand.
ACGCATCGCTTAACCGATCTGATTACGTTCCTTCTTGATTCTTCACGCATGGAGGCCGGTGCGGCCAGCCTGCAGATTGAGAAATTCCGTTTCTCCGAATTTCTGGATGAGACGATCGAGCCGCTTGAAATCGCGGATGCCGGCCATGCGCATAACATCGAGGTGAACATCGCTTCGGATATCGTTATGGAAGGCGATCAAGACCGCTTGCGCCAGTTGTTCACGAATATCATTTCCAACGCGCTGAAGCACTCCCCCAACGGTACGACAGTGCTGATCGAAGCGCATGAGGATCAGGCACATGACTCCGTGGTCACCAATGTAATCAATTTCGGTTCGCAGATACCCAAAGAATCCCGTTCGGATATTTTCCGCCGCTTCGTCAAAGGCAAAACCGGTCCGGGAACCGAATCCGGAGGCACTGGGCTGGGATTGTCCATCGCCCGCTGGGCCGCTCAGCTGCATGGCGGCACCGTGCGAGTCGTCGACGATGTTCGAGGAGCCAACTTCGAAATACTGTTGCCGAAACACCATCATGCGCCCGTGCGGTGATTCGTCTTTACCACACCCCATACTAGTTAGAACAAATGTTCGATAATGGCTGTGAGGGGTGCTGGGAGGCACGTTGGTCACCGAAAAATCGGCAAAGCATAGGGATTGCTTCATCCTGACCGTTGCCGTTAACGCAACGCGGAAAGACGCCCCTTTGAGCCATCACAAGGAGCGGCCATGCAGATTGGTGGTGCTCGTACGACGATGCGATATCGCCATGCCCGGAGATATCGTCATACTCCAATGCGCGGGGGAACTGGCTATCGCATGGTATACGGGCTTTAACGGACACCAGCCGGGTCCCGGAGCGGAGCACGCTCGCGCCATCGGACGAATTGATCATGACTATGTCGAAGATTGCAAGGCTTCAGGCATTCATGTTTGGGGTGTTGTTATCGACGTATTCGACGGCGTATACGACAGCGCGCATACGGAAAGCACCTCGGCTCCTGCATGACGCAGCGCCGCAAGACATTGACGCATGGTCGCGCCCGTCGTCACGATATCGTCAATCAGCAATACTGGGACGCCGCTCAAATCCACGCCGTCACGAACCGCTATGCGGCCGGCGACGCGACTGGCACGCTGACGCGCATTAGCCGTCTGTACGGATTTGATGCGCGTATCACGAACCTGCAGCGCATTGCTCGCGTACGCGTTTCCCCCGTTGCTTCGTATACGAACCGCCACCTGACGGGACAACGCCTCCATATGCGCACGTCCGCGTTCATGCAAAGAATGGTTCGACGACGGCGCCGGTACAATCGCAACGCCATTCCTCCCTTGTAAAAGATCGAATCGTGCAATCATCCGCGTTATCGCATCCGCGAACGGCGCATCGCACTGTTCGTCCCCATGATCCTTCCATGAGAGAATCGCTTGCCGTACGCATCCTTCATATCGTCCGCAAGCATACCAGAAGCCTGCGGCGCTTTCTTCACAGGGAAATCGTTGATATCTGCGGAAAAGATCGCCGCATCGCTCGCACAGCACAGCGTCTGGGCAATCGCATCCGGCGCATCCACGAGGCAGCATCATATCAAGCGCGCTGCGACCGGCAGCGCGAATGAGTGCATGTCCTCGCGTTAACGCGCCGCGCCAGATCATCGCAAACAGCCAATCAGCTGATTGCAAAAACGCAGGGTATCGTCAGGCCCAGTGACCTGCACGGCCATCGTACCGGCCAACGCCGCCGGATAATCATTCCCGTCGGGCGTCATGCGGTCGCCGACGAATATGATGTCACCTGGTTCGATGCCGAGCGATTGGGCCAAATCACATATCGCATGGGATTTATCACGCCCACGCATATACACGTCGACGCTTGTCATGCCACCCGGGCGCACTCCCAAATGTGGCAGCTCGGCAGCCACAGCACGGGCGAGACGATTCTTCTTCTCATTATCCGGATCCCACGCCGCCTTCAGCTCGCCGGGCGCCTGCTGCCCCAAAGCGGAAAACGTGATCTGGCTACCACGGTTTTCAATACGGTCCCCCCACACCCGTTCCGCCCACAAGCCTTGCGCGCGAGCGTTACGTTCCAACGCGTCAACGGCCAGACGGCAATCTTCGGCACTCAGATTATAGGCGTGCACTTGAGTCCATCCATGGCCGTTCCAGCGGTAATACAGTGTTCCGCTGGTGGGCATCAAATGCATGTTGGAAAGGTCCGCGTCCGGCGGCAGCACTTCCGTCACCTGACCGGTGACCAATTGGAATTTGCCTCCGGAAATTATCGCAACAGGCATCAGCTGAGTCAACAATGCGACGCGTTCGGCCAGCGGCGCTTTCATCGGTTTCCTGCTGCAGGCAAGCGTATTGTCAAGATCGAATGCGATCGCGCGCGCCCGAGCCGCCATTGCGCAAATGTCCACTTCGTTCCATGACGGAACATGAACCACGGACATCCCCGGTCTCTCCTTTCGATCGATGTCAATCATTCAATGTCGCCCCTTGACATAAGGTGGGTAACATGCAACGACCACCTTGGGAATCTTTAGTGTACCGCAACCGCCATGGACGAGGCGTCAGAACGCCCATGTTCGGCACCAGACTTCCCCGTTACCGTACACGCAGCGGCATGTTCGACGACATGGTAGCCGCACAGCTACGCCGGTTGAGCTCCGCATGGCCCCAACTGATCAAACCCGTGCAGTTCGCAGTAGAAGACGTACCGCCTTCGGATCCGGCGCCTTGGGAACGTCGCGCGGTGACAATGTCACAATCATTCCCAGCGCAGCACGGCATTCCCGCCCGTATCGTCCTATATCGTATGCCGATGCAATCGCATGCCACCAGCCGTATGGATTTGCAGTTCATGATAAGGGACGAAATGGTGTCTCGCCTGGCTGACCTGTATGGCAGGCGCCCCGAAGAGATCGACCCGGATTGGGGCATGTAGGCCGCACCGCTTATCGAACGATGGTGGGGTCGCCGTTCGCCCAAATCAGTTCCGTGGTCATGGCCAGCGCTTCCGGCATGATCGCGGACAATCCGGCAAGTCCCGCATCCGTTACGGATTGCTGTCCCACGCGCACACCCCACGTCATATTTCCGTCTTCGTCATCAACGGATACGGCGGCCACGCCATCGCCGAATTCAGATACCGCATACGATGTTGCCCGCTCGGATTCCACAGCGATATCGCGCGAATCAATGATTCCGCCGGTCTCGTCATACGCCGTCACCGTAACATCGCAATCATTGGCCGAAACAAAAGTCAGCTCGGCGTCGGATTGGTCCGGAATGGCCACAGCCGAGGATTTCGCCATTACCGGAACCGAGGCCAGCGCAAAATCCGCCTGACCTTCGTCTCCGTCTGAGCGTGTCAACGTCGCGGAAGCGGCCACTTCCAGGTCCGTTTCAATCTGTATGGCCAATGCATTCTTGGGAGCATTGCCCATATCGATTACGGATACGCGATCGGCGTTCACGTGATGCGTCTCGGCGCCGCTCGTGCCGTTCTTGCCGACCCATGCCAAAGTGATGTCCTGCTCGTTCTTGCTGTATACGGCAAGTTCGGTCTCATCACCCTCGCGAACCGATGGAATATATGACACACCTTTGGTCTCGTTCACCGGAACCGCGTACTCGCTTCCTTTCGGCGTCAAACCGTCCGTGGACACGGTTCTCACGTAGGAGGCAATCGGTGTCTGCGCACTCGAAACCGTAACATACAGGCCATCCTGCTTGCTTGCCGCCGCAGACAGGTCAAATATGGATTCGGCGTATGCCGGCACACTGATCGTAGCATTCGTGCTGAGATTCAATTCGCCCGATTCATTCGTTCCCCACGCACGTATGATGATCGAAGTCGCTTTGGAGGAAAGATTGGCGACAATCAACTGCTGTGTCGTTCCCGTCTGCGTATTGCCCAGAACAAACGACTGATCCAACGAAGGCGTAATGCAGGAAGCCGCAGATACGCCGCGAAGGTCACCGGTCGTGGCCCACGACATCATCGACGACGCCGATCCTGTGCCATCATTCGATTCCAGAAGCCGCGTGCTCTGCACGATGGAAGAGGATGCGGTCGAGGAACCGACGAACGGCATCGCCTCGACGCCATCGCCACTTGTGGAAAGCGAAACAAGATCCGTTCCATCCTCGCTAAGAGGAGCGGCCTGCGAACTGTATACGGAACCGAACGCTGCATATCTTGCGGAAGACTGCATATCTCCGGATGTCGCTTGGAACTGGCTGTCTCCGTAGCTCCCGGTATCGGCAAGCTGCATCTGAGCCGGGCAATACATCATCAATTGCTTGGGACTGACTTGCTGAGAGGTTGCGGATTCCGTCTGCACACCGTCATCGATGAACTCCGTGTACGGCATCGCGACGGCGGTGAAACCCGCTGCGGCGGCGATCATCACTGATGACGTGATCGCGCACGTAATACGCAACGCCCTATTGGCGGCAGAAGGCCTTGAATGCATTCCCTGACTCATACGCTCTCCTCGATTCCACCATGCAGCCGGGGCAAAGCCACCAGACAATACATGCACATCACGATTCCCGTACACCACAACCATGCGTAACGCCAACGGCTCGACTGCGTCTGCCGCTGCCAAGAGGTATCGATGCCCTGCTTGTTCACGGCGGAAACCGTCAAACGATAATACGTACCCTCATCACTGCTCACCACACTTTGCGTGCCGTTGGAGGCAGTGATGTTGGAAGTCAACTGCGTTGTGGCGTCCACGTCATCGGCATTCGACGTGAAAGACACGTAAATGCCGCCAAATCCCAAATCGCTGAGCTGTGCGATCGCATCGGCATCGGGGTTTGCCAGCAAACGGGCGACCGCCGTGGCAATGGTCTTGATATCGGCATTGTCTTGACCGGTGACGTATTGCGCGCGCTGAGCCGGAGAACTGTCAATTAAATCACCATGCTGCGTACGCATCACGGTAAAGCTCACCTGATTGGTGGATTCAGCGCGTAATGCCAGAACACGATGGCTATCATCCTGCTGCAGATAATCAACGGCGACCATCGGCAAGCCGCCATTGCTGAATCCGACGGTACCGCTCTTCGAGCGCATCATCTGCGTCGACACACCAGCAATGCTGGCTGCGGCCAGAATCATAACCAGCACGGCACGCGCGGCCACCGCAACGGAAGCGGAATGAGACGACGAACGGGCCACACGCGACAGGGCTCCCGGACGAAGCATCATAAAGCGCTGCACAGATGCGCCGGAAACCAAGCACAGACAGCTCATCATGCCCACCAATGCGAATACAACGCCCGGTTGCGTCGAACCTGCGACCAAACCACCGGTATCGACACCAACCGTGACACGCCCGGAAACACATGAAAGCAGCACACCTGCCAGCACAACGACCCACATCATACGAGACGCGCGGATGCCGAAAGGCAGCACCAGCGTGATCAACGACGCCAACGCCAACAGAACAAGCACCGACACCACGATAAGTGCAAGTATCGCGTCAGTACTGGCCAATCCGGACTGCAGGGACGCAATATCGACGCCGAAGGCGCGGCTGACGATACCAACCAGACTTAATGCCTGCGGCGCCCCGTCCAAACCGGTCGAAGGAATCGTGATATCGCCGAACAGTGCACGCCACAGGCCCTGAGGCGCATATCGCACGGCATTCATCAAGCTCGGCGCGCAAACAATCGCGGACGGCAATGGAATTAGCCACAGCATCATTCGATGCTCGCGAACGCACAACACAAAGGCGATGAAAGTCACCACCAAGGGGAACAGCAGCTGAGGCTCGGCAGCGATGACCGGCACGAAGCACAACGCGCTTAAGGCGGCGGACTGCACCGACGCACGGGAACGGACCGGGTCTTCCGTACGGTACATGCCGACCGCGCGGAAAGTGAACGCGAAAGCCGCAGGAAGGAACGTCATCACCGTGAGCATCGCCAAATCCGCTTGCGCGTAGAATCCCAAAGCAAAAGAGAAGGAAACCCACAGCAGCGATGTGATGGCACGCACCGCGTCGGAACGGGTGAACACACCTGCAAGAGCCCAAAACGACAAAGCGCTTAGTGGCGCCGAAGCGAAGAACATCAGCGTAAGAGCTGCTGGAACATTGCCAAGCGTAATCACGCTGGCGCACATCAATACCAGCAGCCATGGCGTGGCAGGGGCAGGAATGCCAGTGCTATAGCCGAACACCCATGAAGTCGTGGCAGACTGGACCAGCTGCTTGAAGCTTGCGCCCGTCGGTAAAAGCGTATCCGAATACAATGAGCCGGGAGCCAGGGCGACGCGGAAAACGTCCCATTGCATCACGATAACAGCGACCAGAGCGACAAGTGCCATGATTACGGCAATCGTCCATCGGCAAATCAGACGACGATGCAGATGCTCCTTGGCCAAGGGGCTCAGTACTGCATGATTCTTCTGCGATTCAAACGCATCGCGACGATTATGCCATTGCCTGATCTGTTTTCCCGTGGCCACCAATGCGGACAACTGCGACATGGGAACCGTGCTCTGCTCAACAAGCGTGGCACGGGCATGGAGGGCACCGGAAAGATCGAATACAGCCAGCCACGGCAGCATGAGTTCGCACAGTGCCTCATATGGGCGCTTGTGCACCAGTTGCGATACGAACAGGCCCAATGCGCGCAGCAGCGACCACAGCCACATCAACGGCCACAGCACACGGTGCGTTTCGGAATAGCGGTAGCGCTGGCTGACGCGCATCACACCCAAAGCGGGGTTGTTCGGCTCGTACTCATCCAAGGCGTGTCCGGCTCGGGAACGTATGCCTTCGTAACGCGCACGGCGGTGTGCGATACGGGCACGGGGCACCACAACCACACGACCACCGCTGACGACCACGCGGCGGGAGAAATCAATCGACTCCCCCATCGTCGTGAACCACGAGTTCACGCCGCCCAAAGCCGTCAACGTCTTCAACGGTACAAGAGCACCCGCCAAAGAGACCGCAAACACATCCTGACGTCCGTCATACTGTTCCTGATCGGGTTCGCCGTCCACAACCAAGGAGACCACACGACGCTTCGAAGCATACATGCCGACGTCGTGCAGGCTCTCACCTTGCCAATCCAGTTGCTTGGCACCCAACAACGACGCCGTGGACGTATTGCGCCATGTATCGGTCAACGCCTCCAGACAGCGATCATCGGCAGGACGTGAGTCATCATGCAGCAACCACAACGCCTGCACGAAACTTCCCACATTCGTCTGCCTAATGCCCTTGTTCACAGCATCCGCAAACGAAACCGCATCATCAACGCCCACGACTTGTACACGCACTGTATGCAACGCCGTGTCGACGACATCTCCCGACGCCGTGACCGGCGTGATATCAAGCTCAAGCTCTACAGGTTCCTTTTGCCCGCCCATGCAATCGACGATGATAATCATGGCAGGCATGACGCGCTGCGACAACACTGCGGTCAGCGTATCGGGAAAGAACCGCCAATCATCCTCAACCGTAATAACAGCAGCGACATCAGCCGCTATACCGCGAGGATGACGCGCCGTTCCCTTAGCCAATATTTCGGCCACCATCCGCTGCGTTTCGCTTGTTCCTGTGGAAGTCATAAGCTCAAGTGTACGCGACCCCCCGCTACGCTCGTTCTTTAAGTTCCTTCTTGTACTTGCGACGTTCACGTTCACTCATACCGCCCCATATGCCGAAACGCTCATCGTGATCGATAGCCCACTGCAAACATTGCTCACGGACCTCACATTGCGCGCATACGCGCTTCGCGTCTCGTGTCGACCCGCCTTTTTCAGGGAAAAACGCCTCGGGATCGGTCTGAGAACACAATGCCTTGTGCTGCCAAGACAAACCGTCATCCTGCGTGAATAGACCCCAAAGCTCTATCAGCGGATTGTCGGAGGAATCGCTGGCCATACCTTGCATGCGCCCTCCTTGTCCTTTCCTTCAGCAATCAGATGCTTATTGCTTATGATTCAACACATACGAACCAAAAATGTCAAATTATTTTTTGACGGTAATACCATTGTTCGAAATAAACCGTGCTAGCGCATATAAAACGATCCACATATGGACGTAATCACATACATTCCTCATCCTCATTACAAGGGGCGGAGTAGGGTAGGCGTATCCATGCCGTACAATTTATCGGGTTCGTTTTCATCCGAGCACCGGTATGCACATCGCGCACACACGATGCGACACGCATCCGTCCGATCGAGGAAGGCAGTCACTGTGCACTCTAATACCACCGACGAGAAGCTCCCTAATCTCAACGGCCTACACAACGCGCGCCCGAAGCACAGCCTCGGATACCGTGTGGAGCATAGGCTGCGTAGCATCATTGTCATGGTAATCATAGCCTGCTTCATGTTCACCGGTTCGGCGGCCGCCGCAGTGTGGGTCGATTTGGATTCCACTGTGCGCAGCGGCGTGGTGCAGACCATCGCTCAAGGTGACAACAAAGATGATGAAGAATCCGGAATCATCGATCCGAATGAAGGCAAAAGCATCGAGCTGCTGATCCTCGGACAGGATACGCGTGACGGCGGAGACAATTCCTCCCTTGGCGGCACCCAGGATGCAGGTCTGCACAATGCGGACACCACGATGGTCATGCAGATTTCAGCCGACCGTTCGTGGATCAATCTGATGTCCATTCCGAGGGATTCCCTCGTCGACGTACCGCAGTGCGAAACCGCCAATGGCACGATGGCCGCACAATACGGCGTAATGTTCAATTCGATTTTCCCGAATGCCTGGAGCTTCGGTGGTGATCTCGCCTCCGCAGCCAGCTGTACGATGAATGCGGTCAATTCGCTGACCGGACTCAATATCAATAATTTCATCGTCGTTGATTTTCAGGGCCTGCGCAATATGATCGACGCTCTGGGAGGCGTGGATATCTGCGTTCCGGTCGATATCAGCGACCCCTATACCGGTCTGAACCTTGCCAGGGGTCTGCAGCATCTCGACGGCACTCAGGCCACCCAGTATGCACGTGTTCGCCACGGCGTCGGCAATGGTACCGACACTATGCGTACCACCCGTCAGCAATATCTGATCAAGCAGCTTGTACGCACCGCGTTGAGCAAGAACCTGCTCACCGACACCTCACAGCTGTATCAGCTCGCAAAGTCGGCATTACGCTCGCTTAACTTCAGCGCAGGCCTTGGCGATATGACCACACTGGTCTCTCTGGCGATGAGCTTGGCCTCCTTCAACATGGACAATCTGTATGCGCAGACGGTTCCGGTGATGCCGGCTCCTTCGGATTACAACCGCCGCGTCTGGACCGACGACGCGGACCTGCTGTGGGCCAAGATGCGTGAAGGTAAGCCATTGACCGAAACCACGCAGGACGCCACAAGCGACACCGACGCCAATGGGGATCAGCAAAGCGATGGTCCCACCAACGACGATGCCACAGACGCTGACGGCTCTTCCACCGACGATTCAGCCGCTTCCGACACCACAGGCGCCTCGACCCCTGACCCGGTTACCGGCTTGATCACTTTGGAAGACGGCACGCTGATCGATCCGAATACGGGCGGCATCGTCAATCCCGAAGACGGCAGCATCACCGACCCGAATACCAGCGAATACATCGGCATCGCGGATCGCTATCTGAATGCCACAGTATGTGCCGTTACTGAGTAGGAAATCGCGTGTAGGGGTCGACTTCGGCCCCTTACCTGTAAAAAAGTGTGTGTTGAACAGCGTATTACAAGTCCATGTGAGAAGGAGACCATGAGCGAAGAGACCGGAAACCAGCGGCCGCAGGATACACCGCCCAGCTTCGCCCCATCAACTGGACGCAAGGCCGGATCGGGGCAGATGCATTCCAGCAGGCTTGCTGATACCGGTGTCACTCCGCCAAGTTTCATTCCGGCCTCTTCAAGGTCACGATCTTCGGGGGCAAGCTCTCGTTCCCGTAGCGATTCGGCCAATCAGGCATCCGGCCGGGTTGCGACCACACCGAGTGGAACAATGCCAGCCAGTTTCCCGCCACCCAGCACGCGTTCAACCACGGCAAGGCGTTCCCGCGGTTCGACAAGCACATCTGCGTCCCGCCCGGCAAGCGCGGCGCTCCCTAAACAGGCTCCGACGCCAGGTTCTTTGGTGTCTTCCACGGCGTTAACGCATCGCACTACGTCAAAAGCGCGAAAAGCATGGAATGCATTCATCGCGGCCGTGCTTGTTCTGCTTATCGCACTGGCTCTTACTTTGTTTGGTGCTTGGAATTGGGTGGACGGGCATCTGAACAAAACACAGTGGCTGTCCGACATGAGCGACTCCTCAGCGACGTCGTGGCTGATTCTGGGCTCCGACGAACGCGACGGCACAGTCGGCGAAACCGGTGACGTCACCGGTTTCCGTACCGATACGATTCTTGTGCTGACCAAACCGAAGGATGGCCCGAGTTCGCTGATTTCCATCCCCCGTGACTCTCTGGTCGTCATCGACAATCAGTACATGAAAATCAATTCCGTTGCGGAATTATATGACAGGCAGACGTTGGTCGAACAGGTCGAACAGATCACCGGCCACAAAATCGATCATGTCGTACAACTGCAGTTCGGCGGACTGATCAATGTGGTCGACGCTTTGGGCGGCATTGAGTTATGCTACGACCAGGATGTCGACGATTCGTTCTCCGGCCTCAAATGGACTGCAGGCTGCCATGTCGCGGACGGCAATACCGCGCTTGCGTTCTCCCGTATGCGATATTCCGATGTACAAAGCGATTTCGGGCGTTCCGAGCGTCAGCGCCAGGTCATCGGCGCCATTGTCAAGAAAGGTATGTCCAAAGAAGTGCTGACCAATTTCAGCACGGTCAGCAGTGTCGCACGAACAGGTTTGGACGCGCTGACGGTGGATGAGAACACGAATCCGTACACACTGGTGCAGATGGTGCTGGCATTCAAGAACGCTTCAAGCGATCAGGGAATCAGTGGCACCATTTACTGGCAGGATCCCGCATATTATGTCGATGGCGTTGGTTCGAGCGTGCTTCTGGACAACGAGCGCACACTACAGCTTTTCGATGAGCTTAATGACGGCAGCCACGCTCCCGGTAGCGTAGGAACGCTGACGGAAGGCTGACTTCGTCACGATTGTCGACGAATATATTGTGCTGATTATGATTTTGGCGTGCCTCCTGCTTATGCTCGGCGACACGCCAAAATTGTGGATAACCGTTTCTCTTCGTCCACATTGCCCGAATTGCATTGACATGCGTTCTTCTTTCATCTCACACTGACAGCATGAGGAAAGCACAGCGGCGTGGACGGCGACGCCACAATAACGGGACAGGCAATCGCCGTATCCTGCGCGTATTCGCATGGGCGGCGCCGACATGCGCGCAATCAATAATGCTTATCGTCATGATGATTCAAGGCAATTGGCTGTTCTGCGTGATGATCGTGCCCGGTATGATTGCAAGCCTGTCGAACATGCTGCTGTCCGCTCCGCGCAATTCATCCGAAAAAGTGACGTTTTCAAAAGACAACAACGCATACGTGCGGCACGACGCCGAGTGCGAGCGCGGCAATGCTTCCGGCGATATCAATGACGCGGCGGTGTTGTCGTCGCTCCCCCGACGTGAGTTGGAAGCGACGTTGACGCTTGATGCCGATCATCTGATGTGGCGACGTATCGTATTCAACTGGCTTGCACCCCATTCGTATGCAGTCGCCATCGGATGGAACGCCGCTGGCCCGTATCTCATTGATTTGCGTGCGCAGGGGCCGCATGCGTTGGTTGCAGGGACCACGGGTTCTGGTAAGTCGGTGCTTCTGCAAAGCTGGTGTCTTGCTCTTGCCGCCAATATTCCGCCGAATGAATTGCAATTCGTGTTTTTGGATTTCAAAGGCGGTTCCACTTTTCATCAGTTGTCGAAGCTTCCCCATGCCATCGGCAATGTCTGCGATCTTAATCTCAAGCATGCGATGCGGGCACTTGAGGCTTTGGAACGGGAGCTTCGCCGCCGGGAAAAGTTGGTTGCCGACGCGCAGGTTTCTTCCATTGAAGGCATTCATCCGGCGCAGCCTCGTCTGATTATCATCATCGACGAATTCCATGCATTAAAAGACCTACTACCTGACTATATGGGGCGTCTGAACCGTATCGCAGCCCAAGGCAGGTCCTTGGGTATGCATTTGATCGCCTGCACGCAGAATCCGTCGGGACAGGTCAATGCGGATATGAAGGCAAATATTTCGTTGAATATTTGTCTTAGGGTCAGGGATGGCGCACAATCGCGTGAACTTATCGGTGATGCCCGTGCGGCGGCGATTAATCCCAACCGTCCTGGAATAGCCTACTGCAATGATGGCGCCGAGGTCGCTGTCATACAATGCACTCCGGTCCGCGATATCGATTGCTGCGTTGATGCCATACGCACGGCCTACGCTTTCATCGACAGACAGACGCCGCCTTCATTGTTCACCGCTCCTCTTGTCGATATCGTGTCGCCAGGAATGATTCCCCTAGCGAAATCGGCCGACGCCATTCCTTTCGCTCTCGGGGACGACGGTACACATCTGCACACGGTTACGATGACGCTTCTATCGAATAACATCGGCGTTTTCGGCCCACGCGGGCACGGCAAGACAACCGTGTTGAACGCCATCATCGAGCAGGCTATGCGTATCGACGATTGGGATGCATTCTATACCACCCGTATACCACATGATTATGCAACCGTGCGTATTCGGCACGATTCGCCGCCTCCACCACCCGACCGGCATCGCATATGGTTCGTGGATGATGCCGATGACCTGTTCGAGCCCTTCTGCACGCTTGCCGACGCGCAGGCGTTTATGCGGGCGCTTGCCGATCCGCGTCAAACCGTGGTGTTCGCCGCCGAACGTATACGGCATATCAGGATTCCAGAGCAATGCCCGACCAGAATCGTTTTTCCATATGCCGACAGGGCCACGGATCTGATGACCGGCGTTCCTTCCTCGATGCTGAATGTCTTTGACACGCATGACATGTCCACGCCGGGACGCGCCATATGGATAAACGGTGCGGTATGTCAGCCGGTGCAATGTATGCTTCCACGCGGGCAATTCATCCCAGAACGAAGTTTTTCATAAAAAACTCTTGAAAAAACATCTATTTCGTGGTTTGCTGTTTAATAAACCACAACCATGTGGATATGACGATAGGCGATGAGGAAAACTATGAGCAGTGCTTTTGATTGGCGCGCCAAGGCCGCATGCCGGGATAAGGACCCTGAGCTCTTCTTCCCGGTTGGCAATACCGGTGCCGCATATCAGCAGATTGAAGAAGCGAAGGCTGTATGCCGTACATGCAAGGTGATTGACGCATGCTTGAAGTGCGCGTTGGACACTAATCAGGATTATGGTGTCTGGGGCGGATTGAGCGAGGATGAACGTCGCGCTTTGAAGCGTCGCGCCATGCGAGCCCGTCGTTCGCAGGCCATGCAGATGCAGGTCTGACAAACCATTGAAGCCGTCGGAATTCCGACGGCTTTCTTCTTGTATGACATCATATGAATGTGCCTCCAGTGCGTATATCGCATCGGAGGCACATCGTCATTGCCATACCGCCGGCGGAAAAGGTATCAGTTCTCCGCTTGAGCAGCGCGCAGCGTCATATCAAGGACGACGCGGGTGCCGCCGCCTCGACGCGGCTCCCAATGTACGGAGCCTCCGAAGTCGTTGGTTACGAAGGTGTTAATGATCTGCGTTCCCAGACCGGAACCGGAAGAGCGTGCCATGCCGTCATGTTCCTCGTTCGACAAACCGATGCCGTCGTCTTCTACCACAACGTTCAACGAATTGCCACCACGACCGACGGAAATCGTGATATGGCCGTCTTTACGCCCCTCAAAACCATGCTCAACGGCATTGGTGATCAACTCGGTCAGTACAAGCGACAACGGAGTAGCATCCTGCGCGGGCATCATGCCGAATTTACCGACGAAATCGATGGAAATATGCTGGTCGCGCATTGTCGCCAAATCCACGCTCATCTTCAGCAGATTCGAAATGACTTTGTCGAAATCGACGACTTCATCAGCGGTCTGGCTCAAACCTTCATGAACCATTGCGATCGTCTGCACACGACGCTGAGCTTCCTCCAGCTCCTTTTTGACCTCTTCGGATTTGGTTTTACGCGCTTGGAGACGCAGCAGCGCGGACACGGCTTGAAGATTGTTCTTCACACGATGATGGATTTCGGAAATCGTCGCATCCTTGGTCTGCAGCTCCCGCTCACGACGACGCAACTCGGTGACGTCACGGCACAGCACAATGCCACCGGAGCGGCCGTTGTTGTCCATCAGCGGCAGAGACCGCATGGATACGGCAGACTTATTGGCGTCAAGTTCGGAATCCACGGCGGCCTTGCCGCTCAACACCAGCGGCAGGGTTTCGGGAACCGGATCCTTTTCCCGAATCAGATTCGTGCCGATTTCGCTTAGATACTCCCCCTGCATTGTGGTCACCCAGCCCAGGCGACGGAAGCAGCTGATTGCATTCGGGGATGCGTACCGCACCACACCATCGACGGTGAGCACGATGAAGCCATCGGAGACTCGGGCGTTATGACGCTGGTTCATCACCGGATTGTGATACGGGAATTGACCACGTGGAATCATCTCGTACAACTGCTTGCCGGCGTTGATGCTTTCGGATTCGTAACGGCCGTTCGATTCTCGCGTGGCCATATTGGTTTCTCGCACGACCAGACCCAAGGTCTTGCCATTGTGCCGGACGGGGGCATAAACATTGCATACCGTGGAGCCGCCGACAGTGCGCAGAATCGTTGAGCGGAACACCGTTTCAGATTTCATCGCGGAATCCAGTTCGGCCGATATGCCCGAATCCACCTCATTGCCGACGACGTCTTCCGTGCGAAGACTCATCACCGTTGAAGGGCGGCACTGTTCGGCGATAATGTATTTTCCGTCACCCGACTGCAGGATCAGCAACAAATCGGCGAAGCTCAGATCTGCGATCACCTGCCAGTCGGCGACAAGATGATGCAGCCACTCGCGATCGTCATCGTCAAAATCAGGACGCGTCATCAAAATATGTGAAAAATCAGCCATGTGTCCCATGATACGCATATTTCGCATCGCCGCCGTCGCAAAGCGGAACTTCGCATGATGATGACGGTTCTCCCATATGCTGATGCCGCATATGGCAATATCCTTAACTTACGGTATCGTAAGCTACGGTTCCGTAACCAGTCGTGTACAGGATCGGGAAAACGATGAACAATGCAATACAGCACGACGAGCGCCATGATGTTCAGGCGACGCTCGACGATCTCAAAGCACAGGCCATTGCCGCCGATGTGGCGGCAATAAGGGCGAAGGCCCGCAACAAAGCCGACAATATCAGGCACAGGGCGGAAGCACGTGCGCAGAAAACCATCGCCAAAGGCGAATATAAAGCCACCCGCGTTCAGGGCCTTGTTCCGAATAAGCCGGCGCGCAAGATTCGTCTTGACGTGCACGGCCGTCCCAAACCACTGATGCGCGGATGGATTCACGCCGCCGCAACCCCACTTGCACTGGCCGCAGGCATTGTGCTGATCTGCCTTGCCCAAGGAGTCGCCTTGAAATGGGCATGCACCGTGTTCATGGTCTGCTCGCTGGTGTTGTTCGGCAATTCCGCCGCCTATCATTTGGGAGACTGGTCGCCAAGAGTGACCAACGTGCTGCGCCGGATCGACCATATGAACATATTCCTGCTGATCGCCGGTACCTACACTCCGGTTTCGTTCGCGCTGGAGCCGTTCTGGCGTGACGCCATCATCATCGGCATGTGGACCTGCACAACCGTGGCATTGATCATCCATGTCATTTGGATCAATGCGCCGCGCTGGCTATATGTCATCGTCTATATCGTTTTCGGAGTGTCAGGCGTGGCCTATATGGGCATGTTCTGGATCTCCCCCGCCGCCGGCCCGGCCGTCGTCGTGCTGCTGGCCTCGGGCGGCGCCTGCTATATTGCCGGAGCCATCGTATACGCGCTGCGCAGGCCCGACCCATGGCCACGCATCTTCGGCTTCCATGAAATCTTCCATATCGGCACCGTCGCCGGATACGCATGCCATATGGTGGCGATCTACATGGTCATAGTCAGCCTGTGGCAATAAGCACCGCAGTATCTTGCTATGCTGCCCGCATACCGTTTGAGGGCTCTGCGTTCCCTTTATTCATCGGGGAAGCACAGAGCCCTCAAGCCCATGTCATCGCAGCACGTTATGGGCGCAATGATGACCGCGACTAGTTCAGCGGCTTCGATTCCTTGATCGTAACCGAAATTTCACGGCCGTTCGGAGCCTTGTAGGACACCGTATCGCCCGCGTGGGAGCCGATGATGGCGGCACCGATCGGAGATTCCGGGCTGATGACGTCATAATCGGTGGCCACGGCAATATCGCGGGAACCCAGCACATACGTCATTTCGCGTCCGGCCATATCAATCGTGACGACGGAGCCATTGCCGACCACGCCGGCTTCCGGGGCTTCGAGAATCTTCGCATTACGCAGCTTGACGGTCAGCTCGTTGATACGGCCTTCATTCTTGCTCTGCTCTTCGCGGGCGGCATGGTAGCCGCCGTTTTCCGACAAATCACCTTCGGCACGTGCCGCGGCGATGCGCTCGGTGATTTCATCACGATATTCACCTTCGCGATATGCGAGCTCTTCCTTAAGCTTGTCGTACGCTTCCTGCGTAAGCAGGATGGTCTTTTCCTCAGTCATGTTTCCTCCTTGAGCGAACGTTCCGCCGATTTCATATGGGTCGTTCAAGAATCCCGTCAATCGGCGGATGCGGTTCAACGCGTCGAAATGATGTCGATGACGAATACGAGGGTGTCGCCGCCGCCGATGCCGGCCTGCGGAACGCCACGGGTGCCATAGCCGTATTCCGGCGGGATGGAAACAACCAGGCGAGAGCCGACGTTGTGGCCCGGAACGGTCTGGTCCCAGCCCTTGATGACCTGTCCGACACCAATGCCGAAGCTGGCCGGCTGGTGGCGTTCGAAGCTGGAATCAAAAGCGGAGTCCTTGCCCCAGACCACGCCATGGTAGTTCACGGTCACGGTGTCGCCACGGCGAACCATCGGACCATCGCCTTCAACCAGTTCGACGACCTTCAGACCGGCTGGAGCCTCCGGGGCCGGGAAGACGATGGACGGCGCAGCACCGAACTCGGCGTTAACCTCAGGCATCTGATTAGACATGTCGCATAACCTCCTTATAAGCGCAATGCCACATACAATAGCACCATCCGGGCACTCAGCATTCCACGACATTCACGGCAAGACCGCCTTTGGACGTTTCCTTATACTTGGCCATCATGTCTTCGCCGGTGTCCTTCATCGTTTTAATGGCCTGATCCAGCGTAACGATATGCGTGCCATCCCCCAACATCGCCATACGCACCGCGTTGATGGCCGTATTCGCCGCCATCGCGTTGCGTTCGATACACGGAATCTGCACCAGACCGCCGACAGGGTCGCAGGTAAGTCCAAGATTATGCTCGATGCCGATTTCCGCCGCGTTCTCCACCTGCTGCACCGTACCGCCCATAACCGCACACAGTCCGGCCGCGGCCATCGAACAGGCCGTGCCGACCTCACCTTGGCATCCGACTTCCGCTCCGGAAATCGAAGCGTTGCGTTTGAACAGATATCCGATTGCGCCGGCGGTCAGCAGAAAATCAATCACGCCGTCTTCATTGGCGCTTTCGACGAAATGCCAATAATAATGCAATACCGCAGGAATGATACCGGCTGAACCATTGGTCGGCGCGGTGACGATGCGCCCACCAGCGGCGTTCTCTTCGGAAACCGCCAAAGCGAACAGATTGACCCATGCCGCGTCGGAAGCTTCCAGAACGGCATCCACACGACGTTCGCCGCGATGCAGTACATCGCTGTTCGCCGCAAGACGCGTATACATATGCGGGGCGCGACGCGGCACGTCAAGACCGCCCGGAAGAATGCGCTGATTGCTTGTACAACCATTATCAACGCATTCACGCATGGCGTTCCATACTTCGATAAGCGCGCGGCGTACATCGGATTCCGGACGTTGTGCGATTTCGTTGGCCCACACCACTTGGGCGATGGTCAGATTGTTCTTCACGCATACCGCAACCAGTTCGTCGCAGGATGTAAACGGGTAAGGCATGGCAGCAGTTTGTTCACTATCTGCCGTCTTACTCGCAATATCGTCGGCATTGGTGTCAATATCGGACGCGACACGGTCATGAATGCCAATCAACGAGTCATCGATGCCACCCTGACGAATGAAACCACCTCCGACGGAGTACCAGACCTGTTCCAGCAGCGCGTTTCCGTCCCCATCAAACGCTTGGAAACGCATGCCATTGGGATGGGCGGCGAGACGCCGCCAACGTTCCATGACGATATCGCGCCCATAGTCGAAAGCGACAGGATGGGAGCCCGCCAGATTCAATACGCCGCTCGCCGCGCACTCCTCGCATATCCGAGCAAAATGATTGGTATCCACGGTTTTCGGCAGATTGCCTTCCAATCCCGCCATTACGGCACGGTCGGTGCCATGGCCGAGACCGGTAAGCGACAATGATCCGTAAAGTATGACACGCACGCGTGCGGTTTCGTCCAGTTTTCCGATGCCACGCAAGGCGTCGGCGAATTCCTTTGCGGCGCGCATCGGGCCGACGGTATGGGAGGAACTGGGTCCGACTCCGATGGAGAACATTGCAAGAACACTGAACATACCGGTTTCCAATCGTGTTGATATTCGGATACGCGGGCCGCTATACCGGATATAGCCAGCTTCAATCGGCAATTGACGACTATGCCGGCATATTCGAAAAAAACTTTTGGCTCCGAATATGCCGGCACAGCATCGGTGCTCCCAACGGGACTCGAACCCGTAAGCCGAAGCGGCTGATTTTAAGTCAGCTGCGTATACCAATTTCGCCATGGGAGCGCGCGGCCGCGTGATTGCGGTCAGAAGGTATTATGCCACGTCATCGAGCGGCAAGCAATTTGTGTCCAAGATCAAGCACAATGCCGTCGAGCAGGCCATGCTCGCTGGCGACGAAAGAATCGATGGCTTCGCCATGGTCGAGCACGGCGGCTTCGGATATGCGGGCCAGCACACGGCTCCACACCAATGCGCCGCCGCCGACCACATCGACACGACCCGGATGAATCGTCTTGTATTCGCTTCGTTCGGCACGCGTCATATGCAGGAATCGATCGTTGACGGCATACGCTTCATCCAATCCGACGCGGACTCCGTCGACCAATGTATGATCATATTCCTTCAATCCCATAGCCAACGCCGTCATCGTCGTCACTGTTCCGGACACGCCGATAATCGTCCGGGCCTTGCCGGCCGGCACATGTTCAAACGCTTCATCAATATGGGCGTCAATATCAACGATAGCGGATTCAATCTGCTCATCAGTCGGCGGGTCGACCAACAAATGACGTTCGGTCATGCGCACCGACCCGATATTCATTGAAAATTCCGAACGCACTCGCGTCACTGGCATATCATCGCCGTCACCGCCCAAAACCAGCTCCGTGGAACCTCCGCCCAAGTCGACGACGAGGAACGGCGGACGCAAATCGTCACGGTTTACCACGCCGGTGGCAGCGAGAAAACTCAGATTCGCTTCTTCAACACCGCTGATGACTTCAGGCCTTACACCAAGAATGTTTTCAATCGTGTTTTCAAATTCAGCCCGGTTTTCAGCATCACGCGTAGCCGACGTCGCCACAAAACGGATGTCGTCGACCTCATGTTCGGAAAGAATATCGGCGAATTCGCGCGCGGCCGCATATGCACGCTCCAAAGCGTCATCCGCAAAACGATGCGTCTTGTCGACATCCTGACCAAGACGAATCACACGCAGCGTACGCGGCACGATATCATGCATGCCATTGGCGTCAACGCGGGCGATTTTAAGACGAATGGAATTCGTGCCGCAATCAATGCCGGCGACTACCACTGAATCAGTCATCATCATGCTCCTTGACTAGCGTTGTATGCACCGATACTATCGCCCGCACAACGTTTTCCCGGTATTCGGCTCTTGTATTCGCCCGCACTTCGCACTTGTGCTTCAACGCTCTTCCACCGAGCAGCGGCAAACCGTCGGGCTGAATTCGTCAGCGATGCGGGACAACGCCATATCACCGATCGGATTGGCACCCTCGCCCATCACCAAAGTCTGCGCCAACAGCGCATGCAGGCACTTGACACGCACAGGCATGCCACCAGCGCTGGTTCCTGCGATATGTTCCTCGCTATCGCCCGTCAGCAACGCCAATTCATGGCGAAAAGCCAGATATAGCTGATGGGCGCGCTCATAGTCGGCGCGCAACGTTTCGTCCTCGGCCAGCATGTCATTGAATTCGTACATGGCACCGGCCGCTTCGATATGGGAGATGGCCTTAACCGCTTCCGGGCTGGTTAGATAGCAGGTGGTGGGGAACGGCACGCCTCCCGGCAGCATCGGACGGGTGATCACCGCCAAGGGCCTGCCGCACACGCAGCGCGCGCCGACGGCCATCATGCCACGGGGAAAACGACCGAGCTGACGTTCGACGATGGCGATATCGTCGTCAGTGGCGGGGGTGGTCATCACCCGAGACAGCAATGCCTTAGCGTGCTGTTCAACGGTCATGTTCTGCGTCATCTACTGTCCTTCCGTGGTGTTGGCGGCTGTATTATCCGTTCCATTGTCTGTTGCCCCGCTGTCGTTTTGCCCGCTGTCGGCATCCGATGCGTCATTCGAGGAGGAGCCGGTGCCATCCGCCGAATCCGCCGAGGGATCCTTGTCTATCTGTTCAAGCGAATAGGCCAGTTCTTTATACCATGGCAACGTGTCTGAACCCGTATCGGTTGTTTCGTCTTTCGTGTCATCCGATTCCGTCTGCCCCGTCACCGCTTCGGGATGCAATACGCGAATGGACTGTTCACCGGGGAAAACGAATCCGAGCTGCTCTCGGGCTTGCGCGGTGACATAAGCCTTGTCGTTCCAGCGTTTGATGCTGTTTTTCAGCTCTTCTTTTTCGGCAATCAGCGCTGCTTCCTGTTTTTTCAGTCCGTTAAGTTCGGTCAGATTCAACGCATAGGTGTGGAATGTCGAAAACAGCTGGAGTAGGCCCAGAAGCACGATGAATACGGAGATGAAGAACGCTACCGGCCCGGCACCGCCGCGTTTGGACGCGGTCCTGCTTTTGCGGGAGTCGGAGGCACGGCTTTTTTTGTTCATGCACATGAAAATACCCGCCGCATACGACTTGGCGTAATACGGCGGGCATCGACTCACGAAGTGTTCAGTGAATCATCTTGGCAAACCTCAGCGGATTGCCAAGAATCAGATCACATGTACTTCTTGCAGGCCTTGAAGGCGCTGTAGCCGGCGTACTGAGCGGTGGAGCCGAGCTCCTCCTCGATCTCAAGCAGGCGGTTGTACTTGGCGATACGCTCGCCACGAGCCGGGGCACCGGTCTTGATCTGGCCGGTGTTCTTGGCGACGGCGAGATCGGAGATGGTGGTGTCCGGGGTTTCGCCGGAACGGTGGGAAACCATGGAGGTGAAGCCATTCTTGGTGGCCAGTTCGATGGCGTCCAGGGTTTCGGTGACGGAACCGATCTGGTTGAGCTTGACCAGCAGGGAGTTGGCGGCGCCGAGCTCGATGCCCTTGGCCAGACGCTTCGGGTTGGTCACGAGCAGATCGTCGCCGACGAACTGCAGGCGGTCACCCAGGCGAGCGGTGATAGCGGCCCAGTCTTCCCAGCCTTCTTCCTGGAACGGATCTTCGATGGAGACGATCGGGTACTCGTTGACGAGGTTCTCATAGTAGTCCAGCATGTAAGCGGATTCGCGCTCTTCGCCGTCGAAGCGGTACTTGCCGGTCTCCTTGTTGTAGAACTCGGAGGAAGCGACATCCAGGGAAATGCCGATCTGCTTGCCCGGCTCATAGCCGGCAGCGGAGATGGCGTCCATGATGAACTTGATGGAGTCTTCGTTGGACTTCATCTTCGGAGCGAAGCCGCCCTCGTCGCCCAGACCAGTGGCCAGGCCCTGCTTCTTCAGCACGGACTTCAGGGTGTGGTAGACCTCGACGCCTGCACGCAGAGCCTCGGAATAGGTTTCGAAGCCGTACGGGGAGATCATGTATTCCTGAATGTCGGTGGCGAAGTCAGCGTGAGCGCCACCGTTCATGATGTTCATGTTCGGAACCGGCAGGATGTGGCCGTTGGTGCCGCCGATGTAGCGGTACAGCGGCATGCCTGCGGATTCTGCGGAGGCATACAGAGCGGCCAGGGAAACGCCCAGGATGGCGTTGGCGCCGAGACGACCCTTGTTCGGAGTGCCGTCGAGCTCAATCATGACCTCATCGAGAGCGCGCTGGTCGGCGGCATCCATGCCGATGACCTTCGGGGCGATCTCTTCGTTCACAGCCTTGACTGCATTCAGAACGCCCTTGCCCTGGTAGACGGACTTGTCGCCATCACGACGCTCCCAAGCCTCGGCTTCGCCGGTGGAGGCGCCGGACGGAACCAGACCCAGACCCTGAGCGCCGTCTTCGGTGTCGAGGACGACTTCAACGGTCGGGTTGCCACGGGAGTCGAGGATCTGACGCGCGTACACGCTTTCAATTACTGCCACAACTACTCCTTAAAAACGTTAGGTTGTGTTGACGCTTCCTAGAATAATGCGATTTGTGGACGTTATGCAAACACATGTCCACACATTTTCGTTAGCGCTCACATCGATTTTGCCCGTACAGCACCCCATTCATGCCACGCGGCATTGTCCACCCCATCACACAACAATGGTGCGCGACACGGGGTGCCCGGGCCAAGATTTCAAACATGCTGGAAACGCGTTCAACCACACGCATCTACGCGCCTAATTAACGCGTCAAAAGCGAATCGGCTGGGCTGAGATCACACTCGTCGAACCTGATATAGTTCGTACTATCGAAGGGAATGTCTTCGTGCATCGGTTGTTCAACCATGTAACCGCCTGGATTTCCACCATCGTGCTGCTGGCCTGGTGGCTGTTTGCCACAGCCGGCACGCCCGCCGATTCCAGGCCTCTTCCATCCGTTTCCGAAGTGTTGGCCGCGGGAATGGATCTCAATGCCGAGGGGCTTCTGTTCCCCTCCATCGCAATCAGTCTGACGCGAGTCATCCTCGGATTAGCTCTTGGCATCGCCATCGGCGTGCCGAGCGGCATCATCGCAGGTGCATCGCGACTAGGCTGCATCATTATCGACAAACCAGTGCATATGCTGCGTGCCATACCGTTCCCGGCATTGGCGCCTCTGCTGATTGTCTGGCTGGGCATCGGCGAAGGCATGAAAATCATGCTGATCGCCATCGGCTCGTTCTCTTTGATTTACGTCAACGTCCGCGACGGCGTGCGCAGCGTCGATACGAGGCTGCTGGAACTCGCTCAGTCCTATCATGTGGGGAAAAGAACGACGTTCTTCAAAATCCTGTTCCTCGGCACACTGCCGAATTTCATGACGGGACTGCGTTTCGCGCTCACCGTATCGTGGATCGCCTTGGTCACTTGCGAAACGGTGAATTCGTCAACCGGCATCGGCTATATCCTGTCACGTTCGCAGCAGTTCTATCGCACCGACCAAATGGTGTTGTGCGTTATGCTGTACGCCATACTCGGACTTGCAGGTGAAGCTCTGGTCGCGCTGATCGAACGCGCGGCGACGCCTTGGCGTCACGCCGCCTGAATCATCATCGTCCCGCATCGTCGAATCGTAAACGCGACATCGCAAATGTGATATCACATACCGATACTGCGCATCGTCATAGCGAACACCGCAATTATCAGGACGTCCAATCAAATGTTCATCGCATCGACCGCAGCGACGAACAACGAACAAACAATACAAGAGGGAAGTCACAATGTTCACTCATACCAATACCCGTGTGATCCGCGCCATCGCAGCAGCCTGTGCTGCGATTCTGCTGACGCCGCTCGCCGGCTGCGTCTCCAACGGCAACGCCGCCTCGCACGACGGCGCCGCAGCGCAAAGCGACGGCACCACCATGCGCGTCGCCTATCTGTCGACCGCAAACTTTCTGACCACGCTGAAAAACGAGGACTTCGTCGACGACACGCTCTCCCCCGACACCGTCGAATACACCGGCCCCTACAATCCGACCGACGCATTCGCCGCGGTCACCTCGGGCAATGCCGACGCGACATCCGACGGCACCGGCCATTTCATCGATCTGATCGCTGACGGCCAGCCGTGGGTCGCCTTCGCCATCGAATACTACGAGGGCGATTCACAGGGCATCGTCGCCGCCCCCGACAGTGGCATCAACAGCCTTGAGGACCTATATGGCAAAAAAGTGGCCATCACCACCAAAGGCGCCACCGGCGACTACATCGTTCACGCGGCCTTCGCCAACGCCGGACTTGACGTGTCCAAGGTGGAAGAGGTCGAAATGAGCGCCAGTAACCTGATGACCGCTTTTACCTCCGGCCAGGTCGATGCCGTCGCAAGCTTCGACCAGAACCTCGCCGCAGCCATGAGCGTGCCGGGAGCGAAGTTGCTGGTCAACGCCGAAGATTATGGCAACCTCAACGTGACGATTCATATGGTGTCCAAGAGCTTCGCCGAAGCGCATCCCGACACCGTCAAGCGCATGTATCAGGCACTGGTCAAGGAATCCGACGAAGCGCAAAAGAATCCGTCCATCATCACCGACGCCTACAAAGAATTCGGAGCGGCCGACGGCATCATCGAACAAGTCGCCAAATTCGACGTGCCGGAAATTCGCCCGATCGATGCCGACGGTCTGGCCATGCTGGAGGAGCAGGCGCAGCAGTATGTCGATTTCGGCTTCATCGACGCCGTGCCGGATCTGGCTTCCGCAGTGATCGATTGCAGTAAATGACGCTGCGACAAGCGCTTCTGCCGCATGGCAACACGGACACACTGTAATTGTTACGACACGGCAATGTGTGGTGCAGCAGCAGACTCGCAGACGGGCAACGTAACACGTAGCAACAGACATCAAAGGACGGCTATATGCAGCAATCCTCGCAAACAACAGACAAGGTCGCGCAGCTTGCCGACATCGCCATCGCCTTCAAAGGCGTCCCCGTCTTGCACGACGTGTCATTAAACATCTCGCGCGGCGAATTCGTGTCGCTAATCGGACGCTCCGGCTGTGGCAAATCGACGCTGCTGCGTGTTATCGCCGAATTGCTTGTTCCCGATTCGGGAACCGTGTGGACGACCGGCAAGCAAGCGCTCGGCTTCCAAGACGCACGCCTTGTACCATGGCTGAAAGTCTGGGATAACGTGACACTTGGTCTGCCCGGCAGCGCAAAGGAACGTCGTGAACTCGCCGACGCCGCGCTCGAACAAGTCTGCCTTGCAGATCACGCGGACGCGTGGCCGGGGTCTCTTTCCGGTGGTCAGGCGCAGCGCGTGTCACTGGCGCGAGCGCTGGTCAGGAAACCGTCGCTGTTGTTGCTGGACGAGCCGTTCGGCGCTTTGGATGCGTTGACGCGCTTGGATATGCAAGATCTGCTCGCCTCACTGCAAGCCGAATACGGTTGGGCGACGCTGATGGTGACGCATGATATTGCGGAGGCGGTGCGCCTGTCGGATCGCGTGCTTGTGCTTGACAACGGTGAGATCGGTCATGATATGACGATTGACCGCTCGTCGCTCGATGACGAAGGACGCCCGTTGGCGCATACACGGTTGGAAGACGAGTTGCGAGGATTCCTGCGCGGGGCATAACGCAATTACGAGCACAACGCTGATCGCGATATCGAAAATCCCGCGGTAATGACAATAATGGGCGACGCCATTGCACTATATGGCGTCACCCATTATTTTATTGTATTTCGCGTCATCGTTTCGATCGACCTGCGATGTTCAACGCTCGCCATCCAGCGTTTGCCGTTCAACGTTTACCAGGCGTCCAATCCAAATCGTCGAGCAGCTGATTCATCCAACGCATCACCTCATCGGATTCCATCGGACCTGATCCGAGCGAGCCGGCGAACGGGGCCGGAATCAGATAGGTCTGCGTCACCGGCCGATATTGGATGCCCTTATAGATGCGAGCCATACGCATTTGAACGGATTCACGCGGCGTGAATTTCGCGATGCGCACATTGCGCCCCTGCGCGATGACTTCGGAAATACCCAAGGCACGTGCGCGCTCGCGCAGTCGCGCAACCGCGAACAGCGTGTCGAATTCCTTCGGCAGCGGGCCGTAACGGTCGGTCAGTTCTTCGGCAAGATCGCTCAGATCCTGTTCTGTATGCGCCGCGGCGATCTTGCGATATGCTTCCAGACGCAGCTTGTCGGAATCGATGTAGTAGACCGGAATGGAGGCTTCGATCGGCAGGTCGATGGACACCGCCATCGGCTCGACGCGATCGGGCTCCTTGTATTCCTCCACCGCTTCGGACACCATGCGCACGTACAGGTCGAAGCCGACGCCTTCGATATGGCCGGATTGTTCGTCGCCGAGCAGATTGCCGGTGCCGCGCAACTCCAGATCCTTCATGGCGACGTCGAAGCCGGAGCCCAGCGACGTGTTCTGCGCAATCGTAGCCAGGCGGTCATGCGACTGCTGCGTCATCGGCTTCGACGGGTCATACAGGAAGTATGCGTAGGCACGTTCGCGGCCACGGCCGACCCTACCGCGCAGCTGATGCAACTGCGACAGGCCGAACCGGTCGGCGCGGTCGACGATAAGCGTATTCGCATTGGAGATATCCAATCCGGTTTCGATGATCGTCGTGCAGACGAGCACGTCGATGTCTCGACGCCAGAAATCCCTGATGATGCCGTCAAGCTGCTTCTCCCCCATTTTGCCATGGGCGACGCCCACATGGGATTCGGGAACAAGCGTATGAATCTTCTCGGCGACTCGGCCGATGTCTTCGACACGATTGTGCACATAGAACACCTGGCCGCCGCGCAGCAGTTCACGCCGGATTGCGGCGACGACCTGCGCGTCCTCGTAGGCACCCACGTAGGTGAGCACCGGCAAGCGGTCTTCCGGAGGCGTGGCCAACGTGGACATCTCCCTGATGCCGGTGACGGCCATTTCCAACGTGCGTGGGATAGGCGTGGCGGAAAGGCTCAGCACATCGACATTCGTACGCAGCGCCTTCAAGGTTTCCTTGTGTTCGACGCCGAACCGCTGCTCCTCGTCGATGATGACAAGACCGAGATCCTTGAATTTGACTTTCGGATTGAGCAGCTTATGCGTGCCGATCACCACGTCGACAGTGCCATCTTCAAGACCTTGGATGGTGGCGTTGATCTCCTTCGTGGTTTGGAATCGGCTCATCGCCGCCACATTCACGGGGAAACCTTCATAACGCTCGGTGAAGGTTTCGAAATGCTGCTGCACCAGCAGCGTGGTCGGTACCAGAACGGCCACCTGCTTGGAATCCTGCACGGCTTTGAAGGCGGCGCGCACGGCGATTTCGGTTTTGCCGAAGCCGACATCGCCGCAGATAAGACGGTCCATCGGCACAGGCTTTTCCATGTCGGACTTGACTTCGTCGATGGTGGTGAGCTGATCGGCGGTTTCCTGATACGGGAACGCGTCTTCCAATTCCTTCTGCCACGGCGTATCCGCGCTGAACGCGTAGCCTGCGGCGCGCTGGCGCGCCGAATACAGTTTGACCAGGTCTTCGGCGATTTCATGCACATGCTTGCGAGCCTTCGCCTTGGTGGCCGCCCAGTCGGAACCGCCCAACTTGTTAAGCTTCGGTGCGTCGGCGCCGATGTATTTGCTGACCTGATCAAGCTGGTCGGTGGGGATGAACAGCTTATCCGGCGGGGCGTTGCGCTTGCTTGGCGCGTATTCTATGACCAGATATTCGCGGGTCGTGCCGTTCGCGCCGGAGCCGACTTTGCGCTGGCGCATTTCGATGAAACGTCCGATACCGTGCTGCTCGTGCACGACATAATCGCCAGCCTTCAACTCCATCAGATCGATGGCCTTGCGGCGGCGTTTCGGCGTTTTCGCCTGGCCCGCCGCACTGGTGCGGCCAGTCAGGTCGCGTTCCGTCAGCAACGCGACCTTCGCCGCTTCATCAACGAAACCGTCGATGGCCCGCGATCTGATGCAATCGAAGCTGGCGATGCCGGTTTCGTTGATCGCACGCTTCAAACGCGACAGCGTACCTTGGGCGGCCGCGGTGATGGTGAGCGTATAGCCGGCGTCGATCAGATCTTCAATGCCACGCGTGGCCTTATCGCCGTCACCACGGTATTCGCCCGGCGTGCGCGCGGAAAGCGCATAGTGGCCTTCACGACTGATGTCGACACCGAAACCGGTGAGTTTCCACAGGTCATGCTTGGAGAACGCCAATGCCGCAATGGTTTCGTCAAAGCCAAGGAAACTGGCCTGGTCGAAGGTAATCGGCGCGCCCGCACCGTAGCCGGACGCGGCGACATGCCAGCTGGCGGCGAGGAACTCGTTCGCGGTTTTCGCCAAATCGTCGGCGGCACGACGCAACTTCTCCGGGTCGGAGAGCATCACCACCGCACGGTTCGGCAGCATGCCATACACCGGCTCCATATCGTCGATTAGTGCCGGCATCAGCGATTCCATGCCTTCAACGGGAATCGCGTTCGCAATCGACTCCAACATGTCTTCGGCATTGGGAATCGTACCGATCAACGACTTCGCACGCTTGCGCACGGCTTCGGTCAGCTGCAACTCGCGGCAAGGCGTCGCCCAGATACGCTGCAATCCGTCGCCGTATGTGCGCTGGTCGGCGGAATGGAATTCACGAATCGTGTCAATTTCGTCACCGAAGAATTCAATGCGCACCGGATGCGGAGCCGTCGGCGGAAACACGTCGATGATGCCGCCTCGAACCGCGAATTCACCGCGGTCCATCACCAAATCGACACGCGTATACGCGTTCTCCACCAATCGCGCGGAAGCCTCATCGAGCGCAAGCTCCTCACCCTGCACGAACACCAGCGGTTCAACGTCGCCAAGACCGCGCACAACCGGTTGGATCAGCGAACGAATCGGCATCACCAGAATGTGAATCGGTCCGAACAACGAATCGTCAGCCTGCGGATGGCTCAGCCGGCGGAACACCGCCATACGACTGGCGACAGTGTCTGCGCGCGGGCTCAAGCGCTCATGCGGCAGCGTTTCCCACGCCTCCAACTGAGCGATGTCGTTGGGATCGCCCGCATACCAAGAACGCAACGCCTCGACGGTTTCCTCCGCTTCGCGCCCCGAAGCGACCACCAGCACCACGGGACGGTCGGAGGCGACGGCGGCGGCCAGCGCGGGGCGAATGCCTTCGGGGGCGCCGATGGTCAAGCTGGGATCGATATCGGATTGAGGAATGTCGATATTGCCGAACACCAGATCCTGGAACGTCTGATCTCGATACAACGCATCCAACAGCGGCGACAGCGAGCCGGAGGAAGGAGCGGAAGCCGCGGATCGTGCTACGACAACGGAATCGGAAACCTGCCGAGAGGCCGCGCCGATGGCGGCATCCGTCGCGCCAGGACGCTTATCAGCGGCCATTGAATTTCTCCTGAGTCTTCGCCAAACCGTCGAAAATAATCATTTCCGCAGCGTCGGCGCCGTCCATCAGGAATTCGGGAAGCTGCTTACGCTGGTCCGCGCCGAAACCACCCAGCACCCAGTTGACGGTGTTGTCATGCGCGTTCGCGCCACGCTTGGCATGGCCAACTCCCATGCGGACTCGCGCGTATTTCGGTGTATTCAGCGAACGGTCGATGGACTTGATGCCGTTGTGGCCGCCTGCGGAACCGCCGGACTTGACCTTGATGCGACCGAAATCCAAATCCATATCGTCGTGAATCACAATGATATGATCAGGCTCAATCTGATAGTAGGCGCTGATCGAAGCGACGGCATTGCCGGATTCATTCATATAGGTCAGCGGCTTGGCAAGGAAGAATTTCACGTTGCGGCCCTGCAGATTCATTGCGCCTTTGCCCAGCAATGCCAGCCCCTTGTGATCGGAAAACGCGACCGACCAGCGTTCGGCCAGTACATCCGCGGCCATGAATCCCATATTGTGACGGGTGTCTTCATATTTCCTACCCGGATTGCCCAATCCTACGATCAGCCAAAAATCAGACGCCATCGTGCGTATCTCCTCATTATCATCTGCAAACGTCATCACATATTCGGCGCGGCATCATATGCGCATACCGCGCGGCGCATACCGAAAAACACCGTCAAGATTGTACTCGAAACGCCAGCCAAGCGGCGAGGCCGCCGCCCCGAACCGTCACATCAGTACCGGTATGACGGAATCCAGGCCCCACCGACCCTCAAAACGTCATCAGTACTGATGTGACGAAATATGAGAGCGGAGACGTGTGGAATGTCATATCAACTGACATGACATTCCGGAGACGCCGTATGGGAATCAGAGCGCTTTGCTCCAGTAGCCCATGTCGTGAATCCGTCCGTCACCGCTGGTGACTGCGCCTTCGAGCAGACCGAAACGGGTGAATCCAAAACGTCGCATCAGCGCGTTCGAACCGTCATTATCGGCATAGATAATCGCGGCGGCATGTGTGAAGCCTCGTTCGATGGCGGCTTCCAACAGCCATGCGACCATCGCTGTGCCTAAACCTTGTCCACGAAAAGCATCGGCGATGTAGTAGCTCAATTCGCAGACGCCGTCGTAGCCGGCGCGCTGGTGGAATTTCGACAGGGAGCCGAAGCCGGCGATTCCGCCGTTTTCGGTTTCAATCACCACAACCGGGTAATGCTCGCGCGGCTCATGCGAGTCCACCCATACGCGACGCTGTTCAAGGGTTACCGGTTCAAGGTCGGCGGATGAGCCGCCGCGAATCACCGCTTCGTTGTAAATGTCGGTGATGGCTTGCAGGTCGGCTGGCCCGGCGTTACGTATCGTGTGCTTGATGGTCATGAGGCACAAGCATAACGCAGGCGGTGTGACGACATATCAAACAACGTATTGCCTCCTGTTCATGCAATCGCTTGGTCGATTGCATGAACAGGAGGCAATACACAAACAGATAGGTTGACGGGGCGTTACGGTCCAAGCGGGAACGCATCCCGCACCGTCAGACCCATCAGGCATCATCAGGTGCTAGCAGGCTACTGTTGCGCAGCAAGCGCCTTGTCCAGCGCTTCCTCCAAACGCTGCTGGGCTTCACCATAGGCACTCCAATCGCCGTCCTTCATGGCGGAGTCGGAATCCTTCATCGCCTGTGCAGCATCTTCCAGCGCACTCTTCAGGTCACCCGTCGGAGTCTGCACGGACTGGCTGCCGTCTGACGCAGCGCCATCCGATGTGGAGTCACCGTCTGCGGAAGAATCCCCGCTTGAAGAATCCCCTGTCTTGGAGCCATCAGCGGAAGACGAGGAAGACTGGTCCGCGGTGTTCTCGGAGTCTCCGGCCTTCGCGCCGGAATCGCCGCCGAACACCTGGTCAAGCGCCTCATCCAATGTGTCTGCGAAGCCGACTTGGTCGCCGAAGGCGACAAGCACCTTCTTGAGTAGCGGGAAGCTGGTCGAGCCGGAGGATTTGACGTACACCGGCTGCACGTACACCAAGCCGCCGCCCAGCGGCAAGGTCAGCAGGTTGCCACGTTCGACGTTCGTGGAGCCGGATTCCAGCAAGTTCAGTTCCTTGGACACGTCAGCACTCGCATTGAAATTGTTCTGCGCCTGGCCCGGCCCCGGAACATTGGAATCCTTCGGCAGCTCCTGCAATCGAATCGTGCCGTAATTCTTGCCGATCACACCGGCCTTGTTTCCGGCATCGGAATCAACTGACAGGAAGCCGGTCAGAATCTCACGCGTGGAGGCGCCGGCAGGAATATAGGTGGAGGTCAGCGAGAAGATCGGCTCCTTCGTTCCTCCGGT
This sequence comes from Bifidobacterium sp. LH_512, assembly GCF_056356435.1. Taxonomy (NCBI): domain Bacteria; kingdom Bacillati; phylum Actinomycetota; class Actinomycetes; order Bifidobacteriales; family Bifidobacteriaceae; genus Bifidobacterium; species Bifidobacterium sp. LH_512. The sequence goes on from NZ_JBKEUE010000001.1 coordinate 1,058,867, forward strand.
CTGCAACGTCAGATAGTACGGCGGCTGCAGAATGTCCTGTTCCTGGGCCTGCTGCGATTCGGTCGGGTCAACCGGAGTCTGCCAGAAGTCCTCACCGGAGAAGAACTGATTGGCGGAATCCACATGGTACTTCGCCAGCAGTTGACGCTGCACCTTGAACAGGCTTTCCGGATAACGCATGTGACTCATCAGATCGCCGGAAATCTCATCCAACGAATGATACTGGCCCGGGAAAATCTGAGACCATGCCTTGATGATCGGATCGTTTTCATCCCACACATACAAATCGACCGAACCATCGTATGCGTCAACCGTCGCCTTGACGGAGTTGCGGATGTAGTTCGCTTCCTGACGTCCCAGACCCTGCACGGTATCGGAGGAAACCGTGGTCGAGTCCTCAGTCGCTTCGGCCAGATCGGTCATCTGCGAATACGGGTAGGCGTCGGAAGTGGTGTAACCGTCGATGATCCACTTGACGCGGCCATCGACCACAGCAGGATACACACGGCCGTCAAGTGTCAGATACGGCGCGACCTTGGCGACACGTTCCTTCGGGGAACGATCGTAGAGAATCTGCGATTCGGAAGTCACGCGGTCGGAGAAAAGGATCTGATCGGAACCGAAACGAATCGCATACAGCAGACGGGAGAAGATATTGCCCACAGATGGGCCGCCGTCACCATCGAAGGTGTTCGTCGCACCTTCAGAGCCGGTAGGATAATCGAATTCCCAAGATTGCGTGCCTTCTGGAGCGCCGACGATGGAATACTCGGTGGCGTTGGGAGAGAAGTAGATGCGCGGCTCATATGACTGCTCCTCGGTCAGTGCGCCCTGCGTCGGGATGCCGGATTCAAAGAATTCCGGCTGACCGTCGGCCGTCACCTTGTTGCCGTAGGCGGCGACTACGCCATAACCGTGCGTGTACACGGTATGGTCGTTCACCCAGTTGCGGTTGTCGAGGCCGTCAAGGTTGAGTTCGCGAGCCGCGATCACCGTGTCCTGGCTTTGCCCGTCGATCTCGTACTTGTCGACGGCCAAGGTGTCGGCGAACGTGTAGTACTGCTTCGACTGCTGCAGCTGCTTGAACGTCGGCGAGACGACCTGCGGGTCCAGCAGACGGATCTGCGCCGTGGATTCGGCATCCTGCGACAGGGCTCCGACCTCGCCTTTCGTGGTGGCCTCGTACCGTTCGATCTGCACGTTGTCCAGACCGTAGGCGGCGCGCGTCGCGTCGATGTTGCGCTGGATGTAGGTCGATTCCATTTCCTGCGCGTTCGGATCGACGCGGAAACGCTGTAGCAGCATTGGCCAGACGATGGTCAGCATCATGGAGATGACAATGGTCACCGCAATGGCAGCAAGCGGCGTACGCCACGCCTTCGAAGCGGTGGAGGCGCGCACTCCGATCGGCGCGGAACCTTCCAGCTGATGCGACGTCATAATCCACACGCCCAATACGATGCCGAGAACCACCGTCAGCGCGGCCATGATGAACGTCACCGGAATGGTGGAATTCACCGTCGTATACGTGGCGCCAGTAATGCGGTCACCGTCGACGGTCAGATAGTCGAATACGCCCAGCACTTGGTTGGCCGCGCCCACGAACATGTTGAGCATCAGCCAGATGGCGATCTGGCGGCGGGCACGCTTGGTGATGGCGAACAGGCCGCGACCGTTGACCGGCATGGTGACGCGGATGCCGCCTATAAGCACGTGCGTGACAATGGAGAAGATGATGCCGACGAGCAACAGTAACGCGACACCGGACATAACGAGCTTGAGGCCCGGCAGGATGAAGACGTAGAAGCCGTTATCGAGGCCGAATTGCGGGTCGGCCGTGCCGAAACGTTGCGCGTTGAACATAAGCAGGATTTCGGACCAGTTCGCGTTGAATTGGGAGCCAAAGACCAGACCGACAACCAAGGAGATCACGACAGCGATACGGCGCGCATGTTTTGAGGAAATGCCCTTGCCCACTTCAATGGTGTCGCCGTTGATGCGGATTTTGGAGCCGTCGGCGGAGTCGGGGCGCGCGCGGATTGCGAGGGTCGCCGAAACGAAGCTGACGAGCGCCATCAGGATTGCGTAGGCGACCCACAGGCCGATTTTTGTGCCCAATTGGGTCCATACGACGCTTTCGAAGCCGAGCTGGCCATACCACATGAGGTCGGTGATGAATCGGGACAGTCCGAAGAACAGGCCTACGATAACGACCAATGCCAGTACGACGCCGATGAGGATTTTGCTTCCCAACGAGCCATGCGGAGGTGTCGGATGTGACGCGATGCGCGGTCCGGCCGGCTTAATCGGCGGCATGTTGCCGCCTTGTGCAGTGGTGTTCTTAACGCGCTCGGCATGTTCGTCACCGTCGACTTGCACGTCGAGGATCACCGGCTCGTCGTCGGGCTTTCTGCTATTTGTGGAACGGCTGAAATCGTCGTCCGGGTCGAACATGGGTCCAAATACATCGAAGAATGACATAAATATAGCCTAACGTCAGGCACGGAACGGCTTCGCTGCCAGCGCAGCGGCACAGCCGATTCCGTGGCAAAAGTCACGCGTTACGCCATACGCATTATGACATTCACATACAAGCGGGATTGACGGTGGCGCCGCTTCGGCTCTCGGCGCAAATACGACTGAAGGTAGCGCACGGGCACGCAATTACGTCATGATGATTGCGAACGGTATGACAGATTCGAAAGAAGGGCGCCATGAACGGGAAGCATTACGCGATGACGACGAATATCATGACAATGACAGATACGACAGAGTCCAATGCGAAGGCCGCCACATCGCAGCCCACACGCATGGAACATGATTGCATTGGCACAATGGAGGTACCGGCGGACGCCTATTGGGGCATTCATACGCAACGCGCGATCGGTAATTTCGACGTATCGGGATTGTCGGATGCCACGCATCCGATGCTGATTCGCGCCTATGCGACGGTGAAAAGGGCTTGTGCCGCAGCGAACGAGGAATTGGGATTGTTGGATGCCGAGCGGTCCCGACTGATTCGCGCAGCCTGCTTGGACATCGAGGCGGGTCGACTGCTGGACCAGTTCCCGGTGGACGTGCTGCAGGGCGGTGCCGGCACCAGCTGCAATATGAACGTGAATGAGGTCATCGCCAATCGCGCGCTGGAAATCGCCGGCCGTCCGCGCGGCGATTACGCGTATATCCATCCGAACGATCATGTCAATCATTCGCAGTCGACGAACGATACGTATCCTGCGGCCTGCAAGCTGGCCATCATCGATGCGTTGCATCCTTTGGCCGATTCATGCCAGAAACTGATGCGAGCTTTCCATGATCTGGCCGACTGTCATGCCAACGACGTCAAACTTGGACGCACGCAGCTACAGGACGCCGTGCCGATGACGTTCGGCCAGGAGCTGCACGCGTTCGCGACGTTCCTGAAAACCGATCTGGCGACGATCGAATCCCTGGTCCCGCAGCTGGCCCAGGTCAATCTCGGTGCCACCGCATTGGGCACCGGCATCTGCGCGGATCTGCGATTCCGTAGATCCGCCACCGCACAGCTGGCGCGCATCACCGGTCTTCCCGTGACAGCGGCTCCCGATCCGATTGCGGCGGTCACCGATATGAGCGCGTATATCGCGGCCAGCGCAATGTTGAAAAATCTCGCCATTCATTTGAAGAAGGCCGCCGACGATTTGCGTCTGCTCAATTCCGGCCCGCGCGCAGGCTTCGGGGATTTGCGAGTGCCCGCACGTCAGGCCGGCTCGTCGATTATGCCGGCCAAGGTCAATCCGGTGATTCCCGAATGCGTCGATCAATGCTGCTTCATGGTGTTCGGCATGGATGTCACCGTCAATTGGGCGGCCGCCGAAGGCCAGCTGCAGCTGAACGCCTTCGACCCGGTGATCGTACATGAGATTCTGACCGGCATTACGCTGCTGACACGCGCGATGGATATGTTCCGTACACGCTGCGTCGAAGGCATCGTCATCAACGCTGAAGTGGGACGCCGTAATGCGGAACAGTCCATGTCGGTTTCCGCCGCGCTGAACGACGTCATCGGCTACGAGCGCGCCTCCGATATCGCCGCCGAGGCGGCGGCAAGCGGACGGACCGTGCGAGAAGCGGCGAAGGAACGCCTTGACATGCCGGCCGAAGAAATCGACCGCATTCTGGATGTGGTGGAGCTTTCACGCAGACTCGGCCAGACCTGCCGTGAAGCGGAAGCGCATATCAAGCCGCATGCAGGCCGCGACAATAGCCAGGACGCTGCATAAATCAGTGGATCGAGGCGAATATTCACTTGCATGGGGAATATTCGTCCCGATTCTTTTTACTCTTCGTCTGGATCCATTTCCGCCTTGTCATATGGGGGATTAATCATGCGATTTCGCCAGTAGTACACGTCATCATGCTCGCCGATTTCGCGATATACGCGACACGGCTGTCCAAAGGCGACCACATTGGCCGGAACATCCTTGGTGACGACCGACCCCGCGCCGATTACCGTGTTGTCGCCGATGGTCACGCCGGGCAGCACCACCACATTCGCTCCGATCCACACATTGCGTCCGATGGTGACGGGAATGGAATACTGCGTGACCTTCATGCGCAGGTCCGGGCGAATCGGATGCCCCGTGGTCACAAGCGTCACGTTCGGACCGATCATCGTATGATCGCCGATGGTCACCGTCACGTCATCGACCAGCGTCAAATTGAAATCGCGTACACGTTACGGCCGATAAACGTATTGCTGCCCCAATTGGCGTGCAGCGGCGGCTCGATATATGAGCCTTCGTCGAACGCGCCCAACAGTTTGCGCGCGGCCTCGACACGTTCCGCCGCCTGACTTGGACGCGTCTGATTAAAGTCATATAGCAATTCCGACTGCTCCGCCTGCACGGCTCAGCATTTCCGCATCATCGCAAGCGTAGCTGTCGCCGGAATTCATCATGTCCACGGCCCGCTGCGGCACCGGCATCGTCGCCCTCCTTCGAATCCGAATCATCATGCTTGTCGCGAACAGCGAATGTGCATGCGACACGTAGGATTAACTTTAGAATATTCGCATTCACGCGTCATGCAAGAAAACGCTGAACACGCAAGAAAACACATGAGAAAAGAGAATTCCATGTCATTCGACGACTATAAGGCCAATCAGGAATCCGAAACGACATCGACGCAGATGCAGGAGGAAATCCATCAGGGCATGCTCACCGGAGAACGCGCCGCATTCTTCTCACATGACACACGTTATGCCGATACTATTTTTGCCGATGGCGAGTCGCCGTTGAAACATGCGCACAATATCGAATTATTGGGATCCATGTTCAAGTGGAAGTATCCGCTGTGGTATTGCGAGCATGTGACCGCCCGCGATTGCACATGGTTTGCGATGGCACGCGCTGGCGTATGGTATACGAAGCATATGCTGGTGGAGCGTTGCACGATTGAGGCGCCGAAGAATTTCCGCCGCGTTGAGGATCTGACGCTGCGCAATGTGGATTTCGTCGATGCCGAGGAGACACTATGGAATTGTTCCGACATTACGGCGGAGCATGTGTCTGCGCGCGGCGATTATTTCGCGATGAACGTGAACGGTTTCACTGCGGATGACCTGCGCTTGGTAGGCAATTATCCGTTTGATGGCGCGAAGAATGTGACCATTGATAATTCGCGGCTTATTTCCAAGGATGCATTTTGGAATGCCGAAAACATCACTGTACGCGATTCGTTTATCTCAGGCGAATATTTGGGATGGAATTCTCGCAATATCACATTCGAGAACTGCACAATCGAAAGTCTGCAGGGATTGTGCTACATCGATGGTCTTACGTTGCGTAATTGCCGTCTGATCAACACGACGTTGGCGTTTGAATATTCGACGGTTGATGCGGACGTGCGCGGCACGATCGATAGCGTATTGAATCCGCGAGGCGGTGTGATTCGCGCCGATGCGATCAGGGATCTGACGCTGGATCCGTCGAAGATCGACCCGGATGCGACGACGATAATTCTTGGCGAATAGCCGCGAATAATCGCCGACATATGACACGACATATTACATATATACATAGGGAAGAATTCAAGGACATATTCGCCATGGCTTACAATTTCGACACTCCGGTTGACCGTTCCGGCACGTACTCGCTCAAATGGGATGAGACGGGCGAAGCGCTGCCCATGTGGGTCGCGGACATGGATTTCACCACCGCTCCGCAGATTCGTGAGGCGTTGCAACGCCGCTTGGACCATGGCGTGTTCGGATATTCGATTGTGCCCGACGAGTGGGCGAAAAGCTATACGGCTTGGTGGCGGCGCCGTCACGGGCTTGCCATCGAGCCGGATTCGCTGGTGTTCTGCACCGGTGTAGTGCCAGCGATTTCGAGCATGGTGCGCAAGTTGACGACGCCGAATGAAAACGTGCTGATTCAGACGCCGGTGTACAACATTTTCTTCAATTCGATTATCAACAACGGCTGCCGCGTATTGGAGGCACCGCTATCCTATGATGATGCCGGCCATTACACCGTGGATTGGGATGCGCTGGAGCAGCGTCTGTCCGATCCGCAGACGACGCTGATGATTCTGTGCAATCCGCATAATCCGGTCGGCTGTATTTGGAGCCGTGGCGAATTGGAACGCATCGGAGAATTGTGCTGCCGCCATCATGTGACGGTGATCAGCGACGAGATTCATTGCGATCTGACCGACCCAGGTTACGAGTACGTGCCGTTCGCCTCGGTAAGCGAGCATTGCCGCATGAATTCGGTGACCTGTCTGGCGCCGACGAAGGCCTTCAATATCGCAGGATTACAGACGGCCGCCGTGATGATTCCCAATCCGGTGCTACGTCATAAGGTATGGCGTGCGCTCAACACCGACGAAGTGGCCGAACCGAATGCGTTCGCCATGACGGCCACCATCGCCGCGTTCAATGAGGGCGAACCGTGGCTTCAAGAATTACGCGCGTATCTGGCGGTCAATAAGCAGTTCGCGTACGCCATGTTCGACGGCTATAACGAGGGCGCGCCCGACAATCGTCGTATCCGCGTTGTGGGTGGCCATGCCACATATCTGCTCTGGGTCGACTGCTCCACTATCACTGACGATACCGACGCATTATGCGACTATCTGACGCGCGAGCATCGCGTCATGCTCTCCCCCGGCGCGGAATTCGGCGGCAACGGCCGCTCATTCGTCCGCATCAATATCGCATGCCCACGTTCCCGTATGCGAGAAGGCCTCACCCGTTTCCTCAACGGCCTCGCCGCATATCAACGCTGATTCCATCAGCCCAACGCCGCTCCGCCAATCTTTTCAATCGTCATATCAGTACTGTTGTGACAGAATTGGGCTCCGGCCAAGTCCGAAAACATCACATCAGTACTGTTATGACGAAATTGCGGGCTGCCAGACTGTAATAATCGTAGAAATAAGCCGAAGGTGTTCATCGATACGATGTCGTCGACGAGCCCTGCGATAGGCCATGTGAAATATTCCACGTTTGTTGCGCCGCATGGGAACATCACCGCGCAAGAGCAGGGATGTCGTTACTATAAGTGGCATGAATCAAACCATTTCCACTTCATCCATGCCTCGGAATGCGGCAAATGGATGGACCAATCCGCTGCGCGACCCGCGCGACCTGCGTCTTCCTCGCATCGCCGGCCCCTGCAGCATTGTGATTTTCGGTGTGACCGGTGATTTGTCCCGCAAGAAGCTGCTGCCGGCGATTTATGACCTGGCGAATCGCGGTCTGCTGCCGCCGAGCTTCGGCCTGACCGGCTTTGCCCGCCGCGACTGGAGCGAAGACCAATTCAAGTCTTTTGTGCGCGAAAACATCGAGGCCCGCTGCCGTACGCCGTTCCGTGAATCGACGTGGAAGCAGCTGTCCGACGGCATTCGATTCGTGCAGGGCAGTTTCGATGATCCGGAGGCGTTCGCCCGCCTTTCCAATACCGTCGCCGAACTTGACCGCGACCGCGGCACACGTGGCAACCATGCGTTCTACATGTCGGTGCCGCCGCGCGCGTTTCCGCAAGTCTCCCGCCAGCTGGCCGACTGCGGTCTGGCGCGCTCCGAAGAGGACGCTTGGCGCCGTGTGATCATCGAAAAACCGTTCGGCCATGATCTTGCCAGCGCCAAGGAATTGGATCGTGTGGTTTCCGAAGTGTTCGATCCGTCGAGCGTGTTCCGTATCGATCATTATCTGGGCAAGGAAACCGTACAGAATCTGTTGGCGCTGCGCTTTGCGAACGCCATGTATGAGCCGATTTGGAATGCGAATTACGTCGACCATGTGCAGATCACCATGGCTGAGGATATTGGCGTGGCCGGCCGTGCGGGCTATTATGATGGCATCGGCGCTGCCCGCGACGTCATTCAGAATCATCTGTTGCAGCTGCTCGCATTGACCGCCATGGAAGAGCCGGTTTCTTTCTCACCATCCGATTTGACGGCCGAAAAGACGAAAGTGCTGTCCGCTGTGCGTCTACCGAAGGATTTGGCCGCTCACACCGCCCGTGGCCAATACGCCGCCGGATGGCAGGGGTCGCATGAGGTGCGCGGCTATCTTGACGAGGCCGGCATCAATCCGGCATCCACGACGGAAACGTATGCGGCGATTCGTCTTGATATCGACACCCGCCGTTGGGCAGGCGTGCCGTTCTATCTGCGTACCGGCAAGCGTCTGGGCAAACGAGTCACCGAAATCGCCGTCGTATTCAAGAAGGCGCCGCATCTGCCGTTCGAATCGACCGCCACCCGCGAACTTGGCCAGAACGCGATCGTGATTCGCGTGCAGCCTGACGAGGGCGTGACGATGCGTTTCGGCGCCAAGGTGCCAGGCGGCACGTCGATGGAAGTGCGCGACGTGTCGATGGACTTCGGCTATGGCCGTTCCTTCACCGAGTCTTCGCCGGAAGCGTACGAGCGTCTGATTCTGGACGTGCTATTGGGAGACCCACCGCTGTTCCCCACCACGCGTGAAGTGGAATTGTCGTGGGAGATTCTGGACCCGATCGAGAAGTTCTGGGCGGCGTTGGGCCAGCCGCAGCCTTATCGTTCGGGCACGTGGGGGCCTGAAGAGGCTGACGAGATGCTTGCTCGCGACGGACGCCAGTGGAGGATGCCATGATCATTACATTGCCGAATACCGAAACCCGCACGATCGCGGAAAAAATCGAAGCCTTGCATGAGGAGCGTGGCGAGGCCGCTTTGGGCCGTGTGCTGACGCTGCTGATTTCCACCAATGGCGACGAGCTTGAGCATGCGCTGAAGTTGGCGAATAACGCCAGTCGTGAGCATCCATGCCGTGTGATTGCCATTGCTCCGGATAATCGCACGGTTGTCGAAAGTGCGCAAACTGGTGCCGATGGCGAAAACAGCGATGCCCCACACACCTATCTGGATGCTGAAATCCGTTTCGGCTCGGATGCCGGCGCAGGCGAAATCATTGTGCTGCATCCGCGCGGCGGTCTGGTGCATCATGCGGATACGTTGGTGATGCCGTTGCTCGTACCAGATACTCCGCTGGTCGCCTGGTGGCCGACCGAAGCGCCGGCGAATCTGTCGAAGGATTTGCTCGGCGCGATGGCTCGTAGCCGCATCACCGACGCGATGCGTTCATCGAATCCGATGCGTACCATGGATGACTTGCGCCGCAACTGGTCACCGAAGAACGTGGATATGTCGTGGACGCGTTTGACCGTATGGCGTGCGATGCTTGCCTCCATGCTTGATCAGCCGCCGCATCTGCCGATCAGCGCGGCGCGTGTGGCGGGTCCGGAAGATTTCCTGCCGATGGACTTGCTGGCCGCATGGCTGCGTTTGAAGCTCAACGTGCCGGTTACGATTGAGCATGTTCCGGGCGCCACCGCCGTCACCGGCGTGTATTTGACCCGCGCGGATGGCGAGCTGAGTCTGGAGCGTCCATCTGCGGAGGGCGGCATTGCCGTTATCAGCATGCCAGGCCAGTCGCCGCAGACCATCAGCGTGCCCACTCGTACGTTGGAGGAATGCTTGAGCGAAGAATTGGGACGCCTCTATCCCGACGACATCTACGCCGAAGTCGTTACCGAGGGCTGGGACTTGATTCATCCTCACGCCTAAAACATACATAACGGCCACTCCTGCTGATATGAACCATAACCATCAGCAGGAGTGACCGAAACCAAGGCTTACAACGGTCACATTTGCAGTAAGGACGGACCAACATCAGCAAGTGTGACCGAAAAAAGACCAAAGCATTAGGCAGTTTCGTTGCTTGGATAAAGGAGACATATATGGGCGCACGTAAAACCGTGGTCTATCCGAATCCGCAGATTCTCGCACAGGCCGTCGCTTCGCGCACGCTGCTGACCATTATCGACATGTTGGCCGAGCCGAATCGTGGACGTGTCGATATCGCCGTCACCGGCGGCACCGACGGGATTGAAGTGCTCGCCGTCATGGGCAAGAATTCTCTGTGTGATGCGGTTGATTGGTCACACGTACACGTATGGTGGGGCGATGAGCGTTTCGTTGCCGCCGACGATGATGATCGTAATGCCAAGCAGGCTCGTGAAGCGCTGTTCGACCGTCTGATCGCCGAAGGCCGCATGCCGGCCGAGAACATTCATGAGATGCCGGCTGACAGGCGTTCCGCTGAAGCAATCACGCAGGATTCGTCTGAGCGGACCAATGAGATTCTGGCGGCCGCGGCCGCTGAATATCAGTGTGAGCTGATTGCGCAGTTGGGCGAGAACGCGCGTATGGATATCGCCATGTTCGGAGTCGGGTCGGACGCACATTTCGCATCCCTGTTCCCAGGCAAGGATGAAGTGCTGATCGACGATCCGCATGTGTTGGTCGCCGGCGTGCGCGACTCCCCCAAGCCTCCGCCGCTGCGTGTGACCCTGACTGTTCCGATGATTGCACGCTCGCTTCACACGTGGGTGTTCACTTCCGAAGAACGCAAGGCCGAGGCCGTTTGCAACGCTTTCGCCAAGCCGCGTAATCCACAGGCTCCCAGTTCCTATGCCGACGGCGAGGAACTGCTGTGGCTGGTTGATGTGGGAGCGGTCAGCAAACTGTAAAAAACCGCTGCGACACCGTTGCAGTAACACGATGAAGGGTTAAGAGGAATTCCTCCTCTTAACCCTTCATCGTGTATCAGGTCTTCACTTTGCCAGGCTTCGACTCAGATTTCGATTTCTTCGCGTCCCGGCTCAGCCCACAGTGTGTGGAAAGCACCCGGAGCGTCGATGCGACCGTAGGTGTGCGCACCGAAGAAGTCACGCTGGCCCTGAATCAAAGCGGCAGGCAGACGCGGAGAGCGCAGGCCGTCGAAGTAAGCCAGCGACGAGGAAAGGGCCGGAACCGGAATGCCGAAGCGCACAGCGCGCGCGACGACGCGACGCCACGAGGGTTCAGCGGTTTCAATGGCATCCTTGAAATACGGGGCGAATAGCAGCGACACATTCGCGTCGCCGGATTCAAAGGCTTCGGAGATGCGGTTGAGGAACTTCGCTCGGATGATGCAGCCGCCGCGCCAGATACGGGCGACAGCAGCCAGATCGATATTCCAGCCGTATTCTTCGGCGGCGGCGGTGATCTCATTAAAGCCCTGTGCATAGGCGACGACCTTGGAAGCGTACAGTGCTTCACGAATGTCGTTGATGAAGGCCTGGCGTTCTTCAACCGGCATGTCGATCGGGTCGGATGGACCTTCAAAGCCCTGACGAAGGGCCTCTTCGCGCAACGCACCCTGAGAAGACAGACCGCGAGCGAATACTGCTTCGGCAATGCCGGTAACCGGCACGCCCAGAGAAAGGGCGGTCTGCACCGTCCAAGTACCGGTGCCCTTCATGCCAGCATGATCCACGATTACGTCAATCAGCGGCTTTCCGGTCTTGGCATCGGCCTGATGCAGCACCTCGGCGGTGATTTCGATCAAGTAGGAGTCCAACTCGGTCTTGTTCCAGTCTTCGAACACGTCGCCGATTTCAGCCGGGCTCATGCCCAGGCCGCGACGCATCAGATCGTAGCTTTCGGCGATCAGCTGCATGTCGGAGTATTCGATGCCGTTATGCACCATCTTGACGAAGTGACCGGCACCGTTCTCGCCAATGTGGGTCACGCACGGTTCACCTTCGGCGACGGCTGCGATGGACTCGAAAATCGGCTTCAGCGTCGTCCAGGATTCGTCGGTGCCGCCCGGCATCATCGACGGACCGCGTAGTGCGCCCTCTTCACCGCCGGAAACGCCGCAGCCAACGAAGTGCAGGCCACGAGCGCGGATTTCCTTTTCACGGCGAATCGTATCCGGGAAGTAGGCGTTACCCGCGTCAACGATGATGTCGCCCGGTTCCATCAGATTGGCCAGCGCGTTGATCATCGCGTCGGTCGGCTCACCGGCCTTAACCATGATGATGGCGGTACGCGGCTTGGTGAGGCTGTCGACGAATTCCTCCAAGGTCTTTGCCGGGTAGAATTCACCTTCGTTACCGTGTTCGGCCATCAGCTTTTCCGTGCGGCCGTAGGAACGGTTGAAAACGGCGACCTTGTTGCCATGGTGCGCGAGATTACGGGCCAAGCTGCCACCCATTGCGGCGAGACCAACGACGCCGACGTTTGCTTCAGCTGTCATGCTGCTTCCTCCGTCAAAAAAGAGTACTTTTCCGTTGTCAGTCTAGCCCGAACCCGTCATATCGCCAAGATTTGTTTCACAATAACGCTGGCGGCGAAGTCTTCATGAATTATCAAACCGTTGTCGCATGTAATGCACATTCGTTGTACGGGAAAATATTAGACTAGGTGGAATGAGGGATTCACAAGGTTCATCGTCTCAAAATATGGCTACAAAAACAGATTCCAGCGGCGAATGCATCACAAGCGATGCTGTCTCAATGCAACAATCCGACATAACATTGACGACACGTAATCGCCTGCTGCTTACATTCACGTTCTTTTCCATGTTTTTCGGCGCCGGAAATCTGATTTTCCCGCCGTTTTTAGGCGTCCAATCCGGCACGGCATCGATTACGGCCACGTTCGGCTTCATCATTTCCGCCGTGGGCTTGCCAATTTTGGGCGTTCTTGCCGTTTCCCGTGCAGGCGGTTTCGACGCATTGGCAGGCCGTGTGGGGCCACGTTTCGCTTCCGTTCTTGGCTTGGCCATTATTCTGACCATCGGCCCATGCTTTGCGATTCCCCGTACGGCGACCACGTCATATGAGATGGCTGTGGTGCCGTTCGCCGGCGATACGCCGCGCTGGCTGACACAGCTCGTATATTCGGCGGTATTTTTCGCCTTGTCGTATGTGGTCGCGCAACATCCTGAACGCCTGTCGAAAACGCTGGGCAAAGTGATGGGTCCGCTGCTGCTGGTGCTGATTGCTGCGCTGTTCATCGCATGCCTCGTGATTCCCCATGGCGATTTCACCGCACCGTTCGGCGATTATGAGACCGGTCAGATGGCACGCGGCTTTCTGGACGGCTATCAGACGATGGATTTGCTGGCCGCCTTGTATTTCGGCATCATCATTTCAGTGAACGTCACGCAGATGGGCGTCACCGAGGAATCCGAGAACCGTAAGGAAACAGGTCTGGCCGGTCTTGGCACCGGCGTCATGCTGGTTCTTGTGTACAGCGTGCTCTCGTTTGTCGGCGTCATCTCCGGCTCACTGGCGCGAATCGACCCGTCGAAGGATACCGGTGCCACGGTGTTGACGAATCTGACGTCGTCGGCATTCGGCACATGGGGCACTGCTTTTGTCGGACTGGTGTTCGTCATCGCCTGCTTCAACGTATGCACGGGGCTGATTTCCACCTGCGGCACGTATTTCCAAAATCGTTTCCCGCGCATCGCAGGTCGCCGTATGGGCTATCGCGCATGGAGCGCGATTTTCGCCGCATTCAGTTTCATCGTGTCGAATGCCGGTTTGAGCATGATCATCAAAGTGTCGGTGCCGGTGTTGTCCGCGCTGTATCCGATGGCAATCGTATTGATCGTACTATCGTTCACGCACCATCTGATTGCCGGCCGTTTTCATCGCATCTATTTCTGGGTGGTGGTGCTGGTCGGCATCGTCAGTATTGTGGACTGCGCGAACAGTCTGATTACGCTGTTTGGATTCACGATTCCTATGTTGGGCGAAGCGTTGGCGATGCTGCCATTGCATGACGTCCAGCTTGGCTGGCTGCTACCGGCGATTATCGGTCTGTTAATCGGCATTGGCGACAGCCTGCTGCGAACGAACAAATAAGAAACGGTCACATATGCTGATAAGAACGCATCCCATCAGCATATGTGATCGGTTTAAGGCTCGATTTCGGTCACATATGCTGATATAAACACACCGCATCAGCACATGTGACCGGTTTTTGCGATTAGTCCTGGTTGGATTCCTTCGCCTTATGTTTGCGGACTTTCACGACGACATACCAGATGCACAGAATCACGATAAGACCGGCCACCACGTACTGGAATTGGTCGAGGAAGCCGAGAATTGTGCACCACTGGCCGCCAAGCAAATAGCCGGCCATCACCAGCAGTGTATTCCACACAAGAGAACCGAACGCGGTCAAAGCGGCGAAACGCCACGCCGACATGGCGGCCAAACCGGCAGGAATGGAGATCAGACTGCGCACAATCGGAATCACACGCCCCACCAACACCGACAGCCAGCCGTAACGGGCGAACCAACGGTCGGCGACATCAATATCGCTCGCATCAGTCAACGGCATCCAATCGAACAGACGACGAATTCTTTCGGCGCCGATCGCACGCGAAATGCCGTACAGCAACAGCGCGCCAAGCAACGAGCCGATCGTCGCGCCGATAACGGCTTCGACCAATGTCATATGCCCCTGTGCCGCGGTGAAACCCGCCAAAGGCAGAATCACTTCACTCGGAATCGGCGGAAACAGGTTTTCCAACAACACCGCCATACCAGTACCGACAGCGCCCATTGCGGACATCAACTGCACCAACCAATTCGTGATGGCACCGATGAAACCGCCCGTATCAACGGCGCACGATCCAATATTGTCGGCCAGCGTGACACCGGCCGCATATCCAAACATCAATTCGTTCATAGTGTAAAAGTATCCGTATCGTTCTTGGAAAGCACTTGGGCTTTATCTTACGGCAAGCGCAGACGGTCATCCTTCGTGAAACATGTACGGTACACCATGGCCATAATCAACGAGTCGGCCAACAGCGTCAATGCGGCAATCGCACCGAGAATAACGAATTGATATTTCGCGGCATCCAACGGGTCGCCGCCAGCGATAACCTGACCGGCCATCATGCCCGGAATAGTGACGATGCCGCTGGATGCGAGCGATGCCGTGGTAGGCAGCAAGCCAAGTCGAATCGACGATACGATGGACGGACGGGCAGCCTCCCACGCGGTGGCGCCAAGAGCCAACATGGTGTCGATCTCGTCACGACGTTCGCGCATGGACTCATAGAAGCGACTCAATCCGACCGCGAGTGCGGACACCGTATTGCCCAGCAGCATGCCGGTCAACGGCACGACCAACTGTGGCGCATACCATGGCTGCGGGCGGATGATCAGTTCGGCGACCAATGAAATCATGAGCAGCATGGTGAGCACGAGGCTGAGCAGAACGGGGCCTGTCAGGCCTTTGGGCACTCCTTTGGCGCGCGACAGGGTGATTTGCACGGCGGCGATCAGCATGACTGCGATCAGCGCGAACACCAGCCAAATGTTGTTGGAACGAATGACGTAGCCCATGATCAGGCCCATGGCACACAATTGCAGCAACGCGCGGCATGCCGACCATAGCAGGGTTTTCCCGACGCCCATGCGCGTGAGGCCGGACACGCCGGCCGCAGTTACGACCATTGCCAAGGCTACAAGCAACCCCCAAATATCAATGGAATAATAGTTGCCGCTCATGGCCGCTGCTCCTTGTTTTCCTCATACAGGATTCCGTCGCGCAATACGAGTGTTCTTGCGGCCAGCCCGTCCGATGCGCGATGCCGTATGCGGATGATCGCCATGCCTTCTTCGGCGGCATGCTGCATGATCTGTGCGACGAGGCCGGCGTTGTCGTCATCCAATCCGGCATCGACTTCGTCGGCGAGCAGTACGCGCGGTTTGGTCAGCAGCGTGCGAGCGAGGCTGACGCGCGCAGCCTGGCCTCCGGAAAGATCGTGTGGGTCACGGTTGAGTTCGATGTCTGCGCAGCCGATGCCGTCAAGCATGTGGCGAATATCGTCGTCGCTGATTCCGATCTGCGTATCCTTGTGCGGGAACGGTGTTTTCTTGGCGGTATCTTGCGCAACGCGTACATGCAGTCTCCATGGCAGGCGGATCGCTTCAGCCACCGTTGCACCAGGCAATATCGGCTTTTGCGGCAGGTATGCCACTTGGCTGCGCCACTGTTGCGGCGTGAATTCCGTATCCTTATGCCCGTCGAGGATGAATTCGCCGTGCGTACGCGGATTCAGTTTGGCGAAAGCCGTCAGCAGACTGCTTTTGCCCGAACCGGAGGGGCCTGTCAAATCCACGATTTCATGTGTGTGAATCGAAAGCGCCAATCCTTTGAAAATAATACGTTCGCCTTGTTCCGCCGGCATCCTGCAGCTGACGACGTGTGCGGAAAACACCGATTGTTGCTCATCCATGCCTCCACTCTATCGGTTTTGGCGGCAAACGGCGTGATTCGTCGATGATTTCGTTTTCGCCACATCAACAACATGGGAGGCATGAATTGCGGCCAATCATGACGCTCATCGTTGATGTTGATGAGTCATATGAGTGGCCGCAATGATTGCCGCTATGATTTCGCTCTCCGCTTAGCGTGTACGGAATGGAGCGCGCTTGATTTTCGAGTGACGACGACGCGGGCCGCCGGAATGCTTGTCGCCATAACGCGCTTTCATGCGGCGTTCGTGACGCTTCACGTCTTCGGAACGTTCGTCGTTGCGAACGCGATTCTCGTTGCGGTGAATGCGCTTGCCGGAAACGGTGTCGTCATTACGACGCTTCCTGCCGTTGCGGTGATTCTGATTATCGCGGCGATCATTGTACGAGTTACGCTGCTGTTTCGCCGAACGATTATCGTTGCGTTCCGTCTTACGTTCAGCCCCGTATCCGGACTTACGTTCAGCTTTGCGGTCGGCCTTACGCTTGGACTTCGTCTTGCCGCCGTCGCGTTCCTGCAAAGCTTCCGCTTGGCGACGCTTCTCACGCTCGGCCTTGGATGCGGCATGGCGACGGTCGTACCTCTCACGACGCCTATCGTTGCGTGGCTTCTCCTGCTTCATGGAAAAGACCGCCGACTCGACCGGCGCTTGGTCGATACGAGTCACTTCGACCGCCTCGACCACATTCGACAAGTCATCGTCAAGGCGACGACGATTATCGCGGTCACGCCGGTCACGACGTTTGCCGTCCTTGCCGAAACGGTCATCGTTCTTACGGCGGCACGAACCGCGACCGTCCTTTCGACCGTTCTTCTCATTACGGCGGCGCGGATTGCCGGCAGGCTGCGACTGTTCCAACGTCCAACCGAACACCGGCTCGGCCTGCTCGCCGACCAACTCAAGCACTTCCGGAGAATCGGAACGAACCTTGACGGAACGAACCTGCAGCCCGGCCTCGCGCATCATACGGCGGGTTTTGCGACGCTGTTCCGGCAGCATCAGAGTGACGACGTCACCGGTCTTGCCCGCACGCGCGGTACGGCCAGAACGATGCAGGAAGGATTTCGGATCATCCGGCGGCTCGACCTGGACGACCAGTTCGACGCCACTGATGTCAATGCCTCGGGCCGCGACATCGGTGGCGACCATAACACGCACGTCGCCGCTGTCGAATGCGGCAAGATTGCGGTCACGCTGGTTCTGGCTCAGGTTGCCGTGCAGCTCCGCAGCCGGAATGCCGGCCTGCGTAAGCTCCTTGGAAAGTTTCATGGCCTGGAACTTCGTGCGGGTGAACATGATGCGACGGCCCTTGCCACTGGCCAAAGCCCTCACCAGCGCGGGCTTGTCGTCACGCGTGGTTTCGAACACGTGATGGGTCATTTCGTCAACCGTGGAGGTCGCCGAATCAACGCTATGCACCTTCGGATCAGACAGGAAGGTTTCCACCACCTCATCGACACCATGGTCGAGGGTCGCGGAGAACAGCATGACCTGCGCGTCGAAGGAAATCTGGCCAAGCAGACGCTTGACCGGCGGCAGGAATCCCATATCGGCCATTTCGTCGGCTTCGTCGATGACGGCGATCTGCACGTTGTCGAGAGCGAGCGCCTTCTGCTCGATCAGATCCTCCAAGCGTCCCGGACAGGCGACGACGATATCTGCGCCTTCGCGCAGTTCACGGAACTGACGGTTGTAACGCACGCCACCGTAAATGGTTGTGGTGGCCATGCCGTACATACGCGCCAATGGCGCCAGCACATCGTTGATCTGGTTGGCCAGTTCTCGGGTCGGGGCCAGCACCAAGCCGCGCGGGCGGGGCAGGCGGGAATCGTCGCGTGAATCCTCGTTGTCGGACTGGCTTTTGGTGCGGCGCTTGCCACCGCGGTTTCCACGCGGATTGGCGCCCATGCCGATTTCGCCCAGACGAGCGACCAGCGGAATCGAAAACGCCAAGGTCTTACCGGAACCGGTGCGCCCGCGGCCAAGCACGTCACGTCCGGCGAGAGAATCAGGCAAAGTGTCGGCCTGAATGGGGAATGCAGTGCGCTTACCTTCCGCGGCCAAGGCGCGGACAAGCGGACCGGGCACGCCGAGTTCGGCGAAAGTGTAGGTGCGGTCGGCGTCCTGCACGGTTTCGGGCATGGACGATTCCGCCGCAAGGGCATCAAAAGTGTTTTCTGGCACAGTGGACTTTCATGTCAATACATCGTGAAATTGCATGCGTTGCGCAAGCCTGTCCACAGTATCCTATGCCCAATACTTTTTCCGATGCCCTTGCAATATAACGGCGGTTCAGCTGTTGCGATTGATTTCGATATCGCTGACGGTCAGATTGGCCGCGCATGTCAGATTGAAAAGAATCACTTCGGCCAGCTGGTCGGCGCGCATGAACGTATGCTGTTTTTCTTCTGACACATAATCGCGACTGTCACGGTAGAACGCGGTGTCGATGCCTCCCGGATAGACGGCGACGATTTTCACGCTGGTTCCTTTGTATGCGGCCTGCAGGCTCTTGGTGTAGCCTTTTTCGCCCCACTTGGCCGCGCAGTATACGCTTTCGTTGGCGTTGCCGCGCGTGGCGGCGGTGCTCATGATATTAGCGATTTTGACGTCCTGCTCCCCTGTGGCTTTCAACGTTTCCACGCTCCACAGAATCATCCCCTTCAAACCTTTAAGGCATATGTCGATATCCGCCGCTTCGTATGCGGTCGGGACTTTGAAGGAAGGCTGTCCGGCGTTATTGATCAGCAGGTCGATATGCCCCAGTTGTGCGATTCGGGCTATGGATTCCACTGCGAACGTCTCATCCGAAACATCGCCGACGAACGCCTGATACGAGTCCTTCGCAAATTCCTCAGCCAGTTCGGCCTGACGCTGAGCATTGAAGTCAATGCCTGCCACAAACCAGCCTTGCGCAATCAGTTGACGGACCATCTCATAGCCCAATCCCAACGCGCTGCCGGTGACAATGGCGATTTTCTTGCCTTGTGCCGTTGCCATATTTCGTTTCCTTTCACTGTGACGCATATATATTTGCCGTGACTGCCCATCATATACGCGCATATATGAAGAAAAGCCCCCTTTCGGGAGCTTCCTTGGGATTACATCGATACCGAATGATATTCAAACGGCGATCGCATATCGGAAATGAACAATCACTGGATATCCGGATCGTCTTTTTCGATGGTGCCGATGGCCTTGCCGATGGCCTTCAGACCGTGGTAGGCGACGAGCACGACGATGGTGCCGATGGCGATGCCGTTGAAGGACACGCCCTGAATGGCGAAGGTGAAGTCCGCGATGCCGATGATCATCACGATTGCGGCGGTCATCACGTTCAGCGGCTTGTCGAAGTTGACCTTGTTCTCCACCCAAATGCGCACGCCGATCATGCCGATCATGCCGTACAGCAGGGTGGTGACGCCGCCGAGCACGCCGGCCGGGATCGTGTTGATGATGGCGCCGAACTTCGGGCACAGGCTCAACAGCAGGGCGAATGCAGCGGCACACCAGTAGGCTGCGGTCGAATACACCTTGGTGGCTGCCATCACGCCGATGTTCTCGCCGTAGGTGGTGGTGCCGGAGCCGCCGCCAAAACCGGCGATCGCGGTACCGAGGCCGTCGGCGAACAGAGCGGAGCCCATCTTGTCGTCATAGTCACGGCCGGTCATCTGCGCCACGGACTTGACATGGCCAACATTTTCGGCGACAAGCACGAGCACGACGGGGATGAACATCGGCAGGATCGTCAAATCGGCCTGCGGCAGGTGGAACTTCGGGAAACCGATCCAGGAAGCGTCGGCGATTGCGGAGAAGTCGACCTGGCCGCGGAAGCACGCGTAGATGTAGCCAACGATGACGCCGAGCAGAATGTTCAGACGACCCAGCAGACCCTTGAACAGCACTGCGATCAGCAGCACAGCGACCAAGGTGACCAGTGCGGTATCGGGGGCGGCCTGGAAATTATTCCACACGGACGGGGCCAGGTTGAAGCCGATGATGGCGACGATGGCACCATTGACGACCGGCGGCATGATGATATCGATCCACTTGGCACCGGCGAAGTGCACGAGCAGGCCGACCAGAGCAAGCAGCAGACCGGTAATCATAATGCCGAAGGATGCTACGGCCAGCCCCTTGTTGGCAGTGGTCACGGCCGTGATCGGCGCGATGAAGCCGAAGGACGAGCCAAGGTAACTCGGAAGAACGTTCTTATTGATCAGCAGGAACAACGCCGTCGACATTGCGGTGAAGAACAGCGTGGTGGACGGGTCGAAGCCTGTCAGAATCGGCACCAGGAAGGTGGCACCGAACATGGCGATCACATGCTGGGCGCCGATGCCGATGGTGCGGCCCCAAGTCAGGCGCTCATCAGGTTCGACGACTTCGCCCGGAGCCAGCGTCTTGCCGTCACCGTGCAGCTGCCACGTGAACAGATTGGACATTCACATCTCCTTAACTCTCTAGTGTGGCGACATCGCGTCACACGTCACAGCCATTGTAATGGAGACATGACCAAATAGTAATTACCTGCGGCAAAGAATCCTAACGCTCATGGTATTCGACCAAATGCGGATCCACCGTCTGCACGACGTTGACCAAGTCCCCGTTGGACAGCAGCGGACGCCTGAACTCACGCCACGGTTCAACCTTCACTTCCCAACGACCTTCATCCTCGTCATATACCGGGCGGGCGGTCTGTTCCCAACGGAAACGCTTATAGGTGCGTCCCGAATCCGGATTACGGCGCGAATAATGCAGGCAGGTGCAATTGGTGATGCGCCACTCTTCCGAATCCGCACGATGCAGGAACTCCTCATCCGACAAATCCTCAAGCGTCAACATCAACGCAAGCATCAAATCGCCATGGCTGACCATCACCACGGATTCCGCGTCGGATTTGCGATTCAACGAAGTGAGCAGATTATGCACGCGGTCCTCGGCCACATCCGCAATCGATTCGCCTGCCGGCGGACGCCAATACAACGGATCGGTGTTTTTGAACATCCAATTGCGCGGATAGTTGTTGCGAAAATCGTCTTTGGTGATGGTATTGATCTCACCCCACGAGCGTTCGCGCAGAACACGTTTTTCTTCCCATTTCGCTTTCGGCAACGCCATGGTGGCCGCGGTTTCACGGGTGCGCACATATGGGGAGACCAAATAACGGTCGAACAGCTGCTGTTGAGAGACCAGCCAGCGGCCGATGCAGTCGGCCTGCTTGCGTCCGGTGCCGGTCAGACGCCATGAACGGTCCGGCACGGTGACGTTATCCTGCGTATACAGCGAATTATCCCCCTGTTCGCCCGCGCTGACGATAACATTCGCTTCGGATTCGCCGTGACGAATCACATACAGATCAAGTGGCATGCTCATTGTTTCCACATCCTTCATTCAACGATCGCGCCGTCTCGCATAGGCCAACCGCAGCCGTGCATATAATGCCCAACCGTAATCGAAAATCTTTCGGACACGCAGTCGCAGCATATTCGCCATCAAAAATTCGACTACGATCAATCGCGGATTCATCCCGAAGCCAGTCAGTGAATATGCACCGGCGTTCCTTCCGGAATATTGTCATAGATCCATTGCGCGTCGGAAACGGTCAGGCGAACACATCCATGCGATGCCGGTTGGCCGAGTTTCACTGCTTCGGACTCTATATATTCGCCGAAGTTCTGCGTGGTGGGCACGCTGTGAAACAGAAATGTGGTACCACTGAATGCAACCCAATAATCGGCGCCCATTCCCTCCGATTCGTTGTAGAAATGGTCGCCGCGCATGCCGATCGCATAATCGCCCAAGGGTGTACTGTCGTCCAGACCAGTGCTGGCGACCATCGTGTAGACCACTACGCCATCCGATTTCACGTACACGCGCTGGTCGACAATGCTGACATCCAGCGACGGATTCGACAGCGCATTCGCATCGGGATAGTCGCCGCCGGATGGTCCTCGCCAGTCCAACGTCGCTCCGGGCGAATCCTTTTCATCGTTTCCGCCATCGCGCTTCGCTTTTGCGGTATTGTTCTTATCCGACGAATCATCAGCAGCATGCGACGTCGCCGTATCACCGGCAATCATCATGCTACGCATGTTCATCACACCGGAAACCGACACGACCACGCAAACAATGAACGCCGCAAGACAAAGAACGGCCACTATGCGGCGGCGACGATATCTGCTTTGTTTTTCCGCTTGCGACGCGGGGCGCGATGTCTTCTTAGGCATTCTTCTCTCCGGCATGATTCTGTTGGGTTACGCCATACCGCATACATTGCGCGCAATTCCGCCATGAATATACGGCACTCCCACTGTATCGCACGCATCCTTGGAAGCATGACACATCGCGGGATGCCGTCGATGTGTCATTCCGGCCATATGCCGGTCTGCGCATGGGTTTTCCGGTATTCGCTCGGCGTCATGCCGGAATGGCGTTTGAAGGCTTTCGAAAAATGGCTTTGCGAGCGGTATGCAAGAATCTGCGCGATTTCAGAAAAGCCGTATTGCGAATATTTCAGCATGTTTTCGGCCGCTTCCATACGCCGATCTGTGACGTAATGCGATATCGGCGTACCCACTTCACGGGCGAACAGTTCGGAAAGATACGTCGGATTCAAATGCACATGATCGGCCAGAATCGTCACGGTGATTTTTTCATGCAGATGATAGTGAATGTAATCCATGCATTCGGCGACGGCTTTGGAATGCACGTCGGTTTTCTGCATATCGGCCATCGCCCAAGTGAAAAACGTCATCATATCAGTGTGCAGACGGCGCACGTCGTCTGCGTTTTCGCAACGGTCCATGTCTTGTATGTACAGGTCGGAGGCGTTGTATGCGTCCTCTTCATCCATGCCGCCGTCGATGGCGAAACGCGTGGCCAGCGTGATTGAAGTGACGAAACGGTATTTCGCGTCACGCAACGAATCGTCCGACAAGTGGCCGTATAGGCCGGAATCCCACAATCGCGCGCTTTCGGAGATGGCGGAGATGTCGCCGGCGCGCATCAGATCGTACTGCTTCATCTCTTCCACGTAGCGGTGATGTCGGATGCGGTCTTCGCGTGCGATGAAATCAAGATAGCGCAGGCGTGCTTCATTGACGATGTTCTGCGGCATAATTCGACCTTTCATCAGCGTAAACAAAATGTAAATATTTCAGATTACCCGATGATTATACAAAAATAACAATGATTGCGGCATGCAAGGGGAACGTCAAACAATTTATTCTGTAAACGCAAAACAGAAGACAGACAAGAAAAGCAACACGATACCACCGTTTTGAATACGGCATTTCAAGGAAAGGAGTCCATCATGATGGACAACGAAATGATGAACAAGGCTCTGCGTTCCCCGCTCGCCGCTTCCGACCCGTCCCTGGGACACTACGCACTCTCTCAGGCCATCTGGAGCGCAATCAAAGGCGCGATGAAGAAGTAACACGGATACGGACTTTTCCCCAGACCGGCGCAAGGGCCAACGGCTGGCGATTGGATACTGATCGTCGGCTCTGTCAATACCAGCCCGCGTTACGGTTTGACTCCATCGGCGATTATATGAGTTACGTATAATCGCCGATTTTTTATAGTTCGATTTATATAAAAGCATGGAAAAGGGCTGATACGGATTCCCGTATCAGCCCTTCGTGGCATCAGCGGCTCTCGCGGACCTTACGAAGCCGCCGTACGCTTTTACCGCTCGCTGGAATGCGGCTATATCATGCGCGCTTCGCCAGCTGATGTTCGGCCCAGAACAACGCCAGCGGCACCAACGCCCATTGCAACAGGATGCCCGGAAGGCCTGCGGCCAGCGTGCTGGTCCAGATTGAGGCGACGCTGGACTGCGCGTCGAATGCGGCGATCGCAATGGCGGTCGCCACGGACAGCACAGCACGGCCGGCGACCTGCACAATGATGACCTTGGCAAGGCCCGGCAGCTTCACCGAACGCAGCAGGCCGGCGAACAGACCGTAGGCGCACAGTTCAATCATCATGAACGGCACCATGGCGAGCATCGGCATGCCCGACAGGGCGAAGCTGACCATCGGGGCAATCAGGCCCGTGACGGCGCCGACGACGGGACCGGCGAACAGGCCAACGAAAATCACCGGCAGATGCATCGGCAGGAACGTCGAGCCGAGAGCGGTTCCCAGACCGGACGCCGCGCCAAGCACGTGGAAGAACTGCGGCAGCGCGACGGCGGCCACGATGCCCAGCACGGTGACTGTGGTTTTTGCGCTGACGGACAAGCGCGGCACATCGGTGCGGCGCAAAACTGCGATAGCGTTTGACATTACTACTTCTCCTTCTACGAACAATTCAATACCGCTTCAGTACCGCTTCGTTTCAGTGGGTTCAGTCAAGCACGGTCATGCGATACTTACGGGACCCCAATCCCAATTCCTCGGCACGTTCAAGAATGTGCTCGCCGTGACGGGTGGCGATACGTTCGGTAACGGAAGCACCGTCCGGAGCGATATGAATCAGATCAACGCAGGCCTGATCGAGCGCGACAGGGTCAAGGGAAGACAGCACGCCGATATCATGCATATCCGGTTCGGCAGGCTCAGCGAAGCAGTCGCAATCCACCGACAGACGGTTCATGACGTTGATATACAGCATGTTGCCGTTCATATGCGTGATGACGGCCTCGTCGGCTTCAGCCATCGCCTCGAGGAAGTCGTCCTGCTCCGCGGCAAGCCAATGATCTTTGGTCTGGCCTGCAGAGTGGATCCAACGCTTGCCATTGGAGGAGGCGATGCCGATGGACACGTTCTTCAACGCGCCGCCAAAGCCGCCCATCGGATGGCCTTTGAAGTGAGACAGCACGACGAAGGAATCGTAGTCATCGATATGCTTGCCAACAATGTCGTAGGCGATATGGCGATAACCGGCAACCGGGATTTCGATTTCGCCGCCCATGTCCATGATCTGGATTGGGGCGATGTCGCCATAGCCGCGTTCTTTGAATACGGCCTCGCTTTTTTCGGGGGTTTCACGGTTGCCGTCATATGCAGTGGCGCATTCGACCAGCGTGCCGCCGATTTCCTGGACCAGATCCTTAATCAGCTGAGGATTGAGATTATTGGATTTTTCGGATTCGCCGGAATGGATTTTGATGGCGATGTTGCCTTTCGGCGTTGTGCCGAGCGCACGATAGACGCGCTGCAGGCTTTCCGGCGTGATGACGCTGGTGAAGAATACTTCCGGAGCTTGTTCGTCGCTGGTGCGATGCTCCAGATTGTCGAGATTCATCGTGGTCATTATGCTCCTCGATTCTCTAATGTTGTCATTGCCGAGCGTAACAACTTCAAGTTGACTTTATGCAACTCGACGCGCGCGTCCCACGCTTTACGTGTCGCTTGCGTCGCGCCTGATTATGAGAAATCCCTTGTGTTCGTCGCTTTCGTCCGGCGAACACAAGGGAGATGATTGACTAATCGACTGCCCGCTGTCAGCAATACCCGTTAGAAGAACAGGATGGCGATTACGGCGGCGAACAGCACCAGCAGGATCGAGGCGAGGAAGCTGGCCAGGAAGGCCTTGCGTCCCTTGTCTGCGATGGCGCGGAAGTTCACGTTGATGCCGAGGGCGGCCATGGCCATGCCGAGCACGATGTAGGCGAGGTCGACCAGCTGCGGGGCGATGGCGGCGATGGCCGGCACGAAAGTGCCAATCACGGATGCACCGATGAAGCCGAGCATGAACCACGGGAAAGCGATGGAACGCTTGCCTTCGCTCTTCACGGTGGAATGCTTCTTATCCCACCAGATGGCGATGATGATCGCGGCGAACACGAGCATCAGCACGCGGGACAGCTTCATGATCGTGGCGATGTCGACGGCGCCGAAGGCGTCGCCCGCGGCGACGGCGTGCGCGATCTCATGCAGGGAAGCGCCGGCCATGATGCCCATCTGGTCCTTGCTCATGCCGGTCAGCGGGGCGATGGCGATTTCAAGCAGCGCGAAGATGGTGCCCATGATGGCGACGGTGGCGACGGCCATGACCTCATCATCGGCCTTGTCTTCCTCTTCTTCCGGCGGAACCTTGATGGAGCCGGACAGGCCCATCACGGCCGCGGCGCCGCAGATGCCGGTGCCGCCTGCAGTCAGGATGGCCAGACGTGGTTCGACGCCGAGCTTGCGCGCGATGGCGTAGGTCACGATGATGGTCAGGGCGACGACGACGGCCGCGATCGGCAGGCACTTGACGCCTTGGGTGAACAACACCTGCAGATTCAGCTTGAAGCCCAGCAGGATGATGCCCAGACGCAGCAGCTTGTTGGAGATCAGACCTGCGGCGTCCTTGACACCGGCCTTGCGGTCCGCGTTGGAACCGATGTACGCGCCGCGAATCGGAAACTGGATGACCATACCGATAAGCAGCGCGATGATCAGCGCGCCGAAAAGGCTGAATCCCGGGTACTGCTTAAGCCAGGAGCCGATGAGTGATGCGATCAGCGTCACAACGGCGATGAACAACATATCGACGGTGGCGATGCGCTTCCACCATTTCACACAGAATTCTTTCATGGTTTTATTACACACCTATGCTATGCATCGGTCAAATAGAACATATCAATGAATAACATCGGGAAAACCGATATCATCAGAGGGTCGCCGACTGCAAGGCCCCGACCACCACGTCGATGGCCTCACGCTGTTCACCCCCCAAGCCAGAACGCGGAATCAGCGCATAGAAGCGGCGTCTGAATTCACGGCCGATTTCACGAATCGGAACGCCGTTCGGTACCGTCGAACGAGACACCACCGAACAGCCGATACCCGATTCCAACATCGCGACAATCGACGAATTACTCGAGATCGTAACCACATGACGCGGTACGATGCCGTTCATCTTGCAATACAACTCCGCGTAATACCGCACACCCGACCCCGGTTCACGCATCAGCCACACGTCGTCGGCATCACCGGCCAACACCAGCTCGTCCTCGCACAACGTCACACGCTCAACGGATTCATTGATGATTGGCTTCTCCACCACGCCGAACTGCACGGCCTTCAGACCGACCTGTTCCAAAATCGCGTCCGAATTCCGCACATCCACAGAACAGTCGTACCGGTCCAGCATCGGATGCAACGCACGCAACGCGGCAGGCAGCAACGTCACCGACGATGTGTGCGAAAACAACATCGCGAACGGCACCGTATTGCGCTCGGCGCGAGCAATCGATTCGCATGCCTCACGCCAATCCCCGCCAATGCGGATCGCGGTCTGATACAGCATCCTGCCCGCCTCGGTGGCGGCCACATCGCTTTTCGCATTGCGCACGAACAACTGCGCCCCCACCGCACGCTCCAAGGTCGCGATACGGGACGACACCGTCGACTGCGAAATCTTCAGCTCATCGGCGGCCAACGTAAACTGGCCCGTCTCATACACCGCAATCAGCGTCTCAAGCAAAGAGAACATGGCAACACTCTACCGCTTACGCTTCATTACGCCGCAGAGGCGGCACCGGCAAGGCATACGGCGGGCGTACGGCGTACGCGACGTCAGAAGATCACATAGGATACGGCGCTCAACGTGAACAGGCTCGCAATCGTCGTCATCAACACCATCCCCACCGCGTACTCCGGCATGTTGCGCTCACGCTCCGCGAACATCACCAATGCACTCATCGTGGGCAGACCCGCAATCAGCGAAATCATATGCACCATATCGGCATTCAATTGCGGCAGGCCAAGCCACAGCGGCGCATATGTCAACAAGGCGCAGAACGCGACAGGAACCACCAGCATCTTAAACGCAATGCCCACATATAATTCCGGGCAGCGCAACGCACCCGACCACTTACGCAGCACCAGCAGGCCACCCAAATACAGCATCGACAACGGCGTCGAAATGCCACCAAGCGAACGGATAGGCGAAAGAATCCGATCAGGTACGTCAATGCCAATCAGGATAACCGCAATCGACGAGGCGACTGCGACCAATGCGGGACTGATCAGACTGGACAGACGCTGCATCCACGAACGGGCCGGCCGCTCGTCGAATCGGCCGCTGCGATTGGACAACGGCTTCGTAATCCACACGCCATACGTCCACAGCAGGCACTGGTCCACCAGCGACATCAACGCAAAATACAGAGCGCCACGCTCAGGAAACAGCGCCAACACCAATGGCAGGCCGATAAAACCGGCGTTGCCGAAAATAAACGCGCCCTGGAACAGGCGACCGCGCTCCCCCGGTACACGAAGCAGCTTCGTCAACAGCCACATCGAGGAAATCAGCAGAACGTACAACAGCAGCGTCAGCCAAATCATCGCGCTCGAATGCAACAGATCGGCTCGCGTCGTGCCGGAAACCGCGTTAGCGAACACCAGCATCGGAATGCCGACCTTCAGAATCAGCTGGCAGATGCCGCTCAACGATTTCTCATCAAGCAGTTTGGCCTTAACACATACCGCACCGACCGCCATCATCACCGCCATGCCGATCAGTTGATTCAACACCACGCCGAATTGTTCCATACCTCTCCTCTGACGGCCTCTTACTGGTTTGCCGACTGGATGGTTATATCACCGGCATGGTAAAACGGGCGGGACTATGCAGGGGCTACGTGCGAGCGATGCGCGAGTGCAATCTCAGCCGGCAAAGAAATCAAGCACGTTCATGGCGGCGTCCGTATCCACGCGGTACAGCTCGGTGTAGCCGCACTGCCGACAGGCAATTGTGACGAAACGCTTGTTCTGAACGTTGAACAATTTGGCGAAATTACCGCCCGTAGCCTGGAACTGGTCACTGTCGTATTCCGTACATCCACATTTCACACATGCATATTGCTGCTGCATCGCCGGAACCTCCTTGTAGCTCGAGCTTTTTATGGCGCATGCTGGCGCGAATCCAGCATCATTGCGACGCCAAGCCTATCGCCATTCCGATGCAAATACAACACGCATTCGGCGCGCGGCTGCCACAAATTCGCGGCGAACCGCTTGATGCGATGGAACATCATCAATTATTTGACTTGGGTGATGGTATCGCCTTTTACCATAAAGGCGTGTTCGGCCATATCGATCATTGGCTGATCGAATTTCGAATCCGTATAGAATTCGTCGATTCGCGCGTTCACGCCGTAGATTTCACGAAATTTGCGCGGTTTGTTGGCGCCGAAATTCAAATAGGTGACCCTGTGATCGGCCATATCGACTTCACTGGCGATCAGATTGAGCAGGCCCAAGCGGCGGCAGGCCTCGCCCACCGTCACATTGAATGAAGCGGTGATGATAACGTCGTCCTCACGCGGCTGATACCAGGATTTGATGCGATTCATGCGGCGATCCCAAAACGCGTTGACAAGAGCTTCGAGATTGTTGCTGCCGGCGGAATCACCATTAATCGCACCGCCGCCAACCGCATTGCTTTCAAGCATATTGCCGCCAAGCAGACGTTCAAGGCGACGTGAATGCGAAAGGCGATCCAAATATTTTGTCGCGACGTCGCCGACGCCCGATTCCATCTGCGCCAATGTCGCACGGCCGAACTTGTATCGCAATCCGTAATACGTGACCGGTGCGATATAGCGGAAAACGCGCGGATCGTAACGTGCGGAGAACATGTATAAATCGAACAGGCTTTCGCCGTCATAAATCGTCCCGTCAAAATCGAATACTCGCACCATGCCTCCGCTTCGTCCTCGCCCAATTGCCATTGTATGAAGCCGACGCGGCGTGCGGACGCAAATCGGCATATGTACATCATGAATGCGCCATCCGTACATTATGCGTTTACTTTGCGCGTTTACCTTATACGCTTGCCAATGGCGGCGGGTGCTTCCGAACTTTGGGCTCCTTGGATTCTTGGATCGGAACTTTCACGCTCTGGGTTCGGCAGCGTTCCGTCCTAAACCGCAGCATTTGACGATGCTCATGTGTGCAACCGCCCACCGGAAATCCGCAAACCTTCAACAGCGGAAGTCAGACGCCCGTACCCGTGTGGACAAATGGTGGTTCTGGGTGATTATTGTTACGGTTCTTGTGATTGTCTGGGGGCGATTGGTGGTAACGGCGACGCAACAAATGACAGCGTAAATTCAAATGCCGAACCAACCAGCAAACGCAAAAGGAAACGAAGGAGCAAAGCAGCCCCAATTCCACAGAGCGTTAGCGCCACGTATTCCGGGTCCACGGACGCGGGTACGGAAGTCACCATGATTCATTCAATGTTTCCGGCACTTACGATGATGGCAGCACTAATACCGTAAAGGCTGCTCTCTTACCAATCCTGGAGCACCTGCAGGAGGACAATCCACAACTTTCACCATCGATTGTGAGGGCACAACCACCAGTATCGAAGTAACAGGCATGTCCCCGTCCCGACCGAATATCTGAATGCGCTCACTGAAGCAAACCAGTATTCCGATTTGATGCATATGGGCAAGCACGGCATATACGATCAGCTCACCAGCGAATACGGGGAGCAGTTCACTCCTGAAGCGGCACAATATGCAATCGGCAATATGCAAGCGGATTGGAATGCCAATGTTCTGCAGGAGGCAAAAGATTATCAGGATATGATGGCTATGAGTCCTGCTGCCATTTATGACCAGCTGGTTAGCGAGCATGGCGAACAATTCACGCCAGAAGAAGCGCAATATGCCGTTGACCATCTCAATCAGTAGACCATAGTGATTGTTCAAAAACTGATAGTGTGCGCGTAGGCACACCATATTGCCCGGCATGGTTACTTTTATGCGAGACGGCGCGGTTTCGACTATTTGCGCAATGCAAATGTTTGAATCGCGCCGCCTTACATGTTGCTTTTCAACACAGTCAGGCCTTACTTGGACACGTTGAACTTGAATTCGACGATGTCGCCGTCCTGCATCACATAGTCTTTGCCTTCAAGGCGAAGTTTGCCCTCCTCCTTGATCTTGGCCATGCTGCCTTCGGCGGCGACGAAGTCATCGTAGGAGACGACTTCTGCCTTGATGAACCCTTTTTCGAAATCGGTATGGATGACGCCGGCCGCCTGGGGGGCAGTCCAACCTTGATGGATCTGCCATGCACGGACTTCCTTTTCGCCTGCGGTCAGGAAGGTCTGCAGACCGAGGATATCGAAGCCGACGCGAGCCAGCTGGTCGAGGCCGGACTCCTTCAGTCCTGCATCCTCGAGCATTTCGCGGGCATCCGCCTCATCAAGTTCGGTCAGCTCGGATTCGAACTGCGCGTTGAGGAAGATGGCCTGTGCCGGAGCCACGGAGGCGGCCAGCTTTGCCTTCAGCTCGTCGTTGGCCAGTTCGGAATCGTCCACATTGAACACGTAGATGAACGGCTTGGCGGTCATCAGGTGCAGATCATAGACCTCTTCCTTGTCGAAACGGCCTTCGCGGGCGGCATGATCGATGGTTTCACCCGCTTCCAGGATTTCCTTGGCCTTCTTCACAGCTTCCATGTAGGACGGTTCGATCTTCTTGCCGCGCAGATCCTTCTCCAGCTTCGGCAGCGCGTTGTCGATGGTCTGCAGATCGGCGAGGATCAGCTCGGTGTTGATGGTGTCGATGTCGTCGGCCGGATCGACCTTGCCGTTGACATGCACGATGTCGTCGTTTTCGAAGGCGCGCACGACTTCGCAGATCGCGTCGGCTTCGCGAATGTTGGCGAGGAACTTGTTGCCCAGGCCTTCACCTTCGGAAGCGCCCTTGACGATGCCTGCGATGTCGACGAAGGTGACGGTGGCCGGCACGATCTTCTCGGTATGCACGAGTTCGGCGAGCACGGGCAGACGGTCGTCCGGCAACGGCACGATGCCGGTGTTCGGCTCGATGGTGGCGAACGGATAGTTTTCCGCCAATACATTGTTGCGGGTCAGCGCGTTGAACATGGTGGACTTGCCGACGTTCGGCAGTCCGACGATTCCGATAGTAAGAGACATGCCTGCTAGCCTACCTTCCAGCCACGTCAACCCGCATGATGCCGCGTCTCAATCGACGATTGCGATGACCTGACCGAATCATTGATTGCTGTCATGATTACGCTCACCGACAATCGCCGACCGCAATCATCGATTCCCTGTCGTTTTGTTCAATCGGCGCGCTCATCCGACGATTTCGTCGACGGCATCGATGATGGCGCCGCGGAATCCGTCCTTTTCCAATTGCGCGACGCCACGGATGGTGGTGCCGCCCGGCGAGCAGACCGCATCCTTCATGGCGCCCGGATGGGTTTCGTCATTCAGATACAATGCGCCCACGCCTTCGACCATGCGTGCCGCCAAACGGTAGGCCGCGGCGCGCGGCAAGCCGTATTTCACGCCGGCATCGCCCAATGCTTCGATGTACATTGCGGTGAAGGCGGGCGCGCATCCGGCGACGACCATGGCGATGTCCATATGCGCGGCGTCGACGCGTT
This sequence comes from Bifidobacterium sp. LH_512, assembly GCF_056356435.1. Classification (NCBI taxonomy): domain Bacteria; kingdom Bacillati; phylum Actinomycetota; class Actinomycetes; order Bifidobacteriales; family Bifidobacteriaceae; genus Bifidobacterium; species Bifidobacterium sp. LH_512. Next base: position 1,091,888 of record NZ_JBKEUE010000001.1, read on the forward strand.
CGATCAGCGAGATCGGTGCGAACAATGATTCAAACAGCGTTGTCTGCGCTTCATCCAGCGTGTTGTCGGTTTCGGTGACGAGTACACCTTTGCCGACCGCCATCGGCGTGTTCGGGACTGTGCACTGCACGTGGATGCGCGGCGCGATGTCGCCGAACAGGGTCTGGTATCGTTCCAGATTCCAACCCGCCGCGATGGAGACGGCCAGCGTGCCACGTGCCGCCAGTGTTTCGGCGAGGGGACCGATCACGGACTCGATCTGATACGGTTTGATGGCGATGATGACGACATCGGCTTCGGCGGCGACTTCGGCGGCGTCGCGCAATGCACACGCGCCGATTGCCGCCGTGTTGCGTTCGAGCTTGTCGTAGTGTGCGGCGCAGGCGACGATATGCGCGCCGTCGGTGACGCCTGCCGCGATCAGGCCTTGCGCGATGGCTTGCGCCATGTTGCCGTAGCCGATGAATCCGATTACCGGCTGGCTGGTGGTGCCGTTCATATGCTCTCCTTGTGTTTGTCGGATTGATTGCCGGTTTGATGATTATTGATTTGACGATTCGCCGAATTGTTGATTCGCCGATTTATCGGAACAACTCTTCGAGATCGCCGCGATTGAGCGCTTCATCGTATAAATGCTTGAATACCGCGGAGCCATGCAGGCCGTCGTGTTCGAATTCGTTGGTCACCCAATAGTGGGAGCGTCCGATACGGCTCAATGTGTCAAGCTGCATGCCGGAGTCGACGTACATGTCGTCGAAATACACGGCGGCCTGCAACGGCACTTCGTTGCGCGCCAGCTGGTCGGCATCGTAGATCGCACCGAAATGCGTGTCTTCCATCAACAGATCCATGGCCGGCTTGAACGGCTGCAGCGCCTTCTCCTGTTCGAACATCCATGGGAACATGGCCTCTCCGGTGAAGGCGAGCGGACGCTGATTCACGCCGAATTCCGGCATGACGTCACGCACGCGCTGTGCGGCCCAATGAATCGGTTCATCAAGCTCGCCATTGGCGTAGATGAATTCCTGCAACGGCCAGTACAGAGGCTTCGATGCGGTTGCTGTCATCACCTTGAACAGGAATTCGTCGGACAATGGCGACGAGGCCGACGCGGAGCCGTCGGCGTCGAGGAACGCGTCGTCCATGATCCAGTGCACGCGTTCGAAACTGGGTTTCATGCCGAAGTCGGAGCCCAAGGACTGCAGGCGTTCGACGGTCAGCTTGTCGCCATTGGGCAGTTCGATGCCATCGGGTCCTGCCGCGGTGATGATGTCGGCCACGGTCGCCACGCGTTCGACGTCCTGCGGGTAGCGCTCATAATATTGGTGCGTTTTCACAACCATGCGCGGGAAGGTGTGTTCGTACACTTCGCTGGCGTCGGCGGGAACATGCGGAATGCCGCCGGTGGTGAAGCTTGCGATCACGCCGTCAGGGAACAGCGACAAGTAGGTCAGCGTCAGGAATCCGCCATAGCTTTGGCCGAGCGTCACCCAGCGTCGGCCTTCGAATTCGGTCAGGCGCAGATGTTCGAAATCGCGGATGATGGAGTCGGCGAGGAATTTCTTCAGGTAGGCCGCACCTTGGGGAGCGTCCATATCGCGCATGATATGCGTGTCGACGCGCGAAGAACGGCCTGTGCCGCGCTGATCGGGCAGGATGACACGGAAATGTTTGATGGCCTCTTCGATCCACCCGTCGGATTGCGGACTATTCAGTCGCGGGCCTGCGCCGCCGGGACCTCCCTGCAGAAAGATGAGCAGGGGCAGATCGTCATGGATATGCTCCGGCGCGGTGACGACACGATAGAACAGGCTGAGGCTCTCACCGGCGAACTCCTGTCCTGGCCGACGTCCCGCCCAATCAAGGGGAACCTTGATGGAACGGTCCTCGATGTGCAGTCCCGGCACGTAGTATTCGGCAAGCAACGCCATTTGCCCCTACCTTTCATCGTTATCGTATTGCTCGTCACAGCATAACCCCGAGCCGCCCCTCACATGAGGCAACGTTCATCCCCGCGAATGATGGAGAATGGCAGGGTCGCACGCTACCCTAATGCAATTATGGGCATGATGGCGCGTTTGGGAACAGCCGTGCGCGGCAACGTATTGGTCAGAGATTCGCTGGGCGTCCTGTTGTGTGCGCTGCTGCTCCTTGTCACGGCGACCTCGTTGGGAGACACTCCTGGGCTGCTGTTCGATTTCTCGGGCTCCGAGCAGGCCGCATGGACATGCGTCCAGCTGCTGCCGCTGGCGTTTCGCCGCCGGTACCCGCGTCCCGCAGCGCTGTCGTATGTCGCCTTGACCGCCGTGCATCTCATCGTCGGACCGATGATGACGCTGTCCGATCTGTTCTCACTGCCGATGCTGTACTCAGCCATCGTATATGACAAGCCGCAGCGCACCCATGCTTATCTCGTAACGGCCTTTGCGATGGGCACCGCGGCCGCCGCGATAGTGAGCTGGACCTCATCGTTCGGCCCGCTGTTCCCCGGCACGGCAACGGACGACGGCAGCGGGTTCGCGGCATATCCGGACGCGACGCACGTCCTCGAATCACGATCAATGCTCGTCACCAAGTTCCTGACCATGTGCGCGATGGTCTACGCCTGCCTGCTGTCCGCCATCGTCATCGCATACTGGCAGCGCGCCCGGATGGCGACCGTCCGTATGATGCAGGAACGCAACGCCGCCATTGAAGCGCGGGAACAGGAGGAGCGGCGCATCGCGGCGCTGGCCGAACGCGCACGCATCGCCCGCGACATGCATGACGTGGTCGCGCATACGCTCTCCATCATCATCGTTCAGTCCGATGGCGGACGCTATGCGGGGGCGCATGATCCGGACCTGGCGCGGAGCACCATGCGGACGATTCGCCACGAGGCCGAGCGCGCCATGCACGACATGCGGCGTCTTTTGAGCGTCTTCGGAGGGACGGGGCGTTGCGGATACGACGATATCGACGTACTGGTGGAGCAGGCGAAAGACGCCTCCCCCGACTGCACATTCACGCGCGTCGTCCGAGGCAAGCCCGACGTGGCCCGTTTGAGCGATCAGGAAAGCGGCGCCGCATACCATGTGGTACAGGAGTCGTTGACTAACGTTCGCAAATATGCGGGCCCCGGCGTCGCAACCGTGATCCGGGAGGATTGGCATGACGATACGTTCGACATCACAATCGAAGACGATGGACGCGGCGCTGCGGCAGCTTCGGACGGACATAGGGCCGGTTATGGGCTGCTCGGCATGCGCGAGCGCGTCGAGACGGCCGGAGGACATATGACGAACGGGCCCAAAACTGGTGGCGGTTATGCGGTTTCCATATCCCTGCCGCTGTGTCCGACGGGCATCGGCGACGTTGCATCGCCGGCGTCTCATACGGACGCGCCGCGCAATGTCCGTTTCATGCCGTCACGCGTCTCGCCTCCGACGCTCCCATCACTGTCGAATGTGGCGGCGGCATGCGCGAGATTCCGGTCCCGTCATATCGATCAGGCCGTTCCCTCCTCGGATGGGCGACGCAATATGGTGGAACGACTGTCACAATGGGCGGAACGCCACTACCTGCTGGTGGACACGGCAATCGCCGTCATGTTGCTGATATGGGCCTCCCACATGTTGTATGCGTCATATGGTGGCTTCGCCGCCATCCTGGCATCCGACGCCGGCACGAAGACATCCTATGCGTTGGAACAGCTCATCACCGTCATGATGCTGGCGCCTTTGGCGACCAGGCGTCGTTTCCCGGAGACGAGCGCGCTTGCTGTGGCCGTATTCGCCGCGCTGCAGCTGGTGTTCCTCATCCCGGTGATCAATGTGAACGTGCTGGCGTTGTGTTCGCTGTATTCGGCGGTGCTGTACGGCCGCAAGCGCGCCTGGCTATGGACCGGAATCGCTTCGATCGTCGATGCACTGCTGGTCGGATTGAAGGTCGGCGCCAGTACAAGCGGATATTTCACGTTGTTCGATTTGTTCATCGGCATCAGGCGCGGCGCTCCGCCATCTCATTTTTTCGGATTTTCCATGCTGACCACGATCGCCTATGCCGTTGGTCTCGCTTTGACGTGTTTCGGCGTCATCGCAGCGGCGTCATGGCAGCGTTCAAGCGGCACGAACGTGTTGGTGTTGCAGGCGCGCGAGGATGCGTTGCGGGCCGAACAGGAAAAACAGCGTATCCTGGCCGCCAATATGGAACGCGACAGGATCGGCGCCCACATTCAGGAAGAGGTCGCACAAACACTGACCATGGTCATCGATCAGACGGATGCCGGCCTGCGCATGCTGGATGGGCATGCAGCGAATGGAGGTCCCGTTTCATCCGCCGATATCGCCGCCGCGTTCGAAGCGATCGGGAGTCAAGGCCGTGCGGCATTGGCGCACATGCGTCAGCTGCTCGGGGTGCTGCGTGAGACTGGCTTCAGCGATGCCGAACAGGGATCCTCGGCTCCCGTCTTGCGGCTCCGACCTGCGAAATCGTTGGATGAGCAGTTGCATGATGCCGCGGACGGCGCAACCCGCTGATGCGCTTTCACGCGCAAGGATACGCTGGGAAACGACGAGCGGACACGCCGACTGCGGGGTTTCCCGCCCGCAGGGGCGTCCGCTGGTTAAGGTGAACGTATGAGTGATGCGCACAGGATTCGAGTCGTGATTGCCGACGATCAGGAATTGGTGAGGGCCGGTTTTGCGATGGTGATCGGATCGCAGCCCGACATGCAGGTGATCGGGCAGGCCAGCGATGGCGCAGAGGCCGTGGCGTTGGCCGAATCGACGCGACCGGATGTGGTGCTGATGGATGTGCGTATGCCCGGCATGGACGGCATTGAGGCGACGCGCCGCATCAGTGCCCTTTCCCAAGTCGACGCCTATGGCGGCACCGGTATCGACGACGGCATGCAGGATACGCCGTCACACACGCATGTGATCATCTTGACGACGTTTGACCTGGACGAGTATGTGATGGCTGCGATCGATGCCGGCGCGTCGGGCTTTTTGCTGAAGGACACAGAACCCGAGACGCTGCTGAATTCGATTCGCGCCGTATTTCATGGCAACGCGATCATCGCCCCGTCCGCCACGAAACGATTGATCGAGAAGATGCTGTCCGACGGCCTGACCGGCGCTACCGGCGCCGGCGATATCGCCCGTAATACGAAACGTCGTATAGATGATACGACGGCTGGATCGGATGCCTATACCGATCCTGAATTGGAGTCGTTGACCGAACGCGAACGCGAGGTGCTGATCGAGGTCGCGCATGGCTTGAGCAATCAGGAGATCGCCGACAGGCTGTTCATCGGCCTGCCTACGGTGAAGACGCATGTCGCGCATATTCTGGCCAAAATCAATGCGCGCGACCGCGTGCAGGCGGTCGTGTTCGCGTATGAGAATCATCTGGTGTGATTGAAGGCCATGCCGTTCAAGGGCATGGCCTTCAATCATCGTGCGCCGTCATATACATACGTGCACGCCCGACGTCCGTCAGTTTTCGGCGAGCGCTTCGACCGGCGAGGCTTTGACCGCCCGTCGCGCGGGCACGACGCTGGCGAGCAGTGCGGCCATGGCGGCCACCGCGAGCATGATGCCGTTGTACGCCCATTCGAATGGCAGTCGTATCGTGTCGTAAAGGCTGAACACCATATAGGAGCCGAGCCATCCGAATGCGGTGCCGAGAATGATGCCGGTCACGCCGGAGACGAGTGCAATCAGCAATGCTTCCGCGGCCAGGGATCGGCGCAGCTGACCGCGTGTCATGCCTATGGCGCGCAACGTCGCGGATTCATGTGTGCGTTCGATAACCGACAGGCTCAATGTGTTGGCCACGCCGACCAGGGCGATCAGCACGGCGACAGCGATCAATCCGATCAGCAGCAGCATGACCGAGTCGATCTGCTGGTTCCATAGGGTACGTTCGGCGATCGGTCCGGCCAATTGCGCGTCCGAATTCCGTTCGAGCGCATGTTGTACGTCGAGGAATATGTCGTTGAGCGTGGCTCCGACGGATTCATCGACCGAAATCAGCATCAGATGCCCGGTAGCTTCCAGGTCTCCGTTCGCGAAATGCGCGGCGTCAACGAAAGCGACCATACTGTAGGCGTTCACGACGTTCCGATAGTCGGCCACCTGCACATGCAGAGGCAGCGTCCTGCCTTCCTGCCCGCTCGCCCAGTCAACCGGGGCGACGTCGACACTGGTATCAGCCAGTCGGCTGAGGTCTTCTCCATCGTCGGCGGCGTATTGGGGCAGCAGCACGCCGTCAGGCGTCATTTCGACACCGGACAGGTCGGCGTTCATGACTCCGGCGAGCTGATTGATGTCGTCGATGCCGACGAGCATCACGGACCGGCTTTGTTCCTCGCCGATGTCGATGGTCGCGGTCGCGGTGGGCGCGTACAGGGTTTGTCCGATGCCGTCAATGGATTTGATGTCGTCGGCCTCCTGCACGTTTATGCCGGTGGCGACGATGTCGACGCTGTAGCGGCTGGACAACGCGTTGCCCATCGTTTCCTTGGCGCTGGCCGCTCCGGTGGCGATGGTGGAAACCAAGGTCACACCGATCAACAGGGCCGTGCCCGTGGCTGCGATACGACGGGGGTTCTTTTGGATGTTCGCATGCGCGATTTTCACGGACGGGCCAAGGCGGCTTGCGATCGCGCCGACGCCTTTCATCAGCACCGGCATCCAGAACACCGCGGTCAATACGACGCCGAGGAAGATGAACGCCGCTCCTGCGACAGCGGTGAGCAGCAATGTCGCGTACCTGTTGTTGAGGAAATCGTCGTTGCCGAGATTGTCGGTCAATTGTCGAACCGCGAACGTGGCCATCGCCACGCCCGACAGTAACGACAACAATCCGATTGCGGCGCGAATGCGACCTGCTTTACGCGTATCGGTCAATTCAATCGGGCGCAGTGCCTCCAATGCGCTGACGGCGGTGGCCGCGCGCGCCGCCCCCAGTGAGGCGAGCATGGTGGTGGCGATGCCGAACACCACCGGTATGACGAATATGCGCCAGTCGAGGATCAGATTGAGTCTCATACCGGCAGGTTGCGCCGAAACGACGCTGCAGACCACCGCCATCAACCCGACGCCGACACCGACACCCAACAGCGATGAGACAAGGCCGAGCAGTCCGGCTTCGGCCAGTACGGAGGCATGCAATTGTCCTTTCCTCGCGCCGATGACGCGCAGCAGCGCAAGCGTACGGCGACGTTGGGCGACCAATACCTGGAAGGTGTTGGCGATGACCAAGGCGGCGACGAACATTGCGAGAACGCCGAACATCATCAGAAACGTCGTGGTGATATCGACCGACCCTGCGCTTAACGATTGAATGGCCTGATCCGCCACCGCCTGACGGCTTTCGACCGTATAGTTCGCCGGCAATACCGTCTTCACTTCTTTGATGACGCCAGCCAACGATTCGCTGTCGCCGTCTTCAAGATCAAGCAGCAGCATCGTGACGGGAACATCGTCGAAATCCGCGACGCCATGCAGATAGGCCATCACATCGTCCGACACTATTGAAGCGCCGCCGTAATATCCGTAGGCGCCCGCGGGATCCTTGGTCAATCCGACGATGCACACGCTGTGATCGACGGTATCGGACTGATCGGAGGCGACCTGCGATCCGATATCGATCACGTCTCCGATACTCACTCCAAGCTGGTCGGCCATGCTGCCGGGCAATGCGATCTCGTTGCTGCCGGAGGGCTGTGTGCCGTCCATGATCTCGACGGACAGCAGTGAAGCGTCGTCGGACGTGGATATCGCATAGCCGCTGGCGTGGCGATCGTCGCCGGTGGTGATGTCCAGCTCGTTCGCGGCATCGGCGCGCACATCGTTGACGCCTGGTATATCGCGGATGTGGTCAAGTTGGAAATCCTTGACGGTGGTCGAATAGACCGCGCTGATCTCGTCATCGTTCAAACCGTCCAGGTCTGCGACGGAGACAAGGTAATTCGCCTGCGCGTATGGGGCGGTCAATTGGCGGCCCAAGGAATCGCCCATCGTGTTGCCGAACAGAAGTGTCGCCGCGATGAATGCCGTACCAATCAGGATGGCGATCCCTGCGGGAATGAGCATTGTGAGATTTTTGCGCATCAGTTTCACTGTGACGGACCACATGATATGGCCTCCTTTCAGCACTCGCGCGCGGCGTGTTCGCGTTCGGCCATCAGCAGTTCGTTCATCCGTTCGGCGGTCGGACGCTCCTCGTCGGCGACGATATGACCATCGGCGAAGATGATGGCCCGATCCGCATAGGAGGCGGCGACCGCATCATGGGTCACCATGATGATGGTCTGTCCCAATTCCGTGACCGAATGTTTGAGAAAGCCCAATACTTCGGCGCTGGATGCCGAATCGAGATTGCCTGTCGGCTCGTCGGCGAAGACCAGAGAAGGCTTGCCGATCAGGGCGCGGGCGATGGCGACGCGCTGCTGCTGGCCCCCGGACAGTTCGCTCGGACGATGGTGCAAACGCTCCTTCAGCCCCAACGTGGAGACCAGCATGTCGAACCATTGGCGGTCGGGTTTGCGGCTGGCCAGCGTCAACGGCATGATGATGTTCTGTTCGGCGGTGAACATCGGCAGCAGGTTGAAGCTTTGGAAAATGAATCCGATGTTGTCTCGGCGCAATTTGGTCAGCTGATTGTCGTTCATTGCGGTGATGTCGCCGCCATTGAACATGATGTGTCCGGATGTGGCCGAATCCAATCCCGCCAGCGTATGCATAAGCGTGGATTTGCCCGATCCGGACGGCCCCATGATGGCGGTGAAACGTCCCCGTTCGAATCTGATGTTCACGTCGCGCAATGCGTGCACGACGCTTTCGCCCCGGCCGTAATCCTTGCTGAGTCCGACCGCTTCGATCGCCGCCGGACGGGCTACGGAAACCCCCGGATATGCGGCGCCCATGATATTGGTCTGACTATCGGCTTGCATGATCGCTCCTTCTCTGGTCTTGCAACGCGCCGGAAATCTCATAAAACATCACAGTCGTCCGGCTGATGATTCCAACGTATGTGATATTCGACGACGGCAGTATCGTGCGGCGGGATGGAATATGAAAGGCCGCTCATCCTTGAGGATGAGCGGCCCCTGTCTGCCGTGATTCATGCAGCGGCACGATCCGGTCGTTATGCAGTGAAGCCCGCTTCCCGGACCGCGGCGAACGCGCCGTCCAAATCGGCAATGATGTCGTCGATATGTTCCAAGCCGATAGACAGGCGAATCGTCCCCTCGGAGATGCCCTGTTCGACCAGTTCCTGCTCGTTCAGCTGCGAGTGCGTGGTGGAGGCCGGGTGAATCACCAGGCTCTTGGCGTCCGCGACGTTCGCCAGCAGGCTGAACAGGTGCAGGTTGTCGATGAAGACGCGTGCCGCGTCCTTGCCGCCGGCGATGTCGAAGGTGAAGATCGAACCTGCGCCGTTGGGGAAATACCTCGTATACAGCTCATGGTCGGCACGTCCTTCGATGGAAGGATGCGACACAGAAACGACCTGCGGCACGGTCTGCAGGTATTCCACGACCTTCAACGCGTTGGACACGTGACGTTCGACGCGCAGCGACAGGGTTTCCACACCCTGCAACAGCAGGAAGGCGGAGAACGGCGACAGTGTCGCGCCGGTGTCGCGCAAGAGCACGGAGCGAATGCGGGTGACGAACGCACCGGCGCCAAGCGCCTTATGGAACACAAATCCGTGATAGCTCGGATCCGGTTCGCTCAACGTCGGGAATTTGCCGGGCAACGCCGACCAGTCGAACCTGCCGCCTTCGACGATGACGCCTCCCAATGTGGTGCCATGTCCGCCGATGAACTTCGTGGCCGATTCGACCACGATGTCGGCGCCGTGCTCCAATGGGCGGAACAAATAGGGCGTGGCGAAGGTGTTGTCGACGACCAGCGGCAGATGATGACGGTGCGCGATGTCGCTCAATCGTTCGAAATCGCATAAATCCGCATTCGGATTGCCGAAGGTCTCCACATACACAAGCTTCGTATTGTCGTCGATCGCCTCTTCGAACGCATCCGGATCGTCAACGGGAACGAACGTCGTGTTCACGCCGTCACGCGGCAACGTATGGCTCAACAGGTTGTAGGTGCCGCCGTAGATATTACGGGCCGCGACGATATGGTCACCGGCCTGCGTGATATTGCGAATCGCATATTCGACTGCCGCCGCGCCGGAAGCGACCGCCAATGCGGCGCATCCGCCTTCCAACGCGGCGATGCGCTCTTCGAACACCTCCTGCGTCGGGTTGGTCAGACGGCCGTAGATGTTGCCCGGCTCCGACAATGCGAAACGCGCTTCGGCATGGTCGAAATCATGGAACACGTAGCTGGCGGTCTGGTAAATCGGCACCGCACGCGAGTCCGTGGCCGAATCGGCCTGTTCCTGGCCGGCGTGAAGCTGCAATGTTTCAAAATGCCGCTGATCTGATCGAATCGTCATCATCACGTCCTTCTCTTTTGTCGTGCCGATCGGCGTCGCCGCAATGTTGCCGTCGACGATACGGGTATGGCGGCGCCGCCCGCAAGAACATCGCTATCGGACTTGCTTATAGCCCTTTATCAAGGGGCGTCATCACAGATGCGACAGCAATCCGATGAGACGCGCATCACACTGTTTCCGACTGCGACACGCCGGCAAAACAGTGTTTTTCACTTCAGGACACGCGGCCTTAATACGGACGCATGCAACACAACGCGCATATTCACGGCTAAAGTCGTGAAACGGGATGACGAATGCGACCAATCCGATTGAAGAGAGAACAAGCGGCCGCATCAGGCAATGAAAGGACGCTCCATGACCGATATGACCCTGTATAAGCGTGATCCGAACTATATTCCGCGCGTCGCCGCCGTACATGACATGTGCGGCTACGGCAAATGCTCGCTGACTGCAGCGATCCCGATTCTTTCCGCGGCAGGCTGCGACGTGTGCCCGGTGCCGACCGCGCTATTCTCCGCCCACACGCGATACTCGGTCTACACCTTCCACGACACCACCGATATCCTGTCCGGCTATCTTGACGCGTGGAAGCAGGAGAACGTCGAGCTTGACGGCGTCTACTCCGGCTTTCTCGGCTCCGCCGAACAGGTGGCTCTGATCCAGCGCCTGTACGAGGAGTATCCGAACGCGCTGCGTCTGGTCGACCCGGTTATGGGCGACGGTGGTGAAATCTACTCGACCTACACGCCGGAACTGTGCGAGGCAATGGGCGCTCTGGCGGATGGCGCCGACGTTCTGATGCCGAATCTGACTGAAGCCTCCATTCTGACCGGCCGTGAATACCCGGGCCAGAATCTCGATGACGCGCAAGTCACCGACATGCTCGACGCGCTGCTCAAGCTGGGATCGAAGCATGTTGTGTTGAAGGGCATCGACCGTGCGGACGGCATGCTGCGCAACTATGTGGCTTCCGCCGAATCCGGCGCTGAAAACCGCATTGAGCTGGCGCATGAGAAACTGCCGTTCATGTCTCATGGCACCGGCGACGCGTTCGCCTCCGCCCTGTGCGGCGCGGTGCTGGCCGGCCGGCCGCTCGACGAAGCCGCCCGCGTGGCCGGAGAATTCGTGCGCAATGCGATGATCAGCACGCAGAACCAGCCACATCATGAGGAGCGTGGCGTCAGCTTCGAATTGAATCTCAGCGAGCTGACCTCGCTGGTCGGCTGACAGCTCATCGCCGGCCGTCACAAGCCGGTAACCACTTCCAGAGGTTGGCGTTTTCGAAAGGGAACGTCAACCTTTTTGCTTTTGTTTCGAACGTATGAATTTCACTTCAAAAAATTGTGCTAGATAACTCCTTCGGTAACACATTCGGATAGAAGTGGTCGATCAATGGTATATGAACGGATACTTGACACGAAACTCGTCGTTTCCATCATCGCGGCGGGAATCATGTCATTCGCGGGCGTCGTCGTCGAAACGGCGATGAACGTCACATTCCCCACGTTAATGAATGAATTCAATATCGACACCGCCACCGTGCAATGGATCACCACCGGATATCTGCTGGTTCTATCCATCGTCATCCCGACATCCTCATATCTGCACCGCCGGTTCACCATCAAACAGATCTTCGCACTCGGCGGATTCAGCTTTCTTATCGGCACGCTTGTCGCCGCGCTAGCCCCGAATTTCATCATGCTGCTGATCGGCCGCCTGGTTCAGGGCGTGGGCACCGGTGTGGCGTTGCCGTTGATGTTCAACATCATTTTCGAGCAGGTTCCGCTGCGCAATCTTGGCCTGATGGTTGGCGTCGGTAATCTGATTCCCGCCAGCGCACCGGCAATCGGACCGTCCGTCGGCGGTTTTCTGGTCAGCACGTTCAACTGGCGTGCCGTATTCTGGGTACTTGCGCCGTTGATCGCGGTGGCATTGATCGCTGGACTGGCCTGCATTCGTGAAGTCGGCGAAACCAGCCGCCCGCCATTCGACACCGCCGGCCTGATTATGCTGGCCATCGGCTTCGCCGGCATCATATTCGCAGCCAATACAGCTTCAGACGCCGGCTGGCTCAGCATGGAAGTGATCGGACTGTTCACACTCGCCATTGTTTCGCTTGCAGTATTCTTCCGGCATTCGCTGCGTCAATCGGATGCGATTCTCAACGTGCGTGTATTCCGTTCCCCCGTGTTCACACTGTCCGTTCTGGCCGTGTTGATGGTTCAGTTCATCACCTTGGGTTTGGGCTTTCTTATTCCGAACTTCGTGCAGCTTACGCAAGGCACCGACGCGTTCATCGCTGGATGTCTGTTGGTGCCGGGATGTCTTGCCGGCGCTGTTATTTCACCGTTCGCCGGTGGGATATTAGACCACTTCGGCGCCGCGAAGCCGCTGATCGCAGGATGCATGGGCATTGCGTGCGCTACGATTGCGTTTGCGGTCTGCACACCGTTGCTCACGTCGGCGATTATCATCGTCATTTATTTTGTCTACTCACTGGCGATGGCGACCACTATGCCGACGAACATGACGAATGCGTTGTCTCATCTGCAGCCTGGACAAAAAGCCGACGGCAATGCGATTATCAACACCGCGCAACAGCTCGCCGGAGCCATCGGCACTGCCATTGCGTCCACGGTGGTCGCCTCGGCCCAGGCTGCGATGCCGTCTGATTTGGCTCAGGCCACTGAAGCCGGTACGCAGGAGGCTTTTATGCTGCTGGTAGGGTTCGCCGCTGTCGAGGCCATCGCCATGCTGGTGATTTTCGGCGTACTGCATAACCGTCAGCCATCAAAGAAGTAGGCGTTTGCTGCTCGAATGGGCGGCATAGAGGTGGATACATACGCCATCAAAGTTTCCGGGGCACGCCGTGCATAGGTGTGGATAGTCGAAAATTATCCACATCCTATCCACGACACGCGGGCCGAAACGTCTCTTCGTCCACAATGCCCAGTTGCCCTTGTCAAAACAAATCGGGTTCTGTTCCACTTGATGTATGGATACGCGGATTTATGAACTTGATGAGATTCGACGGCGAATCGACGATATGGAGCAACGGCTGCATGATAGCACGCTGACGGCTCGGCAATTGGGCGAGCTTGGCGAGCAATACACGGCCGCATGGCTGGAGTCGCAGGGGTGGCGGACGTTGGATCGCAATTGGCGTTCTCGTTTCGGAGAATTGGATGTCGTTTCGCTAAATCCGGAGCGCGTCATCGTGTTCGTCGAGGTCAAGACCCGGCGGACATTGCGCTACGGGGTGCCGCAGGAGGCGGTGACCACCGCCAAGCAGAGCAATCTCAGGCATGCGGCGGTGCAGTGGCTTATGGAACCGGATCATCGTTTTGCGCATAATGGTGTGCGTTTTGACGTTGTGACCATAGTCGTGCGAGGCGGAGCTCCCTTGGTGCATCATATTGAAGGAGCGTTCTGATGGCTATCGGCAGCGCGCTCTCCGTGGGCCTGATCGGGCTGAAAGCTTTCACGATTCAAGTGCAGGCTTTCATTTCCCCAGGCCTGCCGTATTTTTCGATTATCGGCCTGCCTGATACGTCGCTGTCGGAGGCTCGCGAACGTGTTCGTTCCGCCTGTCAGGCCAGTGGTTTTTCCTGGCCGCAGACCAGGGTCACGGTGAATCTTTCCCCGGCTTCGTTTCCCAAGCATGGCTCTTCTCATGATCTGTCGATTGCGGCGGGCGTGTTAAGCGCGGCAGGCGCGATTCCCGTCGATTGCGTCGCCGACACGATTGTGCTGGGCGAGTTGAATCTTGACGGTACGGTGTTGCCGATTCATGGGTTGTTGCCGATTATGCTGCATGCGCGCGAGCGTGGCATTCGCCGCGTCATCATTCCGACATCGAATTCGGACGAGTCCGATCTGGTTGAGGGACTTGAAATCGTTACGGTGCGGCATGTCGGCGAGTTGATTGAAATGTTCGGCGGCAATGCGCGTTATAGGCTTCCCGACGCTCAGATCAGCCATGAACCGGATACGGAGAAGCGTCTTCGTCATGAGGTCGGCGACATGGCGGATGTGGTCGACCAAGAGCAGACGAAGTGGTCGCTTGAGGTGGCGGCCGCCGGAGGGCATCACCTGCTGATGGTCGGCCCGCCCGGCACAGGCAAGACGATGTTGGCTTCTCGGATGCCGGGCATTATGTGTCCGTTAGACGAGCAGGAGCAGTTGGAGGTGGCTTCGGTCCGTTCGCTGTGTGGCACGTTGGCTGAATATGGCATTACCGATGTTCCGCCGTTTGAGGCGCCGCATCATACCGCGTCCACCTCGTCCCTAGCAGGTGGCGGTTCAGGCTTGGCCGTTCCCGGTGCGATTACGCGCGCGCATTGCGGCATTCTGTTCATGGATGAGGCTCCTGAGTTTCCCGCACGCGTGCTGCAGACGCTTCGCGAACCGTTGGAATCCGGATATGTGACATTGTCTCGTTCGAAGGGCACGACATTGTATCCGGCGCGTTTTCAGCTGGTCATGGCGGCCAATCCTTGCCCATGCGGCTTCTCCTATGGCACGGGAGAGCGGTGCACATGCCGCGAGCGTGACCGCATTCGCTATTTCAACCGTCTTTCCGGACCGATTCTTGACCGTATCGACATTCAAGTGATGGTGCCGCCGGTCGAACGGCTTGATGTTGAAGATGTGACGCCTCGTCGTTCAAGCAAGGAAATCCGCGCTCAGGTGGTCGCCGCCAGGCAAACGGCCCGTGAGCGGTATCGGGAGTGGGGCTGGTCGTGTAATGCGCAGACGACCGGCACGTGGTTGCGCGCGAATACGTCGGCTAAGGCGCTGTCGATGATCAATCGCGCGTTGGAAAGCGGACGGTTGAGTCTGAGGGGCGCAGATAGGGCGATGCGTTTGGCATGGACGCTTTCCGATTTGGCTGGTCACGTTTCGCCCGGCACCGAGGAAATGGCGCAGGGCATTTCCATGAGGACACGATTATCATGAACGACGATATTGCAGCAGACGGCGTTATGGCGGCCGATAGTATTCCGGCAGGCGGTGTTCCATCCGATTGCGCTACATCTGATAACGTCACGCCCGATGGCATGAAGTCCGGAGGCATCATCACCGGTGGTGTCGCTCCCAGCGACGACGCAAAATACAGCCGGATTCCTTTGGATGACGAAACATTGGCAAGAGCAGTGTTGACATATTGTCTTGACGGCGCGGACGCAATGATGCTGGCCTTGTTAAAAGGTATGGGCAGCGCGGGCATGGCTCTGCAGTTGCTGATTGACGGGAATTGCGAAACGAATTCGCTGGTGGCCCATGCTGCGGCAAAGGCTCTGGATGACGCGTTCATCACCGGATTGGCCCGGTGGGGGCGCAAGATCACGCCACGAGGCATGACCTCGTTCCATCATTCGTTGACATCATGGCGACAACGATTGACGACGATGCCGTATAGGGAGGGTCCGGCGTTGTCCAATTGGCTGACCGGCAACGGAATGATGTGGATCATCGCCCCACATAGTCCATATTGGCCTCGTCAGCTTAATGATCTGACGGTGCGCACCGATTGGGCTCCTCCCCTGTGCCTGTGGGGGCGAGGCAATCCATCGGCATTAGTCAGCTGTCCGAAACCGATCGGCATCGTCGGATCTCGCGGAGCCAACGATTACGGGCGCCAAGTGGCACAGGAAATAGCACGGCAGGCCAGCAGAAACGGGCATCTGGTCATTTCCGGAGGAGCCATGGGCATTGACGCGGCAGCCCATTGGACGGCGGTCAGCGTCCAAACATCCATGCCCGAAGCCGCGGGGGCGACCGTCGCCGTATTCGCCGGAGGCCTCAACCATATCGGTCCGAAAATCAATCAGCGGCTTTTCGACGAAATTATCGTCCACGGAGGAGCGCTAATCAGCGAATTATGCCCGGACACTATTCCGGAGGCACGCCGATTCCTGCTGCGCAACCGCATTATCGCCGCCTTATCGTCCACCGTCGTCATCGTTCAGGCGCGGGCCAGGTCCGGAGCGTTAAACACCGCCGGCTGGGCCAACGAATTGAATCGTGAACTCTACGCGGTTCCCGGCGACATCACCATGCCGAACAACACCGGATGCAATCGGCTCATCGAAGAAGGCAAAGCCATCATCCTGTGCTCTTGCGGCGACAACGGCATTTTCAGCCACGAACCGCATATGCCGGCGCACACGTATCTCGGCAAGAACGCAATGGGGCACGACGAGGCAATAGACGATGCCACCGCCGATATCAACGTCGCCGATACCGGCAATATCGATACCGATGGCACTCCTGCCGACAGCGGCCAACTCCGATCCGGAAACGCCGATGACGTCGCCGACGCAGCCGCCGAAACAACCCCCACCTGCGCCTCGCCGTCAGATGACGACATACAACACGACATCAGAAACGCCATACTTCACGCCATCAACATCTGCGAGCGCCGCCGCATTCCGGCAACCGCGGATACGCTTTGTGCATTGCTGAATGATTCGCAGCGAACCCATCCGACCGTTGGCAGCATCATGCAAGGACTCGGAGAATTGGAGATGAATGGTGATGTCACCGTCGTCGACGGCACCCAGACATACCGACTTTCGTCCCGCCCTGTGCGACAATCAAGGGTATGAGTCCGAAGCATGTTGAAGATCTGTATGATGCGGTAATCGTCGGCGCTGGAGCCGCCGGCCTGTCCGCGGCGTTGGGACTGCTGCGCAGCGAGCGCATGCAAAGCCTGAAAGACGCCGGAATCGAACCGAATGTTCTCGTTGTGTCCAAACTGCAGCCGTTGCGTTCGCATACCGGCTCCGCCGAAGGCGGCATCGCCGCCGCATTGGGCAATGCAGAGCATGACGATTGGCATTGGCACTATTTCGACACCGTCAAAGGAGGCGACTGGCTGGTCGATCAGGATGCGGCCATGCTGCTCGCCCAGGAGGCTCCGGCAACGGTGATCGATCTGGAACGTGCGGGCGTGGCATTCTCCCGCACCGATGACGGGCATATCGCTCAGCGTCGTTTCGGCGGCCACACCAAGGATTTCGGCGCCGAACCCGTGCGTCGCGCTGCATACGCGACTGATCGCATCGGACATCAGATTCTGCACGCGCTGTGGCAGCAGTGTGTCGCCGCAGGCGTGCAGTTCGCCGAGGAATGGTATGTGACCGACTTGGTATTGTCCGAAGACGGCTCCGAAGTGCGCGGCATCGTCGCATTCGACACGCATGCCGGAGTCACGCATGCGATTCATGCGAATAATGTGTTGCTGGCCACCGGTGGCGCGGGCCGTCTGTTCCATACGACGTCGAATTCGTGGGATCTGACCGGCGATGGCATGGCGCTCGCCTTGCAGGCCGGATTGCAGCTTGAGGATTGTGAATTCGTGCAGTTCCATCCGACCGGTCTCGCGCACACCGGCATTCTGCTGTCGGAGGCGGCCCGTGCCGAAGGCGGCGTGTTGCGCAATGCCGACGGCGAGGCGTTTATGGAACGTTATGCGCCGGGTCATGCCGATCTGGCCGCCCGTGATGTGGTGAGCCGTTCGATTATGGCCGAAGTGGATGCCGGCCGCGGTGTCGCCGATCCGAAGGATCCGAACGGCCCGAAGGATTGCGTATGGCTGGATATGACGGGTATTGATGCCGATCATATGAATGATGTGCTGCCGCAGGTGGTCGAAACGATTCATAAATACGCGAATATCGATCCGACGAAGGACTATGTGCCGGTCAAGCCCACCGCGCATTACACGATGGGTGGCATTCCGATCACCACCGATGGTGAAACCTACCGTTGGACCGATGGCGAACGCCATATCGTCGACGGCCTGTTCGCCGCAGGCGAATGTTCCTGCGTTTCGGTGCATGGCGCAAATCGTCTTGGCGGCAATTCGCTACTGGACGCCTGCCTGTTCGGCACTCGTGCAGGCGCCTCGTTGGCTGAACGCATCGCGGACGATCCGGTGAACAATCCGATGCGTGAAGAATCTGATTATGAGACGGATCCAGTTGAAAGCGCCGCCAAGGCCCGTCGCGATGAGGTGGCCGAACTGCTTGCCGCTACCGGAGACGCCGCTGATGAGCAAGACGACGGCGATAATCCGTATCGTCTGATGGCGGATTTGGGCGCCGCGATGGAACGTGCGGTGGCCGTACGTTGTGATGCCGTCGGCATCGCAACGGCATTGGCGACGCTACGCGATGATTTGACGCCGCGTGCCGCCGCCCTGCATACGCATGATGCCACGGCCATGTTCAATCAGGAAATCACCGCGATCTGGGAGATTCGTCATCTGCTTGGCTTGGCGGAGGCGGTCCTGTCGGCGTCCGAGGCACGTGAGGAGTCCCGTGGCTCGCTGAAGCGCCTTGATTTCCCTGAACGTGATGATGCGCGGTTCCTTGTCCATTCGATGACCGACGCGAACGGCAACGTCGCATGGCAGCCTGTGCATATCGTCGACATGCCGCCGCAGGCCCGCACATACTGATGGATGAAGGGGCACGGCTTATGGCACACTATATGACGTTTTGTTGTATTCGGGCAGGCAGGTGAAGGCTATATGGAACACGGTATGATGACGGTGACGTTGAAAGTGAACAGGTTCACTCCGCGCGCCGAGCGTAACCGCGAACGTTCCGCAAGCCCGTTCGCCAAGAAAAGCTCGCCGTTCGGCGACTCCGGCGCTTCCGCACGTCGCCGCCCGCGCGGTCGTCAATGGGTTCAGGAGTATACGATCGCAGCCCGTCCGGAAGACACGGTGCTCGACTGTCTGCTGACGATCAAGCGCGATATTGATCCGACATTGGCGTTCCGTTATTCCTGCGGCCATGGCATGTGCGGTTCCGACGCGGTCGCCATCAACGGCTCCCCCACACTGCTGTGCACCGCCACGGTCGGCCAGTGGGCGAAACCGGAAAACGCATTCATCCAGGTCGATGATGAAGGATTCCGTCATACCGGTGATTCGGCGGCGCAGGAGGATGATGCGAACGCTTCCGCCGATGCTTCATCCTCATCGTTGGGCGTTATCGAACTGGCTCCTCTGCCGGGCTTCCCGCCGCTGCGTGATCTGATTGCCGACATCGATCCGATGCTCGAACAAATCAAGCGTCTCAAGCCCTATCTGCAGGCCGATGGCAAGCTTGCCACAACCGCCGAGGGCGATATCAACGTATTCGAATATCTGCAGAATCCCGAACAGCTGGCCAAGTATGAGCTGCTCAGCAATTGCATCGCCTGCGGTGTATGCGAAGGCAGCTGCCCGGTATATGCCGGCGGCGAAGCGTTCGTAGGTCCCGCGGCGCTGATTACGGCCTCCCGTTTCATCAATGATTCCCGCGACACGCATACCGATGAGCGTCTTGACGCAATCGACACGGCGGACGGCATCACCGCCTGCCAGTCCGTGCGCGCCTGCACCCGCGAGTGTCCGCGCGGCATTGATGTCGGCGAGGAAATCTGGCAGCTTATCTCCCAAGTCAAGGAACGCTGACGCGTTAAAGAAGGTGACGATTATGGATATGACTTCATACACCACCAGAGCGCAGGCTTGGGAATATATTGAAGATCGTGCGTTCGCACGTCAGTCACCCCTGGTTCAGGAAGTACGCGCTTGGGCCGAGGAATCCGGCATTCCGCAGGGCCCCGCCGCGCAAGGCGAACTGCTGCGTGCTTTCGTACATATCACGTCTGCCACGTCGGTCATCTCCGTCGGCACGGGTTCGGTTATCGAAATCCTGCAGATGATTGAAGGCATGGAAGGCAACGGACAACTTACCGCCGTGGATTCCTCAGCGCAGGGCATCGCATTGGTGCGCCGATTGTTCGCCCGACTATCCGATGAAACGCAGACGTCGTTGCGTGCGGTCAATGCGAATCCCGGAGTGTTCCTGCCACGTTTGAACGGCGGAGTCTACGATCTGATCGTCGTAGGCGGCGATGCTTCCAATTATGATGCGACTTTCGTGCAGGCGCATCGCCTGTTGAAGCCTCACGGACTCATCGCGTTCACCGATGTGCTCGCATTCGATTCCGCCAACACCAATGGTGGCGTCCTCAATCCTGCCGATCGCAGCGATAAGGCCGTCGCCATGCGCAATCTGATTAATGTCGTGCAAGAGGATGAACGTTTCATCACCACATTGACGCCGTCCGGATCGGGATTGCTGATTGCGGTGAAGCGCTGATTCGCGACGTTACGCACAATATTGTGATCATGATTGAGGCCTGCAGGCGTCCCCGCTTGCAGGCCTCACGTATATGAGGCGACCGTAATGATCGCATCAGGTGTTCCGCTGCGCCAGGATGCCGCCGATCACGATCGAGGCGGCTTCGTCCGGATCATCCGTAACGGTCACCAAATCAGGGTCCCACTGCGAAATCATGCCGCGTTCAAGCAGCGGCCCTTCAATCCAATCCAATAATCCCTGCCAATATGGCGTACCAAACAGCACAATCGGCATCGACGTCACCTTATGCGTCTGCACCAACGTCAGCAGTTCGAACATTTCATCCAATGTACCGAAACCACCCGGGCAGACGATCACACCGGAGGCGTATTTGACGAACATGGTTTTACGCACGAAGAAATAACGGAAATTCATGCCCAGATTCACCCACTGGTTAATGCCCTGCTCGTGCGGCAGTTCAATGCCCAATCCGACCGATTTGCCTCCGGCCAAGGCCGCTCCCTTGTTCGCGGCCTCCATAATGCCGGGGCCTCCACCTGTGATAACCGCAATGCCATTAGTCGCAATCAGCTCGCCCATGCGACATGCGGC
This sequence comes from Bifidobacterium sp. LH_512, assembly GCF_056356435.1. Lineage (NCBI taxonomy): Bacteria > Bacillati > Actinomycetota > Actinomycetes > Bifidobacteriales > Bifidobacteriaceae > Bifidobacterium > Bifidobacterium sp. LH_512. The sequence continues at coordinate 1,113,100 of NZ_JBKEUE010000001.1, forward strand.
CTCATATGCGGGCTCTCCCGGCTTGGTGCGTGCCGAACCGAATATGGTGACGGCCGGGCCCAACTCCGCCAAGGCGCCGAAGCCATCGACGAATTCCGCCTGAATGCGCAGCACACGCCACGGATCCATATGCAGCCAGTCGGTCGACTGATCGGATTGCAGCAGATTACCGGTGGTGTTGTCTTTTGGAATCATCTGCCCGCGCATGATGACAGGACCACGCTGGTAGGTTTGGCCCAGCGGGGAAGAATGATTGGCGTTGGAAGTGCTAGCGTCGTTCGTTTCCATGATGCTTCCTTCCGTGAATAATCTGGCTGAATGCGATGCTGCCATCGTCAAGCACCGATTCGGTTTCGACATCATTATCCGACGACTGGTCGTCGGCATGGACTTGTTGCGCCTGCAAGGCGGCCTCACGCTCATACTTCTTGGATTGGCGGTTCAACAGCACGCCGGAGACGGCCGCGGCGATCAACGATGCCAGCAGAACGCCGAAACGGCTTTCCGCCGACAATTCCGGATCATCATAAGCCAACGAGGCCACCAGGAAGGCCACGGTGAATCCGATGCCGCACGCGCAGGCTGCGGGGAACATATCGCGTACACGCAGGCCCTTCGGCATTTTCAGTCTTCCGATATGCGTGGAGATCCAAGCCGTGATCATAATGCCTGACGGCTTGCCGACCACCAGAGCCACAATCAACGCAATCACAATCGGAGAGACGAACAATGCGGGCGTGATCGATTCGAAATGCACGCCTGTGGCGAACAGGGCGAAAATCGGCAACGCCAGCAGAGCGGAGAACGGCTGCAACTTGGATGCATACCGTTCCGCGCGAGGCGATTCCTCTCCGTACACTTCGCGCGCAGGAGTCAGCAAGCCGACCAGTACTCCGGCCAAAGTCGGATGCACGCCGGCTTCAAACATCATCACCCATGCCAGGATGCCTACAATGCCGACCGCAACCCAAGGAACACGCTGTCGGCGCACCAACACCGCCCAGACCGCCGCGCAAGCGGCGATGCCGATAAACCAGTACCACGCGTTCACCGACGAGAAGAACACGGCAATCAAAATAATCGCCAATAAATCGTCGACGGTGGCCAAGGTCATCAAAAACGCGCGAATCGACCCCGGCAAAGCCTTCGCAAACAAGGCGAGCACCGCCAGCGAAAACGCGATATCCGTCGCCGTGGGCACCGCCCACCCCTGCGCGGCATCAGTGAACGGTACGACTTCGCCCGAAGCGATGATGATATTGTCCAATCCGCCGGCGCCGAACTGCGCATACAGCATGACGACAAGGGTGAACAGAATCGGCGGCATCACCATGCCACCGACGGCGCACAGCATCGGCACTGCGGCGGCCTTGGGATTGGCCAGCGAACCGGTGGTGAGCTCCTGTTTCAAATCAAGGCCGACGGTAAGGAAGAACACCGTCAGCAGGCCGTCCTGTGCCCAATGCCCGACCGGCAGATCGATATTGGTATGCGGAATGCCGATATGGGTTTCCGCAATCGTTTCAAACAAGTAAGCGGTCATCGGCAGATTGGCAAGAATCAGACCAGTCAAAGCGAAACCGAGCATGATCAGACCGGAGATTCGATCGGATGCCGCAATACGTCGTATCGTCGCCCATATCCCACGCCTGTTCTTGCCCATACGCGCTCCCCCTGTTAATCATGACGGCCGAATCATGCGAGCCGAATCAGGTCGGCGACAATCCACGCTGCCATGTCACGGCCATATCATGACATAATTCATATCAATATGCCCGCCGTCTTGCGACGACGGGCCGCATAAACCGGTTTCCATTGTATCCAATGGCATACCGGCCAGTCAGCGAAAATCAGACGCGGGCTTCCAATGCTTCGCCCATACGATCGAGCACTTCAGTCAGAATCGACTTCGGGCAGGCGAGGTTGACACGTTCAAAACCTGCACCGGCATCGCCGAACATCACACCCTCATCGAAATAGACACGGACTTCATTGCGCATGAAGTCACGCAACGCGTCCGTATCAGCGAAGCCAAGGCCACGGCAATCCAACCATGCCAAATAGGTGCCTTCAGGCTCGACCAGGCGCACGCCCGGCGTTTTTTCAGCGAAATCACGCAGCAGTGCGAGATTGCCGGACAGCACATCCATCAATTCGTCCAGCCAGGATTCGGCTTCATCGTATGCGGCCTGGCAGGCGACAAGGCCGAAATGGCTGACGGTAAGTCCCGCGATGTTTTCGGCGGCGATTTCAAACGCCTGCTTCAACTTCGGATTGGCGGTAATCACGTTCGAGCACAGCAGACCGGCCAGATTGAAGGTTTTTGTCGGAGCGGTGAATTCAAAGCAGTGATTCGCGTACTTCTCTCCCAATGTGCCGAACATCGTCACCGGATGGCCCGGATAGAAGAAGTCTGCATGGATTTCATCGGCCAGAACGATTACGTCGTTGTCGATGCAGATGTCGCCGAGACGACGGAGCTCGTCCTCCGTCCACACACGTCCCACCGGATTATGCGGATTGCACACCATGATGGCAGTGCATCGCGGATCTGCGGCTTTACGCTCCAAATCGTCGAAATCCATCATGTAACGGCCGTTGTCGTCCATGCGCAGTTGATTGTTGAGAATCGTCAGACCGTTATGCTCGGCCGCGGCCGTGAACGGGTAATACACAGGCCCTTGGATGATGACCTTGTCTCCCGGACGGGTGACCGCACGCAACGCTGTATTGACGGCCGGCATCACGCCGTCGGACAGCGTCACCCATTCGGGCTTGATATCGAAGCCGTGACGACGATGCATCCAAGACACCAAGGCGTCGAAATAGGCGTCCGGAGCATAATCGTAGCCGAAGATATCGTGTTGTGCGGAGGTCACCAGCGCATCGACGATTTGCGGAGCCGGCTTGAACTCCATATCCGCCACGGACATGGCAATGACATCATCATTACCCGGCCCCATCTCGTCTTCGATCATGTGCCATTTTGCCGATGTGGTTCCACGGCGTTCGACAACGGATTGGAAATCGTACACTTTCCGACTCTCCTCAATACAGATAGGCGAATAAACCGTGCTTATGATACGTCGGTTCTGCCGGCAGGCAGCATCGACGATCATTTGAACGGCTGGTATGGGAGAGCATACAGAACGGAGCGGAAAACAAAAAAACCTCCAACGCTTTCGCGGGAGGATTTCCAAAGATGCTTTACAGCGAAGTGCGCGAGACAGGATTCGAACCTGCGACCTGCTGATCCGTAGTCAGCTGCTCTAATCCGCTGGGCTACTCGCGCAATCCATCATGATGATATGGCCGAGGCCACATTCGCTATAATGGCGAGTGCGCGAGACAGGATTCGAACCTGCGACCTGCTGATCCGTAGTCAGCTGCTCTAATCCGCTGGGCTACTCGCGCAATCCACTGCACGCGGCGATATCGAAACCGATATCAGCCACACCGTGGTGAGTGCGCGAGACAGGATTCGAACCTGCGACCTGCTGATCCGTAGTCAGCTGCTCTAATCCGCTGGGCTACTCGCGCATGTTGCCTTGTTTCAAGCAACTCGAATAAGATACATCCATTCTTGGAATAGCACAAATCGGCGTGTCGCGCCCGTACGAAACATCGCCAATCAGCACAGAACACGGCATCGTTTCCCGTACAACCACTGCCCGACTCCAGCGATGGCAGCCATGTCAGACGGCCCTGTTCTATGCGGTTTTCATTTCACCTCACGCCCTGAGCCGCCTCGGTATCTCCTCTGTCACCGACCGCAGCAGCTTCGGCGTTCCCGTTCCCAGCACCGACGCCCCGTCGACGATAACCTGCGACACATCATCCATGTTGGGAAGACGGAACATCGTCTCTTCCAATGTTTTTTCGATAATCGAACGCAAACCGCGCGCGCCAGTCCCCTGTTCAATCGACGTATGCGCAATGGCGGCAATCGCATCATCCGTAAACGTCAGATTCACGCCGTCAACTGCAAGCAGCTTCTGATACTGTTTAAGCAGCGAATTTTCCGGCTTCGTCAAAATGGCGGCCAGATCGGGCTCCTCAAGTTCGCGCAGCACACTGACCACCGGCAGACGCCCGATGAATTCCGGCAGCAGGCCGTAATCGACCAGATCGTCGGCATTGACTTGCGCCAGCAATTCCTCATGCGGTACTTCGTGATTGTGCCAAGCGGCACCGAAACCGCTTTCTCGCGCGCCCAGACGCTGCGCGATGATGTCGGTAAGACCCACGAATGCGCCGCCGCAGATGAACAGGATTCCTCGTGTGTCAATCTGCACGATTTCCTGTTCATGATGTTTTTTCTCGCCTTCCACCGGCACGGATGCGATAGTGCCTTCCAGAATCTTCAACAGTGCCTGTTGAACGCCTTCACCTGACACGTCTCTGGTAATTGACGCGTTTTCACCACTTTTACGCGCGATTTTATCTATTTCGTCAATATAGATGATGCCTTGCTGCGCGCGTTCGACATCGCCGTTTGCGGCCTGCAGCAGACGTTGCAATACGGTTTCGACGTCGTCGCCGACGTATCCGGCTTCCGTCAGCGTGGTCGCGTCGGTGATGACGAAGGGAACGTTCATGACTTTGGCCAATGTCTGCGCCAGATATGTTTTGCCGACACCCGTAGGGCCAAGCAGCAGAATATTCGATTTCGCGACCTGCACGTCCGCCAGAGGATCTGCGGATCGCGCGATGGTCTTTCGCGCGGATTGATTGGTTTTGAACACATTGGCTGATTCGCGCATTTCCATGCCGACACGCTTGTAGTGGTTGTACACGGCAACCGACAGCGTGCGCTTGGCGGCGTCCTGCCCGACGATAAAACGATTCAGATATTCATTGATCTGCATTGGTTTGGGCAGTTGCGCCGCTTGCACCTGAGCGTCCTGCTCATATTCCTCAGATATGATGTCGACACATAATGCGATGCATTCATCGCAAATGGCCGCTCCCGAACCGGTTACCAGTTTTCGCACTTGATGTTCGGCTTTTCCGCAGAATGTGCACCTGGGCATGTCGTCGCCATAGCTCACCACGCGTCCCATCATGCCCCTTTCGCTAAAGAATCGTGTCATATAACAATAACCCCTGGCGCGTTGCGTCAGGGGTATTCGAGTCAAGGTATCATGTGACATGTCATACGACGGATCATGGCACCGGCCTAGCTGCGATGTTCAAGGACCTCGTCCACGATGCCGTATTCCTTGGCCTCCGGAGCGGTCAGGAACGTGTCGACTTCAATGTCCTTGCGGATGCGTTCAACATCCTGGCCGGTGTGCTTGGCCAGCGTGTTTTCCAACCATTCGCGCATGCGCAGCATTTCCTTGGCTTGGATTTCGATTTCCGTGGCCTTGCCGAAACCCTGGTCGATGGCCGGCTGGTGAATGAGCACACGCGCGTTCGGCAGCATCAGACGCTTTCCCTTGGTGCCGGCGGCGAGCAGAATCGCGGCGGCGGACGCGGCCTGGCCGAGGCACACGGTCTGCACGTCCGGCTTGATGTACTGCATGGTGTCATAAATGGCGGTCATTGCCGTCATCGAACCGCCCGGGGAATTAATGTACATCATGACGTCACGGTTCGGGTCCTGGCTTTCCAACACGAGCAACTGCGCCATGATGTCGTCGGCGGAAGTGTCGTCCACCTGCACGCCCATGAAGATGATACGATCTTCGAACAGGCGGGTGTAGGGATCCTGACGCTTGTAGCCGTACGGCGTCTTCTCTTCGAACTGAGGCAGAATATAGCGGTTCTGCGGCGCGAATGCGGCTTCACGGGCGGCGGACGGCATGAAACCGACGATACCGGCCGGACCGGCCAGACGTTCGGCGCGGGCTACGAATTTCGCTTCTTCGCTTGCCATGTCATTCCCCCTTGTTTTCGCTCTGGATCGTATCCGGAGTGGAGACGATCTTGTCCACGAAGCCGTAGGCCAAAGCCTCGTCTGCGGTGAACCAATGATCGTATTCGTTATCGCGATAGATTTCCTCCACCGTGTGTCCGGTCTGCTGCGCGGTCAGTTCGGCCAATGTGCGCTTCATATCCATAATCAATTCAGCGTTGATGCGCACATCGGTGGTGGTGCCGCCAATGCCGCCGGACGGCTGGTGCATCAGCACACGCGCATGGGAGGTCAGATAACGCTTGCCCGGAGTGCCCGAGCTCAGCAGGAACTGGCCCATGGAAGCGCACATGCCAAGACCGACGGTTGCCACATCCGGTTCGATGAGCTGCATCGTGTCGTAAATGGCCATGCCGGCGGTGATGGAACCGCCAGGGGAATTGATGTACAGCCAGATGTCTTTTTTCGGATCTTCGGCGGCCAGCATTAGCATCTGCGCGCAGATGCGGTTGGCCATGTCATCCTTGACTTCCTCGCCCATCCAAATGATGCGGTCTTTGAGGAGCCTGTTGAAAATCGGGTCCACCATGGACGGGGCTTCGCCCTCGCCCATACGCGGTGAGGATGTCAGCAAATCTGCCACCATGTCTCCTTTTCACATTACGTTACGGTGCTACTTTACCCGTTTGAAGAGACGGGAACGCCCCTGGCGTCCGCTTTGCGCTCACTGCGTAGCATTCACTGCCGCAGTTCACCAACGTCCATCGCGAGGTCAGCGAGGAAATCGCGACGCCCATGCCGACAGGAACGAAGAAGGAAATCGGAGCGCCAGTCAGCTCCATAACCAGGCACATCGCCATCAGCGGTGCCTGCTGGGAAGCGGCCAATAGCGCGGCAGCGCCAATCAGCGCACAGGCCGCCAAGGAATCATTCGGAAAAGCGATTGTCCATACAATCCCGACCATTGCTCCCAATGTCGCGCCCAAAGCAATGCCGGGCTGCAATACGCCTCCCGAAGCGCCGGCACGCATGGTCAGCAAGGTGGCCGCCGCCTTCGCGATGAAGGTCAATGCCAAAATCGCCAATACCGTAAGCATGTCGACATCAACATCGAAACCGAGCAATGACCACGGCGACGAAGCGCCGTACCTCCCTGCGCTGAATCCAAGTTGGGCTGCGGCACGGCCATTGCCCATCACTTGCGGCACAGCGACCGCGATCAGGCCCGTAAGAACGCCGGCCAGCGGCATCATCCACAGCAAAGTCGTACCGGTCGCCTTATGCGCACCCGCCCATTGCGAACCTTTGCGGAAGCATGCGCCGGCAATACCGCAGCATATGCCGATGATCACGGCGAACAGCATCAGCGAAATGGTCGGATTCTGTTGGATTGACGCAATGTCGTAGAAGGTGTGACGGCCTTTCACGCCTGTGGCCACGCAGGCCGCAACCGCCGACATACCAAGTGCGAAAGCCGCTTTTTCCAACGTGATGTCGACCAGCAGCATTTCAATGGCAAAGAACATGCCGGCAAGCGGCGCATTGTAGACGCCGCCGAGGCCCGCACCAGCCGCGACGGCCACAATCATACGTCTGTCAGCTTGCGTGAATCCTGCACGCCGTTCGATATGGAACATTTCGCACAAACGCCCGGCCAGCATTGCGCCGAGTTCGCGCGGCGCGACTTCTCGCCCGATTGACGCTCCGGAGCCGACGATAAAAATCTGCAGTACGACGTGAGCGATGGTCTGCCACACAGGCATGCGATTGCCTTCGACCGCCTGTTTTACCGACGGCACTTTCGTGGTTTTGGTGCGTAGGAAATACCAGACCACACCGGCGATGGTCAGGCCAATCGTCACCGATAGCACGCGTCGAATCGTCGGCACGTCAAAAGGACCGGGAAAGGCGGCGTTCTCGACGTAGCCGAGCATAAGCTGTTCCACGCCATACAGAAGCAGGGTCAGTAATCCCGCACCGACACCGATCAGCACGCCAAGTATCAGCATCGCTGCGGCAAGGCCCAGCAGGCGACGCCAATTCATTTCCTGATGCATGATATTCCCTTCCCAAACAGTATGTGATTGCGTCAATGATCGGCCGCTATGGAGCCACCGTACGCATAACGTTCTCGTGCATAGTAAAAGGCTTGGAATCATTACGGTTCCAAGCCTTTTACTACAAGATTACGCTAATGCGAAATCGTCACGCTCACTCAGCGTCTTCAGCCGGAGCGTCCTCGGCCAGCTCATCGGCCACGGCTGCAGCGGCAGCGGCGGCTTCCATGCTTTCGGTTTCTTCGGATTCAGCTTCTTCACCGAGGAAAGCGCTCAGGTCCAGGGTTTCGCCTTCGGACTTGAACACGACGGCACGCATGCCGGCGAGCAGGCCCTTGGAACGGCCGACTTCCTGCACAGCGGAGCCAAGCTGGCCGTTGCGCATAATGGCCTGGATGAAGGCGTTCGGATCCATGCCGTACTGCTGGGCGATGGAAGCAAGGAAGTTGAACACGTCGGCCTGGGAGACCTTGACGTCCATCTTCTCAGCCAAAGCGTCGAGCACCATCTGGTCGCGCAGTTCCTTTTCGACGGTCTGCTCGGCCTCTTCCTTCTGCTCCTTGGTGGCCTTGGCCGGATCGGCGGTCACGTTCTTGAGCTGCTGCTCAACCATTTCAGCCTTGACACCCTTCGGAACCGGAATCTCCAGGCCTTCCTGCAGCTTGGCGATGAAGGCATCGCGCGCTTCGGTGGCCTGACGGCCTTCGGCGTCGCGGCCGCAAGCCTTGCGGATGTCTTCCTTCAGCTCGTCAAGGGTATCGAATTCGGAAGCGTCCTGAGCGAAGTCGTCGTCCAGCTCCGGCAGTTCCTCAGCCTTGACGGAGTTGACCTTGACCTTGATCAGGGCCTTTTCGCCAGCGTGGTCGCCGGCTTCAAGGGTGCCTTCGAAGGAGGTCTCTTCACCAGCGGACAGGCCTTCGAGAGCCTCATCCATGCCGTCGAGCATGGTGGCGGAGCCGAGTTCGTAGCTCACGCCTTCCTGGGAGTCAACGGTTTCGCCGTCGATTTCGGCGGTCAAGTCGATGTTGGCGAAATCGCCCTTGGCGGCCGGACGGTCCACGCCGACCAGGGTGCCGAAGCGCTGACGCAGGGATTCGAGACGCTTGTTCACGTCTTCGTCGGTGACTTCAGCCTTGGCAACTTCGATTTCCATGCCTTCAACGGCCGGCAGTTCGAAGTCCGGGCGGCGTTCGACGGTGGCGGTGAACTTCAGCTTGGTCTCGTCCTTAGCGGACTGCGGCACTTCCTGAACATCCAGCTCCGGCTGGGCCATCGGACGGATGGCCTTCTCTTCGATGGCCTTGGAATACAGCTCCGGGACGGCGTTGTTCACGGCCTCGCCGGCGACGGCGGCAAAGCCTATGCGCTGGTCGATGATCTTGCCGGGCACATGACCCTTACGGAAACCGGGGATGTTAACCTGCTTGGCGATTTCCTTGCGGGCCTCGTCGAGATACGGGTTCAACTCTTCCGGTTCGACGGTGACGGTGAGTTTCACCTTGGTCGGCTCGAGGTTCCTGACGCTGATTTTCACGCTTGCGCTCCTGAAAAAATACGGTTCTTCAACTTATCTGCCGTTAGGCAACCTCTACATGATAACGCGACTCACGGACGCTGCAATCAACGAGACCTGCCAATCACGTGCGCCCTGCTCTTTGAGGAATTTCGCCACGTCCTCATTACCGGCGCCATCCGACCAGCACAGGTTACGCAAATACTGCGGTTTGATGATCACATCGGCAGGTGTTCTGGTGTCGTCCGCAATCTGATTGATGACATCACGCACCCTTTGCAGACGCCTGTAGCGTTCGGGATGACGCTGCCATTGCTTCATGGAGCGGGGCGCGTGGCCTTGGCCGTCGGAAGAGTTCGGAGGCATCGTCGGCCACTTGCTGCGAGGCAGGGCCAACGCTTCCTGAATCGTATCCTTCCACACACGAGGCTTGATGGATCGCTGAATCGGCGCATACCGTTCGAACATCTTGTCTTGCGCGCCGCCGGTGTGAATGCGCACACGTTCGTTCAGACAACGCACCATGCGGAATTCGCGCGCATTGCGCGGACGAATCTGCGCGGCTTCGATAATCGAGGAATCAGCGAGCAGCAGGCTGGGCGCGATGTCATTGTCTTTCGCAAGTTCTTCCCGCTTTTCCCACAGTGCTTTGGCGACGGCCAAAGCACGCGGGTCCTTGCTGATCGTGGTGATTCGGGAAATACGCATCCACGGCACGGGGTGTTCCTTGCGCGGCCGCAATCCCTCCGCCAGAACATACGCGAATTCCTCTTCGGCCCACTCATCCTTGCCTTGGGCTTGTAGTTCATCGATAAGACGCTCTCTGAGTTCGGCCAGCAATTCCACATCCAGCGCCGCGTAATTGCGCCAATCACGCGGAAGAGGACGATACGACCAGTCAGCGGCCGAATGTTCCTTGGCCAAGGTCATACCGAGGAAATGCTCGGTCACCGCCGACAACCCGAAACGATGCAGGCCAAGCAAACGGGCCGCCACCTCAGTATCGAACAGCCTGCGCGGCTTGATGCCAAGATCGTAGAAGCCTGGAAGATCCTGCATCGCATCATGCAGAATCCATGTGGCGTCGCCCACGGCGTCATTGAATTCATCCCAATCAACGCCCTGCGCCGCCAATGCCTGCGGATCAATCAGTGCGATTCCCGCGCCCTCGCGCTTGAATTGCACCAACCAATCCTCATGCCCATACCGGAATCCTGACGCGCGCTCCGCGTCCGCGGCAACAGGGCCTCGTCCAGATGCCAGCGCTTCGCAATATGCGTGAAACTCATCCATCGAATCAATGACATCCGGAACGCCTTCACGCGGCTGCGCCAGCAGCTTGGGCTCATCATTCAACAGGACGATCCTCCTCGCAATTCACCGTGGATTTCAGAAAGGACGCCCATGCCGCCACTTGGGCACCGGCATCGCATTCCTCTCCATCTTCCTCGGCATAGTTTAGCGGAGTCCAAGACACGCGTATCTCACAGCCATCGTGAGGGCGGGCGGAAAAATCGCCGAACGGCGTGTTGCTGGTAAGCGTCACCGTGCCGGCCGGCTCGTCATCCGCCACATGAGTGATGTGTTTTCGCATCATCTTCCAGCATGTCGCAGGCGTAAGCATTTTTCGATCATGACCCTCTTTGGGAATCGACGCAAACGCCATGCAATACCATTTGCTACCTTTACGGAAACGCCGGTCGGCCGCATAGAGCACGGTCACCCAACCGGATGCCGCATATCGTGGACTGTCGCCATCTTCGACCACGTCCAATGCGACGGAAATGCCATGGTCAGCCGCGGAAACGGGAGCGGGAATCTCCTGATACATCACTCCGCGAAGCCGCTGCATTCGACGAATCGAACACACGGCATTCCAGAAATCATCCGGAAGCCCGTCAGGGCGTTCCGACGAACGGTCCGAAGTCGACGACGTTGCGCTTCGAACGGACTCCTCCCCCTGCATCCTTGCGGGGAATACAAAAATATCCGCCATAACCCAAGGCTAAGTCACGGCGGATTGTTTTGAGGTATTACACGCGTTGTTATCCTGCACGAAAAAGGCTTCCTCCACATACTGGACACAAATGCGGAAGAAGCCTTCTTTGCGACCTATGGGATTCGTCAGTACACGACGAAGCCGTGTGATTCGAACTGTTCCTTGACACGCTTGCGCATTTCAGCGGAAGGCCCCTTCTGATCCTCCAACGGATACGGGATGCGCAACTCGTGCCACTTCGGACGGCCAAGCTGATGGAAGCCCAATACATCGATATGTTCGACGGCCTCTCCGAAGGTTTCACAGATTTTCGCGACGTTTTCCACGTTCTCCTCGGAACTGGTCAATCCCGGCACAAGTACGAAACGCACCCAGATCTTTTTGCCCGCCTTCGCCAAGCGCTGACCGAATTCGATGGTCGGCGCCAGCACGCCGCCCGTCACCTTCGCGTAGGTTTCCTCATCACCGGATTTGACGTCAAGCAGGCACAAGTCAATATCTTCGATCATGTCATCCGTGTAATTCTTGTTCAGAAAGCCCGACGTGTCCAAACAGGTGTGCACGCCCATTTCCTTGGCGGCGCGGAATACGCGAGAGACAAAAGCGGGCTGCATCATGGATTCGCCACCGGAGAAGGTGATGCCGCCTTTGGTGGCTTTGAACAGGTCGGCGTAGCGGGCGACCTTGTCGATCATCGCCTGCAGGTACACCGGCCTTCCGTCACGCATTTTCCACGTGTCCGGGTTCTGGCAGTATTGGCAGCGCAACGGGCAGCCACTCATGAACACGGTCATGCGCGTGCCGGGGCCGTCGACGGAAGTGTTGATATCCCAGGAATGGACGAAACCGATATCACCTGTTTTCAATGCGTTGATGCGGTCGCGACGGTCAAGACCGATTGGCGATTCGAAGCCTGACAGACCACCCATCAGGGTCTGGCTGGCATATTCTTTCGACGCTTTGAGCATATGCGGTGTGGTTGTGCGGAATTGCCGGATTTCAGACATCATCGTCCCCCTTGAAGCAAACTGCCCATCTGATACAACTGCATTCGACCATAGCAAAACTTGCAGGAATCCGCGCCGTGACGCGCCTTAAGAAACTGTGATTTGCCTTACCCGTATGGCGGCGTCCATACGCTATCGTCGCTGCCGCATACAGCAAAACGAGGCGGAAATCCTCGCAAGGGTTTCCGCCTCGTTTGACGTGTTTCACAATGGCATGTCACTTATGCGACTGCCGATTGGTTCCATCGCCTTCGATCAGTCGCAGACAGCGCCCTGGTGGAAGGTACGGGAAATCACGTCGAGCTGCTGCTCCTTGGTGAGCTTGACGAAGTTCACCGCGTAGCCGGAGACGCGCACGGTCAGGTGCGGATACTTCTCCGGGTGCTCAACGGCATCCTCGAGCTGCTCCTTGCGCAGCACGTTGATGTTGGCATGATACAGGCCGTGGCCATTGCCGGCGTCCAGGATGCCGACCAGGTTGCCGATACGCTCGTCCTCATCGCGGCCCAGGCCATCAGGGGTGATGGTGTTGGTCAGCGAGATGCCGTCGAGAGCATCGTTGTAGTCGATCTTGCCGACGGAGAACATGGACGGCAGCATGCCGTGGGAATCCATGCCGTTCTCCGGATTGGCACCCGGAGCGTACGGGGTGCCCTTCTGGTGGCCGGACGGGAAGGAACCGGTGTTCTTGCCGTACTCGACGTTGGAGGTGATGGTCAGGATGGACTGGGTCGGAACGGCGCCACGGTAGACCGGCAGACGCTTGACCTGGCCCATGACGGTGGACACAACCCACTTGGCGATGTCGTCGGCACGATCGTCGTCATTGCCATACAGCGGGAATTCGCCTTCGGTGCGGTAGCCGACAACCAGATCGTCATCAGCACCTTCGACGTACTCGTACTCGTGGCCCGGCATATCCTTGGCATCCTTGTTGTAGATCGGATAGACCTTGGCGTACTTGCAGGCAGACAGGGAGTCGGCGGCGATGGACAGGCCGGACATACCGCAACCAAGGGTACGGTAGACTTCCTTGTCGTGCAGAGCCATTTCGATGGACTCGTATGCATACTTATCATGCATGTAGTGGATGATGTTCAGCGCCTGCACGTAGGTTTCGGACAGCCATTCGAGAGCCTTCTCGTAGTTGGCCTTGACCTTCTCGTAATCCAGGGAGCCGTCGGCCTCCGGAGTGATCGGGTCGATAACGCCCCTGTCGATGACCTGCATGCCGGTCATTTCATCACGACCGCCGTTGATGGCGTACAGCAGGGCCTTGGCGGAGTTCACACGAGCGGCGAAGAACTGCATCTGCTTGCCCACGCGCATCGGAGAGACACAGCATGCGATGGCGGCGTCATCGCCCCAGTGGGAGCGGATTTCCTTATCGGATTCGTACTGGATGGCCGAGGTGTCGATGGAGATCTTGGCGCAGAAACGCTTATAGCCTTCCGGCAGCTTCGGATCCCAGAAGATGGTGATGTTCGGCTCCGGGCCAGGTCCAAGGTGCTCAAGAGTCAGGGTATTGAGCAGACGGAACGAGGTCTTGGTGACCAGGGTACGGCCGTCATCGCCGAAGCCAGCGTCGGACCAGGTCGCCCAGTACGGATCGCCGGAGAAGATCGCGTCGTAATCCTTGGTACGCAGGAAGCGCACGATACGCAGCTTCATGACCAGGTTGTCGATGATTTCCTGAGCGTCGGTTTCGGTGATCTTACCGGCCTTGAGGTCACGCTCGAAGAAGATATCGAAGAAGGTGGAAACACGGCCGAAGGACATTGCGGCGCCGTCCTGGCTCTTGATGGACGCCAAGTAGCCCATGTAGGTCCACTGCACGGCTTCCTGAGCGGTCTGAGCAGGGCGGGACAGGTCCAAGCCATACTCGTTGCCGAGGTTGATCAGCTGCTTCAGGGCCTTGATCTGCTCGTCATGCTCTTCACGGAAGCGGATCCAGTGCTCGATCTCCGGTTCGGTGAAGTCGTTGCGGTACGGGATGGAATCCTTGTCGCGCTGCTTGAACTTGATCAGGGCGTTCACGCCGTACAGGGCGACACGACGGTAATCACCGATGATGCGGCCGCGGCCGTAGGCATCCGGCAGACCGGTAAGGATCTTGTTGTGGCGAGCGACCTTGATGCGCTTGGTGTACACGCCGAACACGCCGTCGTTGTGGGTCTTGCGGTAGGTGGTGAAGATCTTCTTGATCTCCGGATCCGGTTCCTTGCCGGCTTCCTTGATTGCCTGCTCAACCATACGCCAGCCGCCGTTCGGCATCATGGCGCGCTTGCACGGGACATCAGTCTGCAGGCCGACGATCACGTTATCGACATCGGCGGAATCGATGTAGCCAGCCGGGAAGGCATCAATGCCTGCCGGGGTGTGGGTATCCACATCGTAGACGCGCTGCTTGCGCTCGACCGCCAGATAATTGTCGTCCAGATACTTCCACAGGTGCTTGGTCTTGTCGGTAGCGTTGGCCAGGAAGGACTCGTCGCCCTCGTACGGGGTGTAGTTCTTCTGGATGAAGTCACGGACATCAATGTCCTTCTGCCAGTTGCCTTCAACAAAGCCTTCCCAAGCCTGAGCGTTCAGCTCTTCCTGGGAGACCGCGGTTGCATCAACTGCTGCCATTGTCCACTCCTTTAATCAGTGTTTCTTGACAACGCATCGTTACGCTGTCATTGATTGTTGATTCTAGTTACGGTTTTCTTACAACAAGCTGAAATGCCATGTGAGCTTCATCACATGGCATTTCACACAACGTTCAGCGCGTCCTTTTTGTTACGCGTTATATAACGTGACGAATCACGCTATTCGCGGAAGCCATTGGTCACCGGCAGACGACGATCTCGGCCAAACGCCAAGGCAGTGACCTTCGGTCCAAGCGGATATTGACGACGCTTCCATTCGGCGCGGTCGACCAAACGCATCACCGTATCAACCGTCTGCTCATCGAAACCGTCGGCCAACAGATCAGCGCGGCCATGCGCATGCTCGATATACGCGGCCAGCACCTTATCCAGCAGCTCATATTCCGGCAACGAATCCGAATCCTTCTGGCCAGGACGCAATTCCGCGCTCGGCGCCTTCTCAATCGAATTGACCGGAATCATCACACCATCCGTCAGAGCAACGCCGGCATCACCCTGCTCATTGCCGACAATGCGCAGACCGCCAATGCCGACGCCCGCGGCGGCGGCGCGATTGCGCCAACGGGACAGCTCCCACACACGCGTCTTCAGCAGATCCTTGATCGGCGCGTAGCCACCGACGGCATCGCCGTAAATCGTCGAATAACCGCAGGCAAGCTCGGACTTGTTGCCGGTCGCGACGGCCAGCAATCCCTTGGAATTCGAATACGCCATCACGATGACGCCACGAATACGCGCCTGCAGATTCTCCGCGGCCACGCCATCCAATTCCAGCTGATTCTGGAAGGAGACGAACAGTGGCTCGATCGGTTGCACGTCATAATGCGCGCCGATATTCGCAGCCAAATCGGCGGCATCGTCCTTCGAACCGTCAGAGGAATACATGCTCGGCATGGAAATGCCATACACGTTCTCACCGCCACAGGCGTCGGCCGCCATCGCGGCGACCAACGCGGAATCGATGCCGCCGGACAGGCCGAGGCATACGCCGCGGAATCCGTTCTTGGCCATGTAATCCTTCAAGCCAAGCACACAGGCCGTGTACACTTCCTCGTCCGGGTCGAGTTCAGGCTCGATATGTGAAGGCTTCTGGCGTTCGGCTTCCGTGTCGAAATCAAAGTATTCCAACGATTCCATGAACATCGGCGAACGTTCCAGCAAGGTGCCGTCACGATCGACGACGAAGCTGCCGCCGTCGAAGACCAGATCGTCCTGGCCGCCGACTTGGTTGAGGTAGATCAGCGGCGCGTTCACTTCGGCCGCACGGTGTTCCGCCAACTCACGGCGTACGCCGGTCTTGCCTTCCTCATATGGGGAGCCATTCATTGTGGCCAGCACGTCGATACCGCACTCGGCCAATTCGGCGACCGGACCGCCATCCTGCCAGATGTCTTCGCAGATCGCCACACCGACGCGTACGCCGTCGACGTCGAGGACCATGGAACGGTCTCCGGAAGAGAAGATACGAAATTCATCGAACACGCCGTAGTTGGGCAGGAAATGCTTGTCGTATCCGGCCCATACCACGCCGTCATGAAGCACGACAAGTCGATTGCGCGGGCGTCCGTCAGTGCGGTCGGTGCCGATGGTGCCGACCATCACATACAAGCCGCCGAGACCTTCGTCGGCAAGCTGTACGGCCAGCGCATCGGCCTTCTGCCATACGGCCTTGCGGAAGGTGCCGCGCAGGGCAAGATCTTCGATCGGATAACCGGTCAGCGTCATTTCCGGGAAAATAACGACCTGCGCATTGTTCTTTGCGGCGTCATGGCTGAAACGCATGACCTTGTCGACGTTGGCGTCAAGCGCGCCGACGCAGGTGTCGATTTGAGCGAGTGCGAAACGAATCTGAGTCATGGCTTCAATCTAGCACCGATTCGGTGCCTCTATCGGCGCGTCAGGCGGGCTGCAATCATATTGGCGAGCGCCTGCACGACCTGTACGAGCACGATCATGATGGCCACGGCCGCCCATGTGACAACGGGGTCGAATTTCTGATAGCCGTAGGCGATGGCGAAATTACCCAGTCCACCGCCTCCGATGTAGCCGGCCATGGCGGACATGTCGAGCACTCCGACAAACAGAAACGCGTAGGCGAGAATCAGCGGGCCGAGTGCTTCGGGAATCAGTACGGTGCGGATGATGGTGAACTTGGAGGCGCCCATGGATCGGGCCGCTTCGATCATGCCGGGGTCGACGGGGACGAGATTCTGTTCGACCAGTCGCGCCGTGGCCACCGTGCACATGACGCTCATCGGGAAGATGGCGGCGGTCGTACCAATGGAGGTTCCCGTCACCGCGATGGTCACCGGCTGCATGGCGGCAAGGAAAATGATGAACGGCACCGGGCGGATGATATTGATCAGCACGTCCAGAATTCGGTACACGACGGCGTTGGCGAACAGGTTGCCCGGGCGCGTGCCGTACAGGATGATGCCGAGTACAAGGCCGAGCACGCCGCCGGTGAGCATGGTGGTCGCCACCATACGCAGGGTTTGGCCGACGGATTCGATCAGCAGTGGCCCGAGCACGGTCCAGTCGCCTTGCAGGGTGAGTGCGATGGGAGTGCCGGCCGCGCCGGATACGCCGCCGGCAATATGCGCAGAGTCGGCAGCACCTGCACCGATCGCATGTGCGGCGATTTCAGAAAATGCAGTAATCGTCGTCATTGTTTATTCCTGTCCTTCATTCACGCTCATATCATCATCCGCGTATACGCCATCGTTCTTGTCAATCGCTGTTCCCGCCGCGGCAAGCGACACCGCCTTGTCGTATGGCACAGGATCTGCCGCCGTGCCGAAATCGGCGATATCGCTGTGTTTCGCCAATTCCCGCAGGAAATCGTCGACTTCCTGCTTCGATCCTGAAAATTCATAGGTGATCGCGCCCACCGCGGAGCCCTTCACTGTGTCGATGCCGCCATACAGCAGACTGCTGGCGATGCGATGCTTGGCGATCAGTTCGGAAATATTCTGGCCGGATGTTCCGGTGACGGCATTCGCATCAGCAGCGCCAACACCGCCGGCGACACCGATGCCGGTCGGCTTCTGCCTGACCAGCACGGTTACGATGCGGCCCTGCCATTGTTCATGCAACGCGTCAATTCGTTCAGGCTCCGGCAGCCCGTGCAGTGCGGTGCCGACGAAACGCTTGGTCACGTCATGCTGCGGTGCTGCGAATACGTCGTACGCGTCACCCGATTCGATGACACGGCCGTCGCTCATCACGGCGATACGGTCGGCAAAGCGCTGCACGACTTCCATCTGATGCGTGATCAGCACAATGGTGACGCCGAAATGACGGTTCACCTGCTTGAGCAAGGTCAGGACCTCGTTGGTGGTCTGCGGGTCGAGCGCGCTGGTCGCTTCGTCGGCGAGCAGGATCTTCGGACTGGTCGCCAATGCTCGCGCAATGCCCACACGCTGTTTCTGACCGCCGGAAAGCTGGCTCGGATATTTGTCGGCATGATCGCGGAGTCCTACGAAATCAAGTAATTCGCCGACACGACGCTCCTGAAAATCCTTACGCCAATGGTCGAGCTGCATCGGGTAGGCGACGTTCTGCGCCACCGTTTTCGACGAGAACAGATTGAATTGCTGGAAGATCATGCCGATGTCTCGTCGGATCGGACGCAGTTTCGCTTCGCTCAACACGCTCACTTCGGTGCCGAGCACGCGCACGCTGCCCGATGTGGGCTTTTCCAGCGCGTTGATCATGCGCACCAGTGTGGATTTGCCGGCACCGGAATGGCCGATGATGCCGAAAATCTCGCCTTCATTGATGGTGAGGCTCACGTCGTTGACGGCGTATGCCGGGCCGCTGCCGGCGTTTTTGCCGCCATTTCCCTGCTTTGCGCGCGGATATTGCTTGGTGACATGATCGAAAACGATGATGGGATTGTTGTCTGTCATATTGTCCGTTCGTTCTACCAATTGCGATTTATTATTTGCCGCTGTACGAATTTGCCGCGCTTGTAATCGTCGTACTACAGGTGGCTTCATACGCTGGCTTCTTTTCATGCGCGCGCTACCGCCGCTAGCCGCGCATATCGTTTTCGATATCGGCCAGATAGCCTTGCAATTCGTCCGCGGTGAAGCCCGTCGCCAGCACGGCCGTACCGGCGAACTGCTCCTGCAACTTGTCCAGCACCTGCTGCGTCTGATACAGCGATACCAGCTGGCGGTACAGTTCATTGTCGGCATCCGCCTTGCGTGTGACGAACACGTTGATGTACGGCCTCGCCTCTTCGGATTGCGCGTCGTCCTTGTAAATCGCGTCCTCGGGATCGATGCCGGCGTCCGCGATGTAGTCATTGTTGATGACGCCCGCGGCGATCTGCGGATCCTTCAACGCATTGGCGACCTGTTCCGCCTTCAACGCGACGACCTTGACTTTGGACGATTCCTCGTCGATATCCTGCGGTGTGACGAACGGATTCCATTCATCCTTCATTGTGACCAGTCCCGCCGCATTCAATACACCGATGGCGCGCGCCTGATTGGTTTCGTCGTTTGGAATGGCGACGGTTTTGCCGTATTCGATGGCATTGATGTCGTCATATTGTTCGGAGTACACGCTAAGCGGGTAAACGGCAGTCGCTCCGATCGGCTGCAGATCCTGATTGTTTTTCACGTTGTAATCAGCCAAATACAGCAGATGCTGGAATTGGTTGAGATCCAGCTCTCCGGTGGCGACGGCAGGATTTTCCGAGGTGTAATCCTGAAAATCGATGATGTCGACATGAATGCCGTTGTGTTCGGCGAGTTGTTTGAATTCGCCCCAGTGAGAATCGGTCGCTCCGACGACGCCGATTTTCACCGGATTCGCCGCGCTGCCTTTGACGGCGTCGCCTTTGGGAATCAGCCGATATCCGATGAACGAGACGACGACAAGCACCATCACCATAACCGTGATGACGATATTGCGCGCGGTGTGATTGACGCGCACCGGTTCCAAATCGTAATCGAACAGTTTGGGATCGCGGTTTTCCATGGGGATGGTCTCCTGTCGTCGTTGGGTGGCAAGCAGACGTAATCGTTTGCCGCGCCGGCGGCGCTTGCACCACGATACGGGAACGGACGGGCAAATTCCAGACGGATGGGGCTTTTGCTTATCGACGTTGCTTATATCGCGTATTCAATGCCGTTCCCCTGCTTGTTTCCTTGTTTTGCCGGCTCCGACTTGTCGTGGCGATATAGTGACGGTATGAGTACTCCGGATATCAAGGCCGCCTTTTTCGACATCGACGGCACGCTGACCAGCTTCACCACCCATGCGGTGCCTCAGTCCACCATCGATGCCCTGCACCAACTGCAGGCCAAAGGCATCAAGGTGTTCATCTGCACCGGCCGCGCCCCTAAATATATGAGCGTTGTTTTGGATACGATTCCCGTGCATTTCGACGGCGTCGTCGGTTTGAACGGACAGTGCTGTTTCGACGACAGCGGTTACTTCGAAGAGCATGCCATGCTCAAGGAGGACGTGCGCACACTGGTCGATTGGGCCGAAGCTCATCCGGACATCGTCGTGAATTTCTGCGAGGAAGATCACGTGTATTTCAATCACGTGAACGATGACATGCGCGCAACGTGGAAGAAGCTAGGCAAGACGGCGCCGAAGGTGGAAATCGACAATCCGCGCGAACGCCTTGACGATCATGATTTCTTCCAGGTCAGCCCGTATGTGACGCCGGAGGTAGAAGCGCAGATTGTAGCCTTGTGCAAGAACGTGAAAGGCGTGCGTTGGCATCCTGATTTCACCGATCTGATTCCGGCCGACGGCGGCAAGCCAGAAGGAATCAAACGCTTCATGAAGAAGTACGGCTGGACCGTCGACCAGATCATCGCCTTCGGCGACGGCGGCAATGATGCCGACATGCTCGCATTCGCAGGCATCGGCGTGGCCATGGGCAACGCCACCGAACCGGCGAAGGCCTCAGCCGATTACATCACCGACGATGTCGACCACGACGGCATTCTGAACGCCCTTAAGCACTTCAACGTGCTGTAAGGCGGTGAGCCGTTAACAGGCCCCAATATGGGCTGGGTTTTGAAAAAGCGACGCTGATTGACTCTCAGCGTCGCTTTTTCAAAACCTTATGTGGGAAGCCGGCCCGATAAAGAAAACAGGATCAGTTGGCGGTGGCGCCTTGGCCGAAGGCGACGCCCTCGTCACTTCAGCCGGCCCTAAGCACGCTATCCAGCTCCGCACGGCTCGTCGTCCACAAATGATCGTCCTGGTGTCGTACGCACGATAGACCGCCGGCGTCGCCGCCCCGTCGCCGACCGTCCCAGTCACAACGCAGACAGCCACAGCCAGTGAGCCAAATCTGTGGGTAAATTCTCTTTAGCATCTCGCTGAGCAGCCGTCAACAAGATGGTAAACGGATTTTACCTACAGATTTGACTCACTAAGAGATACGGGGCGGATGAGGGGCGTCGACTGGGCATAGCTGTCGCCGCAGTCATCGCTCAGTGGGTCTGGCCCATTGCCGTATCAGGGGCGGCATCGTCACGTACCGCCGCTTCGATCGCGTATTCCAGCGACTTCGCGATATCGGGCAACGGCATGAACGGCGTACCGTTCGGCTTATCGACCACCTGGCTCGTGGCGTACGGCACATGCATGAAGCCGCCGCGAACGCCCGGGAACTTGCGGTCAATCAGATACAGCAGGTGGTACATGATGCTGTTGCACACGAAGGTGCCCGCAGTGTAGGAGACGAATGCCGGCAGGCCGTGCTCGCGCACGTTCGCCACCATCGCCTTGACCGGGACGGAAGCGAAATAGGCGACGTCGCCATCCTCGCGAAGCGGTGTATCCAGCGGCTGCTCGCCGTCGTTATCAGGAATGCGTGCCTCGGCGAGATTGATCGCGATTTTCTCCACCGTCAACGCACTACGGCCGCCGGCCTGTCCGACGCAGATCACAATGTCCGGCTGCTCACGCCGCATCGCCTCTTCCAGCACAACGGCACTGCGCGTGAACACCGTCGGAATCTCCAGCTTCACAATCTGTGCACCGGCAATCTCATCCGGCAGCAATTTGACCGCTTCAAACGCAGGATTGACGGATTCCCCGCCGAACGGATCAAAACCCGTCACCAACACCTTGGTCATCATTCGACTCCTTCACACAAAATAGCGACTGCAAGCAGTCTAGACGATTCAGGATGCGACCAGCATATAGGCAATCTGCACGACGATCATCACAAACGCCGGCAGCACCTGATTCCTGATCACGCCCATACGATCCTTCATATCAAGCATCGCAACCGGCACGATATTGAAATTCGCCGCCATCGGCGTCAACAGGGTGCCGCAATAACCGCTGGTCAGCGCCAAAATGCCGACAACCGCAGGATCGGCGCCATAGGCCAATACAAACGGCGCGCCAATGCCCACCGTCATCACGGTGATCGCGGCGAAGGCGTTGCCCATCACCATGGTGAACAGCATCATGCCCAGAGCGAACACGATGATGCCGACGGTGATATTGCCCTTCGGAATCACCATGCCGACCAGGCCGGCGATCACATCGCCCACGCCGGCCGAAGTGAAAATCGCGCCAAGGCTGGCCAGCAGCATCGGCAGCATGCACAACGGTCCCATTGCAGACAGCAGACGCTCCGAATCGTCGAGGAACACGATCGGCTTGTTCGCATGATTGAGCAGGAACAGGATGACGGCCGACATCAGCACACCAACACAGCAGCCCGCAAGCGCACCCACATTCGGCGTCACCGCGCCGACAATCGCGAATACGCCAATGGCCAAAGCCGGGGCAAACACCTTCAAACCGATACGTTTGGCATTCGTTTCGACTTCCACCGCCGACGGCTCAGCAGAAGTGCCCTTGCTGACGCGACGAATGATGGCCGGCAGCACCATGACGATAACCAGCACGCCGACCGCAGCGTCGGGAATCCAACGACCAAACGCCATGACGACGCCCAAAGCCGCCCAGAACACGAACGTACCGTAACGGTGCGGATTCGTGGTGTCGCGTAGATTACGTACGCCTGCATACACGCTCATGAACCCCATGAACATGTAGAAGACTTCCATCATTTTGTCGCCGAGGGAAACCGATGCATCCATGAAAAACTGCATTGCGTTCACTCCCCTTCCACCGCGGTGGCCGGTTGCTTGACGTCGCCGTAATAGCGGCGGATCAGGCGTGCGTCTTTGATGATGTAATACACTGCAGTGACGGCCAATGCGATCAGGGCCATCGGAATTTCAATGATGGCGAGTCGCAGCAAGTCCACGTCATAGCCAAGGCCGGAGAGAGTGGATTGCACCAGCAGCGCGCCTGCAGTGCCGACGAATAGGACTTGGCCGAAGAAGTTCGCCACGTTTTCCATGCCCGATGCCATGCCTTTGATTTCTTCGACATGCTGCTCGTTCGGCGTATAGCCACACGCTTCAATGGCGCCGATTGCCATGGGGATGACGACGGGGCGCACGAAACCGGCGACGCCGCCGAAGGCCACGTTGAATGCCGCGAACACCAGACGCATCACGCCATACAATGCGATGATGACACCCGGAGTGACGCCTTTGACCTTACCGATCAGCGTTGCTGCGGCCTGTTTCAAACCGTTGCGTTCCAGCGTGCCCGTTACGAGCACGATGATGATGAACAGTGCGACGCTGCGATTGGAAACGAATGAGGATCCCAATGTTTCCAAGAAGCCGTCCACGCCGAGACCACCGACCAAAGCGGTTGCGATGGCCGCGGCGAAAATGATGAGGATTGAATCAAGCTTCAATACGAAACCGATAATGACAATCACGATGCCTATCAGCACCAAATATTCCATGGACTCCCTTTCCTGGCTCCATTCACGCGTTGCCTATGTGCCTTGCCGACACATGTTGTCTACTGGTACATGCCATCTGCACACGCACACACACATTTATGCATACATTTATACGAGGGAGTGCATATTTATGTTTTCTTGCATAACATAGCCGTCCTGGTCCCGAACATGTGGGAAAATCCGAAACATGACAACAGTTATCATGCACACCTCTGAAGGTGATATCAAGATCGACCTGTTCGACGAGCAGGCTCCCGTGACCGTGAAGAACTTCCTGGGTCTGGCCACCGGCGAGAAGGAATGGACCGATCCGATGACCGGACAGCCGTCCCATGAACCGTTCTACGACGGCCTGACCTTCCATCGCATCATCAAGGATTTCATGATCCAGGGCGGCTGCCCGCTGGGCACCGGCACCGGCGGCCCGGGCTATGACTTCGACGATGAAATCGTTCCTGGCCTGACCTTCGACCGTCCGTATCTGCTGGCCATGGCGAACGCCGGTCTGCGCCGCGGTATCGACGGCAAGATCCACGGCACCAACGGCTCCCAGTTCTTCATCACCACCGTGCCGACCGAATGGCTCAATGGCCATCACACGATTTTCGGCGAGGTCGCCGATGATGAATCCAAGGCTGTGGTCGACAAGCTGGAAGCGCTGCCGACCGACCGCTCTGACCGTCCGATGGAACCGGCCGGCATCATCTCCGTCGAAGTGCTGTAAACGCCAAATACGTCCCGGCACACAGAACAATCAAGAAAGCCGGCCCGTTCAACGTCTATCAGAAGCATTGAACGAGCCGGTTTTTATATATCTATATATTCGTCCTTACCCTTACATCTTGCGCAGACGTGGCTCGGCGGAATCCTTAGCGCCGGTAATGCGATAGACGTCGAAGACGCCGTCGATCTTGCGCACGGCGGCAAGAAGACGGTTCAAATGCTGCGGATCGGCCATTTCGAAACTAAACTGGCTGGTGGCGACACGATCGGAACCGGTAGAGATATTACCGGAGATGATATTCACGCCGTGATCGGACAGCACGCGGGTCACGTCGCTCAGCAGATGCGGGCGATCCAAGGCTTCGACCTGAATCTTAACCATGAACAGGCCCTTGGTGCTGGTCCACTGTACGTCGACCACACGTTCGGACTGCCGTTTCTGCAGATCGATCATGTTCTGGCAGTCGGTACGATGCACGGACACGCCCTGATTGCGCGTGATGAAACCGATGATGTCGTCGCCCGGCACCGGCATGCAGCAGCGTGCCAGCTTCACCCAGATGTCGCCGACTCCCTTGACGGAAATGCCCAATGCATTGGTGGTCTTCGGACGTTCAGGCGTACGCAGCGGCAAAACTTCCTGCTCAACCGCCTCGTTGACCTCGTCGCTGCCCGCATCCTTTACCAGATGCGCGATAACGTTCTGCGTCGAAATCTGACCGTCTCCGATTGAGGAAAACAGATTGTCCACAGACGGGCAGTTCAGCTCGTCAGCGACGCCGATCAACGCTTCAGTCGTCAGCAACGCGGTTACCGGCAGATTGCGCTTGCGCATCGCACGAGTCAATTCATCGCGGCCTTCTTCAATGGATTCGCTGCGACGTTCCTTTGTGAACCATTGACGAATCTTGTTACGGGCTTTCGGGCTTTTCGCGAAGCTCAGCCAATCGCGGGACGGACCGGCATTATCGGATTTCGAAGTGAGAATCTCGACTGTGTCGCCGTTATCCAACGTGGTGTCGAGCGGCACAAGTCTGCCATTGACGCGGGCGCCCATCGTACGATGACCGACCTCGGTGTGTACGGCGTAGGCGAAATCGACCGGCGTGGCTTTGGCCGGCAAAGAGACGATTTTGCCTTTCGGCGTGAACACATACACTTCCGCCGAGCCAAGATCCTCTTTCAAGGAACCGAGGAATTCGTCCGAATCCGGGGTTTCCGACGTCCAATCAGCCAATTGCTGAATCCACTTGAGATTATCAGCTTCAGTCAGCTCCTGATTCTCGCCACGCTTGCGATCGGACTTGTCAGGCGTGCTCAACGCGCGGCCGGCCTGACCGTTGGCCTTATACTTCCAATGCGCGGCGATGCCGAATTCGGCACGACGATGCATGTCCCAAGTGCGGATTTGAATTTCCACCGGCTTGCCACCGGGACCGACCACCGTGGTGTGCAGGCTCTGATACATATTGAGCTTCGGCATGGCGATGTAATCCTTGAAACGGCCCGGTACCGGGCTCCACCTCGCATGCACGGCGCCCAACGCCGCATAGCAGTCCTGAATGGTGTCGACGATAACGCGCACGCCAACCAGATCGTAAATATCCGAGAATTCATGGCCGCGGACGATCATCTTCTGATAGATGGAGAAGTAATCCTTCGGACGACCCGTCACATACGCCTTGATGTTCTGCTCGTCCAAATCCTCATTGAGTTCGGCGAGAATCTGCTTCAAGTACACGTCGCGCTGCCCCGCCCTGCGAGACACCAGCACGACGATTTCGTTGTAGATCTTCGGATACAGAACCTTGAAGCTCAACTCTTCAAGTTCGGTCTTAATGGCGTTCATGCCCAGACGATTCGCCAACGGCGCATACACATCCAGCGTTTCGCGTGCCTTCTTCTGCGCGCTCGATGGCTTCACATAACGCCATGTGCGGGCATTATGCACACGATCGGCGAGTTTGACCACCAGCACGCGAACGTCACGGCTCATCGCCACAACCATTTTGCGAATGGTTTCGGCCTGGGCGGAATCGCCGTATTCCATCTTGCTCAGCTTGGTCACACCATCGACCAAGCCGGTGACGGTATCCCCGAATTCCGCACGGCATTCATCCAACGTGTAATCGGTATCTTCAACCGTGTCATGGAGCAGGCCTGCGGCCACGACGATGGGGCCCATGCCTAAATCGGCAAGAATCTGCGCAACGGCCAAAGGATGGATGATGTACGGTTCGCCGGATTTGCGACGTTGGGCGCTGTGTTGCCGGACCGCACGCCGGTAGGCACGATCCAGAATACTCATGTCTTCACCAGGATGGTGATATTCGCACATGCGCATAATGGGCTCAAGGGGGTCAAGCAGGTTCGCGCTGATCTCACATCCCAGCATGTGAGCCGAATTAATCTCTTCTTCAGTTTCGGCCATAACCGTCGCCTCCCTCACTTACTGCGTTTCCAATCCTAGTCATGCGCGGCATCATTGCCGCACATGTCCACGAGTTTCCTTCGATTAACGCCGCGCTCCGCATTCACCGGTTCTGCAGACTTTGCACCGACCGTTCAGCTGTTCACACCGGTCGAGCCAAAGCCTCGCTCCGCACGATCGGATCCAGGCAACGTCTCAGCCAGAATAAACCGGGCCTCGGCGTAACGCTGAATCACCATCTGCGCAATGCGGTCGCCAGGATGGAACGTCACCGTATGCTCCGGATCAAGATTGATCAGCGGAACCTTGATTTCACCGCGATATCCGGCATCCACGGTTCCCGGCGCGTTCAACACCGTCACGCCCTGCTTAACCGCAAGGCCGGAACGAGGATGCACCAACGCGACGTACCCCGCCGGCAATGCGATCGCCACGCCTGTCGGCACCAGTGCCCTCTGGAACGGCTTAAGCGTCACCTCTTGCGTGGTCCTTAAATCCGCGCCGGCATCGCCCGCATGAGCGTAAAACAGTTCAGCCGGAAAATCCGGATTCACGGATTTGACAAGAACCTCAACGGTTTCCGGTTCGTTGTACGTCACATCAACCGTCATCAGGCGGCACACTCCTCACATACCGGCTGACCGTCCTCGGTCGTGTAGGCGAGCTGGCTGCGATGCTTGACCAGGAAGCATTCGGAGCAGATGAATTCATCGCCCTGCATCGGAATGACGGTCACCGAAGCGTCTTCATTGCTCAGATCGGCGCCCGGCAGCTCATAGTCTTCCGCGATGGCGTTCTCATCATCATCCATGTCGTTGGAAGAGTTCTGAGAGCTCTTGCCAAGAGCCTGCAGCGACTCCTCGTCCTCATCCTTATTACGGGGGGAATCATAATCCTGTGCCATGTGAAGTCCTTTCTCGTTTCTAAGGCCGTCAATGCGGCCTTATGCGCCATAGAATACATGACTTTTCACCCGCTAAGGGTACACGATTTGAAATAGCTGTAAAATCCGACACGTGGGGCACAATAAAAGTAATACCCACCAGGAGATGAAAGTGGTGCGCCTATGGCTGACAATACGTTCAAGGAAGCCCGATTCGACCATGTCGAAAAGAACGGTGAACTCATCTTCCTTGCCGGCGACGCCCGATTTCGAGTGCAGGTAGACGACACGCTGGAACACGCGATTCTTGAGGCGAAACAATTGAAATCCGAGTCCTCCGGAAGGCAGCATGTCTCTCCGACCTTACCGATTTCCCAAATTCAGGCGTTGATTCGCGCCGGCGCGAATCCCGAGCAGGTCGCACAACGATATGGACTCAGCGAAGCTTTGGTCCGACGTTTCTCCGCCGCAGTGGAAACGGAGAAACAATACGCCATCGAACAGTTCCTCGCCGTCCCGGCGCCTAAGGAAAGCCGCGTCAGAACCTTGTCGGAGCTTATCGAACGTACTTTCGCGGCCGCGCGCATTCGCCCGGAAGACGTGGTATGGCACGCCACACGTCGCGGGCTTGAACCATGGAAGATCATTGCCTCCTTCACCGTCTCCGAACGCCGGGCGCGCGCCGAATGGACATGGAACATGCACGACAATTCGGTGACCTGCCTGAATTCGCTTGCCAAAAAGCTTATCGGCCAAGCGGTGAATCGCAATGATTCAGCTGATTTTCGCAGCAATGCCGACGATGACGATTTTTTGGTCACCACGTCCCTCCCCGGTGATTCCGCACGATCGGCCCGCATCGAACAAACCGTTTCCGCATGGACCACGCCGGCGCCATCCATGCCGGCGGTACGCGCCGACCTGCACGCACGCTCCGCGATGAAGGAAACCGCTGCGCAATCGTCTCATACCAATCGCAATGCCTCTTCCGGTAACGTGACGACTGCCGCTCCGTCGAATGCCATGCAGGCCGCAAATGAGGCAGCCGCCGTGTCCGGCGCAAATCAAAGCGGTGCAGCGGCCGCAGGGACCGCCAATATGGCGGGAAAAGCACACGCCGAATCCTCCCAATCCGACGCCGCAACGAACACTTCGAATGCGCAGGACGCTCACAGCGTGCAAGACACGCCGAGCATGCCGGGAACCGCAAACACGACGAACAAGACATCAACCAAAACGACGAAGCGACGCAGCGGCCGATCCGTCGTGCCCAGCTGGGATGAAATCCTGTTCGGCGAATAAAACGCGCTAGGCCACATCCATCAGGCAAGGAATATCCGCTTCAAGGCGGCTTAATGAGCCGTGCACGCTGGGCAGCCTCGTCGCCTGATCCTTTTGGATGCGGCTGTCCACCAGCGTCACCGACTGCGCCGCCGAAACGATGATGTCGCCGATCATCGGAATCACATCATCGCGCACAGGGCCCAGCACACCTTGCGCGAATACCTCGTCACGTGTGCGCACCAGTGCGCGGTCTTCCAAAACAGAACGCCAGCGGCACACAATGTCATCGACATTCGCATCAGGCTGCGCATACAGCATCAGCGAGCGCGGCTCACCTCCGACCATTGCGACGCCTTCGGTCAGGCGAGGATCGAGTGCGATGTCAATGCGCTGCTCCGGGTCGGCGCTGATCATGCCATGGTCTGCCGTAATGACGATAAGCGTGCCTTTGGGCGCGTTGCGCCGCAGCATGGCGAGCTGTCCATCGAGACGCTCGAATGTGCCGATCCACTGGTCGGAATCCCAACCATAGGCGTGGCCGACTTTGTCCAGGTCACGTAGGTACACGTACGTGAGGCCGTCTGCAGAGGCGGCTTTGCAGGCTGCCGCGATGCGGTCTTTCGGCTGCGTGTGCCCATGGTAGTCGGATCCGCGCAAGGCCGCCTCGGTGAGCGGCGAATGCGCGAATTTCGGCAGGCCGGAGCTGGTGATGCGCATGCCGCACGCATGCAATGTTTCGAATACCGTCGGCTGTTGTTGCAGTTCATGCGGATCCATCGCATCACGGAATTGAATCAACTGGCTTAATGCGCCTGTTTGCGGATTGCGCTGCGTATATCCTGCCATGCCGGTCAAGCCCGGGCAGGTGCCTGTGCCGAAGGTGCCCATGGCGGCGACCGTGGTGCTGGGCGAGCATGTTGCGATGGGACGCTGGTTGACCGAATCGTTCATCAGCGAACGCAGATATGGTGCATGCCCGAGTCGCATATTGAGGTTCCAATATCCCATGCCGTCCACCAACACGACGATTGCCGAACGCGCTTGAGGCAGCCCCAATGCGTGCTGCAATGCGCGAGGATCATGATGGATCGCCGTTTCGACGGGTGAGCCCAAACTTGCGGATACCGCTGGCAGGATGGACGAAAGGTGCAGGGCGCCGCCACGCTGTATGGTGGTGTCTCCCGCGTTGCCGCCGCCTTGCGCTGCGGGTATGTCGTCTCCATATTTTCCGTCAGACGCGAATTGCAACAGTTCATTCATTGGCGGCACTTCGATACTCATGCTGTCCATTCAATCACTGGAGGGCAACGAATGGCGTCTCATGCATATGTCGTACGCGCGTTCCCCGACGAATTATCGGGCAAAACCCTTGGGTAGGGTCGTCGGGTAATATGGTGCGGTTGGAGTTACGAACATGCGCGGTTTTGCGGACAGGACGCGACGCGCGTTGAGGGAGACCCATATGGCATCGCATCGTAAACCGGTACAGCCGGCCTTCGACCCGCGTACGGTCAAAGAGAACATCATCGATACGCCGTTGAACGAGGAAATGAGTAAATCATTCCTCGAATACGCGTATTCCGTGATTTACGCGCGCGCGTTGCCGGACGCCCGTGATGGCTTGAAGCCTGTGCAGCGTCGCATCGTCTATCAGATGGGTCAGATGAATCTGACGCCGGATCGCCCGTATATGAAGTCGGCCCGTGTCGTGGGCGAAGTCATGGGCAAGCTGCATCCGCATGGTGATTCTGCGATTTATGAGGCCATGGTGCGTTTGGCCCAGCCATTTGCGATGCGCCTGCCCTTGGTCGATGGCCACGGCAATTTCGGTTCCCTTGATGATGGTCCGGCTGCTTCTCGTTATACAGAAGCCCGTCTCGCCCCTGCGGCGCTGGGTATGAATGCCGACATCACTGAAGATACGGTTGATTTCACGCCGAATTATGACAATAAGCTGTCGGAGCCGACCGTGTTGCCTGCGGCGATTCCGAATCTGCTGGTCAATGGCGCCGCCGGCATCGCCGTCGGCATGGCGACGAATATGGCCACGCATAATCTGGGTGAAGTGGTGGCTGCGGCCAAGCATTTGATGAAGCATCCTGATTCTTCTTTGGAAGAGCTGATGCAGTATGTTCCGGGCCCGGATTGGCCTAGCGGCGGCGTTATCGTAGGCCGCGACGGTATTCGTGACGCCTATGCGGCGGGTCGAGGCACGCTGACGACGCGTTCGGTTACGCATATCGAAAACGTCACCGCACGCAAGAAGGCGATCGTCGTCACCGAATTGCCGTATATGGTTGGCCCGGAGCGCGTGCTGGAACGCATTTCCGAAGGCGTGAAAAGCCGTAAGCTGGAAGGCATTTCCGGCGCCATCGATCTGACCGATCGTCATAATGGCACACGTATCGTCATTGAGATCAAAACCGGTTTCGATCCGAACGCCGTGTTGGCGCAGCTGTTCAAGCACACGCCGTTGCAGGATAATTTCACGATCAACAATGTCGCCTTGGTCGATGGCCGCCCGCATACGATGGGTTTGCGCGAAATGCTGCAGGTTTGGATTGACCATCGTCGTGTGGTGGTGCGTCGTCGCAGCGAATTCCGCCGTAAGAAGGCGTTGGAGCGTCTGCATTTGGTTGAGGGCCTGCTGTTGGCCATGGTCGATATCGACGAAGTGATTCAGGTGATTCGTTCATCGGATGATGCGGATGCCGCGAAAAGCCGTTTGATGGCCGTGTTTGATTTGGATGAGATTCAGGCGCAGTACATTCTTGATTTGCGTCTGCGCCGTCTGACACGTATGAGCCGC
This sequence comes from Bifidobacterium sp. LH_512, assembly GCF_056356435.1. Taxonomy (NCBI): domain Bacteria; kingdom Bacillati; phylum Actinomycetota; class Actinomycetes; order Bifidobacteriales; family Bifidobacteriaceae; genus Bifidobacterium; species Bifidobacterium sp. LH_512. The sequence goes on from NZ_JBKEUE010000001.1 coordinate 1,145,141, forward strand.
ATTGAATTGGAGGCGGAACGTGATGATTTGAAGCGTCGTATCGAAGAGCTGAATCATATCCTCGCCTCGGACGCCGTGCTGGATCAGGTTGTGGTCACAGAAATGGACAAGGCGGTCGCCGCTTACGGCACGCCGCGTCGCACGGTGCTGTTGGATCAGGGGCCGGACGGATCTCTGATGCCAGTGTTGGCCCACGGTGATGACGCCGCTTCCGATACCGCTTTGGCGGCAGCCCGTTCCGCCGCTACAGTGTCTTCCGCCGCCGCCGATGTCGCCGCGGCTGCAGCCGCACGCAAGGCCGGTGAGGATGAGGCTGCCGCCGCCGCGCTGCAAATCGATGATGAGCCGTGCGTCATTATGCTGAGCGCCACCGGTTTGATAGCCCGCACATCGCCCGCCGCCTTGGATGTGCGGCGTGCACGCCGCGTTGGCGACCAGCGTCATCAGGACGATCAGATTACGTCGATATTCCGCACGACAACGCGTTCGTCATACGCGCTGATCACGTCGGCCGGCCGTCTGGTGTTAGCGCATGCGGTGGAACTGCCGTCGATTGCGCTGTCGGACAATGGCTTGAGTGTTTCCGGCGGCATCGATGCGACGGAATTACTGGGATTGACGCAGAATACCGATCCGATTCCTGGAGAGCGTGTGATTGCCGCGATTCCGATGCCGTCTTCGAACGTTGATTCCGCTGATGCCGATTCGATTGATGCGTCGGATGACGCGTTGTTGGCCGCTCCATTGGCGATTGGTACACGTAATGGTGTGGTAAAGCGTTGGAATCGCGAGTCGCCGACCACGATGGATTCGTGGAGTGTTATTGATCTGAAGGATGATGATGCGGTGATCGCTGCCGCTCCTGCCCTTGACGAGGATCGGCTGGTGTTCATTTCTTCGGATTCCTCATTGTTGACGTTCGAAGCCGGCAACGTTCGTCCGCAAGGACGTACCGCGGGCGGCATGGCTGGTATTCGTCTGGCGGATGGCTGCAAGGCGATTGCTTTCGGCGTTGTTCCCGCCGCCAATGTGGCTTGGACCGATGGCAATGCCGATGATTCCGCCGACGGGGACGCGACTGCCGCTTCCGGCGCTGCGGTTTTGACGGTTGCAGGCGACAGTGAGGCGCTTCCGGGAACCGATAATGGTTCGGCTAAGATCACGCCGCTGGATGCGTACCCGACCAAGGGGCGCGCAACGGGCGGTGTGCGTTCGCAACGTTTCCTTAAGGGGCAGAATACGCTGATTTTCGCCTATGTCGGTCCTTACCCCATCAATGCGGCTACCGAATCCGGTCACCCTGTCGCCCTTCCGCAGCCGGATATGCGCCGTGATGGGTCGGGAACGGAATTGGACGCGGCCGTCGCGTTCGCGGGCTGACCCATATGCGAATCGTATTGGCGGGCGCCGAGGTGGACGCCCGCCAATATGTTTCTTAGTAGAGTTTCATACCTTGCGGGCATGGAGTGAATCCCGCCGCATGCAGGATGCGCGTATACATGCTGCGTTGGGTCAGAGATGCGCCGTTCATATGGGCGAATGTAATGCTCTTGCCCTGATATTGGCGGGACAGGGCATACGCCAGCTCCCTGCAAGCCGCCCCTAGTGTCACTTCGTTATCGCTGAATGCCGTGATTCTGCGGGAACGAGGGGCTGCATAAAGCACTGGCCTGCCCTCCACCAACACGACGACATTGCCGGCTTTGCGCATTGGTTTGCCCGAGTCCAAGTTGCAATCAGGCCAGTCGATCGTCAGACCGGTAAGATTCGCCGGATCGATGGAATCCAACATGACTGCGGATGCGCCGCACTGTTCCGTATCATCACGAAGCGCGTCCACTGTTTCACGGTATGCGAATTGCATTGCGGACAGGCCTTCGACGAACATGCCACGAACGAGTGTGCCGCGTTCCTCCATACCGACCAGCACCGGGTACATGGATGAGAATCCGCCCGGAACGACATGAGGGTCGACCAGTTGCGGTGCGATGATGCCATATCGGTCCAATAATGCTTCGACATACGCCATGGCTTGGGAAGTTGAAGACGTGTCCGTTTCCGGTTCAAAATTCGCTGATATCGCCGACCATAGTCCGCTCATTGTGGCGGATGCCGGTTTACGGATTTGCGCACGACGCCTCGATAAGGGGCGTACTGTGCGAGAGGAGCTGCGAACCAGTTTCACAGGATGTTCCATAGCTCGTACTGCGGCGAGTGAGCTGTTGGTCACTTTGCCTTGCCAGACCAAGCTCCATAGACTTTGCTCGAATTGACTTTCCGACCAGTCCGCGTACAGGATCTCCCCTGTCGCTTGATCAATTTCCGGCTCGGCATGGCCGGTGAGGTATTTGCATGTCAAGTCCGATAATTGCCATGCCGGGAATGCGCCGCCCTGCGCAAGAACTGCCATAATGGCGTCCGGCACGGATACCGCTGGAACTTCCGTCTGCGCCGCCTGCATCGTATCGGATTCCAAATCCAAAGGCGATTCCTTTGCTTCCGAATGCACGTTTCCCGCACTGTTAACCAGTATGGAATCGGCCGGGTGGAAAGTGATTTTGCCGCTGGCCGCAGTTTTCCCGTCTTCCTTTTCCCCTACCCAAATCACGTCTCCAGACGAAAGCAATTCGTCCATCATCATCGGGCTGTAATCGCGCACGCGCGCGGGAAATACGGACTGTTCCCACACTGAAGCAGGAAGATACACGCCTTCAAGCTGTTCTATAACGCGCATCACGCCTTGCGAACCGTCATAGGATTCTCCACCGGTGGGGCCTATGCCCTGTTTTCGTATCAGATATTTCTGATATTCACGCATGCTCACGGGCTTGATGGCTTTGCGTATTGCGGCAAGCGAGCGCGACCGGATGCGTCGGAATACGTCGCCGTGCAGCCATTGGCCGTTGATATCGACTGAATGCGAATCGTTTCGTGGTGCTAGGAAAAAGCCGTACAGCAATGTTCCGTGCTTTTTCATATCATCCAGCACATGCACCGCCTGCACCGCATCGACGCCAAGGTCGGCGATCATCTGGTCGGCGGTGAAAGGGCCATGCGTTTTCGCATATCGGGAGATGCGGCCGGGGATATCGTCCACGGCGAGTTCGTTCCAGAATTTCTGTTCACCGACCTCCTTACTGACCTCCTCGATGACTTTCGGATCCAGTATCCTCGACAGGTCGGTGACGCCGAGGAGTTTTTCCAATACCTGTGGGTCGACGGACAGCATGTGCGCATTGCGTTCCGCTTGGGGCACGTCGTATTGGTAAATCATCTCCCCCACGTATGCAAAGAGCAGTGATTCCGCGAACGGCGAGGGTATTTGCGTGGTTCGTTCGGTCAGACGGATGGTTCCTGCCGCCAGAGACTGCATGATTTCGTTCAACGCCGGCAGATCATATACGTCTTGCAGGCATTCCCGAGTCGTTTCCAAAATCAAAGGAAAATCACGCTTGGTGCGGGCAGCGGACAGCAGTTGTGCGGCACGTAGGCGCTGCTGCCATAACGGCACACGTTTGCCCGGATTCATTCGCGGCAGGAACAATGATCGCGCCGCGACTTCACGGAATCGGGCGGCAAACAATACGGTCTGGCCGACTTGTTCTTCGATGATGCGACGCAGTTCATCAGGTTCGAACAGCACCATGCCTTGCAATGCGATGTCGGATTCCCCTTCGGGCAATCGCATGACGATGCCGCTGTCGGCGGCGAACACCTGCCCGTCGAATCCATAGCGTTGTTGGAGTTTCGTATTGATGGCCATGGCCCATGGTTCGTGCACGCGGCGGCCAAATGGCGTATGGATGATGATGCGCCAGTCGCCTTCCTCGTCTGGGCATCGTTCGATAACGATATGCCGGTCGTCAGGAATCTCGCCTGTGGAAGCCCTCTGTTCGCCAAGCAATGCGCTCAAATTATCGATGGCGTTGGCGTCCAATCCATCATCCGTCAGACGCTTGAGCGTGTTCTTATCGAATTGTTTGCCTTCCAGGCCTGAGGCGACTTCGCGAACGAAGCGCCCCATCAAACATCCGAATCCATAATCTCGTCCGCTGCTTTCACCATGCCAAAACGGCAGCCGCGCACTGCGGCCAGGAGCGGGAACCACGATAACGCGGTCGCGGGTGATTTGCTGAATTTGCCATGTGGATGTGCCTAAAGTGATGACATCGCCCACGCGGGATTCATACACCATCTCCTCATCCAATTCGCCGACCCGGCGTGGACCGGAACCGGCATCGGCTTCTGGCAACACCACTGTGTACAAGCCTCTGTCCGGTATGGTGCCTCCGCTGGTAACGGCAAGTCGTTGCGCACCGGGACGAGCGGAAATAACACCACCCGTCTCATTGCGCATCAGCGGAGGTTTGAACGCGGAGAATTCCTCATCGTTATACAGACCTGTCAGCATGTCGATGACACGATCGAATATGCCGCGATCGAGATTGCTGAACGGAGCAGACCTGCGAACAAGCCCATACCATGCGTCTGTTTCAAGATCGCCCATTGCGGCCGCAGCCACAGTCTGCTGTGCCAATACATCCAAGGGGCAGGAGGGAATATGAAGCGGCTCTATCATGCCTGCGTACATACCTTCGACACTGGCTGCGGCCCCGATGATGTCACATCGCGTCAGCGGATAGAACAGTGCATGGGAGGTTCCTCCGACATGATGATCGGCGCGGCCCACACGCTGCAATCCGGATGAGACCGATAATGGCGGCGCCACTTGTATGACCAAGTCGACCGATCCCATATCAATGCCCAGTTCAAGACTGCTTGTGGCCACCACGCAACGCAAGCGCCCCTGTTTTAACGCGTCTTCAATGTATTTGCGGCGGTCTTTGGATACGGAGCCATGATGAGCCATGGCAATGGCAGTGTCCCGATTATGCGAATGGACGTGTGATGTCGTAGGACCGGACGCGGACTCGTAATGCTGCGGGAGGCTTTCCTGCGATTCATATGTGCCGTCACCATACTGCCGCTCATACAAATCGTTGAGTTTGGCCGTCAGTTTTTCGGCAAGGCCACGCGAATCGACGAAAACCAGTGTGGTGCGATGCCGCAGAATCTGATTGAGAATATCGTGTTCCACCTGCCGCCATGATGAACCGGACATGCCGTCCGCCGCCGCACCTGTTATGGCGGCGGAATCCTCATGCGAAGCCTGACGGCGTTGTGCGGCACGTTGCATTGCCGGTGTGACTCCGGTGATATGCGGCATGTCGGAGCGTATGCCATCAGCTCCTCCGCTGCGCCGTTTCACGTTTGCCGATTGCAGGTCGCGCATATGCTTCACCGGTTCGACGATAGTAATGCTCATCGCCGGATGGGTTCCGGAATCGATAATGGAAACAGGGCGGTCGCCGGCCAGGAAACGCGCCGCTTCCGACGCTGGACGTACCGTGGCGGACAGGCCGATGCGTTGTATGGGATGTTTCGCGAGGGATTCCAGACGTTCGAGGCTTATCGCCAGATGCGCGCCGCGTTTTCCGCCCGCCATCGCATGGATTTCATCGACGATAACTGTTTCCACCGTGGATAATATGCGTCTGGCCTGCGAAGTAAGCATCAGATACAGCGATTCCGGCGTCGTGACCAGAATATCCGGCGGATGGGAGACGATGGACCGCCGCTCCTGTGCGGTGGTGTCTCCGCTACGTATGGCAACGCGAATATTCGGCGGCGTCAATCCAAGCGTTTCGCATTGGCCGGCGATGCCTTCCAATGGTTTGTTCAGATTTTTGGCGACATCAACGCCTAACGCCTTCAGAGGGGAAATGTAGAGAATCCGCACTCCGGGCGTGTGACGGGCCTTCCCCGTCTGTTCGCCCGCGGAAAGGGAACGACCGGTCCGCTCTCCCATCAGCCTATCGATTGCTGAAAGGAATGCCGCAAGCGTTTTGCCCGAGCCGGTGGGGGCGACCACCAGTACGTTCCCTCCGTTACGGATGGCCGGCCACGCCAGACTCTGTGCCTCGGTAGGACGGCCGAACGCATGATTGAACCATTCCCGAGTAGGCTTCGAAAACAAATTCAAACATTCGTACATATGTTCGATTATTCCACGTGGGCACGACCTCGCAAAACATCGAACACACGACCATGCCCAAACCCATATCCGAAACAGCCCACCGCGGCCACATCCGCAGAGGAAAACCACAGATATCGGCAAGTGTGACCGTTTTCAGGCTTGAAAACGGTCACACTTGCCAACAGAATGCATCACAAAGAACGCACGTCAGAAGTAACGTTATGCCATCGCATGACTCATGCCATTGCGCGCTTGCGGCGCAGCATCTCGTGCATCGCCACCATCAGCACAAGGAACGCAAACAGGAACAGCGGGAAGAGAGCGATGCTGATGTGCTGCGCAATCAGACCGAACACCGGAGGCATCAGCATAGAGCCGACATAGGCGAAGGCCATCTGTACGCCAACAATCGCCTGCGAGTTCTCCTCGCCGAAATATGCAGGGGTCGAATGAATCACACACGGATAGATTGGAGCGCAACCCAATCCGATAACCACCAAACCGATCAACACGCCAAAATCATTCGACAATGGAAGAATCATCAGCAGCAAGCCGATCAGCAACGTCGTCTGACCGATGCGAATCATCGTCGGATCGTCAAAACGTATCGTCAAAAAGCCGCTCAGGGCGCGCCCTACGGTGATGCCGATACAGAACAGGCTGGCCCAACGCGCTGCAGTGACTTCGTCGATGCCGCGACCAAGCACCATAAAGCTACTGCCCCACAGCATCGCGGTCTGTTCGATGGCGCAATAGCACAGGAACATCAGCAGGATTTCCTTTGCACCGCGAATGGCGAGCACGCCCTTCAATCCCAGCGGTTTTCGCGGCTCGGTAGCAGCAGCGGCGCCGGACGACTGCGCCGCATCAAGTGCCCCTCCGGATGCGGCATCGGATGCCACCGCATTGCTTGCATTGCGAGTCTTCCATAGCGGCAGCGTGAACACCAGCACGACGGTCAGCACAATCTGCAGCATGCCGATATAGCGGTATCCCCACGGCCATCCCTGCCCGCTGGACAACGCATAGCTCATCACATACGGGCCGATCAACGTGCCGACGCCCCACATGCAGTGCAGCCAGCTCATATGGCGGCTCTCGTAGTGGATCGCAACATAATTGTTCAGCGCTGCGTCCACACCGCCTGCTCCTAAACCGTACGGAAGAGCAATCAGCAACAGCATCCAATAATTCGGCGCCAGCGAAAAACCGATTAGACCGGCCGCGGTCAGACCAACTGACGTAGCCGTCACTCGCCCTGTTCCGAAACGCAATGTCATACGATCGCTCAGCAGCGCCGAAATAATGGTTCCTGCGGAAATCGTCATCGAAATGCCGCCCGCCCATGAGACGTTGGCATTGAGATCCCCACTCATCGACGGCCATGCCGCGCCCAGCATGGCGTCAGGCAGTCCAAGGCCGATAAAAGCCAAATAAATCACGGCAAGCAATACGTTAACCATGAACAGCACCTTTCAGGTTTTTCTTACTTTCCGCAACTATTTAAGCGCCGGCTACCTATCGGCCGATGGTTTAGACACGCCGGCCAATCAGGTGTCGATCTTCGAACGGTCGAAATCGTCGGCGTTATCAACGATGAACTGCTTACGCGGCGGCACGTCATCACCCATCAGCAAGCTGAAGATGCGACTCGCCTCTTCGGCGTCCTCCATGCGGATGCGACGCAGCATGCGTGTACGTGGGTCCATTGTGGTGTCGGCCAACTGGTCGGCATCCATTTCACCCAGACCCTTGTATCGCTGGATATCATCGTTGTAGCCAATGTTCTTGCGGTCCAATTCGGCCAATTTTGCGACCAATTCGTCATCCGAATACGTGTAGATGTATTCGCCCTTATGCGAGCCCGTCAATGCGATGCGATGCAGCGGCGGTACAGCCGCATACACGTGGCCTTCTTCGATCAGCGGACGCATGTATCGGTAGAACAGGGTCAGCAGCAGAATGCGGATGTGCGCGCCGTCCACGTCGGCATCGGTCATCATGATGACCTTGTTGTAACGGGCCTGCTCGATATCGAAGCTCGCGCCCGACCCTGCTCCGACCACCTGAATGATGGCCGCACATTCCTTATTGGACAGCATCTGGCTCAGCGATGCCTTCTGCACGTTCAAGATCTTGCCTCGGATCGGCAGTAACGCTTGGAAACCGGAATTGCGTGCGGCTTTGGCGGTGCCCAATGCCGAATCACCTTCGACGATGAACAGTTCGGCCACATCGTCATTGCCTGGCTGGCAGTCGGACAGCTTCGGCGGCATCGACGCGGATTCCAACGCGTTCTTACGACGCGTGACCTCCTTGGTTTTGCGCGCCTGGATGCGGGCGTGCATTTCGCCGACGATCTTCTCGAGCACACGGCCGGACTGCTCCTTGTAGCCTCGCTTCGATCCGGAGATCATCTCGCCGAACTGGCGGTCCGTCATCCGGGTGACGATCGGCTTGACCTGTGCGGTGCCGAGCACGTCCTTGGTCTGGCCTTGGAATTGCGGTTCCGCGATGCGCACGGTGACGACGGCCACCAAGCCGGCCATGATGTCGTCGCGTTCGACGCGCATATTCGAGTCTTTGAGATTGACTTTCAGTTTGCGCGCATTGTCTTCGACCGCTTTGCGCACCTGCTTGGTCAGGCTCAGCAGGTAGCCGTCCACGTGCATGCCGCCGCCGGGAGTTTCCACGACGTTGACGAAGCTGCGGATGGTGGTGTCGTAGCCGTTGACCCATCGCATGGCGATGTCGACATTGCAGTTGCGCGTCACGTTCACGGCATGCAGTTCGCCGTTTTCGTCGACGGCCTGCGTCTCCTCGTTGTAGGTGTCTTCGCCGGTGATACGCCAGATGTCGGATACGGCTTCGCCCCTGGACAGGAAGTCGACGAAATCCTTGACGCCGCCGGTATGCAGGAATTCCACGACGCGGGCATGGTCGAATCGTTCGCGGACGTCGACATCGGTTTCTTCGACGATTGGTTCGGCGACCACGTGCGGTTCTTCCGCGGGGGTCTCCTCGGATGTGGCTTCCACAGATTCCGCGGTCGCCTCAACATTTGCGGCCTGTGCCGGTTCGTCGGTTTCCAACACTTCGTCGATTGATTCGTCGCCGGTTTCCGGCACGTTTTCATCAATGACGGTAATGCGCAGGCCCGGTACCAGGAAGCTGGTCTGACGCACACGATCGATCAGCTGTTCATAGCTGAAGCGCGCGGTATCGTTGAAAATTTCCGGATCGGCCCAATACCGGATACGCGTACCCGTGGTTTTCGGAGAAACCTTGCCGATGATTTCAAGTTCGGTCGGACGGTTCTTACGTGTGCGTTTGAACGGGGAATCCGGTGAAGGATGCGCGGGGTCGGCATCGGAATACACTCCCGGATGCCCCTGATGGAACGCCATATGATGCGTTTTGCCGTCACGATCGACCTCGATATCCAGTCGTGCACTCAAAGCATTCACGACGGATGAGCCCACACCATGCAGACCGCCGGCCGCATTGTATGAGGAATTGCCGAACTTTGCTCCGGCATGCAACTTGGTCAGTACGACTTCGACACCAGTGAGTTTGGTCTTTGGCTCGATATCCACCGGAATGCCTCGACCGTTATCAGCCACTTCAACCGAACCGTCATCGTGCAAGGTCACGATGATATGGTTGCACACGCCTGCGAGAGCCTCATCGACGGAATTGTCGATGATCTCCCACAGGCAATGCATCAAACCTTGGCTATCGGTGGTGCCGATATACATGCCTGGACGTTTACGAACCGCGTCCAAGCCCTCAAGAACAGTAAGACTATCCGCGCCGTAGTTCTCTTTGCCTGCCATAATCCTCACTGGTCAAGGAAGTCGCGCAACGTCTGCGAACGAGACGGGTGGCGTAGCTTCGACATGGTCTTCGATTCGATCTGACGGATGCGTTCACGCGTCACGCCGTACACACGACCAATATCGTCCAAGGTCTTGGGCTGACCATCTTCAAGGCCGTAACGCATCTTGATAACGCCGGCCTCACGTGGGGACAGCGTTTCAAGAACCTGCCTGAACTGTTCCTGCAGCAAGGAGAAGGCAACAGCGTCAGACGGAGCGATGGCATCGGTGTCTTCGATCAGATCGCCGAACTCGGAATCGCCATCCTCACCCAGCGGCGTGTGCAGGGAAATCGGCTCACGGCCGTACTTCTGCACTTCCTGTACCTTCTCAACCGGCATGTCCAGCTCGCGGGCCAGCTCGTCCGGCGTGGGTTCACGGCCCAGATCCTGCAGCATCTGACGCTGCACGCGGGAAAGCTTGTTGATCACTTCAACCATGTGCACAGGCACGCGAATGGTGCGGGCCTGATCCGCCATGGCGCGGGTGATGGCCTGACGAATCCACCACGTCGCATACGTGGAGAACTTGAAGCCCTTCTTCCAGTCGAACTTTTCAACCGCACGAATCAGACCAAGGTTGCCTTCCTGAATCAGATCAAGGAACAGCATGCCGCGGCCCGTATAGCGCTTGGCAAGGGACACCACAAGACGAAGATTCGCTTCCAGCAGGTGGTCCTTGGCCTTCTTGCCATCGGACGCAGCCCACTTCAGTTCACGCCGACGCTTGAAGTCCAGCTGATCACCTTCGGTGTCTAGCAAATGCTGCGCGTACAGGCCGGCTTCGATTCGCTCGGACAGGTCCACTTCCTGTTCGGCGTTCAGCAGGCTGACACGGCCGATCTGCTTGAGGTAGTCCTTGACCGGATCGGCGGTGGCGCCGGCGGCGATAACGCGACGCTTCGGATTGCCCGACGGGGTCAGATTGTCGTCGTCGTCATCGTCTCGCACGACGAAAGCGCCCTTTTCCTTCGGAGCTTCAGGTTCCTTGGGCTTGTCTTCCTCGTCGTCTTCCTCAGGCTCGGAATCCATGGCATCCGTGTCGTCATCATCCAAATCGGAATCGCCCACGCCGTCGACGTCGTCAAGATCAGCGTCGAAATCATCAAGGTCGGCTTCATCGACCTGCTCGTCATCATCGTCAAGCAGGCCGGCGTCGTCGAGGGAATCCTCCTGATCGACGATATCCTTATTTTCTACGGCCTTACGGGACGCCGGCTTGGACGTCTTCTTTGCTGCGGTTTTGCGAGTGGAAGGCTTCTTGGCGGAGGTCGTCTTTTCGGTATCAGTCTGTTCCATCGCTGCCGTGGTTTTCTTGGTGGCCAAACTTACTCCTCCTGAATGAACCTGCCGGAAGCTTATAGCATATAAGCACACTTCTGGCAAGGGCAAATCGTTAACTATAGGAGTTAACCATCCTCCAAGGACGATTATTCCCAGATACCGCCACAGGCGTCAACATCGCCCCAAGAAACGTCAACCGCTGTCTCTTCTCGATTCACCGCATCGCGACGGGCTGACGCCCCGGTCAATGGCTCCCAGCACAATGGCAGCCAAAGAACAATCCTCATCAAGAGCCAAAGCCTGCAACGCGTATATCGCCGCCTGATCATCCCCCATCCACCATAAGCCATATGCCACCATCGCCAACGGATGCACTTGGAAACGCTCCGGCACCGCACGAATCATCGCCTTAAGCATCGAAATCCCGGCCCTGCATCTGCGCTCGGCCTTGTCGTCAACACCTTCATCGAACGCCTCATTCAACAATTCATCCATACGGCCGACGACCTTCGGCATATGCGGACGCGTCACAAAATCCATAATCAACGATTTCGGGCAACGGTCCGGCCTGACGATCATAGACATGATCAGCGCATCACGAATGGCGTACACTTCGTTTATGCCGACGGCCAACCTGGCGACGACAAGACAATCCAATGTGTATTCACCCCCGTCAGCGCCAAGATCCAAGCCGGCCAACCAGTCAGTCAACGGCGACCCAACCCACTGAGCGCATACTTGTCTCGCCCCTTCTTCATGGCATATCTTGCGAAAACAGTCGAGCAACTTGTCCATTTCGTCTTCCTCGAGCCGCACGAACCGGGATTCATCATCATCCAATGGCATATCCCATTGATGTCGCGTCGTTCCTGCGTTATTCATCATGTCCTCCTTGACATTTCTACCGACCCACCCACGTTCCCTCCACTATGCCCTACCGGAGCCAAACAGCCGCCGCCTTTCGCCCCCCTGTGGTCGAAGAGACGCACTTTTGGAATTTTTCGGGCGTGTCTTACTCCAAAAGCATTGCAACCATTACGTTTCCTCTTGTCGTAAGGCTGTGGATAACTGTGTTGTATGACCAGTTCGAACGATCTTGCACGCATCGAAACACGAATTCGTGAGCTCGTCGCCGATTTCATGACGCTTGACGAACGTCCGAGCGACGCCGTATGCGCACGCATCGCCGACGACGTCGCGTCCCAGGCGGTCACATCGGGTGAAGGCGGCAAACGACTGCGCGCGCGACTCGCCCTTGACGTATTCGATATATTCATCGGAGAAGGCGCACGCGAGCAGCGTGACGCCATGCTGGATTTCGTTTGCGGAATCGAGGTATTTCAAACGGCGGCGCTGGTTCACGATGACATCATCGATGATTCCCCGCTCAGACGAGGCCGCGCCTCCGCCCACCGCGCATTGTCGGGAAAAATGCACAACGCCGCGATCGGCAACGGCTTGGGCATTATGCTCGGCGACATGCTCGCCACGGCCAGCGTCGAAATCGCGCAGCAAGCGGCATCCGCATTGGCGCAACCGGCCGCATTGAACAAGGCGTTTCTGACGATGCATCGCGAAGTCGAAATCGGTCAGGTGCTTGATTTGGCGGTGGAAATGTCTTCCATGGACGACCCTCAAGAACTAGCGGAGTCCTCGTTGAACGTTTTCCGTTGGAAAACAGCCAGCTACACCACCATCGCACCAATCGAATTCGGATTGCTGGCCGCCGGAACCGCGCCACAGCAGGCGCGCGATGAAGCAGTGGCGATCGGAAAACCGCTCGGGCTCGCCTTCCAGCTGGCCGACGACCTGCTCGATGTGGTCGGCACCAGCAATGCCACCGGCAAGCCGGTGGGAGGTGATATTCGCGAAGGCAAGCGTACCGTGCTGCTTGCCGACGCGCTGCAAGCGGCCAATGAATCGCAGCGTGCAGAGCTTCTTCATATGTGGGAGCAAAACGAACGCAGCGACGATCAAGTAAGTCGTGCCATCGCATTGTTCAAGGAAACCGGTGCCGTCGCGCGTTCATATGAGCGCATCGGAGCCTTATGGGGGTCGACGGTGCAACGCATCGCATCGATGAGCGAAGGCGCCGCGCAGGACGCTCTGATCGAAGCCTGCAGACATTTCATTCCGAAAACGGTACTGGGATGATGCCGGATACGTTTCTCTTTCTCGATCGTATTGCGGCCCGCTAGGCAGCATGACTTGTAGACTTGGTACAGAACAGACAGAATGATTTGCGAGAACCCGCTAAGGAATCGTACGCGTAACTATGAGTGAAGCCGCAAACGCCCCCGAAGGGCTGACTATCGAAAACCGGTACCGCATCATCCGAAAGATCGCGGACGGTGGCATGGCCACGGTGTATCAGGCCATGGACGAACGCCTGGAGCGAATCGTCGCCATCAAAATCATGCATACGCAGCTGGCGCAGGGCCCGCATCGCGACCAGTTCGTCGAACGGTTCCGTCGTGAGGCGAAATCCGCTGCAGCGATTGCCAATCCGCATATCGTGCAGGTGTATGACACCGGCGAATTCGAAGGTCTTGACTTTCTTGTTATGGAATATGTGCATGGCGTGAATCTGCGTCATGAAATGAATGAGCGGGGCACGTTCAGCGTACGGGAGACCCTGCGCGTCATTGCCGAAACCATCGACGGACTGGCGGCAGCGCATCGTGTGGGCGTCGTACATCGCGACATCAAGCCGGAGAACATTCTGATCAACGATCGCGGACGCGTGCAGATCACCGATTTCGGTCTTGCCCGAGCGGCTTCGCAGGCGACGCTTTCCTCCACCGGCATGCTGCTCGGAACGGCCGCCTATCTGGCGCCGGAAATGATCGAGAAGAATCAGGCCGCGCCGCAGGGTGATTTGTATTCCGTCGGCATTATGGCGTGGGAGATGCTCGCCGGCACCATTCCGTTCGTATCCGATAATCCTGTGACATTAGTGTTCAAGCATGTTCATGAGGATATGCCTTCCATCGCCACCATGTGCCCCGGCATCGACCCGTCCGTGGCCGCATTCATCGCGCATCTGACCGCCCGCTCGTTGGAGGCCCGGCCGGCTGACGCCATTGCGGCCCGCGACGAATTGCAGGAAGTGATGGCGAAACTCCCTATGCAGGCATGGCAGTATCGCAAGGAACCGGAGGCGCAGCCGCTTGCACAAACCGACGGCACGCACGATACCGCATTCCCTGACGCCACCATCGGTCCGGCCGACAATGCCGATACCGCATCCGACAACGGATCCGGTGATACCGCTGAACAGGCGACAACCGCCATTCCATCAGGCGATGCCACCGCAACGCTGCCGGATGTCGTCCCCCTGCCGCCAAACGCATCGGCAGCCGGCAATCAGGAAACGCAGATCCTGTCCGCACAAACAGCTCAACAGGCAGCGCAACAAACGCCGCATCAGCCGACTGAAACAATCAGTCTGGACACCGTATCGGACGACGCCGTACACTCGGAAGACACAGCGACGGCAACGTCGCATTCCGCCATCGGGCGCAAGGGAAAAATCGTCATCGCGATGGCAGCGGCAGCACTTACCGTCGCCGCCATCGCAGGCTTCTCATGGTGGCAGCATCTCGGTCCCGGCAGCTACACGCTGATGCCACAGCCAACGGATCTGACCTGTGAAGACAACAAGGCATGCGCAATCAGCGACGTCGACTGGGCCGATTACAAGAGCACGCTCGAAGTATCCAATATTCAATACGAAGTGCATGAAGACTACAGCGATGCCATCGCCGAAGGCCGCGTCATTTCCACCGATCCGGCGAATGTCGGCGATCATGTGGCCAAAAACGGCGGTTCTGTCGTCGTCACCATTTCCAAGGGCGTTATGCAGGCCACCATTCCGGATGATATCGCCGACCCGCAATCAGATAACGGCAAGGATCCGCTGAATGCGTTGAAGGCGGCCGGCTTCACCAATGTCAAACATGATGAGGCCACCGACGACTACTCCGAAACCGTGCCGCAGGGCGCGTTGATCAGCATTTCCCTTGATCCGGGCACAACGACGGATCACAATACGGAAATCACCGTCGCATTGTCCAAAGGCCCCATGCCTGTGGCGATGCCGCAGATCGTCGGCGTAACGCGCGACGAAGCCGCCTCCATGCTTGACGAAGCCAAATTGAAGGCCAACTGGAGCGAAGCATTCGACGACGCGATTCCGGCCGGTCAAGTGATTTCCTCGTCGCAGAACAGCGGCGCTCAATTGCATTGGGGCGACACCATCGACGTCGTCGTCTCGAAGGGTCCGGAAACGGCCACGATTCCGAGCGGCTTGGTCGGCAAGCAGGAAAGCGAAGTCACCAAGCAGCTGCAGGAGCTTGGATTCAAGGTGGAAACCAATAAGATTCTGGGTGGCCTGTTCGGCACCGTGCGCGACATCGACTACAACGGGTCGTCCGTATCCGACGGCGGCGCCGTGCGGCTGCGTGACGAAAACGGCAATGCGACCGTTCTGACGCTGACGATCGTGTGATTTCCGCGGTCTCGACGCAGCTATAGCACGGCTTCAGCGCAGCCTTGAGCATAGCCTTGAACGCATTCGGCGCGTGGATCTCAATCGAGGTCCACGCGCCGAATCATATTTCATGTGTTTTTTGCAACTCACGCTGCATGCTGCGCTTTACGCAGCGCTTTCGCCAATCTGCAGGACTGATGCTGTGCAGGCCTACTTCTGATACAGCCGCCGCTACGCTTCATTCTGTGCCGCGGCCTGAGCCTTCATCTGTTCCTTGACCTTCTGCGCATACTCGTTCACATATTCCTGACCGGACATGCGACGAATTTCCATGGTCACACGGTCGGTCAGTTCACGCAGGTCGTCATGTGTGATTTCATCGGCTGATTTTCGCTCGACCGGAATCGGCTTGCCGTAGATAACGGTGGTATGGCCCTTGCTCGGAATAATCTGGCCCGGCTTCTGCAGTTCGCGAGAGCCGATAATCGCGGTCGGCACAATCGGGCAACCGGTTTCAAACGCCAGACGTGCCGCTCCCGTATGCCCCTTGTACAGGCGGCCATCGGGGCTTCGCGTGCCTTCGATATGAATGCCGAACAGGTGACCGTCTTCCAGAATCTCACGCGCATGGGCGAGCGCGCCCAGCGATTTGGAGCCGCCGGAACGATCCACCGGGAAAACGCCCACAGAGGTGAACCACCACTTCTTGAATTTGCCCTTGATACCCTTGCCTTCGAAATATTCAGCCTTGCCCATGAAATGAATCATGCGAGGGCAGGTCAGCGGCAGCAGAGCGTCGTCGATAACCGCAAGATGGTTGGCCGCGATAATTGCTCCCCCTTCGCGAGGAATGTTTTCCAATCCCTTCGCAGTGGGCTTCATACGGCGAATGGCGATGAAGCCGAATCCCTTCACGAAAAACCAATACAGCATCTTTTTCGGTCCTCTCGTCGGATGGCATGCCATCTGGCTACAGTGGTGTGTATGACTGAGCTCAACAATAGCAATGCCAAGGACGAACAGCCAAGCTCCCGGCCGGACTACGGGAACGAAAACGCCCCAACCAGCGATTTCGATGCGGCTTGGGCCCAATTCGAGCAGGAGCATGCCGACGATTTGCGTCATGTCGCGCAGTCACGCAATGCGAAACGTTTTGAAAAGCATGCGCAGCGCAAGGAGAAGGAGGCTCTGCTTTCGGTCGACGATTTGGATCGCGGCACATTCACCGATGATTTCCGCCGCCGCGGACCGCGCGATTTTACGGGTTCGAGTTGGCTGGATACCGATGATGTGATGGACCATTACGGCGATGATTTCGTGCCGCCAAATCCCACAATCGGCCGTATTCCGGCCAGTAAGGCACTGTTTTGGGGCCTGCTGGTCATCGGTGTCGCAGGCGTTATCACTTCGGTGTTTTTCCCCGCTCTCGCCGCCATTTTGGGAACGATTTTCGGTATTTGTCTGTTGATTGGCGGCGCCGGATTGTTGGCACAGCATAAAGGCCATACGCAGACGCGCAACGATATGTTTGATGATGGCGCACGCGTGTGATGACGTTCGCATAATGCACTGTGACAGTGCGCTGATGTTTTTCCAACATCGATGATGATATGACGAAGGTGGCCCGCAGCGGTATACGCGCTGCGGGCCACCTTCATGTATGCGCCGGACGATGTTTCTCCCGGCAACGAAGCTGTCAGGCTTCTTTATCAGGCTTCTTCGGTCTGGGCTTCCTCAGACTGGCCTTCTTCGTTCTGACCGTGGCACATCTTGTACTTACGACCGGAACCGCACGGGCACTGGGCGTTCTTGCCGGTACCCGGGAAGGTGCGGCCATCGGCCCACGGAGAGTGAAGTTCTTCGCTCTTCGGACGCTTGGAGGTCGGCACCTTACCTTCGGCGTGGCTGATCGGAGCCGGGCCGACGACGGAAGAGGTGACTTCGCCGGCTTCGGAGGCCTTGGCGGCTTCAGCGATGGCTTCCTTCTCCTCTTCAGAGACCTCTTCGGCCTCTGCTTCAGACTTATCGGCTTCAATGCGGCCTTCAAGACCCATTTCAGCTTCAGCGGATTCAACGGCCTGGTCCTCGTCGGATTCGGTATCGAGATCCTCGGTCTGCGCAACACGATCGATATCGATGTGGAACAGCAGCTGGATGGTCTCTTCCTTGATGGCTTCAATCATGGAGTTGTACATCTGGTAGCCTTCGCGCTGGTATTCAACCAGCGGATCGCGCTGACCCATACCGCGCAGGCCGATGCCATCCTTGAGGTAGTCCATCTCATACAGGTGTTCACGCCACTTGCGATCGAGCACGGCCAGCACGACACGACGTTCGAGCTGACGCAGGCCTTCTTCGCCCAGCTTCGTTTCGATTTCGCCGTACTGTTCCTTGGCATCGGTGATGATCAGCTCAGCCAGAGCCTCGACGGCCTTCTCACCCTTCAGGGAGGAGACTGCATCCTTGGCTGCTTCCTGTTCGACGGAAATCGGGTAGATGGACTTCAACGCCTTGAACAGGCCGTCCCAATCCCAATCCTTCGGCTTGTCGGAGCTGTTGTTGGCGCCGTGGATGTAGCTCTTCACCGTATCGTCGATGAAACGCAGAATGTCTTCGTGGATGTCTTCGCCCTTGAGCACAGCCTGACGTTCGGCATAGATGACGGTACGCTGCTTGTTCATCACGTCGTCGTACTTCAGCACGTTCTTACGGATTTCGAAGTTGCGGGATTCGACGGATTTCTGTGCGGTTCGCACACCCTTGGAAACGCTCTTGGCTTCAATCGGTTCGCCTTCCGGCATGCCCTTGGCCATGATGCGGGCCACCAGCTGGGTGTTGAACAGACGCATCAGGTCGTCTTCCAAGCTCAGGTAGAAACGGGATTCACCCGGATCGCCCTGACGGCCGGAACGACCGCGCAGCTGGTTGTCGATACGGCGGGATTCGTGACGTTCGGTGCCCAGCACGTACAGACCGCCAAGCTTGACGACCTCTTCGTGCTCGTCCTTGACCTGCTCCTTGATTTCGGCCAAGGTGCCCGGCCAACGCTTCTCGTACTCTTCCGGAGTGTCTTCCGGAGAATAGCCTTCGGACTTGAGCTTGGCGTCGGCAAGGAATTCGACGTTGCCGCCGAGCATGATATCGGTTCCTCGACCAGCCATGTTGGTGGCGACGGTGACGGCGCCCTTACGACCAGCCACGGCGACGACGGCGGCTTCCTTCTCGTGCTGCTTGGCGTTGAGCACCTGATGAGGAATGTTGGCCACGTCAAGCAATGAAGAGACGACTTCGGAGGATTCGACGGAGGCGGTACCGAGCAGAACCGGCTGGCCCTTGGCGTGACGCTTGGCGACGTCCTTGACGATCGCGGCGAGCTTTTCGCGCTTGGTGCGGAAGATCAGGTCGTCCTGATCGACGCGAACCATCGGACGGTTGGTCGGAATCGGCAGCACACCGAGCTTGTACGTGCCCATGAATTCGGCGGCTTCGGTTTCTGCCGTACCGGTCATGCCTGCGAGCTTGTCGTACATACGGAAGTAGTTCTGCAGGGTGATGGTTGCGAAGGTCTGGTTCTCGGCCTTGACCTCGACGTTTTCCTTCGCTTCGATGGCCTGGTGCAGGCCTTCGTTGTAACGGCGGCCCGGCAGGATGCGGCCGGTGTGTTCGTCGACGATCAGCACTTCGCCGTGGGTGACGACATAGTCGCGATCGCGCAGGAACAGTTCCTTGGCCTTGATGGCGTTGTTCAGGTAGCCGATCAGGGCCGTGTTGCTCGGCTCGTACAGGTTATCGATGCCGAGGAAGTCTTCGATCTTGGCGATGCCCGAATCAAGGATGCCGATGACCTTCTTCTTTTCATCGACTTCGTAGTCCTCTTCGCGGGTGAGCTTCAGCACCAGCTTGGCGAAAGTACGGTACCAGCGGGTGACATCGCCTTCGGCGGGTCCGGAGATGATCAACGGGGTACGGGCTTCATCGATCAGGATGGAGTCGACTTCGTCGACGATGGCGTAGTGATGGCCGCGCTGCACGAGATCAGACTTCTCCCACGCCATATTGTCGCGCAGGTAGTCGAAGCCGAATTCGTTGTTGGTGCCGTAGGTGATGTCGGCGTTATACTGCTTGCGGCGTTCGGCCGGCTTCTGCTCGGTCAGGATGCATCCGACGTTCAGTCCGAGGAAGCGGTAGATACGGCCCATCAGCTCGCTCTGGTAGCTTGCCAGGTAGTCGTTGACGGTGACCACATGAACGCCTTTGCCTTCGAGAGCGTTCAGATAGCTCGGCAGGGTTGCGACCAAGGTCTTGCCTTCACCGGTCTTCATTTCGGCGATGTTGCCCCAATGCAAGGCGGCGCCGCCCATAAGCTGCACGTCGAAGTGCCGCTGGCCCAGCGTGCGCTTGGACACTTCACGAACCGTGGCGAAGGCTTCCGGCATGATAGAATCCAAGCTTTCGCCATTGTCGATGCGCTGCTTGAACTTGCCGGTCTGGCCCTTGAGCTCGTCATCGCTCATCGAGGAGATCTCGTCCTCCAGGGCGTTGACGGCCTTGGCCACGCTTTCCAGCTTCTTAATCTGGTGACCTTCGCCCATGCGTAGGGCTTTGTCAACGATATCTACCACATTCACTCCCTTGAATATGATTCGGGTGTTGCCATATCAGAGATTACCGGACAGTCACGTCGACATCGGAAAAATATCGTCCAAATTACGTAAATTTTTAAAGCGTGGACACGATCACCATGCGATCCACATGAATACGCATAAACAAAGCGGCTTCGCGCTGACAGGCGCGAAGCCGCTTCTCCGCTTCACGATGATGGATTCACCAGGCTATGCCTTGGCCACCATCACTTCTTCACGTTTTCCGGGGTATCGATTTCGAAAACGCCATAGCTCCAGCCGTGACGGTGATAGACGACGGACGGACGGTTGGTTTCCTTATTGACGAACAGGAAGAAATCATGTCCGATGAGCTCCATCTCGTACAGCGCCTCATCGATGCTCATCGGCTCTGCGATGTGCAGCTTGCGGCGGATGACGATCGGAGTGTCACCGACCTGGACTTCAACCGATTCACCGGGGCCAAGATCGGAAGCGACCGCAGCCTGCGGGCTGTTGTTCGGCTCCTCCTCGACGACCGGCTCCTCCTGTGCTTCAACAGGCTCCACAACGCCCATGTCGACCGGAACCGGATTGGTGTAGCCACGACGATGGTCCTTACGGCGATCGCGGGTACGACGCAGACGAAGCGTCAGCTTGTCGAGAGCCATATCCAGCGCGCTGAACTCGTCGGTGCTGGAAGCTTCGGCGCGCACAACGGTACGGCCTGCGATTACTGTGATCTCCACGCGCTTGGCGGTATCCGCCTGGCGCGGGTTGCCCTCATGCGACAGAACGATCTGCACGCGCTGCGCATCCGGGGCGATAGCGGTCACACGATTCATCTTGCTTTCGACAACGTCACGGAACCTTTGCTTAATCTGCGTATGACGTCCAGTAACAACGATTTCCATGTGGACCTCCCTAATGTTCAAGCGGCTAAACCGCTATGTACGTCCCTTCCAGCTTCTTCGCTGACCGGGTACGTTTTATTGTAATAGACATATTCTGTTTTCGCCGAAAGAAATCGCAAAAAATCAGAAACATCATCGTCATAACCGAATAAAGACGGCTTTCGCCGGTCAAAAGGAGACTCGAATGCGTTGTACAGCAGGCAGCACAACAGTGCAATACGACGAGGAAACATTCGCCGTCGTTCTGGAGCGAAACGGTGAGATTTGGCGCACTATGAGCGATTTCAAGCCTTGCCTTGAACTTGCCGACGGATGCAGCCTCCCGTGGTTCGCCGCCGACAGCGTCACTCATGAATTGCGTGAAACGGGTCTCGGAGTTTCCTTGATTTCCACATTCCGCGGTTTCAACGGCGCGTCGTATGCTTTTGCGACGTCGATCAGCGTCGAAAAGTCAACCGGCGATGTCGTATTCGAATGGATTCCGCTGGAGGAATCCGGCCTTGACATCGCCGCCGTTCGCTGGCCCGGCCCGATGTCTTTCGACGAGGCGCGCAGCGACTGGCGTACGCTGATCACACACTGCCAGGGCACGATGATTCCCAATGATTGGCCTGTGTCCGTATCCGATATTCCTTTCGACGGGCGTTTCGAGACAGAAGGCGGCTATATGCCATGGTTTGCGCAGCTGCGCGGCACGGCCGGATACGTCGCGATCTGCGAAACGCCGTGGAACGCCGGATATTACATTGACCACCCTGAGCATGGCCCGTACACGCATGCAGGCGTCTGGCTCGAGCCGTCGTTGGGCAGAATGGATTATCGGCGTGTCATTCGCTTCACACTGCTTGATGACGCCGACATCGTTTCCGCCGCGAAGACGTACCGTCGCTGGGCGGCTGAGCATGGACTGCTGCGCACATTGGAGGAAAAGGCCGCACGCAATCCAAGCGTCAAGAATCTAATCGGTCGCATGTGGATGCATGTCGGCGCGAAAACCGCCGTACAGCCGGATTCGCGTATGTATGACGCCGAGCATCCTGAGCGCAACCGCCATATCGTGACATTCGCCGAACGCGCGCAACAGTTGCGCGATCTGCATGATATGGGCGTCGACAATGTGTTCATGCATCTTGACGGCTGGGGCGAGCCCGGCTACGACAATGAGCATCCGGACAATCTTCCCGCCTGCAACGAGGCCGGTGGATGGGACGGTTTGAAGTCGCTGGCCGACACAGCGCATGATTGCGGCTTCATGTTCGGCCTTCACGATCAGTATCGCGACTATCATTTCCGCGCCGCCTCTTTTGACGGACGCAATGCCGTGCGTCTTGCCGACGGTTCCATCCCCCAGCATGCGCTGTGGGCCGGCGGCCGACAAAGCTATTTGTGCGCGATGCTGGCGCCGGATTATGTGAAGCGCAATTATCGTGAAATCGCCGCGCATGATATTGATTTGGATTGCACGTATCTTGACGTGTTCACTTGTAATGAGGGAGATGAATGCTTCGCCCCGGAACATCGCATGACACGCAGGGAATGCTATGAAATGCGCGGCCGCTGTTTTGAATGGCTGCTTTCGCAAGGCATTCTCACGTCGTCGGAGGAAGCGTCGGATTGGGCGATGCCGTCATTGGTGTTCTGCCATTATGCGCCATACGATTTTCAGATGCGCGATCCACATGCGCCGCGCGAAGGCGTACCGGTGCCGCTGCAGAATCTTGTATATCACGATTGCGTGATTGAGCCGTGGATGATGGATCGCATCGAAGACGGCGAGGACTACATGCTGTATGCGCTGCTCAATGGCGGCGCGCCATATGTGACTCGAGATGCCGCGTATGCGGGCATTGACGGCGATCAGGGCGAGGCGGCGCACCATGATTTGCCGCAGGATATCGCACGCTGCCGGGTGGTGTGTGATCTGCATAAGCGCGTCGGCATATTGGAAATGACGGATTTTGCATTCATTGATGGCAATGTTGCGGTACAGCGTTCCACATTTGCCGATGGAACACGGGTGACGGTTGATTTCATCCGGCAGACATATACGATTGACTGAGTCATATGACCAAGCCTTGTGTATACTGTGTCTTCTGAGACCTCCAGATGGCCGCGATTCGCATTGTTCGCAATGCAATTGAGGAACTTCCGGGCTCCATAGAGCACGATGGCGGATAACGTCCGCCCAGGGTGACCTGAGAGATAGCGCAGCAGAGAACAGACCGCCGGCCTTCGGGCCGGTAAGGGTGAAACGGCGGTGTAAGAGACCACCGGGCCTCTGGTAACAGCAGGCCGCATGGCAAGCCTCATCGGGAGCAAGGCCAAGCAGAAGGCGTTTGAGGGCTGCTCGCCCGATGCCTTCGGGTAGGCTGCTAGAGCCTGACGGTAACGCCAGGTCGAGATGGATGGCCATCCGTACCGCTTGCCGGTACGACAGAACCCGGGGTATCGGAGGTCTCATTCATTTTCTTCAAGCACGCACTGTGCGATTCTGCGCATGGTGTCTGAATCATGGCCTTTTCGCCCGCCAGCGGACCAGAGGCGACGTCTGCGTACCTGAGGATCTAGTCCCACAGTTTTGCGCGCGATTCTGCGGCCTAGTTCCCATGCCGCATCTTCGAAAGCTCCCGATTCCTGCGCCTGCAAGCAGGCGCGCTCGGCAAGTGTTCTGCTCACCCCCTTGAGCGTCAGCTCCATCATTGTGGCACGGCGGCCCATCAAGCGCCCGCAGCAATAGCGAACCGCAGATTGCGCATATGCTTCGTCATCGATTAGCTGCACTCGAATCAGCCGCTCAATGACTTCGTCGACAGTGTCTTGCGCGTAACCTTTGCCCAATAATCGGTCGCGTAACGCGCCGGATGGTCTGGCTGCGGCGTCCAGCAATCTCAACGCCGCTTCACGGCAAGCGTCAAGATCATCGGAGCCTTTGGGCGCATCGTCGCCGGCATATGCGTTGCCGTCAATCAACACATCATCAGACAACGCTGCCGTATTATGTGGCGCTCTAGCATTACTTGACGCATATCTGCCGCGTGGAAGAAACCGCTGTTGCGAGGTGGCTTCTTCCACGTGGCAATCCGTTTCAGGCATGATTACGGGTGCATGACGCTCGATGAACTTCTCTGCGTCAATCATGATGTTCAGGCCTTCGCAGAAGCTCGAGTGGTTTTCGTGGGTTCAGCCGCGCCGGCAGCTTTCACGTCCGCAGTCAGTGCATCTGTCGACTGATCGTCTTCACCGCCTTCCGCAAGCTGATCGGGAATCTCAATCAGACCGAAAGCCGCCTTAACCTTGTTTTCCAATTCTTCGGTAATGGCCGGATTGTCTTTGAGGAACTGACGGACGTTTTCTCGGCCCTGACCGAGTTGATCGCCGTCATAGGTGAACCAGGAGCCGGATTTCTTGACGACATTGGCCTGCAACGCCATATCGAGCACCGAGCCTTCGCGGGAAATGCCTTCGCCGTACAGCACATCGAATTCCGCGGATTTGAACGGCGGCGCCATCTTGTTCTTGACGACCTTCACCTTGGTACGGTTGCCGACGGCCTCATCGCCATTCTTCAACGTCTGGATGCGTCGGATATCCATGCGCACGGATGCATAGAACTTCAACGCCTTGCCGCCGGTTGTGGTCTCGGGGTTGCCGAAGAACACGCCGATTTTCTCACGCAGTTGGTTAATGAAGATGGCCGTGGTGTTCGCCTGTGCCAGCGCGCCGGTCATCTTACGCAATGCCTGGCTCATCAGGCGGGCTTGCAGGCCGACATGGCTGTCTCCCATCTCGCCTTCGATTTCCGCTTTCGGTACCAATGCCGCAACCGAATCGATGACGATGACGTCCAAAGCGCCGGAGCGAATCAACATATCCGCGATTTCCAACGCCTGCTCGCCGTTATCGGGCTGGGAAACGATCAGCGAATCCGTATCGACGCCAAGCTTGCGCGCATATACCGGATCAAGAGCATGTTCCGCATCGATGAATGCGGCCACGCCGCCGGCCTTCTGCGCGTTGGCGACGACATGCAATGCCAATGTCGTTTTACCGGAGGATTCAGGGCCGTAGACCTCAACGATGCGTCCACGCGGCAAGCCGCCGATGCCCAACGCCATATCAAGGGCGAGGGAGCCAGTCGGAATCACCTCCACATTCTGTTCAGGCTTATCCCCCAAGCGCATGGCAGAGCCCTTGCCAAAGCTTTTCTCCACCTGCGCCAGCGCGGTTTCCAACGCCGCCTGTCGACGAGGATCGATGGCCGGTGCGCCGGTTTTCTGCGCCGATTCCTTTGCCGTAGCGCTTTGCTGTGCCATGCTTCACTCCTTTATGATGAACGCCTGCCTATGACTGCTTTCAACCGTAGAGCCCGGCCCGTCTTGTTGGCAAGCCCACATGGCCCCTGTGGTCGAAGACACGTCATTTCGACACGCCGAAGACGCCAAAACCTTGATATTACGGGCTTTTGCCCCAAGCACAAGATTCACGTCACACCGGCATGCGTTGTTCCGTTGTGGACAACCATACCTCACAATACGAACATTTGTTCGAATTCGCGTGTTTTGCGGTTATCGCACCGGCATCGGCGGCGCAGCATGGTCACTGCCCCAACGCTCACTGTCAGGGATATCCATCTGATCGCACAGCACATTCCAAATCACGCGCGGCTCCTCCCCCGCAGCCAACGCCTCGACAACCGTCATCCCCTCAAGACGGTCCAATCGCTGATCACTGGCGAGGCTTCGGCCGTATACACGGCCGAACACCTCTTCCAACAGTTCCCAAAATTCACGTTCACGCATGACACCGTAGTGTACACACGCACCCAGGTTTCCTTATGCTTCGACCGCGTCCAGGTAATTGGCGACCTTACGCAGCATCTGCGCGGTGCTCAATCCCAATGACTTGGAAATCGACGACAGCAACTCGGAGCTTGCTTCCTTCTGGCCGCGTTCGACTTCAGACAGATATCCGAGCGACACGCCGGCTTTTTCGCTTACTTCACGCAGCGTCTTGTGGTCCTGGGTGCGCAGGTCGCGCAACACGCGGCCAATCGCTTCACGCAGCGACATATCCTTCTGCTCCGTCACCGTTTCGACTCGACGAGGCACGGAAACGCGGGTCGGCGCCGCATCGGAATCCTCCTCCTGCCACAAGCGGGTAAGCGTCGCCTGACGTTCGTCCTTCGCCTTCTTGGCGGCCCTTGCGCGCAGCACCTGCTGCTGTGCGAACATCACCGCACGCCTCTGAGCCGGTGTCAACTCACGCATACGTGCAGATGCAGGACGCGAGGCGCCCGCCATCTTCTGCTGCAGTTCGGTCTGTTCCTTGGTAAGCGTCATCATGTCCATTCGGATATCTCCTCATCGAACCGTGCTCTGCACTGTTGTCTTGCATTTCCTACCTAGGTCAACACCGGTCCGGGGGAATTATTCCTGTGAAACAGCTCACAATACGCTTATGATTTGCAAAACGTGCAATACCGTCCCCAAGCGGACACGCTCTCGGTCGCCGTGAAGATGCAGCTCATGTGCTTCCACGCAAGGCTTTTGCCCAGCCGTTTCATCGCCGGGCCAACATACACCGACATAGACCAATCCTGCAGGCTTGTCGCCGTCAGGGCCAGGACCGGCGACGCCCGTGGTGGACAATCCCACTATTCTGCCGCCGTATTCCGGCTGCGCATACAGCCGTGCGGCGCCGGCCGCCATCTGACGAGCCACTTCGGGATGCACGGCGCCTTCACGCGCCAGCAGATCCGCATCCACGCCCAGCACCGAAGCCTTAGCCGCGATGTCATAGGTGACGGCGGAACCGAGCATAACGCGCGAGGCTCCGGGAATACGAATGAACGCATCCGCCAGCAGACCTCCGGTCAGGGATTCCGCGCAGGCGATCTTCCAATCGCGACGTACACACAGGTCAAGAAAGGCCGAAGCCAACGCGTCGCATCGCGCGCGCATGGCTTCGGCCGTCATCATCCGTTCGGATTCCATGTATGCCGTATGCCTTTCAGCCTTTACGACCGGCCTTTGCGCCATGACGGCCGCCGAATACGCCAATCAGATATTCCGCTCCGGAATACAGGCACAGCACCAATGCCGCATAGATCAGAATGTAGACCAGCGCATAGTAGCCGGTCATCCACAGCGGGGTGGCCTGACGAATATCGAAGGACCACACCGGCAGCAGCAGTCCAGCCAGACCGATGCACTGCGTCAAGGTCTTGTACTTGCCTGCCTGGGATGCGGCAATCACCTTACCGCCGGTATCGATGACGAAGAAACGCATCACGGTGATACCGATTTCACGAATCAGGAACAGCGCGGTCACGACCCAGCCGACGATAACGTTGCCGAATTCGTTGAATGCGGCCGCCACGACAAGCGTGCCGCAGATCAGCAGCTTGTCAGCGATCGGATCCATCAGCTTGCCCATTTCGGTGACCTGATTGTATTTACGCGCCATCCAGCCGTCGACCTTATCGGTGGCCGCGGCGATGATGAAGATGATGGCAGCGGCCCAACGCAGCGGAAGCCTGCTGAAGTCCGGGTCTTCGGGCGAACCTGCGCCCCACGGACCCGCCGCGATATACAGGCCAAGGAAAATCACGACAAGCACGATGCGAGAATACGTGACGAGATTCGGCGGCGCATTCCAGCCATCGAGCAGGGAGGATTTACGTTCTGTTTGCTTTTCCATACCGTTCACGTTACCTCGATAACCCTACCTTGAAGTGTCAAATCCCTACAAAAAGCATGAGACCGCCGTTACGAACATGGACGACGACGGTCTTGAACCATTTCAGATCATGCGTTTCAGCCCTCTTCGCCGGATTCTGCCGACGATGTCAGCGAGCTGGTCTCACCACGGATGAAGGCCAGCACCTGCGGCAAATCCTGCGGCTGAACCAGCACTTCACGCGCCTTGGATCCTTCAGACGGACCTACGACACCGCGCGATTCCAGCAGGTCCATCAGACGCCCCGCCTTGGCGAAGCCCACGCGCAGTTTGCGCTGCAGCATCGACGTGGAACCGAATTGCGTGGTGACCACCAGTTCGGCGGCCTGCAGCAGCACATCCATATCACCGCCGATGTCTTCGTCCGGCTCAATCGCCCGCTTTTCCGCCTCTTTGGCCATTTGTTCGATATCTTCGCGGTAATGCGGCTTGCGTTGGGTGCGCACGTATTCGACGGCTTTGCGGATTTCGGATTCGTTCACCCACGCGCCTTGCACGCGAATCGGCTTGGCTTGCCCCATCGGAAGGAACAGCGCGTCGCCTTGGCCGATCAACGTTTCGGCGCCGGTGGTGTCGAGGATGACGCGCGAATCGGTGGCCGATGATGTCGCGAAAGCAAGTCGGGATGGAATATTCGCCTTAATCAGGCCTGTGACCACGTCGACGGATGGACGCTGCGTGGCCAACACCAAATGTACGCCTGCAGCACGCGCCAGCTGGGTGATGCGTTGGATGGAACTTTCGACATCGTTTTTGGCGACCATCATCAGGTCGGCCATTTCGTCGACGACGACCAACAGATACGGATACGGCGCGATCTTACGATTCGACCCGGCGGGCGCATGCACTTTGCCGGCGCGTACGGCTTCGTTGAAATCCTTGACATGACGGAATCCGAAGAATTCAAGATCGCTGTATCGAGCGTCCATTTCCTTGACGACCCATTCAAGGGCCTGCGCGGCCTTTTTCGGATCGGTGATAATAGGCGTCAGCAGATGCGGGATGCCCGCGTATGCCGACAATTCCACTCGCTTGGGATCAACCATGATCATACGCACCTGTTCCGGGGTGGCGCGCATGATGATTGAGGTCAGCATGGAGTTGACGAAGCTTGACTTACCCGAGCCGGTGGCGCCCGCCACCAGCAGATGCGGCATTTTCGTCAGGTCGGCGGTGACGATTTTTCCTTCTACATCCTTGCCGATGCCAGCCAGCATCGGATTGGGATCGTTCATCGCCTTTTCGGAACGCAATACATCGCCCAGATGCACGATTTCGCGATCCACGTTCGGAATTTCAATGCCGATGGCCGATTTACCTGGAATAGGGCTCAGAATACGCACGTCGGAGCTGGCCACCGCATAGGCGATGTTCTTCTGGAGATTCGTGACCTTTTCGACTTTGACGCCCGGCCCCAATTCCACCTCATACTGCGTGACGGAAGGCCCGCGCAGGAAGCCGATGACTTTCGCGTCCACGTTGAACTGTTGGAAGGTCGAGGTCAATGCGCGGATGACGTTGTCGTTGGCTGGTGTGCGCGCCGCATGCGGCGCGCCCTTGGCCAGCATATTCAGATCAGGCAACTGGTATGGCGCTTCAACCTGCGGAATAGAAGCGGGCGCGCCGTCGGTCGGAGAGGATGCGGATGCAACGGCAGTGGGCGCGCCGGGCATATCGTCGAGAATCTCGCCTGTGGCCGGATCGACGACCATCGCCGCGGCATCGTCGATCATCCCGTTTTCCGCGATAGCTCCCCAAGGATCGTCGCCAAGCGCTTCGGAAGGTACTGGGGCTTCAGCAACCGGCCGTCCACCGGCCGGCATCATCACAGTGCCGGAATCCGTGCTTTCTCCAGTCGTCGCACCCGGCGCGACGTACGAAGCCGACGACACAACACGCCCGCCCGGCGTCGGAGCATCCACCAGTGATGTTTCGGCAGCGTCGCCGTCCCGGTGTGCCGCATTTGTGAACGGGTCATCTCCCGCATACTTATCCAGAGAGGAATCCGGTGCATCTTCGCGCCCACGAAGACGTTTTGCAAACAGGCGACGCAACAGACCCGGCTTACGCGGCTCGCTTGCTCGCTCCTGAGCAGGCTCGGAACCGTCATGCGACGGCACGCCCTCGGCGAACGCCAATGTGGCGTCGCCCACGCGCACCTCATTCGGGAATTGCACGGTCTCGTCATCCGTATCGGCCGACGTCGTATTATCGTCCGAATCGGCGCGCACAATACCAAAACGATCCTGTACCGCACGCAAACGGTCAGGAAGTTCGGTCACATGCGTGCGTGTAATCAGCAACAGGGCAAATAGCGCGACGACGACGAAAATCACAATCGCGAACGCTTCGGAAAGTCCCCATGCAAGCGGCGAACCGAGAACGAATCCCAGTAGTCCTCCCGCTTTCTGCAATACGGCAATATCAAAGCCCTGCATATCCGATGCGACGACGATGTCGATAATCGAACACACCGACCACAGCAGAAGAAACCAGCCGGACACCACGCCCGGATTGCCGGATTCCTTGCCGGAGTTGCGCATCAGCCGAATGGCGACAATGCCCAACAGCGCTGGAAGGACGACGCTCATCACACCCAGCAGACCCGAAGCAAGTCCGTGCAGGAACACACCGATGGCGCCGTTGACGCGAAACCATTCCGACGCGCAGAAGAACACCGCGCATACCAGCATGATGAAACACAAGCCGTCACGACGATATGCGGGATCATACTGGCCTGATCCCGTGGTTGAGCGTACTGCGCTGCCCAATGCGCGCGGCACAGCCAGCAGCACCTTTTTCACCCATGATTCATACGGTCGTACCGGCGTTTCCGCGCCCGCTTTCGACGCGCGAGACGACGTTGAACGGCCCGTCCCACCAGTATTTGATGATTTCGTGTTTCGTGACGATCTTGTTTGTGCCATAACGGCTTAAATTCTACCCGACCGACGTCATTTTCAATCGGGTTGCGCTATTTTCACCTTCCGCCGGCAATCCGTAGGCAGGAACGGACACGTCATACCATGCAAAGGCGTGAACAATGGCTACGATAGGACCATGACTCCAGCCGAACGTGCGAGCGCAGTCGCATTCGCTTTGAAAAACTGCGCATTGGAAGCGATGCTGCCGGGCGAAGCGACGATGCTTGCCGCGACACAGTACGAGCATGGCGATATTGATGTATCCGCTTTGATTGAGACGGCCGACAGCGAGGTCGCGCGCTTGACCGCTTCCGTCGCGAAGCTTGCCGATGGCAGTCTGGACGACCATGCGACGTTGTATGCGTCGAGCGTGTTCGCCAGAACCGTACTGTTGGCGGAGCGCCGTTGGCATGTGTCGGGCGATTTGGATGAGTTGATCGCGATTCATAAGGGCCTGTTCGATGGCGCGTTCGCCGACGCGGGGCGGCTGCGCACGTCGAATACGACACGGCAGGCCACAGACGATAAGCAGCGCGCACATAATCCGGAAGCCTTCTTCCCCGCTTCCCTGATTGAAACGGGCGCCCATAATATCGCTATGGAGCTGGCCGACAAGCGTAATCTGCGTTGTATGGATCGCGATGATTTCGTGCGTTCGCTTGCCACGGTGTACGACGAGCTTGGCTATTTGCATCCGTTCCGTGGCGGCAATGCGATGACGCTGCGCATGTTCGCCTCCCGCCTTGCGCATGATGCCGGTTGGGATCTTGATTGGGGTGAGGTTACGCGTAACGGCTACAAAGAGGCGAAGCGTGCGGCATACCGCGGGGACGCTGGCGGCTTTGAACGTCTGTTCGCCTCTATCGTGCGCCCGGCGAATCCTACACGCGTGTTTCTGATTGCCGGTTGGAATCAGGGACCAGCGCACTGATTCGCAATGTTGCCGGGCGGTCTCGATGCTGGCCCGGCAACATGGTACACGCCCGTTTTTTATTGAGCGATATCGCCCAGATGATGCTGCACGTATGCGTCGGCTTGGGCATCGATGGCATCGTAGTCGCCGGCATCCGCGTGTTCGATGATGGCCATCGCATTGTCGAGCAGCTTCGGATTAAGAGCCTGCAGCCAGTGGATGCGCGGATCGCGACCGAACCATCCCATCTGCTTGCGGGCAAGACGCTTCGTTTTCTGCGCGATGTCGGCGCAGGTTTCATCCATGTCGCGCAAGCCGTCCAAATAGTCGATGATCTGCTGATATCCCAGCGCGCGTGCGGCCGTGGTGCCGAGCTGCGGGCGGATGCGTTCGACTTCCTCGACGAATCCTTCATCCATCATGCGGCGTGTGCGAATATCGATACGACAGTCCAATTCCTCGCGTGGCAGGTCAAGGCCGATCTGCACGCACGGAATCACATACCGGTATCGCGGCAGGCTTGCCGAATACGGCCGTCCGGTCACTTCGATGACTTCAAGCGCGCGAATGGTGCGGCGCGGATTACGTGGATCCATGCGGGAGGCCGCTTCGGGATCCTTCGCCTTCAACTCGTCGAACAGCGCGCCCGCGCCTTCCGTGCGTTCACGTTCTTCCAGTCGCGAACGCACTTCAGGATCGGTGCCGGGGAAGGATATATCGTCGATGGCCGCACGCGCGTACAGGCCTGATCCACCGACCAGAATCGGACGGATGCCGCGCGATTGCAGGTCGTGGATGCATTCGCGCGCCATCTCCTGGAATCGGGCCACCGACATGGTTTCGCCCGGGTCGATGACGTCAATCAGATGATGCGGCACGGCGGCCCGTTCTTCGGCGCTGGCTTTCGCGGTGCCGATATCCATGCCGCGGTACATCTGGTAGGCGTCGGCGTTGATGATTTCGGCGTGTTCGCCTCGCTTTGCCAGTGCTTGCGCGACGGCAATGCCGAGTCCGGTTTTGCCCGATGCGGTGGGTCCGACGATGCTGACGACACGTGGCACGCGCGACGCGGGCTGCGTGCGCGATGCCGAAGGCTGCATGTCACTGGCGGATTGCATAGGTCTGCCCGTTCTTCGGATCAGGGTCGGCGATCAGATTATGACGGCCGGCATGGGTGACGGTTGCCGTGACGAAATCGCCGATCCGCGGTGCCGGATAGTCTTCCGGCACGCCGACATGCACAAGCGTGCCGGTCTTTTCACGGCCGGTGTAACGATGCGTTGCGGCGTCCTTGCGGCCTTGGGAACCGGTGATCATCACTTCCACGTCGCGGCCTTCGAAGGTCTTGAGGTTTTCCTCGGTGATGCGCTCCTGCAAGGCGACCAGACGTTCCAGACGGTCCTGAGCCACCTCGTGCGGCACCTGTTCCATGGTCGCGGCCGGGGTGCCAGGGCGCGGCGAATAGATGAAAGTGAAGGCGGAGGCGAAACGGGCTTCCTCCACAATGCGCAGGGTTTCCTGGAAGTCCTCTTCGGTTTCTCCCGGGAAGCCGACGATGATGTCGGTGGAGATCTGCGCGTCCGGCATGGCTGCACGGATCTTATGCAGGATATCCATGAACTTCGCGGAACGGTACGAGCGTCGCATGGCGCGCAGGATACGATCGGAGCCGGATTGCAGCGGGAAATGCAGCTGATGCATGACGTTCGACGTTTCGGCCATCGCGGCGATGACGTCGTCGGTGAAGGCAGCCGGATGCGGCGAGGTGAAACGCACACGTTCCAGGCCTTCGATGTCACCGCAGGCGCGCAGCAGCTTGGAGAAGGCGAAGCGGTCGCCGATGCCGTAGCCGAAGGAGTTCACATTCTGGCCAAGCAGCGTGATTTCCTTGGCCCCCTCGTCCACGCAGCGCTGTACTTCAGCCAAAATATCGCCCGGGCGGCGGTCATGTTCCTTGCCACGCGTGGTCGGCACGATGCAGAAGGTGCAGGTGTTGTTGCAGCCAACGGAAATCGCCACCCATGCAGAAACTTTGGAGGCACGCACGGCGGGAAGCTGGCTCGGGAAACAGTCCAGCTCCTCCTTGACTTCGACCTGCGCATGGCCTTCCAAACGGGCCTGATCAAGCAGATGCGGCAGTGAGCCGATGTTCTTCGTGCCGAACACGGCGTCGACCCACGGCGCTTTCTTCGCGATCTTCTCGCGATCCAGCTGCGCCATGCAACCGCCGACCGCGATCTGCAGATTCGGATTGCTGCGCTTCATCTCCGCCCACAGGCCGATGGTGCCGTACATGCGTTCGGCGGCGTTTTCGCGCACCGCGCACGTGTTCATGACGATCAGATCGATGTCCTTGTTCTCCACCTGCTCTTCGGTGGCGGGAACATAGCCGTCCTCTTCCAATACGCCCGCGATTCGTTCGGAATCGTGCACGTTCATCTGACAGCCGAGCGTATGGATATGGTACACGCCTTTGCCGCGCGACGGG
The DNA here is from genome assembly GCF_056356435.1 of Bifidobacterium sp. LH_512. NCBI lineage: Bacteria > Bacillati > Actinomycetota > Actinomycetes > Bifidobacteriales > Bifidobacteriaceae > Bifidobacterium > Bifidobacterium sp. LH_512. The sequence continues at coordinate 1,179,409 of NZ_JBKEUE010000001.1, forward strand.
GCGGCTCCCGCAACGTGTTCACCCAGTTTCGAGGCGCGTTCGTCCTCGGTCATCATGTCTTCGTTCATGCGTTCCATGCTAACGGCAGGGGCGGTACAGACGCCCGACGTCATTGTTCGCGATCCCCACCAAGAGCCATCCACACGAACGCCACATGCTTTCCAGCATATTCACAGCATTTCAGAAAAGCTTTGGCTAAGATGTGTACCGTGATACTTGAGAGACAAAGCCGCATCAACGCCGCTGACTTTTCGGCACGACTGAGTGGCTTCACCGAAGACGGACACCGGTTCCCTGCCGATCAGATCGCGGAATTCATCGATCTGATGCAGGTATATGAAGGTGCTATGTACGAAATCAGCACCAAATTGGAAATTCTCGACGCGGAATTCCAAGTGCGCTTCTCTCATAATCCGATTCATCATATGGAGCGTCGACTGAAGTCCATCAAATCGATTCTCGGCAAATTGGAACGCAAGGGCCTGCCGATGGAAATCAGCTCCGTACGCGACAATCTGTTCGATGTCGCCGGCATTCGTGTCATCTGCAACTATCGCGATGACGTGTATTCCGTATCGAATTACCTGTCCGCGCAAAACGACATCCAAGTGCTGCGCGTCAAGGACTACATCAAGAATCCCAAGCAGAACGGCTACCGTTCGCTGCATGTGATCTATGCGGTTCCGGTGTTCCTGTCTTCCGGAGCGCATTACACGCCGGTCGAAGTGCAGTTCCGCACCATCGCCATGGATTATTGGGCGAGCTTGGAACATGCGCTGCGCTATAAGACGGATCTGCCCGACAGCAAGCTCGCCGAACATTCGCAGACGCTGCTCGACTGCGCGCGCTCCCTGCAGAACATCGAAACGCAGATGCAGAACATCCACCGCGACATCAATGGGGCGCCACAGGTCGGTGAAGCGCCGAAGGCCGACAACTGACCGTGCCCTGCAAGGCGTCAACGCCGTGACGATATGACGCCTACAGCATAGAAACCAGGTTCTTTCAACCGTTTACCAGCTTCCATCGAATACGATGGAATAACGAACCGGCCCGCCGGACGATAAGGAGCAATCATGACATTCGGTCAACAGCCCCAGGGCAACAACGGCCCCGGCAATGGCTTCAGCAACAATCCATACCAGTACAATGCGCAGCAGCCGTACGGCCAGTTCCAGCAGGCCGGCCAGTACGGCTACGCCACGGCCGCACCGGTTATCGACGCGCAGGCCGCCTACGCCTATGAGAAGGCCCAACGTGTATCAGTCACCAAAGCATACGGCGAAATGACGCTCGGCCTGCTGCTGACCGCCGTCGTGGCGATCGCGACGCAGGTCAGCGGCCTATACATCACGTTCCTGCAGACCACCGGCATCCTCGGCGTGTGGGGCCTGGCCATCATCCAGATCGTGCTGGCCGTCATGCTGAGCGCCCGCATTCACAAGATCAGCGTCGGCACCGCACGCCTGATGTTCTACGTGTATGCGGCGTTGATGGGTGTGACGTTGAGCACGATTTTCATTGCCTACGATCTGGGTACGGTCGGCATCGCGCTGGCCTTGTGCGCAGGCTTCTTCTTCGCACTGACCATGTTCGGCATGACCACGAAAATCGACATGCTCAAGGCCGGCCCGATTCTTATGATCGGTCTGATCGTGCTGATCATCGCGCAGGTCATTCTGATGATCTTCTTCCCCGGCGATACGTCGCTGATGATGATTTCCGCACTTGGCCTGATCCTGTTCGCCGGCATGACGATTCACGACGCGCAGTTCACGCGCGCCACCTTCCAGCAGTATGCCTCCGCAGGCCCTGACATGATCAAGAAGGTTTCGATCATCTGCGCATTGAACCTGTATCTCGACTTCGTCAACATGTTCCTGTATCTGCTGCAGCTGCTTGGCAACCGCGAATAATGCAGGCGAATCGAACGGCGGCATAATTCACGAGGATAGCTGCAATAAGAAGGCGGCCTGGCAGGTGTTTCAATCACCTGTCAGGCCGCCTTCTTATCCGCCTTGAACTGATTGCATCTGCGATCGCGTTATCGCATATCACACATCACGATGCACGTCACACTATTCGTCACAGGGTGAAGGTGTGGCTCACTTTCGCGTCATCGAATGAAATCAACGCCGTCACTTCCACATCAACCGGCGAATCATCCTTCAACACGTAGCCGATGGTCACTGTCCCCGTGGCGCCTGGCTGTAATTCAGCCAGCGACGAATTCACATCATAACCGGCGGGATTGCTGGAATAGACCGCCGTATCCAACTGCTGCCCGTTCTGGAACACCGATTCGTCGAGCACGGCGAAGAACGACGTGTTCTGATCGGAATTGTTCGTCCACGTGTACGTCACCAGAACGGTGGGATTGCCTTCGTAATCGTTGTCGCTGCGAGCCGCGGATACGATGGCGACATGCGTGTTTTCGAGATCGCCTTCCATATCCTGCACACCGGCGGCGTCCGTGGAGGCGTCCGTAGAAGCGTCAGAGGAAGAGGCATCGGAAGAAGCACCGCCATCCTGCGTATCAGTGCTGGTGCCGTCATCCTGCTGGCTGACCGCATTGCCGTTCACTGCCTCGTCGATGGCGTCGACCGTGGCCTGCTGCATCGCCAGCGTGATCACAATGGACAGCACCGACAGCACCGCCGCCACGACGGCGAGCGCCTTGCCATGCTTTTTGCCGCGGAAGGTGCCGATAATGGCGATAACGGCGAGGATGACACCGATGAATCCCAGAATGGCGGCGAAATTGTTGATGATCGGAATGAAGCTCAGCAGTAATGCGAGCGCGCCGAATACGACGCCGAGAATGCCACATACCGTGGTGCGCGTCGGCTTCGACGCGGAAATCTGGGCTGGAGCCTGCATCATCGCCGGATTCTGCGCCGGTTGCAGGGGCTGCTGCGGTGTCTCTCCGTTATTCATATTGTTTGGCATGGTCATGATGTTCTTCTTTCTCCATAGTCAATTGCATGCACCTGTTCAGGGCATCGTTCGGGACATGCCTGGCGCGCGCGGTTTGGCCGGTGCAGCGCCCTGCTTCGACTGTATGAAAAACGTTCTCGTGCCGACAGTGGACGAACGGCCATGCCTGTTTGCCCAATCGGGCAGACTCGTCGCAATGATTCCGCCCCGTCGAACAATGGCGGCAAGAGCGGCGGCGACAATAATGGGATGTATGAATGTTGACGAATCCCGTATGCCCAAGTCCGGCGAGACGCCGCCATCCGGTGTTGTGGAAGTGCCGGTGACGACACGACGTTGGTGCACGCTTCTTATGGTGCCGTGCGCCAGTTTCATGTCGCTGGCGCAGCTGTCGTTTCGCGCGCAGACCATAACGGATCACACCTCATACCAGTACATATGGATGGTGTTCGGCACATTCGTGGCAATACTGTCGGGTTTGCTGCTGCTTCGCCGTAATGAGTATCCGCTGGCGATGTTTTTGGCTTCGGTGTCGCTCACCATACTGTTCCCGTTTGATTCGTTGCTGGTGTTGATGGCGATGACTTCGCTGCTGGCAAGGCGCACAGGAAGGAACATGACGCCGGCAGTCATCGTCATCGGCACCGCGACCACGCTGCTTTCCCAGATTCGCGACGCGCTGCAGCCTGCCGGAGCATCGCTATGGCATGCGATTTTCGCCGTCCCTAATACAGGCGGACAGGGCGAACCGTCTTTGACGATGATGGCGGGAGAGCCGACCATTGTAATCACCGCGATAATCACATCATTGGCGATGTCGCTGATCGCCGTGCTGCTCGGTTTGCATATTCGTTCGCGCGCGACTTTGCGCACAGCCAATGCCAAAGCCGACGCCGCCGTCGATCAGGCGACGAAAATGCAGGATGATCTGAATAATCAGCAGTTGGCTGATGCGATTGCCGCAGAAGCGCATGATACGTTGGCCCATTCGCTGTCATTGCTGGCGTTGAATGCGAGCGCCTTGCAGGCGGAAGCATCGAAATTGGCTGCCTCCACTGATGATGACGCCGCCGATGCGCAGGCATTGCATGATAATGCGCAATCGATTGCGACGACTGCGCGCGATATTCGCCAGCAGGCGGCGGGTGCATTGGATGAGGCGCACAGCATCATCGATATGCTGCGTCATCCGGAACAGGCGCGTGTGCAATTGGCGCCGTCCGACGGGACGTCGCTGACGCGGGATTCATTGGATGCGTTGATCGGCGACGCGCGCGCCGCCGGCATGCGTATTGACACGTGGATTGATATTCAGCAATTAAGCGCCCTCAACGAACATGTCGGCAAAGTCGCATATCGCAGCATTCAGGAAGGGCTGACCAATGCGCGACGCCATGCGCAGGACGCGCCCGTATCATTGCAGGTCGATGCGACGCCCGCACATGGAGTGCATATTCATATCAGCAATCCTTGCGTATCGCACGAAATGCGCATTCATCCCGTGGCCCTGTCAAACGACGATGCCGCAGCCGAGAACACCGGCAATGCTGCGCGCGGTAATGATACGTCTCACACCGAAAATACGGCCGAACAGCGCAATCATCATACCGGCGGCAGCGGCCTCAAAGGCGTCGCCGAACGTGTGCAGCGTCTTCAAGGCATATGCCGATACGGCTTCGATGACCGGCAGACATTCCATCTTGATGTGAGACTGCCATGGCTGAACGCCTTCAACGGAACGGATACGCCAAAACCGACGGCGAACAGCTAGAATGAATCGAGTGCCGCAAGAGAGAACCACACCGATAACCGTCAGCATCGTCGATGACGATCCAATGATCTGTCAGGCGATGCGTCTGATTCTCACCGATTATTCTTCAAGGCGCATCACCGTATCATCGACATCCACGAATGCGCAGGATGCCGTGACCGCGGCAGCGAACGAACGGCCGGATGTGGTGCTGATGGATATCGCCATGCCGGAAGTGGACGGCGTTGAAGCGACAAGACTGCTACGGGCGCTCCCCCACCCGCCTCATGTGATGATCCTGACTTCGCTAAGCCCCGGCAACACCGTGCAACGCGCGGTCGAAGCAGGCGTTGAAGGGTTCGTATCGAAAACGGATGCGCCGGAAGACATCATCCACCGCATCATCGGCGTATGCGAGGGGCGACCACAGTTCAATCCGTCAAGCCAACGTCAGCTCATCGGCGATCTCAACGCGCAGCAGCCGCAATCGCGACGCGATGAAGCACGCGCCATGCTGGACGCGCTGCCCGAACGCGAACGCGAAGCGGTGCTGCTTGCCGCCGAAGGCTATACGAACGCGGAGATAGCGCAGCGCATGTTCATTTCCGAACGCACCGCGAAAGCGCATCTTTCCAGCGCCGCGGACAAGCTTTCCATGGGCCGCGTGCAAATGGCCCGCCTGGTCGAACGTGCCGACCTGCCGCCACGACTATAACCAGTCAGGCGTTTTTCAGTCGGTAGGCTTTCCAGACGTCGCTGAGCTTCTGGCCGTTGGACGTACGCTTCCACACGTTCAGACCGGCGTTGGAGCCGCCGATCGCACGTGCCGCAGCAGTCGGAGACGCATATTCGCTACCGTCATCCAGACGAAGACGTCCCTCCGCCGTTACCGTCACGTGCCATCGCTCGCCTTTGCGCGGACGCTCCCACACCAGCGTCTCCCCTGGAATCAGCAATCCGGCCTTCAACACCTGCGCAATCGTCACGCGCTTGGAATTCGGCGACTTCGACTTGACACGCTGCGTCAAATGCTCTTCGCTCAACGTCGACAAATCAACATGTTCGGCGTCATAGCGAATATTCCAATATTCCGCGATCAAACGCACCGTTTCATCCTGACGCCACTGCAATGTTTCCGGCGTCATCTCGGCGATATCAGCCAATTGCGCGGTCAAGGGGAAACTGCGTGAACTACTGGAAAGCAGCATCCGTTCCCGACGTTGCGTATAAGCCGACAACTTATCCAACTGATTCTCATTGGCCTGACTCAATACAAGATTGCCGATGCGGTCAGACCAGTAATCGCGTACATTCTCCGGCCATGCGGCGAACGCGGAATCAGCCTTCACCTTCTGCGGAAGAATCGGCAGAGCATTCAGACTGCGCGGACGCGTAATACGATGTCCGGCCTGCTGTTCGTTCGCACGAATCAGCAGCAGACGCTTCAAGCCTGGCGTGGCCTGCAATTCACCGCGCAGATGCGCGAGAGCTCCCCGGCGGTCATCGTCACCGATATGCAAACCATTCACCTGCGCCAAGGTCAGGCCTTTGTCGAAATCTCGAATGGCGCTGGCCACACGTGTGCGACGCTGCAACGAGCCCTGCCTGTTCAACGTGTCGATGCCTGTGACGCGTTCCAGAGCGGTAAGAATATCGTTCAGACGATCCACATCATGCAGATCCATCGGATAGCCGGATTCGCCGCGATGTTTCGCATTGCGCGATTGGGCGCCGGGCTTGGAAAACACCATGACATCGGGATCGCCCAGATTACGAATTGAATGGACCAGCGCCCACATGGCCACCGGCTTCCAATCCTCGCTCTGATAATCGTTCAATGCGACGAGTCGGCCAATGGTCTCATCAGGCAGCCCCGTGTCGGAGGGACGTTCAAGAATGCGCCACGCATTCGCATACGGCGCCAGTACTTCGTCGATGAAAGCAATGACGTTCTGCTTGGCGAAATACGGCTTCAACACGTCTTTTTCGAATTCGACCAGCAGCTGCGAACAGGCGATGCGATGAGACACGATCAGATGCAGGCTGGCGAAGAATGTTTCCATACGCTGAGGATCGTCGCCGAGCGGATCCATGATATCGTCCCACCGCGAAGCATATGCGGTGCGGGCTGCCGGCGACAAGGCGGCCATCGATTTCGCTTTGAACACGTCGGACGCCGTCAATGGCACACCTCGCATATTCATCACATCGAAAATGCGATGTGCGCCGGCTAAATCGTCGGTGACGACGATGACCAGCATCACATTATTGACCAGATATGATGCAAAATTGCGACGTTCGTCTTCGCTCATGCGGGCGATTTCATCATATGTCTGTCGTGTGTTGACGGCGATGTTACGCTGCGCATTGGTTTCGATATCGGAATCGCGAAGATCGAACAGGCCTTCCAAATCACCTTCCTGCACATATTCGCGGAAGAATTCCACGTCCCGGTCACGCAAGCGCAGACGAGGTTCGGCGGTGATGCCGCGCAGCTTGTCTCCGGGCTCCAAGATCAGTTCGTTCAGCAGACGCACCAATTCCGGATCGTCTTCCAACTCGCGCAATACGGCGATGACGATCGACAGCGAAATCAGACGCTGCTGGCCGTCGATGACCTGATAGCGTGTGTCGCCATCGTGTACAAGAATCAGAGACCCCAGAAAATATGGGACTTCAGGCGTCACACAAGCGTCCTGAATATCAGCGACAAGCTGCAGAATGTTTTCGGACTGCCAAGTGTAGGCACGTTGAAATGAGGGAATCATAAAACGATAATCCGACGTCAGCACCTTCCCCAATGGCTTTTCCGATGCGCTGATTGCCATGCCCTGTCCCTTCGTCGGATTTCAGATGTTTGCGCAAGCCCGAGCACACTCGAACATGCGAAAGCCGGACCGCCCTTCTCAGTGTAGGTCATGAAAGGCAGCCCGGCTTGGAATTATTCCGCCAATATTATCGTGGCGACGTCACTTCATGAGATTGCGCAGGACGTATTGCAGGATGCCGCCGTTGCGGTAGTAGTCCGCTTCGCCGGGGGTGTCGATGCGCACGACGGCGTCGAATTCCACCGTACTGCCATCCCCGCGGGCGGCGGTGACGTGCACGGTTTTCGGCGTCTCGCCGGCATTAAGCGTTTCGATGCCTGCGATGTCGTAGGTTTCCGTGCCGTCGAGGCCCAGCGACGTGTAGGATTCGCCCGCCGGGAACTGCAATGGCAGCACGCCCATGCCGATCAGGTTCGAACGGTGGATGCGTTCGAAGCTTTCGGTGATGACGGCCTTGACGCCCAGCATCGCCGTGCCCTTCGCGGCCCAGTCGCGAGACGAACCGGTGCCGTATTCCTTGCCGGCCAGTACGACCAGCGGCACATCATGCTCGATGTAGTCGCGGGAGGCGTCGTAGATCGTCGTCGGCTGTTCGGCGAGGAAATCGTAGGTGAAGCCGCCGGGCGTAATCTCCTCACCGACGGAGGCAAGCAGCTGGTTGCGCAGGCGGATGTTGCCGAAGGTGCCACGCACCATGATTTCATGGTTGCCACGACGCGAACCGTAGGAGTTGAAGTTCTTCTGTTCGACGCCGCGCTCGGTCAGATATTTGCCCGCCGGGCTGGACGCCTTGAATGCGCCGGCCGGGGAAATATGGTCGGTGGTGACCGAGTCGCCCAGCAATGCGAGCACGCGGGCGCCGGCGATGTCCTGCACCGGGGCCGGTTCGGCGCTCATGCCGTCGAAGAAGGTCTGACGGCGCACATACGTGGACGCCTCATCCCATGCGAACAGTTCGCCGGTCGGCACGTCAAGGCCACGCCAACGATGGTCGCCGTCGAATACGGAAGCGTAATCCTTCAAAAACATGTCGCGGTTGACGGTGCCGTTCACCACGGCTTCGACCTCATCATTGGTGGGCCAGATGTCCTTCAGGAACACGTCGTTGCCGTCCGCATCCTTGCCGAGCGGCTGGGTTTCGAAATCGAAATCCATGGTGCCGGCGAGCGCGTAGGCGATGACCAACGGCGGCGAGGCCAGATAGTTCATCTTGACGTCCGGGCTGATGCGGCCTTCGAAGTTGCGGTTGCCGGACAGAACCGCGGTGACGGTCATGTCATTGGCGTTGATCGCTTCGGAGATTTCCGGCAGCAGCGGGCCGGAGTTGCCGATGCAGGTGGCGCAGCCGAAGCCGACCAGCTGGTAGCCGAGCGCGTCAAGATCATCCTGCAGGCCGGCGGCCTTCAGATAGTCGGCGACGACCTGGGAGCCCGGAGCGAGCGAGGTTTTGACCCACGGCTTAGGCTTCAGGCCTTTGGCTACGGCGTTGCGGGCGATCAGACCGGCGGCGATCATGACGGATGGGTTCGACGTGTTCGTGCAGCTGGTGATGCTGGCGATGGCCACGTCGCCGTTCTTCAGGTCGAAGTCGCCGCGGAAGCCGGTGGAGACGACGACCGGTTCGGTTGTGGTGGATTCCGTGGTGTAAGCCGGCAGGGTTTCCTCGAACATCTGCTTGGCCCGGCTCAGTTCGATGCGGTCCTGCGGACGCTTCGGGCCGGCGATGGACGGCTTGACCGTGCCCAGATCGAGCTCCAGGTATTCGGAATAGCTCGGTTCGACGTAATCCGAGTCGGAGGCGTCGCCCCACAGGCCGTTGGCCTTCGCGTACGCTTCGACCAGCGCTATCTGTTCGTCGGAGCGACCGGTCAGGCGCAGATAATCCAATGTGACGTTGTCGATCGGGAAAATACCGCAGGTGGAGCCGAATTCCGGGCTCATGTTGCCGATGGTGGCACGGTTGGCCAGCGGCACGGAGGCAATGCCTTCGCCGTAGAATTCCACGAACTTGCCGACGACGCCATGCTTGCGTAGCATGTCGGTGATGGTCAGCACCACGTCGGTTGCGGTGACGCCTTCGGGAATGGAACCGGTGAGTTTGAAGCCGACGACGCGTGGCACGAGCATGGAGATCGGCTGTCCCAACATGGCGGCCTCGGCTTCGATGCCGCCCACGCCCCAGCCGAGTACGCCCAGACCGTTGACGGTGGTGGTGTGCGAGTCGGTGCCGACGCAGGAATCAAGATATGCCAGCGGCGTGGTTTCGCCCGCCTCATCCTTCGTCATCACGACTTTGGCCAGGTATTCGATGTTGACCTGGTGGATGATGCCCGTTCCCGGCGGCACGACGCGGAAGTTGTCGAAGGCCTGCTGGCCCCAACGCAGGAACTGGTAGCGTTCGCCGTTGCGCTGGTATTCGATGTCCATGTTCTTCTCAAGCGCGTCGGCGATGCCGTAACGGTCGATCTGCACGGAATGGTCGATGATCATGTCGGATTGGACTTGCGGATTGATGACCTTCGGGTCGCCGCCCAACGCTTTGACGGCGTCGCGCATGGTGGCCAGGTCGACCACGCATGGCACACCGGTGAAATCCTGCATGACGACGCGAGATGGGGTGAACTGAATCTCATGGCTCGGCTGCGCCGCGGGATCCCAGTCAAGCAGTGCGCGCACATGATCATCGGTGATGTTGGCGCCATCAATATTGCGAATCAGATTTTCAACCAGCACCTTCAACGAATACGGCAGGTGTTCAATGCCGGGCAGGCCTGCGATTGCATAGTAACGATAGTCCTTGCCGGCAGCGTTCAACACCGCCAGTCGGTCGTCGCGCATGGACATGCTGCTCCCTTCCAAGCTTAAAGACGGACAATACCGTGACATTATCCGTCGCCAACGTTACCCGTTTGCAAAGAGGCCTCTGGCGTGTCTGTTTGTCATGTGAGATACTGCCCCGCGCCTTTAGCGGCCTGCCCGACGATTCATCCATTCCTCGACGCGGTCGGTGACGGCATGAACCGCCTTCGGCAATGCGATGACGCAGGCCGCGAACACGATCGCGGAAATCACCAGCGCCGCCGCCGTGGCCTGGAGCACACGCCCGCTCGGAACCTGCAGCGCGAAGAAGTTCGCGACGAACGGAATGAACATGCCGATGATGCCGGCGGCCGCAAACACCGCCACCAATGCGCCACGCCAGGAGTGCAACGGCGTGGCGACGCGTGCCAGCACGAATACGCCAAGCACAAACAGCACAATGGCCACGGTGGAGCGCAGGTCAAGCAGATCGGCATCCGAATCGAACACATTCCAATCCATCACCACGGGCAACAGCCATGCCGTAAGCAACGTCGACACTGCGACCGCAATGCCGCCGGGCAGCGCAAAACGGACGACGCGTTTCAGGAATCCCGGAATATAGCGGCGTGTATTCGGTGCAAGAGCCAGCACGAACGCCGGCACGCCGATGGTCAAAGCGCCGACATAAGTGATATGCCGAGGCAGATATGGGTATGGGATCTGCGCCAATACCACGCCGAGCGAAATCAGCGCAGAATATACGGTTTTGGTCAGGAACAGGCTGGCGACGCGTTCCATATTCGCCATGACCTGGCGCCCACGAGCCATCACGTCCGGCAGGTGGGAGAATTTCGAATCGACCAGCACCACTTGGGATACGGCTTTGGTGGCCGGTGCGGCGTTGCCCATGGCGATGCCCAGATCGGCTTCTTTGATGGCCAGCGAATCGTTGACGCCGTCGCCGGTCATGGCGACGACATGGCTGCCCAGATGCAGTGCGTCGACGATCGCCTTTTTCTGTTCGGGCAACACGCGACCCAGCACGTCGACGTGTTCCAAGGTTTCCGCCAATTCGACGACGCCTTCCGGAAGCTCGCGCGCATCCATGATGCGCGGCTCGCGTTCGCCGGTTAATGCGACTTTGCGCGCGATTGCGCCAACGGTGACGGGATTGTCGCCGGAAATCACGCGGCAGCGCACGCCTTGTTCGCGGAACCATGCCAGCGTGTCCTTGGCATCAGCGCGGATTCGTTCGGCGCACAGCACCAGCGCGATCGGCGTAGCTTCACCCGGCAGAATGGGATCGTCGCCGAAACGTGTAACGTCTCCGGATTGTATTATGCCCGCCTGTTCAAGCGTGCAGTGCACGACCAGCAGCACGCGGTTGCCGGTTTCGGCATATTCGTTGACATGATTGAGCAGTACGGCGTGCTCGCCTTGCAATGCCGCCAGCATCACTTCGGGCGCCCCCATATACCAGACCGCGTCGTCGGCGATGATGGCGCTCCATTTACGGGCCGAAGAAAACGGGATACGTGCCTGCACCTTGCCGGGGCCGAAGCCGTGGTCGCGCAGACCTTCCAGTATCGCCGCCCCTGTCGTATTCGGCCGTGCCTCGTTGGCCAGATCATACAGCGCCTGTTTGGCGGCGCGTTCCGTTTCGACGGCGTCGTCGCTGGGAGTGTCAGCAGTATCGGTGAGGATGACGACATCGGTCAATGCGATGCCGCCGTCGGTGATGGTACCGGTTTTATCAAGATTCAAACAATCGACGCGGGCCAGAGTTTCAACGGATTCCAATTCCTGCACCAGCGTGTTCTTGCGCGCGAGCCGGATCGCCGCCAGCGCGAAATTCAACGAAGTAAGCAGCACCAGGCCTTCCGGAATCATGCCGACCACGCCGGACACGGCGGAAACGACGGCCTGCCGCCATTGGCCGGTTTCGATGGCGTACGTCCAACCGCCAACCGTATGCATTTGCGACAGGATCAGCAGAACGCACAGCGGCACGACCAGCATCGTCATGAATTTAAGAATCGTATTGATGCCCTTGTTCAGGTCGGAAACGGTTTTCTTATACACCTTCGCCTGTGCGGTCAGGGTGGCCGCATAACTATGCTCGCCGACTGCGGTGACGCGGACGAACGCCATGCCGGATACCGCGGTGGATCCGGAATATATGGTTTCGCCTTCTTTATGGCGTACCGTGCGGGATTCGCCGGTGAGCATCGACTCATCCAATTCCAATCCCCAGGTTGCAATGATCTGCGCATCCACGGGGACCTGTTCCCCGGCGCGGATCCACATCAAGTCGTCAATTACAATATCGCTGCCAGGAATTTCGATATCGCGGCCTTCGCGTCGGACCAGGAATGAGGAGGCCACCAGAATCGACAGCTTGTCAAGCGTTCGTTTCGCTTTCAGTTCGGTGACGATGCCGATGCCTGTGTTGATGATGACGACGAAACCGAATACCGAATCCCTCCATGATCCGGTCAGAAGAACAAGCAGCATCGCGCCGAGAATGATGCCGTTGAATAACGTGAATACGTTTTCACGGACGATATCCGCCAGCGAACGCGACGAGGAATCCTTCATATGATTGGTCTGACCTGCTTCGACGCGGGCGCTCACTTCATTGTCGCGCAACCCGTATTGTGCCATCTTCGGCATTGATGTCGCCGTTTCGCTTGTTCCCATATGCACAGCCTACCGTCATTATCCGCGTTATCGAACGATATCTGCGATTATTCGCGCATAGTGGATACCGTGATGTTTCGGTCATGCGGGTCGTCGTCGGCGACAGTCATCATCGCCTCGACGATCGGTGTCGCTTCCGATGACTGATTGTCAATGGTCAGCGTCGCCGCATACAGCAGTTCGTTGTCCGGTGAAGATACGGGATCAAGCAGTATGACGGGGACACCGGCTTCACGCGCGGCCTGCAGCGCACCATCCCATCCTTGCATATCCTGCGATGCGTCAATGGCGGTGATGACAATGACGTCGGATTGGCGATGCGCCAAATCCTTGACGCCTTGCTGCGCGGCGGCGTCAGCATCATTGACGTCAATCACAGGCACATAGAGCGGTTTCAATCCGGCTTTTTCGCATGCCGCAAGGATGCTGCGATCCATATCGGTCTGTTCGGAGCCGATCAGCCCGACGATTGCATCGCCATAATCAAGACCGTCGTGAACGATCGCGTCGGCCTCATCCTGCGTATCCCCTACGGCTTTGCCGACAGGCATGCAGGATGAGGCCGCGATCAGCATTCCCGTCGTCAGCAGCACCGCCGACGCACGACGTATGTTCATCGCTGCGTCTTTCTGAACAGGGCGACCGTCTCCACATGATGTGTCATCGGGTAGATGTCGAAGGCTCGCACGTCCTTGACTTCGTATCCAAGCGAGCACAACGTGCCGGTATCACGTGCGAGGCTGGCCGGATCGCAGGCGACATACACAATCGAATATGCGCCGGCTTCAGCGATTTGACGGCACGCTTTGGCACGGGCGCCCGCACGAGGCGGGTCCAATACGACGACATCCGGATGCGCCAGATCGTTGCGCACGTTCATCAGTACCTTCGACACGTCGCCGACGCGCGCATCGACATTGTCCAAGTTCAAGCGACGCAGGTTCTTCACCGCATTCGCCACGGCGATGCGTCCACCTTCCACGCTGAGCATACGCACGCGCTCAGCCGCTTGCGTGGCCAACGGCAAGGTAAACAGGCCGGAACCGGAATATAAATCCCACACACAAGCGTTGTTCAGACCATCCAATTCGCCTTGCACCAGGGAAAGCACGTGATTCGGCAATACGAGCGGCGCCTGACGATGCATCTGCCAGAAGCCCGCGGGGTCGACGTTGTATTCGTATTCGCGTTCCCCCACGGTAACGCGTTCGACCAGCAAATCACTGCCTGCGCACAGTTCGCCGTCGACCAGCATCGCATAATTGCCACCCACTTCGTGGGCCTCGTCACGCGGTTCCGGAACGGACAAACGAATCTGGGAACCGGGAGTGAACCCGCCATCCCACACATGTTCACGTTCGGCAACGCTCAGCAACGCCTCGCTGGCCAGCGGCATCGTATCAATCGGCACGCGCATGTGGGAGCCACGGCGGCGCATGGACGGGCGGCCTTCATCGTCGACGATCATTTCGATACGAGTACGCCAATGCAGGCCATTGGTCTCAATATCGCCAGGCATGCGTTCAATGGGCACATCTACATCGACATGTCCCAAACGCTGCAACTGCTCGTAAACAATGATCGACTTCCACTTGAGCTGGCCTTCAAGGCTGACATGCACCAAGTCGGCACCGCCGACTCCGCCGCCGGCAGCCAGGGGACCGGCCAACGGCCATGCCGGTGTCACACGGTCTTCGCTGGCCTCGATGACTTCGACCACTTCGCCGGTCCAGAAACGGTCTTCACGATCATGCGGTTCATCCAGAACAATGCGTACCAATTCACCCGGCAACGCGAAACGCACGAATACCACACGCCCGTCGATATGGCCGACGCATCGGCCTTGGTCGGCGTAGCGTTCAATCCGAATGGTCGCTTCCATTATTCGCTCTCCTCCACGCGGGCCTCCTGCTGCTTATGCCTATGCAACGGTGTGGCGATGATCAGATAGGACGTCCAAATGGCCAAAGCCCAAAATGGAATGCCCATCAGCAGTCGTGCGGTTCCCAGCCAGCCGACCTGATCGGTCAGATACAGCGGCACTTGTATCAGCAGTCGTAGCGAAAAAACGCCGATCCACAGACCGGTGACAATCTGATAGGCGCGATACAACGCATGGTCGGACCGCCAACCGTTCAGCCATGCCCGGAAATGTTCCGTAGGCATCGTGCGCAGGAATTCGACCACGAATCCCAAGCCCGGCACGCGCACTGGCAATGATAGCGACAGCAGCACAATGTAGGAGGCATTGGTCAGAAAACCGAACATGTAGTAATTGCGAGCCTCATGGCTCTGCCATGCCCACACCAGACATATGCCGACGGCGATCAGGCCGCTTAACGCGCCCATCAGCGATTGACGTTGCAGCAGACGTATGATTACCTGCACGAAAGCCAGCACAGCCGATACGATAACGGTCAGCTTTACGTTGGAGGTGATGACGAACATCACCACGAACAGTACGCCCGGCAGCATCGATTCAATGATGCCGCGCGGGCCTCCTATCGCTTCGATGATGGAAAAATCGTCCTCCGACCCGGCGCTGGTCAATGCGCCCAATCCGGTGCGTTTCGTCGGCGATGTCGATTGCGTTGACGGTGCCATCGATTAGCGTATCTCGGAGAACATCGGGCCACGCGACAGCGTGGTCCTGACCTCGGTCTGCTGGTCGGAATCGAATGGCCCCTTCGGCTTGTCCGGAATCTCCATGGTGCCATCGCCACTGGCCTCCTGCTGTGCGGCAGCTTCGGCCATGGCCTTGCGCTGTGCGGGGGCAACCGGCGGATGCATCGGAATCAGGTCACGCGGAGCCAGCGGCTCCTCACCACGCTCCACCACGATGTCCGCGAAGAACTTGTTCAACGCTTCGGTTTCCGGATCGTCCGGCATCAAGGCGGCCTTGCCGGAGAAAATGCCACGGAGCATCCATCGAGGGCCGTCCACCCCCACGATACGTGTCATGACGGTGCGACCGCCTTTGACGGTGACCGGCAGCATCAGCTCGGTGCCGAATACGCCTTCACGCTCTTCGGCTTTGTCGCTGGCATCGCTCAGGTCGGTGCGAACATCATCCCACAGGCTCATCGTCTTCGGAGCTGCGAATGCTTCAATTTCAAGGCTGGAAGCGCCATAGGTGATGGTGGTACCCAACACTTGACGGGTGGCGCGGTTCGCTTTGACATGCAAGCCGATACCCTGCAGGAACGGAAGATAATAGGCGCCCATGTCGAGATACTCGTCGTAATCCGGAACCTTCTCGTCGTTTACATCCCACGGACCACGTTCGTCGCCGCGGTCTTCATACACAGCGCCAGTCTGCGGCAGTTGCGTTTCCTGCGCCGCTTCCTGACCGTCGGCGGCTGCAATGGCTTCGTCAACCTGTTTGGACTCTTCAACGACGGCGTCGCCGCTATGCTTCTTCTTTTTCCCGAATCCGAACAATCCCATGTTTCCTCGTTTCTGCGCGGTTGCAATCGTTGACTAGCCTAACACCTTCGCTTAATAACAGCTGGAAGGCACGTCACGGAACGTCACCGAATTGGTATCGCTCACACATCGTATTCGATGGTCAGCGGCGCATGGTCCGACCATCTTGCATCATATGAGGGCGCCTTGTCGATGATGAATCCGCGCGCGCTTTCCGCCAATTCCGGTGTAGCGAACTGGTAGTCGATGCGCCAGCCCGTGTTGTTGTCGAAGGCACGTCCGCGCTGGCTCCACCACGTATACGGACCCTGGATGTCACCGGCGAGATTGCGCATGACATCCACGAATTCGTATTCGCCCAGCCAACGGTCGATATAGGCGCGTTCCTCGGGCAGGAAGCCGGCGCTTTTTTCATTGGATTTCGCGTTCTTGATGTCGAGCGGCGTATGTGCGATGTTGAAGTCGCCGCAGAGCAGCGCTTGGCGCCCACCATTGGCCGCTTCGTCGCGAAGCTGCCCCATACGCACGAACATGGTGTCGAGGAAACGGTATTTTTGTTCCATTTTTACCGGATCGTCGACGTTGCCGGCATGGACGTACACGCAGGCGATGGTAACGAGATAGCCTTGCGGCGTGCGCACGTCCGCTTCGATCCAACGGCCGGAGTCGACGTCCTCCTCCAACCCCGGAAGGCCGTAGCGGCGTTCTTCAATGGCCAGGTCGGACAGCAAAGCCACGCCCGCGCGGCCTTTGACACGGCAGACCTCGTTCAAGGAATCCAATTCATCGGGAGCCGCGATTTTGCCAGCGGTGACGTATTCGAAGGCCAGCTCACCGATGATGGGATCGATCTCGTTCTGCGGCGCACGCACTTCCTGCATGCACCACACGTCCGGCGTCCTGACGCCGACCCATGCTGATATTCCCTTGCGTTTTGCGGCTCGGATGCCGTTGACGTTCGATGTGGTGATGGTGATGCTCATGTCGTATGAGACTACCAGCGGCCCGATACCGTATACGTGCGCATTTCGCGCGATGATTGCGGCGCATATAGGAAGCAGGAATGTGCGGCATGCGCAGACGGAACAAGAAAAGACCCGCCGCCTTGTAGGCGACGGGTCTTGAAGGAAGATTATTCAGCCGTTACCAGGTAACGAACGAACTCACTTCTCCCAGCCGATGTTCTCGGAGTGGACCGGGATGCCGGTACGGCTGGACTCACCGGAATAGCCTGCCGGGCCGATGTTGGCCAAGCCTTCCTTGGCTGCATAGGTCAGCACGCCGTTGCTGATCGGAATCTGGGCGTAGAACTCCATGTATTCCTTCTCGGCTTCATTGAACAGCTTGATGGCTTCGGTGGTGTCGGCGGTCTTGGTGACGGTCTTCAGCTTCTCGTCGATGTCGGAGGAGCCGATGTAGGCGAAGTTGGAGCTGGAGTCAGAGCCGTACAGCTGGTAGGAACTGGAGGAGTAGCCGAACGGATCGGTGGCGCCCCAGCCGAGGCCGATGATGTCCCAGTTGCCGGAGGTGACGGTATTGGAGAATTCGCTGGAAGCCTTGATGTCGATGTCGACCTTGATGCCGGCGTCCTTGGCCATCTTCTGCATGGCCTGGGCGCTTGCCTTGGTGCGGGCGGAATCGGAGAAGGCGGTGTACGTCAGCTCGGCGGTCTTGCCGTCCTTCTGATAGTAGCCGTCATCGCCCATGGTATAGCCGGCGTCCTCGAGCGTCTTCTTGGCGTTCTCGGTGGAGTAGCCGGAATCCTCGGGCATGTTGTCCTCATAGCCGTCCTGGAACTGCGGCAGAATCACGGAGCCCGGAACGTCCTCTTCCCATTCGAGCCCATCGAAGCTCATCGAGGCGAGGGTGGAACGGTCAACGGCCTGGACCCAGGCCTTGCGCAACGCAAGGTCCTTGGCGTTCTCGGACTGGGTGTTGATGGTGTAGGTGGACACGCCGGTGTCGTAGGAACGACGGATATAAGCGCCGTCGACGGTCTTGGCGGTGGCCAGGTTATCGGCGTTCAAGCCGCCGACGGTGATGTCGATCTCGCCGTTCTTGAAGGCGTTGATCATAGCGGAGTCTTCCATCTGCTTGAGGCTGATCTGGTCGAGCAGCGGCTTATCACCCCACCAGTTGTCGTTCGGCACGAAGACAACTTCGGAATCGGACACGCTCTTGACGGTGTACGGGCCCGCGCCCCATTCGTCGGCGTGCGGGTCGTTCTGCCAGCCCTGGGTGAAGGTATCGGCGGTCTTCTGCATGTCGTTCTCGTCATATGCCATGGACGGGTACAGACGCTGGAAGATGGCCTGATACGGATAGACCTGCTCGGAGAAGGTCACGACGGCCTGCTTTTCGTTCTCGCCCTGTTCGACGCTGGCGATGGACTCGTAGCCGAAGGTGATGGCCGGGGTAAGCAGGTCGGATTCACCGCTGTTGACCTTCCACGTGGAATAGAAGTCCTTCCACGTGATCGGAGTGCCGTCATTCCAGGTGGCGTCCGGGTTGATGGTGTAGGTGATGACTTCCGGATCCTCGGAGGTCAGTTCCACGGAGGTCAGATAGTTCGGGTTCGGGGTGGCACTGCTGCCGTCGACAGCATAGTCCCACAGGAACGGCATGTACAGGTTCCACAGGCCGGACATGTACGTGGTGTTGCCGTTGGCGCTGAAACTGTTCCAATCCGGACCGATTTCGGAGATGGCCATGTTCAGGGTACCACCCTGCTTCAGGTTCTCGCGATCCTGAGGATTGTTGTAGGCCTTGTCCTTCTCCGGCATCGGCAGAGCGCCGGTGTAGCTGGTGGGAGTGCCTTCCTGAGGCTCGGTGGTGTAGGTGTTGTCGCTGGAGGCGGTATCGCTGCCGCCGCCACAGGCCGCAAGCGAAACGACCGCTGCGGCGGAGGCGATCAGCGCGATGGCCTTACGCATATTCATCTGCATATGGAATGCATTCCTCTCATATAGTCGGCACACGTCGTATGTGCCGGTCCTCTCCTGGTTGCCTAACGCAACTGAGCGCGAGTGTACACCGACCGTTCACGTTCACGCTGATTTTGTCCACATCGAGAAACAGCCGTTTTTTCACGGATTTCGCAGCACCCCCCACGGGTCGCGTTACATTCGCGTTACATTCGCGTTACATTCGCCTGCAAAAGCAGACGGCATTCCGAACGATACACAACAGGGGCTTGAATCGTTTCGATTCAAGCCCCTTACTGTCACTTATCGCATTTCCCTTAGAACGGTCTAGTGTCCTCGGTCACGTCGAGCGGGAAGTGGCAGGCGAACTCCGTGGGGTTCTGCGCATCCGAAACCAGCACAGGACGCTTTCCCTCGCACATCCTCTGCTGTTCGGCGCCCAACGTGAGCTTGACCGGACAACGAGAGGCGAAGCGACATCCCTCATGATGTTCGGCCGGACTCGGCAGATCACCCTTGAGAATGATGCGGTTACGCGTACGTTCGATACGCGGATCCGGCACCGGGATGGCGGACAGCAACGCCTGGGTGTACGGGTGGCGTGGATGGCTGAAGACATCTTCGGTTTCGCCGAGCTCGACAACCTGCCCCAGATACATGACCGCGACACGATCGGAAATGTGACGGATAACCGCCAGATCGTGCGCAACGAACAGGTAGGAGATCTTGAGCTTGGCCTGCAGATCCTCCAACAGGTTGATCACGCCGGCCTGAATCGACACATCGAGGGATGCGATCGGCTCATCGAGCAGCAATACCTTCGGATCGGTGGCCAAAGCACGAGCGATGGAAATACGCTGACGCTGGCCGCCGGAGAACTGCGACGGGAAACGATCGACATAGTCAGGGTTGATGCCGACCAGATTCATCAGTTCGGCGATGCGCTTGTTGATCTGTTCCTTACTCCACTTGTGGACCTTCAACGGCTCGGCGAGCACGTCATAGATGGTCATACGCGGGTCGAGCGAGCTCATGGGATCCTGGAAGATGATCTGCAGGTCCTTGCGCAGCGCCCTGCGTTCGGCTTTGCCTTTCATCTCGCCCAGATCATGGCCAAGCACGACGATCCTGCCGTCTTCCGGCTTCATCAGGTTCATGATCTCCATCAGCGTGGTGGACTTTCCGGAACCGGATTCACCCACCAAGGCCAAGGTTTCACCCTGACGAATCTTGAACGTGACGTCGTCGACGGCTACGACGCGGCCCACGGTACGATGGAACAGACCCTTGCCTGTCAGGGGGAAGGTCTTGCGCAGATGCTCGACCTCCAGCGTCACCGGGCGCTGGTCGCGCGGTACATCGGCCCATTCGGCGGGCAGCAGGTCCGGAACGGGGAACACGTCCGTATACTTCATGTTTTTGCTGATGATTTCGTCGAGACGACGGCAGGAAGCCAAATGGCCCTGCGTCTCATCAACCAACGACAGCTCCGGCTCAGCCATGGAGCATTCCGGGATCGCCAACGGGCAACGCGGAGAGAACGGGCAGCCTTTCGGAATATCAACCAACGACGGCGGATTGCCCTGAATCGGCACCAGACGCTGATTAGCCGCAATATGCGGCTTCGGAACAGCACCCAACAGACCCATCGTGTACGGCATCGACGGCTTTTCGAAAATATCGTCGATGCTGGCGCGTTCGACCGGACGGCCGGCATACATGACGAGAATATCATCGGCGGCACCTGCCACAACACCCAAGTCGTGGGTGATCAGCACGACGGCAGCACCGGTTTCCTTCTGGGCTTTGTCCAACACGTCGAGAATCTGGGCTTGGATGGTCACATCCAAAGCGGTGGTCGGTTCGTCGGCGATAATCACATCAGGCTCGTTGGCGATGGCGATGGCGATCATCACACGCTGACGCATGCCGCCGGAGAACTGGTGCGGGAAGCTATTCAGACGCTCTTCAGGCTGCGGAATGCCGACCAGTTCCAACAGTTCGACGCAACGGTCGTGAATCTGCTGCTTGGTCATATCCGGATGATGCGTGGTCAGACACTCGGCAATCTGATCGCCGATGCTGAACATTGGTGTCAGGGCGGATAACGGGTCCTGAAACACCATAGCGATGTTCTCACCACGGATGGTGCTCATCTCTTCATCGGAGCGGCCGACCAGCTCGACACCGTTCATCTTGATGGAGCCTTCGACCTTGGCGTTGTCATCAAGCAGGCCAATCAGGCTCAATGCGGTAACGGACTTACCGGAACCGGATTCGCCGACGATGCCGAGGGTACGGCCACGCCACAGGTCGAAGTTCACGCCGCGTACGGCACGGCAGACACCGGCTTCGGTGGCGAAGGAGACATGCAGGTCACGAACCTGCATAATCGGATCGCCCTGTGGGGCGCCTTTCGAGCCGTGGCCTTCCAGCAGTTCGTATTCCAGAATATCGTCACGCACGATTTCACCGCTGGCATGCGCGAGGATGCTTTCGGTGACCTTATTCTTGTTCTTCTTGCTCATAGTCGTCTTTCTGAACATCAGGCGGACACCTGTCCGCTTGCGGCGGAGTTTGGGTCGAGTGCGTCACGCAGACCGTCGCCGATCAGCTGCAGACTGAAAGTCAGCAGAATCAGGACGATGGACGGGAAGATAACGATCCACGGAGCCGTTTGCGTGGTGGTAGCGCCGGTCTGCAGGATGGAGCCGAGCGAAACGTCCGGCGGCTTGATGCCGACGCCAAGGTACGACAGTGCGGTTTCAGAAGCGATGGCGTTCACGATGCCAAGCACGGTGTTGACGATGATCATCGAAGCGAGGTTCGGAACGAGATGGCGGATGATGACCTTGAAGGAACCGACGCCCATGAAGCGCGCAGCCTTGATGTAATCGCGTTCACGCAACGACAAGGTCATGGTGCGGATGATTCGAGCATAACCGACCCAGCCGAAAGCGGCAAGGCCAATGACCAGCCAAATCCAGCCGGAGGCGGACTTAGCGGCACGTACGATCATGGCCACCAGCAGGAAGCTCGGGATGACCAGCAACGTATCGAGGATCCACATGCCGATGCGTTCAACCCAACCGCCGAAGAAAGCGATGGCGGTGCCATAAATGGCAGCGATCGTCATGATAATCAACGAGGTGAGCAGACCGATCAGCATGGATTTGCCCAAGCCATGGGAAACCATAGCGAACAGATCAAGGCCGCCTGGATCGGTGCCGAAGTAGTGGGATGCGCTCGGCGGATCGGAAATCGACAGAAAGTCAGGATCATCGTAGGACCACTTGGTCAGATTGCCGCCGAACAATGCGAACAGCAGCAGGATGGCGAACAGGACTACGCCGGCCACTGCGGACTTCTGACGGAAGAAGCGTCGTGCGATCAGCGTGCCGTAGCTCAGATGCTTGACTTCGCCGGATTCACCGTCGTTCGCATCCTGACGGATTTCATCAGCGATCTGAAGCGCCTCTGCATTGGTATTTGCGTCACTCAATGTGATATTCCCCTCTCACTCAGCTCATCTTGATGCGCGGATCGAGCCACGCGGAGAAGATGTCGGCCAGCAGCGCGCCGATCAGCGTGCAGGTGCCGCCGAACGCGGCGATGGCAACCGAGGCGTTAATGTCATTGTTGTTGATGGCTGTGATGAAGTACTTACCCATACCGTTGATGGCGAAAATCGATTCGGTGATGACCGCGCCGGTGAACACCGAGGAAATGGAGAAGGCCACGTTCACGCCGGTTGGGATCAGGGAAGCGCGCAACGCGTGACGGCGCACGGCCTGCTTGCGGGTCAGACCCTTCATACGTGCCGTGCGCACATAATCGGCGTGCATTTCGTCGAGCAGATAGGTGCGCTGCGTCAGATGGTAGCTCACCATGCCCAGCAATGTCAACGACAGCGTCGGCAGAATCAGATGCTGCAACGTGTCCCCCAGGGCCATCAGTATGTTACTGCCCTTGTAACTCGACAGACCGGTGACATAGAACAGGCGGAAGCCGAGCGCATCGTTGATGGAAATGGCGGTGAGTACGATGATCAGGGCCAGAACCGCGGACGGGATGACCAGGAACAGCGTGGCGGTGGCGCTGAAGAAGCGGTCCTGCCACTTGTACTGACGCTGTGCGGTGAAGATGCCCAAGGCCACGCCAAGCACGATGGAAAGAATGGTGGAGATGGTCACCAGTTGAATGGAGGCGAGGATTCGCGGGCCCAATGCGCCGTTGACGGAGTCCAGGGACGGAGACAGTCCCCAGTCCCACTTGGTGACGATACCGGTCAGCCAGTTCCAATAGCGAACGAAAATCGACGTATGGTCGTTGATGTTCGCCAGATCAAGCGTGCGCTCGATGGACGCCTGCGGCGGACGCGGAGTGCGAGACTCATAGTTCGAGCGAGGGCTCATGAACGCGGATGCCATGAAGTACGTGAATGAAATCGCTACAAACAGCATGACCACATAGTTCGCGAGGCGCTTGGCAATGAATTTCAGCATAGAGCCTTGGCCATCCTTCCTCCTTGTACCAGTGATGGTTGCGGTTGCTCTTACCGATATATGGTCGTTGCAAGCCGACTCGTTGTAAAGACTTTCATATGTTAGCCGCAAGGGGCACCAAATTCGAACCGTATACCGTCACAAGTCAAGACACATCGCAAAATTATCACATAATGAACATTAATTGTTCGGATATTAAAATTTTGAAACGTTCAGGCGCGCGGAAACGCCAAACCATACCGCGCCTTCAACTGTTCGACCGACACATGCGTATATCGCTGCGTCGTTTTCAGCGACGAATGCCCCAACATCTCCTGCACTTCACGCAAATCCGCACCACCATCCAACATATGTGTGGCCGCGCTATGCCGCAACGCATGCGGCCCTATATCGGGAACGCCTGCCGAGCGGGCATGCGCATGCACGATATCGCGCACCACACGCTGGTCGATTCTCGCTCCCCTCGCACCGACGAATAGCGCATCGCCAGCAGGTTTTTTTGCCAAACGAGAACGGCCGGCGTCAATCCATTGCCGTAAGGCCGAAGCCGCAGGTACACCAAACGGAACGACACGCTGCTTGTTGCCCTTACCCGTCACCTTCACCGTGCGATTATCAAAATTTACGTCGCCGACGTCAAGACCAACCAACTCCCCCACACGAATCCCCGTCGCATATAGCAATTCCAGCATCGCGGCATCGCGCAACCGCACCGCAGACTCTTTTATATACGTATCATCACACTGCGTATCATGCGTATCACTTTGCGACTTCTCCGACACTGCGCGCACACCATCATGCGCGTCCTCCTCGGCACGATCCATCAAATGCGACGCCTGTTCCTCGTTCAACACAGCCGGCAACGCATCGGGAATCTTCGGCGTCATCAACATGCAGGCAGGATCCGAGGAGATCACATCATGCTCATGGCACCATGCGAAAAATCCGCGAACGGCTACCGTTTTACGCGCCATACTGCTGCGCGCATGAGAACGCGAGGCCGCCGCCATCCATGCGCGCAAATCTTCAAGTGTCACTTCGTCAAGCGATTCGGCACCCATCCGTGCCAGCGCCTGCAAACATTCGACGATATCCGATTCGTAGGCTTTGCGCGTGTTGTCGCTTAATCCGCGATTCGCTTTGAGATACAGCAGGTAATCATTCACATGCGATTGCATGAACGCACTCCCCTTCTTTGTGGCAGCCATGCTGACGCGGCGACGACTTATGCCGCGCACATACGATGCATGCGGCGACATCTTATACGCGCGGAAATGAAAGCCCACGAATTCCGCGGCCTCAGGCGTACCATATACACTAGATCGCAATTGAGACGGCGCGTCATCCGTCGAGTCGGCAGCGACGCCGGCGAACGATTGAGTCGAACGGCTTTACGCCATGGCCGCCCCTGGCGTACGACCAAACGATGGAGGAGGTAATATGACAAGGCTGCCCAATGAAATTCCGACAGGTGCACGCATCGTCGTCAGAACATGCGACGGCATCGATCCGAGCGATAATCGCATGAAATTCCGCGATTATGTAGGGCATGTGCTGTCGTGGGACGGCGAAACCCTCGATATGATGCGCGACGCGACGCCGGACGGCAGGCGTCCGGAACAGCGGGTCAAAATCAACGCGGATTCCGTCGTCACATTGAAACCCGTACCGGAGCGTCGTTTCCCGCAGCCGGCATGACGGTCGGCGTAATACGAATCGAGGGCAACCGTCATATGCGGTTGCCCTCGACGTTTCGCGCGCGGTATTGCGTTTTACTTTATGCATTTGCTTGTTGCTTTGTGTACTGGTGACTGATTGCCTGCGCCTGATTTCTTGTGACGTGTGCCTGTAATTGCCGTCACACATGTGCACATATGTACTGTTACAGCGCGGATGTGACACGCACTTCGAATTCGTGGTCGCTGCGGATCGCCATAACGTGTTCGCCTCGCAAGGCGGATTGCAATAACGCCTGTTGCCAATCGTCGGCGGGAATATGCAAGACGTGATTGCCTTCCGTCCGATTGGACGATTCCTGCGGTTGCCGCGCTGCCCGCGATTGCTGAGAGGCAGGTGCGTGCGCGGCTTGCTTGTACGTGCGGAAGGGATCGCCGTGGGAGAAGAATTCCAGCCATTCGGGCGGTACGCCGCCAGTTTCGCGCATATCATGCAGCATGTCGGCGGCGGCGGTCAAGCGCGAGGCCATATTGCGCAATAGCGCTTCCACATTCGCCGAATCCTCTTCGATCATCGCGCGCGTGCGATCGGGGTCGGTCAGTGCGACGCGCGTCATATCACGCCAGGATCCTGCGGCAAGCGCTGCGGCGACATTACGCTGCGGCGCATCGACGAGCTCGTTGATCATCGCCGTCGAAACGGCGTGCGGCATATGCGAAATCAATGCTGCGGCCTCGTCGTGTGTGCCGTCGTCGAGCACGATGATGCGGTTGCCGACTTTACCCACGACCATGCGCGCCACGGCAAGGAAACGTTGATACGCGGTGTGCCTATCGACCGTCAACGCCCAAAGCGCATCGTCATACAGTGCGGGGTCGGCCGCAGCCCAGCCGGAAAGCTCATTGCCCGCCATCGGATGCGCGCCGACATAGCAATCCGACAATCCCGCCGCCTTGACCTGCTCGCGCACCATGCCCTTGACGCTGCCGACATCAGTAAGCGTTGTTGTATTGCGATTGATTACCGTCGACAGACGCTGCAGTATATCGGGCATCGCCTTAAGCGGATTGCACAGGACGATGATATCGGGATTTGACCGGGCCAATGCTTCCAGCGTCGGCATACAGGTGATGCCAGCCCGCTCGGCGGATTCGTAGGGGCGCGGATTATGGTTCCACGCCAACACCTGGCAGGCACGACCGGTGAGACGACGTGCCAGTGAACCGCCAATCAGGCCAAGGCCAACAATACCGACGGTGGTTGTATTGTTGCTGTTTGCGACTTCTACCACAGCAATTCCCTTCTCGCTGCCGACGTGTTCCCCCAGAATGTTTCGTTCCGCGGCAAACCGTTCATCCGCACGCCGCCTTCGGGCAGCATCCACGCGTCAACCGGCGGATTCGGTCGTTCGCGACGCGGATATACGGCCAATGTTTTCACCCAATCGCCGTGTTCGACGATTTCGATGATCGCATCACGGAAGCGGGATTCCCATGGCGCGGCATCGACGGTGGCGATGAAGCTGTACGTGCCGTCATGGCCTTTGATCGGACGCGAAATGAAGCTGGTCATATTGAGACCGCGATCGCGCAACACGTCCAGCAGATTCGCCAAGACGCCCGGACCTGTGACCAACGGAATGAACGTGATCACCGACTCGTATTCGTTAACGGTGGAAGCATCGCCGGCACAGGGCTGTGCATCGGATTGCGCTTGCGATGCGGACCGTGTCGCACCGCGCATACTATGCAGTATCGCAGCGGCTTCGTCGCGTCGTGCCAATACCAGGAATTCCGTGTGGCCGCCGGAATAATCCTGCACGGCGGAGCCGACGCGATGCAAACCGTACAAATCACCGCAGATTGCAGGGCCGAGCGCCACCTGGCCGGGCTGTATATCGCGGCATGCGGCCGCATTCGACGAAGCCGGCTCCGACTGCAGATTATGTTCGGCGGCGAAACGGCGGCATTGCGCCAGACCATGCGCGTGCGCGGTGAGCTGCGTGCACTCCTCCAGCTTCTGACCGGGAAGGATGAACGCGTCGAAATCCACGTTCACTGCGACACGCGCGAAGCCAACGGCGTCGGACGCGTCGATCAGCATGTCCAGATTCGGAACGACATAGCCTTCGACATTATTCTCCCAAGCGACCACACCCCAGCCGTCACCCTGCTGAACGGCTTGCATAATGGAAGGAACGTCAGAAGCAGCAATCGGTTCGATGTCACTGCTTGAGGCATCGCCAGCATCAACGTCTGAAGCAACCGACGACGCAAGCATTTCCGCCGCATTCACGGCGGCCTGATGAGTGAACGTGCCTCGAGGCCCCAAATAATACAATTTGCGTGCGCTCATCGTACGGTCTCCTCATCTGCTGCGGCGATGCCACATGGCGCGGCATCGCTTGTAGTGGCATCATCTTGCGTTACGCCAGCATTATTGTGCGACACATCATCATCCGCATCATCCGGCGTATCCGTTTTCTGCATTGCAACGGCTTCGCGCGGCGGCATCACAAACCAGCGGGACGGCAACGTCACCATAATCATCTGCACAATGGTGACGCCAAACAACCATATGTATGCGGCATACTCGCTGAAAAACGGCAGTGGAATGGTGAATCCGACCGGCAGCATCGCGTCGCCGCCCGGACCACGCATCGCCATCATCCACACTGCACCTGACGAAGCGATCAAATGCAAGCCGATGCCGATCACACCGCTGCGTGAACGCGCGCACCATGCGGAAAGGCCGACAATCAGGAAGGCCAGCACAAGACCATACGGAATATTCTGCGCGGCGCCCATGCGGTGCGCCGCCGTGCCGATAATGCCGACAGCGATGCCGCTTAACACCGTAATCAGCATTTTGACGCCGACGCGCTGCCGATGCGACCATGGCAACAGCGAAAGGTCGGTCTGCCGGACGTCACCGTTATGCTGGGCGTCGGTATTTTGGCTGGCGCTCTTCTTGTTGACGCTCCCCTGATCGGCATTCGTACCGGAATTCTGGATATTCTTCTGGCTGGTGTTCTGGTCAACGGAAAGCGGCAAAGTCATAGCCCCAGTATGCCACAGCACCCCACTTGTGTTCGCATCCTCGTCCAAACCACGCATCCTGCCCTCCCATTTCGTAAAAACCACGTGGTTCTTACGAACAAGCCCTCCAAACAGGCCCTAAAACGTAAAAACCACGTGGTTTTAACGAAACAGCCGGCTTAATAGGGGCAAAACTGTCAAAACCACGTGGTTTTTACGAAACAGGTCCTCAAGCAGGACCGGAAAATGGAATAACAGTACGGGGATTACATTGTGCAGGGCTTTTGGACCCTGGGAATGTAATTCCCCGTACTGTTATTTCGGATTAGGACGCCACATCAGGCTTTACGCTCCGGATTAGGGCGCGAAGTCGGATTGGAACCCAGATTTGAACCGAAGCGGCGACAGTAAAATTCACTTGCCGTTCTGGGCGTTCTGGCGACGCTGCTTGGCGCGCCACTTGTACCATTCTTCGCGGTTGAGGATGATCTTGCGCACGCGGATGGATTCCGGCGTGACTTCCACGCACTCGTCTTCGTTGGCGAAGTCGAGCGACTCTTCAAGACTCATCTTGATCGGCGGGGTCAGGGTTTCCAGCACGTCGGCGGTGGAGGAACGCATGTTGGTCATGTGCTTGGCCAGCGTGATGTTCACGTCCAGCTCTTCCGGCTTGTTGTTCACGCCGACGACCTGGCCTTCGTACACCGGGGACTGCGGTTCGACGAAGAAGTTGCCGCGGGCCTGCAGACGCTGCATGGCGTACGGGGTTGCGACGCCCTTACGATCGCAGACCATGGAGCCGTTCTGACGGATCGTGATCTGGCCGGCCCACGGAGCGTAGCCGGCGGAGATGGAGGATGCGATGCCGGTGCCGCGGGTCGCGGACAGCAGTGCGGTGCGGAAGCCGATCAGGCCGCGGCTCGGCACGGTGAACTGCAGGCGGACCCAGCCGGAACCGTGGTTGGACATGCCATCCATACGGCCCTTGCGGTCGGCCATTAGCTGGGTGACAGTGCCCATGTACTCGTCCGGCACATCGATGGTGGTGTTTTCCATCGGCTCGCAGATTTCACCGTCGATGGTCTTGGTGACGACCTGCGGGCGTCCGACGGTCAGCTCGTAGCCTTCACGGCGCATCTGCTCGGCGAGCACGGCCAGCGCCAGTTCTCCACGGCCCTGCACTTCCCAGGCGTCCGGACGCTCGGTCGGCAGCACCTTGATGGACACGTTGCCGATGAGCTCGCGGTCGAGACGGTCCTTGATCATGCGGGCGGTGAGCTTATGATCCTTGCCTTCGGTGCCGGCCAGCGGGGAATCGTTGATGCCGAAGGTCATGGAGATGGCCGGGTCGTCCACGTGGATCAGCGGCAGCGGACGCGGGTCGGCCGGATCGACGATGGTTTCGCCGATCATGATGTCGTTCACGCCGGCGACGGCGACGATGTCGCCCGGACCTGCGGATTCGACCGGAGTGCGTTCCAGGCCCTGCGTGCGCAGCAGCTCGGAGACGCGGAAGTTTTCAATGGAGCCGTCCACACGGGACAGGCCGTAGGTCTTGCCTTTTTCCAGCGTGCCGTTGTAGATGCGGACCAGGCCCAGACGGCCGAGGAAGTCGGAGGAGTCGATGTTGGCGACGTGGGCCTGCAGCGGCGCGTCCTCGTCGTATTCCGGAGCCGGAATATTGGAGATGATGGAGTCGAACAGCGGTTCCAGATTGTCGTTGTCCGGCAGCCCACCGTTGGCCGGCTGGTTGACGGAAGCGTAACCGGCCTTGGCGGCGCAGTAGATCACCGGCAGATCGAGCAGGGAGTCGAGGTCGAGGTCGATGCCTTCTTCGATGACGTCCTGGGCCAAGCCCAGCAGCAGGTCGGAGGCTTCGCCGACGACTTCTTCGATACGGGCGTCCGGACGGTCCACCTTGTTCACGCACAGGATGACCGGCAGCTTGGCTTCGAGGGCCTTGCGCAGCACGAAACGGGTCTGCGGCAGCGGGCCTTCGGAAGCATCGACGAGCAGCACGACGCCGTCGACCATGGAGATGCCGCGTTCGACTTCACCGCCGAAGTCGGCGTGGCCCGGGGTATCGATGATGTTGAGGGTGATGCCTTCCGGGTGGCCGTACTTTTCTGCCAGCGGGCCGTTGTACTGCACGGCCGTGTTCTTGGCGAGGATGGTGATGCCCTTCTCGCGTTCCAGATCGTTGGAATCCATCACACGATCCGGGACCTCTTCACGCTCGTTGAACACGTGGGACTGCTGGAGCATTGCGTTCACCAGCGTGGTCTTGCCGTGATCGACGTGTGCCACAATAGCTACATTTCGGATATCACCGCGAACCGCCATCGAAACCTCTCTTAATCGATTATTGCGTAACTGTCCGTACTGGAATGATTTGCTGAACCTGTACTCACACACAAACCGACATAAGCATAGCGACATGTGTTGACGGGCGCCGCCTATCAACGGCTACGCCCGTCAATGTCAATTCACACAAGACGCCAATGTGTATCGGCAGCGCTCAGTCTTCCAATTCCAGGCCCTTGCGCTCGGGCAGGCACAGTGCCGCCACGCAGGCGAGGATGAAGGCCACGGCGAACACGACGAACGCGATGGTCTTGTCGCCGCCGGAAATTCCCAGGAACCATGGCATCATCAGCGGCGCGATGATGGCGGCGGCACGGCCCACGGCGGCGGCCGCGCCGGAGGCGGCGCCGCGCAGACGCGTCGGATAGATCTCCGGCGTCACCGCATACAACACGCCCCACGCTCCGAGGTTGGAGGCGCTCAGCAGCATGCCGAACACGAGTACCATCGCCACGGAACCGGCCTGCGAGAACGCGAAGGCGGCTACGGCGGAGACTGCGAGGAAAACGCTCAAAGTTTTGCGGCGTCCCCAGATCTCCACCAGCCATGCGGCAAGGAAGTAGCCGGGCAGCTGCGCGATGGAGATGACCAGCGTGTAGCCGAAGGATTTGGTAAGGGATCCGAATTCGTCGGCCAGGAGGCTCGGCATCCACGTGAATGCGCCGTAATAGGAGAAGTTGACGAAGAACCAGGTCGCCCAGATTGCGATGGTGCGGGCCAGATACTTGTTGCCGAACAGTTCGCTGGTGCGAATCTTCGGCAGCGCCATGCCCTTCGGGGATTCGACGGGGGTTACGCCACCGGCGGCTTCGAAATAGCGCACGGCCTGTTCGGCTTCCTCATCGCGGCCCTTCGCTTCGAGAAAGCGCACGGATTCAGGGATATGGATACGTGTGACGATGGCGTACAGCAGCGGCAGCGCGCCGATGGCGAGCGCCCAGCGCCAACCCCAGTCGCCGGTGTTCGGGATGACGAAGTAGCCGATCATGGCGGCGATGATCCAGCCGATGGCCCAGAAGGATTCGAGCAGGACGGTCATGCGGCCGCGCTGTTTGGTCGGTGAAAATTCGGAGACCAGTGTTGAGGCGACTGGCAGTTCGGCGCCGAGACCGAGGCCGATGATCAGTCGTGCGCCGAGCAGCATGCCGAGCGACCAGGATAGCGCCATTGCGCCGTTGGCGATGCCGAAGATGACGAGGGTTGCTGTGAATACGGTTTTGCGTCCTACGCGGTCGGCGATGTAGCCGCCGAGGGCGGCTCCGATGGCCATGCCGACGAAGCCGATGGACAGCACCCACGATTTTTCGGTGTCGGTCAGGTTGAAATGCGGGTCGACTGCGATTGCGGCGACGACGAAGGAGACGAGGCCGACGTCCATGGCGTCGAAGGCCCAGCCGATGCCGGATGCGGCGAGCAGCTTGCGATGCGCTTTGTTGAACGGCAGCCTGTCGAGGCGTTCGTTGCGGGTCAGCCGCTGCGGGGCGGCCTGTGCGGCTTGCGCCGCTTGTGTTGATGACTGTGCCATCATCATTCCTTCTCTTGAATGTGGCCGTGGTGTTGCACGGCTATGACGATGACGCACGACTTTGAGCCGATTACGGCATTGGCGTGGCGTGGTTGGACGCGTTTTACGGCATCAGTGGGCTCATCGCATCATCGATATGCGATGAGCCGACAGCACCGTCGGTCGACGGATTCGCGGAACTGCTTGGATCCGCCGGATTGTCTGGCGTTTCCTCTTGGAAAGGCTTCCACGCGGTGATGCTTTCCCGTGCCGGGGCGTACCGGTAGACGCATGCGGGGCGCGATTTGCCTTCGCGCAGTTTTTCGCCGGTTTCCTCCAGCTCGCCTGATGCGAGCATTTTGCGGCGGAAGTTGGCCAGGTCGATGGTCTGGCCGGTGATTGCCTCGTATACGTCATGGAGTTGGCGCAGCGTGAAGGTTTCACCGACGAGTCTGGTCGCGATTTCGGGATACTCGATGCGCGTACGCAGCCGCTGCAACGCGTAGTCGACGATTTGCCGATGGTCGAAGGCCAGTTCGGGCAATTCGTCTTCCGGGAACCATGCGACGTTGTCGTTTGCCGTGAGGTCTTTGGCTTCGGCGCGGCCGACCAGCGCCCAGTACACGACGGACACCATGGGCAGTCCGCCATGCGAGCGGCCCGGCTCTCCGAAGGTGTAGAGCTGTTCCAAATATTTCGGATGCAGGTCGGTGGTTGATTCCAATGCCTGATAGGCGGATTCCTCCAAAGAGCGATCCGCCCTGAGCTTGCCGCCGGGCAGGGCCCAGGCGCCCAGGAAGGGTTGCCTGACTCGTTTGACCAGCGGCATCCAAAGACGGCCACGGCCGGATGATGCGGCACCATCCGACACTCCCGGCTCCAACGCCAAAATGACTACGGAAACGCCGACTTCCGGCGATTGTGCGCGTCGTTCCGAAACGTTGCCGAATACCATGGCTCTCCTTTCATCATCTAGCGTCACTCGTGTCGTCATGCACGAGTGTACCACTTATAGTCATCATGACTATAAGTGGTACACGTTATGTGGTCACATATCGGAATCACAGGGTCGAATCATCGTCGACGCCTTCCAGCGCCGGCATGAACGGCGCCAAATCCGGCAGATCATCCAACGAATTCAATCCCATTTTTTCCAAGAACATATCGGACGTCGCCAGCAGTGTCGCATGAGAATCAGCGTCATAACCGTCCTCGCGAATCAGCCCGCGAATCATCAATGTACGGATCACGCCATCCGAATTCACGCCGCGAATCGACGCGACCCGCGCGCGCGTCACCGGCTGCCGGTATGCGATGATCGCCAACGACTCTAGCGCCGCCTGGCTCAACGTCGTCTCGCGGCCCTCCGCCGCAAACAGCGAAGCCACATCCTCATATTCCACGCGGCTCGTCAAACGCCAACCTTTCGCCGTATGACGCAACGCAAAACCACGCGCACGAACGCCACGCGCGGCATCGCCGTCATATTCATCCTGCAAACGCAGCAATGCATCGCGCACAAGCCGCACGTCCACGCCCAACACCTGCGCGAATTCCTGCGCGGAAACCGGACGGTCGGCCACCATCAGCACCGCTTCAATACGAGCGTCGATATCATCGTTGCCCATCGCCCTATCCATCGTTGCATCCACCATCAAAACTGCATCTCCCCTACATCCAAATCGTCAGCCTGCGTCCAATCCGTCTTTTCCCAACGCAAATGCAGGCCGGCGAACGGGCCGTCCTGACGAAAACGCAGCACGCCCTGCTTGAAAAACGCGAGCACCGCCAAAAAACGTGCGACGACTTCGGCCTGATCATCGGCATCTTCAATAAGCTGATCGAACGTCATCGAATCGCCCTCGCCGAGGCCACTCAACCGTTCGCGCACAACACGGGCCTGCTCGCGAAGATCAGCCAACGGCACATGCAACTGACGCAACGGCATGCTCGGCCGTGACGGCGCCGACGAGAAGGCCTTCACCGCAAGCAACGCCAAATCCAAAGGCGACGCCTTCCACACCAATTCAGGCAGCGGCTTCGATTCCCGCCAATCACAGGATGCAGGATGCGCAAACCAGCCGCTGTTGGCGTCCAAACGGGCGCGAAAATCGGAGGCCGCCTGCTTGAAGGCACGGTATTGCAACAATCTGGCGAACAGCAGATCACGCTCGCGAAGCGCCTCGGCGGCGTGGCCATCATCGGCGCCATCGCTCGCAGAGGGCAGCAGCGTCGCGCTTTTCGTCTCAACCAACACCGACGCGACATCAATGAACGCGCTGGCCTCATCCATATTGCGCGAGGCGTCGAGACCACGCACATAGTTGAAGAAATCCTCGGTGATCGTCGACAGCGCGACTTGGGAAACGTCAAGACGGCGCTCGGCGATCATCGATAGCAGAACATCAAACGGCCCGGAATATACGTCCAGATCGACGCTGAAACCGATTTCGTGGGTATTATCAGAGACCTTATCCGCTTCACCACCAGCAGGCGCGTTATCGTCGCGCGCACCATCAGTGTAGGCATCACCGGAGTACGCATTATCAGCGTGCATGCCAGAAGCAGACGCGTTGCCGGACGGGGGAAAAACATCATTCATCGCAGCGGCATCGCCCGCCCCGGCGATGTCGGCGGACGGAAAACGTTGCGTCATTCAGGCAATCACGCCCTCGGCAATCAGCTCACGCGCCACCTCACGATATTCCTTCGCGGTTTTATGATTTGGCGCGTAAATCGTGATCGGAGCGGCGGCGACGGTGGAATCCGGCAACTTGATCGAACGAGAAATCACCGAATGGAACACCTTGCCCTGGAAGGCCTCATAAATACGCTGCAGCACTTCCTCGCAATGCAGCGTACGAGTAAACATCGTGACCAGCACGCCATACACCTGCAATCCCGGATTAATGCGCATCTGCACTTTTTCAATCGACTGCATCAGCAGCGCCACACCACGCAGCGCGAAAAATTCGGCGGCGACCGGAATGATGACGCCGTCGGCGGCGGTCAGCGCATTCACCGTCAACAGGCCCAACGACGGCTGGCAGTCAACGATGATGACATCGTATTCATCGCGCACCTGGCGCAGCACGCCGGCAAGCACCTGTTCGCGTCCGACCTCGGTGACCAGCTGCACCTCAGCGGCGGAAAGATCGATATTGGCCGGCATGATGTCAAGATTTTCGAATTCGGTGTGATGAATCACCTCATGCGCGTCCATACGCGGATTGAACAACGCGGTATACACAGTGTCTTCCACCGTATTCGCATTAATACCAAGGCCTACTGTGGCGGCACCCTGCGGATCGAAATCAACAATCAGCACACGACGGCCATACTGGCTCAACGCGCCAGCAATATTGATGGAGCTGGTGGTCTTGCCGACGCCACCCTTCTGATTACACATGGCGATGACCCGCGCCGGCCCGTGCTGATGCAACGGCTCCGGGGCAGGAAACGTTTCATAATCACGTCCAAGCAAATCCGTAGGCATACTGTCAACCTTATCAATATCCATAGCTCACAGCGGACTGCCGAAAGCCGTGTCGAAAATGTGTTTCACAGTTTGTTCCCCAACAAACCGGATCTCTCCCAACACCACATCGCATACTCCGCCATGCGTCAACCAATCATACTGCACATCAGGAGTTCAGCAACGGCCGTGTTCCGCATAAGCTTCGGACATATTCAGCGTGCACGAGGATGGGCCGTCAAATACGTTTCAATCAGGCTTTCCGGACTGATATGCGTGTAGATCTGCGTTGTCGTCACCGAAGCGTGGCCGAGCAGTTCCTGTACCGTTCTCACATCGGCGCCACCCTGAATCAGATGCGTGGCGAAGGAATGGCGCAGCGTATGCGGATGCAACGGTTTGGCAATATGCGCGCGTTCGCCCGTGACCTTGATGATTTCCCACACGGATTGCCGTGACAGACGTTTGCCGCGCTTGTTCAGAAACACCGCCCTGCGCTCATGCGCCGACTTGGCTTTGTTCTCCAATATGTCGCGACCATTGTTGAGATAGTCAAGCAATGCGGCAACTGCGTATCTGCCGACCGGCACCAAACGTTGCTTCGAACCTTTGCCGGTAAGACGAACGACATGTTCGTTGAAATCGATGTCGTTCATATCGACGTCGACCGCTTCGGAAACGCGCGCGCCCGTCGCATACAGGAATTCCAACAATGCCTTGTCACGCAACATTACCGCGTATGCAAAAGGAGATGCCGTGATTTTTGCGTCGCCACCGGCAACATCGTCGACAGCACGATCATCAGGGGCGCTGTCATCAGAACAATCGTTGTCAATCGCGCCATCAGCAACGCCATCATCGACGGAGGCGCGCCTTGCGACCGGCATCGCCGCATCCAATAATCGCGTCACTTCATCAATCGACAGCACATCCGGCAGCGTATCGGCGCCTTTCGGCGCTTTCACAGAAGAGGAGACATCATCGGAAACAGCCTTCTCAGCCAATGCAAAACGATGAAATGCGTGCAGGCTCGCCAAGCGGCGCGCCTTGCTGCGGGCGCTCTCCCCCGCAGCATCCAATGTGGCGACGTAATCCTCAACATCACCGGTTTTCACGTCGTTCAAATCATCGATACCACTGGCCTGCAGCCAGTCAATATAGCGGTTCAAATCAGACTCGTATGCAGCGACCGTCGCTTTCGACAGGCCGCGTTCCACATCGATATGCGCGAGAAACTGCGTCAGCAGCTGATGGAGGGCGTCGTATGATCCGGCATGAGGCATGGACATAGAGTATATACGCACATACTCACACGCATACGCACACTGCAACACCATTATGGTCACATTTGCTGAAGAAAACCATGTACATCAGCAAAAGTGACCGAAACAAGGTTCGAAAACGGTCACATCTGCTGAAGAAAAACCACCCCACCAGCAAAAGTGACCGAAACGAAAGCTAAAAACGGTCACATTTGCTGAAGTAGACGGAGGAAAAGCGAGCAGGAGGAATGGACATGCAGGCAGACAGCAGATGGACAGGGGAATGAAATAAAAAATCCCGGGAGGTGCATATGCGGCACCATACCCAGGATTTTCGAGAAGTTTGGCTTAGCTTGGCAGCTATGCGACTCAGGCTTCGACCGGAGCGTTCACATCGGCCGGCAGAGCAGCCTTGGCCTCAGCGACGATGGCCTTGAAGGTTTCCGGATCGGAAACGGCCAGCTCGGCGAGAGCGCGGCGATCCAGCTCGATGCCAGCGAGGTG
Source organism: Bifidobacterium sp. LH_512 (assembly GCF_056356435.1). Lineage (NCBI taxonomy): Bacteria > Bacillati > Actinomycetota > Actinomycetes > Bifidobacteriales > Bifidobacteriaceae > Bifidobacterium > Bifidobacterium sp. LH_512. The sequence continues at coordinate 1,217,105 of NZ_JBKEUE010000001.1, forward strand.
CAGGCCTTGGATGAAGCGGTTGTAGGTGATGCCTTCAGCGCGGACGGCAGCGTTGATGCGCTGGATCCACAGCTTGCGGAAGTCGCCCTTGCGAGCCTTACGGTCGCGGAAGTTGTAAGTAAAGGAGTGCAGCAGCTGTTCCTTGGCCTTGCGGTACAGGCGAGAACGCTGACCGCGGTAACCGGAAGCGCGTTCCAGAACAACGCGACGCTTCTTGTGGGCATTCACTGCGCGCTTGACACGTGCCATAATCTATTTCCTCAGCTTTCTATGTACGTCTAATTTGTCGACTCGTCGCGAGCGGTTCAGCGACCGAGCAGGCCCTTCATGCGCTTGACCTGGTTCGGAGCGAGCACCTCATCGGCCTTCAGAGCGCGACGCTTGCGAGCGGACTTGTGCTCGAGGTTGTGGCGCATGCCGGAGCCGGCGTGCACAAGCTTGCCGGAGCCAGTGACGCGGATGCGCTTGGAAGCGGCGGAATTGGTTTTCATCTTCGGCATTGCTGCCCTCCTTGTTTGTTACTTCTGTTCGGAAGTCGTTATCATTCAGCGCCGGCCACTGCGGCCTTTGCTTCTGCCGCAGCCTGCGCCTGAGCTTCCTGCTTGGCGGCCAAGCGTGCCGCCTGACGGGCCTGACGCTCTGCACGGGACTGATCGCCACGACGACGCTGCTCGGACTGGGTGTGCACCTTCTTGCCCTTCGGCGCAAGCGTCATGATGATGTTGCGACCTTCCTGCTTCGGTGCGAATTCGATGGTGCCGTATTCCTGCACTTCGTCGGCGAGACGACGCAGCAGCTCGACGCCGCCGATCGGACGGGACTGTTCACGGCCACGCAGCATGATGGTGACCTTGACCTTGTCGCCGCCGCTCAGGAAACGCACGACATGCCCCTTCTTCACTTCGAAGTCGTGGTCGTCGATTTTCAGACGGAAACGAATTTCCTTGATTTCGGCCGTGCTCTGGTTACGGCGAGCTTCACGAGCCTTGATCTTCTCGTTGTACTTGAACTTGCCGTAATCGATAAGCTTGGCGACCGGAGGCTTCGCGTTGGGCGCCACCTCGACGAGATCGAGGTTCGCTTCCTTGGCCAGGTTCAGTGCGACGGAAGTCGCGATGACTCCCACCTGTTCGCCGTTCGGACCGATCAGGCGTACCTGGGAGACGCGAATCTCGTCGTTAATGCGTGGTTCGTCGCTGATGATGACTCCAATCCTCATAAGTTCTCTCAGCGGGCCCCGGACGGATGTCTTACAATCACTTCGAATTCACGGCAACACAACATCATGCGAACGTTTCAAATCCGCATCACACCATGCAACGTCGTTCACGACGCTCCACTCGACTCCGACCACTTGGGAACTTTTATGGAAAATCGAAAGGCTGTTGCCTTGAACCCGAAGCCCTGAAAGGCTTCCAGGTGGGGTTGCCCCGCTTTCTTGATTTCTCAAGCTTCAAAGATAATACCACATGCCCCGACTTCTGCGTGTCGCAGGCGCTGCAGCGCATCCGTCCAGCATAGTCAGGTCCGAATCACGCATCGCACGCCATAGAGAATCACGCATCGCACGCCATAGAAAACTACACTGTCGCAGTATGACAGCATCACAAGAATCCACGACCTGCGTCATCTTCGCAGCAGGCGAATACTATAAGGACACCCCACGCATCCCCGACGGCGCTTTCATCATCGCCGCCGACGGAGGCCTTGACCATGCCCGCGCACTGGGCATCGCCGCCGACCTTGCCGTCGGTGATTTCGACTCGTTGCAGGGCCACCGGCCCGAAAGCGGCGAGCACACCATCGCATTGCCGCCGGAAAAGGACGACCCCGACATGCTGTCGGCGTTGAAGATCGGGTGGGCGCACGGCGCGCGCGAATTCCATATTTACGGTGCGCTGGGCGGGCGCATCGACCACACCATTTCGAATATTCAGCTGTTGGCGCTGTTGGCCGAGCGCGGAGCAATCGGGTTTCTGTATGGAGACGACTACGTCGTCACCGCAATCTGCGATGGCGACCTGCGATTCGCCGCCAACGATGTGAAGCCCGGCAGGATGGTGTCGGTCTTCTCCCACGGCGACGTGTCAACCGGTGTCAATGAACGTGGCCTGAAATACCAGCTGACCGACGCGACAATGAACAATACGAAAGTCAATGGCGTAAGCAATGAATTTCTTGACGGGGGCGCCGCTTTGATCGGCGTCGAACATGGCACATTAATTGTGACCTTCCCGATTGAGGCGCCGCTGCCGACCGTGACGCGCCGTCATGCGTTCTCGGGAGACTTGGGACGACTGGATACTTCGGTTTCGCAGGCGTTGACGCTCAGGCAGGCTGCAAACGCCGCATGAAACAAGGTGACGATGCGCATAACGGTTTTCGGGCGACGAAATCATGTGAACGTTCACTTATGAATCGTTCTTTATGTGGAAAACACCCCGAAAAACGTTGCTGGAAGTACAGGTAGCGCATTAGAGTATGGATTGTTGGTAACAAATGGCCTCATTACGTCATCGACGTGCGAGGTCGGATCCCTAAGGGAGAACTACATGACAGTTAAGATTGGTATCAACGGCTTCGGTCGTATCGGTCGTCTCGCTTTCCGTCGTATCTTCGAGCTGCAGCAGAAGGGCGGCCAGGCTGGCGACATCGAAGTCACCGCCATCAACGATCTGACTTCGCCTTCGGCCCTCGCCTACCTGCTGAAGTACGACAGCACCCATGGCACCTTCAAGCACGTCGACGGCACCCCGGTCGAGGTTTCCGCCACCGAATCCGCCATCGTGGTGGACGGCAAGGAATATCCGGTCTACGCCGAACCGGATGCAAACAACATCCCGTGGGTCAAGAACGACGGTGTTGAGTTCGTGCTTGAGTGCACCGGCTTCTACACCTCCGCTGAGAAGTCCCAGGCTCACCTGAACGCTGGCGCCAAGAAGGTCCTGATCTCCGCTCCGGCCAAGGACGCCACCACTCCGACCGTCGTCTACGGCGTGAACCATGAGATCCTGAAGGCTGAAGACAACATCGTCTCCGCCGGCTCCTGCACCACCAACTCCATGGCCGCCATGGTCAAGCTGCTCAACGACAACTGGGGCATCAAGGTCGGCTTCATGACCACCGTGCACGCCTACACCGGCACCCAGATGATCCTCGACGGCCCGCGTGGCAAGAAGAACGGCCGCGACCTGCGCGCCGCCGCCGTCAACACCATTCCGCACTCCACCGGTGCCGCTAAGGCCATCGGCAAGGTCGTTCCGGAAGTCAATGGCAAGCTGCAGGGCCACGCCCAGCGCATCCAGGTTCCGGACGGCTCCATCACCGAGCTGACCACCGTTCTGGAGAAGCCGGCCACCGCCGACGAGATCAACGCCGCCTTCAAGGCCGCTTTCTCCGACTGCGAATACTACGGCTACAACGAGGATGGCATCGTCTCCGGTGACATCGTCGGCGACACCCACGGTGGCGTCTTCGATCCGACCCAGACCGACGTCAACGAAGTGGACGGCACCACCATGGTCCGCACCGTTGCCTTCTACGACAACGAGTACGGCTTCACCTCCAACATGGTGCGTACCCTGATGTACTTCGCCGAGATCTCCGAGTGAGTCAACTGATTCCAACGGAGTTCTGACATAAAAAAGGCTCTCACGGCTACGCGTGGGAGCCTTTTTCGCATTCATTGGGCCTTCTGTGTCCCACATGCGTTCCCGTCTGCACTGATCTACGCAGACGAATATTCCGATTGCGACGGTTTGCGGAGCCTATAACAGGCCTGACCTCCGCATTCCGTCGCGAACCGACCTATTGGTGACGGTTTGCGGAGCTTAAAAAGCACCCGACCTCCGCAAACCGTCACGACACGCTCCTATTGCGACGGTTTGCGGAGACAGCCCACGTTTTGACCTCCGCATTCCGTCGCAGATGACAGACAGCAGACAGCACCAGCCAACAGCAACCAATCACGCCATTCAGCTCCACACAACAACACGGATATACAACAGGCGCCTATGATGGGGAGTCATGGCAAAGAAAAAGAAGGGCGCGGGTTCAACTCCGGCGACGGTCGAGCTGGAGAAGGCCGGCATCGCGTTCACCATATACGAATACGAACATTCCAACGATCATATGGATGATGGCTATGGTATTGAAGCGGCCAAGAAACTGGGATTCGACGAACACCAGGTGTTCAAAACACTGATGGCCGACACTGGCAGCGAACGCGTGGTCGGCGTTGTTCCGGTCAGCGGACACATGGATTTGAAGGCGTTAGCCGCAGCGGTCGGCGCGAAGAAGGCGGCTATGGCCGACCCGAAGGTGGCGATGCGCGAATCCGGCTATGTCGTCGGCGGCATCTCCCCTCTCGGCCAGCGTACGCACCATAAAACCGTTCTTGACAAAAGCGCGCTGCAATATGACACGATTCTGGTATCGGGCGGCAAACGCGGCTTTTCGATTGGCGTCAATCCCAATGACCTGTTGAAAGTGCTGGATGGCGTGGCCGCCCCAATCGGCACGTGGTAAATGTGGTAATAAAATGCCCAAGACTTAGGTCCTGGGCATTTTCATATCAATTATCGTCGCAATTCCGCCGGCAACACGAAATGCATATTCTCTTTAATCGTTTCAACAGTAAACACGCGATCATATCCCCACTGTTTCAGCGTATTGATAACGCCCGCCACCAATTCATCCGGCACGGACGCTCCCGATGAAACGCCAACGGTCTGTACGCCTTCAAACCACGCAGCATCCAATTCGGACGCATCATCCACGCGATATGCGCGACCATGGTTTCCGTTTCCCCCGTCGATGGGTGTGTCGACAGACGCGCCGTCATATCGCGCATTCAATCCTTCCTGCGCAACCTCCATCAATCGCACGGAATTCGACGAATTCGCCGATCCGACGATCACCACGCAATCCGACTTTTCCGCCACCAATTTGACTGCGGCCTGTCGATTCGAAGTCGCATAGCAGATGTCGGAATTCGGCGGCATCTGCAACCAAGGGAAGCGCGACTTCAATGCGGCGATCGTATCAGCCGTCTCATCAACGCTTAATGTCGTCTGCGTGAGCAGCACCAACTTCGTGGATTCGTCAAAATCAAGCTTTTCGACATCGCAGGCATGTTCGATCAGGTGCACATGTTCCGGCGATTCACCCACCACGCCAACGGCTTCGTCGTGGCCGTTATGACCGATATAGATGATTTCGTAGCCTTCCCGAACGAATCGCAGCACTTCGCGATGCACTTTGCTCACCAGCGGGCAGGTCGCGTCGATGACATGCAGGCCACGTGCATCGGCCTGTTCGCGCACTTCCGGGGATACGCCGTGCGCGGAAAACACAATGGGGATGCCGGCCGCGGCCGCCTTGTCGGGGACTTCGTCAAGCTCTTCGACGAATACGGCGCCCTGTCGGGCCAACTCCTGCACAACATGACGATTATGGACGATTTGTCTGCGCACATATACCGGAGGCAATCCGTCAGGGAGCGACGCGTCGACCGCTTTGAGAATCGTCTGCACAGTCAGGATCGCGCGGTCCACTCCAGCGCAGAAACCGCGCGGATCAGCCAGAATAATGCTGCCCATCATCGTCCTTTCGTCATGGTCTCCGACCATAGTAGCGTGCCATATTACATTGTTCGCCGCAATATGCCGATGCGATATCGCGAGGATGATGATTTTTATGCTGCTTCGATGCGCGAGGATTCGTTGATGCGAAGGCACGATATGACATCGTGATATTGCGATGACATGACACGACAGCATGAATGATTTCATCCGGAATATTGCGTACCATGGCTGTGAGCGATAACAATCGTTGCTGTCGATAGTGTGACAGCATGCCTACGCGGCAACACGACACAACACAACATAGGAGTGATTTATTATGTCGACTCTGCCTCCCCGCACTGGTCAACAGTACGCGGTTTCCTTCGGCGACTACAAGGCCGTCATCACCGAATTGGGCGCAACGCTGCGCAAGTTCACCTATAAGGGCGAAGATCTAATCGTTCCGCTGGGAGCCGACGACATCGTCTCCTGCTGCCATGGTCAGATTCTGGTCCCGTTCCCGAACCGTATCGAGGGTGGCGTCTACACCTTCGACGGCACGACGTATACGCTGCCGATCGATGAGCATGAAATGAACAACGCCATCCATGGTTACGGCTACCGCTCGAATTGGAAGCTGGAAAGCCTGACCGAGGATTCCGTCACCCTGAACTGGCGCGTGCCGAATATGGCCGGCTACCCGTTCGATCTCATCGTCACCGCCACCTACACGTTGGCCGAAGACGGTCTGCATATCACCATCAGCGCATATAACAACGGCGGCAAGCGCGCTCCATGGGCTTTGGCAATCCACCCGTGGCTTGCCAACGGTCTTAACGGCTACGGCGACGAAATCGACGGCCACAATGCACAGTGCAGCCTGGCCCTTCCCGGCAACACGCACGTCACCGTCAATGAAAATCTGATTCCGACCGGCACCGAGCCGGTTGACGGCACCAAGTACGATCTGCGAGGCGGTGTCAAGCTCACCGAGCAGCCATTCGACGACGCCTGGACCGATCTCGATCATGATTCCGACGGCACCGTAACCGCAATCTTCACCCGCCCGGATGGACTGACGGTACGCATCGGCGGCGATGAAACCATCACATCCTTCCAGGTGTGCACCGGTACCGGATTCCCGGCTTGGCAGCATCCGGCCGGCGTCGCCGTCGAACCGCAGACCGCATACGCGAACGCATTCAACACCGGCAACGAACTGATTGTCATCGAACCGGGTAAAACCTCCTCCACATCGCTGTTCATCGGCGCCGTCACCGAGTGAGTTCCCGTTTGGAATCCGCTAAAATTCCAACCATGCGAGCACAGCGTCAACGCGCATCGACAAAAACGATTTGTAAACGTCCTGTCGATGTGCGATAATCCCGAAGGCTTATTAATCGTAAGTAAAGGAGTCCATCATGGGCATGCGCGGACGCAAGCGCAAGGATCGTCGTAAGAAGGCCGCTAACCACGGCAAGCGCCCGAATTGCTGAGATCCTTGTTCGGTGTAACCCACCAAACAAAGCATTAAAGAACCCTCGGAATGCAACACATTCCGAGGGTTCTTCTTATCCAGTCATCCAACTGACGGCGGTCTTGCAGTAACCGTGCGGCTCGCCCGCAACGGTGGCACCATACGCGTCACAGTCCCACAGCAGCAACCGCCGATTTCACACTGTCACCAAGTCAACAACTTTGCGCCGGCAACGATCGGACACCACCATCAACTTCACACGTGTCGCTGCTTTCTCTCATCGCAGCAACAATGATCCAGCGTCGCATGCAACCGCTCCAACAGACATTCCGGCGCCTGCTGTGGCCTCAAATATGCGCGCATCATCTTAATCAGCGCTTTTTCACGTTCATCGCAGCAGGTTTCCGGATCAAAGCAGTCGCCGTATCGCGCAATAAGCTCGGCGCAATCCCCGGAAAAATCAGCACGAGGCATCTGGGATGAGTCAGCGGGCGTATTGGCATAGGCCGTCGAAGAAACGCGCACTTCGGTCTGTGTGACGCCATCGCAATCGCGCTGAATAATGCGGACATGCTCGCATCGTTCAATCGGGCCGTTCATGACCGCTCCTTCCTGTTGTGTGCTGCCGACACTGTTGACGTCGCAGCCGCCAAGCTCTTCTCCATTCCATTATCACTGTTTATCGCGTGCGCGGAGTTCGCGGATAGTGAATTCACCTCGGTATTCGCCTCAGCATTCATTTTGGAATCCGCTTTCGCGTTCGCTTTTGAAGCGGCAGCAGGCTTCCCGTACCCGCGCTCCCTTGCATACGCCGCCAATTCGCGCTTCAGCTGCGTGCGTGCACGATTCAATCGGCTCATCACCGTACCGATTTTGACACCTTGCTCATCGGCAACCTGCTGATACGACTTGCCATCAATCGCCGCGTCGATGAACACCTGCCGGCGCTCCGGCGTCAGGCGTGCGAGCGCCGCCATGATCTCCTCGGGGGCGAATCCGTCCAGATATGTGTCTTCGGCGGATTTAAGGCCTTCCCCGCTGTGCGCGGAAGCGGAATAGATATCCCAATCGTCGTATTCGCCGGTGGAATCGTTGGCTCGCTGCGGGCGTCGCTTCGCTTTGGCGTACTGGTTGAAGTAGGCGTTGCGCTCGATGGTGGTCATCCACGCTTCGAAATTCGTTCCTTCCTCAAATGAGTCGAAGGCTTTGAATCCTTTTTCGAACGTGTCCTGCACCAGATCCTGCGCGTCGTCGGGATTGTTGGTCAGTTTCATCGCCTGCCGGTACAGGGCGTCGACGGCAGGCATGGCCAACCGTTCAAATCGCGCCCTTCTGTGCGCCATGGTCTCGGTTTGCTCATTCGTCACGTGCCCCATTGTATCGGGGCGTCTGCTCCGCCAAACGCCCCGACGCGCCATACAACCCGCGCTCTCAAAACTGTCATAACAGTACTGATGTGACAGTTTCAAGCCCCGCAGGCCCCATTCCGTCATACCAGTACTGATATGACGGAATGGAAGGCGGCATGTAAGCCAATTCGGAAGCCGACACCATGAAACACGCACATGTCGGACTGTAGAATTGCTAGTCGGTACGAATTTAAGGGAGACATGTCATGCCTTTGACTTTGCAATCCGCTGCGGCGCTGCTGGACGAACATCATCTGCTTCGTGAGATCATTCACGGCGACGTCTGGACCATGGATGCCGACGCCATCGAGGGCGCCAACGCTCCGTTCGACGCGATCACATACGACACCAGGCAGGTGGAGCCCGGCACGCTGCTGTGTTGCAAAGGTCGCTTCAAGGGCGAATATTTGACTGATGTTGACGCGCATGGTTTGGCCACATATGTTGCCGAAACCGATTTTTCGCAGTACACCACTGCTCCCGGCCTGATCGTCGACGACGTGCGTAAGGCGATGAGTCTTCTGTCCGCCGCGTTTTACGGCCGCCCGCAAGACGAGCTGACGGTGATCGGCATTACGGGCACGAAAGGCAAAACGACGACCGCCTACTTCACGCACGCGTTGCTGAACGCGTATTCACACGGCAAGGCCGCGCTGTTTTCCTCCGTCGACAATTGCCTGGACGGCCACACCTATACCGAATCCGATTTGACAACACCGGAGTCGATGGATGCCTTCCGCATGATGCGCACCGCCTCCGACAATGGCATGCGATATCTGGTGATGGAAGTTTCCTCGCAGGCGTACAAAGTCAATCGCGTGTACGGCCTGACCTTTGACGTGGCCGCGTTTTTGAATGTGTCGCCCGATCATATCAGCCCAATCGAGCATCCTACTTTCGAAGATTATCTGCATTGCAAACGTCAAATCGTGAACAATGCGAAATCACTGGTATTGGGCACCGGTTTTGAACATGCCGATTTGATTATGCAGGATGCGCGGCGTTGCGGCATTCCCGTTACGATGTTTGCGCTTGATACCGCCCACGATGATGCCTGTGCAGGCACCGCTTCTGATGACGCCGCCGCTATTGCCGACGCCGCCATCGCGCATCGCGTTATCACACGTCCTCTTGATAACGCGCATACCACGTTTGCAATCGATTGCGACGACCGTAATGTGGGGCAAATCAGCCTGTCGATCGACGGCGATTTCAATTATGCGAATGCCGCCGCGGCGATTGCCATCGCGAAGGCCGCCGGCATTGCTATCGAGGATTCGGACGCGCTGCATGCAATGGAATCGGTGCGTATCGCCGGCCGTATGGAACATTTTCAAGATCCACAGTCGGATACTGTCGCAATCGTCGATTACGCGCATAATTACCTGTCGACCACGGCACTGCTGGATTATGTCGAGCAGCGCTATGGCGACCGCGATCCGCGCATCACGCTGGTTACGGGATCGGCAGGCAATAAGGCGGTTGACCGCCGTAAGGAAATCGTCGATGCGGCGCAGCATCGCATCGAACGCCTGATTTTGACATACGAGGATACCGATACCGAGCCAGTTGAACAAATTTGCTGCGACATGCTTGGCTATGTCGTCAATCCAACGCTTGACGCGTCGATTATTCTTGACCGCACGCAGGCCATTGAAACCGCGGTGCAAGAGGCCCGCGACGATGCCGAAAGACTTGATGTCGTGCTGGTCATCGGCAAGGGCGACGAACGTTGGGTCAAAGCGTTGAACAAGCATGTGCCGTATGAAGGCGACGACCGTGTGATCGCACGTGTGTTCGGCATGTGACGGAGGAAACGTAGAAGCGAGGAGACCAGCATGATTACCATTGAACAGACTGATTTTACGAATTTTGAACAGGTTGCCCAGGAGCTTGGCGTCGTTCTGCCGATTGAGCAGACTCAAGTTTGGTCGGCGTTCCAAGCCGATATCGAAGGCCGTACTCCGTGGCAGTGTCTGCTGGTTAAACGCGACGGGAATACCGTGGCGCTGCTGTCGTTGATCGATTTCGCCACGCACGGCTACCACTATCTGCGTTCCATGCATGGCCCGGTATGGGTGGACGGCAAACCGAGCGAAGCCGAAGAGCGTGAAGTCGTCGCCGCGATTGTGGCATATGCACGCGGAGCCGATAAGAACGTCGCCTTCCTGCGTTTGGACACGTGGTATGAGGCCGGCACGTTCCCGGTATTGTCGACGATTCCATACAACGAAACCGTCATCGTCGACCTGACCGGTGGCGATGAGCAGATCCTCGCCCGTATGAAGAAGCGCGGCCGCCGCGATGTACGTAAATCGTTGCGTGAAAGTCCAGCCGAATGCGCAGATGAGACCGAAATCGCCGTACGCGATTTTTCGCCCTTCTATGAGGTGATGGTTGAAACCGCGCAGCGTGACGGTTTCGCGCCCGCTCCGATGAGCGATTACACCGACATGATCGAAGCGCTTGGTCCGGAACATTGCCGCGTATTCGCCGCTCGTATCGACGGGCGTGTGGTCGCTTGGTCGATCGTCACCGTCAACGGCGTCCACGCCGTCTACTACTATGCGTCCATGCGTACGGAAGTCATGCGTCAGCAGGTTCCCGACAAGCTGCTGTACACCATCTGCTGCACGCTGGGCAAACGCGGTTGCACGCAGATTGATTTGATGGGCATCGGCAATGATTTCGCCCCATCGCTTTCTTCATTGAATACGTTCAAGACGAAGTTCGCCGAAGAAACGGTACAGGTCGCTCCGGCGCGCGATGTTCCCGTGAAGAAGACGTTTTATGCGATGCTGCGCACGTTGCAGTCGGTGCGCCGTAAGCTGCGCAAGCGTTGATCGCATTGATCGCGCGATTGCGCGCCCGTTTTGGGCGCGATATGATTGACAGTGTCCCTTTGTACCGTTTTGCATGAAGGGCTTGTGCGCAAGCACCCGCTGAGAATGCCTTTTGCGGGTGTTTGTGCATAAGCCCTTCGTTTGTTGATGATACTTTTGGACGGTATAAAGGATTCGCGAAGGCGGCGTTCAAGAGAAGATCTTTGAACGCCGCCGATTGTTGTGCGGATGTTTGCCACATGCGATTACGCCACACGATCCAATCGTTGACTGACCACGGCGGTGATGCCGTCGGCGCGCATCGTCACGCCGTACAAGGCGTCGGCGATGCTCATGGTGCGCTGCTGGTGCGTGATGACGATCAGCTGCGCCTGGTCGCGCAGATCATTCAAAGCGGTCAGCAGTCGTGTCAGATTCACATCGTCCAAGGCCGCTTCCACTTCGTCCAACACGTAGAACGGACTGGGTCGCGCAGCGAAGATGGCGAACAGCAGGGCCAATGCGGTCAGTGAGCGTTCACCGCCTGACAGCAGGCTCAGTCGGCGCACCTTCGTACCAGCCGGGTTCGCCTCCACCAGCACGCCGGAGGTCAACGGATCGGCCGGATTCTCCAAGCGCAGACGTCCCTTGCCGCCGGGGAACAGTGTGGCGAACATCTTTTCAAACGCTTCGGCGACATCATCAAACGCCGCCTGGAAGGTTTCTGTCATCTGCTCATCCAATTGGCCGATCAGGCGCATCAGATCGTCACGACTCTTGGCGACATCGTCACGCTGCTCCCTCAGATACCGGTCGCGCGCCTCCAAGGCTTCGAATTCCTCGACGGCCAAAGGATTGACCTTGCCTAGCCTGTCAAGGTCACGCTTCGCCTGATTCAGACGGGCAACCTGCTCCTGACGCACATACACCGTCGGCTGAGCATCATCATCCGCCGTCGTGATCGGCGTCACCGGCTGATCGGGACCATATTCGGCCACCAATGCTTCAAGATCGCAGGACATCCGCTCCGCAACCTGTTCGGCCAAACGATCGAGGTCGGCGGTCACGCGTTCGCGTTCCACAGCCAATTCATGCTCGTTCAAACGCAGCCGTTCCACGTGCGGTTCAACGGCGTCACGCCGCTCACGCAGTGTCTTCAATTCCGTATCATGCCCAGCGGATTCCTTATGCAACAGGTCGCGGCGCGCAATCACCCGATCGATGCTCTGCTGCATCACCGCCGCCACTTCAACGGCATCCTGCACGACAAGCTGCGCATATGCTGCCTTATTGCGACGGTCCTTGTTCTGCTGTTCCAACCGTTCACGACGATTCGCCGCACGAAACGCCTTATCAGCAAGCGCATTCGCAGCCTTTTGCGACGCCTCGGCCTTATGCGAGGCATCATTCAAAGCGATTCGTGCAGCGATCTCATCCTCACGTGCACGCTCCAGCGTCTGTTCCAACTCGCGCTGTCGCAACGTCAGACCATCAATATCGTCCTCATCATGCTGCGACTGCTGCAACGCATCACAAGCAATCCGCAATTCTTCCAGACGCTGCGCATGAGACCGCACATCTTCCTGCGAATGTGCGAAATCGACATCAATCGCAGCGATTTTGCGCCTGCAATCCGCAAAACGCATATCCGCGTCCTGCAAGGAATCTTCCAATTGACGAATGCGCAGACGATTTTCCGAACGCTTCGTCTGTTCCGCTTCGACCTGGGCGCGCGCGTCGGAGACAGCCTGCTCAGCGGCTTGAGACTGCGCCTGCATGTCATGCAGCGAAGTTTCAAGCGTTTCGGCCTCATGCAACGCGCGATCACGACGGGCGGCCAGCGACAGATCGCTTTGCGCGGCGGCGCCACCATATGCGGCGATGCCTGCCGCAAACACTTCGCCGTTGCGTGTGATGGCGCGATGCCAGCCGTGTCCGACAGCCTGTGCCGCCTCTTGCGGCGTTGCAACTGCTGCGACATCGGCAAGCAGCAGGCGTACGGCTTTCACAACGGATGCAGCCAACGCTTGGTCGACGCCATCCTTGGAATGAATCAGCGCGGCGGCACAGCCACTGGCGACATTGCCGATCTCGCCACCGGTGATTGCGCCGTCGGCAGCGTCGCCATGTGCAGGCGTCAACACCGCGACTCTGCCGGAGCCGGATCGGCCGACCTGCTGCATAGCGCGCAGCAGATCACCGCCGTCCGGCACGACCAGTGCGCCGGCGTACCCGTCCAAAGCGCGGGCGATGGCCTCCTCCCAGCCCTCTTCGATATGGATGTAGTCGGCAAGACGGCCCAACACGTCGATTCCGGCGTTCGTATCCAACGCACCGGCGCCGCCGCGGCCTGCCAACGTGTCGGCAATCGCATCGGCCTTGGACTGCAACGCGATAATACGGCTTTCCATCTGCCGGCATTGCGCCGTCAGCTTCTGCGCTGCCAACTGGCGTTCTTCCAACGTTTTTCGAGCGTTTTCAAACGCTGCGCCGTCATCGTCGGTAAGGGCCTGCCGCTGCACGACCAGTGCTTCGCGTCGGACTTTCAGCTCATCCATTTGACGCGTCAACTCGTCGTGCTGCGTCTGCAGATCATGCGAACGCGCCTGAGCGATCTGCCGTGCGGATTCCTCACGTGTCATCAATTCACGCAGATTCGCAGTACGATCGTCGCGCTGCTTCGCCAACTGCTGCAATTCCTGCATGCTGCGGCGCACCTGAGCCAGACGTTGTTCGATTTCAGCGCGCTTCGCAGAGACCTGTTGGGACGCTGTTTTGGCAGCTTCAACCTTCGCGCAATCGTTTTCGGCGGCGCACGACGCCTCCTCGGCCTGCTTCGCGATTACCGCCGGATCCTCGCCGAAATCAGTGACGATTTGCGAAGCGAACATGGCGGAACGTTCCTTCGCCAGCTCGGCCAGCGAACGCAGCCTCTCCTGAATGCGTGACAATTCCTGCAGCATGCGGTTCGCCTGCGCGATTTTCGGACTGGCCTTCGTGCTCGCCTCTTCCAAACGTTCGATGCTGAGACGTACATCGGCCAATTCACGCTGATGATGCTGCAATTGGGCGCGCACTTCGGCGATTTCGTTGTTGACGCGTTCGCGGTTCTTCATGGCGTTCTGTGCGTCATCTGCCCAGATGCGAGCCTGCGCGTCACGAATGGTCAGTCGTATCGTTTCAGCACGCTTCCACACGCGCGCCTGCCGGCCGAGCGGCCCCATCTGGCGTTGCAGTTCGCGCAGCATGTCGTCGGCACGGTTCAGATTCGCTTCCGTACTGGTGAGCTTGCGCAATGCGCGTTCCTTGCGACGGCGATGCTTCAAAATGCCGGCAGCCTCTTCGATGAACGCGCGATGCCCGCTTGGATCGGCCTGCAGAATGGCGTCCAACCGACCTTGGCCGACGATGACATGCATCTGCTGGCCGAGACCTGTGTCACTAAGCAGCTCTTGAATGTCAAGCAGTCGGCAGGGCGTGCCGTTAATGGCGTATTCGGAGCCGCCATTGCGGAAGATGGTGCGGGAAATCGTCACTTCCGTGTAGTCGATGTCGAGCGTGCGGTCGCTGTTGTCGATGGTCAGAGACACCTGCGCGCGGCCCAGCGGGGCACGGCCCGGCGCGCCGGAGAAGATCACATCCTCCATGGAAGTGCCGCGCAGGTTTTTCGCGCCCTGCTCGCCCATGACCCAGGCCAGCGCGTCGACGATATTCGACTTTCCGGAGCCGTTCGGGCCGACAACCGCCGTGATGCCCGGCTCGAATCGCAACGTCGTTGCGGATGCGAACGATTTGAAACCGCGTAGGGTGAGTTCTTTTAAGTACATATGTCTTACACGCGCTCCGACTTCGGCTTGGCCAAATCAGGGTTGATGCGTTCCTTGAGCATGGTGCGGGCGTCACCGGCCGTGACGAAACTGCCGCAGATAAGCACACCATGACCGTATCCGACGCCCAATTCGTCTTCGGAGTCCACCATGTTGACGGCTTCCTGAATGGCGTCCGGCAGTTCGGGAATGCAGGTGACGCGGTCGGGGCCGAACACGCTCTCGGCGATCTTCTTCAGGTCCTCGGCGGGCATGACGCGTTCACGCCACGAATTTTCCGTGACGATCACGTGGCTCAGCAACGGTTCAAGCACGCCCAGATACTCTTCGACCTGCTTGTCCCCCATCATGGCGACGACGCCGACGAGCTGCTGGAAGTCGTAGTTCTCCTCGATGGCCGCGCGCAGCGCTTCGGCGGCGTTCGCATTATGGCCGCCGTCGAGAATGATGGTCGGCGACGTGCGGATCTGCTCGATGCGGCCCGGCACCTTCACGCCGGACAGGGCTTCGGCCACGACGTCGCCGTCAAGCGGGCCGTTGACGGGGATGACGGCTTCGCATGCGGCGAGCGCGGCGAGCGCGTTATGCGCCTGATGCCGGCCGAATTTCGCGACCGGCACTTCCGTATACGTACCGTTCGGCGTGCGCAGGGTGACGACCTGACCGCCGACGGCGGGAACGCGGGAGATGACTTCGGATTCGTAGCCGTCGCGGATGAGGGTCGCATGATTGGCCCGCGCTGCCTGTTCGATGATGGGCATCACGGCCTCCTCATGGGGCTGCGGGCCGATGACGGCGGTGCAGTTCGGCTTGATGATGCCGACCTTTTCCTGTGCGATCTGTTCGACGGTGCCGCCGAGCCACTGCATGTGATCCATGTCGATCGGTCCGATGATGGCGGCGTCCGCGTTAAGCACGTTCGTGGCGTCCCATGCGCCGCCCATACCGACTTCGACGACGGCCACGTCGACGGGCGCGTCGGCGAATTTCCAGATGGCCATGGCTGTGAGCACTTCGAAGAAGCTCATCTTCGGTTTGCCGAGCTCTTCCATTTTCGCGTCGACCAGATCGACCAGATCCTTGACCTGATCCCATGCGTCGATGAAGTCATCGTCAGACAACGACTGGCCGTCGATGGCGATGCGCTCGTTGATGTGTTCCAGATGCGGCGACGTGTACAGACCGGTGCGCATGCCGTAAGCGCGGCAGATGGCTTCGGCCATGCGGGCCGTGGATCCTTTGCCATTGGTGCCGGTCACGTGGATGACGCGGAAGGATTCCTCCGGGTGCCCCAGAACGTCCAGCATCAGGTTCATGCGGTCAAGATCCAGATTCGTGGTGTTGTGTTCCGGCGGGCGTTTCATGATGTCACGCTCGACTTCGATGATGCTGCGGCCTTCACGGTTGGGATGTTCGAATGACATACGGCTCCTCTGTATCTGCGCCACGCCTTACTGTTCTGCGCTACGGTTACGCTTAAACCTTCACCATTCTAGTGGCGTGTGCGAACTTGGGTTTCTCCGTGCGCCGAATGCAGTACGACGCGGCTATGCGCCCCGGACCGCATTCCACCATGCAGAAATTTTTTGGCTGGGGTATTGACTTTTCCCCACCGGCAATGTGCAATGAATACGAACAGGGTGTGCGGCGCCATGCGCGGATGCCGCCGCACACCTTCCACGCATGCATGATTCGTTTCCTACAGCAGGTGAAGGATGTGAATATGACGTTGGCTGACGCCGAGGAGGGGAAAGAGTACATCGTTCGTGCCATCGACAGCGATGACGACGAACTGCTCTCCTTTCTGCTCTCGCTCGGATGCTATGTGGGGCAATCCGTCACCGTGGTGTCGCGTCGCCGCAGCGGATGCGTGATCGCCGTCAAAAACGGACGATACGGCATCGACGATCAGCTGGCGGCGCTGATCCAGGTCTGACTGAGACCTCGGACCGACGGGAATCCGCCCTCATATTCCGCCATCATCTGCCGGCCCGCCGCCGCACCGGCAGCGGGAAACCTGTCATACCATCAGGGGAGCACTATGCGCATCGCATTGGCCGGTAATCCGAATTCCGGCAAAACCACCATGTATAACGCGTTGACCGGGCGCAACGAGAAAGTCGGCAACTGGTCGGGCGTCACCGTCTCCAAAAAGGAGCACGCCGTACGCAGAGCGTATCAGGGCGATGCGCAGGAACTGATTTTGGTGGATCTTCCCGGCGCCTATTCCATGTCGCCGTTCACCTCCGAGGAAAGCATCACCAGCGCATACGTCAGGTATGAGCGGCCGGACGTCATCATCAACATCGTCGACGCCACCAATCTGGACCGCGCGCTCTTCTTCACCACACAGCTGCTGGAATTGGGCATCCCACTGGTCGTGGCGCTCAACAAAAGCGACGTCAGCAGGAAACAGCGGACCATCATCGACAGGGCGGCGCTGTCCGAACGTCTCGGATGCCCCGTCGTCGAAACCGTGTCGACCACCGGCGAGGGACTGCAGGCCGCAGTGGACGCGGCGATCGCAAACGCCGGAAAATCCCAGCACGCGCCGTTCCACGAAGGCGACGTCGACCTTACCGACAAGCATGCCGTGGAGCAAAGCGACCGCAGACGTTTCGACTTCGTCAACACGCTCGTCGCGGACGTCGAACAGCGTGCGGTCCCGGCGCAGCAGCGAAACGCCAGCGACGTCATCGACGCCGTCCTGACCAACAGGCTCCTGGGTATCCCCATCTTCGCCGCCGTCATGTTCCTTGTGTTTCATATCTCCCAGGCGGAAGGCCCCCTAGGGCTTGGAAAACTGCTGGAAAGCGTCTTTACCGGCTGGATCGATCAATTCCAAGGATGGGTGGGCGATCAGCTGGAGGAAGCCTCCCCCATTCTGCGGGCCTTGTTGGTGGACGGCATCATCGGCGGTGTTTCCTCCGTAGTCGGCTTTCTGCCGCTGGTCATGGTGATGTATTTCCTCATCGCCCTGTTGGAGGACTGCGGCTATATGTCCCGCGTCTCCGTGGTGCTGGACCCCATCTTCAAGAAAGTGGGCCTGTCCGGCAAGTCGGTGATCCCCTTCGTCATCGGCACCGGCTGCGCCATTCCCGGCGTCATGGCCAGCCGCACCATCCGCAACGAGCGCGAACGCCGAGTCACCGCCATGCTGACCCCCTTCATGCCCTGCGGCGCGAAGATCCCGGTCATCGCCCTATTCGCCGGCGCGTTCTTCGACAATGCCGGCTGGGTGAGCTTTACCATGTACTTCACCGGCATTGCACTGATCTTCCTAGGCTCTCTGCTGGTCAACAGGATAGTCGGATATAAGAACCGCAAGTCCTTCTTCATCATCGAGCTGCCCGAGTATAAGGTCCCCTCCCTCTGGTTTGCGTTCAAGGCCATGTGCGCACGGGGATGGGCCTATATCGTGAAGGCCGCCACCATCATCCTGCTGTGCAACACCGCCGTGCAGATCATGCAGACGTTCACCTGGAACCTTCAGGTGGCCGAAAGCGCGGACGGCTCCATCCTGGCCTCCATCGCTCATCCCTTCGCCTATCTGCTGGTGCCCATCGTGGGCGTGCTCAGCTGGCAGATGGCGGCAGCCGCAGTCACCGGCTTCATTGCCAAAGAAAATGTGGTCGGCACCCTGGCCGTCTGCTTCGTGGGACTGGAGAATCTCATCGCCGACAACGAACTGGCCGCGGTGGACGGCGCCGGCACCCAGGTTGCCGGCGTCATCGCCATCACCAAGGCCGCGGCATTGGCGTATCTGATGTTCAACCTGTACACGCCGCCGTGTTTCGCCGCCATCGGTGCCATGAACTCCGAACTGCACAGCAAAAAATGGCTGTTCGGCGGCATCGGCCTGCAACTCGGTATCGGCTACACGGTCGGCTTCCTCGTGTATCAGATCGGCACGCTCGTCACCACGGGCGCAACCGGCCCCGGATTCGCGCCGGGTCTTATCGCTGTGCTGGCGTTCGTCGCCGTCGTCACGGGACTATGTCTGCACGCCGACAGGAACATCGCCCGCGAATACGCATTGGAGGAGGTCAAGGCGGCATGATCGACATCGTTCTCATCCTCATCATCGCCGTCATCGTGTTCGCGGCCGGCGGGTACGTCTACCGAGTCAAAAGGAACGGCGTCAAGTGCGTGGGATGCCCAATCGCCCGCACCTGCGCCGTGAAGGATGCCGTTGTACGAAAAGGCACCTCCGCCGGCAGATCCTCGTCCTGCTGCGGTGCCTCATCCGGGCGAAGCGGCGTATCGGACGGCTTCCGTAAAACCACAGCCCGCGGTTCCTCCACAACGCCTTTCATCGGGTCGGATCCGCAACTTCCAGTGACGCGCATGAGACAAAACCCGCTTATCCCGACAAAGCGAAACGATCCGTCGCGCCGGGAACGCGCAATGGACAACATGCTGGATGCGACTGAACTGCGACTAGGATAGGACCGGTACATAACCGTCAATGAGGAGTAGCGATGAGCATCACCGAAAAGGACAAGGAATACGAGGCGCTCGAAGCCGAGCAGGCTCCGGGCGAGGACCAGGCCATTGATGACCGTGTCAATAACCGTACGTTGCGCCCGACCGGGGAAACGTTTAAGGAATTCATGACCACCGGCTGGGACAATCAGGAGCCTGAAATCGAACCGCTGGAATCCAGCAAGTACACGCCGGCACGTCTGGAGGCATTGGGCCGCCGTTTCCCCGGCGAGCGCATCGTGATTCCGGCCGGCCAGCCGAAGGTGCGCAGCAACGACTGCGATTATGCGTTCCGTCCGGATACGACGTTCGCCTATTATACGGGCTTGGGCCAGGATTATGAGGCGGGGGCCGTGCTGGTGCTGAATCCGGTCGATCCGGATTCGGATGAGGCGAAGGCCGGCAAGACGCATGACGCCGTGCTGTATGTTGCGCCTCGTGCCGACAATTCCACCGAGGAATATTATACGAACGCGCATTACGGCGAGTATTGGGTGGGTGCCCGTGCAGGCCTGAAGGAGCTGGCCGCGATGACCGGCATCGAAACGCATGACATCGCGCAGCTGCCGGACGCGTTAGGCAAGGATGTCGGTACTGAAGCCGGCGCCGTGCGTGTGCGTGTGATCCGCGAGGCCGATACCGAAATCACCGCGCTGGTCGAGCAGGCCCGTGAGGCCAACGGCTATGCCGATCCGGATAAGAACGCCGCCGACGACGACAAGCTGCACGAATTCGCCGCCGAGGCCCGTATGTGCAAGGATGAGTATGAGATCGGCGAAATGCGCAAGGCCGTGGCCGCCACGAAGAAGGGCTTCGACAATATTCTGCGCAAGCTGCCAAGCGTCGTCGACCTGCCGCGTTCCGAACGCATGCTGGAGGGCGCGTTCAATGCTGTTTCCCGCGAAGAGGGCAATGAGGTCGGCTATGACACGATCATCGCGTCCGGCCCTCATGCGCCGATCCTGCATTGGATGCGTAACACCGGCGTGGTGCGCAACGGCGACCTGCTGCTGATCGACGCCGGTGTGGAAACCGACAGCCTGTATACGGCCGACATCACGCGCACGTTCCCGACGAACGGCAAGTTCACCGATTTGCAGCGCGACATCTACCAGACCGTGCTGGATGCCCAGGCCGCCGGCTTCGAGGCCGCTCAGGTGGGTGCCACCTATTCCGACATCCACCATGCGGTGATGCGTGTGCTGGCTGAGAAGCTGCATGATTGGGGCATTCTGCCGGTGAGCGTCGAGGAGTCCCTCTCCCCCGAAGGCCAGCAGCATCGTCGTTGGCATGCGTGCGGCTGCGCGCATCATCTGGGTCTTGACGTGCATGATTGCGCGCAGGCCCGCTACGACGAATATCAGGGCGCGAAGATTCGCCCGGGCATGATCTTCACGATTGAACCGGGCCTGTACTTCAAGGAGAACGATCTGCTGGTTCCGCCGGAGTTCCGCGGTATCGGCGTTCGTATCGAGGATGATGTGCTGATGACCGAGCATGGCCCGGAGTGGATTTCCATCGATATCCCGAAGACCATCGAGGATGTTGAGGCCTGGATGGCCGATATGGCTGCCCAGAAGAACTGACGGCGGTGTTGTAGGGCCGGCTGTGTGACTTCGCGCGGCCGGCCCTGTCATAACAGCAAGGAGGTATTGCCATGCCTACACCGGATTTCGTGTTGGAGCTGCGCAAGAAGATCGGCCATGATCCTTTATGGCTGATCGGCGTCACCGGCATTCTGCTTAATGGCGAAGGCCAGGTTTTGTTGGAGCGCCGTTCGGACAACGGCAAGTGGGCACTGATCTGCGGTATCAACGAACCCGGCGAACAGCCCGCCGATACGGTGATGCGCGAGGCGAAGGAAGAGACCGGATTGGATGTCATCGTCACCGATCTGGTGTCGGTCACGTCCGACGCACAACAGGTCGTGTATGCCAATGGCGATGTCACGCAGTATATGGATCATTCGTTCCTGTGCGCGTTACGGCCCGGTGGCAATCATGAACCGTTCATCGGCGACGAGGAAAGCCTTGAAGTCGGATGGTTCGATCTGGATGATCTGCCGGAGCCGATGGTGCCCAGCAGCGTCGAACGTCTCGCTTTGTTCCGTCAGTACATGGTGAATAAGGCCAATGGCGATGTGCATGCGCTGTTTCGCTGTGGCGGCAAACAATATTGATTGATGACCATTTAATATTGGTATCAGAAACGTGGGCTGGGACGACGATCTTCGCGTCTCAGCCCACTCAATTATCCGTGGCTAGTTGCGATTATAGGCGACGCTTCGCAGGCGTTCGCGTCAACCGTCGTGTTCCACGGCTTATGTGACGCGGGGCCGTGATGGCGTTACCGCAATGCGTCGGCACAGCGCCACACCGTGCTGAGGACGCGCCTCAATTCCGATTCTTCACTGACGGAACGCCATGCGGTCGCATATTGTTCGCCCCACATTTCCAATGCACGGGCCAGCTCGATATCGGTTATGCCGCCATCCGCATCATCATCCAGGCCTGTTGCCACGTCGACTTGCTGCAGCAAATGCAGGCCCGTCAGATTCAGTAATCGCTGGCCTGCGAATGCTATACGTAACGCGCGCATCATCATGGCATGTTCACCACGAGCGCCGGCCAACGCTGCACATGTCCGCCGTTCAATGCCATCCAATGCGGCGTTCGCGCTTTCGGCACGGCCGATTCGATTCGCGAACGCGATCAGATAGCGTTCCCGTGCCTGCGCCAACATATCGCTGTCACGCAGCCATGCGCGCTGCTCATCCTTCAAATTCCAAATCGAATGCAGTACATCCGTGTTCAGCATGCCGTTTCCGGCATCCAATTCCACGTATCGGACGGCGTCGTCCCACCCAAAGGACACTTCGCGCGTGGTCTTGGCCAACGCCGACAGCATCATGCCGGAGGCATCGCCGTATTCCAATGTCGAAACGGCAGCGTTCATCGCATCCGCATCATCATCGGAACTCGCAGCATTCCAAGAGCATTGCGCACCATATATCATGCCGGGCACCGCCATATGCGGATCGTTCACATGTCCGTAATCTCCCCAATCGGTGATCAGGATGCCGACAGCACCATATTGCGCGCCGTACAGCGCCATTCGGGAAATGTTATGCCAGGCGTCGTCCAGACGCGGCAGCAGCGAATTCCAGCACTGCACCGCAGGGCAGACGATTTGCCGCGCGCCGGATTGAGCGACAAGCCGCACTTTTTCCTCCGTCACCGCGGCGTCATACTGCCAGTTAAGCAACGTCACGTTCTTCGGAAGCCGTGGCAGGATCTGCGGCATCTGCACTGCGATGTCGCCCCACATCATCGGCTCGCGGCCACGCTCGGAAAGATATTCGCACAGGCGCGTCACATACTGCGCATACATCGTACCCACACCGATTTCGTCGGCGAGCGCCTTCGATGCGCCTTTGCCCAGATCAAAGGTCTCATCCGCGCAAATGTTGAACTTCTTCGTGCGGAACAATTCCAGATATTGTTCGATCAGCCGCGTCGAAAATGCGAATGCCTCATCGTCGGTGACGTTCAGCGTGTGATGCTCCATGCGTTCAACGAAGCTGTACCTGCGATCCGCGTCCTGTGGGAACTCGCTTAAGCCGCGCAGCTCCTTCGTGCGCAACGCCATATAGTGATGCCCGAATGTGGACATGGACGGCACCAATTCAATGCCGCGGGCCGCGCAGTATTCGTCGAATTCCATAATGTGCGTCGGTGTGAGAGGGCTTGTTCCACGCCATGTTTCACTCATGCCGTCGAACATGAACGTGTGCTCGATATACAGCTGCAGCTGATTGTACTTGTACAGGCACAGCCTGTCGGCCCACTCCTTCAGCCATTGCATGGTGGGCACGCGGCCGCGGGTGACGTCAAGATAGTAGCTGCGCGTCGTGTAGTCAGGAAGGTCTTCGATGTCGCCGACCGGCATTACAGGCGCGAATTGACGGATGACTTGACGCAGTGTCTGCACGCCGTTGCGTAGGCCTTCCTCATCGCCGCCTTCCACGATGATGCCGTCGGAGGCGATGCGCAGATGATAGCCTTGCGCTGCAATGGCAGCGTTGATGCGCAATGTGATGATCGCACGCCACGACCGGCCTTTGGCGATATCCCAGGCGATGCCGGTCGCCTGTTCGATGTCATCGGCCAATTGGCGGGCGTACACGTTGGTGCTATCGCCACATTCCTCATATTCAACGATTCTTCCGGCATATGGCAGCAGGAAGGTTTCGCCGGAGAAATCAGCTGATTTCGGCCGGGGAATCAGTATCGGAACGGATTCCTGTGAGCGGGCACCGGTATGTGCGACCGCCTTTTCATTTCGGTACAGCAAAGGAACCTCCTCGTCGCCCTGTAACCATGCGGCATTGCATTGTCGTTATAAGAATCCCATTATAAGAATTCCTGGATAAAACCGTATTCCGCCGAAATACAAAATCAGCGCACACCATGCGCAACGGCAATCTTTTGGACGCCGCGCACACGATATACGCTGATTGATTAGGAGAGGGAAGGGTAAGTTTGGCAAATCTCTCGCCGGTCACGTTCTTTCCCATCACATGATCGGCTGTGCGAGCTCACGCCTCGCAGGCCAGCAGCTCGTGCAGATGTTCGCGATGCAGACGCTGTTCTCGCGGATCGGGCACCGGCAACGAAGCCAGCAGCTTCTGCGTGTACGGATCGCTCGGATGCTGCATGATCTGATCGGCATCGCCATGTTCGACGATTTTGCCCTTGTGCATCACCATGATGCGGTCGGCGAGCATGTCGACGACGGCGAGATCGTGGGTGATGAACAGACAGGCGAAACCGATTTCGACCTGCAGGGTCTTGAACAGTTCCAGAACCTTGGCCTGCACGGAAACATCAAGAGCCGAAGTCGGCTCATCGGCGATCAGCAGGCTCGGCTTCAACGCCAGTGCACGGGCCAAGGAGGCACGCTGACGCTGGCCGCCGGAAAGCTCGTGCGGGAAACGGTTCATGTATGCACGAGGCAACTGCACCATTTCCAGCAGATCGCCCACATAATTGCGGGCGTCGGCGACCGAAGAATACTTCTTATGCACCAACAGCGGCTCGGCCACGTTTTCGGCGATGGTCATCAGAGGGTTGAAGGAGCTGCCCGGATCTTGGAACACGAAACCGATATCGGCGCGCTTCTGCTTGAACTGACGTTCCCTCACGCCGTTCATTTCCACGCCGAGTACGTTCAGGGAGCCGCCGGAAACCTTCTGCAGGCCTGCGATGGCGCGACCCGTGGTGGACTTGCCGGAACCGGATTCGCCCACAAGACCCAATACCTCGGAACGGCGAATCGTGAAATCGATGCCATCAACGGCCTTGAAGTCAGGCTGCATCAGGTGACCTGGATACATGATGGTCAGTCCCTTGGCTTTGACCACCACCGGCTGTTCATGCCAATCCTTCTTGCGCTCGACGACATTGCCTTCCTTATCGCGCACAATCAACTTCTGACCGATGCGCGGCACGGAGGCAAGCAGACGCTTTGTGTAATCGTCCTGCGGATTGTAGAAGACCTGTTCCACGGTGCCCTGTTCGACCACATGGCCGCGGTACATGACCACGACCTGATCGGCCAAATCGGCGACGACGCCCATGTTGTGCGTGATGATCAGCACGGAGGCGCCGAATTCGTCACGGGCCAAACGCAACAGGTCGAGGATTTCAGCCTGAACGGTCACGTCAAGCGCGGTGGTAGGTTCGTCGGCCAGAATCAGGCCGGGATTCAGCACCAACGCCATGGCGATGACGATGCGCTGCTTCTGACCGCCCGAGAACTGATGTGGATAGTAGTCGATGCGGGTTTCCGCGTCCGGAATGCCGACCTTCTTCAGAATTTCGATGGACTTGGCGCGCAGTTCCTTCTTGTCGGTGCAGCCGTGGGCGCGCAGGCCTTCCTCGATCTGCCAGCCGATCGTATAGACCGGATTCAGCACGGAATTCGGCTCCTGGAACACCATAGCCGCTTCTTCGCCGCGCATGCGACGAAGATCTTCGCCACTCAATGCCAGCACATCCATCTGGTCGGTGCCTTCACGGTTCGACAGATAGATTGCACCGGATGTGGTTGCCGTTTCCGGCAGCAGCTTGATGATGGAGCGAGCGGTCACGGACTTGCCGGAGCCGGATTCGCCGACCACGCCGACTACGGTTTTACGCGGAATGACGAAGTCGATGTTGTCGATGGCTCGAATGGAACCGGCGTCCGTCATGAACGAAACGCTCAGGCCTTTGATTTCGGCGAGATTGCCGTCTGCCACAGTAGTGTTTTCGTCGCTCATGGCTTACTGTCCCTTTCCTGCCTCGTATGCAGCATCCGCCAAATCGCCCGGCGCGTCGGTGACGACGCTGGCGAAATCATCGGCGGAAGCCTTCGGATTGCGTGAGGCCAATTCAGCCATCACCTGATTATCGCTGCTTGGCTTTTCGTTCGGATCGACGGAGGTGTCTTCGATGGATCCGACCACTTCGCCAGCAGACTTGCGGGCACGCAGACGCGGATCGGCCAAATCGTTAAGCGATTCGCCGACCAGGGTGATGCCCAACACGATCAGCACGATTGCAAGACCTGGGAAGATCGCGGTCCACCAGATGCCGGCGGTGACATCGGTGACGGAACGGTTCAGATCATAGCCCCATTCGGCGGCCGCGGTCGGTTCGATGCCGAAGCCCAGGAAACCCAGGCCTGCGAGCGTCAGAATCGCTTCGGAGGAGTTCAGCGTCAAAATAACCGGCAGGGTTCGCGTGGAATTCTTCAACAGGTGGCGGGTCATGATACGCCACGTCGAGGCGCCGACGACCTTCGCGGATTCCACATACGCGGAATTCTTGATGCGGATGACTTCGGCACGAATGGTACGGAAATACTGCGGAATGTACACAACAGTGATGGAGATGCCGGAAGCGAGGATGCCGCCCCAAAGGCTGGACTGGCCGCCGGAGATCATGATTGCCATCAGGATGGCGAGCAGCAGCGAAGGGAAGGAGTACACCGCATCGGCGATTACGACGAGGATGCGGTCGATCCATCCTCCGAAATATCCGGAGACAAGACCCAGCAGCACACCGGCGAAGATCGACAGCAGCACCGCGATGATGATGGCGATGACCGCGGTGCGTGCACCCCAGATGGTACGGCTGAACACATCATAGCCTCCGACAGTGGTACCCCAGATATGTTCTGCGCTTGGAGCGGCCTGCGCCGGGAACGCCACACCGTTATCGTCCTTCAGCTGCGCGTATCCGTATGGAGCAATCAGCGGTGCGAAGATGGCAATCAGCAAGAAGATGGCGGTGATGGACAAGCCGACGATCAGCATGGCCTTCTGCCAGCCGACTGCGATTTTCAGATCGCGGGCGACGGGAAGCTTGGAAAACCATGGCGTAGGCTTGGTGACTTTCAGATTCTTCAGGCGCTTATCGCCCGGGACGGTGACTGTGGTTTCGCTCATCGTCAGTACCTCACTCTCGGATCGATCAGGGCGCTGATCACATCAACGATGAAGTTGACGACGGCCACGATGATGGCGATCAGAATCACAATGCCCTGCACGGCGGCGAAATCACGCGCCTTCAGATAGTTGGACAGCATGAAGCCCAGGCCTTTCCACTCGAAGGTAGTCTCGGTGAGCACGGCACCTGCAAGCATCAAAGCGATCTGCATGCCCATGACGGTGATAATCGGGATCAAGGCCGGCTTCCATGCATGCTTGGACAGCAGGCGTTTTTCGGAAACGCCGCGGGAGCGGGCAGCCTCGACGTAACCCGAGTTATAAGTGGAGATCACATTGGTGCGGACCAGACGGATGAACACGCCTGCTGTCAACAGTCCCAACGCAAGAGCCGGCAATACGGCATGCTGCAGCACGTCGATAAGCACATTCATATCGCCCAGCTGCAATGCGTCGATGATATAGAAGCCTGTGGGAGAAATCAGGCGCTCGAACTGCATCTGACTGGACAGCGAGGCGCGGCCGGAGCTCGGCAGTACACCCATCCACACGGAGAAAATCAGCTTCAGCACCAAGCCTAGGAAGAACACCGGCGTAGCATAGCACAAAATGGCGAAAGTACGGATGCCTGCATCCGCGCCATGGTCACGGCGCTTGGCTGCGACACGGCCCAAGCCGATGCCGACAATCAGAGCGACGATCAGAGACAGGAAAGCCAGTTCGAATGTAGCGGCGCCATAGTGGGTAAGGATGGAGATAACAGGCTGATTGTCGGTCAGGGTAGTGCCCAAATCACCGTGCAGCAAATTAGACAGATATTCGATATACTGCACGATTAGAGGTCGGTCATAGCCCGCTTCATGAATACGTCGTTGCAATTCGTCAGGGGTCAGGCGGCCACCCATGGCGGCGGAAATCGGATCGCCGGTGGCGCGCATGACGAAGAACACGATGGTGACAAGGATGAACACTGTCGGGATAATCAACAGGAACCGGGTCAAAACGAATTTGAAGAATCCGCTGGAGATTCTGTTTTTCTTGGCTTGCGGCCGATCCGTCGCCTTTTTTTGCGCGGCGTCCCGATCGACTGCTTCAGCCTTGGTGTTGTTCTGGGACACTCAAAGCTCCTTGGCTTGATGCATGTGAGTACGAAAAAACAAAAGATAACGACGGTCTGCCGATGGCGAATGCCGGGAATTCCGAATCGTTCGGAAGGCCCGGCATTCACTCATCATCGGCTGGTTGTCAGCTGGAAGTCGTTCAGGACTTCGTCACGGACGAGTAACGGAAGCGGAAGGATGCATCGAGCACCACACCGTCAATGTTCTTGCCTGTGACGGCGGTCTGGGCGCCCTGCAGCAGCGGGATGACGGACAGGTCTTCGGTTTCGAGCTGCTGAATCTGCTTGAGCATCTCCATGCGCTTGTCATTGTCCTGTTCTCCGGCCTGGGCCACGATCAGATCGTTGATTTCGGAGTTGGAATAGCCGTTCATAACGAAGTTGCCATCACGGAAGAACGGGGACAGATAATTGTCCGGGTCGGAATAGTCCGGGAACCAGCCGAGCTGGTAGGCCGGATACGCGCCGTCGGAGTCTTCGGTCACGAGACGCTGTTCGTTGTACTGCGTCCATTCGGTCTGCTGCAGATCGATTTCGAACAGGCCGCCTTCTTCAAGCTGGTTCTTGATGGCCGCGTATTCGTCAGCGGAGCTGGAGCCATAATGGTCGCCGTTATACTGCAGGCTAAGCTTCACCGGGGTTTCGACACCGGCGTCCTCCAGAACCTTCTTGGCCTTCTCCAGGCTCGGCGCGCCGTCCTCACCGTATGCTTCCTTCAGCGTGTCTTCATGGCTTTCCAGACCATCCGGGATGAAGGAGTACATCGGCGTGTATGTGTCCTTGTAGACTTTGGTGGCCAACTCTTCTCGGTCGATCAGGTTCGCGACGGCCTGACGCACGGCCTTGGCCTTGTTGGAGTCGGCATCCGGCTGGGATTCGCCGTACGGCATGATCTTCATGTTGAACGCGATGAAGCGTTCCTCACCGCCCGGACCGGAAACGATGTTGACGTTGTCGTCCTTGGACAGATCTTCGATGTCGGTCGGGCTCAGGGAGCGGTAGGCGACATCGATCTGGCTCTGCTGGACAGCCATCTTCAGGTTGGAGGCGTCAGCATAGTACTGCACCTGAACGGCGTCGTTCTTGGCCGGGGTCAGGCCTTCATAAGCATCATTCTTGGCATATGCCGCGGATTCGTTGAGAGTGAAGGAGGTCAGCGTGTATGGGCCTGCGAACGCATTGCCTTCGATGATGGTGTCAGCATCGGTCAGTTCGGTCGCGCTGAACACGTCTTCGTCGACGATCGGCCCGGCCGGGCTGGACAGCACCTGCTTCAGGGTCACGTCGAACGGGACGGCCGCATTGAACACGACGGTGGTATCATCCGGGGCTTCGACAGAGTCAATATTCGCAAGCAGGGAAACGGGACCGTTCTCGTTATTGATGGTCTTGATACGGTCGAAGGAGAATTTGACGTCGGAGGAGGTCAGGTCATTGCCATTGGCGAATTTCAGGCCTTCCTTCAGCTTGACGGTGAATTGGGTACCGTCTTCGTTCCAAGTGCCGTCATCGGCTGCGATGTCCGGAGACAACTCCGAGGTGTTGTAGTCCTGGGCGTACAGGAACGGGAACACCTGAATCTGAACGGCATAGGAACCGTTGTCGTAGGAGCCGGCAGGATCGAGGCTGGTGATCTTATCGGTGGTGCCGATGGTAATGACGTTCGAATCGGTGGTGGCCGTAGTGGTGCCGCCATCCTTCACGCCGCAGGCGGCCAAGGAGGCCACGGCCGCGACGGATGCGATCGCCGCAAAAATCTTCTTATGATTCACGATGGAATCCTCTCTCTATCTGGCATCGATTCCTCGTACGCATGCGAACAGAAAAACGTTGGGCAAGCAATCGCAATATGCTTCCGAAAACCTGCGAACCCAATCACAGGCTATGAAATGTTTCGCCTACCGAGGATGGAATCGCGAAGGGCAGATGCTTTTGGCTCCCGCAACCTTGGCTGTGTAATAACGTATTGCTCTAGTATGCGTAACCGACTCGTAACTTTCATATCTTGAGACAGAAAAGAAAAAGATTCTACATAATGAAACGGTTGGGCGTCCAACCGCATATGCAGCTGAGCGCCCAACCGTTATATAGGGAATCGACCAGATACCGCTATCCCATCATTTTTTATTTCAGCCTGCGGATTTCAGCGCAGCTTCCTACCTGCGCACCACACGGAATTCACCTTCCATGTCGCCGGATCGGTCAGCAGCACGTCCGCGGCGAAACCGGGGGCGAGCAGGCCGATCGGAGCTCCGGTAACCGGATTCGGTTTGTCGAATCCAAACACCTTCGCTCCTGTCAACGTTGCCGCTTCCACGGCTTCGGCTTCGCCGATGCCGAGTTCCAGCACGGCACGTTGCACTGCAACTTCAAGCAGCAAAGTCGAACCAGCGATGGCACCGTTCGAAACCAGTCGCGCATGCCCGTCGACCACATTGACATCCAAAGCGCCCAGCTTATACGGGCCATCCGGGCAATCGGTGGCCGCCATGGCGTCAGTGACGAACGCGGTGCGATGGGGGGCGAAGGCGAAACCGAGATTGACCATCGGATTGGCGACATGGAAGCCGTCGTTGATCAGTTCAATGGTGACGCGCGGGTCTTCAACCGCTGCCGGAATCGGTCCCGGTTCGCGGTGATGCAATCCGTTCATCGCATTAAACATGTGGGTGATGAGCCCCGCGCCGGCATCAAAGCCACGCTTGGCCATGTCATAATCCGCATCGCAGTGGCCGACCGCCGGCACCACGCCGGCAGCGGTGAACTGTTTGATGGCGCTGATGCCGTGTGGCAGTTCCGGCGCAATCGTGATCTGGCGCAGGCACCCATCGGCGGCCTCAAGCAATTCATCGACCAATTCCGGAACAGGATCCTTCAGACACTCGGGATCATGGGCACCCTTGCGCTTAATGGAAAGGAACGGGCCTTCAAGATGCGCGCCAAGCACGTCCGGACGCTCACCCATCTTCGCACGCACATTGCGCAGGTTGTCGCACATCACATCAATCGGATTGGTAATCAACGAAAGCACCTGACGCGTGGTGCCATGCACCGCATGGCCGGCGCGGGCGATGTCGATGCCGTCAGGGCCATCATCGAAGGACTTCTCCCATGAGCCATGGGCGTGAATATCGATATAGCCTGGCGTCATGATCTGACCGGCGGCGTCAATGATAGCGGAAGATTCGGCGGGGTCGATGCCGATTGAACGACATGCCGATTCAAATCCCTCTTCATTCGTGCCGACAGCGGTGATTATACCATCGTCGGAGACAATCCAGAAATGATCTTGAACGCCGCGGGCGTCCACCTTGCGAGCGCCGCGAATGGCGAGCTTTCCAGCTTCGCCTTCCAACGCCGACGTCACGTGTGCAACGATTTGCTCACGGGATTCCATATATGCTCCTTTATTGACGATTCCTCAAGAACGATCAGATGCCCTGCCATGCCGGCTTGTGCTCGAATGCGTACTTGTAGTAGTCCTTGTGGCGCAGGCGCGAAGCCGCGGCTTCGTCAACGATGACGGTTGCATGTGGATGCAGCTGCAATGCCGAGGCCGGGCAGAACGCGGAAACGCCGCCTTCAACTGTTTCCGCAATCGCTTCGGCCTTTCCGGCACCGAAAGCCAGCAGCACCAGATGGCGAGCGCGCAGAATCGTACCGATGCCTTGCGTGATGCAATGGGTCGGGACTTGGTTGATGTCGTCATCGAAGAAACGGGCGTTATCCACTCGGGTCTGCTCCGCCAAGGTCTTGATTCGGGTGCCGGACGACAGTGAGGACCCCGGCTCGTTGAAGCCGACATGACCGTCCGTGCCGATACCGAGAATCTGCACGTCGATGCCACCGGCGGCCGCAATGGCGGCGTCATAGTTCGCACCGGCATTGCGGATCAACTCGCCGTCTTCCAGAGGAGCGCCGTTCAGCACGTCGCCCGGAACATGAACCTTTTCCGGGTCGAGTCCGAGAGGCTCAACCACCGTACGGTGAATCGTGCTGTGATAGGACTCGGGATGGGTCAGCGGCAAACCGATGTATTCGTCCAATGCGAAGCCCTGCACACCGGAAACATCAATCGATTCGTCCTTGACTATCTTGGCGAGTGCCCGATAGGCGGCCAGCGGGCTGGAACCGGTGGCCAGGCCCAGCACCGCGTTCGGCTTCGTCTTGATCAAATCAGCGACACAGCGGGCGTACAGCTCGCCGGCTTCGGCCTCATTCTTCACAATAATGACTTCAGGCATGATATCGGCCTTTCCTTAATTAGACGATTCGACTGCTTTGTCAAATCGTTAAGCACCTTGCCTAATCAACAATACGCTGTGGCATTGTCATTCACAACGAACCGGCGTTCCCTGCCATCGGTGAACGATTTCAATGGTTCGACGCACGGTATCTCTGTCGGTGCGTTCGACCCCGGCATCTCCCCCTCCGCCCGGCCCGCCGTTACCGGCGACAACATGCTTCGCGGACAAATGAACGGCATCGACCCCGCATCGCAGTATTTGCCTGACGTTATTGGGATTGACGCCTCCACCGGCCTGTATTTCAATGCGACCGGCCGCGTGCCTCACAAGCTCCGCAAGTCTTTCGGTCCCTCTTGCCACATCGGGTGCGCCTCCCGAGGTCAGCACACGCGTATATCCAAGCTCAATCAATGCATCCAAGGCGGCGATGCGATCAGGTACCATATCGAATGCACGATGGAAGGTGATCTGCACGTCGCGCCCCAATCGAGCGGTCTCATCGCGCGCCGCTTCAGCCAAAGCGGACGCAAATGGAACGTCGACGCACCTATCGGTATCCAAGCCTCCAACGACAACACCCTCGGCTCCCGATTCAATCGCATATCGAACATCCTGTAATTGCAATTGTTTTTCGGCGTCATCAAAAACGAAGGATCCCGCTCGCGGGCGGATCAACACCTGCACGCCATGCGGCAATCCCACTGCGGCGCATGCTTCAATCATTGCGCGGCTGGGCGTCAATCCTCCCGTCGACCCCAATGCCGCGCATAATTCAATGCGACCAGCCCCTTCTTCGTATGCGATATTCGCGCCTTCGGGGTCTTGGACGGCGATTTCAACGATCATGACATCTCCTTTGATGCACTTTTAGTATTACAAGGTATCATCGGTAGTGGAGACGTTTACAGCGTTTTTGTCACCGCCGTCAGCGGCGGCTGATGGCGTACGATTACCGGAGCATCGATAATCACGGCGTGTCGGATTGCCACAACATTATTAACAGCGTTAATATATAAATTCAGTTCATACATTAAACGGAAAACGCAAGTAGGACAGCAAAGGAGGTGTCATATGCCCAACGCCAACACACAGCAGGCCACAATGTCCGAAACCAATCGGTTCCGCATACTGCAACACCTCTATCGCAACGGCATCAGCTCCCGTGCACAAATCGCAAAAGCGTTGGGCCTTACCCCCGCCGCAATCACCAAAATCACCGCAAAGCTGCTTGACGCAGGCGTTATCGAAGAAACAGGCGATCTTGAAGGCAGCAAAAACCGACGCTCCATCGGATTGACCCTCGACAACGACGCGTACCACTTCATAGGCGTTAAATTCGCACGCAGCCTCGTGCAAATCGGCGTCTTCAACATCCGCGGCAGCCATATCAGCCTCACCAACCTGCCCACCGTGCACGACAACAGCATCAACGAAACCGTACAGCTGATTCGCGATACCATCAACAGGCTTATCCGACACGACCGGCGAATCGTCGCCGTCGGCATGGCCGTGCCCGGGCCGTATCTACGCGATGAGGGACGCACCGCAATCGTCTCTTCAATGCAAAGCTGGAAGCACGTCAATTTCATTAACGAATTTGTCAACCAATTCAACATCCCCGTCTTCATCGAACAAGACGCACGAGCCGGCGCGCTGGCACAATACCTGTTCAACCCCGACGTAGCAGGCGACGATCTCGCTTACTATCTGCTCGGCGAAGGCATCGGACTGGGCATCATCAACCACGGTGAACCGTTCTACGGCACGCAAGGCACAGCAAGTGAACTCGGCCACATCAGCATCGATGTCAACGGCATACCATGCGAATGCGGCAATGTCGGATGCCTCGAGCGATACTGCTCCGCAGTCGCCATCCACAACCAACTGCGCGACGCTCCCAGCATCGTCGCCGACTGCGACGCAATGACACATACGCAAGCCTGTCAAGCACTGTTCCAGCAGGCAAGCAATGGAAACGAAGACGCATTGCGCATCATGAAGACGATGGCACGATACATCGGCTACGGATGCATTACCATCATTAATATGTTCAACCCTTCCCACATCGTTATGGGAGATATTCTTTCGCAAGCCGGGCAGATGCTGCTCGATGAAGTCAATGATGTGGTACAACGCCGCGCCATACCACAACTGGCACGAACGACCACAATATCCCTGTCCACCCTCCCCACGGACGCCACCACTTCCGGCGCCGCGGCCGTGGCCATAACGAATTTCCTGGAACACCCTTCGATGTTCTTCGCATTCACCTAGGGCCCGACCAGTCCAAACCCGATCGGACCTGGCCCGACTGGACTCACCCCGATCACACACAACCAAAACGTTTCCCGCCAGAGACACAGCAACAGAGAAAGGAAATCCCATGACCAAGCCAATCGTCATCTCCCTCGGAGAACTGCTATGGGACATGCTTCCCACCGGCAAGCGCGCAGGTGGCGCCCCCGTTAACTTCGCATATCATGCGGCACAGAACGGCGCTGACGGCTATGCGATCAGCGCCATCGGCAACGACGAACTCGGCGACGAGCTGACCGCAGCAGCCAAATCCGCAGGCATCAACGCCATGCTGCAGCGCAACGAATGGCCAACCGGCATCGTGGATGTCGCCCTGAACAACGGCATTCCGGAATACACCATCGTCAAGAACGTGGCATGGGACCACATCCATCTGACCGACGAACTGACCGACCTGATCGGCACGGCCGACGCCGTGTGCTTCGGCACGCTGGGCCTGCGCTCCGAAGAATCGCATGACACAATCGTCGAGCTGCTACGCCATGCGAAGCCGGGCGCACTCAAATTCTTCGACATCAATCTGCGCGGCGACCAGTATTCCAAGGAACTGATCGAGGAGCTGCTCGGATTTGCCACCGTGTTCAAAATCAACGATGACGAACTGCTGCTGATGCGCGACATGCTCAGCATTCCGGCCGGATCCGACGACGACGCATGCCAGTGGTTTATCGACAACTACGATCTGGACTACATCATCCTGACCGGCGGCTCGACCTTCTCCACCATCGTGTCCAAGAACGGCGAGCACTCCACCATCAAGACGCCGCACGTTGAGGTCGTCGATACCGTCGGCGCCGGCGATTCCTTCTCCGGCACGTTCACTGGCCGCCTTCTGAACGGTGATTCCATGGCGGAGGCACACCGCGCCGCCGTTAACACCGCGGCCTTCGTCTGCACCCAATCCGGAGCTTGGCCGACCTACCCGGAAAGCGGAGTCACCGATTACGTGGCCGAAGCCGCATACTGACGAATCCCGCATGTTGCCGTCGCCCTGCTTTCACCGGCGCAACGCGATCAAGAAATCGAACAATCATATAATTAAATATATGCATATATGACCGATTGGCTTTGATCATAGTCCGGCTGTCTTTCGCTTGAAGCATGAAGACAGCCGGATTTGTCAAAACAACGTCAGAACGGGTATAGTATGGTGTCTGATTCCCGCAAGTCGGTGGCGCCAAAGGACGCTTTGGCAGTTTTTTGACGGCGCTGATTATTCAAGGAATCGAATGTGATAATTCAAAAGGGGCTGATCGGTTTCGACGGTGACCTGTTCGTCGCAGGGAAGCGTGCCGAGAACGCAGGGTCCGCTCGTGGATGTCCCCTGCAAAAGAATAAGTGCTAAATCTAACCGCACTGAGTTCGCTCTCGCTGCCTGAGCTTCGCGCCAGATTTAATCCAGCGAGCAGCCGCTCCGTTCACCCTTCCTCGTCTTTGGGAAGGTGCTGAGCGTCGTTAAGAAGACTTGCCCGAACCATTGAGCTGCAGGGTGGTTCGGGGACTCTAACTGCGGATATGCCCGCCATCGGTTGTCTGCGATATAGATGGGGGCAGAAAAACCGCCGCACGGCCAGCAGACTACGCACGTAGAAGACTGAGGGTACGGTTACCGGACCGGGGTTCGATTCCCCGCAGCTCCACAAATTTCAGGCGTCGCTCCTTTCGTTGGAACGACGTCTTTTCATTTCCATGCCATATCCTCACCATCTTGACCTTCTGGCTAGCTTCGAAAGAGGCCATCCGGACATTCGAAACCACGAAACGCGTTATCCGACAAGGGCCAAGAAGCTATTCCGGACACATGTTTTGGCCCATAACCCGCAAGTGTGACCGAAATGCAACGTCGGAACGCTCACTTTTGCCGGTGGGGGGGTTCCGCACCCCCCCCCGCATTCATCTCCAAGGAATCCTGATTCAATAAATCATCAACGGCTTCCAATTAGCATCATCACGCATGCCTGGCGGCGTGCGATACCTGCACCGCATCGCCAGGCATCATTTTTCACGATTCTCCGCAATGCCACAGGCCATAAACGTCATATCAGTACAAATATGATGGTTTTGCCGGCGACGTATGGCCTACAATCAGCTTCATGAGAATCGTATTGCAACGCGTGTCACGTGCCAGTGTCGACGTCGTAGATGAGGCGACCGGCGAAATCGATCCAACGTTTACTCCGCAGGCCATCAATCACGGATATCTTCTGCTGGTTGGCGTGGCCGACGACGACGGACAGGTGCAAATCGACCGGCTAGCCCGTAAAGTCACCAATCTACGTGTTTTCGAAGACGAAAACGGCAAAATGAATCGTTCCATCATGGATGTCAGCGGCGAAATCCTCTCCGTTTCACAATTCACACTGTATGCGGATGTACGCAAAGGCAATCGGCCAAGTTTCGTCAAAGCCGGCGCGCCCGATCATGCGCAAACCGTTTGGAAACGTTTCAATGAAGCGCTGCGCGACAATGGCCTGGCCGTAAAAGAGGGCTCGTTCGGCGCTCACATGCGCGTCGAACTGCTCAATGACGGTCCGGTGACCATCATGTTCGACACTGATGAGCTGATGCACTGAACACAGTGCAATCCGCCAACAATCGGCAATGCAAAAAGCCGGTAGCGGCAGGCGAATATTGATAGAACCTGCACGCTACCGGCACTGATATTGCTTATTTGCTTATTTGATAATCGGTCTTAGCGGCGCAGACACATCAATCTGATGTTTGTCGCCAATCACATTGGGATCGTTGATGATTTTGTCGACCACGGCTTTTTTCAGCTCCAGATCGGAAGAATCGCCCCAAATAATCGTGTAATTGCCGCCATCCAACACTGTTGTCACCGAATCCTGCGTAGCTGCGGTCACCGCGTTAATACGCGACCTCAGCGTTTCCGGCAAGGAGCTCACCACAGTGATGGCCGCTTTGATGGAGCGGTTTTTCACCGCGGATTCCACATTGCTGACCTCAATTACAGGAATGCCATCCGCCGATGCGTTGCTGACGGAATTCAGGATTCGTCCTTGGCTGTCCACTGCGGTCAACACGCCGTCGGATGTTTTCAGCATCGCGGACGGCTTCTGCGCGGTGACGGAAACAGACAGACCTTGCGGGAATCGTTTATCCGCCGACGCTTCAGTCA
Organism: Bifidobacterium sp. LH_512; assembly: GCF_056356435.1. Classification (NCBI taxonomy): domain Bacteria; kingdom Bacillati; phylum Actinomycetota; class Actinomycetes; order Bifidobacteriales; family Bifidobacteriaceae; genus Bifidobacterium; species Bifidobacterium sp. LH_512. Next base: position 1,255,003 of record NZ_JBKEUE010000001.1, read on the forward strand.
CGCCTGGAATCTCTTTGATCTTATTTTCGACGTCGCCCGTGGAAACCAGTAGCAGGGATTTTCCAGCCTGCTCGTCAGCAATGGCCAGCACCTGTTCTTCGCTCACCCACTCATTCGCGCCTTTGACGGTGATTTTCGACGCGTCCAAGCGTAAAGCCGATGAAAAGAACAGCACCCATATCAGCAGGCCGGTAACAGCGGCTATGCCAATCATCACCAGCACACGCAAGGCGATCACGCGAATATGCGCACGGCGACGCTCTTTGAGACGCGCGCTGAAATCGATGTTTTTCGGACGCGTCGCAACACCCAATATGCCTGAAGTTTCGTTCAGGGTTTTCGCGACCAGATCTTCGCTGTGCAAAGCGCGTGCATCGACGAATTTGCCGGCTTCGGAGCGCTGCGACAAAGCCGAATCAGACGACTGTGAAGACAAGATCGAAGCCGATGACGCAGATCTTGCCGAAGCCCTTGCCAACGACTTCGCAGAGGACGCGGCGTCATGAGCCCGCGGACCTTTGCTGCTTACCGCTCGCGTTTGGCGGGGTTTTCCGACTTTTCCATTCGAAATCTTGCGAGGCGCGCGCTTGTTCGATGGATCGGCAGGTTTGGTTTTGCCGAACATCGCGAACGTCCTCGGTTTGGCGGCTGAATTCGCCGTATGTCCGAAGGACTTTTGCGCAGCGGAATGCCGTATGTCGGCATTCCGCTCAACGGTATTGCGTGCGGTCGAATTATGTGCGGCAGCACTGTGCCCGATGGCGCTGCGCACCGTCTTGTGCGGATTGCCTTCCGACGAACTGGAGATACGACGGGCCATTAGGCATCGATCCCGGCATCGTCGCGATCGCGCAACATGTCAAGAATCACAGGATCCATACGCGTGACGTCACCTGCGCCCACCGTGAAAATAACGTCTCCGGCATGCGCGCGCGACACAATGGCGTGTGCGGCTTCATCCATGTTGTCGACGGCTTCGAACATTCTGGCCGTTGCGTTTTCGGGCGCACACGACACGATGGTCGATGCGTTCACGTCGGGATAGTCTTCCTGCCTTTCGCGTGCCGGGAAAATACCGGTGACGATCACGTCGTCGGCTTTGCCCAGTGCTGCAGCAAATTCGTTGGCGAAGAATTTCGTGCGCGAGAACAGATGGGGCTGGAACAAAACGTGAATGCGTTGCGTCGGATAGCGACGGCGTGCAGCGTCCAGAAGGGCGGCGATTTCCGTCGGATGATGCGCATAGTCGTCGACGACGGTCACTTGATGTTCGCAGCCGCGAATGTCGAAGCGTCGGGCGGCCCCGCGGAAGGTTGCGGCGGCATCAGCGGCCTCACGTGCAAGCACGCCCAGCAGGACTGCCGCAATGATTGCCGCGGTGGCATTGCGGGCATTGTGAATGCCGGGAATCGCGAGCGACACGTTGAGCAGGCTCGTATTGCCAGCGTCGCCACGTGATGCGAGGGATTCGGGAAGTTCCAGTGTGAAGCGTTCCTGCCCGTTGTCGTTCGTGGATTCGGAAAGAATGCGCACGAAGGATGCGCCATTAAGATCGCCCAATGATTGTGCCGGCTGCGTCGAGTACGCGATGACCTTGCGCGCGGTGGCCGCGTCGAGCGCGCGCAATACCGCGAGCGCGCCTTCGTCGTCGACACACATGATGATGGCGCGGCGCGCGTTGCCTACATGTTCTGCAAAGGCGGCGCGATAGTGTGCGGCGTCGCCGTAGTGGTCGAGATGATCGGCTTCCGCGTTGGTGACGATGGCGATTTCAGGATGATATTTCATGAAGCTGCCGTCGGATTCGTCGGCTTCGGCGACCAGCACGTCGCCGGCGCCGGCGTGGCCGCCGTCAAGAACGGTGCCGTCTTTGCCCTGAATGGAGCCGCCGATGGCGTAGCTGGGGTCTGCCAGCGTGCCGGTGCCGGCGTGGACGAGTATATGGGCGAGCATGGAGCTGGTGGTGGTTTTGCCGTGAGCTCCCGCCACGGTGACAGCACGCTTGGCGTTCATCAGCAGAGACAGGATATCGCTGCGATGCACAATGCGGCAGCCTAAAGCGTGGGCGGCTTGGATTTCCGGATTGTCGGCTTTGATCGCGCTGGAATAGACGACGGTGTTGACGCCTTCGATATTGCTTTCGCGCTGGCCGAAGCGTACGTCGATGCCAAGAGCCTGCAGTCGATCGGTTTTTGCGCCGGATTCCCGGTCGGAGCCTTGTACGGTCACGCCTTGTTCGTGCAGCATTTCGGCGAGCACGCTCATGCCTGCTCCTCCGATGCCGATGAAATGGGTTACGCCCAGGTCGGATGTGGTTTCGTCGGAACGGAATGCCGCTGTGGGCGGATCCAACACTACTTGATCGGCTGCTTGCTTGTTATCACACACGATTCGTCCCCTTACCGCTGTTATGCCTTTTTATTATGGCCGTACCTCAGGCCAATGAACGGCCGCCGCCATGCGCTTGCGAATATGTCAGCATGCCATGTCGAGCACGTATTTCGCCATGGTCTGTGCAGCGTCACGAATGCCGTACCGCCAGGCGTTGCGTCCGTATGTTGCCAAACGTTCCTTATCGGCGAGCAGGCTTGGCAGGTGTTCTTTCACCCATTCGGCGGTGAATTGCGCATCCGGGACCATGAGTCCGCCTTGCGCGTCGACTACGGGCTGCGCGTTGAACCGCTGTTCACCGTTGCCGATGGGCAATGGCACGTAGACCGCCGGCAGGCCGAGTGCGCTTAATTCGCATACCGTTCCGGCGCCTGCGCGGCATACGACCAGGTCGGCGCACGCGAATGCGAGGTCAATGCGTTCCAAATATTCAGCGACATGATAGTCTCCGCCGCTTGCGGCAGGAGCGTTGGTGCGGGAAAGGTCCAAATCACCTAATGCGTTTTCGCCGGCTATCGACACGACTGTAGCACGAACTTCATCTCCTTTGCCTTTGCCGGTCAGGTGAATGATTTGCGCGTGTTCGACCAGTTCCTTCGCGTTGGCCGCCACTGCTCGGTTAAGGCTTAACGCGCCAAGGGAGCCGCCTGTGACGACCACGGTGGGACGGTTGGGATCAATGCCCAGTCGTTCCGCGGCTTTGATGCGCACTTGTACGCGATTGGATTCCATGGACTGGCATAATTGGGAGATGGCCGGGCGAAGAGGTAATCCCACGCGTTCAAGCTTCGCGCCTTCGCGCACGTTCAGACCGGTACCGTCGAATGCGGTGCCGACCATGCCGGCCCAACGGGCTCCCAGTTTGTTGGCCATGCCGGCTCGCGCGTTCTGTTCATGAATAACGATGGGGACACCCATACGATGTGCCGCCGCGTATACCGGGGCCGAAGCGTATCCGCCGAATCCGACGACGACCTGAGCCTTGCTGCGTCCGAGGATGCCGCGTACCGTACGCGTCGCTTTCGCCCATTTTGCCGGGAATTTCAGCATGTATGCATTGGGGCGGCGAGGGAATGGAACTTTTTCGATGGTTTCCAGCGGATACCCGGCCTGTGGTACCAGGTCATGTTCTAATCCGGCTTCGGTGCCGATAACCGTGATTTCGGCATCCGGTTCGATGGAGCGGATGGCGTCGGCGACGGCCAGCAACGGATTGACATGGCCGGCGGTGCCGCCGCCGGCAAGAACGATACGCGTATGATTACTCATGGTTCACGAGCTTAGTCCACGAAAACCGCCATACATGCGTAAATCCGTTTCAGGATGACATAATAGCCACATTTATCGCGTTCTGGTTCAAATTATCACAGCGGATAATCACAGAATGCGACGCGAGTCTTTGACCTGATCCTGTTCGCGCATCATACTGATCACCACACCAGCAGCACCCAGGCACATGATCAGAGAAGAGCCGCCGGCGGAAACGAACGGCATCGGCACGCCCATCGCAGGCAGCAAACCAACGACAACGGCGATATTGACCAGCCCCTGGCCGACCAGCCATACCGTGATGCAGACCAGAACCATTGCGACATAATGGTTTTTCGTCTGCATTGCGATGGCGATCATGCTCCATCCGATGACGACGAACAGGAGAATCACCAAGGACGCTCCGATGAAGCCGGTCTCCTCCCCTATGATCGCAAAGATGAAATCGTTATGCGCCGCGGGCAGATAGCCCCATTTTTCGCTTGAATTGCCGATTCCAACGCCGAACAGACCTCCGGAGGCCATTGCGTACTTCGCATGAATCGTCTGATAGCACACGCCTTGTGCCTGTTCCGCAGAGCAGGTGCCATACGTGGCCAGCACACGGCTCAGGCGGCTTGGATTGATGGCTACAAGACCGACCACGCCGATAAGACCGATCGCACAGGCCGTTCCTATCCATTTCAAGGGAAAGCCGCCAAGAGTGAACGCCGCAAGGCCGATGAAGCCGATGATGATGCACGTGCCCATATCCTTGCCGATCAGGATGAGGATGACGCATGCCACAAAACCCCCGATCGGCAATGCGTATTGCTTCAAAGCCTCCAACTGCTCTTTTTGCTTTACGGCTTGTCTGGTCGCTTTGCTGACCTTCAGCGGCAGCCATATGCACAATGCCAATTTCATGACTTCCGCAGGCTGTACCGTAAAGGAGGTTCCGATTCCAATCCAGCTTCGGTTTCCGTCGACCTCAACGCCTAACGGAGTGAACGTCAACGATTGGAGGAACATTGAGAACAGCAATATTGCGTTGCTCATTCTGCGGTAGACCTTCACGGGCACCTTCGACGTCACGAAGCCGGCGCCTAATCCAATGACACAGAACAGCCCCTGTTTGAAAGCCTGTGCCCAGGGTGATTTGCCGGCTGACACCAACGATACGGTGGAGCTGGAAAAAACCATGATCACGCCGAAAGCCGTGAGGATGAGCACGCCTACACGGAACGCGTTGTAGCACCACAAAGGGTTGAATATGCTCCGCAGCCCGGTATAGCGATCCGCGGATTCAGCTTTCTTGCGGCGTTTCTGGCGTACAGGCTCCGTTTCCCCCGACGAGCGGGATCTCACGGTACGGGGCGTTCTAATTTTGGCCATGCTCACGCACCCAACGTTCGGCTTCCGCCGCGAACACGTCCCCGCGTTCCGCATAGGACTTGAACTGGTCCATCGATGCGCAGGCGGGAGCCATAAGCACCACATCACCCGGCTTGGCGTATCGGCCGGCCACGTCAACGGCCCTGGCCATCACAGAACCGTTATCGGCAGGGTCGATCACCGTCAGAGGAATATTCGGAGCGGAAGCCGCGAAAGCCTCCAACATCGGCTCCTGGTCTTTGCCGATGATGACGGCAGCCTTGATAATATGCGCCTGATCAGCAATCAATTGCTCGAAACGACTGCCTTTGGCCAATCCCCCGGCAATCCACACCACGCTATTATCGGCGAAACTATCCAAAGACGCCTTCGCCGCATGCGCATTCGTCGCCTTCGAATCATCAACAAAACGAATCGTGCCGCCATCAGGCGATTCCCATGTCGCAACCGTCTGAATGCGATGGCCACCCGGACGGAACTGTTGCAAGGCATGCACCGCCGTCATTCGATCGGCGCCAACACCCAACGCCAACACCAATGCCGCCATCGCATCCGCCAACAAATGCGGGTAGACGCTGCCATCAGGCTCGGTCAGATAGGTGAAATCCTTCACTGGCGCCACACGCTGCGCAACGCCAGGCTCACCACCGGCGACACCGCTCATATCGACAATCCACCCATCGTCGACACCGATCAATCCCCTGACCGGAGCTCCCAGCGTAAACCCGACCCGACGGCATCCCGGAGCGGCTGACGCCGCCTCAGCCAAACGTATGACGCGCTCATCATCCGCATTATATGCGAGTACGCGTTTTACGCCGCGAAACACCTTCGCTTTGTCAGCGGCATAATGATCAATGCCGCCATGCCAATCAAGATGATCGTCGGCGATGTTCGTGATCACCGCGCAATCCAATTCCAACGACTCGGTGAAATGCATTTGGAAAGAGCTCAGTTCGACGCACAGCACATCATGATCGGATTCCACTGCGGCATGAGAGACGGCCTTGCCGATATTGCCGACGGCCGGCGCGTCAAAACCGCAGGCTTCAAGCATATTCGATGTCATTTCTGTCGTGGAGGTCTTGCCGTTCGTGCCGGTTATGCCAATCCACTGCGCGGGTTTTCCGGTTGTGGCGTTATTCGCGCGCAACCACCACGCCAATTCCACTTCGCTGATGACGGGAATGCCGCGGCGCTGCGCTTCGACAATGAACGGCGTTCGAGGATTGAACACCGGAGAAGTGCAGACCACATCGATATCATCGAAATCGATGTTCGCGAAATCATGGATGTCTGCTTCCGGCTTCATCTCATCCGCCGTGATCACGCGGGCGGCGCGGCCGGCAAGCACCTGCGCCATGCTGCGGCCGGAAATACCCATGCCAGCCACCAGAACCGTTTTGCCGTTCACATCCATGTCATTCCTCTTTCCCACAATCATGTAGTTCAAGTCGATTCAAAACAGTCTCAGAACAATGTTCAGCTCATCCACAGGCCGGAACGTGTGACCCAGTCAGCATAGAAGGCGACCAAACTGACCAGCACGAACATCAGCTCGATCATCCAGAATCGCACAACAACCTTGGTTTCGGTCCATCCGGCCAATTCGAAATGATGATGAATCGGCGCCATTTTGAACACGCGCTTATGCGTCATCTTGAAATAGCCAACCTGAATGACGTCGGAGCAGACTTCGATAACGAACAGGCCGCCCAGAATCACCGCCAACACTTCGGTATGCGTCGCAATCGACAAGGCTGCGAACAGACCTCCCAAAGCAAGCGAGCCGGTGTCCCCCATGAAAATGGTCGCAGGATTCGAGTTATACCACAGGAAACCAAAGCAAGCCACCGTGGCGCAGACGGCAATAATGGCCAGATCAAGCGGGTCGGAAACCGCATAGGCGAAACCGGGGTGACCGGAGCCCTTCAGATGATAGCTTTCCCAGAATGCGATCAGCGCGTAGCCGACGAAGGCGATCATCGACGAGCCCGCCGCCAAACCGTCAAGGCCATCGGTCAGATTCACCGCATTCGTCCACGCGGTCATCAGCAGATTCACCCAAATCACAAACAAAATGATTTCCACAACACGACCGGCGAGGGAGAAATCGATAAACGGCGTCTCAATGAAGCTCACACCAGCCTGCGCACTGGGAAAACCGGATTTCGTCGGCACGATCAGCGCAAGCACGGCATAGATGGTGGCGAAGATGAATTGGCCGATGAATTTGCCGCGTACAGACAAGCCTTCATTCTGCTTCTTGCGCACCTTCGCAAAATCGTCGATAAAGCCAAGCACGCCCATCGACAGCATCGCGAACAGCACGAGCACCGCCGACCATGACGGCTTATCGCCATGATTCAGATAGCGGTACAACGCCGAAGCACCCCAACCCAACACAATGGCCAGATTAATGACAACGCCGCCAAGCGTCGGAGTGCCACGCTTGACCAGATGCGATTGCGGGCCGTCCTGGCGAATGTACTGGCCGTAGTTAAGCCGATGCACCAAGCGAATCAGCAACGGCGTGCCGATGATCGTGACGATCAGCGACACCAGAAGGCCTATGATGAGCGAAATCACCTGAACTCTCCAATCGATCTATGTCGTTTGTTCTCTCTTATTCCCTCAAAACTATTGAGTGAATTCACACCTGTACATTCGCATTTGCGATTGCATCCGCGGACCAACGTTCCGCCAAAGCGCTTAAACCGGAAAAATGCGATCCCTTCAGCAGCACCACAACATCGTCGTGTCCGCCAGCCAATGAGCACACGACCTTATCGGCCTCATCAATGTCATGCACCCACTGAATCACGGCATGGTCATCGCCGGATGCCGACTGCGCTTCAACGCCGCCCACAGACAGAGACTCAGCCAACGAATCAAAATGCTTATCCGTAGCATTGCCAACGGCAATCAGCGCATCAACACCACTTTCAACAGCGTATGCGCCAACCTGCCGATGCAATTCGCGCTCGTCGCCGCCAAGCTCCAACATCGCGCCCAACACCGCAACGCGGAACGGCGCAGTCGTACGCCCCGCCCGCCAACGCTTCAAACCATCCAAACCAGCCTTGGTTGAATCCGGATTCGCATTGAATGAATCATCAATCAACGTAAAAGCGACGCCTGCACGGCGCACGTGAGACACGGCCATACGATGCGGACTGATGCTGGCAACACTTTCAAGCACTTCGCCAATGCGATCCAACGACATCCCCAAATGCAACGCCACCGTGGAGGCAGCCAACGCATTCATCACATTATGAGCGCCGCGAATACCCAATGTGACATCGCAACGCTCACCGTTCGGGGCGGTAAGCGTGAAATGCGGACGGTCGGCATCATCGGTGGACACATTGTCCGCACGCATCGAACCTTCCGGCAACGTTCCGTCGTCCATACCGAACCAGATCACGTCTGCGGCGGCGCTCGCCATGGAAGCCACGCGCGCATCGTTGGCGTTCAGAATCGCCGTCCCGCCCGGCAACAGGCCTTCGACGATTTCACGCTTGGCCTGCACAATGCGTTCAGGAGAGCCGAATTCGCCCAGATGCGCGACTCCGACCTTCAATACAACCGCCAGGTCCGGCGGCACCAGCGAAGTCAGATTCGCGATTTCACCAACATGATTGGCACCCATTTCGGCGACAAGGAAACGGGTATTCTCCCCCACTTTCAATGCGGTCAGCGGCAGACCGATTTCATTGTTGAATGATCCGACGGGAGCGACGGTCGAACCCATGTCGCTCAGCAGCGCCGCAAGAAGGTCCTTCGTCGTCGTTTTGCCGACCGAACCGGTAATGCCTACAACCGAGAACGGTGTGTCCTTCGCACGGCGAAGCTCGATATTGTATTTCGCAAGCAGACCAAGCGCTTCAACCGTATTCGGCACCACGATCTGCGCGATTGCGGCGTCCTTCACTTCGTGCTCGACCAAGGCGACGACGGCCCCCAGTCCGCTCGCGCGCGCAACATAATCATGACCGTCAACACGTTCGCCGGCTATGGCGACGAATACGGATCCTTCACGAACCTGTCGGGAATCGCTGACCGCGCTGGTCGCAATCGGATCATGAGACGACTGGGATTCCGACGTGATCAGACGACCGGCAACCGCCTGGGCGATTTGGCGCAGCGACATCGGCATCATAGTCGGATTGTCGTTCATACTATTTCCTTTCCATGCAAGCTTTTCATCCATGCTGATCACAGCAGGTCCCGTGAAACGCGCAGTGCGCTTTTAATGTTGTTTTTCCGCACGCCTGCGGCCAAAACCATCGCAATGGCCAATGACAACGAATTCAGACTTCCCTGCTCGTACGAAACGGCGGCTTGGGCGGCCAACGAATCGGATTCCGTCGTGCGCGCCGTCACATGGGTCTGTTTACCGGACGCATAACCGTACGGTGAACACAACCGGCTGATGATGCTATCGTCAACCGACGCACCGCGAGCGCCGTCGATGCCGAGAACGTCCACGTTTACCGCCTGCAATGCGTCATGACGCAATGTGGCTTCGTCCATGGCGATGATGATCGCGGAGGCGCCGTCTTCAACGCATACCGACAAAGTGCGCTGCATGTCAAGGATTCCCAACGGATATTGCAGATCGAGGAAACGGTCAAGCGACTGCGAATATGATGCGCTGATCACGCCGACGGGATTGCCCAGCATATGCAGGAAATCAGCCAAAGTCCTCACGTCTTCGGCGACCGCCTCGCCGTTGCGCCCAGCCACGACGAACACGGCCAGAGATTCGGATGGAGCGCCAGCCATATCCGAGGCGATCAATCCCAATTGCCTGGCGCTCGGCTCGCCGCACAGCAGCGGGAAATCACCTGCGATTCCGCAATCACGCATCGAACGTGGCACGACCGCGGCGTACGCGCCTTGGTCGCGAGCTTGGCGCAGACGTTCGACGTCGATGGTTTTCGACGGCATATACAGACATCCCGGACGCACCGAATCCTTGTCATCGGCAATCGACGTAACCGTCACATCGCCGGCGAAATCAGGTATCAACTCAAACCCGTAATGTTCGGCTAGCCATTCCAAAGTCATCCGTTGGGATGCGGATTCACTGACCGCACTCATGTCGTATATACCTTGCCTTTCGTCTGCATATGTCGCGAAATCGCCGAGGCCACGCGGCGGTCGTCGGGCGGCCGCCAAACCTTCAAGCTATCAAATCACCAAGTCACCGGAATAGCATCAGTGCGAGGGCTGGAAGTCGGCACTTCGTACTTCTGCATAAGGAATTCACCAATTTCCGCGAATACCGGACCTGCGGTCAGACCGCCGAAGCCGCCTTGCGGATCTTTCAGGACAACGGTGACGACGAACCGCGGATTATCCGCCGGAATGATCGCGGAATAATCGCTGATAATCGAACTCAGTTGTCCGTCGTCGCCCACGACTTCCGCTGTACCCGACTTCGCCGCAACGCGGTAGCCGCTGACGCCCGCGAAGTCCTGATAGTGTTCGGCCACGGATTCCATGGCGTTCATCATCTGATTGGCGACATCCTCATCAAGGATGCGGGTTGTGTCCCCGGCCGGGCTTTCAGTGGTACGTCCTTCAGCATCAGTGGTGGATTTGACGATTTTCGGTTGCACCTTAACACCCTTATTCGCGATGACCGCGATGGCGTTGCTGATTTCAAGCGCATTGGTCGAATAGCCCTGGCCGAACAGCACCGTATTCTGCGTACGCAGATCCCATGTGTCCGGAGAAGTCAACGACCCGGCATATTCGCCCGGAAGGTCCAATCCCGATCCCTGTCCGATGCCGAATTTGCTGATGAATTCGTATCGCTGGTCATTCGACAGATTCTCGCCGGCCATGATCATGCCGACGTTCGAGGATTGTTCGAGAATGCCCGCAAGCGTCCAATGCTGCGTGCCGTGGGTGCTTGCGTCCTTGAAGGTCTGACCGTCCACCGTAATGGTGTCGGTTACGGTGAACTGATCGGAAAGCTTATGTAAGCCCGTCTGCAGCATCGCCGACATGGTGAAGACCTTACCAATGGAGCCTGGTTCAAAGGTTTCGCTGACCGCGCGCGACGTTCCCATTTTCGCTTCGTCGCTGCCGGCTTCGACTTCGTCGCTGCTGGCCAGCGCGAGGATGTTTCCAGTGCCGACCTCTTCGACGACGGCAATGCCCCATGGAGAGCCGTATTTCTCCTTCGCGTCGCGCAGCACCTTCTCACAATAGCTCTGCACGTACTGATCGATGGTCAGCGTCACGTCGGAACCGTTGACGGCGGCTTTGGATTCGGTTACGGTCCCCGGAATCTGTTCGCCCGTGGAGCCTTGCTGATACACCTCATAACCGTCGGTGCCGGTCAGCACGTCGTTTTGCATCATTTCCAAACCGGCGACACCCACGCCTTCGTCATTGACGCCGCCAAGCAGTGCGCCCATCACGGATTCGTCGGAATACACGCGCTCGTTGCTCAGTTCGCAGTAAATGATGCCGCTTAAATGCAGATCGTCGATTTTACGTTTGACTTCCGGAGTAACGTCCCTCGCTAAAACGGCGTATTGCCCACTTCCAGACAATTTGCCGCCAAGTTCCATGGCATTTGAACCATCAAGCACAGTGGCCAGCAGTCGTGCCACGGCGGCGGCTCCGGTCACGTCGAGTGGCTTGCCGCTGATTTCATGGCAGTAGCTTTGGTTGTCCGTATCACATTCAATCGGTTTGAACTGCTGCGCGGCTTCAGGATTGCCGATGATGTTGTAGCGTTCCACGCTCTGCGCCAGAATCGTTCCATTGGTATCGAGGATTTTGCCTCGCTGCGCGGTAAGCGGCACAGATACCGTACGCATGCTCGTGGCGGCTTGGGCGATGCCTTGGCCGGCGAATAGCTGGATATACGCCAGCTTGCCGAAACAAGCCAGCGCGATAAATGCGAGAATTATGCCAACGGTGACGCAACGCCGGCGATATTGTCCCTGCCGGACACCACGGGTAACACGATTCACTGTGTCCCACCTTCGCTTGGCTTATATCCATTCAGGTCAATGGACAGAGATCCGCTTTGCGGAACCATACCCATTTCTTCGGCTTTGCTGAGCAAAGAAGCCTCAAGCTTGTCGAGCTCGGTCTGTTCGGCCTCCACGTCCTGTTCAAGACGTGTGATATTCGACTGTGCTTCCGATGCAGCAAAGGAATCCTGCACCATCTGCGTACGCAGCATCAGAGAAATCAGCAGGCACGCCACCAGAAAAACCACGGCAAGCCCCAAATGCAGTAGACGCAGACTTCTGGTACGGGTCCATTCCATGACCTTACCCAATCCGTGCAGCATCGATTCCTTGTCGATGCGGCCGCCGGTCACGGTCCGGAATTCAGGCCTTTTGGGGGCGGAATCAACACTGCTGCGTTTGCGCCCTGCAGGAACGGCGTTCGAGCGCACGCTTCTTGGTGTCGCGGTCATATCAGCCCTTCCTTACACGGCGACGATCCGTCTGATGAGCATTGAAACGCTTGCGTGAGTCACGTGCGCCGCTGCGACTGACGCTGCGTGGCACGCTATCCCTTTCAAATTGCGCACGCCAACGATCCGGAACCGGTCGAATCATTTCGACGGCGCGCAGGCGCACTGATGCCGATCGCGGATTGGAGGCGATTTCAGCTTCGTCGGCCTTGATAGCGCCGCGGGTTAGTTCCTTGAAGAATGGCTTGGCGTCTTCGGGAACCATCGGCATGCCCCGAGGCACATCGATTCTCAGGCCTTGCGCCATGAAGCTTTTCACCGTTTTGTCTTCGAGGGAATGGTAGGACTCAACCACCAACCGTCCTCCGACAGACAGATGATTGCCGATCTGCGGCAAAGTGGAGGCCAGCTTGTCCAATTCGCCGTTCACTTCGATACGCAATGCTTGGAACACGCGCTTTGCGGGGTTGCCGGCAGGGCGATGGGCCTGCGGCACCACTTCATCGACAAGCCGATTCAACTGACCGGATGTGGTCAATGGTTCGGTTTCCCTGCGGCGTACGATTTCGCGAGCAATCTGCTTGGAGAATCGTTCTTCGCCGTAGGTGTGGAAAATACGGACCAAATCTTCGAACGAATACTGTGCCAGCACATATTCCGCGGTCAGCGGCTGGCTTACATCCATACGCATGTCAAGCGGCGCATCATGGGAATATGAAAAACCGCGTTCCGTTTCATCGATTTGCAGACTGGACAGGCCCAAATCCATGAACACCGCATCCACATATTCGATTCCCTGGGCATCGAGAACATCGGAAAACGCATCAAACGCCGCATGCACCGGGATGAAACGATCGGCGAGGCCTTCCTGGCGCATACGTTCGGTGGCCAAGGCAAGAGCTTCCTCATCGCGGTCAATACCAATGAGCCGGGCGCCGGGAGCCGCCTTAAGGAATGCGGTGGAGTGGCCTGCAAGTCCGAGCGTACAATCCACCGCAATCGCTCCGGGGCGCTCAAGCGCCGGCGCCATGAGGTGTACGCAGTCCTCAAGCAGCACCGGCTGGTGGATGGTGGTCAGGTCTGTCATTTAAAACTCCAATGCGGGCAGTACGTCATCGGCGATATCGGAATACCCCTGTTCCTTTTCCGCAAGGTATTCCTCCCACGCCTGCTTATTCCAAATCTCAGCACGAGTCCCCACACCAATCACCACAATGTCGTCTCCGAGATTCGCGTAATCACGAAGCATCTGCGGAACAAGCACACGACCTTGTTTGTCGAGATCCTGATCCGCCGCACCGGACAGAAACACGCGAAGGTATTCACGTGCAGCCTTATTGCCTAATGAAATACGCTGAATCTGCATGGCGATGCGTCGAAATTCGACTTGCGGCAACAGATAAATGCATCGTTCCTGCCCTCGTGCCATAACCAGACCTGATCCCAGCTGAGTGCGGAATTTCGCCGGCAAAGCCAAACGCCCTTTAGCATCGATTTTTGGTGTGTAGGTTCCCAGCAGCAACGGCGGCAGCATATCCGCCATAAAGTCCGGCTTCGCTGCATCTTCAGCGGTGGAATCATGCGCTGTTTCCTGATTATTTCCATCATGAATCATCGATTCCACCTCCTTTTTGCTGTTTTTAGATACACTCCGGCCGCAACTAGCTCACCACTTTACCCCACGAATCACCGAAAAGCCCCACCCAAATATCAAATGCTTTCCTTTTTCTGCACATCATCAGTGGCATCCGTCAAATTTCGATTTTTCAAGAATCACAAAATGCGAATATCAATGGAACATTCATCGCATTCGTAGGCAATTTGAGGTACATTTGAGTGCTTGAGTTTTCAGCGAAGGGATCAGAAAGACCATGTCGAGTTACTCCGCTCAACTGCAGGAAGAGCAACATGCGGTCAGCCGCGCGTATGACCGTTTGGACGCATTGCGCGCCCAAGCGCGCGAACGGCTGGACAAGGTACGCGCCGCAGGCTCCCATGGATCTCCGACGCAACGCACCGAGCGCGACTCCTTCGCCACCATGTATGAGGACCGCCTCACCCAGCTACGTGCCGTAGAAGACCGCCTGGTGTTCGGCCGTCTCGACAACACCGCCGGCGAGCACCGTTATATCGGGCGCATCGGCCTGTCCAACGAATCGCATGAGCCTATTCTGACCGACTGGCGAGCCGAGGCAGCACGTCCTTTTTACGAGGCCACGCCTTCCAACCACGGCGACATTGTTATGCGCCGTCATATCACGTTGAATTTCCGTGAGGTCGTCGGCGTCGAAGATGAAGTGCTTGACGTGCATTCCGATCAGGTCGGCAAGGCCTCCTCCGCAGGAACGCTTACCGGCGAAGGCGCTCTGCTCGCCTCGCTGAATTCCAAGCGAACCGGCAAGATGACGGATATCGTCGCCACCATTCAGGCCGAGCAGGATCGCATCATCCGCTCCGACATGGCACATGCCGTCGTCGTTCAGGGTGGCCCCGGCACCGGAAAAACCGCGGTCGCCCTGCATCGCGCCGCATATCTGCTGTACACGCATCGCCGCAAGTTGGAGCGCGCCGGCGTGCTTGTGGTCGGCCCCAGCTCGACCTTCCTGCACTATATCGATCAAGTGTTGCCCTCCCTTGGCGAAACCGGCGTGGTCAGTCGTACCATCGCCGATCTGATTCCAGGAATCGACGCCCGTGCCACGGATACGCCGATCGCAGCCAAACTCAAGGGCGAACGACGCATGGCCAAGGCTATCGCCAATGCGGTTTCCGCCCGTGAACGTGTTCCTTCCCAACTGCCCACCGTGCATATCAACGGTTTTGCAGTCCCTATGCTGCGCGCGGATGTCGAACAAGCGATCAGCGATGCCCGCCGCACACGACAGCCGCATAACAAGGCACGTGAAACCTTCGTGAACGAAATGCTGCAGGTCATGTGCGGGCGGTATGTCGAGCGATTGGATTACACACCCGGCAATGATGAACTGTCCCAAGTGATGCAGCAGCTACGCATGAACGACGCCGTTCGCAGAACGCTGAACCTCGCTTGGCTGCCGATGACCGGTCCATGGCTTATCGATCAGCTGTTCGCCAAGCCGTATCAGCTGCACCGTTTTGCGCCATGGCTGAACGATGAAGAAGTGGCTACGCTGACCCGAGCCAAAGGGTCGCCGTTCACCGTTTCCGATGTCCCGCTGCTTGATGAGGCCATGGAACTGCTCGGAGAAGATCCGAAGGCGACCGCGCGTCAGGCCGCCGCGGATGCACGCCGTGCACAGGAAGAGCAGTATGCGAAGGATACGCTTGCCCAGGCAGGTATCGGCTCAAGCATCGTCACTTCGCAGATGCTGCTTGACAATATCAACGGAGCCGAAGCTGAAGTGGTGGCGCAGCGCGCCGCGGCCGACCGCGAATGGACCTACGGCCATATCGTAGTTGATGAAGCGCAGGAATTGACTGCGATGGATTGGCGCATGTTGATTCGCCGCTGTCCTTCACGCTCGTTCACCATCGTCGGCGACGTGGCGCAGACTTCCGCGCTCGGCGGCACACGAGTATGGCGCCGCATGATGGACCCGTTGTTCGGCGAGGAGAATTGGGATCTCAACGAGCTGACCATCAATTACCGCAATCCTCAAGAGGTTTCCGATCTGGCGTCGCGTTTCGCCACCGATCAGGGACTCTATATTTCCACGGTCAATGCGGTACGTGCCGTTCCCGGATCGGTGTCACGTCTGGTCGTCGGTACCGATGACCAGCTTGTGCGCAGCGTTGGCGAGCAGGTGGACCGTCTGGTCGCCGATTACGTGTCGTCCGACGGCACGGGGCGTGTGGCCATTATCGCCCCGGATTCCTGGAAGTCGACGTTGCGTAAGCAGATTCGCGAAAAGCTACGCGAATCCCTTGATACGCAGGAGTATGAGAGGCTTACCAGCCAAAGTTCATGGGACGAGCAGGTGACGATTTGCGACACGCAAACCGTCAAGGGTCTTGAATATGACGCCGTCGTTGTGGTGCAGCCAGGGCAGATCGAGTCGGAGGCTCCATCACGCCTTGTGGCAGCATCCGATCTGTATGTGGCGATGACCCGTCCGACGCAACGACTGCTTATAGTGCGGACAATCAGCGATGAAACCCTCCTTGCGTTATAGAGTTGAGGTATGCCTAAAGCACTGTTACTGGAGAACATCCATCCCTTCGCCGCTGATTCGTTGCGCGCTCACGGATTCGACGTACAATGCCTTAAGGGCGCGTTGAGTGAGGATGAACTGATTGAAGCCCTTGACGGTGTCGACCTGCTAGGTATCCGTTCAAAAACCTCCGTTACCGCCAAAGTCATTGACGCATGCCCGTCGTTGACTGCGGTCGGATGCTTCTGCATCGGTACGAATCAGGTAGACCTCGCCTATGCAGGCAAAAAGGGTATTGCCGTGTTCAATGCGCCGTACTCCAACACCCGTTCCGTGGTAGAATTGGTGATTTGCGACATCATCTGCCTGATGCGCCGCATTCCTGCGCACACGCATCATATGAAGCATGGCATGTGGGATAAGTCCGCCTCCGGCTCACATGAAGTGCGCGGCAAAACGCTGGGCATTATCGGCTACGGCAATATCGGCGCGCAGTTGTCGGTGCTTGCCGAAGCGTTGGGCATGCGTGTGATCTTCTACGATATCGAAGAGAAACTGGCACTGGGCAACGCCCTTCGCTGCGCCACGTTGGAAGAGCTGCTGGAACAGTCCGATGCGGTGACACTGCATGTGGACGGTCGCAAGTCCAATACGGGATTCTTCGGCGAGGAGCAATTCTCGCATATGAAACAGAACGCCATTTTCATTAATCTGTCGCGTGGTTTCGTCGCTGATTTGGAAGCGTTGAAGCGTCATTTGGATTCAGGCCATCTTTCGGGTGCCGCCGTGGACGTGTTCCCCACCGAGCCGAAGAAAGCCGGAGACCCGTTCCTGACGCCGCTGGCCGATGAGGACAATATGATTCTCACCCCGCATATCGGCGGCTCGACGTTGGAAGCGCAAGAGGCCATCGGCCATTTCGTTTCCCAGCGTCTACAGGATTATTGGTTCAAGGGATCGACGATGTTGTCGGTGAATATGCCGCAGATCACCCTGTCCGATTATTCCGGCATCCGCATCGCCCATCTGCACGACAATCTTCCTGGCGTGCTGGCCAAGGTCAATCATGTGCTTGGCGAAGAAAACATCAATATCTCCGCTCAGGCTCTGGGTACTGAGGGCGAGCTCGGATATGTGGTCACCGATGTTTCCGCAATGCCCACCGACGAGGCGCTGGAGGCTCTTCGCGAAATCGAGGGCACGATTCGCATGCGCGTGATCAGCTGAAATTCGCAATCGCTAGGATTTGGAAAAACCGTACGCTGCACAGCCATCAGCGCAACGCTGAAAGGCGTTACATATGAATTGCCTCCCACCCTTCAGGCGAGGGGTGGGAAGCAATTCATGCCGGACGGCGCAGCCGTTATGCCAAGTCAGCGGCTTTATCTAGTTTTGTTTTTCCGATTTCAATTCGTCGATTGCATGCTGGAAATCGTCCAGATTTTCGAAGTTCTGATACACGCTTGCAAAGCGCATATAGGCCACCTCATCCAGTTTGCGCAACGGTTTGAGGATGGCTCGACCGACTTCATCCGATTTGACCTCGGCAAGACCGCGGGAACGCAGGTCCTCTTCAACCCTCTGTCCCAGCAATTTCAGGTCTTCTTCCTTAATGGGGCGGCCTTGGCATGCTTTGCGTACGCCGGCGATTACCTTATTACGGTCAAAGGGTTCGACGTTGCCGGAGCGTTTTGCGACCAGCAACATAGTTGATTCAAGCGTGGTAAAGCGTCGAGCGCATTTCGGGCATTCGCGCCTACGACGAATCGAATGCCCATCATCGCTGATGCGCGTATCGATGACTTTGGTGTCTGGGTTCTGGCAAAACGGGCAATGCATGTCACCAAGAATAGCCTGAAACCATAGAAAAGAGCGAAACCGGCGGGTTTTTCGCGTGTGGCATCTGCTGTATGTCCGCATCCCATCGTAATGGTTGCTCTACCTCCATCGCATCACTTCGAACAGATGTTCTATATATGGAACGAATATTCAAATGAACCGGGCAATGCTTCGAACGAATGTTTGATTTATCCGCCTACTCACGGTATGCTGGTGCAAAAGACGAAAGGAGCAAGCCGTGAGCAGCACATCATTCACCTCGCCGGAGGACGAGCGGCAGCCCCAGGCCGAGACGCTTACCGAGCGTCAGAGCAAGGTTCTGGACGCCATCAGAGCTCACATCGAACAGCACGGCTTCGCCCCATCCTTTCGAGAAATCGGCCAGGCCGCTGGCTTAAAAAGTCCGTCTTCGGTCAAGCATCAGCTGCAGACGCTTGAAGACAAAGGCCTTATTCGCATGAATGCGAACAAGGGTCGCGCCATCGAACTGGTGGAGCAGCAGCCGTTCCGCCCCGCAGGTTCAGCACGCATCGTATCGTTCTCCTCAACGGAGGAAGCCAGCGAATCCATTATGACCTCGCACGACATTCCTCTAGTCGGGCGTATTGCGGCAGGCGTACCGATTACCGCAGAACAGCATGTCGACGATGTCATGCGTCTGCCGGAACGGCTTACCGGAACAGGCAATCTATTCATGCTGGAAGTGCACGGCGATTCCATGATCGACGCGGCGATTTGTGACGGCGACTACGTCGTGGTCAGGGAACAGCACACAGCAGTCAATGGCGATATCGTCGCAGCCCTACTTGGAGACGAGGCCACGGTAAAAACCTTTCGTAACGACAACGGCCATGTCTGGCTTATCCCACATAATCCGGCATACTCCCCCATCGACGGCACCAATGCGGAAATCATGGGCAAGGTCGTCACTGTGCTGAGGAAAATCTGAGCGAGCATTCCGAAGATCCTCATCGCATTCATTATTGGAAACAACAAAAATCCCGTTCATACCGCACATGGCATGAACGGGATTTCAATATGCGCCACGAAATCGCGACGCGAAAATCCGCTTAGAAGCCGAACTTGGCAGCTGTCTCACGCAGGGTGTCTGCGGAGCGCTTCAGAGCGGCGAGCTCACGATCGGACACCGGAGTGTTGATGCGGGAGTTCACACCGGAACGGTTCAGCAGGGTCGGCACGGACATGCACACGTTGGAGATGCCGTGGAAGTCGTCGAGCATGGAGGACACCGGCAGAATACGGTTGGTGTCGTTCATGATGGACTCGACGATATCGACACCGGACATGGCGATGGCGTAGTTGGTTGCGCCCTTGCCATTGATGATCCTGTAGGCGGCGTTCTTGACTTCCTGATGAATCTGCTCACGCATTTCAGCGTCCAGCGGATCGTGGCCCGGCAGCGGGGTCCAGTCGCACATCGGAACGCCACCGATGGTGGCGGAGGCCCACAGCGGAACTTCGGAATCGCCATGCTCACCGGCGATGTAGGCATGCACGTTCTTGACGTTGACGCCGGTCTGCTGCGCGATCAGGAAGCGCAGACGAGCGGAATCCAGGTTGGTGCCGGAGCCGAACATGCGGCTGGACGGCAGGCCGGAAAGCTTCAGGGCGACATGGGTGACGATGTCAACCGGGTTGGTGATCAGCATGAAGATGGCGTTCGGAGCTACACGCACGGCATTCGGAATGATCGACTTCATGATGTTGATGGTCGCCTCGGCGAGGTCCAGACGGGTCTGGCCCGGCTTCTGGCGAGCGCCTGCGGTGATGACGACCATATCGGCGTCGCGGCAGATTTCAACATCGTCGGAGCCTGCGATGGACACGGTCGGGTAGAAGCTGGAACCGTGCTGCATATCGAGCACTTCAGCTTCAACGCGTTCCTTGGCGATGTCCTGCAGCACGATTTCGCGGGCGACACCGCGCTGAGCGGCGGCGAATGCAAGGGTGGAGCCGACTGCGCCGGCACCGATAATCGCGAGCTTCGTGGGCTTGATCGGGGAATCAACCATTATTTTCTGAACCTCTCTTGGAGCAAACGCCCTCGCCTCATTGTGGCGGGGCATCACTTGAACATCACAGCTACTCTACGCGCACAACGCGACGTTCCTCACCGGAAAAACGGATTTTCTTGGCGTTGAGCATCGTGATATTCGTCACGAATCGGCTCAGGAAAATCCAAAATCCGTCAGCCTACGGCCTGGTCGACAATCAGTGCGGCAAGATGATCGTCAACGTCCGCTTCGATCATCACACCGTCATCGCGGTATTCCACCGATGCGACATTGCCGTATTCTCGGATACGCGACAGCAGGGAGCCGGCAGAATACGGCAGCAGTGCGCTGACATGCACATCCGGACAAGGCAGCATCGATTCGATGTCGGCACGCAGCTCGTCCAGGCCTTCGCCGGTGGCCGCAGAAACGATATGGCCGTCCGGTGCCAAGGATTCGATGCGTTCGCGTGCGGGCTCATCCATGCGATCGGCTTTGTTGAACGCCAGAATCGCCGGGATTTCCATAGCCCCTTCGATGTCGGACAGCACGTCGTTGACCGCGTCGATCTGCGAGAACGGGTCCGGATGGGAGCCATCGACCACATGCACAATCAAATCGGCTTCGGCCACTTCTTCAAGCGTCGACTTGAACGCTTCAATCAACTGCGTCGGCAGCCTGCGCACGAATCCGACCGTGTCGACGTACGCGTAGAGGCGTCCATCCTTGGCGCGTGCACGACGAACCGCCGTATCCAAGGTGGCGAACAGCGCGTTTTCGACCAGTTCCGTCGAGCCGGTCAGACGATTGGTCAATGACGATTTGCCTGCATTCGTATAGCCGACAACGGCCACGGTGGGTAGACCATAGCGGCGACGCGACCCGCGTTTGACGTCACGCGCGGGCGCCATTTCGGCGATTTGGCGACGCAATTTCGCGATACGACTGCGAATGGCGCGGCGGTCCATTTCGATTTTCGTTTCGCCCGGGCCTCGAGATCCGATACCGGCGTCGGCGCCTGCGGCACGACCGCCCGCCTGACGAGACAATGCGGCGCCCCAGCCACGCAATCGCGGCAGCATGTATTCCAATTGGGCGAGCTCGACCTGCGCCTTGCCTTCACGCGAAGTCGCATGCTGGGCGAAAATATCAAGAATCACCGCAGTACGGTCCACCACCTTGACCTTGGTGGCGTCTTCCAGGGCACGACGTTGGCTTGGCGGCAAATCATCATCCACGATAATGGTGTCGGCTTCTTCGCGAGCGACCACGTCGGCGATTTCCTTCGCCTTGCCGGAACCTACATAAGTCGCCGCATCAGGGCGCATGCGATGCTGCAGGATGCCGTCGCAGACCACGGCGCCTGCGGTTTCGGCCAATGCGGCCAATTCTCGAAGAGACTCCTCCGCCTGCGCCAGACTGGAGGTGCGCGACGACCATACACCGACCAATACGACGCGTTCAAGCCTGACCTTACGGTATTCGACTTCAGTAACATCCTGCAATTCACCCAAGCCGGTCACATGCTTCAAGGCGTTGCGGGATTCGCGTTCCTCCCACGCTTGGTCATAATCTTCGCCGAAACCGTCCAACCGGTTTCCACCGTCCAGCAGCACTTCGGAGCGTTCGGCCAAAACGTCACCGCGACCGCTCCTGGTCACGTCGTTCTTCTCATCATCGATGTAATTCGTCAATATCCGCCCATCGTCTTTGGAATCATTGCACGTACAACAGTTTCACATTATCCGTATTCACACAGACAACCAGGCCATCACGAATGGCTGACGGAGAAAACGCTCAACCATCAATCCCGTATCGGAACGACGGGCATCGCATACGGTACAATCACTACGTCAAAATTTACTTACCGGGGCGAGCACATATACAAGCGCACCAATACGCACGCACAGTCGCGCATACAAGCGCGTATGAACGCGCAAGCCACACGAATACGAGCAGGAACGAATCAGGCGGAAAGGCGGACTAGTATGGGCATGAATACGCAGAGGCAGCAGGAACAGTATTTTTCCGCCGAACCATCGTCGAAGGATGTACGCAGGCAGCTTAACGTCACGTTGCGCGGCATGGACGCCACCGTCGAGGTATCCAATGGCGTGTTTTCCGGCAACCGCGTGGACTTGGGCACTTCCGTGCTGCTGAAGCAGGCGCCCGAACCGCCTGAAACCGGCGCATTCCTTGATTTGGGCTGCGGTTGGGGTCCCATCGCGTTGACGCTTGGCATGGAAAGCCCCAAAGCGGACATTTGGGCGTTGGATGTAAATGAGCGAGCGTTGGAATTGACCAGGCGCAACGCCGAAATCAACAATGTGGACAATATCAAGGTAGTGACCGCCAACGGCATTCCAAGCGATCTCACGTTTGATCTGATTTGGTCGAATCCGCCCATTCGTATCGGCAAGGATGCGCTGCATGAGCTGCTGATCACATGGCTGCCGCGTTTGAACGATGGCGGCGCCGCCTATTTGGTGGTGCAGAAGAATCTTGGATCGGATTCGCTGATTCCTTGGCTGGCCCGCGAATTGGGCGACGGTTTTGCAGTGTCGAAATACGCCAGTTCCAAGGGATTCCGCGTTATTGAAGTGCTGCGCGGCTGATTGCATGCCCATGATGCGCGGCGACATAGATTGATTGCATAGGTTTCATGTATCGAGGATTATGAAATTCGAATATCCTTCCCAATTGCCCGTAAGCGCGGCCCGCGATGATATCGCGCAGGCCGTGCGGCATTCGCAGGTGGTCATCGTTTCCGGCCAGACCGGTTCAGGTAAGACCACGCAGCTGCCGAAGATTCTGCTGGAACTGGGTCGCGGCTCACACGGCCATCAGATTGTGCATACGCAGCCTCGCCGTCTCGCCGCGCGCACCGTGGCCGAACGCATCGCCGCCGAAATGGGTGTGCGTTTGGGCGACGAAATCGGCTATCAGGTGCGTTTCACCGACGAAAGCTCGCCGAAAACACGACTCCGCGTCGTCACCGACGGTATTCTGCTCGCCCAGATCCAGCGCGATCCGATGCTGAGCAAATACGACACGATCGTTATCGACGAAGCGCATGAGCGCAGTCTGAATATTGATTTTCTGCTGGGTTATCTGACGGCATTGCTGCCTAAGCGCCCCGATTTGAAGCTGATCATCACGTCGGCGACCATTGATTCAGTGAAATTCCAAGAGCATTTCAAGCATGCGTTGCATGCCGACGTGCCGGTTATCGAAGTGTCGGGCCGTACGTTCCCCGTACAGATCGTTTATGAGCCTTTGGGCTCGGCGCCAACGCTGATGCGTCATGTGCCCGGTTTCGAAGACGGTCTACGGCCTGGCAACGACGGTTACGGCACCGATATCGACACGTCCATGGATATGCCGACCGCGGTGGCACGTGCCTGCGCGGAGTTGGTCATTCATTCCAGTCATGAGCGTGGTGCCCGCGATATTCTGGTGTTCGCTTCCGGCGAGCGCGATATTCACGAGTTCGAAACGGCGTTGCGACGCCATTATGGCCCGCGTGCCGCCGATATGCGCCGTCCTGACGCGATTGAGATCATGCCTCTTTTTGCGCGTCTTTCGGCCAAGGAGCAGCATCGTGTGTTCGAGACGCATGAGCATCAGCGCATTGTGATCGCCACGAATGTGGCGGAGACCTCGCTGACGGTTCCGGGCATCCGGTATGTGGTCGATCCGGGCATGGCGCGTATTTCCCGCTATTCGAAGACGGCGAAGGTGCAGCGTCTTCCGATTGAGCCGATCAGTCAGGCGAGCGCCGACCAGCGTTCGGGCCGATGCGGCCGTATCGCCGACGGCATTGCGATCCGCCTGTATTCGCGCGAGGATTATGAGACGCGCCCGCGTTTCACCGAGCCGGAGATTCTGCGTACCTCGCTGGGCGCGGTGGTGTTGCACATGCTGTCGGTGGGCGTGGCCCGCACTGCGCAGGATGTGACGAGTTTCGGCTTCATCGACCCGCCGGACATGAAGGCCGTTTCGGATGGTTTCAACGAGCTGACCGAGTTGAAGGCCATCGCCCGCAAGCATGGCGACGTGGTGTTGACGCATACCGGCCGCCAGCTGGCCCGCATTCCGATTGACGTGCGTTTGGGCCGCATGATTATCGAGGCGGCGAAATCGACGACGCCGAATACGTTGGCTGCGGTGCTGGTGATTGTTTCGTTCCTGAGCTTGCAGGATCCGCGCGAACGTCCGGATGAGAACCGTGAGGAGGCCGACCGCATCCATAACCGGTATGCGGATGAGTCCAGCGATTTTTTGACGGCGTTGAATATTTGGGATCGCGTGTTCCAGGCGGATGGTGAACCGAGCAATTCCGCGTTGCGTCGTATTTGCAAGACGGAGTATCTGAATTTCCTGCGTATGCGCCAGTGGAAGGATCTGGTGACGCAGCTGACGCAGATGTGTGGCGAATTCAAGTTCAAGGTGGGTTTGCCACTGCCGGCTTCGCGCCCGGATATGAAGATTCGCCAGTTGCCGCTCAATCAGCAGGCGGCGCATTCGTTGTGCTGCTCGTGGGATGATCAGGGCATTCATACCTCCATGCTGGCCGGCCTGCTGTCGATGATGGGCATGCAGGTGGTTCGCGAGCCGAAGGCGTCTGATTTCGCTGGTTTGAGCGGCGCCGCGAAGGCGCGTGCGATGAAGCGTGCCACGAAGATGGCGAAGAATGATTATCAGGGTGCGCGTGGCACGCGTTTCGCGTTGTTCCCGGCCTCTTCGGTGGCGAAGTCGACGCCGGCGTGGGTGATGAGCACGGAATTGGTTGAGACGAGCCGCTTGTGGGCCCGATATTCGGCCTCGATTGATCCGGCTTGGGCGGAGCCTTTGGCAGGCAGTCTGACGCGCACCACGTATGCGGAGCCACATTGGTCGGGTTCTCGCGGTTCGGCTGTGGCCAGCGCGAAGGTGCTGCTGTATGGTCTGCCGATTGTCAGTGACCGTATGGTCCAATGGGGGCGCATCAACCCGCTTGAGGCCCGTGATTTCCTGATTCGGCAGGGTTTGGTCGAAGGCGATATCCAACAGCGATTCCCCCATGATGATTTCATCGGACATAATCGCGATGTGCTGGAAGACGCCGCGGATGATGCCAGTCGTACCCGTCAGATCGCCGAAACGGTAAGCGACGAGGATCTGTTCGATTTCTATAACGGCATCATTCCCAATACTGTCACGTCGGTGGCCGACCTGAACAAGTGGTGGAAGTCTGAACACGACGAGCATCCGCATCTGTTGGATTTCGATCCGAGCAAGGTGGAGCGTCTGGCGGACAGCGAGTCGGTGAGTCTGGATGATTACCCGGATCAGTGGCATACGCTTGGCACGGACGGCTCCCCTATCGATCTGCGGTTGAGCTACGTGTACGACCCGCATGATCCGGCCGACGGCGTCACCGTGCATGTTCCGTTGAAGGCGTTGTCTCGTTTGACGCCGGAACAGTTCACCTGGAATGTACCGGGCTTGCTGGACGAGCTGATCGTCGGCATGATCAAGGCACTGCCGAAGACGTTGCGTGTGCAGTTCGTGCCGGCTCCGGATACGGCCCGCCGCATTCGTGAATGGATCGACGACCGTTATGAGCATCTGCCCGGCTCCGGCTCCCGACAGAAACCAAATCTGCCTCCGCAGACCCCGGATGGTTCGGTCGCGTCATGGCCTGATCTGCCGCATTTGTTCACGCAAGCCGCCATCGATATCGTCGGCGCGCAGATTCATCCGGAAGTGTTGACGGGTGAACTGTGGGAGCGTCTCGCACCATATCTGCGCGTCACGTTCAGCGTGGAGCAGCAACTGCCCGCGCCGCGTAATGCTTGCGGCCGACGTGCGCGCGGTCCGGTCAAAGTGTTGGGCGCATCGAAGAATCTTAAGGAATTGCAGCGTCGTTTCGCCGCCCAGGCCGAAGAGTCGGCTCGCCGCATGGTCAAGAAGCAAGCGGATAAAGCCGCGGACCAAGGCAAAATCGTCGAACAGGCGAATCTGTTGCAGAAAGCCGGCGCCACCACGCAATCCCGTGCTGACATGCTGTGGAAGGGCGCGTTGGATGCGTTACGATTGCCGTCCGAACGTATATCGTCGCGTTGGCTGGGCACCGAGGCGCTGATGTTGGCGTCCGCCCCGTACAAGTCCACCGCCGATCTGGTTGAAGACATTCAGCTGGCTACGGTTAAACGTCTGCTGCCACGCATTGACACATTGGATTCCGATCAGGCGTTGGCCGATGCAGTGCTTGATGTGCAACAGATCTACGAGGACACCGTCTACCAGATGGCCCGCGATGTGATCACCATTCTCAGCAAGCACGCGGATGTTGAAAAAGCGGTTTCCGGCAAGGCCGATCTGCCGATGCTGTCGGTGTTGCAGTCGATTCGCGAGCATGTCGCGACTCTGGTGCATCCGGGATTCATCGGCGAAACCGACCCGGAAGCACTGCGCCGTCTGCCGGTGTATCTGCAGGCCGATGCGATGCGGTTGAGCAAGGCGAAGGTCGATAAGAACCGTGACGTGCGTTGGGCATGGGAAGCCGATGAGGCCAAGCAGCTGGTCGACATCGCCATGACCAAAGCCAAGGCCGAGCCGGCCGGCCCGAAGCATGAAGCGTTAATGAAGCAGGCCACTGCGGCCCGTTGGATGCTGGAGGAATTCTACGTGTCCTTGTGGGCGCAGGAATTGGGCACGGCCAAGCCCGCCAGCATCCAACGCATCCGCAAAGCCTTGGCGTAAAATCCCGGCATGTTCAGGCCGCCTGTATGAATCCCAAACATATTCACATGGGCGGCCGCTACAATGATGGTGATGGTTTCACCGAACACACGACATCACAAACGCGCACGCTTCCGCAAACGCCGCACCGGCATCATCACCGCGTGGAAGCGAAGCTGGCGTTCCGCCGGCTTCAAACAGCGCGCCATCATGCTGCACAAACTGCTCATCGTCAGCGTATGCGTCATCGCAGTCATCACAGCGGCATCATATTTCGTCACCCGCAACATCGCCATTCATCATGCACAGGCCAATCAAGAGCAAACGGCCATCCAATATGATTTCAATCCGGGAAATATTATTTCCGACGGACAATTTTTCAATGCGAATGCGATGAGCCGCGATCAAATCGCAGCGTTCATTGAAAAGCACAATGCACATTGCACAGGCGATAATTGTCTTGCGTCAATGCGATTCGATACCGACGATATCGCAGCCGACGAATATTGCAGTGCCTATGCCGGCGGCGGCGGTCAGACGGCGGCCGATATCATATACGATTCCGCGCAGGCCTGCGGCATCAGTCCGCAAGTACTGCTCACCATCATGCAAAAAGAGCAGCATCTGTTGACGGCGACAGATCCGACCGATTTTCAGTACAAGGCCGCCATGGGATTAAGCTGCCCGGATGACGCGAATTGCGATCCCTCATATGCCGGTTTTTTCAAGCAGGTTTTCGGCACCGCGCAACGATTCCGTTATTACATGCAACATGAAGATGACTACGCCTATCATGCGGGGCAGCTTAACTATATTCAATACAATCCGGTAGCCAGCTGCGGCGGCAGCAATGTGTATATCGAAAATCAGGCGACCGCATTGCTGTACATCTACACGCCGTATCAGCCCAATCATGCGGCATTGCAGGCAGGCGCAAGCACAGGCGACGCCTGCTCGTCGTACGGCAATCGCAATTTCGCATTGATCTACAACAACTGGTTCGGCAATCCGCGTCGCTAAGAGGTCTGCCGGTCTGCGTCCCGTACAATGTAACCATCACTCCGCACCGGCAATGACGCTCAAGAAAAGAGACCGATATGGGACGGTTCAAACGAATTCATGACGATTATGCATCCCCGTTTGACGTGGATGCTTCCGACTCGTATATCGATCCGAGCGTCACGATAGAACGCGAAGCTCAGATCGAAGCCAAGCGGCATCGTCGCAAAGCCGCTGACGCGGCGCAAAGAGACATACGGCTGCAACGGCTCAAACAGCGGCGTCGATACGATGATGCGGCATCCCGGCAAGCTCAATCACCTGCGGTGAATTCGCATCGCGCTGCCGCGCACCGTGCACGCGTATCCCAAAAGCGCAAGGCTCGAAATCCAAAACACGCCATAACCGTTGCCGCCGTCGTGCTTGCGCTCGCTATTTCGATTTATGCCGCAGGGGCAGCCGGCATACGCCTGTGGACAGATCACTCGTCCGATCACGCCATTTTACTACCTCCGGTGTATTCTTCGCAAGATTCCGTGCCGGTGGAATACGAGCGTTCCGGCGAGCTGACCCCGCTATATGCCGAAACACCGATGGATGTTACCATCAGCGGCGCGTATGCCGGCATCCATGCCAATGACACCAACGCACGTACCGTCGTAATCAAACTTGAGGTCACCAATAATGCCACTTCTGAGATGTCGTTGGCCGCAGTGGGCGAGATTACGGTGTATCAGAACGGCGTTGAATTGCCTGACACGTACCTGGTCCCAGAAAGGGGCGTGCTCCCCGAATATGGCATGCTGGATTATGACGACATCGATGCCGGGGCTACGGCGATCGTCAGCAAGCCCTTCGAGTTACGTGATGATGCGGAGCCTTTGGACGTTCGCATCAGCGGCAACTATGATTCCGCCACGATTCGTTCCGCTTTTAATATAGGCCAAGATGTGCCGGCCTCACCGTTCGAGCAAATCGATTCCTCGCAGCTGCCCGCAACGCCGAAGGCCATCGCCGCCGCCGATATGACTGAGATTCATGATCCGTATAGCGACGAATATATGGCTGACGCCCGCATCGATTCCATAGTGCGCGGCCCCCAAACCTATGACGGCATCGATACCGTTATCGTCACCTACACGTGGATAAACCGCACGGATTCGCCGATATCATTGGAATGGCTCGGTTCCATCAGCGCATATTTCAACGGCGAGGAAGTGGATACGAGATATGTTTCCGCCGATGCCGTGGAAGGCTTCGAAAACAGTTCGGAGTTTATAGAGGTGCTGCCTGACATCGAATTCACAGTGACCGTTGCCTATGGAATCCCCGAATACGCTGGCGAATTCAGGGCCTGCTTCGAGGACTATAACGATGACGTTCTTATTGAGCGCACGGTTGATTTGAGATAGTCAAACTTGCTGCGCATGACCGCCGCGTATGCGGCCGCACTACATCATATACGGCTATCGTATGCGGTCTTGTCGTATGCACGGCCCGCCGTGTGTGGCCTCACGCGGGTTGTGCGAGGCCACACACGCCAGTCAATTTATACGCGACTACCGTTGTCCAACATACGGACGCATCGCCGCCACCGACAGGCCAGCGAGCAATGCGAACACCGCTCCGGCAGGGCCCAGCCAAGTCAGTCCGCAAGCATCATTGACCACGCCGCCGGCGGCCGAGCCAACGGCGATGCCGATATTAAAGGCCATCGAATTAAGCGATGCGGCCAAATTCGTCGATCCGGGATGCGAGCGCGCCGCAACATCCATGTACAGCACCTGCGACGAGGAGTTCTGCAGATACATGAAGAAGCCGAGCGCAATCAGCAGAATCGCGCCATACGCTGGCACAATGCCGGCAAGCGCCAGCGTACACAGCAGCACGGCGTGAATGTAATACATGAAACGAATGCGATACAGCGGTTTCATGCCGCGCTCCTGACCGGCAAGTTTGCCGCTGTACAGATTGCTGTACAGGCAGGCGACGCCATACAGCACCAGGCCGATGCTGATATGTTGTTCCGGCACACCGATTTCGTCGCGCAGAATCAGGGAAAGATACGTGTAGAACGCGTAGCTTGCCGCAGCGCCGCAGATCACCGCCGCCAAACCGAGCTGAATACGACGGTCAAGGAACAGCCTGAACTGGGATAGGATGCTTACCTTGACGAGCTCGCCGCCACGCGGCAGCACCGCCGCCATGGTGACCATCAGCAGAATGGTCAGTGCGGTTACCAGATAGAAGGCGTAACGCCAACCGAATATGCCTGCTACCCATGTGCCCACCGGCACGCCGACGACGGAGGCGATGGAGAAGCCGGAAAACACCCACGCGATGAATTTGGTACGGTTGCGCGGCGCAGTCACGTCGGCGGCGTAGGTCATGGACGTGGAGACGATTGTGCCGGCGACCAATGCGATGATGATTCGTCCGATAAGCAGCATCCAATATGATGCGGCCACAGCGCACAGAATATTGCCGACAAGGAATACGCCGGTAAGCGCCATGTGCGTGGCGAATCGCGGGTAGCGCGCCGACAGGGCGGAGCCGAACGGGGTGGCCGGCGCGTAGACGAAGGGAATAATGATACGAGGTTGCCGACGGTGGTTTCCGATACGTTGAGATCGCCTGCGATATTCGGCAGGATGCCGACCATAACGAATTCGCTCATGCCCAGCGCGAAGCTTAATGCGACCAATGCGATGACGGGCATGGTGAAGAAGCGATCGGATGCCGCTGCATTACGAGACGTCATTCGTCTCTTTCCCTTACTCTTCTGTAATGATTATGCGTGGCTTTGCCGCACATGACGATGCCGGCCATCCCCTGTCGGTGACGGCCGGCATCTCATCGGTATATATTTATTCGTCTTTTCGCGGCTTACAGCCTCGGCAGATACTTGCGAAGCTCGTACGGAGTGACCTGACGGTTGTATTCCTCCCATTCCTGACGCTTGTTGCTCAGGAAATATTCGAAGGCATGCTCGCCAAGCACTTCGGCCACGAAATCGGATTTTTCCATAACACGAAGGGCGGCGCCCAGCGAGGTCGGCAACGGTTCGATGCCCATTGCGCGACGTTCCGCATCGGTCAGCGCCCACACATCGTCGCTAGTCGGTTCGGCAAGCGGCAGCTGACGTTCAATGCCGTCGAGGCCTGCGGCCAGCAGCACCGAATATGCCAAGTACGGGTTGGCGACCGGGTCGAGCGCACGGAATTCCATCCGCGCCGAATTGCCCTTGCCCGGCTTGTACTGCGGAATGCGCAGCAGTGCGGACCGGTTGTTGTGTCCCCAGCAAATGTAGCTCGGAGCCTCGTTGCCACCCCACAAACGCTTATACGAGTTGACGTACTGTGCGGTGACGGCGCAGATTTCCGCCGCATGGTACAGAATGCCTGCTGCGAACTGGCGTGCAGTGGCCGACATGTTGAATTCCTGACCAGCCTCATAGAAGGCGTTGGAATCCCCTTCGAACAGGCTCAGATGCGTGTGCATGCCCGATCCGGCTTGGTCTGCCAGGGGCTTGGGCATGAAGCTTGCATGAATGCCACGTTCAAGAGAGATTTCCTTGACCACCGTGCGGAATGTCATGATGTTGTCCGCCGTGGTCAACGCGTCCGCATAGCGCAAATCGATTTCGTTCTGGCCCGGTCCGATCTCATGATGTGAATACTCGACCGAAATGCCCATCTGCTCGAGCATATTGACCGTGGCCCGACGGAAGTCCATACCTGGACTGCGCGGCACATGGTCGAAATAGCCGCCTTCATCGATCGGGACCGGCGGCTTCGACCAATCCTCCTGCTGTTCGAACAGGTAGAATTCGATTTCCGGATGCACATAGAACGTGAATCCTTTTTCCTTGGCCTTGGCGAGCGCACGCTTCAGCACATGACGTGGGTCGCCCAGCGAGGGTTCGCCGTCAGGAGTGAGCACGTCGCAGAACATGCGGGCCGTGCCCTGGGGGCCGCCGCGCCACGGCAGCATCTGGAATGTCGAAGGATCAGGGCGCACGATCATGTCGTCTTCCGACACGCGCGTCATGCCTTCAATGGCCGAACCATCGAAACCGAGTCCTTCTTCGAATGCAGCCTCCAGCTCCGCAGGCGCAATCGCAACGGATTTCAATGTTCCCAACACATCCGTGAACCACAGGCGGATGAATCGTACGTCACGTTCCTCAACGGTGCGCAACGCGAACTCTTGCTGTTTATCCATGCGCCCCATGGTTCCACGTTTGTGTTACGAGTCGCGTTAACATATCAGCAATCCTCATGCATTCCTATGCAGCAGCTCGCATTATTACCGTAATCACATTGCTTTTCGCAGAACACACCGTGAACGCCGTACATGCTCGGCAGGTATCGTTACAACCATGACTTTGAACAATGTTGTTGCGGCCAGCCCAGACCGGCCCATTATCGATACAAGGTCCTGGCAACAGGCGGCAACCCCGGGAGAACGCACTGTTGCAGGCGTCAAGCGTCGCGCATTCGCGCCTTTTGAGCATCATGCGTTCTGGCAGGTGCGGGAAGGCCGCCGCGATGTCATCGGCTTGCTTGAGGAGCAGTCGGCCACGCGCGTGCAGGATCTGGTCCCTTTGCGCTACGCGCGTATGAGCGCTTCCGCTTTCACGTTCTACCGTGGTACCGCGTTGATCATGGCCAATGATCTGGCCCGCACGCCGGTGACCGGCATTCCCGTGCAATGCGTGGGCGACGCGCATATCGGCAATTTCGGCATGTTCTTCTCCCCTACACGCCATTTGGTGTTCGATATCAACGATTTTGACGAGACGACCACCGGTCCTTGGGAATGGGATATCAAACGACTGGCCGTTTCCGTGGAGATCTGCGGCAGAGCGAATGGCATCAAGCCGAAGGCCCGCAAGACTGCGGTGATGCGTTGCGTACACACGTATCGCGAGCGCATCGAGCAATATTCGCAGATGGATTATCTCGACATGTGGTATGACCATTTGGACGTGCAGCGTTCGCTGGACCATTACGAAGACACGGTAAGCGGCAAGCGCAACGATGTGCTGCGCGCCGCCGCCGCGAAAGCGGTCCGTAAGACTTCGAAGCGAGCCACTGCGAAGCTGACGTATTTCGACGGACGTAAGCTGCGTTTCAACATGCGCCCACCGGAATTGGTGCCGATCAACGAGCTTGACGACTACACCGATTTGGACGCGCTGCAGGCGCGTTTGGAGTTGCTGTTCGACCGCTACAAGCACAGTTTGTATGAGGACCGCCGTCATGTGCTGTCGCAATATCGTTATCATGGCGCGGCGCGCAAAGTCGTCGGCGTCGGTTCGGTCGGCACGAGGGCTTGGGTTGCCGCTTTGACGGGCCGTGATATTGAGGACACGCTGATGTTGCAGATGAAGGAAGCCTGCGAGTCGGTGTTGGAACGTTTCGTCGGCCGTTCTCCATACCGCACGCATGGCGAACGCGTTGTGCAAGGCCAGAAGCTGATTCAGTCCACGGCTGATGTGCTGCTTGGCTGGGCCGATTTCATAGGCGATGACGGCCGTCCGCGTGATTATTATGTGCGTCAATTGTGGAATGGCAAAGGGTCGATTGACATCGACCATCTTGATGATTTGACGCTGAGTGATTTGGGACGCATGTGCGCGCGCTGTTTGGCGCATGCGCATGCACGCACCGGAGATTCGGCGGCGATCGCCGGATATTTGGGTGATACGGATGCTTTTGATAGGGCGATCGCCACGTTTGCGCAATCATATGCTGATCAGAATGATGCGGATTACGCGTTGTTCCTGCAGTTGATCAATTCAGGCGAGCTGCCCTGCTACGGACGCGAGTGACCGGAAACGACCTCCAATGCCTGCGGCAGGGTGAAGGCTCTCGCATACAGGGATTTGCCGAGGATCGCCGAGTCAACGCCGATTCTGGACAGTGTTTCGATGGCGGCCAGATCGTCGAGTGACGAAATGCCGCCCGAGGCGGTGACTTTGGCGTCCGTGCGTTCGGCGACTTCGCGCAGCAGCGTCAGATTCGGTCCGCTCATCATGCCGTCGCGCGCCACATCGGTAACGACGTAACGAGAGCAGCCCACTGAATCAAGGAAAGCCATTGTTTCGAACAGGTCTCCGCCTTCCTTCACCCAGCCACGAGCGGCCAGCGTGTGACCGCGCACGTCAAGGCCGACGGCGACACGATCGCCATACTTCTTGATGACGGATGCCGTCCATTCGGGGTTCTCCAAAGCCGCGGTACCGATGTTCACGCGCGCCGCACCCGCTTCGAGTGCGGATTCCAGCGAAGCGTCATCGCGAATGCCGCCACTCATCTCAATATTGACTTTGCCGCCTAGTTCTTCGACGATTTGTCGCAGCTGCGCGCGATTGTCACCGGTGCCGAAAGCCGCGTCGAGATCGACCAGATGAATCCAGTTGGCGCCCAGTTCAGCCCACGTACGTGCGGCATCCAGCGGAGAGCCGTAATCGGTTTCCGAGCCGGATTCGCCTTGACGCAGACGTACGGCCTTGCCGTCTCGCACGTCAACGGCGGGAAGCAGTGTAAGCGACATGTTGTTCACCTTTCCTTATCAGGTCTTATCAAGCGTTATCAAAAACTGGCATCACAATAAATCAGATTAATCAGCGAAATGCGGACACCCAGTTGCGCAGCAACTGCGCACCGGCCTCAGCCGACTTTTCCGGATGGAATTGCGTCGCGCACAATGCGCCATGCTCATACGCCGCCACAAAACGACTACGCCCATATTCGCACCACGTCACACGTTCCTGAGCATCGCCGAAATCGATGCCCTTTGCCGTATTGTCAACAGGCGTCACCTGATGTGCGGCATACGAATGCACAAAATAGAAACGTTCATGTTCAATGCCTCGAAGCAGCACGGAATCCTCAGCCGCTTCGACGGTGTTCCACCCCATATGCGGCACCACGTCGGCATCCAGCTGCTCCACGGTTCCGCCGATCAGTCCCAAACCCTGCGTCGGAACATCATGTTCCATACCACGTTCGAACATGATCTGCTCACCCACACATACGCCAAGCACAGGGCGTTGCGCACATAAGCGTTCCACAATCAGGCGATCTCCGCCGACCGCCTTCAGGCCTTCCATGCACGCGCCATACGCGCCCACGCCCGGAACAACCAATCCTTCCGCTTCCAACGCCTGTTTCGGGTCGGCCGTCAATGTCGCATCCAAACCGATATTGGCCAATGCGCGCATCATCGAACGGACGTTGCCGAATCCGTAATCGAATACCACAACAGAGGTCATCTGCTCTCTCCTTCGCTATGCCTGTCACATAACAACGTTTCGTATAATTCGGCCGGCCGACGTATCCGCGTCAGCCGGCCGACGTATCCGCTATTCGATACGAGACCCACCTCTGCCAAAGCGGGTATGCTTCGCGATCACCTTCATCGCGGATTCACGGTCGAAATCAGCCGAATCCAAAACTGTTGCGCCGGATGCGCGCACCGAATCGACATCGGCGATACCCAGCATCAGATCCTCGACGAAGCGTGCGGCGGAAGAGAACAGCACAGGCGGCGGGAACGACTGCACCGCTTTGCCTTCGACATACATATTCGCTTCAAGCTTGTCCGCACGGTTCACCGCCAATACGACCGGCATGCCGGAAACGACGACGGTCATATCGCGGGCCGCCGCCTCCGGGCCGTCACCAGTCAGATTGCGCAGCACCGCCACAGCACCCTCATCAGCGCCGATGCATAGCGCGGAAATATCAGACAACTGGCAGAAGGCGGCCAGCAATTCAGGCGAGGTCAGGCGCGTGATAATCATCGCCGCCTTCGCCTTATTGCCGAGCAATCCCTGTAATTCATCTTCGAAACCGATTTCCGGATCCTTCTGGGCGTCTTCAAACAATGCTGAAGCGTCTTCAGGAATCGTGAAATCACCTGCGGCATCCGCAACAGCTGTGTTCGTGCCGGCATTTGCCGCGTCGGCGGCGTCTCCTGCGGAGTTCGCGGTATCCGCACCACCCGAAGCGCCTACGCCTGCAATGTCATCAGCGAATTCCGCTTCAAAACCAGCCATCGCCGATTCGAGCTCTTCGTCGGTGAAATGCAGATCATCATCATTGAATTCGTTTTCAAACCTGTCATTCGACTCGTTGCCGTCCTGCATCACAGCGCCCCCTTCGTGCTGGGAATGCCGTCGACGCGTGGATCCGGCTCAACGGCGACGCGCAATGCGCGAGCCAACGCCTTAAATTCAGCTTCGGCGATATGATGCGGGTCACGGCCGGCAAGCACCTGCATATGCAGGCAGATACCGGCATGATTGGCGATCGATTCCATAACATGACGCACCAGGGAACCAGTGAAATGGCCGCCGATCATGCAATATTCGAAACCTTCAGGCTCACCCGTGCACACACAGTACGGGCGGCCGGAAATATCGACGACTGCCTTGGCAAGCGCCTCATCCAACGGCACCGTGGCATCGGCGAAACGACGAATGCCACGCTTGTCGCCGAGCGCCTGGCGCAGGGCTTCACCGAACACGATGGCGATATCCTCCACCGTATGATGCGCGTCGATATCAGTGTCGCCGCTGGCCTTGATGGTCAGATCGATCAGCGAATGCTTGCCGAGCGCGGTCATCATATGGTTGTAGAACGGCACGGAAGTGTCGATGTCGGTTTTGCCGGTACCGTCAAGATTCAGGCTCAGCTCAACCTTGGATTCGCTGGTTTCACGCACGATGGTCGCTGTACGCGCCATGTTCGGCTCCTTTTCGATCGAAATGTTCAGTCCTGTTCCACAATACGCAAAGTTTCGGCCAGCGCTTCGCGGAAACGCGCCATTTCTTCATCGGTTCCCATGCATACGCGCATCCAGCCGGCCGGACCGACCACGCGGATGAGCACGCCACGCTTCAACAGTTCGTCGAAAATACGGTCACGATCATCAAAATGGCCGCCGAACAGCAGGAAATTCGATTCGGAAGCAGCCACTTGCAAAGGCTTGCCTTTATAGGTCTGTGTTTTCAGCCATGCGGCGGTCTGTTCGCGGATTTCACGCAGATGGCCGACCTGCGCCAGCTGTTCGTCGGTATGCTCCAGCGCCGCCAACGCGACGGCCTGGGTGACGGCGGACAGGTGGTACGGCATGCGCACGATACGCAAGCAGTCGATGATGCCCTTGGATGCGGCGACATAGCCCAGGCGCGTGCCAGCGAAGGCGAAGGCCTTGCTCATCGTGCGGGACACGGCAAGATTGTCGTATTCGTCGATCAGCGTCGCCGCGGACGGGGTGCCGGGATTGCGGAATTCCACGTAGGCTTCGTCGACGACGACAATCGGATGGACGCCCTCGTTCGCGCCGCGTACCGACACGGTACGGCATGCGTCGAGGATGTGCTTCAAATCGCCCATCGGCAGCGGGGTGCCGGTCGGATTATTCGGACTGGTCAACACCACCATCGACGGCTTTTCGTTTTCAATGGCCCTGATTACCGCATCGGCGTCCAACGTGAAGTCGGCGTTGCGATGCGACGTGTGCCACGTCGTGAACGTATCGCGCGCGTATTCCGGGTACATCGAATACGTCGGATCGCAGCCGAGGGCGACGCGGCCGGGACCGCCGAACGCTTGGAACAGCTGCAGCATGATTTCGTTCGAACCGTTCGCGGCCCACATCTGTTCGACGGCCAGTTCGACGTCGGATTCGCGCTTGAGATACGCGCACAGGGCCTTGCGCAATTCGACATGTTCGCGGTCCGGGTAGCGGTTCAGCGTCGGCGCGACTTCCGTGACGCGGCGAACAATCGCCTCGACCACGGCCTGCGAGGGCGCGTACGGGTTCTCGTTGACGTTCAGGCATACCGGAACGTCCAACTGCGGGGCGCCATACGGTTCCTCGCCGATCAGATCGTTGCGCAGCGGCAGACTTGCGGGAATGGCATTGGATTCGCTCATCGCAGCCCCGCCTGTTCTTCCTGCTCGCGAATCGTGGTCTTGTTGTACGGGTCGTCGATGAAACGGCTCAGCACACATTCGCCGTGCGCCGGCAGGTCTTCAGACACTGCAAAAGCATTGATCTTGGCGGCCAAAGCCTTCAAGCCCGGCTCGTCATATTCGATGACTTCAACCGGCTTCATGAACGTGTGCACGCCGAGGCCTGCAGCAAAATGGGCCGTGCCCGAAGTAGGCAGCACGTGATTGGAACCGGACATGTAGTCGCCCAGCGGAACCGGGGAATACGGGCCGCGGAAGATGGCGCCGGCGTTGCGGATGCGTGCGATGGCGGCATCCGGGTCGGCGACCTGGATTTCCAAGTGTTCTGCGGCGTACGCGTTGGCGGCATCGATGGACTGGTCGAGACTGTCGGTGAGGATGATGCCCGACTGACAGCCGGTCAGCGAGGTTTCGACACGTTCGCAGTGTTCAGTGCGTGGCACGCGATACTTCAGACTTTCCTGCACACCGGCGGCGACTTCTTCGGAGTCGGTGATCAACACGGCACCGGCGAGCTCGTCATGTTCGGCCTGACCAATCAGATCGGCGGCCAGCCAGCTCGGGTTTGCGCCACCGTCGGCGACGATGGCGATTTCGGACGGGCCGGCAACTGCGTCGATGCCGACAATGCCGGAAACAAGGCTCTTGGCGGTGGCCACGAAAATATTGCCCGGGCCGGTGATCTTGTCGACCGGTTCGCACAGCACATCGCCATCCTGCGGCTCGCTGCCCTTCGCACCATAAGCGAACATGGCGATGGCCTGAGCGCCACCGACCGCATACACTTCGTCGACGCCAAGGATTGCACAGGTGGCCAGAATCGTGCGATCCGGTAGACCATCCTCGGTGGCGCGGCTCGGCGGAGTGGCGATGGCCAGCGATTCGACGCCGGCGGCCTGTGCCGGCACGACGTTCATAATCACCGAGCTTGGATACACGGCCTTGCCGCCTGGCACATACAGGCCAACGCGTTGTACGGGGATCCAGCGTTCGGAAACGCGAGCACCTTCAGCCAAATCAGTGTGGAAGTTTTCCGGAACCTGGGAGGCGGCGACTGCTCGAGCGCGACGGACAGACTCTTCAATGGCGTCACGCACTTCCGGATCAAGCTCTTCGACAGCGGCCTTCATCACTTCAACCGGCACGCGCAGGTCATGAGGGCGAATATGATCAAACTTCTCCGCAAAGTCGCGAAGGGCCGCAGCGCCGCGGGCCTTCACATCATCAAGAATCGGACGAACCAGGTCGCTGGCTTCACTGGTGCCCATGACGGCGCGCGGCATGGCTTCAAGCATTTCGGCTCGAGTCAACTTCTTACCACGCAGATCAATGATTCGCATATAGTTTTCTTCACGCATAAGCCCATCGTATCCCGTTTGCGTTGCGCAACTTCGCGGTCTTCACATGCTGAGACATAAGGCCGCGAAATGGAAAACACCCATACACCCCACCAACAGATATGACCGAAAACGAGCCAAGAACGGTCACACCTGCAGAAGAAGACCACCCCCATCAGCAAGTGTGACCGTTTTACCCCCTAAAAACGGTCACACTTGCAGGCGGAACACGTCTTCATCAGCACATGTGACCGAAAAACGGGCCAGAAACGGTCACACTTGCTGAAGGAGTACGTTCCCGTCAGCAAATGTGACCGCAAAACCGGGGTAAAACGGTCACATTTGCAGGAGGAGTGGTGACGCCTGTGGGATCAGGCGGTGACGTCTATGAGGTGGGCGGAGGGAAGACGGGTGAGCTTAGGCAACGGGAAGGGAGCTGGGGCCGAAAAGGATTTTGATTTCGGCGAACAGGGAGGTGTCGCGCTTTACACGGAAGCGGTCGCCAAAGGTCAGCACGCGCGCGTTGCCCTGATCATCCATAACCGACAGTTTGACCTCGCAGTAACCTGGATGATTCGTCAGAATCTTCCCCAGCTGCATCATATGCGGACGATCCAATGCCGCCTGTGGCAACGCGATGAACAGCGGCCTTTCATCTTCCGCTTCCAACGTCGGCACCTGCATTTCCGTAGCACGCAAGCTTACCGTCTCGTCACGAAGCTCCACCTGACCACGAATCTGTACAACCGTATCAACCGCCAGTTCAGGCGCGGCGGCCTCATACACCTTGCCAAAGAACATGCATTGGATGGAGCTTTCCATGTCTTCGATCGTCACAATCGCCCAAGTATTGCCCTTCTTGGACACACGACGATCGACACTGGTAATCAGACCAGCCAAGGTGACTTGCTGATTATCCCCCATCGTTTTAGCACGATCGATCAAATGCGCGATAGACATTTCACGCAGCGACGCCAAAATCGACTGCATGCCGCTCAAAGGATGGTCGGAAACATACAAGCCCAGCATTTCACGCTCGAAATTCAGCTTGGTTTTCTTGTCCCACTCTTCAACATCCGGCACAGTAACCTGCGCGTCGCCCATCGCTTCCGCTCCGCCATCGTCAGCGTCGGCGAACAAATCAAACTGGCCTTCCGCCTGCTTGCGCTTCAACCCGACAACCGATTCAATCGCGCTTTCATGGACCTGATACAACGCCCTACGATTCGGATCGATCGAGTCGAAAGCGCCAGCCTTAATCAAAGATTCAACCAAGCGGCGATTCAACGCGCTCAGCGGCACACGGCGAATGAAATCCATGAAATTCACGTATTTGCCGCGTCCGCTTTCGCGCTCGGCAATGATGTCTTTCACCGCGTTCTCGCCGACATTACGAATCGCACCAAGACCGAATCGCACGACGTCGCCAACTGCGGAATATTCGAACACCGACTCATTCACGTCAGGTGACAGCACCTGAATGCCCATGCGACGCGCTTCGCCCAAATACAATGCCGTCTTGTCTTTGTTCGTCGATGCGCCCTGCAGCAACGCGGCCATGAATTCGACCGGGTAATGAGTCTTCAAATAGGCGGTCCAATAGGAGATCAGACCGTATGCGGCGGAATGCGCCTTATTGAACGCGTATCCGGAGAACGGGACCAGCACATCCCACACGGCCTGCGCGGCCTCTTCGGAATAGCCGTGCTCCTTCATGCCTTCGAAGAACGGAATCTTCTCCTTGGCCAGCACTTCCGGCTTCTTCTTACCCATGGCTCGACGCAGCACGTCCGCCTTGCCCAGCGAATAACCGGCAAGAATTCGCGCGGCCGACTGCACCTGTTCCTGATAAACAATCAGACCATAGGTTTCGTCAAGCACTTCCTTCAACGGTTCGGCCAGCTCGGGGTGGATTGGTTCGATCTTCTGCAAGCCGTTCTTACGCTTCGCATAATTGGTATGCGATTCCATATCCATCGGGCCCGGACGATACAGTGCGATCAGTGCGGAAATATCATTGAAGTTGCTCGGCTTCAAGGTTTTAAGCAGCGAACGCATGCCGTCGCCATCGAGCTGGAAGACGCCGAGCGTGTCGCCTCTGGAAAGCAGCTGATAGGTTTCCGCGTCATCCAGCGGAATCTTCGTATGGTCGATGCGCTGCTTGCCGTTCGCTTCGATGTTGTTCAACGTATCGCGGATCACCGTCAAGTTGGACAGGCCCAGGAAGTCCATTTTGACCAGGCCCAGCGTTTCGCAGGTGTGATATTCGAACGTCGTGGTGACGGTGCCGTCGGTGCGCTCCAGCAACGGCGACGTGTCGGTGATCGGTTCGGAGCCCATGATGGTGGCACACGCGTGCACACCGGTCTGGCGGATCAGGCCTTCGATGCCCTTCGCCTCCTCGGTGATGCGCCTGACATCCGGGTCGGAATCATACAACTCACGGAATTCGCGGGCTTCCGCATAACGCTTCGCCTTCGGATCGAAGATATCGTGCAGGCTGATATCCTTGCCGCCGGTCGCCGCCGGCGGAAGCGCCTTCGTGACCTTCTCACCCATAGAGAATTCGTAGCCCATGATGCGGGCGGAATCCTTCAATGCCTGCTTGGTTTTGATGGTGCCGTAGATCACGCATTGGGCGACCTTGTCATGACCATACTTGTCGGCCACATATTCAAGCACTTTGGCGCGGCCGTCCGGATCGAAATCGACGTCGATATCCGGCAAAGAGACGCGTTCCGGGTTCAAGAATCGTTCGAAGATCAAACCGTGTTCGAGCGGGTCCAATTCGGTGATGCCCATGGCGTAGGCGACCATGGCGCCTGCAGCGGAGCCTCGGCCGGGACCGACCATGACGCCGTGGTCTTTGGCCCAGTTGATGTAGTCGGCCACGACAAGGAAGTAGCCGCAGAACTGCATCTGGCAGATGACGCCGCATTCGTAATCAGCCTGCTTCAGCACATGCAACGGCACATTGCCGTTGTAGCGCTTTTCCAAACCTTCCTCGACCTTCTTCAGGAACAGCGAGGTTTCGTCCCAGCCTTCAGGGCATGGGAATTGCGGCATGAACGCGCCGTCTTCGCCATCGTCAAACATCACGTTGCAGCGTTCCGCCACTTCCAGCGTGTTATCGCAGGCTTCGGGCAGGTCCTTGAACAGTTCGCGCATTTCCTCGGCGGTACGCAGATAGTAGCCTTCACCTTCGAATTTGAAACGGCCGGGTTCGTCGAGTGTGGAGCCGGAGTTGATACACAGCATCGCGTCCTGTGCACCGGCATCCTCTTTCATCACGTAATGGGAATCGTTGGTGGCGAGGATCGGAGCGTTCAGGCGCTTCGCGATTTCAAGAAGATCATTGGTGACGCGACGTTCGATTTCCAGATTATGATCCATTAGTTCGATGTAGAAATTGTCGCGACCGTAAATGTCCTGCAACTGTCCGGCGGCACGCAGCGCCTCGTCGAATTGGCCCAGACGCAGGCGGGTTTGGACGGTGCCGGAGGGGCATCCGGAACCGCAGATCACACCCTTGGA
Source organism: Bifidobacterium sp. LH_512 (assembly GCF_056356435.1). NCBI lineage: Bacteria > Bacillati > Actinomycetota > Actinomycetes > Bifidobacteriales > Bifidobacteriaceae > Bifidobacterium > Bifidobacterium sp. LH_512. Next base: position 1,298,062 of record NZ_JBKEUE010000001.1, read on the forward strand.
GTAGGTGGACATCACGTCGTAGTCCATACGCGGATAGCGCATGACACGGCCCTCAAGATTGGCCACGGAAGAGGCTTTGGTCAGATTGACCAGGCCTTCGTCGTTTTCCGCCCACAACGTCAGGTGAGTAATCAGACCACCGCCGGAAACATCGTCGGATTTCTGTGCTTCAGTGCCCCAGTGCACGCGGGACTTGTCTTGACGGGCGGTTTCCGGAGTGGCATATGCTTCGATGCCGATAATCGGTTTGATGCCGGCTTTAACTGCGGTGCTCCACATTTCGTATGCGCCATGCATGTTGCCGTGGTCGGTGATGCCGACGGCTGGCATACCCAAGTCCTTGGCTCGATTGACCAAATCCGGAATTTTCGAAGCACCATCCAGCAAGGAATAGTGGGTGTGGTTATGCAGCTGTACGAAATTCGCGGAATTTGCCATGCGTTCCATGCTACCGCATCGTCATACCGTCGAATTGTGCGAGGCAAGTCTTGCTGCCCTGATTTGATACCGGTTTACAGTGGTAGTACGACACGCCCGAACGATGTGGATAACCGCTTCTCTTCGCCCACAGCCCTTCGTCAAGCTTGCGTTTCGCCGTGATACTTGACGATGATTGGAACAGCCCGTCGCTGACAAAGGAGTCAATGCGCCATGACATACGACAGACCACCGCACAATGCGCCGCCACGTAATACTTCACTGCACGATATCAGCCGAATCGCGGGACTGATGACGGCGATTTGCGCCACACTTGTTATCGCAGGATTCCTCTACCTTGGCAGGGGAACATGCAATCCGCTCGACGCATTAGTGCTTATCGGCATATGCCTGATGATACCAACTGGCGGCATCAGTGCGATTATCTGTATTATTGCCGCTTTTGCCGGCGCTGTCGCATCACATCAAGCGCATGCTGCAAGTCGGCGGGGTACTGCGAGGTTATCGTCGTCCACACATGCGTTCGTGGGTGACGGAATTCCAGCTGCATCGCGTGCAGCCACTGGCGGTCCAATCCAACCGTCTGAGAGAGCACCGGGTTCGCCCCATACATCGAATCGCCCACCAGGGGGTGGCCAATCGATGAGAAATGCACACGGATCTGGTGCGTGCGCCCGGTCTCCAAATTGACCGAAACCAAGGTCGCTTCGCCAAAACGTTCCATCACGTCCCAGTGGGTTACCGCGTCCTTGCCGGCAGGCGTCACACAGAAGCGGAAGTCGGAAACCTTCGCACGTCCGATTGGAGCTTCGATAGTCGCCTTGTCTTCCGTCAGATTGCCCTGTACCAAGGCATGGTATGTTTTCACCACTTCATGCTCGGCGAACTGGCGGCGCATCTCCACATAGGCAAGCTCGGATTTGCACACCAGCATCAGCCCGGATGTGCCGACGTCCAAACGGGAGACGATGCCCTGCCGGCCCGCAGCACCATAGGAAGTGATGTGCACGCCACGTTCAAGAAGGCTACCCAGAACCGTCGGTCCGGTCCAACCGACCGAAGCATGTGCAGCCACGCCGACCGGTTTATCCACGACGACGACATCGTCGTCTTCATATACCACAGCCATATCGTCAGCAATGGGCTCCGGTTCCACACGTTCCTCGACGATGTCGAATTCGACGATTTCCCCGGCCATCAATGTGCCGGATTTCGAAATCTCTCGCCCCAAGACACGAGCCTGTCCGCTTTCGATCAAATCAGCGGCCTTGGCACGCGAAATGCCGAGCATCTTCGACACGGCAACGTCGAAGCGCTTACCAATCAACGCATCCGGCGCAGGGGCGAGGCGACTCATGCAGCATCCACCTTCTCGGCATCGACCGTGTTCTTTCCGGTCTTTTCTTTATCTTCCAAATCTTTCGTGCTGAACGGCTCCGAAAGAAAAATCAGTAACACAATACCAATCGCGGCAATCATCAGGAAAATATCCGCGACATTGCCTACCGACCATCCATAATTGAGAAAGTCAATGACCTTGCCATCAAGGAAATGCTCGGCATATATCACGCGATCGATGAGATTGCCCAGGGCTCCAGCGAAAGCCAGCGCCAACATAACCGTCCAACGCATGGAAACCGTACGAAACGCCATAACAGCAAGCACGATGCTTGCAAGGACGGCCAGCAGGGAGATAACCCATGTCATCGAGGAACCCATTCCCAATGAGGCGCCTGGATTATGGACAAGGGTAAACGACAGCAATTCCGGAATAACCGAAATCGTCCGGCCGTCGGCCAATGCGGATTCAGCCCAAATCTTGGTGATGCGGTCCAACACGAGCGCGACGGCGGCAACACACGCAAAGACGGCCACGCGTTTGCGCAGCCGTCCTTGCTTTGCTTTCAGAGCATCAGACACGATCGAATCAGTCGTTCTGGCCGGTGCGGTTGTAGTTGTTCGTATCCGAAACCTGAGACACCAGCTGGCCGAGGAATTCGGTCAGGCGCGCACGGTATTCGGTCTCGAACTGCTTGAGGCTCTGAATATTGCCCTCAATGACCTTCGACTGCGTCTCAAGGTTCTCACGAACCTGCTGAGCATAGTCGTCAGCTGCCTTGCGGGTATTCGTATCGTATTCGGATGCGCGACGCTGCACTTCTGCCTCATACGTATCAGCTTCGTTGTGCTTGTCGGTCACATACTGATTCGCTTCCTGGATCTTCTGGGCAGCGTACTCGTTGCCTTCGGCTTCCTTGGTGGTGTAGTACTGGTCGCCGGCGGCGGTCTTCTGCTCCAGATAGGTGTTGCCCTCGTTGGTGCGCTGAGCGAGGTAGGCGTCGCCTTCCTTGGTCTTCTGAGCCAGGTAGGAGTCGCCTTCGTCGGTGCGCTGAGCGAGGTAGGCGTTGCCCTCGTTCTTCTTCTGGTCGAAGTAGGCGTTGCCCTCGTTCTTCTTCTGATCCAGATAAGCGTTGCCTTCCTGGGTCTTATCGGCGAAGTACTGATCGCCTTCGCTATGACGAGCCTGCATATAGGTGTCGGCATCGTGGCGGGTCTTGGCCGCATAGGAGTCAGCCTCGGAGTGCGTGCGCTCGGCGTAGGAATCGGAATCGTCGTGAGTGCGCTTGCTGTATTCGTCCGCCTCGGAACGGGTACGGTTCGAATAGTCGTTGGCCTTGGCGAGAAGCTCTTCATACTTGCGCTGGCTCTGCTCGGTGATTTCACGAGCCTTGGCCTTGCCCTTGTCGACATACTGATCATGCAGCTGCATGGCCAGGGTCAGCATGGCGGTTGCACGCTCCGGCTCGGTGGTGGCAGCGGCGGCGGCGCCGGCGATCTTCTGCAGGCTGCCGGTTTCCGTGCTCGGCTCGACCTTGGCGATCTGTTCACGCAGGTTCTCTTCGCGTTGCTTGGATTCTTCAAGCTGACGGTTGAGATCCTGAATCTGGGCGGCCTGCTGCTGTGCCACAACAATCTGTTCCTGAGCTGCGGCAAGCTGACGAGACAGTTCTTCGGTGTGAGCACGGAACTGATCACGCTCATGCTGCACGGCAACCAGCTGTTTACCGAGATCGTCGGCGTTGGCGGTATCGGCAAGCTGAGCGGTCAGCTGGTCGACCTGACCGGAAAGACGATCGACCTGTCCCTTGAGCTGCTCGTTCTGGGATGCCAGAGTGCGGTTGTTTTCTTCAGCTTCGGACAGCTTCGCGGCAGCAGCCTGTGCGGCCTGTGCTGCAGAGTCACCTTGGCCGGCAGCGGATTCGACTGCGGACTTCAGCGTTGCATTTTCGTTCTCAAGCGACTGCACCTGCGCGGTCAGCTCGGAGATCTTGGTGTTCAAACCGGCGACATCCGGACCGAGCGACTGGGTCGACTGGCTTCCTGCGACAGCCTGCTTACCTAATGCTTCAACGGTTTCGGTTACTTGATCGAGGAAGTCGTCGACTTCATCAACATCATAGCCTTCCTTGAAATGAACCGTTCGGAAGGTATGCTCCCTAATATCCTTCGGCGTCAATAAAGCCATAAATCATACACCTCGCTTTGGGGCTATGCCTCGCTGTGTTGGTATCAATCTTTGATGCTAGCACGTTCCGGCGCTTTTGAGAGGAAAACGCCGCGGTCCGGCTCTTTTTATATCAATATCTGCAATACTGTCAGCACGAAATACAACACGATGAAACTAGTGTCAAAATAAATCGGCCCCATCGGGATGGGCGGAATATATCGGCGCAGCCATCTGAGCGGTGGATTGGTGATATCGTATACGGCGCCGATCAATGAGGAGACGATGCCACGCGGATACCATCGCGGCGCAAGCACGGCGACCCAGTCAAGAATCATGCGCACAATGAGGATGCTGATATAGGCGCCGATCAGCCAGTCGATTATTCTTCCAATCAAATACAAAAGCATGGTCCCAGCCTACCAATGGCTGGGACCATGCTTTTGCGCTATCTGTAAAGCTGAAATTCAATGAAATTCAGTGAACTTCAAGGATTGTCAAGTATCAGTCGGCGAACAGATCATGGGCATCGCCCACGGACTGTGACTCTTCCACCTTGATGTTCACCTGGGCGGGGCTCAGCAAGAACACACGCGGGGTAACACGTTCGATGGAACCACGCACGCCGAACACCACGCCGGAGGAGAAATCAACGATGCGGTAGGCAATCGCCTCGGAAACACCGGTCAGGTTCAGCACAACCGGCACGCCATCGCGAATGGCGCGACCGACCAACTGAGCATCCTCATAAGACTTCGGATGAACGGTGGTGATGCGATTGAGGCGATTCTGGAACGGATTGACATGTTCTCTGGAACCTGTTGAGGATGACGCCGAATTATTAGCCGTGGAAGAAGACGGCATCGGGGTCACCGAATGGTCGGAATCGAAGGACCGGCCTTCGGATTCCGCATCATCCAGCAGCTCATCGTCTTCAGCAACATCCGCCATGCCCAAATAGGACATTGCATTCTTCATGAACCCTGCCATGAAATCGGTCCTTTCGCCTCATTGCGCCCTGTCAGCGCAGAAAATCCGGAATATCAAGGTCACCGGGGTCGTTAGAGGAAATGACCTCATGCTCGGTGGTCTGATCGTATGACGGGGACATCGTCGGAGCCGCAACCGAAGGAACATAGGCCGGAGTGGTTTGCTGCTGCATCGGCTGCATATTCGGAACGACCGGAGTGTCGACCGGCATTGCGGCCGGTGCCGGCTGCGCATCTTTGTGAGATGCGGCTCCTGCGGCCAAAGCGGAAACCGGAACGTTCGCGGACTGTTCGCCGGTCAGCGGAGCCGCATGATCAGTCCTCTTCGCCTTGGGATCGAAACCGGCGGCGATAACGGTAACGCGAACTTCGTCACCATAGGAATCATCGAGAGACAGACCCCAAATGATCTGGGCTTCCGGATGGATGGCCTTCTGAACGAGAGCGGTTGCGGCGGCGGCCTCCTGCAGACCAAGATCAGTCGGACCTGCGATATTAACTAATGCGCCGTGTGCGCCTTCGATGCTTTCTTCCAGCAGCGGCGAGCTGATGGCGATTTCCGCAGCCTGGGTGGCGCGGTCTTCGCCCCGCGCCGAACCGATGCCGAACAGTGCGGTGCCGGCGCCACGCAGAATGGCGTTGACATCATTGAAGTCGACGTGGATATACGAATTGGAGGTGATCAGGTCGGTGATGCCCTGCACGCCGGCCAGCAGTGCGGTGTCGGCGGTCTTGAACGCATCCACGATGCCAATCGTGCGGTCCGACAGCTCCAGCAAGCGATCATTTGGGATGACGATAAGCGCGTCGACTTCCTTGCGCAGATTTTCGATACCCAGAGAAGCGGATGCTGCGCGCTGCGGACCCTCGAAACCGAACGGACGAGTAACCACTGCGATGGTCAAAGCACCCTGCTGGTGAGCGGCGCGTGCGACGATCGGGCTCGCACCGGTACCGGTGCCACCGCCCTCACCGCAGGTGACGAATACCATATCGGCACCCTTCATCGCCTCTTCGATATCCGACTGATGATCCTGTGCCGCCTTCGCACCCTTCTCAGGGTCAGCGCCTGCGCCCAAGCCTCGACTGGACGAATCATTCAACGAGATCTTCACGTCCGCGTCGGATCGCAGCAGATCCTTCGCATCAGTATTAATCGCAACAAATTCCACATTCTGCAGACCCTCGGCAATCATGCGGTTGACCGCATTGCCGCCGGCTCCACCGACACCGACAACCTTGATATTGGTCTTGTCGTTGAAATTGTCAGTCTGGGCGATCTCGCTCACCATAGTCTCCTGTCCGTTCACGGTTACACAGTACTCTAGCGCAAAGGGATTGATATTATGCGTATCTTTCGGGCGTGTACCGCGTTTTCACACGGTAATCGTATCAGCAATAAGCTTCACAGATTCCTCGCGTTCCGCATTCGACGGCATATGCCTGCACAATTTTTTGCGCTTTCCCGATAATTTGTTCTGTTTCAGCGGCTGCGACGGCATCTTGTCGATATCACATCGCCAATATGTCAACAATTTGTCAGTAACTTGCATCCATCGGATCATCGCCGAACAGCGCCTCACGTTCCTCGTGCGTCGTTTCGCGTGATTCCAACCATCCGTACGGTAGATGGACTTTCTTTGCGAAGCGAACACGGCCACGCGGCTTGTCCACAATTCGTTCGGGGAAGGTCACCGACGGGTCCAGCTGCGCAATCTCACGGTCCACGTCGGCAAGGCTTTCACATTCCATGAATGCGCGGCGCGTGCTTCCGCCGACCGGAAAACCCTTCAAATACCACGCGATATGCTTACGTAGATCATGTACGGCCATACGTTCATCGCCATCGTAGAATTCGGTCAGCAATTGGGCATGACGGCGAATCACCGTGCACACTTCGCCCAATGTCGGATTGATGCGTTCCGCGCTGCCGGCGAACGCGTTTTTGATATCAGCAAACAGCCACGGACGCCCCTGACAACCTCGTCCAATGGCCACGCCGGCGCAGCCCGTTTCCTTGACCATGGCGAGAGCATCGTTGGCGCCCCAAATATCACCGTTGCCGAATACGGGAATATCCAACGCCTCCACCAATTCGCCGATGCGACTCCAGTCGGAATGTCCACCGTAGTATTCGGCCGTAGTGCGCGCGTGCAACGTCACCGCCTTGCATCCTTCCTCCTGCGCGATATGGCCGGCCTGAAGGAAGGTTTCATGATCATGATCAATGCCGACGCGAATTTTGGCGGTTACCGGAATATTCGCCGCATCACACACGCGCACAACGCGCTGCAGAATTTCACGGAACAAATCCGTTTTCCATGGCAACGCTGAGCCGCCGCCACGTCGGGTGACCTTTGGCACAGGGCATCCGAAATTCAAATCGACATGGTCGGCCATATTTTCATCGACGACGATTTTTGCGGCCTGCTCCACAATTGCAGGATTGACGCCGTACAGCTGCAGCGACCGAATCTTCTCGCTGGGTGCGAAATGGCACAGACGAAGCGCTTTCGGATTGCGCGCGACCAAAGCGCGTGCAGTGATCATTTCCGCGACATACAAGCCTTCAGGCCCGTATTCTTTGCAGATAACGCGGAAAGGCCAATTGGTGACGCCCGCCATCGGAGACAGCACAACAGGCGTCTCGACATGAATCGGCCCCAGATCGACCGGCGCGATTGACACGGCCGACGTCAGGTCTTCGGCATCAGTACGCGGATCTAGCACATTCGTTTCGTCATGCGCGTCGACGATGATGCTGTCGATGTCAGATTCCATTGGTTGCCTCATTTCGATGCTGGTATGAAGTATCGCCGCGGATGATTGCAGGAATGATGATTGCATAATGTCGCAACACCATTGCAGAAAAGATTATTCGGATATCGCGAAGGATGACGCAACAATTGCTGTCATGTGCCGTATTGCAGTCATATGATCGCACAGACACAGGAAAGCGGAGCGGGATTGCCCCCACTCCGCTTATCCTATATTCACAATGTGCAGCGCTATTTAGTAGACACCGCCGGCGGAAGCGATCTTCACCGAATCCGGCCACGCCTCGCCGCCCATTTCGACAGGCTTCTGCGGGTAACGCACATGCTTTTCGCCGATGCGTTCGGCCACATAGTCGGCGACCTTGCTCAAGGAGACGCGTTCCTGAACCATGGTGTCGCGTTCACGGATGGTCACGGCCTGGTCGTCAAGCGTATCGAAGTCGACGGTGACGCACAGCGGGGTGCCGATTTCGTCTTCGCGACGGTAGCGGCGGCCGATGGCGCCGGCCTCGTCGTAATCGATCATCCAGTCGTGCTGGCGCAGGTCATAGGCCAAATCCTGGGCGACGGACTGCAGTTCCGGCTTCTTGCTCAGCGGCAGCACAGCGGCCTTGACCGGGGCCAGACGCGGATCGAGGCGCAGCACCGTACGCTTGTCGACGCCACCCTTGGTGTTCGGAGCCTCATCCACGTCATAGGCGTCGACGAGGAAGGCCATCAAGGAGCGGGTCAGGCCAGCAGCCGGTTCGATGACGTACGGCACGAACTTTTCGCCGGTAGCCTGGTTGAAGTAGCTCAGGTCTTCACCGGAATGCTTTGAGTGAGCGCTCAAATCGTAGTCGGTACGGTTGGCGATGCCTTCGAGCTCTCCCCAATCGGAGCCCTGGAAACCGAACTTGTATTCGATATCCACGGTGCGCTTCGAATAGTGGGACAGCTTCTCCTTCGGATGCTCGTAATGGCGCAGGTTTTCCGGATTGACGCCCAAGTCGATGTACCACTGGGTACGGGCGTCGATCCAGTACTGATGCCATTCTTCATCCGTGCCCGGCACGACGAAGAATTCCATTTCCATCTGTTCGAATTCACGGGTACGGAAGATGAAGTTGCCCGGCGTGATTTCGTTACGGAAGCTCTTGCCCATGTTGGCGATGCCGAACGGCGGCTTGGAACGGGACGAGGTCATCACATTCTTGAAGTCCACGAAAATGCCCTGCGCGGTTTCCGGGCGCAGGTAGTGCATCGAGTTCTCGTCTTCGACCGGGCCCAGGCTCGTGCGCAGCATCATGTTGAAGTCACGCGGTTCGGTCCAGTTGCCGCGAGTGCCACAGTCCGGGCATGCGATATCTTTCAGGCCGTTCGGCGGCATCTGATCGTTGTGCTTTTCCGCATAGGATTCCTCAAGCTTGTCGGCGCGATGGCGCTTGTGACAGTTCAAGCATTCGATCAGCGGATCGTTGAACACAGAAACGTGGCCGGAAGCCACCCACACGGCCGGCGGCAGGATGATGGACGTGTCCACGCCCACAACGTCGCCACGGGTGGTGACCATGGAACGCCACCATTCGCGCTTGATATTGTCTTTCAGCGCGACGCCCAGCGGACCGTAGTCCCATGCGGAGCGGGTGCCGCCGTAGATTTCACCGGCGGGAAAAACGAATCCACGACGCTTTGCGAGGGATACGACTTCATCAAGTTTGGAAACAGCCACAATGCACCTTCTGGTTTGAACGGTTTGGGGTCTTTACAAAGCATCAAGCGTACCGTCATACGCAGACCGGTTCAGCCATGCGTCGTCCACTGATCTTTTACGCAAAAACGGCAATGCGTCCACAAGAGGGCGTAGCGTGGCAAGCGCATAAATCAGGGGAACTTTCGGGAAGTTCGAAAGTTGAGATAGGCCTTCAGGCCTGACCCTTTGAACCTGTTGGCTAACACCATGGTAGGGAGAAAAATGGTAAGCGAATCTCAGCATTCCGCAGTAAACGGCGTCAATATAGCAGCCGATGACACATTACGCGCAAGTATTGCGCAAGCCGTCAATGACGTGCGTAACACGACTCCGCTAGCACAGTCCTTCACGAATTTCGTCACCATCAATCTTGTCGCCAATGCGCAACTGGCGGCCGGCGGCACTGCGGCAATGAGCTTCCTTCCCGACGACGTCATCGACGCCGCATCGATCGCCGGTGCGACATATATCAATGTCGGCACGCTGCTGCCGTTCTATGAAGAGGCCCTCGCCACAATCACACGCCGTCTGCATGATATGGGCAAGCCATGGGTGCTTGACCCGGTGGCTGCCGGCATCGGAAAAACCCGCACCGCCATTCTTGAATCCTTCCGTGATGTACCGCCGACCATCGTGCGCGGCAACGCCTCCGAAATCATCGCCTTGGATGCCATGTGGGGCTTGAGCGACGCCGCTGACGACGCAACACGTCCGGCCGGCGTGGAATCCGTCGACGAAGTCGATTCCGCCGTGGAGGCCGCACGCCGGCTGGCCCGCCATATGGCGGCGCATTCGGCAACCGGCAAGGTCGCTGTTGCAGTGTCGGGCGCCGTCGATCTGGTGACAGACGGCGACGATGTGTACCGTTTGCCAGGCGGCAGCGCACTGATGACGAAGATCACGGGCGCCGGCTGCTCGTTGGGCGGTGTCACGGCAACGTATCTGGCCGTGGCCGAACCGCTAACCGCCGCATTGAGCGCGTCCCTGCTGTACAACAGGGCCTCCGAAATCGCAGAGGACGCTTCGAAGGGTCCGGGATCGTTCCAGGTCAACTTCTTGGATGCTTTGTGGAATGTGACCGCCGAGCAAATCGCGCAATCCGACATCATCCGCGCATAATGGGCGCATACCGCACAATCGAACACATATCGCATGCCGCCTTGTGGCGACGCCGACGGAAGGCGAAATCACAAGGTGGCATCGCATGGCACGAATCGCAAGAGACAATCACGAATATTTTTATTCAGCAATATCCGCCCCTACAAATAGAAAGCCGAATACCATGACCGCATTCCCCTACCCGTCGATGCGCCGCAGCTTCGACCTGCGTTTTTATTTTGTGCTCGGTCCCGACGACACGAAAGGCCGCCCCGTCGAAGAGGTGACGCGCGAAGCGCTGGAAGGCGGCGCAACGTTCATCCAATTGCGTGCGAAGTATTCCGACGCGTCCGAAATCACCGAAATGGCGCGTCGTATGGCTGACGTCATCGCCGAATGCGGCAAGGCCGCCACCGTGCCGCTCGTTATCGACGACCGCGTGGATGTGGCATGGCAGTGCCGCAATATGGGCATCAAAGTGGACGGCGTGCATGTCGGGCAGACCGACATGGATCCGATTCAGGCGCGTATGCTGCTTGGCGACGACGCCATCATCGGCCTGTCGGTGAAAACGGTGGAACAGGCCGAAGCCGCCAATACGCTGCTGGCAGGAACAATCGATTATTTAGGCGCGGGTCCGCTGCATTTGACAGCCACCAAGCCGGAGGCCGCCGCCGGTCAGGTTGATGGCAAAAAGGTCGGATTGGAGTATGACGGCGCCGACGCGATTTGCAGGGCCAGCGCCTACCCGGTGGTGGTCGGCGGCGGCGTGCATGCCGACGACGTGGAAGGCCTTGCCGAGACCGGCGCCGATGGCTGGTTCGTGGTGTCGGCGATTGCCGCCGCTGCCGACCCGAAGGCCGCTACGAAGGATTTGGTTGAACGTTGGATTGCGCTGCGCGGTGACGTACGCCACGGATTTGTTGGTGATGACACTGCCAGTGATGTTGCTGCCGGCCAGGTCCGTTCGACGCTGCCGGGCGTGCTGACGGTTGCCGGCAGCGATTCCTCTGGCGGCGCCGGCATACAGGCCGACTTGAAGACGATGATGGCCAATGGCGTGTTCGGCATGAGCGCGATCGCCGCATTGACCGCGCAGAACACGACGGGCGTGCGTTCCATCCAAAACACCGATCCGCAGATTCTGGCCGATCAAATCGACATGGTGTTCGAAGACATTCGCCCGGAAGCCGTGAAAATCGGCATGGTGTCTTCCGCCGAACTGATTTCGGCCATCGCCGACCGTCTGACCGCGCATCAGGCCCGCAATATCGTGCTCGACCCGGTGATGGTCGCCACCTCCGGCGCCAAGCTGATCGACGACGACGCCATTGAAGCGCTGACGACGAAGCTGTTCCCGCTGGCCACGGTGATTACGCCGAATATGCCGGAGACCGAAGCGCTGCTGGAGCAGACGCAGGGCCAGCACATGAATATCCACAGCGAAGCGGACATGGAGCAGACTGGCCGCATTCTGGCCGAACATTTCGGCTGCGCCGTACTGGTCAAGGGCGGTCACGGCATCAAGGACGCCAATGACGTACTGGTGGAAGCCGACGGCACCGCGACCTGGTTCTCCAGCCCACGCATCGACAATCCGAACACGCATGGCACCGGCTGCACGCTGTCAAGCGCCATCGCCTCGCACCTGGCGTTGGGTGAGACCTTGCCGCAGGCGATTCGCAGCGCGAAGGAGTATCTGACCGGAGCGTTGAAGGCGCAGCTTGATCTGGGAGCCGGCTCCGGCCCGATGGATCATGCGTGGAAGTGGCGCTGAGAAGCGCGACAGCGCGAACGATCACAGAAAAAAGTACACAACGACACAAAGCCGTACAGAAAACGAGAAAGATGGAAACCATGGTTGATCGCAATGCAGTGAAGCAAGAAGTGCCGGTTGATGCAAAAACCGGCAAACCGTATATCAATACGGTTGCGGCCGTCGCCATCGCGCCCAGCGGCGTAGGCTCTGAGCTAAGCGAATACGTTGCCCAAGCGGTCGGCGTCATTCGTGATTCCGGCCTGCCGAATGAGACGAATGCGATGTTCACCAATATCGAAGGAAATCTTGACGACGTGTTGAAGGTTGTGCGCGATGCGGCGATGAAGCTCGCCGCTCAGGGCTACCGCACCGGCGTGACTTTGAAGCTTGACATCCGCCCCGGCTTCACCTGTCAAATCAACGAGAAGCAGCAGTTGGTCAACCAGTTGTTGGATGACGCGCAGTAAAGCGACTGCAACAGAAGAAAACGGTTTCAACAACGAAGGTCTTGTGACGATTGGCGGAATATTCTGCTGATCGTCACAAGGTCTTCGGAGTTTTCAGCGACGCGCGCTATCACTTGGAACAAGTTGGGTATATCGTTTTACGCTATGACAACGATGAAGGAAGTCGCCGAAAAGGCGGGAGTTTCGGTTTCCACGGTTTCGCTGGTGTTGAATAATCGCGATGGGGGACGTGTTAAGGCGGCAATTGCACAGCGTGTGCGCAACATTGCGGATGAATTGGGGTATGCGCCGAATCAGTTAGCACGCAGCCTGCGTACAAATAAGACGAAAATCATTGGTTTTGTCAGTAAGGAAGTCGCGACTACGCCATATGCAGGCGGCATTATTTTGGGCGCGCAGGATGCGGCCAGAGCGCAGGGCTATGTGATAATCACGGTCAGCGTCGACGATGAGGACAAGGCCGAAGACGAAATCGCCGCATTGAAGCGGTATGGTGTGGACGGTTTCCTGTATTCGGCGATGTCGAATCGTATCGTCGAAGTGCCTGATTCGATTACGGATTACCCGCTGGTATTGGTGGATGCCGTTGATTCACGCAATCGCTTCCCCAGCATCGAACCGGATGAATTCCGGATCGCATATGATGCGACGACGCGATTGATCGAGGCCGGATGCGAACGCATCGCCTACATCGGATGCTCGGAAGTGATGGTCGCGCAGGATGGCCGTTTGGAAGGATACCGTTCGGCGTTGCGCGATCACGGACGCAGCTTCGATGAGACATTGGTGACCAATGTGTACAATAACGGCCCCGCTCTGCAGGCCATCAGCGATTTGTTCGATGCACGGCAGCCTGACGGATTCTTCTGCTTCAACGATGCTCGCGCTTGGTATGTGTATGAATGCGCGGCACGACGCGGATTGGAAATCGGCAAGGATATTTCCGTGGTCGGCGTCGACAATCACCGCGTGCTTGCAGAGACCCTGGAGCCGCAATTGACCACGGTGGAACTCCCCCATTATGAAATGGGCTATTGGGCGGCCAGCAAAATCATTTCCTTGATCGAGCATCGTCCGATCAAGGACTTTGACGCAGTGCAGACCACCGCTCCCATGCCGCCTCTTAATGCCGCTTCGCCGGCACAGGTGCATTGCACGCTGATTGAAAAAGCATCGGTTTTCAACCGTAAACGCTAAAACGCGACACGCCGCATTCCTATATCCCAACAAACCGCGAATCAGCAGTATTTCAATCGTTTGACGCAACACGTTCGCCACACATTGTCAATCGTTTGACGTCAAACGTTTGACGTTTTATACTGGCTTCTCAGCGCATCCCGGCAACGACGCAGCAGCGGCAAGGGAGCAGCACAACAATGGGTATCCGACATGGCACACAGCGGTCCACGTTGGAACGAAGAAAAGGAAACACATGGCAAATACAAAGGCCGCATGGAGGAATCCTTCCTACCTGCAAAGCTCATTCGGCATCTTTATGTTCTTCTGCTCGTGGGGCATCTGGTGGTCCTTCTTCTCGAGGTGGCTGCTCGACCCCGATAAGGGCCTCGGCATGACCTCCGCGGAACAGGGTCAAATCTATTCCATCAACTCGCTGGCCACGCTGGTCATCATGTTCGTGTACGGCGTGATTCAGGATCAGCTCGGCATCAAACGCAAGCTCGTCATCGTCATCTCCGCAATCGCCGCACTGGTCGGCCCGTTCGTCCAGTTCGTCTATTCCCCGATGCTCTCCGCCGGCGGCTCCACCCGTTTCATCGGCATCTTGATCGGATCCATCGTGCTGTCCGCAGGCTTCATGGCAGGATGCTCCCTGTTCGAAGCCGTCACCGAACGCTACTCCCGTAAGTTCGGCTTCGAATACGGCCAGTCCCGCGCTTGGGGCTCATTCGGCTACGCCATCGTCGCACTGTGCGCAGGCTTCCTGTTCAATGTCAACCCGCTGATCAACTTCTGGGTCGGCTCTGCTTTCGGTCTCGGCATGCTGGCCGTCTACGCGTTCTGGATTCCGGCCGAGCAAAAGGAAGAGCTCAAGAAGGAAGCCGACCCGAATGCTGCGCCAACCAACCCGTCCTTCAAGGAGATGCTCTCCGTACTCAAGATGCCGACGCTGTGGGTACTCATCGTTTTCATGCTGCTGACCAACACCTTCTACACCGTGTTCGACCAGCAGATGTTCCCGACCTACTATTCCAGCCTGTTCCCGACCACGGAGATCGGCGATGCCACCTACGGCACGCTCAACGGTTTCCAAGTCTTCCTCGAGTCCGCGATGATGGGTGTCGTCCCGATCATCATGCGCAAGATCGGCGTGCGCAACGCCTTGTTGCTCGGCGCCTTCGTCATGTTCGCCCGCATCGGACTATGTGGCGCCTTCCACGATCCGGTCTCCGTCTCCATCGTCAAGCTGTTCCACTCCATCGAAGTTCCGCTGTTCTGCCTGCCGGCATTCCGTTACTTCACGCTGCACTTCGACACCAAGCTGTCCGCGAC
This sequence comes from Bifidobacterium sp. LH_512, assembly GCF_056356435.1. Lineage (NCBI taxonomy): Bacteria > Bacillati > Actinomycetota > Actinomycetes > Bifidobacteriales > Bifidobacteriaceae > Bifidobacterium > Bifidobacterium sp. LH_512. The sequence goes on from NZ_JBKEUE010000001.1 coordinate 1,313,338, forward strand.
GTTGTACATGGTCGGCTTCCAGATCGCATCCCAGGTCGGCCAGGTGATCTTCTCCACGCCGCTGGGTGCCATGCATGACGCGATGGGCGATCGTCCGACCTTCTTCACTATTTCCGGCATCGTGCTGGCTGCCCTGATCTACGGCTTCTTCGTAATCAAGAAGGACAGCCAGGACGTCGGTGGCGACCCGTTCTATACCGATAAGCAGCTCCGTCAAATGGAAGCCGCCAAGGCCTGACGGAACGCCATCCCGATCATGGCGAACGGCCAGTATGCATGATGAAATCCAAACCGCATACTGGCCGTTCTCCACAATCACCGACCAATTGTCACAAAGCGCAGCAATCGCAATCAGTAATCGTGAATAGAAAGGCATTTAACGATGAGTGACTCCATCAGCAACGTCACCGAACCGGTGCTCACCCCCATTAAGGATCACGTCGCAGAGCTCGCCAAGGCGGAAGCCGGTGTCGCGGCTCTGGCCGCGACACGCAACAACCGATGGTATCCGAAGTTCCATATCACCTCCAACGGCGGCTGGATCAACGACCCGAACGGACTGAGCTTCTACAACGGCCGCTGGCACGTGTTCTACCAGCTGCACCCGTACGGCACGCAGTGGGGCCCAATGCATTGGGGCCACGTCTCCTCCACCGATATGCTGACGTGGCGGCGTGAACCCGTGATGTTCGCGCCCAGCCTGGAACAGGAGAAGGACGGCGTCTTCTCCGGCTCCGCCGTTATCGGCGACGACGGCAAGCTGCGCTTCTACTACACCGGCCACCGCTGGGTCAACGGCGTTGACGGCTCCAACGGCGAATGGCAGGTCCAGATGTACGCCACGCCGGACAACGATGAGCTGACCTCCGCTACCAAGCATGGCATGATCGTCGACTGCCCTCGCGATCAGGTCGACTCCCACTTCCGCGACCCGAAGGTTTGGAAGATTGGCGACACCTGGTACATGACCTTCGGCGTGTGTTCGAAGGAACGCCGCGGCCAGATGTGGCTGTACACGTCCGACGACATGGTCACCTGGACTTTCGACCGCGTGCTGTTCGAGCACCCGGATAAGAGCGTCTGGATGCTGGAATGCCCCGACTTCTTCCCGATCAAGGATGCCGAAGGCAATGAAAAGTGGGTTATCGGCTTCTCCGCCATGGGCGCCAAGGCCAACGCCTTCATGAACCGCAACGTCAACAACGCCGGCTACATGATCGGTACCTGGGAACCGGGCACCTCTTTCAAGCCGGAAACCGAATTCCGCCTGTGGGATTGCGGCCACAACTTCTACGCTCCGCAGTCCTTCACCGCTGCTGACGGCCGCCAAATCATGTACGGCTGGATGAGTCCGTTCACACAGCCGATTCCGATGGAAGAGGACGGCTGGTGCGGCAACCTGACGCTGCCGCGTGAAATCACGCTTGGCGCCGACGGAGACCTGCACACCACTCCGGTTGCCGAAATGGAAGGCCTCCGTGCCGATACCCGCGATTTCGGTGCCGTCGAGCTGGGGGTCAACGGCGAAATGACGCTGGCCGATGACGCCGAAGCCGTCGAAATCGAAATGACCATCGACCTGAATGCCTCCACCGCGGAACGTGCTGGCCTGAAGCTGCACGCCACCGAAGACGGCTCCTACACATACGTAGCATTCGACGATCAGATCGGCCACGTCGTCGTGGACCGCCAAGCCGCCAAGTATGGCGACCGCGGCTACCGCGCCGCCCCGCTCGACGAGGGCGAGCTTGCCGCCGGCACACTGAAGCTGCGAGTCTTCGTCGACCGCGGTTGCGTGGAAGTATACGTGAACGACGGACGCCAGGCGATGAGCTCCTACTCCTACGCTGCCGAAGGCCCGCGTGCCATCAAACTGGTCGCCGAATCCGGCACCCTGAATGTCACCGACCTGAAGATGCACACGTTGAAGTCCATCGGTCTGGAGTAATTCCGCCCAACCCTACTTTTTGAACCTCTGACTCTGAACCGAATGGGGGTGTTTTGTTAAAACCATGTGGTTTTAACAAAACACCCCCATTCGCATTTCAAATCGTAATTTCCCCAGGGAAATTACGAAAAACAGGCGCCAGATAGGCTGATTTCGTTAAAACCATGTGGTTTTAACGAAATGCACGGCGGTGGCAGCCTCAATCCGTAAGAACCATGTGGTTTTAACGGTTTGGAGATTAGAACTGGTCGGCATCAGGGTCGACAGTGGCGTCAGCATCGGTGGGGCCCAAGAGGAGGCGCTCCACAAGGTTGACAGCCAGCATAAGGACCCCCGTCAGCACGATGATCATCAGCGTCGCGGAAAAAATCAGCGGCGTCTGAAACGAGTTATAGGCCGCCTGAAGCCAAATGCCAAGGCCGGCGCGAGCCCCCAAATATTCAGCCGTCGATGCCGTGGCGAAAATGTACGCCGCCGACACTTTTATGCCGCCGAAGATCTGACGCGCCGCCACACGCAGCTTCACATGCCACAGCGTCCACCGCTGCGTCGCACCACATGTCAACGCCACATCCACATAAAATTGCGGCACAGCGTCAAGCCCGCGAATCGTCTGCACAGCAATCGGAAACAGGCCAAAGATCGTCACAATCGCGACTTTTCCCGAAATCTCAAAGCCAAACCAAATCAAAAACAGCGGCGCAATGGAAATCAGCGGCATCGTCTGTGCAGCCGACAGCATCGGAAAGAACGCCGCATGCGCAACACGCGAACAGTGCAGTACAATGCCGATCAGTACGCCGCACAACACCGCAAACAGAAAACCGATATAGCCTTCCACAGCGGTCACCGCCGTCGCAGGCCACAGCGTCGGCCATGCCTTCACCGTGGCGACGGCGATATCACTGGGCGCGGCAAGCATCGTCACCGGCACATCACCAATACGAATCCATGCTTCCCAAATCGCCAGCAATGCGATCACCGCAATCACCGTCGGCAGGCGACGCATCAGAGCACGCTTCGACTTCGCAGTAGTCATGCCGTAATCCCCACTTTCCAAGCGTCAAACGTCAAGTGCCGAGTAGTCAAATAGCCAAGCATCAGAACGCCGACTTTGCCGACAGGAATTCGTCGGTCGACAACGATGACGCTTGAGGCGCCTTATGCACGATTTCGCCGGAAGCGTCAGTATAAGCGTCTTCTTGGGCGAGGAAATCGAAATATTCCTGCGCGCTTTCAGGATTGGCGGTGCCGAGAATGAACGAGCCGTTCTCGATGGCGCTGCGGCTGCCCCAATACTCGCCGTCGACGATCACTTGCATGCTGCGCTTGACGAATTCCAAATCCAGATTCGCGTCGGCGGCCTCTTTCACAAGGATTTTCGCCGCTTTGTCAGGATGTGCGTACGCGTATTCATAACCGCGCTGCGCCGCTTGCGTGAAGGATTCCACCAGTCCGGGATCGTTCTTGATGGTGTCGTCGCTGGTGATGATGCCAATGGTGTCAGCGTTACCGGGCACGCCGTAATCCGGTTCGGTGAAGCAGTTCAATGCCGGGCCGTACATGTCGGCCTGCACGCCTTCCCACGTGGCATAGAAGCCGCCAAAATCAGCCTTACCACTTGACAATGTCTGGAATGTGGACGTGCCTACGGTCACCTTGTCGAAGTCGCCTGTACCGCCATCCGTTTGGATCATGCGCTTAATGACGGCGTCGGATTCACTGGAGCCAAATGTGGCGAAGGTTTTGCCATCAAAATCCTTCGGCCCGGTGACGCTTGTATTGCTGGCCAGCGAACACCAGATCGCACTCGTCTTCTGCTGCACCTGCAGCACCTGCGTCAAATGCGCGCCTTTGACGCTGTAGACGCCGACATTGGTCAGATTCGACAATGCGAAATCGGCGACACCATTATTGACGGCCTGTTCCGCACCAGCCTGCGCGACGGCAACGATGTCGACATCAAGGCCCGCCTTGGCGAACCAGCCCATGCTTTTGGCGACATACACGCCGATGTGATTCGTGTCGGGCGCCCACGACAGCATGAATGTCGTTTTGCGCAAATTATTATTCGCAGTGCTGTCGGCGGCGCCACATGCGGATGATGCGAAAATCAAGGCGAGGCCGCCGGTGATGCTGCAGATGATGACGGCAGCTTTTTTGATGATGTCGGCGATATGATTGGCACGACGATTAGTGCTGCGGTGAGGCCACATATTCATATGATTCCCTAGGTCAACAACGGTATCGTTCTCTGGGAAGCTTCGAGCGGGTCGGCAGAAAACGATGCGGAGGGCCTACGGTCCGCTCGTCCAATGCCCCCGATTGGCCATAGGAGCCGCAACGGTTTGCCACACATTGGCTATAAGCGTTTGCCATTATACGGCATGGACGGACGAGCGTAGCCGCTCCGGCGCGAAACGCGAAAAGCCCACCGGGCTTTTCTTTTAGCGTTTCACGTCCTGCAATTTTCGACGGCCTCCGGCCGGCTCAACATTACCGTCGCGGCATAGCCGCTCCGGCGCGAAACGCGAAAAGCCCACCGGGCTTTTCTTTTAGCGTTTCACGCCCCCAAATCGTCGATCGCGATGGATGTAGTGGTCGATGGAACGCCATAGGACTTCACGGCCGCAGTCGGGGAAAAGTTCCGGAACGAAATCAAGTTCGGCATAAGCGGCTTCCCATGGCAGGAAGTTCGATGTGCGCTGCTCGCCGGAAGTACGAATCACCAGGTCGCAATCCGGAATATCCGGGTTATACAAGTGTTCGGCAATCATCTTCTCCGTCACACGATCGCCGCTGATTTTGCCGTCACGTACCAGTTTTGCGATTTCGGCGCAGGCATCCGCGATTTCCGCACGGCCACCGTAATTGATGCAGAACACCACATCAATCACCTTATTGTTCTTCGTGCGTTCCATCGCCGATTCCAATTCGTCGATAACCGACTTCCACAGTTTTGGACGGCGACCAGACCAGCGCACGCGCACACCCCATTCATCCATCTGTGCCACGCGACGGCGAATGATGTCACGGGAGAAGCCCATCAGAAAACGCACCTCCTGCGGGGAGCGCTTCCAATTCTCAGTGGAGAACGTGTACAAGCTCAAATAGCGCACGCCCGCCTCAATAGCGCCGGCAATCGTATCGAACACCACCGGTTCGGCGGCCTGATGCCCTTCAGTGCGAATCAGTCCACGCTGCTGCGCCCAACGGCCGTTGCCGTCCATGATGACGCCGACATGCTTCGGCACCTTGTTCTTCGGAAAATCCGGAATGATGGACGAATCGGAAAACGGTGCTGCCGGAATATTCAACGACTTGTAATCCACGTTCTCAAAAGCCATGCGTCCAATTTATCAAGGGCCTGATACCGCGCACCAGGCAATCCACGCAGTATCCACGCCACAGTCACACGGCAGCAGCCGACATGCAGGCCGCACACAAGCCACGGTCTCAATCACAGGTCAAGCACAAGTCACATATCCATCAAACGCATCGCCCGCAGCGGCCGTTCCAAGTAATATTCGCCCCAATCCTCAACAATATGTTCCGCAGCGGCAAGCAAAGGACGACCGTCAAGCTCCTGCCAATCCCCCTGCATCAACGCATCCAGCTGGAACACAACGTCCATGGAAACCGGACGCGCATCAGGCGTATGGTCAACGGCACACATCACACCGCCAGCAGCAATCGAAAAATATGACACTGGCTTGATGCCATCACACACAACGCAGCGGCTTAAACGCGGCGACCAACCGGCCAATCCCAACGCGCGCAACACATATGAAGCGCTAATCATACGTGGTTCATGCGCGTGCGAAGCCAGCGCATGCAACGCGCCAATCAGCAGCTGATACTGCGTCGTATTGCGCTCATGCTCCGTCGAAATCAGCTTGTCAACGGTTTCCACGATAACATTCGCGGCGACGTACGAATCGTAATCGTCGACGATATGACCGGCGTAGGCACGAAGCGATTCAGCCTGTGAAATCACGTCCAACGAACGGCCCTGCGCAATCAGCACGTCCACGCGCATGAACGGCTCAAGGCGCGCGCCGAAACGGGATTTCGTACGCCGTGCACCTTTGGCGACCGCACGCACCTTGCCATGGTCTCGCGTCAACAGCGTGATGATGCGATCGGCTTCTCCCAGTTTGGATGTGTGCAACACCACGCCTTCATCACGATATAACGGCATCAAACACCCGATTCATGCAAACGGAAAAGCGGCAGTCGGGGCATCATGCGGCAAGCCGCATGCGAAGAATCCCCGAACGTCCATACACCGCCAACACGGCACGTCAGGCGACTTGGCCTGCGCCACCATGGCCCGGATTCTGGATCGGCACAACGACCGCCCCCATCGAGCCTGCCGGCACCTGTCCGTCGCGTTCCATCTGCGCCGCAATGTCCTGCGCATAGGTGAGCAACGTGTCAACAATGCGGTCTTCCGGCACGGTCTTCACAACCTTGCCCTTGATGAAGATCTGGCCCTTGCCGTTGCCGGAGGCGACGCCCAGATCGGCTTCGCGCGCCTCGCCCGGGCCGTTGACGATGCAGCCCATAACGGCGATGCGAATCGGCGCGGTAACGTCTTTCAGACCTTCCGTTACGGCGGTAGCCAACTGAATCACATCCACCTGTGCGCGCCCGCAGCTCGGGCAGGAAATGATGTCGAATTTGCGCTGGCGCAATCCCATATATTCAAGCAGTTTGCAGCCGACCTTCACCTCTTCAACAGGCGGCGCCGAAAGCGACACACGAATCGTATCGCCAATGCCTTCCGCCAGCAGTGCGCCGAACGCAAGGCAGGATTTGATAGTGCCCTGCCATGCCGGGCCCGCTTCGGTAACGCCCAAATGCAGCGGCCAATCACCCTTGGAAGCGAGCAGACGGTAGGTTTGCACCATGGTAATCACGTCATGATGCTTGACGGAAATCTTGAAATCCTTAAAGCCGACGTCTTCGAACATATGCGCTTCCTTCAGCGCGGACGCGACCAGCGCCTCCGGTGTCGGGCCACCATATTTCGCATACAGGTCTTTGTCGAGCGAGCCGGCGTTGACGCCGATACGCAGCGAAATGCCGGCATCGGTCGCGGCCTTGCAAATGGACGGGCCGACTTCGTTGAATTTACGGATATTGCCAGGATTGACGCGCACCGCAGCGCAGCCTGCATCAATGGCCTGGAATACGTACTTACTTTGGAAATGAATATCCGCAATAACAGGAATCGGTGATTTTGCAACGATTTGCGGCAATGCATCGGCGTCATCCTGGCTAGGGACGGCAACACGGACAATATCGCAACCGGCGGCCGTCAATTCAGCGATCTGCTGCAACGTTGCCGGCACGTCCGCGGTCAGCGTATTCGTCATGGATTGCACGGAGATGGGTGCACCGCCACCGACGGGGACTGGACCGACCATGATGCGACGCGATTGGCGACGCGGATGCAACGGGCTTTCACTGATTGCAGCCGCTCCGGTTTTGCGGAATGGCTTTTCGATTGTTGCTGCGCTTTCGGATGCGTTTTCGTTCAATGGCATCGAAGTCATGCTGCAATTTGCCTCTCTGAATCGTTCGCCTGATGTATTCGCCTGATTGAATTGTGCCGATACGATTGCCATAGCATCGCATCGGCACTGTCGCATTGCTGTGTTACTGCTGCTTGTTTATCAGAAGGTCGGCGCGATGTCGAGCCTCTTGCTCGATTCGACTCATTTCCTCCACGGATTCGAACAGTGGTGCGCCGCGCAATTCGCCGTCCATATCGTCAAGCACTGCTTTGACAGTGTCGACGATGCCCAAATACGGCAGGCGATGTTCGAGGAACGCGTGCACGGCCTGCTCGTTGGCGGCATTCAACACCGCAGTATGTTTTTCGGACGCGTTCAGGCAGTGGCGTGCCAAGCTGACCGCGGGGAAGGCCTCGTCGTCCAACGGTTCGAACGTCCACTGTGCGGCCTTCGTCCAATCGCAAGCAGCCGCCACATTGCCGAGGCGGTCGGGCGCGGACAAGCCCAATGCAATGGGCAGACGCATATCCGGCGGCGATGCCTGCGCGATGGTGGCGCCGTCGACGAATTCCACCATGGAATGCACAATGGATTGCGGGTGAACGGTCACTTCGATGCGGCCGGGCGCAATATTGAACAGTCGGCTGGCTTCAATGACTTCGAGGCCTTTGTTCATCAGCGTCGACGAGTTGATGGTGACCACAGGCCCCATATTCCACGTTGGATGATTCAATGCCTGCTCAGGCGTGATATCAGCCATCTGATCGCGATGCATACCGCGGAACGGTCCGCCGGATGCCGTGACGATCAGTTTTGCGACTTCACCGTATGTGCCGGAACGCAGGGACTGCCAGATTGCGGAATGTTCGGAATCCACCGGATTAATCTGCGCTTCACGCACTTGTGCGCCGAACAGCAGATGACCGCCCGCAACGACGGATTCTTTATTCGCCAATGCCAGCTGGGAGCCAGCCTGCAGCGCGGCGATGGACGGTTCCAAGCCTATGGAGCCGGTGATGCCGTTCAACACTACATCCGCGCCACTGCCTGCCAAAGCCAGAACGGCTTCTGGCCCCGCTTCGACCGCAATCGAATCAGGAGCACCGGCTTGGCGCAACGCTTCGCGTAACGCACCAAGGGCTTCGGTATGGAATACCGCAACGCGCGGAACATGGAATTCGACGGCCTGCTGGGCTAAAAGCTCGATATGCGAGCCGCCTGCGGCCAAACCGGTTACCGTGAATGTATCCGAATGGCGTTTGATAACGTCAAGGCCTTGCGTGCCGATAGATCCCGTTGAACCGAGAATCACCACATCGCGATGGCTCAGGCTCATCAGCGATTCTCCTCCTCGTCAGAATGTTCGCCGAACGTCGGCTGGGTGCCCATGCTGAAGGTCGGGAACGACAGGTCAGGAATATCGACATTCAGTGATTCCGCGTTGGGGAACAGCGGCGGGAACAGCGGGGCAGCCCCACTCTTCGGCGTTTCTTCCTTGACTTCCGACGTGGAAGTTTCCGCGGCGTTCTCGGCCGGAGCGGCAGCCGTCTCACCATAATCGCCATAGTGATCATGGGAGGCGCCGCTCGGCTGGGTCATTGCCGCCGGTGGTTCGGGCAGCGGCGGAATAACTGGAATGGACATGGACTGTTCAAGATCCAACGCCGGCACGCCTTCAGCGGTCAGCTTCGGCATCGGCGGCAGGCTGTTTTCCGGCTCGGAAACACTGCTGTCCTGCGTGACCTGCGCAAGATGAGCCAGCGCGGCCAACGAGGACGAGGTTTCTTCGGACTGCATTACAGGAGACTGCGAAGCGAATGACGACGGCGAAGTCGAAAGTGCTTCAGGCTCGCGCACGCTGTCCAACGGATCGATCGTCTGAGTGGTTTCAGCCGGAGAGCCCTCCGACACCAGTGCGGACAGCGAAGAAACCGGAGCTGCCATAGCGGCGCCAGCAGCAGCTGCGGTACCGGCAGCAGATGAAACACCGGCTGCAGGCGCCGTATTCTGCGCGGCAATCGGCGGAATGCTCGGCATTGCCGGCTTGGAAATAGGAGCCGTGAAAATCTCCTGCTCGGCCTTGTGCAGCTGCGCGAAAGAATCCTCCTCGCGGAAGCCCGCAGTGCCGGCGGCACCGGCAGCGTCTCCGGTCTGAGTCTGCGTACCGGCGAACAGCGGAGCAACCGTCTGAGGCACGCCAGCGGACAAGCCACCCTGCATGGCAGCAGTTTCAACATTGCCGGAGGCATTGTATGCGGCATCCGCAGCAGCGCTTTCCTCTTCGGAAACCAAATCGCCAACGCGCGCATACGATTCCAAACGGCCGAGCAATGTAATGCAGGAATTCAGGAAATAATCGACCTGGCGCTCATCATAGCCGCGCTTGCCGCGCCGCTGCGTGAAAATCACATTCGTGACGGTGCCTGAATTCAAATCAACATAATTCTTGACATCAGCACTGTCGGCGCCATCCACACCTAATTCACAAGCGACTTTGTCAACAATCTGATCAATCAAACGGTCAACCTGCTTGCGGTCATACGACGGCGTTTTCGCAGCTCCCGGCATAAAACGCTGCTTGGGATTGCGTTCAGCATGCTGCGCGATCTGGCGATACAACGTCTCCGTCTTCGCCTTCCAAGCGACGCGTCCATCATGAGACAGCTCCCACGTGGTGCGCTTGTCAACAACAGCTCGCTCCAAACGAGACAATGCCGCGTCGACTTGAGCGATATCGTATCCACCCTTGCACAAATCAAATGAAATATTCTGGATTTCCTGCTGGTTCAGCTGGGCGTCTTCGCTTTCGTACAAAGCATGTGCACGTTCCAGGAAAGCGTCAACCTGCGCGCAATCATAACCCCACTTGCGCTTGCCCGTCCGAGAGATACCCGATGAGTTCTTTCCGGTACTCGTCTCCTGCTCCACGGCCATCGACCTCCTACGGAATAAGTATTCAACGGCTCAACTCTACGCGATTCTTGAGACCTCTGCCTGTATTCACACCGAAAACACAGTGTTGCGACGCGCGAACACGCAGATGGCGGCACAATGCTGTACAGTATGACTTTGCGGGCGATTAGCTCAGTTGGTTAGAGCGCCACCTTTACACGGTGGATGTCGGGGGTTCGAGTCCCTCATCGCCCACAATCATTAACGTTTTCGCCTTTCGGCGGCTTCATTTTCATTTTTGCTGTCGCTTCCATTTTCATTTCGCATGATCGCGGTGTGCTATCTGATTTGCAACCTGTTGGTTGCAGTCTGTGATTATTCAATCGCAACATCAACATTTGATTGCATAGTCGGATTTTCGTTCGATGATGCGATGCTGCAACATGACGTCGCAATATGAGAAATACAAAACGGACGGCATCATATGATGCCGTCCGTCAAAAGCCTGCACACGCAATGCGTTTACTTGTTCTCCTTGCCCTTACCGAAAGCCCTCAGGCGAATGCCGTTCCAATCCGGGCTTACGGTCAGCGGGGTTGCGGCGTTCATGCCGGCCGTCTTCGCGGCGGACTGCACGGTGCTGGAACTTGCCGCCCCTGGGCGCCCCGGCTTCGGGGTCAACACCCACAGAGGACCGTCTTCGCCAAGTACCGCGTACGCGTCGACGATGGTGTCAGACAGTTCGTCCTCATCGTCACCATCACGCCACCAAATGATGACGCCGTCGACCGCGGAATCATAATCCTCATCGACCAGCTCTTCTCCGGTCAGCTCCTCGATCCCGGCGCGGATCGAGTCGTCCACATCATCGTCCCACAGCCATTCCTGAACCAGGTCGCCGGCGTGGAATCCGAATTCTTCAGCGTTATCAGTTGCCGTTTGATTCACAAACGCCAATATACCAACTCTTGACGAAGAGCACATGTAATTGGGCCGCGACACGGTCATGTTTCGAGATTTTTCGCCTCAATGACTTATTCGGTCACCCGCTCAATCACTCATTCGGCACAACGCAATGCGGCAGATCGTCGCCCTTGCCCTGACCGATCGCAACCAGCGCCTGATACGCCTCATCCAACGTCGACACCATCACATCACGCAAACCATCCGGCACATGACCAACGACCTCATCGCAATTACCTGCAGGTGCTAAAAACCATGTCGCGCCATCCCTTTTCGCACCCAGCATCTTCAATCGAATGCCGCCGATCTCACCGACCTCGCCATCGGCATCCATCGTTCCCGTACCGGCAATAATCGCACCGCCCGTCTCGTCAGCGGCGGTCAATTTATCAATCAATCCAAGTGCATACATCATTCCAGCGGAAGGGCCACCGATATCGTCAACATGCATTGTTACCGTAATGCCGCTCGTATCAACGCCTTGCGCCTGCAAATACTTGAAGGCCGCCTGCGTTGCGGCATCCTGCGACGACGTCATTTCCGACTTGGTCTCTTCAGCATATTCCTCAGCCGTCTGCCCGACCGGTACAACGGCTTCCACCGGCATCACCATCGTGGACGAATCCAACCATCCCCACAGCATCTGCGCATTCGTAATCGGATATCCGGGCACACCGGAAGCATTCACCGTCACCAAACGCAACTGCCCGTCATCGTCATAGGTTTTCGCGCCGGAAATCGAAATCACTTCCTTGCCACCGGATTTGCCCAACACATCCTGCGTCGGCCCAGGCATTTCCATACTGTATGCGCTCGGCAACGCCAACACAAACACGCACAAGGCGACGGTAATCAACCCCGCCAGATAACGCAGCGACCGCGCGTCAATATATGCGCGCATGCGGGCCGTGCAATTACGAAAAGCGCGACGAAGCGTGCCGCAAACCGTGCCATGAAGTGCGCTTTCGGCTTGAAGTGGGCGTTTTGTATGCATATGAGCCATACCTCCCATACTATGGAAGCAATCGACCTTCACAGCATACGCGAACAAAAGCAAAAAACGACAAGGACGGCAACTGCTATGGACGAAAACGCAATCCACCAATGGCTTATCGATTGCTTCGGCCCGATTCAGGGAGAGATGGCCTGGAATCAGCTGTCGAGCCTGCCTGAGGAGATCCGCCAGCAGCTGATGAGTCAGGATCCAGAGAAACTGCCGAAGCCTGCCGAAGTGCAGGCGATGATGCAGGCGTTCTCTGCGGGAGGTCTCAACACCATGGGCGACATGCAGCAGGCTGTTGAAACCGGTCCGATTAACGTGAAGCTGGCGAAGTCGCTCGCCCACCAGCAGGCCAGCGGCGAAGGCTCGGAAAGCACGGTGAGCGCGGAAAACGGTTCGATGGCGCGTCGTATTATCAGCGAAGCGAATCTGTGGCTGGATACGGCTTGCGAATTCAACCCTGTTGACGGACAAACGCAGGTGTTGACGCGCGACGGCTGGGTTGACGGCACGATCGACGCGTGGGCGCAGTTTGCCGCGCCTGTCGCACAGTCGATGAACGATGCACTGACATCGGTGCTTGCCGACCGTCTTGGTGATGCGTTCCAGGGTGAGATTTCCGGCATGTTCGCCGGCCCTGTGCCGATTCCGATTCCGGATGGTATGCAGAATCCGGCTCAGATGATCAAGCTGCTGGGCAACACGTCGTTCGCGATGCAGTTGGGCCGTGCCGCCGGCAATTTGTCGCATGAAGTGCGAGGCAGTTTCGATCAGGGCATTGCGCTGCTGTCGAATCCGGCGGGCGCGCTGATTATACAGAACGTCGTCGAATACGCGAAATCGTTGGAGATTGACGTGGAAGAGGTGACGGCGTTCCTTGCTTTGCAGGAGTTGGCGCATGCTCGCCTATATGCGTCGGTGCCGTGGCTGATGCCGCGTTTTGAAGCGTTGATCGGCAAGTATGCGCGCGGCGTTGATATTGATTTGGATGCGATGGAGGAACAGCTGCGCGATGCCGGCGCGATGGATCCGGATTCGCTGTCTGACGCCGTGAATTTGACGAAGGTCGGCATTCCGGATACGCCGGAGCAGACGCAGGCGTTGTCTTCATTGGAAACACTGCTGGCTTTGGTTGAAGGTTGGGTTGATTGCGTGGTGTGGCGCGCCGGTATGGCGCATTTGCCGCATATTGAGCAGCTTCGTGAGATGATGCGCCGCGAGCGTGCCGTCGGTGGCCCAGCGCAGCGTACGTTCGAGAATCTTCTGGGGATGCAGCTGAGACCGAAACGTATGCGAGAGGCCGCCGCTTTGTGGGAACGCATTGGTGCTTCGGAAGGCATCGAAGCGCGTGATGCGAAGTGGTCGCATCCTGATTTGTTACCTGTTTTGCCGGCTGATGACGCTGGTGCCGGCGATTCCGCTGCTGGTGACGCCGCTGGTGACGCCGCTACAGCTGCAGCTGGCTTGCCAGCTGATGGCGAGGCCGGCGCTGGTGCCGTCACCTCTTCCATTGATTGGGATGCCGAGCTGAACAAGCTACTCGATCAGGAAAACGGCGACGCCGAAAATAATTAACGGCTTCAAATAATCGACAATATGGAAACAGGTGGCAACTTTCGCTTCCAAAGCGTGCGAATCTGTAGGTAAATTCCGTTTAGCATCACGTGACGGCGGCTCAGTGAGATGGTAAACGGATTTTACCTACAGGTTTAGCTCGCTGAGAGATGGGGAGGATAACAGACGAGCCCCGCCGGACGAAAGATTCGATCAACGAGGCTCGTTGAAAGACATAGAAATCAGACTGCGGGAGCGCCTTGGCCGAAGGCGATGTCCTCGTCACGCCAGCCCAGACCGACCAGATGCAGGCGCTCCGTCCGGCTCGCCGTGTAGGAATGCTCGCCGCTATTCGTGTTGTACAGGCGGTACAGCGCGACCGTGTAATACGAGTAGCTCGGCGGCTGCGGTTCGGCCTTCTCATTGACCTTTACGGTACAGGCGGCGGATTGTCCGCTGTCGTCCGCAGCGGTGGCGGTGATGTCCGCAGTTCCACTCCTTACGGCGGTCACTTTGCCGTTTTCGTCTACCGTAGCGACGCCTGTATTGCTGCTTTGCCAAGTCACGGTCTTGTTGGTGGCGTTAAAGGTCTGACTGTACGCGGTGCCCACCGTTCCTTCGGGCAGACCATCGGTGGTAATCTTCGGAGTAACCGTTCCCTTGCCACCAACCTCACCGTTCAAAGTTCCCTTGTTGATAATGGAGCCAGCATTATTCAGAACGCTGGTGTTGTTCAGGGTGCCGAAGTTGATAATGGTTCCACTGTTATTCAGAGTGCCATTGTTCGTTAAAGTTGCAATAGAGGGAATAGTTAAGGTCACTCCATCATTGAGCGTCAGGGTTTGGCTTTCCTTCACAATCACCACAATGTTACTATTCGCAATGCTGAGGTCCTGTGTCAGAGTAAATGTATCTCCGTAGATTTTCCCCCTCATTTTGTATTAAAAAGAAACCTTTACAATCGCCTGCCATGTTGTTAATCTCGACAGTGGAAGAAATCACTGCATGACCGTTTTCGCCAGTGGAAAGTTTTCCAGTAAAGGCCCCATGGAGATCCACAAATCCGCCGGAAATAGTAGCGATTATAACAGCGATACTATTTGAGATTCCTGAAGCACTTACATAACCATCCATAATAGTGAGATAGCCAGCGGAGATCCCTGATCTGCCGCTTGCTGATATCTTGCCGCCGACAATCGTCAAAGTTGGCACCCCTGATAGTTCTGTGATACCAGTATCCGTGACGGTCAGAAAGCCCACTGTCTCTTTCTCGGTAGACTGCGCATAGATATACAGATGACTGCCAGATGCTAACTGAATACCTTTCGAAACCGTAAGGTTGCAGCCATCCTCTAAAATCAGGTACATATCACCGCTTACAATAACTATACCGGCGATGGTGGTGTCGCCCTGTGCCACATACCAACCTCCTGTTCAGCCGGTATCGTTTTCTGTAACCTGTGCAGCGCTACCAGCAGTTTTTGGACTGCCGCGCTCGTCCAGATAGAGAATGTTTTCTAGATTCCGTGACACACCCAAAGGCATGGAAGCCATCTCCTTATGGACAGTCGAATCCGCTTCCCTCCACAGAACAGACGAGATGGCAGCATTCTCCGACACGCTTTCTGCCGGGCAGTACTCCGCTGTCTGTTTATGGGAACAGAAGTTTCCGCTGTCTCCTCGATGTAGTGACAACTTTCGCTATGCCCAATGCGGTGTTCGCACAGCCTGTTTGTGTCGACGGTCATGCCGCTACTGTCCTGCACTCCTGCTTCAGCGAAAGCCGTTGTCGGTAGTAGGAGTACACAAGACGACAAGCGCCGCGAATATTCGTTTTCTCACAAGAATCCCCTTTCCATATACTCCCTCCCGACGCGGAAGGCACACGGACAACGCAAAAAAAGGGGCGGGTTTCCCCGTGCGTTCGCACGGGGAAACCCGCCACCGAAAAGAAAAAGCGGGACGTCAGAACACGAAAAGGACAGACTTATCCCCGTCTGTCCTGAACAGACCGCGGGAAAGCATCATGTCAAATCCGCCTTTCCGCGACGCAGCCAGCCGCACGTCCGGCGCACGACATCGCGCGCGGATACCTCCATGCATACCGGAAGACATCACCAAAAGCAGGGCCTCCACACGGTTCATCCAATACCGGCAGGAGTCAGAAAATGAAGCCACCGCAAAGCGTCATGCAGTCAGCAAGAACAGCAATGCTCAATTCAAAAAGCGACTGGGCGAGCGCTGTATGCCGCCCATGCCGTCCTTGCTGCGCGCATATGACAGATGCAGCGAGTCCTCGGCTCGTGTAATGCCTACATACATCAATCGTCGCTCTTCTTCCAACAGCTCTCCGCCCTGCGGGGAACCGTATGGCAAGAGCCCCTCCGAACATCCGATCAGAAACACATGTTTGAATTCCAGGCCTTTCGAGGCATGGATTGTGGTAATCGTAACGCCCTGCAATGCAGTACCGGCAGGCCCCACGCCCAGCGTCTCCAGCATCGCCTGCTTCATCTGCGCATCATCGGCGAGCGCGGAATTCTCCCATCCGGTGTCGCGTTTTACACGGAATCGTATGTTTTGCGCGCGAAGTGCTTGGCATATAACGGCCTGTTGCGCGTTGATGCGTGTCAGCACCGCGCAATCGGACGGTGAGACGCCGTCTGCGATCAGCCTTGCTATGCGTTGTGCGACGCCTTGTGCTTCTTCCATATCACTGCCGTATACGGTTCGTGTGATTTTCGCGCCGTTCTCGCGTACTGCCTCCAATTTCAGATAATCGTCACGATTGGGCGCTTTGGCAAGCACGCGATTGGCGCAGGCGATGACCTGCGGCGTGGAACGGTAGTCGCGATTCAGACTGATGTCTGCGCTGACGGGCGCGAATTCGTTGGGGAAGTTCAGCAGATCATAGCTGCTGGCGCCTGCGAAGGAGTAAATGGTCTGCGCCGGGTCGCCGACGACGCACACATTGCGGTTGTCGCCAAGCCACAAGGTGAGCAGTCGATGCTGCAGGGGCGAAACGTCTTGATATTCGTCGACGGTAAGCCATCCGATCGAGGATCGAATAACAGCGGCGGCATCTTCGAATTCGTTTAATACGTGGCAGGTCATGAGCAGAATGTCGTCGAAGTCGATTTCGCCGCGTGACGTCTTTTCCTGCTCATACGCCTGGTATATGTCCATGAACTGTCCGATTTCAAGGCCGGCCGGCGGCTTGCGGTATCCGGCGGCGTATACGCGCGCATAGTCGGCCGGCGCGATTAGGGAGATTTTCGCCCAATTGATTTCGGCATGCAGGTCGCGGATGATGGCGTCGTCGATGTGGGTCGCCGCAGTGACCCTTTTGAGCGATCGTGCAACGAGATCGCGTGGATCGCGGCTGATATGAGGGAATGGCGCTTCGCAGATATCGTTCCAGACACGTCTTAATTGGTGGAGCGCCGCGGAATGGAAGGTCGCCGCATTGACGTCGTCGCCGATGCCGAGGTCGGCCAGCCGCGAACGCATTTCCGCTGCTGCCTTGACGGAGAAGGTGACGGCGAGCACGCGCGATGGATTCCATGTTTTTGTGGCGCAGGCATAGGCGATGCGGCGCGTGACGGTGCGGGTTTTTCCCGCGCCTGCGCCGGCGACGATGCGCACCGGCCCGTCCAGTGTGGTCGCCGCGGCCGATTGCGCATCGTCCAGTCCTTCGAGAATTGCCTGAGCCGATGATTCCATGCCTTCCATTGTGTCAGCCCAAACGTCAATCCGCTATTCGAGGCGAGTCCGAAAGCCTAAAAATCGCCTGTTTTCTGGCACGTCGGCATGGTATTGCCGTTTTTCGTGTATTAGTGTTGAACTGTGACTGAACGTAGCAAGCTTAAATTGGCGGCATTGGCCAGCGCGGCATTGCCTTCCGTTGTCGTATCCGGAGTGCGTGACGGCGGTCAGAGGAATTCCACTGATGAACGTTGCGGCATTGAGTATGCCGTCGTGCAGGATTCGCTGGGCAAATCGTATGACGTGTTCGCCGCCAGCAGTGAGGCTGGGCGTAAGCGTCTTACCGGCAGGGCTCGCGCGGCACGCACGATTGAACAGGCGCGAGAATTGGCCGGACTTGGTTTTGGTACGGATCGTGTGATGGCGTTCAATGACGGCTCGAATGCGCGTGGCGCCACCGGCAATATGGCGGTGCTGATTACGTTGCATCATGATGGGCAGGCCCGCCAATTGGATTTGTTGACGTTGGATGATTGCGCTAGCGTCGGCACGACGATTGGTGCGATTCATCGTCTGCGTCCCACGTTTTTGGAAGAGAATCAGTATCCAATGTTCGTCACCGGTCAGATTCGCGCACAGTTGACCGCTTGGATCAAACGTTTGCGCCAGGCTGGCCATATTCCTTCGGAAATCACATCCAGTTGGGCGAATATCTTGGAAACCGACGGCCTGTGGTCGTTTAATACGTGCACGGTACATGGCGGTTTTCAGGATGGTGACCTGCTGTTTTCCGGTTCGTCTATTACGGCGGTGACGAATTGGCAGGAAATGCAGATGAATGATCCCGCCCGCGATTTGGCGTGGATTTTCGCAAAATTGGATGAGTCGCATCGTAATGCGGTGTTGTCGGCATATGCGCGCATGTTGGGATCACGTTTGGATGATTTGATTATGCTGCGCGCCAATTTGTGGCTTCAGATGGAGCAGGTCGGCGATTTCATTCAGGCGATCAATACGGCGGATAATGCGAAGATCATGCAGTTTAAAGCGCAGGTTGAGCGTCTCGCCCACCAGTTGAGCCTGACCAAGTCCCGGTCACATTCGACTGCATCATCGTCCGGATTGTCTGATTCAACAAATTCTTCGCCGCATACCATTACCGTAGGCACACTGTTGAACGAATCCCAGCAGCGTATGAATGCCGCAAATCAAGCTGCCGACAATACTGGTGAATCCGACGCGACCGGTGAAACCGACGCGACCGGTGAAACCGATAAAACCGGCTCGAAAGAGATTCGTTTCACGTCTGAAGCGTCTTCCGATTTCACAGCGGACCGTCCGCTCAGCGCTACCGTACGCTATGACGTCGCCGATCAGACCGCTTCCGGCGCGCAGCCTGCGGCTTATCGCAATGCGTCGCCGTCATCGTCCGCGACCATGCTGATCGCCAATTCAGGCACGGACGCAGCGCAATCGGATGACGCCAATGGTATGCGTCCGACCATCAATGTCGATGCCGATCATGCTGATGATCACACCGGCGAGGCGCAGGCTCCAGAACAGGCGTCTGGCGACGTGGCGACCATGCTGATTCCGCTGTTGGAACGCGAAGAACGCGCCATGCGTGATGCACAGTTGGGATTGACAGCCACCAGAACCGGCGTACATCGTCATGTGCAGGATGGTTCGAATGGCAACACCGCGGCTGACGCAGACCATACGAACGAATCGCCACAGGCGTAACGCTATCGGTAATGCGACAATTACAGGCAATGTCAGGCTACAGGCAACATCAGGCACTATAAGGAGGAATTCATGGATATCGAATTGGGCATTCAGAATGTCGCCCGTACCGTCACTTTCCGTACGGACGCCAGCGCCGAGGAAGTCAGCGCCATCATCACGAAAGCGTTGAACGACAAGCAGTCAATCAAGCTCACCGACGACAAGGGCCGTGACATCATCGTGCCGGCCGGTGCGCTCGGCTACGCCATCGTCGGTTCTGAAACGAAGCATGCCGTCGGTTTCGGCGCCATGTAATCGACGCATTTGACACAACGCACGTCGCACACGCAGTACACGCGACAGTGACGGCGCAGCAGTCGCGGCCGCACCGCAATAAAGACGGCACTGCGGCAAAGACGGCGCCGCAACAGCGTGCAGCGTGTTTTGGCGCGGCGTAATCCGAGGTGACGCAATAATCAGCTGCAAAAGTCAGCGCCACAATGGGATTGCACCGCGCCTTACTATTTCCATCACCGTGGCCTCATCGGTCAGGTTCTCCCCCAGCCCATTAGGCTTGCCTTTCCCATGCCAATCAGAGCCACCGGTCACCAGCAAATCAAACCGCTTCGCCAAATCCAACAAACGACTGCGCTGCGCTTCAGGATTACCACGATGCCATACTTCAAGGCCGCCCAATCCTTCATCGGCCAATGCGCGAATCTGCTCGTCGGAAAGCAGACGCCTGTTGCGGCTCGGATCGCCGCCATGCGCAATCACCGTCACACCACCAGCCTCACGCACCGCGCGTACCACATCATGCGTCGTCGGCGACGGCGTCGGAATGTAATACTTGCTGGAAGCGCTCACCACGTCGGCGAATGCTTCCGAACGCGTCTCATACACGCCTGCGGCCACCAGCGCATCAGCAATATGCGGGCGCCCAATCGTAGTACGGCCACCCTTCTTAACTTGTGCCTGCACGGCGTCCCAGTCGATCGGATAATCCTGCGCGATACGCTCGACCATGAGCTTCGTGCGCTTCAGACGAGCCTCGCGTGTGCGGGCGAACAAATCACGAATGCGGTGATTGTCGGGATCGTATTGAAACGCCAACATGTGCACCGAAATACCATCGTCAACCGCGGTGACCTCCGTGCCGCGCAGCAGCGGCAGTCCCTCCTCGCACGCGGCCTCCTGCGCCTCCTGCCAGCCGGCAGTCGTGTCATGATCGGCGATCGCGACACCTCGCAATCCTGCGGCTTTCGCCTGCCTGACCAGTGTTTGCGGCGTTTCCGTGCCATCCGAAAACACGGTATGGCAATGAATGTCCCATCCTTCAACGGGCACGGTCACAGGAAAATCAATGCTGATCATGATTCTATCGTAGACGAGAAACGGTGGTCGCGACACCGGACATCGGCGGGCGGCGCCAGCACCGGCGACATCATCGTGTCTTCGCCACGACGCGTATGCGACGGCGATGCGCGCACGTATACTGGCAACGGAATATGACGTTTCGCGCTGAAACGTTCACACAGGGCATGCCACAAGGCACGTCCCGACAGGCTCACGAAACGAGGGCACGCATGAGCGGCAACATCAGCAACAGCGGCGACAGCAACAATGGCAACGACATCAGCAACACGGCATACGCAGACGGCAGCAGCATCGACGACAGCGTGAGCGGCGGTAACGCGAGCGGCGGTAACATAAACGACGGCGACACCGCGATGCCGACATTGCGAGGGTGGCGTCACGGCGCAACTTGGACATATCTGATCATGCTGCTTGCTTCAGCGGTGGCGCTGGTGGTTTCGTTCGTGCTGTCTGCGGAGACGCTGCAATTGGCACGCAATCCTGGCGGCAAGCTGGACTGTGACATCAACGCGATGCTCTCCTGCTCGTCTGTGGCACAATCCTGGCAGGCGGAAATCATCAAATTCGGCGGATTGAGCTATCCGAATGCATTCTTCGGCATCGCCGCCGAATCAGTGTTCGTCACCATCGCAGTATTGGGCGTCGCCCGCATCGCTGTACCGCGCTGGTTCGCCACATGCACGTGGTTGGGCGGATTGGCAGCACTCGCCTACTCGTATTGGCTGACGTCGCAGTCGCTGTTTGTGATCAACGCGCTGTGCCCGTGGTGCTTGGCGCTGATGTTCTCGACTACGATTCAATTCATGGCGTTGTCTCATGCGACGGTCGCAGTGCAAGGACTGCCGTCACGCGAAGGCCGACTGGCCACGTACTACCGTCTGAATTATGACCTGATGATTGACGTCCTGTGGATCGTCGCCCTAGTGACGCTGATTCTGGTCAAGGACGGTCCGGCATTATTCGTCTGACCTTCGCTCTCTTCGCCTTATCTTCGCTCTCACGCAAGTCCTGCAATCACGCCTTTCGGTCACTCCTGCTGGTTTAAACGTCCTCCTTCAGCAAATGTGACCGTTACAGGGATGGGATACGGTCACATTTGCCTGGGATCGGTTAGTTTTGCAGGGTAATGGCGCCGACGATGGTGGCGGAGCCAGTCAGTTTGACGTCGTCATCGGTGACGTCAACACGCAGCGTGCCGCCACGAACAGTGATATTCCAATGATCGATGCCGGTGTGGGCACGCAGCACGATTGCAGTTGCACATAAGCCGGTGCCACACGACAATGTCTCACCACAGCCGCGCTCGTTTACGCGCATCGTCGCATAGCCAATCGTCTCACCGGATTCGGCGCTGCCATCATGCGCAATATTGTCATGTGCGACGCCATCATTTGCGGCGTCACCATTTGTGACAGCATCATGTGTGACGCCACCCTTTGCAGCATCATCATATGTGGCATCACCAACTGCGGCATCATCGTCAGCAGCAGTCTGCCGCACCGCGTCAATCCGCACGAATTCGACATTCTGATCGGATTCCAAAACCGGCGCAACAATTGGCTTCGTCACCAAATCAAGTTTTTCGACATCCGGCAAATCGCTCTTAACCGCGTCTGCGCTTTCACTGACGAATTCAAGGCCGCCGATAATCGAGACGACATGCGGATTGCCCATATCAACGAAAGTGCCACGCGCGGCGCCATCCGTGCCGGGAATCGTCACTTCGAAAGCGCCGACCTCGCCGCGCTTCCACGCGCCCATGTCAACTTGGAACACGTCACGGCCATACGGCTCTACATCACCCAAGGATGTGAGGATCTTGATGCCGGCGCGCGTCGCCAACTTGAACGGCTCACCGCCAGGACCTTCGGCATAGCCCTGCTTCTGCGCGAACAATGTAATCGCACGCGTGCCATTGCCGCACATTTCCGCGAGGCTGCCGTCGGCATTGCGGTAATCCATGAACCAGTGCGCACCCGCTTCCATGCAGGCGTCGACCGTAGCTTCATCTATGTCGGACACCGCATCCGGCGGGGTTAGGCGAATCAGGCCGTCGCCGCCGATGCCGAAATGCCTGTCGCACAGGAAACGGACTTCGTCCGCGGTCGGTTCAAAAACGCCATCCGGATCCGCATACACCACGAAATCATTGCCAGTCGCATGCGCCTTATACACCTTGTTCGGAATGCTCATGGCACTAACTGTACCGTGGAGTGGCTTGCTTGTGCGGATTTCCAGGTTTCGCTCGATTTTCATTTAGGCTTTCGACTAGGTGTTCGTCTAGATGTTCGCCTGCGTTTCCGCCGAGGTTTTCGCCGAGGTTTTCGTCCGGGTGATGAATTGCGTGTAATCGGCATTACAGTGAGTAGGCTAAAGACGGATTATCTGATGGCAGGATCACAGACACCACTTGCATCTGCTTCACGGGAGGAATAATGGCTTCTACTACACCGATCGGCGTTTTCGATTCGGGTTTGGGCGGTATTTCCGTGGCCCGCGAGATCAGACGCGCCATGCCGAATGAGCAAGTGCTGTATTTCGGTGATTCCGCGCACGCGCCATATGGTACGAAAACGCCGGAACAGGTGCGGCAATTATCCTTCAATATCGTGGAACAATTCGTGAAACAAGGTGTGAAAGCTGTTGTGATTGCTTGTAATACGGCTACATCGGCTGCCGTCAACGATTTACGCGAAACCTACGATATTCCGATTATCGGCATGGAGCCGGCCTTGAAAGTCGCCTGCGACCGCGGGCACGGACAGCGCCAGCGTGTCATCGTCGCAGCCACCCCGTTGACATTACGCGAACACAAATTCGCCGCACTGATGGACCGTTTCACCGCCGACCACACGATTTTCCCTGAACCCTGCCCCGGCCTTGTCAACATCGTGGAAAGCGGGCAGCTGGACGACCATGATCTTGTTATGGACACGTTGCACGGGTATTTCGACCGCTACGACCTGTCCACTATTGATTCCGTCGTGCTTGGCTGCACACATTTTGTGTTCTACCGCGACTATTTCCGCGAACTGCTGCCCGACACCACCGCAATCATCGACGGCAATGAAGGCACCGTACGTCATTTGCGCGTCGTGCTCGAATCACTCGGCAAGCTCGCTCCCGAAGATGCGCGAGGCGGCGTCACACTGTCGAATTCCGACGGCAGCACGCGCATGGCACAGCTGGCGAGCGCGCTGCTGAATCGATAAACTGCAGAATCGCAATCACACTGTAACCAGGCTGCAGCTCAGCCACACGCAATCACATTACAACCACACCGCAGCCGCATCACAACTAAGCTGCAATCAGACTGCTCCCACACTGCGCCTCCGTCGAAATTCCTCCCCAATGTCCCGGCAAAACGAGTAAGCTCGACGCCATATATATGGAAAGAGGTTTGCCATGGCACAGCATAAAACGGCATTGATTGATGTAGGCGGCGGATTCCGCGCGATTTACGGATGCGGTTTGATGGATCGTTGTTTGGAAGACGGCATCGCGTTCGACCATTGCTATGGCGTTTCCGCAGGCAGCGCGAATATGGTGTCGTTCATCGCCAAACAGCATGGGCGCAATCACAAATTCTACACCGAATACGCATTCCGCAAGGAGTATGCAAGCCTGGACAGCTTCATTCGCAATCATAATTATGCGAACCTCGACTACGTGTACAGCACGCTGTCGAATCACGATGGCGAATATCCGGTTGACTATGCGACTTTCGAAGCGAATCCCACCGGATTTACCGTGGTCACCTGCGACGCGCGCGATGGGTCGACCAAATATTTCGACAAGTCCGACATTTCCTTCGATAATTTCGATGTGGTCAAGGCCAGCTCCGCCGTGCCGGTGGCATGCGAACCATATGCGATTGATGGCATACCGTATTTCGACGGCGGCATCGCCGATCCCGTGCCGGTGCAGAAGGCGTTGGATGATGGCCACGACCGTATCGTGCTGGTGCTGACGCGGCCAAAAGACGCGCTGCGCAAGCAGAACCATGATGTAGCACCGGCTCGCATTCTCCGTCATTCCTATCCTGAAGCGGCGGAACGGCTGATGCAGCGCTATAAGACGTATAACGATGAGGTCGCATTGGCCAAGCGTCTCGAACGCGAAGGCAAGGTGCTGATTTTGGCGCCGGAAAGCCTGTACGGGCTTAATACGTTGAGCAAGACCTTTGAAGGACTGGAACGCATGTATCGCGCCGGATACGCCGCAGCCGCACAGATCGAAGGCTTCCTGAACAGCTGAATGACGGCATCAATCGGGCCACCGTTCCAGTCCATCAGATTCACTTGGTCCCCGGCGTCCGATCGATGTTCGACGGTGTGCCGGAGGCCTCGTTGGCGGTCAGCATGGCATTCATGATCTGCTCATACATATCCTGATATCCGCCCGGCGTCGCCGACGGCAGCACCACGGTTTTCGCGTTCTTCGAATCGGCCAGCTCGCGCATCACGTCAAGATACTGATTGAACAGCACAACATTGTTGACATCACTGATATTCATGCCGACCGCCTGCAGGCTCTTGATCTGATCGACGATGCCGTTGGCGATTTCGCGACGATAGTTCGCCTGTCCTTCGCCCTGCAGACGAGTCTTTTCGGCTTCTGCAGCCGCCTGCGTTTCAATCTGAATACGCTGCGCCTCCGCACGCTGACGGGTGGCTTCCTTCTCACGCTGCGCGGCATTGATGGAATCCATGGCGTTCTTGACCTGCGGGCTCGGATCAATGGCGGTAATCAGCGTTTTCACAACGGTAAAGCCAAAGCGCGCCATTTCGGCGCCGACCGTCTTCTGCACGTCAGCGGCGACGTCATCCTTACGCGCGAACGCGTCGTCCAAGGTCAATGCAGGAATGGCGGAACGCAGCGCATCCTCCATGTAGGAACGCAACTGACCGGCAGGATCGCGCAATTCGTAGTACGCCGTGGCAACATCGTTCGGATTGACGCGGAACTGCGTCGACGCGACGACGGTTACGAACACATTGTCAAGCGTTTTCGTTTCCAGCTGGACGTTCAACTGGGAGACGCGCATATTCGTTTTCATCGCGATGCGGTCGACGAACGGAATCTTCGCATGGATGCCGGCGAAGCGCACATCCTTGAATTTGCCGAATCGTTCGATGATGTACGCCTGCTGCTGCGGCACGATGAATACGCATGGAATAAGAATCAAAATGACCAGCGCAAGGATGATGAGAATCACAATCATGGCCTTCCCCTTTACACATACCGGTCTCGGCGTCCATGCCGAATCCTACGTCAAGAATATCAGCAGCGAACTCCCCTTCCCCGTATTGCTCGCCCCAATTCTTGTTGCTGCGAGGTTTGAATTTGGGTAGGGATGAGGGAAGATTGGACGCATGATGATACGACATGCGACTATTGATGATCTCGATGCGATCGCAGGTGTGGAAGCGATGTGCTTTCCCGCCGCGGAGGCCGCAGACAAGACGTCGTTTGAACGACGTTTGAATACGTTTGCGGATTGCTTTTGGCTGATGATTGACGATGACATGCAGAATGACGACGTGCAGAACGATGGCGTTTCGCAGGCCAACGACGCGATACAGGATGACGGCGTTACGCAGGCTGATGCCGCCCTTCCCACTACGCCTTGCGTCACGGAAGGCCCGCTAATCGGTTTCGTCAACGGAATGGCAACCAATACCGCTGATTTGTTGGACGACATGTATGATGACGCGTCCTTGCATAATCCGAGTGGTGAATGGCAGATGATTTTCGGCGTTGACACTGCGCCGGCATACCAGCATCGCGGATATGCGACGAATTTACTGAAACATGTTATCGAGGAAGCCCGCTCGCGAGGGCGCCGGGGACTGGTGTTGACATGCAAGGAACGCCTTCTTGGCTTTTACGCGAATGTCGGATTCGAAGATGAAGGCATTTCCGATTCGACGCACGGCGATGTCGTGTGGCATCAGATGCGATTGACATTCTGATGGCGACTATTATCTGCGACTCGATAATTGCAGCGCGCCAAAATTTTTGACGCTGCGTTGATGTTGATGATTGCGACACGCTGATATAACGCAATGCTTTCCCCTGCTTCATCATTGCGACCGCCTTCGCGACACGCCGATGAAACAGGGTTTTTATTGCTTTTTGGCCTATCGCAGCTAAGTTTGACCCATTTTCGGCGATTTTGCCGATTTTTATAAAACGTTGGAATTCCAACGTTTTCAAACACGACACGCCGAAGGATTTGCTTGCTGAGGAAAACGCCGGTAAGTTAGCACTCGCTTCGGGCGGTTGGCGCAGTGGTAGCGCACTTCCCTGACACGGAAGGGGTCACAAGTTCGAATCTTGTATCGCCCACGAACGCGAATAGGTCATGCGACGGCATGAGTTATTCTGCGGGTGATTGGCGCAGCGGCTAGCGCACTTCCTTCACACGGAAGGGGTCATAGGTTCGATTCCTATATCACCCACTGGAGTCTCGCTTCTCACGGCGAGAATCCTCACGCGGACATAGCTTAGTTGGTAAAGCGCAACCTTGCCAAGGTTGAGACCGCGGGTTCGAGTCCCGTTGTCCGCTCCACTGAAAAGGCCTCCCAATCGGAGGCCTTTTGCGTATCCGCCTTCATCTCGTCGTCCAATCGTCATTCCAACCGAACGCCAAAACGGTCACAAATGCTGAAACCAACCAACCGCATCAGCAAGTGTGACCGAAAAACCACCCAAAAACGGTCACACTTGCAGGAGAAATGCGACTACAGAGACGACGGGCCCTATTCCGCATAATTCAGGTGAGCGAATTCGGGGACTTTGTACCACTTGACGGGGTAGCCGGCACCGTGGGCGCAGAACACCGAATCCGGTGTGTTTTCCAGATCGGATTCCGGATCGTACTGCGCCTCAGCCACGACAGCGTCTTCATCATGGCAGGGCCTGTATCCGTCGAATACGCAACTCACATGGCCTCGACCATGCGTGTAGGCGTTTACGTCCATCGCATAATCACGCATACCAGCAACCGGCGCGCATCCTGTCAACACCGCATATTCACCATCCGACGAAGGCGCGTCAAAAGCACCGCCCATACGCTGCACGTCGCTCATTGCACGCCCCAACATATCCTGCGGAACATCTAAGCGGAAGCGATACCAAGGTTCCAACAGACGACAGTTGCCGACACCTGCGATGCGCGAAGCGCGCGGCGCCGCCTGCGTCGCATCATCAGACGACGAAGCCGCAGACGAAGACGCTTTCCCCCTCACGGAATCAGAAAAATCATCACCAGCGGCAGCGCGCTCATCCTCATCAACTGCATCACCCGCAAAACGCTGCGCAATATCAAACGGATCAGCATCCGTCGGCACACCAGCCCGCAATTCCATCAGGCCTTGTCGAATCGCACGATAGGTCGCCTGTCGGAAATCACCGCCTTCCGTATGCTTCACATGCGCACGACCTGTCAGCAATGTGATTTTCACATCCGTCAGCGGCGAACCCGTCAGCACACCCAAATGCTCACGTTCGGCGAAATGCGTCATAATCAGACGCTGCCAATTGCGGTCCAGCACATCCTCACTGCACGCGGTCGCAAATTGCATGCCACTGCCCTGCGGCAGCGGCTCCAAGCGCACATGCACCTCCGCATAATGCCGCAGCGGTTCGAAATGGCCGATGCCTTCCACCGGCGCCGTAATGGTCTCCTTATACAGAATGCCGCCCTGCCCGAAAGAAACGTCCAAGCCGAAACGATCCAGCATCATCTGCTGAATGATTTCCAGCTGTACAGCGCCCATCAACTGCACATGCGCCTCCTGCAGGCGAGGCTGCCAGACGACATGCAGCAGCGGGTCCTCATCCTCCAATTGGCGCAATGCCATAAGGCACTTGTGAATGTCGTTATCGCCCGGCAACAGCGTATACGTCAGGACGGGCTGCAATACGGGATTTTCAGCGTTCCGTTCGCATCCGAGTCCCTCGCCGGGGAAGGTGTGTGTCAAGCCCGTCACCGCACAGATCGTGCCGGCGGGAACAACGTCGACCGTGGTGAATTTCGCGCCGGAGTAGACGCGCACCTGGTCGGCTTTCTCCTGCCATATGCTGACTGTGTTGACACTGCCAGCGTTACCACTACCGGCCGCTACGCCACTGACACCGCCGCCAGCAGCGACACCGCCAGACCCCTCGCCAGCGTCCGCACTCCCCCGCATCACGCCAGACAGCATGGTTTTCGCCTTGAACACGCCACCGGTAATTTTCATCCATGTCAGACGGTTGCCTTGCGAATCATGCGACACCTTATATACGCGCGCACCAAAATCATCACCGTACTGTGGTGTGCGCGCGTACCGTCCGAAGCCCGTCATGAATGCGTCGATGCCTTCCATTTTGAGCGCCGAACCGAAATAGCAGGGGAAAATCGCACGCACGGCAATCATATTGCGTATGGTATCGACGCTGATGCTACCGGATTCCAGGAATTCTTCCATCGCCGACTCGCTTTGCATGGCGACGTCTTCCTGCTCTTCGGGCGCGATGTCACCTTCGAAATCGACGCAGCCGTCACCCAGTCGGCGACGCAGCTGTGCGAGCAGCGCGGCTTTGTCGGCACCGGGAGCGTCCATCTTGTTGACGAAGATGAATGTGGGCACGTTGTAGCGTTTCAACAGTCGCCATAACGTTTCCGTATGACCTTGGATGCCGTCGCTGCCGCTGATGACAAGGATCGCATAGTCGAGGACGCGCAGTGTGCGTTCGGTTTCGGCGGAGAAGTCGACGTGGCCTGGAGTGTCGAGAAGGGTGAGCGTCACGTCGTCGGTTTGGATGACGGCCGGTTCGGCGAAAATGGTGATGCCACGCTGCCGCTCCATCGCATTGGTGTCGAGAAAGGCGTCGCCATGATCGACGCGTCCCATTTTTCGCAGTGCGCCGCTGGAATATAGCAACGCTTCCGACAGGGTGGTTTTGCCGGCGTCGACGTGGGCGAGGATGCCGGTGACGATATGTTGCATGTTTCTTCCTTTTGACGACGTTGCCATATCAATGCCGATGCGATGGCGATTATAAAGCTGATTATGAAGGACGATTTTTGCGGATGATTACAGATGTTCGCGATTGATTGCAAATCGCTGCAGACATTACAGACAGTTGCAGATTTACAAAATATTGAAAGACCGTAGACGAGCGCCCTGCATGAGGGCGACCGCCTACGGCCTATCTGTTGCGACTGCTTCTCATCTGTGTGCTTGACTCACATGGGTGATCCTGAGAACCATTCGCGGTGATTCCGCTCCCATCTCACGACGGGAACGAAATCAAGCTTTTGCTACCTGAACCTGCAGTTCGTCGCCTGCGGTGATGTTCAGCGTGGTGGCGAGGGTCTCCCCTGCCACGAGTTCGCGGAACTGTTCGACCTTGGCAACATCTGCGGACGGAGCGGTCAGGTTGAGCGTAATGCGGTCGGCGATGTCAAGACCGGCGGCCTTACGGGCGTCCTGCACGGAACGAATCACGTCACGGGCGAAGCCTTCAGCGATGAGCTCGTCGTTCAGAGTGATATCGAGAATCACGAAACCGCCGGTCGGCAGGGCTGCGGACACGATGTTGTCGCTGTCGGACGGATTGGCTTCCTCAACACGGTTGACGAGCTCGTATTCACCTTCGACCAGTGCGATGTCGCCGTTCGGCGTGGACACGACCGGAGCACCGTCGGCGCCCACATACCAACCGCCGGACTTGGAAGCCTTGATGGCGAACTGCACCTGCTTGCCCAGACGCGGGCCGGCGGCGCGAGCGTTGACCTTCAGCTCGTTGACGATCTTCAAACCATACTCGGAAGCGTCTTCGAGCGTGCAGAATTCCACATCCTTGATATTGAGCTCGCTCTTCAGGGTTTCCGTATAGGCGGCGACGGCTTCCGGATCGGAAACGACGACGGTCATGCGGGC
Organism: Bifidobacterium sp. LH_512; assembly: GCF_056356435.1. Taxonomy (NCBI): domain Bacteria; kingdom Bacillati; phylum Actinomycetota; class Actinomycetes; order Bifidobacteriales; family Bifidobacteriaceae; genus Bifidobacterium; species Bifidobacterium sp. LH_512. The sequence goes on from NZ_JBKEUE010000001.1 coordinate 1,343,959, forward strand.
CAGCGGCTGACGCACGCGAATCTGCTCGCCCTTACGCAGCGAGAGAGCGGCGGAGACGACTTCACGCACCTTTTCCATGGCGGAGACCAAAGCTTCGTCGTCGACCAGCACGGCGCCCAGCTCGGTGGTTTCGCCGTCTGCAGCACCTTCGGCAGTCAGATACGGCCAATCTTCAAGATGCACGGATTCGCCGCCTGTCAGACCACGCCACACCGCTTCGGCTTCCATCGGAGCCAACGGAGCGAGTACGCGCATGAAGGTTTCCAGCACGGTGTACAACGTGTTGAACGCGTTCTCATCCTCGTTCCAAAAACGATCACGAGTGTTGCGGATGTACCAGTTGGTCAGCACGTCGATGAAATCGGACACCGCATCGCAAGCGTCGGAGATCAGGAATTCGTCGAGCGAATGTTCGACTTTTTCGATCAGGCGACGGGCGCGGGCAAGCAGGTAACGGTCCATTTCCGGCAGGGAGGCCACTTCTTCGGCCTTGAGCATGCGTGCGTCATAGCCGGCGCCGTTGTTGGCGGCGTTGGCGTACAGCGTGAAGAAGTAGTAGGAGCTCCACACCGGCAGCATGATCTGACGGACCGTGTCTCGGATGCCCTCGGAGGTGACGATCAGATTGCCGCCGCGCAGGATCGGGGACGACATGAGGAACCAGCGCATCGCGTCGGAGCCGAAGTCGTTGAACACGCCGTTCACGTCCGGATAGTTGCGCAGGTGCTTCGACATCTTCTGACCATCGGAGCCGAGCACGATGCCGTGGCAGATCACGTTCTTGAAGGCCGGCTTGTCGAACAGGGCCGTCGCCATGACATGCAGCAGGTAGAACCAGCCGCGGGTCTGGCCGATGTATTCGACGATGTAGTCGCACGGGAAGTGCTGTTCGAAGGTTTCCTTGTTTTCGAACGGGTAATGGTACTGGGCGAACGGCATGGAGCCAGACTCGAACCAGCAGTCGAGCACGTCGGTGATGCGGTGCATATGGCTCTTGCCGGTCGGATCGTCCGGGTTCACGCGGGTCAGGTTGTCGATCCACGGGCGATGCATGTTGATTTCGCCCTTGTCGTCACGCGGATAATCGCCGAAGTCAACTTTTAGCTCTTCCAAAGAGCCGTACACGTCGACGCGCGGATATGCCGGATCGTCGGAGACCCACACCGGAATCGGGGATCCCCAGAAACGGTTGCGGGAGATGGACCAGTCGCGGGCGTTGGCAAGCCACTTGCCGAACTGGCCGTCCTTGACGTTGTCCGGAATCCAGTTGATTTCCTGATTGTGGGCCAGCAGTCGATCCTTGATCTTGGTGACGGACACGAACCAGGAGGAGATCGGCTTGTAGATCAACGGGGTTGCGCAGCGCCAACAGTGCGGGTAGGAGTGCACGTAGCTCTTCTCCTGGAAGAGGATGGCGCGGCGTTCTTCCGAAATGGAGGCCAGCGGACCGTCGCCTGCACGCAGGTTGCGCAGAATCGGCAGGTTGGCTTCGAATACGAACATGCCTTCGTATTCCGGGCACAGCGAAGTGAAACGGCAGCCGGCGTCGAGCACGTCCGTGCTCTTGATACCCTTGGCGTTCAACGTGTTCATATCGTCTTCACCGTATGGTGCCTGATGCACGAGGCCGGTACCTTCGACGGTGTCGACGTAGTCGGCGGTGAAAATCGTGTAGCCGTTCGGACCGGGCACGTTGCCTTCGGTTTCGGCTTCCTCGCCGGAGAAGTACGGGAACACCGGCCAGTAGCGCCAGCCTTCCATTTCGGCGCCCTTGAGTTCGCGCACGATCTCATAGTTTTCGCCGAGTTCCTTGGCATAGGAACCCAACAGGGCCTTGCCAAGATAGAACTTCTTGCCGGCGAACTTACCTTCGGTCGGCTTGACTTCGACGTAGTCGATGTCGGCGCCGACGACGATGGCGAAGTTGGTCGGAACTGTCCATGGCGTGGTGGTCCAGAACACTGCGTACGCGTCTTCTTCATCACGCAGTTTGACGGCGACGGAAACGGTGGTGTCCTGACGATCCTGATACACGTCGGCGTCCATGCGCAGCTCGTGTGCGCTCAACGGCGTACGATCCTTCGGGCAGTACGGCAGCACGCGGTAGCCCTGATAGGCCAGGCCCTTGTCATACAGGGTCTTGAAAGCCCACATCACGGATTCCATGTACGGAATATCAAGGGTCTTGTAGCCGTGTTCGAAATCAACCCAGCGTGCCTGACGGTGCACGTAGGTCTTCCATTCGTTCGTGTACTTCAGCACGGAGGCGCGGCAGGCGTCATTGAACTTTTCGATGCCCATCTGCTCGATCTGGTCGACGGAGTCGATGCCGAGTTCCTTTTGGGCTTCGAGCTCTGCCGGCAGGCCGTGCGTATCCCAACCGAACACGCGATTGACCTTGTGCCCCTTCATGGTCTGATAACGCGGAATCACGTCCTTGGCATAGCCGGTCAGCAGGTGTCCGTAATGCGGCAAGCCGTTCGCGAACGGCGGGCCGTCGAAGAAAACGAATTCATTCTGGCTGTGGTCGCCGGTTTCACGACGGTCGATGGATTTCTGGAACGTATCGTTTTCGTCCCAATATTCGAGAATGGATTCCTCAAGCTTCGGGAAGCTGGGATTCGGCGCGACGTTGGCGCTCAGCTCGCCAGCAGCGGCCTTCGGATACACATGATTGGCGGATTCGCTCACCGTTGGTCTCCTCGTGCAGGTGTTTCGCTACTTTTCTACTGCCACGAGGACGACGAAATCGCATACGCCACGATTCCACCGCGGTACCACCTCGCTTGCCGTCCGATATCACGCCACATTCCGAGATGCGGCACAATCGCACGAACGACCGCTTGTGTCCGGCTGTTTCGGGCCGGTCCCGTCGGGTCTAATAAGCGATCATTTCACCGAATAATCGCCGTTCTTCCGATGACTCCCCGCTGATAACGGATCATCGCCACGCTGCCGCCCATATTAACACCCCAGCCGGGACGTTTCTCAGGCTCCCATCGGTAGGAACACGATCATCGACATCACAAACGTCACCGCATCTCACGCCGCCGACGCATCCTACGCCAAATATATTTGCGCAATTCTTCAATGCCGAGCGTCACAAAAGGCAGCATCGCCAGGTACGCGTAATCAGCAGGCTTCAGCATCGCCGTATGGAACACGGCCTGCAATGCCGGCACCGTCGCAATCGCAATCAGCAAAAGAATTTCAGTAATGATGCCCAAATTGATCGTCTTATTGGAAAACAGCCCCACCGAAAACGCGGACTCCGTTTCCGTACGGCAATTCCACACCGCACCGATCTGCGCGAACACAATCGAAGCGAGCGTCATCGTCGTGGCGAGCCGGTAGACGGCATCGTTGTCGTCACTCAGGCCAGCCAACGGCACCGCGGGCCAGCCGTTCAACATATTGACGAAGAAATAGCCGAGCATCGACAGCACTGCGGCGACAAGGCCATACCAGAGGAAGGCTTTTACCATAATGCGGCCCGTCAGCAGGCGCTCGTTCGGATTGCGCGGCGGCTCCTTCATCACATCCTTTTCAGGCGGCTCCGTACCCAACCCCAGCGCGGGGATCATGTCAGTGCCCAAATCGATGGTCAAAATCTGCATGGTGGTCAGCGGCAGCGGCACAGCGCCGCCGGAAAACAGGTAGACCGCCGACGGCGCAGCCTCCGGCATATTGGAATTCAAGATGTACAGCAGGAAACGACGAATATTCGCGTAAACGGCGCGCCCCTCTTCGATTGCGGAGACGATAGATGCGAAATTATCGTCGGTCAGCACGATGTCGGCGGCCTCTTTCGCCACATCAGTGCCGGTGATGCCCATGGCGACGCCGACATCCGCCTTTTTCAACGCCGGCGCATCGTTGACGCCGTCGCCGGTGGTGGCGACGATTTCGCCCATCGTCTGCAGGCATGCGACGACACGCAGCTTCTGCTCAGGCGCCATGCGGGCGAAAATGACTTCGCCGCGCAACGCTTCGGTCAGATCGGCGTCGTTCATCGTGGCCAGTTCAGCGCCCGATATGACGCGGGCGTCATCACTGGTGACGATGCCGATTCGGCGGGCAATCGCTTTTGCAGTGCGGCCGTAATCGCCTGTGATCATGATGATGCGCACGCCCGCTTCGCGGCATGTGCGCACGGCGTCAGCGACTTCCGCGCGAGGCGGGTCGACCATGATTTCAAGCCCCAAGAAAGTCAGATCACGTTCAACGTCTTCAGGCGCGCAGTCTTGCAGGGTCTCCTCGGTGAGGCTCACGTGCCGACAGGCGACGGCGAGAACGCGCAACCCTTGGTCGGCGTACATGTCGTTGGTTTGATTGATGGCATTCAACATGTCGTTGGTGAGGGGCACCTTCCTGCCATTGATGCGCGCATGCGTGCACAGGCGAGCCACCTCGCCGGGGGCACCTTTGGTGACGGCGATCAGTTTGCCGGCATCGTTGTCTTCCATACTGCCATCATCGCGTACGACGACGGACATCATTTTGCGACGCGAATCAAAGGGCAGTTCGGCGACGCGCGGCAGCTGCTTGGTCGCTTCGTCGGGATTGATGCCGGCCTTGCAGCAGGCGACCAACAGGCAAGCTTCAGTGGGGTCGCCGGTAACGCGCCAGTGAACGCAGGAGGTGCTGCCGTCGGCGGCGATGCCTACAGCGACAGCATTACTGCCAGTATTGTCAGCGGCGATGCCAGTATTGCCCGCATCGTCAATAGCAGTATCACCAACAGACGTATTGTCAGCCGTAGTGTCGTCACAACGAATCACATGAGCGTTCGAGCACAGCGCGCCACCCAACACCAGCGAGCGCAAATCAGCATCATCAGACGCACTATGCTGCAGGCCATCCACCGTGATATTGCCTTCCGGTGCATAGCCCGTACCCGTGACCACGTATTCATGACCGAGCGTCCACAAGTGTTCCACCGTCATCTCATTACGCGTCAACGTGCCGGTTTTATCCGTGCAAATCACCGACGTACAACCCAACGATTCCACGCTTGACAGGCGTTTCACCAACGCATTGCGCTTACTCATGCGCTGCACCGCCATCGCCAGCGACAATGTCACCGTCGGCAACAGTCCTTCAGGAATGAACGCGACCATCATGCCGAGCGCGAAAATAAACGCCTGCTCGGCCGCGTTTTTCACAAACAGCACGTCCAAAACAAAAAATGCGGCACCGATAATGGCCGCAAACACCGTGATACGCCGCGTCACATGATTTAACTCACGCTGCAACGGGCTGCCGTTATCCTGCGTATTCTGAGTCAAGCGCGCGATCTTGCCGAAGCGCGTGTTCATACCGGTGTAGATGACGACGGCGCTGCCCGTACCGCCGACGACCGACGTGCCCGCATAAATCAGATTCGGCATTTCCGCCGCGGGCAGGCCTTCCGTGTCAGCAGCGTCGGCATGTTTACGTACCGGCGTGGATTCACCGTTCAAGGTCGACTGGTCAATCTGCAGACGGCTCGCAGCGACCAAACGTGCATCGACGGAAATACGGTCGCCTTCTTCGATGATGAACACATCGCCAGGCACCATGTCTTCCGCGAGAATGCGATCCGCCTGACCATCACGAATTACCGTCACGTATTGCGGCAGCATACGTTTCAACGCTTCCGCAGCTTTGCCGGCCTTGTATTCCTGCCAGAAGCTGAACACACCGTTGATGATGTTCACCAGCCACACGGCGATGCCCAACTCCGGCAAACCGGCGATCAGGGCGACCAGCCCAGCCGCCCATAGGAGAATGGCCATCAGATGGGTGAAACTTTTCAGAAACACGATGATCGTGGGTGTTTTACGCTCTTCTTCAATCGCATTGGGACCGTACGTGTCCAGACGAATCTGCGCTTGCGATGCGGAAAGTCCGTTTTCGCTTGTTTTCATGGCTTTGTAGACGGCGTCTGCCGACATGCGGCTGACCTCATCCATCGAATACGATGATGCCCGATGTTGCAGCGTCATTGCCATCGCCTCCAATCGCAGAGAATCCTGCGTGCACCGATGCGCGTTTCGCAGGGCGCTTTTGCGCGGTCTGCACGGTCTGTACAGACGCGTACCTCCAGTGTAGGTCCGATTTTTGGGCGTGAATGGGATTGAAGAATAGGAGGGGATATGTGGATAACGGAATGGGATGAGGCGACCGATGTTCTTCGCATGCGGGGAGACGATGCAAATCGGGACGGAAGCGGATTCCGACCCAAAGTGACTCACCAGTGGCCGAGTCCTGCCACAACCGTATACAATGAGTCGTTCGAATCATTGATTCGACAGGCGCCTACTCCGATCCGCACCTCCCCCGAATAGAAAACAATAAAATCCGAATCGGCCGTCACACATTCATTTAAAGATCACATGCCGGCATAACGGATACCCCCATGCGAACTGGCAAGCCATGCAGCCAAGTTTGACCAGCATGGGATCCACACCAGTCATGGCCGGAATCACCCCTATGACGGTAGTGCTGAATAGCAGATTCCATACCCACAGCAGAATGAACAGAATGATGGAACGCATCATATTCCCAGACGCCTTGAACGTCACGTTACGGTTCATCACGAAATTGTAGGATGCAGAGCATATGACGGCGACAGCGTTCGCAATGACCGCAGGAATCATAAGCTGAAGAACCGCGAACGTCACATACTCAATGATGGTCTGCGAGCCGGAGACCAGGATGTAGAAGAACAGCCGGTGGCCATCATGCCCATGACTGCTCTCATGCCTGTTCCCATTCACCCCATTCACCATGATGCCATCACCTTGTCCTTACCGCCCATAAACCAACCGCTAATGATATGCCGGAAAACATAATCGGTAAACGCCAGCATCAATATGCAAAGCGAAAAGCGAGCGATACGACGATTGTCCTCGATCATCACGTCCTCACACCGATCAACTACGCCTATGCGGGGAAAACGTCGGCCGGGACGCGCACGTCCGCCCGCACCGTCGGATCATCCCCGCGTATGCGGGGAAAACGACAGGCACCAGCGGCGACTACGACACCCATGCCGGATCATCCCCGCGTATGCGGGGAAAACGGATTGATTGCATTCATACCGCCACCGCCTTGGGGATCATCCCCGCGTATGCGGGGAAAACATCAGCAGCGCCCTGAATGATAGTAGGAATACCGGATCACTTCCGCGCATGCGGAAAACAACAAATCCACAGTATACCCATTCTTAATCAACGCAAAAGGGGAGTCTCCCACAACTCAATGCGGGAGACTCCCTGCCTTTAATCAAATGCGAGGCGGCCAGTCGGTAACGTCTCGACCGGCAAACTACTCCAGCTCCACCGCTCCGGTGTACAGCTGGTAGTACTCGCCCTTCTGCGCGATCAGCTCATCATGCGAGCCACGTTCGATGATGCGGCCATGATCGAGCACCATGATCACGTCGGAATTGCGCACGGTGGAAAGACGGTGTGCGATGACGAACACGGTACGTCCCTTCATGAGGTTATCCATGCCGGCCTGCACCACTTCCTCGGTACGGGTATCGATCGAAGAGGTCGCCTCATCCAGAATCAATGCCGGCGGATCGGCCACTGCAGCGCGCGCTATGGAGATCAGCTGACGCTGGCCTTGGGACAGGCCGGAGCCGTCGCCTTCGAGCACGGTCTGGTAGCCCTTGGGCAGCATGCGGATGAAGCCGTCCGCATTGGTCAGCTTCGCCGCGGCGATGCATTCCTCATCCGTGGCATCGAGACGACCGTAACGGATGTTGTCCATAACGGTGCCCGTGAACAGGTTCACGTCCTGCAGCACAACGCCGAGGGAGCGACGCAAGTCCGGCTTGCGGATGCCGCGCACGGAGATGCCGTCGTACAGGATCTGGCCTTCCTGAATGTCGTAGAAGCGGTTGATCAGGTTGGTCACCGTGGTCTTGCCTGCACCGGTCGCGCCGACGAGTGCGATCTTCTGTCCCGGCTTGGCGAACCAGGTAATGTCGTGCAGCACGGGCTTGTCCGGATTATATCCGAAGGTCACGTTGGTGAAACGCACATCGCCACGTAGCAGGGTCAGGCGACCGTCCGGCGAAGTGATGGCCTGTTCCCTGGCCTTCATGGCGACTTCTCGTGCGGAGCCCTTGAGCTTTTCGGCGGCCTTGAGCGAACGGGTGCCATCGTCGCCGGCTTCGCGCTTCCATGCCCAGTGGCCGGTTTCGTGGTCCACTTCGGTCATGGTGCGTCCGTCTTCGCCGAGTTCGACGTTGACGAGCGTCACGGTGCCGCCGTCGCTTTCGGAGGCTTCATCCATCAGCATGAAGATGCGCGAGGCACCGGCGAGGGCCATCATCACCATGTTGAACTGCATGGAGACCTGTCCAAGCGGGTTGATGAACGAACGACTCAGAGTCAGCAGGGAGATCAGTGTACCCAGCGTGAGCTGTCCCGCACCGGACAGACCGAAGTTGCCGACGCCGCCCAACGCCATGGCTCCGCCGACGATCGCCAGAAGAATGTAGAGCAGGTAGCCCATGTTGCCGACGATCGGCATCGTGACGTTACCCCAGGTGTTTGCTTCGGCCGAGGCTTCGAATAGCGCTTCGTTCTTGTCGTCGAAGGTCTTCTGCGTGGCGTCTTCGTGATTGAACACCTTGATGACCTTCTGGCCGTTGACGGCTTCCTCCACGAAGGCGTTGACGTCACCGAGCTCGATCTGCTGCTTGACGAAGTAGCGTCCGGAGCGGGATACGACCTTGCGCACGATGACGAACAGCAGCACGGTGAACACGAGCACGAACAGGGTGACCGGCACGGACAGCCAGAGCATGGAGACAAGCGCGGCCACCGCGGAGATCGCGGCGGAAAACATCTGCGGGAACGACTGGTTGATCGCCTGGCGCAGCGTATCGGTGTCGTTCGTGTAGCGGCTCATGATGTCGCCGTGTTCGTTGGTGTCGAAGTAGCGAATGGGCAGACTTTGCTGATGCGCGAACATGTCATCGCGGATCTTCTTCAGGGTGCCCTGTTCGACGGCGACGATCAGCCACTGCCATAGCCAGCCGCAGATGATGCCTGCTGCATACAGGCATCCCATCAGGGTGATGGCCCGCAGCAGCGGTCCCCAATCAGGATTGTCCGCACCGACCATCGGCAGGATGTAGTTGTCGATGAGCGACTGCAGGAACAGCGCGGATCCCGCTTGTGCGGCGGCGCCGACCAGAATGCAGATCACGACGAGTGCGACATGCACCTTGTATTGGAAAATGTATCCGAAAATACGCTTGGTGGTGCCGGGTGCGGCTTTGCCCATGTCGGGCTTGCGTCCGTTGAATGACTGCTTGTCGCTCATTGGGCCTCTCCTTCCTCTTCCGGCTTTCCTTGGTTCTTAGTCTGGGATTCGTAGATTGAACGGTATTCGTCGCATGTGGCGAGCAGTTCGTCATGCGTGCCGCGCGCCATGATTCGACCGTTGTCCATGACGAGGATCATGTCGGCGTCCTGCACGGATGCGACGCGCTGGGCGATGATGATCTTCGTGGTGTCCGGGATCTCATTGCGGAACGCGGATCGGATCAGCTGGTCGGTCTTGGTGTCGACCGCGCTGGTCGAATCGTCGAGGATGAGGATCTTCGGCTTCTTCAGCAATGCGCGGGCGATGCACAGGCGCTGGCGCTGGCCGCCGGAGACGTTGGTGCCGCCTTGTTCGATGTACGTGTCGTACTTCTTCGGGAATTCCTGGATAAATCCGTCAGCCTGGGCGAGCTGGCATGCGTGACGCAGCTCCTCGTCGGTGGCGTTCGGATTGCCCCAGCGCAGGTTCTCCGCGATGGTTCCGGAGAACAGGACGTTCTTCTGCAGCACCATGGCGACCTGATCGCGCAGCGTCTCCATGTCATATTCACGCACGTCAAGACCGCCGACCTTCAACGATCCGGAGCTGACGTCATACAGGCGGGGCACGAGCTGCACGAGGCTGGACTTCGCAGAGCCGGTGCCGCCGACGATGCCGACGGTCTGGCCGGATGCGATGTGCAGGTCGATGTCGTCCAGCACGGGCTTTTCGGAGCTGTCGGAATAGCGGAAGTTGACATGGTCGAAGTCGATCGATCCGTCCTTGACTTCCATGACCGGCTCGTCCGGATTGACGACGGTGCTCTGTTCCTGCAGCACCTGGCAGATTCGCTCGGCAGACGCCTGGGAGATGATGAACATGATGAAGATCATCGACAGCATCATCATGGCCATGAGGATCTGCATCGCGTAGGTGACCAAAGCGGTGAGGTCGCCGGTGGTCAGGCCCAAGGCGGCGTTGTTGCCAGAGGCGACGATCTGCTGTGCGCCCATCCATGCGATCAGGATCATCGATCCGTACACGCATACCATCATGATCGGGCTGTTGAAGCTCATGATGCGTTCGGCCTTCATGAAGTCCTTGAAGATGCGCTGGGAGATGGCGTCGAACTTGCCTATCTCGTGCGCTTCGCGGTTGTAGGACTTGACCACGCGGATGCCCTGCAGGTTTTCGTCGACCACGTTGTTGAGCTCATCGTATGTGTGGAACACGCGTTCGAACACCGGATGGACCAGCGCCGCCAGGCCGCACAGGCCGATGGCGAGAATCGGGATGCAGGCGAGGAACACCAGCGAGATCGACGGACTGATGCGGAAGGAGAAGATCCATGCGACGATAACCATGATCGGGGCGCGTACGCCCATACGGACCATCATCGAATACGCGTTCTGCAGATTCGTCACATCGGTGGTCAGACGCGTGATGATGGAACCCGTGGAGAATCGGTCGATGTTCGTGAAGCTGTATTCCTGTACCTTCTTGAACTGATCGTGACGCAGGTTCTTGGCCAGACCTGCGCCGGCGATCGCCGCGAACTTTCCGGCGAAGAAGCCGCTTGTCAGCGAAATGGCCGAGCAGATCAGCAGGATGATGCCGAATTTGACGATGGCGGGCATGCTTTTACCAGTGATGCCTTCATCGATCAGCGTCGCCATGATGGTCGGAATCAGGATTTCCAGGATGCTTTCGACGGTGACGAAAGCAGGGGCCAGCAGACTGGCCTTCTTGTATTCTCGCAACGATTTGCCGAGTGTACGTACGATATGTTGCGGGCGCGCCAGTTCATCGTCGCGCCGACTCTGCTTGGCGGCAGCGGTCTTAGTCACTTGTCTTCCTCCTTCTTCGTATTGTTTCCCTTGTTGTCGTTCATGTTGGCGTCGGCCGTTTCGAACATACGCCCCGTCTTTTTTTCAGCCGCGATTTCTCGTTGTGCCAAAGCGATGTTGTCCCGCATGCGCAGCACGTATTCCAGTACCATCGCCTGCTCTTGTTCGCTGAATCCTTCGACGAGCCGTCGCTCCACGCGTTCACCGTTTTCCCTGAGGCCGGATACGATCGCATCGGCCTTGTCGGTGAGGACGATGCGTTTGCACCGCGCATCATGGGCGACCGGTTCCCGGGTAACCAGCCCTTTTTCCTCCATCAGGGACAGGACGCGCGAAGCCGTGGAACGCGTAATGTCGAATCGTTGTTCGATGGTGTGCTGATATATATCAACATCGCGGTTACGCGCCAGGAACATGATGATATGCGCATTCCCGCCAGTGGCGGCTCGAGCGGAGCCCGGCATGCTTTCCGTCAGGTAACGGTCCACGGCCCGGGTCAAGGCCCTTATTTCGAGGCTGAGAATATGTCGATCCACACTACCTCTCTTAGTTGTATATGCAACATGGCATGCTAATACGTCCCATATACAACAGTTGTAGATACAACAATCGGCGTGTCGCTTATACTCAACGGCGCCAAACAGACCATACGATTGAGGACGCGGCCCCGCACCACGACGGGTTCCGCGTCCTCAATCGCATCACATCGGCGATGCCGTTACGACAAAATCAACGATCAGTCACGCAGTCGCGCATACTCCTCGATCAGGAATTCGGTGATGCACTTCCCGGGCTTGCCGAGCAACGTGGTCAGACTGTTGATCGGCATGGAATCGGCGAAGAGATTCACCATGTCGTTGTCGGGCAGGACCGGCAGCTCGCCGGACTTCCCCTTGGCCCGCATCTCCGCAACGGCCTTTGCGCCGATTGCATCGGTCTTCTATTCGCCCAACGTGGACCATTCGGTCAAGTCCATGGCCTTGCCGTCGCCATCGAGCGCAACCGTCACCGTGTCAGCGATGTCGCGAGACGAAACACCGACTTCAATGCCGTATTCGCCGGCTTCGACATGCCAATCATTGAAACGCTCGGACCAGTAGGCGAAGGCGCGTTCATCCAATTCGATGCGGACCTCCACGGATTCACCGCCCCTGAGGAACACCTTCTTGAAACCTTTGAGCTCATGTTTCGGACGAGCCACCTCAGCCTTGCCCGGCGCGACGTACACCTGCACGGTTTCGGCGGCATCCACATCGGACGTGTTGGTGACCACCGCAGTGACCGCCGCGGTGTTTGCGCCGGTCTTGATGGCCTTCACGTCGCTGATTGCGAAGGTCGCGTAGCTCAGGCCATAGCCGAACGGGTAATCGACCGCCTTTCCGTACGTATCATGGTAGCGGTATCCGACGAACACCCCTTCGCCGTAATCGACGTGACCTTCTTCGCCCGGCCAGTTGATCATGCTCGGATCGTCGTTGATATCCATCGGCACGCTTTGCGCCAGCTTGCCGGACGGACTCACCTCACCGAACACGACATCGGCCAACGCGGCGCCGCCGGCCTGCCCAAGCAGCCAGGATTCCAGGATGCCCTTGGCCTGCGCCGCCCACGGATGCACGGTGACGACCGAGCCGTTCGACAGCACGACGACGACGTTCTTGTTTTCGGCGGCGACAGCCTTCAGCAATTCGATCTGTTTGGCCGGCATATCGAGGTTTTCGCGGTCGAATCCTTCGGATTCCGCCGCCTCCGGCAGGCCGAGGAACATGAGGACGACATCGGCGCCTTCCGCGACACGAACGGCTTCGTCGACCAGAGCCGGATCGGCCGGTTCGAGGTCCAGCGTGAATCCGGGTGCGAAATCAGCCTTGATGCCACGCACGTCGAGGGCATCGAGGAAACTGGTCATCTTCGTCGGCGTGATGTGGGAGGAGCCGCCGCCTTGGTAGCGCGGTGTGCGCGCGAATTCGCCGATGATGGCGATCTTCGCATCCTTGGCGACCGGCAGGATGGCGTCGTCGTTTTTGAGCATGACGATTGATTCGACGGCGGCCCGGCGGGCGACTTCGTTGTGGGCGTCCACGTCATAGCGGTAGCCTTCGATGCTCATCGCAGCGCGGGTCTTGTCGATCAGATCAATCATGCCTTGGGCCATGCGATCAAGCTGTTCCGGCTGGATACGCCCGTCCTTTGCGGCGTAGACCACCTCCTCGTCGGTGAAGCTCGGCGGCATTTCCAAGTTCAGTCCGGCGTTGAGCGCGGCGGCGCGATCATGCACCGCTCCCCAATCGCTCATGACGATGCCGTCAAAGCCCCATTCGTCGCGCAGCACGTCAGTGAGCAGCCAACGGTTCTGCGAGGAGTGCACGCCGTTGATCTTGTTGTAGGAGCACATGATGGTCCACGGCTGAGCCTCTTTGACGATGTGCTCGAAGGCCGGCAGGTAGATTTCGCGCAGCGCACGCTGGGAGATGTTGGCGCTGATGCGCAGACGATCGGTTTCCTGATTGTTGGCGGCGAAATGCTTCAACGACGTGCCGACGCCCTTGGACTGCACGCCCGCGACGATGCCGACCGCTTCATGACCGGCCAGATACGGGTCTTCGCTCCAATATTCGAAGCAGCGACCGCCAAGCGGGTTGCGCTTGATGTTCACGCCGGGACCGAGGATGACAGCGACTTCTCCTGAACACACTCCTCTCCCATAGCCTCGCCGACCTTGTGGATGAGGTCGGGATTCCAGGAGCTGGAAAGGCCGGCGGCCGGCGGGAAGCAGGTGGCGGGCACGGAATCGTTCAGATCGGTGTTGCCGGTTTCCGACGCCAACGACTTGCGCAGTCCGTGAGGACCGTCCGTGATCATATAGCCCGGGATGCCCTTGCTCTCGACTCCCTGCAGATGCCAGGCGTCGCCGCCGGAAGTCAGGGATGCCTTCTCTTCCAAAGTCAGATCTTTGACGGAAGGATACGTGTTCTCGCTCATTACGCCTTGTTTCCGATATTGTCGGCAGGATTCAACTCCGAAACCTTACTAACCGATTGGTAGGTAGTTTATCAGAAGCACTGCAAAAAACACATCGAAGCACTTTGAGAAATAAACGAACCATCCATACAGTAAACCCAGGTCAACAGCAACGAAGGAGCCGACATGTCCGCCGAGGAGATTGATAGTCGCACAGCCATACTCAACGCAGCCGTCGAGTCCTTTGGCGCACTGGGATACTACGGCACATCGCTGCAACGCATCGCCACAAAAGTGGGACTCACCAAAGCCGGCGTATTGCACCACGTCGGCAGCAAAGAAGGCCTGCTTGAACTGGTCCTCAACGAAATGTACGACGAAGCGACCGAACGCATCATCGTCGATATGGCCGTCGAACAGCATCCTCTCATCAGTGAAATGTTTCGTCACATCGTCGCCGTTAACGCGCAGCGCCCAGCATTAGTGCACATGTTCTCCACACTCAGCGCCGAAGCGCTCAATCCCGACCACCCCGCACACGCGTATTTCGAGGAGCGCGAGCGCACTGCCGCCGAATATACGAACAATATTCGCTGGGAGGTTCCTGATGGTGTCAATATCGACCAGGTGTTGTATACAGGTTGGAGCGCGATGGATGGCGTGCAATTGCGCTGGCTGCGCTTCCCCGGCCAGGATTTGATGGCCTTATGGTCGGCTTGCGAAAACACGCTGTTCCCCTTGCCGCAGTGGGACAGGTATCGGTAGGCTGCCTGCCGCCCGCGACGTTTTGCGGAGGCAACCACCTTCTCAGTCTCCCCATTCCGTCGCGAAACCGCCCTTTTGCGACGCCTTGCGGAGGCAACCGCCCTCCTCGCCTCCCCAAAACGTCACAAAACTACTTATCCGCGACGTTTTGCGGAGGCAACCATTGTCTTCGCCTCCCCAATCCGTCGCAAATCGGGTTATCATTGCAACCATTGTTCGACGATGTGGCCAGTCCGCCGCATCGCACGCAGAATAGATGAATTATGCGCTATTTGCTTGCTCCGGATTCTTTTAAGGAATCGCTGTCGGCTTCTGAAGTTGCCGAGGCGATGGAACGCGGTATACAACGTGCCGACCCGAAGGCGCAGTGCCGCCTGCTGCCATTGTCGGATGGCGGCGAGGGGTTAACGGATGCGCTGGTCAATGCGACGGGCGGCGAGTTTCGTTTTGCCAACGCGCATGATGCGTTAGGCAGGCCGATTCAGGCAAAATTCGGTTTTCTTGGTGAGGATTACACCGACGATAACACATTCGCAGATAATAACCTTTTCGCAGCCGATGACGACCCAACCGCTCGCGCGATTGACAATCTCCACGTTTTCACCAGCCCCCGCACACGCACGGCGGTTGTCGAATTGGCTGCGGCCAGCGGTCTGGAGAGGATCGCCGACGGCGAGCGCGACGCGTTGGCCGCGTCTACCTTCGGTACGGGTGAGTTGATTCGCGCAGCGATCGACGCGGGTGCGTGGCATATTGTGTTGGGTCTGGGCGGCAGCGCGACGACGGATGGCGGCTCCGGGCTGGCCCGTGCGCTGGGTTTTCGTTTGGTGAATGAGTATGGTGAAGATTTGCCGTTGGGCGGCGGCTCGTTGATTCATCTGGCGAGGATTGACGGCGGTTTTGTGCCGGAGCGTGTTCGTTCGACACGTTTCACGTTGGCGTGCGATGTGACGAATCCTTTGACGGGCCCGATGGGCGCCTCCTACGTGTTTGGCCCGCAGAAGGGCGCAAACGCCCGACAAATGGCTGTACTGGATAAAGGCTTGCAGAATTTCGCCGATGTCGTGATGCGATACAACGGCAGCGACATTCGCGATATTCCGGGATCTGGGGCGGCCGGCGGCACCGCCGCCGGCATGTTGGGATTGTTCGACGCCGAAATCATGTCGGGGATTGAACTTGTTCTTGAACTGTCCCATGCACATGAAGCCTGCGATTGGGCTGATCTTGTGATTACCGGAGAGGGTTCCATTGATGTGCAGACGCTGCGGGGCAAAGCTCCCGCAGGCATTGCAAGGCTTGCGCAGTCCTGCGGCGTGCCGGTCGTTGCGATTGGAGGCAAGGTCACCCGCGATATCGACGTCATCGATGAATTGTGTGATTCCGGCATTCAAGCCGTATTCGGCATTGCGCCCGGAGCGGCTGATTTGCCGACACTGCTTGCCGACGCATCTTCCAATATCGAAGCGGTCTGCTCATCGATTGCCGGCCTTGCGGCGTCATTGCGATCGCATCACGACCGCGATGACGCCGCGCCGCGATGAGCGTTTCACACGCGTCGAATGCGAACGGCCATATACTGGAGTCCCAACGGCACGCGCACCCGGTCTTTGTATGTGCCGGGCATTGTCTCCACCATCATATTCCATGTGTCAATCACATCGACCGTGTATTCGCCGTCATCAGGCAATGTGAAAACGCGATAGGCGGGACGCAGAATTCCGAAATACGCCAACTGGTATCCGTCGGCGCGCAATATTGGGATATCCCAATATTGCGCGTTTTTCTCTTGCACTGGCGTTGCCGGCATGACCGTGCCTTCCGAATTTGAGACCGGCCACGTCCATTTCGATGGGCACTGTTCCCCCAAGGGCGCTGCATCGCATGGCGCATCCGCGAATATGCCGCGCATGAAACCGATGCGATCCGGCGAATCGCCGTATAGTTCACCGCCATGCGACCACCAAATTTGCGGGCCGTGATCTATGAAGGTTTCGCCGTGCGTCACGTAGCCGCCACGCATCATGCCTTCCCAGCAACGACGCGTCATTTCCTCGCCGGTCAGGTTTCCCCAGCCCCAGTAAATATTGCCTTCGTACCCGACCTCGTCGTAGACGACGGGCTTGCCGTACAGCTTGCGCCATTCGTCCGTAAGCTCCGTGACACGTGTCATTTCAGTGCGTTGCATGGAGCAATGCGTGCACCATGGCTCGTTGTAGTCATATACGGTGACGCAATTGTGGATGGAACGCAGATGATTGAACGCGTCGTTTGCCATAATGACGCGCGCGTAGCGCCGCCAGGCTTCAAGCGGCTTGCGGTCAAGCAGGATATCGTATTCGTTGGCCAACGACCACCACACGTTTTTGCATGCGCCGTAGCGGCGGGCCATGTAGCGCAGGTAATGGTCGTCTTCGGCTTCGCTCATCATGCTGAAGCCCCATTCCTCCTGGTCGTAGGGATGCAGCAAGATGATGTCCGCTTCGATTCCCAGTTCGTCGAGCTGTTCGATGCGATGATCCAGATTGGTGAAGAATTCCTCATTGAAGCGCGTACGGTCGAAGCCTGTTTCCTTGGAGCCCTGATATGCATAGGCCCATGGATCGGTGGTGTTGAAATCGTAATATTTCGGGAACACGCACATACGAATTTTGTTGAACGGGGACCGTGCAAGCGTTGCCAGCGTCCGCTCCTGCACGTCGGCAGGCTGGCTGACCCATGCATAGCTGGTTGTGCCATACGGCTGGTATGGCGTACCGTCCTCGTAGCAGAAGCGGTACCGCAGTTCGGCGCCATATGCGCGTCGGGCTTCGCCCCGCAGTACGTCGCCGGCGAGCAATACCCTGCCGTGATTATTGCCGGCAGCCGGTGTGACGGTGATGCTTCCGGTTTGACTATTCAAATCCTGGCTGTTGCTACGTGTGGCGTACGTCCACTCGCCGGTTACGGACGGCATGAAGCGTATTGCATAACGCCCATGCCCGCGGTAGAAGCCGCCCACACGCACTTGCTCGCCCGTAGCCCGGCTGGTGAATTCCGCCGTCAGCTCGACGTCGGCATAGGGGTTGCCCCCGGTGGGGCCTTGGAAATCCAATTCCAGCATTCGGTATTGTTCGACGCTGTACGCTTCATCGTGTTCTGACATGCACATCTTCCTTAATGCCGCATCGCCCGCCGCGCTGCGGCACCGCAGTGCGGGCTTTTACCATATCGTCTTCGACAGCGCCCATCCTAGCGGATGCGTATATGAAAAGGCGCATGACTCGCGGGAGTCATGCGCCTTATGGTCGTGCGTCGCACCATCCGTCGGTCATGCGCAGGCATCAGCGAACATCACATGAGGTCCTGCCTTACGACATCCGGTTTTGCAACGACCAATCTCACTTGACGGTGAAGGTCGCGGCCTTCAGATCTTCAGGACGGCTCGAATGGCCGATCAGCAGTTCGAATTCGCCCGGTTCGACGATGCGGTCGGCCTGCGGGTCGACGATCGTGCAAGCGGAAACCGGAATGTCGAATTCCACGGTCATGCTCTCCCCCGGCTGCAGCGTGACGCGCTTGAACGCCTTCAGCTCGCGGTCGGTCCAGCTGTAGGAGGTGACGACGTCGCTGATGTACGCCTGGACGACCTCGGTGCCCGGCCGGTCGCCCGTGTTGGTCAGTTCGATGCGCGCATGCACGGTATCTTCTTCGCCGAAGGTCGGGCCGTTCGTGATTTCAGGCTCGCCATACATGAAAGTGGTGTAGCTCAGACCTTCGCCGAACGCGAACGCCGGATCCTGGGTCAGGTCGGCGTAACGGTTGCCATGCTGGCCACGAATCTGGTTATAGTACACGGGCAGCTGTCCGACGTGACGCGGGAACGTGATCGGCAGGCGTCCGCTCGGCTCGGTGATGCCCAGAATGATCTCGGCGATGGCGCGACCGCCTTCCATGCCCGGGCTCGGAGCCCACAGCAATGCGCTGGCGAGCGCGCCTGCGCCACGTCCGATGACGCTGCCGTCCGCGCGCACATTGGCGGCTGTCGGCATTTCGCCGATGACGGATACGGGCAGAATCTGCGGCTTGGAGCTGATGAGGACGACGACCAGAGGCTTGCCGGTTTCCTTGGCGACCTGGCCAAGCGCGTCAAGCATGACGTTCTGGCCACCCTGCAGGTCAAGCGTCGCCGTGGAGCAGCCTTCGCCGACGAGCTGGACGACGTCTCCGACGACGGCGACGACGAGATCGGATTCACGGGCCTGGGCGACCGCTTCGTCGATGAGCTTCTGGTCGACGGCCGCCGGAATGGCGACGTGCGGACGCAGCTGGCCGTCCGGGTAGAATTCGCCTTCCGGATCGGGCACGAGATCGACGATGTTGGAGCCGCGGGCGTAGGTGACTTCGGCATTATCGCCGACAAGCTGCTTGAATCCGTCGAGCACGGTGGTGATCATGTTGCGCGGATGGCCTTCCGGCATCCAGTTGACCTGTCCGGAGTTGCCGGCCCAATCGCCAAGCTGGGTCTGCGCATCGTCGGCGAGCGGACCGACGACGGCGATGCGCTTGGCGGCCGTCGCGTTGAAGGGCAGTGCACCATTGTTGGCGAGCAGCGCAACGGATTCGCGGGTCAGGTCAATGTTGACGCTGCGATGCGCTTCGGAGCCGATGACGGCCTTGATGCGATCGGCGTCAGGCAGGCGTGGATCTTCGAAGAGGCCGAGGCGGAACTTCAGCGCGAGGATGCGGGAGACGGCGGCATCGATCAGGCTTTCTTCAAGCAGGCCGGTCTTTACCGCCTCGATGGCGCCTTCGTAGAATTGCGGCGTGGTCATCACCAGGTCGTTGCCGGCCTTGACCGCGTCGGCAGCGGCATGCACATAGTCGGGTTTGATCTTCTGCTCCCACACGGAACGGCCGACATTGTCCCAGTCGGTGATCAGGGTGCCTTGATAGTTCCATGCGCCGCGCAGCTTGTCGCTCAGAAGCCACTTATTGAAGGTGACCGGCACGCCTTCAATGGATTCGTAGCCGAGCATGAAGGTTCCGCAGCCTTCTTTAGCGACGCGTTCGAATGGCGGCAGGAACCAGGATTCGAGCTTGCGATGCGAAAGATCCGCTTCGGATGCGTCGCGGCCGCCTTGGGTTTCGGAATATCCGGCGAAATGCTTGGCACAGGCGAGAATGGCGTCCTTGGCGAGAGGTTCGCCGGCCTTGGCCCCACCCTGATAGCCCTTGACGATGGAGGATGCGAGTTCGCCGATCAGATACGGGTCTTCGCCGAACGTTTCGCCGACACGGCCCCAACGAGTGTCACGCGCGATGCACAGAACCGGGGAGAACGTCCAATGCACGCCGGTGCAGGAGACCTCTTCGGCCGTCACACGACCTGCGGCTTCGATTTTTTCCGAATCCCAACTGACGGCCATGCCGAGCTGTTCCGGGAAAATGGTGGCACCCGGCCAGAACGAGTATCCATGAATGCAATCGTCGCCGATAACCAGCGGAATGTTCAGACGCGTCTTGGTGTTGACCATGTCCACTGCGCGAGGCAGATCTTCCGGACTGGTGTGCAGGATCGAACCGACATGCCTGTTGACGATCAGATCTTCCAATTCGCCGCTGCGCGCATCGAGCTGCATCATCTGGCCGACCTTTTCCTCCAAGGTCATACGGCCAAGCAGATCGGCAATGCGATCATCGACCGGCAGGTCGGGATTTTTGTATGGCAGGGTTTCGTCCGGCATGTCTTCGCCTTCCTCACTGAAGATTGATTCTAATTACCAATCGGTAGTTTAACACAGAAGACTCAGCGCAACACGAAGATTCAGCGAAAATCATCCCAAACCGGCGAGGGGAAAATCATCGGCTCCAGATCATGCCACTCCTCATTGAGGTCAACGCCGTCATCCCTCAGCCAGCACAGCTGCACACCATCCATAATTTCCAAAGCACGGCGCACGATCGGGCGCATATTGTCGGCCCAGTCGCCGATCTGCGGCGGAATGCGCCAATCGAACGACGAATAGTATCGCCAAATGTTTTCCATGCGCCCCGCAAATTCGTCATGCAGCGGATGCGCCGGATTGAACGACTCAACCTGCAGCATGGAAAACAGCTGCACCAGCATGCGCCTGCCGGAATTATGATGAACCAGATACCGCAGATACGCAGGGAATCGCAAATCATCGGCAGCGCTGCCCGGCAAACCGGACTGCATGAACTCCTCGACCGTGGCTGCGACATTGTAATTATTCTGATACACCATCGCCAGCATGTTGTCTTTGCTGCGGACATACCGCAGCAGCCCCTGCTTCGTAATACCTACCTCATCGGCGACGTCCTGAATGGAAATGCCGTTATACCCGCGTTCGGAAATCAGCCGAACCGCCGCGCCCAAAATCTCACGGCGTCGCTCTTCGGGCGTTTTGCGTACACGTTTGGCCAAGGCGGCAGGTTCATTCATCGGCATACCCGAAAGTCTACCGCGTCCAAACCGTCACATCAGTACTGATGTGACACTTCCGGCCCCCAAACAAAGAAAACCATGATATCCGTACTGATATGACGGTTCAGAATCCTGCAGGCCTTCAATCCGCTACAACCATATGATTTTACGATTCAGCTCCATCAAGCCTTCACATCGTAAAAACCCTAGGGGAATTACATTCTCAGGCTACCCAGAAGCCCTAAAACGTAAAATCCCTAGGGTTTTTACGAAAATTGGAGGCGAAATCAGCAGGATCCGGCACCGCCGGTTTCGTCGGTCATACCAGTTCCATCATCCAGGCCCGCATTATGCACCTTCTTCGCGGCGGCGATCATCAGCTTGATGCGGTTGAGCTGATTCGCTTCGGAAGCACCCGGATCGTAGTCGATCGAGACGATGTTGGCCTGCGGATACAGGCGGCGGATTTTGCCGAACATGCCACGGCCGGTCACATGGTTGGGCAGGCAGGCGAACGGCTGTGCGCAGATCACATTCGGGCAGCCCTGTTCGATGAGCTCTAGGATTTCCGCGGTCAGCAACCATCCTTCACCGGCCTGCACGCCGATCGAAGTCACTTCGCCGGCCTTCTTGACCAATTCCTCCATGGGCTCGTCCTGCTGGAATTTGCCGTTCGATTTGGCCAGAGCATCGCGCACCGGGGCGAAATAACGGTTCAATCCCCATCGCATCACGGCGTAGGTCAGCGGATTGCCGCCCATGCCGAGATAATGCTCGTTCCAATCGGAAATGTACGGGCGCGTGGTCATGAATTCCATGATGCCCGGCACCACGGCCTCGCAATCCTGCGATTCGATGACGTCGACCACATGATTGTTCGCATCCGGATGGTACTTGACCAGAATCTCGCCGACGACGCCGACCCGTACCTTGCGCGGCATGTCCTTCAACGGCAATGCGTCGAAGCTTTTGACGATTTCGTGCACGAGCGTGCCGTATGGCAGGTACCCCTTGCCGATCTTCTTCGCAGCGGTTTTCGAGAAGCCATGGTGTTCCAGCGTTTCGCGCACGATGGAATCCCACTGCTTGTACAGTGCGTTCGCGCTTCCCGGCTCCGCTTCATACGGGCGCACCCGGTACAGGCATTTCATCAGCAGATCGCCGACGATCAGCGCCTTGACGGCACGATGCAGCAGCGCGGGCGTCGGCGTGAAGCCCGGATTGTCTTCCAGTCCCTGCGTGGAGATCGCCAACACCGGAATCTGCGGATAGCCGGCATCGATCAGCGCCTTACGGATCAGGCCGAAGTAGTTCGTCGCACGGCACATGCCGCCGGTCTGGGTAATGGCAAGCGCGGTTTTGTCCGGATCGTATTTGCCTTCCAGAATCGCACCCACCAACTGGCCGATCACCATGATGGCCGGATAGCATGCGTCGTTGTTGACGTATTTCAAGCCGACTTCGACGTCCTTACGGCTGGCGTGCTCGATGATTTCGAATTTGTAGCCAGCGGAGCGGATGGCCGATTCCACGAGCGAGAAGTGAATCGGGCTCATCTGCGGAGCGACGATCGTGTAATCCTTCTTCATGGACTTGCCGAACGGCACCCTGTTCGCATACTTCGACATGGTGGCCGAGTTATGCGCGGAAACCTTGTGTTTCACGGTCTTTTCGGCGGTCTTGGCAATATCGCCAGCCTGCAAGCCCGCCTTTTCTGCGGCGAGGCGTGCGGCATTCTGCACGGATGCCGTCAGCTTCGGATTATTGCGCATGACGGTGTCAAGCAAAACCTGGCGGCCTGGGGTCGGCGCTTCGGTGCCTGTCTTACGGAAACCGTTCGACTCATCCGAATCACGCCGCGCCTGTTCGAGGGCGGCTTCGGCGGCAGCGAGGCGCGCCTTGGCCTCATCCACTTCAGCCTGTGCGTTTTCGATGGCGGTATCCGTAGAAGAAACCTGCGCTTTACGAGCGTCTGTTTTGTCCGCGTTGGATTCGGCGATGCGCACACGATTCGCTTCACGTTCTTCGACAGCTGCCTTCAACGAGCGCAGTCGAATCTTGGCGGCGCCCAGGTTGGAGACTTCGTCGATTTTGAGCAGCGTGTACACGTCGGCCTTGTCGGCGAGGACTTCGGCGACCTGGTCGGTGGTGATGGCGTCAAGTCCGCAGCCGAATGAGTTGAGCTGCACCAATTCGAGGCCCGGATAGGATGCGACGAAGTTGGCGGCCGCATACAGACGGGAGTGGTACGCCCACTGGTTGGTGACGCGCAGCGGCATCTTGGTGACGTTGCGATCGCCGACGTGGCGGAATCCGTTGGAGTTCTTCGCGCGAGGATCCTTTTCGCCTTCGGAGAGGAATTCGCTCAGGTTGAGCTTCTGCCCCGGCTGCAGTTCGCAGATGGAGTCCTCGGAAAGCACGACCATGCCCAGGGAGCAGATGGTTTCCGGGATGCCGTGGTTGACTTCCGGGTCGATATGGTATGGGCGTCCGGCGAGCACGATGCCACGGCAATCGTGCTCCTTCATGTACGCCAGTGCGCGCAGACCTTCCTGCTGCACGTCATACTTGAACACCTTGTCTTCCGCGTACGCGGCTTTGACGGCCTGTTCAGCCTCTTCGCGGCTGACGTTCGCCCATGCGAATTCCTCAACGATGCGGTCGACCATAAGCTCATGATTGGCCATGTTGAAATAAGGACGCATGTAGCGGATGCCTTCTTCGCGCAGTTCGGGCATGTTCGCACCGATGACGACCGGGTAGTTGGCCACAACCGGGCAGTTGTAGTGGTTGTCGGCGTTCTCCACCAGATTCTCCTCATAGGAGACGCACGGGTAGAAGATCGTCTTGACGCCCTTGTTGAGCAGCCATTTGATATGGCCGTGCACAAGCTTGGCCGGGTAACAGATGTTTTCGGATGCGATCGATTCGATGCCTGTTTCGAACAGTTCGTGGCTGCTTCGGCCGGAGATCACGACTTTGAAGCCGAGACTGGTGAGCAGAGTGAACCAGAACGGGTAGTTCTCGTACATGTTGAGCACGCGCGGAATGCCGATTTCGCCGCGGGTCGCGGCCTTGTCGGTCAGTCGGCGATACGCGAAGCAACGCTTGTACTTGTAGTCGTACAGGTTTGGTCGGTCGGAACGCTGCTTTTTCGCGTCGCCGCCGCGTTCGCAGCGGTTGCCCGTCACATAGCGGGAGCCATCCTGGAAGGTGGTGATGGTCAGCTTGCAGTGGTTCTGACACAGCTTGCACACGTCGCGTTCGGACGTCATCGACAGATTGTCAAGCTCTTCGCCGGAAAGAATATTCGAAACCGTATGCGAAACACCATCAACGACGACGGTGCGGGCGGCGCTGTCGGCAGCACCGGTAGCAGCACCATTGCCATCCGCATCGACGACGGTATCATCAGCGATATCGTCATAATGCATGCGGGCCGTCAAGGCGGCGCCATACGCGCCCATCAGGCCTGCAATATTCGGGCGGGTCACTTCGCGTTCGGTCAGCAGTTCGAAGGCGCGCAGCACGGCATCGTTGAGGAAGGTGCCGCCCTGCACGACGACGGTATCGCCGAGTTCGCCGGAATCACGCAATTTGATGACCTTATACAAGGCGTTGCGCACGACGGAATAGCATAGGCCTGCGGCGATATCTTCCATCGTCGCACCTTCCTTCTGCGCCTGCTTGACGGAGGAGTTCATGAACACCGTACAACGCGAGCCCAAGTCGACCGGATGCGTCGAATTCAAGGCGGCCTGCGTGAATTCTTCAATGGTCAGACCCATGGATTGCGCAAAGGTCTGCAGGAAGGAGCCGCAGCCGGACGAGCAGGCTTCGTTGACGGCGATTGAATCGATGACACCGTCGGTGATGGCCAGATACTTCATGTCCTGCCCACCGATGTCGATGACGGCAGTGACGCCGGGGCTTACCATTTCGGCGCCGCGGTAGTGCGCCATCGTTTCGACGACGCCTTCATCCAAGTGCAGGCCTGTGGTGATGAGGCCTTCGCCGTAGCCGGTTGCGCACGATCGTGCGATATATGCGCCGGCAGGCAGTTCGTTTTGGATGCGCTTGACGATGTTGACGGCGGCGGTCAGTGGGCTGCCTTCATTGGTGGCGTAGCTGGACCAGACGATTTCCCTATCGTCGTTGACCAGTGTCGCCTTGATGGTGGTGGAGCCTGCGTCGATGCCGAGGAAGTGGGGGCCGCGCGCACCTTCCAGCGTGCCGATATGCACGTGTTCGCGATGATGACGCTCGTTGAACGCTTCGCGGTCGGATTCGGTGGGGAACAGCGGCGGCATGGAAGCGGTATTGGCCGGCAGATTGTTGAGATTTTCGAGATCGGCGAGAATGCTGGCGCAGGGGCGCGGTCCGAAGTGTTCGCCGTCGATGTCGATGCCGTCCGGCTCGCCGGCGATCAGGGCAGCGCCGTATGCGACATACAGGTGCGCGTCGGTAGGGACGATGAATTCGTCGACCTTGCCTTCAAGCGCACGATGGAAGGCCTCACGCAATTCGGACATGAAGAACAGCGGACCACCGAGGAAGATGACGGTGCCGTGGATGGGGCGTCCTGATGCGAGGCCTGCAATGGTTTGTGTTGCGACGGCGGTGAAGATGGATGCGGCCAGATCAGGCTTGGCGGCACCGTCGTTGATAAGCGGCTGCAGATCGGTTTTCGCGAAAACGCCGCAGCGTGACGCGATTGGATACAGCGTCTGATACTGCTTGGCCATATCGTTCAGGCCGGAAGCATCAGTGTCGAGCAGCGTTGCCATCTGATCGATGAACGCGCCGGTGCCGCCTGCGCATGATCCGTTCATACGCTGTTCCGGCGTCGGCTTCAAATACGTGATTTTGGCGTCTTCGCCGCCAAGTTCGATGATGACGTCGGCCTGCGGGTATTCCTGGTCGATAGCACGGGTTTCGGCGATGACCTCCTGCACGAACGGTACATGAATGCTGTCGGCGAGTGCAAGACCACCGGAACCGGTGATAGCGAGACGAATCGGCTGTTCGCCGCGGCCGCGCGATTCCAGTTCGGCATGAATGTCTTTGAGCAGGCCTTCGACGGTTGCGCGAACGTTGGCATGGTGACGGCGGTAGTCACAGAACAGTACATCGTTCAGAGAATCCGTCTGGTCGAGGACCACTGCTTTGACGGTGGTCGAACCAATGTCAAGACCTACACGTAACGGCTTCGTATCGTAGCTTGCTGCCACGGTATGAACTGCGTCGCTCATGCACAAACCTCTATCATCTCTTTTCCGGGACGGAACACGTGATCATATGGCGCGTATTGCTCCGCTTCGCCCGGCTGCCCATACCGTAATGTAGTCCTAAGTCCCGTCACAGGACCCGACCTTGTCAGGAATTCCCCGCATAGCGAGAATATGGCGAAGGGTGAAATATCACAGTTTTATATGCCATTCAATGCCGCATGGAAGTCCGATATCGTGGTATGTCAGCTGGCGGCGCCTTCACCGGCGGCGCGCTCATTGCCGTAGATTTCCGGAATGAATCGTTCCTGATCGTGCAGACGCCCCCAAATGACGGGCTTATCGGCTTCCAATGATTTTTGCACGTCGATGATGCGCTGGTTGGAGCTGCCGCGGAATTGCAGCAGCGAATCATGCAATGTTTTGATATACCGACCGTCGACGAGCACGTCAATCACCTGCAGCAGGTCGAGCTTGTCTTGCGTCTCCCCTTCGCGCATCAGCTCTTCCCATGTGTAGCCCGTCCAGCACCAAATGTCTTTGCTGTGGCCGAATCGTTCGCGAATTTTGCGCGCGAGCGGCAGCAGCACGCCAGTATTGAGCATGGGTTCGCCACCAAGGAAGGTGATGCCTTGCACGAAACTTTGGCTTAGATCATCCATGATTCGCGCTTCAAGCGCGTCATCGTATTCGTGACCGGCACGAAAATCCCAGATGGACGAATTAAAACAGCCTTCGCAATGGAATGGGCATCCGGAAACATACAGCGAGCATCGGATGCCTTCGCCATCGGTCATGAGGAACCGCTTGTAGTCGGCGATCATGTTGTGGCTCATGCGGTTATCCCACTGCCCGGCACGCGGATCATTGCACAATCCACTTGGCACAGACGGGCCGCGTCCTTCTTCGCCCCGCGCAAAATCACGAATGGTCATCGACAATGCCATGGTCTTCCCCTTTTACAAACGATTCCACGAAAATAGCAACTTCGACTACGGCAAATTATAGCTGAATTAGCATACCCGATTTACGTCTTCAATAAAAAAGAAAATCATTAACCATTTCCTATATAAATATCTGATTTAAAACATGCCTAAAAAATCGAAATATTTTTAAAATGCGCTATATAAATACGACAACTTATAGCAAGGAACACTCGACAGAGGCAGTTGAATTGCTGATATTTTGGCATATCAAAGTAAGTAAGAATGGCGTCACTCTGTAAAGACGCAAACAGGGCCGTTCTGTCCGTCTTATCTACGCTTCGAGATTGAGGATACGCTTCCGTATCATTTTCAACGGGGAGCGTCTCTTCAACTTTCAGGAGATACAGGCAATGATGCCGGGATTTCTACAACAGCACGATTTTTATTGAGGTGACTCAAAATGGAAAAGACAAGACGCAAGACGCTCACATTGTTGGTGTCCGCGCTGACGTTGGACGCGATGCCGTAAGCCCAATGGCGGCTTACGGCATCGACTATTTCATCATCTACGGGCATGACACGCTCGACGGAACCATGTTCGGATCCCCTGACTATTACCGACAGCAGGATTTCTGGCAGACCCATTCCGAACTCAACATCTACACCGGCGGCGAGCGCCGGACCTATCAGGTCTTCGCCGTGGTGAAGACGCGGATATTGAATGTCGACGAGGATGGTTTTCGCTACTACAACGCCGTCGGTGACCTTTCCGACGGAGATATTCAGACGCTGATTGACTGGCTGAAGGAGAGTGCGGAATACGACATCGGGATCACGTCTGATGTCGACGAGCAGATTCTGATGCCGTCCACGTGCAGCAATCACATCGCGCAGGGGCGTTTTGTCGTGGCAGCGCGGCTGGTGGCACGAAAAATCCTGAAAATTGTCAACGTTGAGGGCGGCCGCCTTGCAGGCGTCTTTCGTGTCCTGATGGGACAACGAGAGGCTTGCAGGCGTCCGCCCTCAATTGTTGCGTATTACGGTATGTTCGGCTGTCACTTGGTTTCGGCGAACCATTCGCGGGTCTCGCCGTCGGACAGCGTCACATGACCGGTCTCGCCGGCCATATGCTTGACGCGGTGCGCGATTTCCTCGTGACGACCGTGCACCATCGGGCGCTGCACCGGATTGCCCAAGTAGCCGCAGGTGCGCTTGGTCACGTTGCACTTGTCCGGATCGGCATTGCCGCATTCGGGGCACTTGAAGCCTTCGTCGGTTGGTTCGAAGTCGCCTTGGAAGCCGCAGACGAAGCAGTGGTCAATCGGCGTATTGGTGCCCAGGTAGCCGATGCCGATGCCGTACGCGTAATCCCACACTGCTTCCAACGCCTTCGGGTTGGCCTGCAGGCACGGGAATTCGCAGTAGTTGATGAAGCCGCCGGACGCGTAGTACGGGAAGTCCTTCTCGTAGTCGAGCTTCTCCATCGGGGTCGGCTGCAGCCACACCGGGTAGTGGAAGGAGTTGGTGTAGAAGTCGTGGTCGGTGACGCCTTCGACTTCGCCGAACTTCTCGTGATCCATGCGGTTGAAGCGGTCTGTGAGGGATTCGGCCGGGGTGGAGTACACGGAATAGTGGTAGCCTTCGGCCTTGCTCCATTCCTTGCACAGCTCGTTCATGCGTTTGACGATAGACAGGGCGAATTCCTTGCCGTCCTCATCCCAGCTGTGGTCGCGCATCCAATCCTTGCCGTAGAACACGGCGGTCGTCTCGTACAAGCCGATATAGCCCAGCGACACAGTGGCACGCTCGTTGCGGAACAGCTGGTCGACGTTCTCGTTGGCACCGAGACGGCCGAACGCACCGTAACGGAACAGAGTCGGGGCATTGACCGGGGTAGCCTGTTTGCAGCGCATGATACGGAACTGCAGCGCCTGATGGGCGATTTCCATGCGCTCTTCGAAGATTCGCCAGAAACGGTCCTTGTCGCCGTGGGATTCCAGCGCGATGCGCGGCACGTTCACGGTGACGACGCCGAGGTTCATACGACCGTCTTCAACGTCCTCGCCGGTCTTCGGATCAATCCAGCCCTGCAGGAAGGAGCGGCAGCCCATCGGAGCCTTAAAGCTGCCGGTGATCTTGACGATGTTGTCGTAGAACACGACATCCGGATACATGCGCTTGGTGGCGCATTCGAGTGCAAGCTGCTTCAGATCGTAGTTCGGGTCACCCGGATCGGCGTTGACGCCATGCTTGATGGTGAACACCAGCTTCGGGAAGATGGCGGTGTGACGGTCCTTACCCAGACCACGAATACGGTTGAGCAGAATGGCACGCTGGATTTCGCGGGCGAACCAGCTGGTGCCCAAGCCGAAGCCAACGGTGACGAACGGGGTCTGGCCGTTGGACACACGGTTGGAGTTAATCTGGTATTCCATGGTCTGCATGGCATCGTAGATGGCCTTGCGGGTCATGATCTTCGCATAAACCTCGCGAAGCTGCTCCAATTCCGGCAGATTCTCGTCGAACGGCTCGTCCGCCGGCAGCGGATCACGGTTTTCGAAATGCAGCCAACGCGGCTCCTGGGCCTTCAGCCCGCTCACCATGGCTTCGGCCACTTCGACCGGCGTGGAATCCGGAATCATGGCATGGGCCATGTCCATGTTCTTCACATAGTCGCGCTTGGCATACTCTTCAAGCATTTCGTCGGCGCGGTTCACGGTCTGTCCGCCATACTGGGCGCCGGCAATATCCTTGATGATCTGAGTGATCTGCGTGGAGGCAGTGCCGATGGACTTCGGGGAGTCCATCATCGCATTGCCCAATGCAAAACCGTGCTTCAACATGTCACCGAAATCAGGCAGCGAACAGTTGTTCATGGAAGTGAACGGCGAATAATCGGCGTCGTGGAAGTGAATGTCGCCCTTCATGTGGGCGTTGGACACGACCTCCGGCAGCATGGAGAAGGCGGACGCCTTTGACACGGCGCCGGCTAGCAAATCGCGCTGCGTGGCGTACACGTTGGAATCCTTGTTGGCGTTTTCGCGCACGAGGGATTCATCACGGTTGATCAGTCGGCTCACCGCTTCGTTGATATCGGTGGCCTTGGCGCGTTCGATGTCTTTGTTCAGACGATAGTTGGTGTAGGTGCGGGCGACCTCATACAGGTGATTGTCAATCAGGCCATGCTCCACAAGATTCTGAATGTCTTCGATTTTGGCCGGTCCGTTGTAACGTTCGCGTATCTCGCCTTCCACCTGGTCGGCAAGCTCGCGGATCATGCGCTCTTCTTCCGGACCGACCTTCTTGTCAAGATCGGCGAAAGCGGACTTGACTGCGTTGATGATGTTGATCGGATCGAAATCGACAATACGGCCGTCACGCTTCTCGACCATCACCTTGCCAGAGGCGATGTCGACACTAGCTTCATCCAGAACCAGAGTGTCCATTTCGTTTCCTTTCCGGGCCGAATGTCGCAACGTCCGACCGATATATTTTCCTCGTCTCATCACTCGGTGCGGCATCGTCACCACGATGCCGCACCGAGCTTCTTAGCGTACTGTACGCCAGCCACCCCACTATATTTAGGGTCGCCACGCCGAAAAGAAACTACATATGGTGTTTTCGGCTTGATTTCGCCAAAAAATAATTATGTGAGCTACACCACAAAAGCAAGCTTCGGCGAGTCGTTTGACGTTCCACCGACAATCGTTATCCCACAACCTTGCCGCGCAACTTCTTGTCCGTCTCGTGGGAGAATCTGGAATGCATGAATACAGTGCCAAAGCCCCTTGACCAACTACCTCGCATGGCAGGCGAAACCACCGTGGATAATCCATGGCCGGTCAGTCTACTGAGCGAAAAGTTCTACAACGCCGTGGAACGCTGGCCTTCCGTGTGGGTTGAAGGCCAGATCACCCAGATCAACACACGACGTGCAGGCTCCGCATACATCACGCTACGTGACGACTTCCAAGACATCGCCATGGAAGTCAATGGCTTCGGCCAATTCGCAGCAACCGCTACGCACTTCGTCCAAGGCGACCGCGTCGTCATCCACGGCAAACCGAATCTATGGATGAAACGCACTTCCCTATCGTTGCGCGGCGATGTCATCGTACGTGCCGGCGGAGGCGGCAGTCTGAAAGAAATGATCGACGAACTGCGCAAAAAGCTCAAGGGCGAAGGCCTGTTCGACACGGAAAACAAAATCCCATTGCCGGAATTCCCCAAATGCATCGGCCTTATCTGCGCGCCGCAAGCCCGCGCCGAAGGCGACGTCGTCACCAACGTACGACTGCGCTGGCCAGTTGTCAATTTCAAAATCATGCACGTTCACGTACAAGGCGAACAGTGCCCGGGCGACGTCATCAAAGCAATCCAAACAATGGATGCCGATCCCGACGTCGACGTTATCATCGTGGCACGCGGCGGCGGCGCCTTCGAGGATCTCATCGGATTCTCCGACGAAGGCGTCGTACGCGCTACGGCCGCATGCGAAACGCCAATCATTTCCGCCATCGGACACGAAGACGACTGGACGCTTATCGATCTGGCCGCCGACCTGCGCGCATCCACGCCAACGGATGCCGCCAAAAAAGTCGTGCCCGACGTGCGCGAACAACAGCAACTGGTCGATAATGCTCTCCAGCGCATGCGTATGCGCATCGACGCTCGAGTCAGCAACGAAACCCGACTTATCGAAGGCTACGCGAATCGCCCCAGCCTCACGCAGCCGCACACCATGTTGGAGCCGCATCAGCGACTTATCGACGATTCCATCCAGCGAATGCGCATCGGCCTGACGCGCATTCTTGACGACGCCGCCCTGACCATTGAAAAATCACATGCATCACTGACCGCGCTCAGCCCGCAGTCGACATTGAACCGCGGCTACGCCGTCGTGCAAACCGCCGACGGGCACGTATTGGATGACGCCGGCGCAATCGAAGCCGGCGACAGCATCACCGTCACGCTGAAGCGTGGCGTCATCGTCGCGGAAGCGAAAAACGTAGACGCATAACAGTGGATGCATAACAGTGAACACAAGCCGCATGAACTGCAGTCAGCCGAAAAATGTCATATCCGTACTGATATGACGAAAAAGCTCGACAAGGCAAATAATCAAATACGTACAACATATAAGCAGCAGCACAACAAAGGAAACATCATGGCAGACAACACCGAAACCACCGCAGCATCCAGCCTGACCGACAAAGAGCGTGAAGCCATCGCACAGATGCCGTACGAGGAGGCTCGCGACAAGCTCATTCAGGCCGTGCAGGCGTTGGAGGCCGGCGGACTGAATCTCGACCAGTCGATGCGTCAATGGGAAATCGGCGAAGCCCTCGCCAAGCGCGCGCAGTCACTGCTGGGCGAAGTGCGGGCCAAGCTTGACGCGGCGCAAGCCGAACAGGCTGGCGCCGCAGAAACCGCAGGGACCCAGTCGAATCTCGACTGATTCACAGTCCGACCCAACTTGCATCGCATAACCGGTTTGATCGGCTTAATTGGTTCGACCGGCTCAACCGGTTTCACTGGTTGCACCTGGTTCGACTGAGGTTATGACTGGTTCGAATGGTCCGAATGGTCCGATCAACTTGAACTAATCTTGGCTCAACGCTTTGCAGCATTCTACAGGAGGCGACCTCGCACAAAGAGGACGGCAACCCTACGAAGATGCCGTCCTCTTTCTTGTTTCCTCATATTTTTTATTGTCGCCCCAGTCACACTGCGACCGTCGTCAGCAACGCCTTATGATCAGAGCCAGGAATCTCCAATGTTTTCGTCTGTCCGGCTTGCATGCCCTGATCAATCACCACATGATCGATGCCGGCAAAAGCGGGCGTCCAAGCACGATCGGCCGGCCAAGTAAAAGCGAAACCATGCGCCGACGCCTTCGCAGCATCCTGAAAACGATCTCCCAAGAACATGCGAAACGGCGTGTGGTCATCCGTCGCATTGAAATCGCCCATAAACACGTATCGCGTACTCGTATCGGAACGCATCCGCGCCAGCTCATCCAGCGAATGCTTCCATTGTTTCCAATACCCCGGCACCGGCGCCGTCGTATGCACCGACACAAAACGCACAGGCTTCGTGCCATCTTCGAACGCGACCGTACCGCCCGGCATAAAGGACGCGCTTGAATCGACGTCATCATCCGACGGGTCAGACAACGGCGTCGCCGACCAAATCCCGTTGCCATACACGCCGTCTGAACTCGACACTTGCGCATATGGCAGATAATCGCCGATTCCAGCAGCATTCAACGCATCAATAAACTCGTCGGAAGTTTCCTGCAATGCCAGCACTTCCACGCGCTCATCACGCACAGCGTCGACGATCGACTGTGCATCGGCCGCGCCACGATACACATTGCAGGTCATCACGCGCGCATACGAATCGCCCGTATTCGCGGACGCGCCGCCCACTGCGGCAATCGCCTCATCCGAAAGTTGATCTTGCATGGCGAAAAACGGATACTGCCACCATGCTTGCAAGCCAATCGCCAGAATCGCCGTCAACGCGATAAACCAGCGGCGTGAAACGAACGCCAAAATCAGAGCGGCAGCCGACAAAAGCGTAAACCAAGGCGTCGCCGACACAATAATCGGAATGTATGGTAACGCTTGCAATTCAGACGGCAGCGCACGGCACAATGTGCACAGCAGCGCGGTAAGTCCGAAGATTCCCGCAAGTGCGCCGGCAATACGGTGACGTTTACGGCCCGCTCCAGACTTTCGCCCTTGTGCGGCAGGTGAAGCCGCCTTTCTCGCCGCGGATGCTGCTCTCGACATCACGCCCGCCTTTCATACGATTGAAGTTGCCGATAAGCCCCCTACCATAGCGCATTTCGTTTGACGAAAGCGTGAATCCACAGGGCTCACGGAGACTTATGCACGGAATCGACACGACGCGAATGGCGGAGAACATACAAAAGCGTGTACAATAAAACGTCGTTGCCCGGGTAGCTCAGTGGATAGAGCACCGCTCTCCTAAAGCGGGTGTCGCGCGTTCGAATCGCGTCTCGGGCACTTTTCTTTTCCTTCATCCTCTCCTCTTCCCGCCGCTGATTCCGTTCACGCTTCCCATTCTTACGTCGCCGTCGTCTATCTTGCGGCACAAACCGGAGCAAACCAAACCATCTCCCATGACGAGTCCGACATAAAACCGAACAATTCCACGAGCCCCGCCAAACATTCAGCCGGCAGATTGACAACGTTGATGTTTCAGCATTTTGCGGGATATAGTCGGAGTCGTTCATCAGCTTAGACGCGGTACACAAAGAAGGCGAAAACACAATGACGCACAATCACAATGCAACCGCAACGCAAACCGGCAAGGAGCATCAAAACCGACTGCTGCTTACGTTATGTGCAACCGTCACCGTCTTTTTGGCTGAGGTCATTGGCGCCGTTGTCACAGAATCGTTGGCGTTGCTGGTCGACGCCGGTCACATGATGACTGACATGTCCGTATTGGCCGCCTCCGCCATCACCGCGATTCTGATGCGGCGCAAGCCAAACACCACACGCACATGGGGCTGGGCCAGATTGGAAGTCATTACCGCTGCCGGAGGCGCGCTGGTATTGCTAATGGTCGGCATTTATGCGCTTATCGAAGCGGTGGCGCGTCTATTCACCAATCATCCTGGCAATGATATCCACAGCCCGAATCTGCTGCTGTTTTTCGGTATTCTCGGTCTTGCCGCAAATATTATTTCGATTCTTGTGTTGTCCGCGCAGTCTCATGACAATATGAACATGCGCGCCGCCTTTTTGGAAGTGTTGAACGATGCGCTCGGATCGGTTGCCGTCGTCATTTCCGCAAGTGTAATGATGTTGACAGGCTGGCAAGGATTTGACGCCATCGCTGGCGGCCTGATTGCTTTGCTCATGATTCCTCGCGCAATTCATTTACTTATTCAGGCTATGCGAGTGCTGTTGGAGCAGACGCCGGAAGGCTTGAATTTGGATGAAGTGCGCGCGCATTTGGAATCGGTTGAGCATGTGATTGCCGTTCATGATTTGCATGCAAGCACTGTATCGACAGGAATGCCGATTTTGACCGCCCATATTGTGGTGGAGCGTGGATTGAATATGGAGGAAGCGGCGCAGATTCTCGCTTGTCTGCAGGATTGTCTGCGTGAACATTTTCCCGTTTCCGTGCCTCATACCACATTCCAATTGGAGCCGGAAGGCTATGAGACCCCCAGCAAAGAACAATTGCATTCGTAATTTTTATTGCCGCAGCTTTATAATGCTGGACTTTGCTTTCCATATTGATTACAGTGCGAAGCAAAACCGATACTGGTGGAAGGAAGTCGACGATGACCATTGCTTCATGCGGATCCGTGAATGCGCTGACCATGTCCCTGCCTGCAGCAACCTCGGTTCCTGCTCAAAAGGCAACGCTGCCGAAAGGATTATTCGTCGCAAAAATACCCGTTTCCGCCAAAATCAAGCAACATCTCACCTATGACATCAGCAGCATCACTATGCTATCGCTGCTGCGTCCTGCAAATACCGGACTGCAAAACGGAAAACGTATTCCTGAAATTCTTATTATCGGATTGCGTTTGTCTGCTGAATCCTCGCAAATTCCGCGCGAAATCATTGAATTGATTGCGATGCAGCGTAAATCCGGCATCATATTTGTTTGTGTTCGTGATGCCCGTGACGCGGAAGGCAATATTATTAACGGCATGGAAGAATGCACGTTCGCCGTACGACGTGCGCTCCCCTGCCGCCCCGGACACACGCCGACATATACGATTTTCACATCTGCATGGAAGCCCGCATCTGAAGCGATGCTGCGATTCCCGGATTTGGATGCGGTTGGTGAGGCTGGTGACGGTGCCGCTGGTGTTGCCTGTGACGCCGCGGGCGATACCAGCAATCAG
Organism: Bifidobacterium sp. LH_512; assembly: GCF_056356435.1. NCBI lineage: Bacteria > Bacillati > Actinomycetota > Actinomycetes > Bifidobacteriales > Bifidobacteriaceae > Bifidobacterium > Bifidobacterium sp. LH_512. The sequence continues at coordinate 1,380,324 of NZ_JBKEUE010000001.1, forward strand.
GGTGCAATCGCCAGTATTGATGATTTATGGGAATCCTTCTGTTCTCAAATCATTTTCGGCGTCGACTATGCAGATCCGGCCAATTTGGATGCCCGCATCACACGCAGCATGCAAATCAGCAAGTTGGAAGCGGAAATCGCCAAACTCACCGCGAATCATCAGCGCGCGAAAAGCACGGAACAGCGTAACGAAATCTTCGCCAAACTCCACAAAGCAAAGCAGCAACTTGAAGCGCTTAAGGCGTAGGGACGCGGGGCACGTGCGGAGGCACGTGGTTTGTGACTGAATGCAAAGACCACACCGCACCTGGCCTCCGAAAACCGTCGGAGATGCGACCGGCTGCGACTGAATGGGGAGGTCACAACGTCTGCGCCCTCCGCATTCAGTCGCGAAGATGCCTGTTTGCGACGGTTTGCGGAGGCCACACCACACCTGACCTCCCCGTTCCATCGCAAAACAGCCCATTCGCGACGGTTTGCGGAGGCCACACTGCCCACATCCTCCGCATTCAGTCGCGGGTGGACGTATCAGTGTCGACGATCTGATGGTAAAGGCGTTCCAGACGATCCTGGCGCGTCGCTTTAGCGAGTTCACATTCCCATACGACGATTACGCGCCAGCCCATCGCCTCCAATTCGGCATGCTGTCGAATGTCGCGATCATGGTTACGCATTAATTTCGCGCTCCAGAATTCGACGTTCGACTTCGGCATGGAGTGTTTCGAGCAACCTTCATGCATATGCCAAAAGCATCCATTGACGAACACAACCGTATGATATTTCGGCAGCGTCACATCAGGATGCCCCGGGTACCGCTTGTCGTTCTTACGGAACCGCAATCCTCGCGAAAACAAGTAACGTCGCACCATCATTTCGATGGAGGTGTCTTTGCCGCGAATGCGCGACATCGTGTAGCTGCGCGTACCGCGCTCGTATTTGCTCGTCGCGTCCTGTCCGTTCCTTACCGTCATGATGACATCATGATAGGCGATGACATCGCAATACGCCATGCGATGCCATATGTCGCCCTATGTCGCCGCAAACGACGGCCGAAGCACAGCCGATGCGTTTGCGCCCGGCGCCGATGCGCGTAATCTGATAATCACGTATATACGCTCTTCACGCGGCATCATATGTGAAACATTATGTGAAACATACTGTGGAAGAGCAGACGCAAGGAGGAACGCATGAGCAGACTGAACGGCAAGCGTGCCGAGGCCGAACGCGACGGTCTCAAAGTCAACGTCGCGATTCTGGGCGCCGGCGGCATCGCCCATCTGATGGCGCAAACGCTGGTCAAGATGGAAGCCGACCCACGCTATGAGAATCTGGTGGCGTTATACGCCGTCGCCGCCCGCGACGGCGAGCGCGCCGAAGCCTTTGCCGCACAATACAATATTCCGGTGTCCTACGGCTCCTATGATGAGTTGATGGCCGATCCGAACGTGGATCTCGTGTACATCGCCACCCCTCACTCCATGCATGCCGAACAAGGCATCGCCTGCTTGAAGGCCGGCAAGAATGTTCTGGTTGAGAAATCGTTCACCGGTAACGCCAAGCAGGCCGAAGAGCTGCTGAAGGTCGCGCATGAAACCGGTTTGTTGTGCACCGAGGCCATTTGGACGCGTTATATGCCGTCGCGCAGGATAATCAACGATCTTGTCGCTTCCGGCGTGATCGGCGAAGTCCAGGCCGTTAACGCAAATCTGTGCTATCCGGTGTGGAAGAAGCAGCGCATGTATGATCCTGAGCTGGCTGGCGGCGCTCTGCTTGACGTCGGCGTGTACCCGATCAATTTCATCGACATGGTGTTGGAAAACCGCAAGCTCGACCATTTCGCAACGTCAATGATTCCGTATGAAACCGGCGTGGACGCGCAGAACAACATGACGTTCTACTATGAGGACGGCACGACCGCCGTCGCTTACAGCTCGATGATGAACGCATCGGACCGTTACGGCTTTATTTACGGTCCGAAGGGCTATATCGCCTGCCAGAACATCAATAACGTCGAAGCGATTGACGTGTATGACGTCAATCATCAGGTCGTCGCACATTACGATGTGCCGGAACAGCTGACCGGCTACGAATATGAAGTCGCCTCCGCTGCGAACGCGATTCTTGATGGCCGTCTTGAATGCGAAGAGATGCCTCATGCCGACACGATGCGCATTATGCGTCTGATGGATTCGATTCGCGACACCTGGGGCATGCGTTACCCGTTCGAGTGATCGCGAATTCCGGGATTCGCAGATGCGCGGTTCCCGGATCCTCGGATCGACGCCCCGGACAGAGCGGCCTCATGACGGTTCCGATGGTTCACCGTCATGAGGCCGCTCTGTATTTGCGTATTCGCAATCCCCTGCCGGCGTATATGGCATATATGCATCCACGTATACAATGAATCCGCAATGATGTTGGAGACATCCGAAATATCGACAGAAGCATCAATCCACAGCCATCAATTTCACAATCAGTCGGGAACCTCATGACAGACAATATGCAACATGTGAATCTGCGCCAAGAATTCGATGATTTGAATGATTTCATCAATAATGGCTGGCTGGCATCCTGTGAATTCGATGGTCCGACGTTCCTATGGCATCATCTGATTCGCGAAACATCCGAACAGACGAACGCAGACCGGCAGGACATGCCTGTTGCTTCCCCGCACGATGCCGAAATGGTGATTCGTCTGCCCATGCAATGGTATTTCGATTCGATGACGTCCATTGTGCCGACGGCTGTACGAACCGAAGACGGCGTGGAAATGCCGCGTATCGACATGCCGACATTTCATATGGATTCACAGGCGTTATCCGGCGTGGACGCCGTCGTCGGCAATGCGCTGATGAGCACGCGTTGGACGGAAGCGGCCGCAAATTTGGCGACGGCCATTGCCTTGACCGCGAAATTCGTTGGTAATGTCGCCGACCGCGACAATGAGGGCTTCGATTATTTGAAAGAACTGATTCAAAACACGCGTCTGTACTTGGATTCAGTGGCCTGTCATGCGGATCCGATGACCGGCGAGGCCGCATTACGCACGATCACACAGGTTGCCTGCAATGAGGATTTCCGCCTCAATCCGATGCAGATGATCGAATTGCTGTCGTGCTGTCTGTCGTTTGCGCAATGGGATGATACGAGCATGTTCGCATATGATGCGTTGAATAAGGCGCTTGCGACGATGGATGCACTGCTTGCCGACCCCGCTTTTGGCGGCCTTGCGGGCGATGATGCTGGCAACGTTGGCAGCGGCGCCGTAATGAATATTTCAGATGAAGAATTGGCTGCAATGATTGGGCCTATGCCTGACTTGAGCGCAGATTTGAATGCAGACTTGAATGCCGATTCCGCAGCGGGCGACATGTTGGAGGATCCACGTGCAGTCGCGGAAAGCGTGAGGACACAGTTTGAACGGTCAATCCAATTTTTGCGTCACGATTTGATGCGTGTGAGCGGCGACGCCGCTGGAGCCGATCGTTTCCTGTTTGAGCACCATACAACCGAGCCTCTTGCGGATGCGTATGCCGCCCGATTGTGGGCAGCCGAACGTTGGGACGACTTGCTTGACTTCATTGATTTGGTGGAGCGTGATAGCCCCAATCAGGCGACGCTGATGTTTCCTGAGGAATTGGTGCCGTACGAATGGGAAAGCCTTCGCGAGGCCATTTATGAAATGCAGAATCGTCGTGATGAATTGTGCGAGATCTACCGGGAACGTCTCGACGACACCTTCGACGTCAATACCGACCGTAATCGCATGCTTCTCGAAGCCTGGCAGCAACAACGGTAGGACATTCCAACACGTTATCTCGGTACTGATGTTGGTGCCGGAAGCCATGGGAACGTCGCAACAGTCCGGTCATGACGGAACAGGCGCCGGACGGGACCCTGAACCGTCACACCGGGCACCGGTACCGTCGTGACGGTTTCCGGGGACCGGGAAAGAGCCCGGTAACGGGAAAGGCCCCGTGGCGTGAGCCACGGGGCCTCCCCCTAACGATGAATGCGGCGGCGTGCTACTCTCCCACACCCTCCCGGGTGCAGTACCATCGCCGTGCCAGGTCTTAGCTTCCGGGTTCGGAATGGGACCGG